>JBBDIL010000027.1:155772-256286 GCA_040880425.1 Burkholderiales bacterium | reverse complement strand
CGCGCCACATGCCGACGATCGCCTGGATCATCTCGTAGTCCTTCGGCTTGAAGCCACGCGTGGTCTGGATGGTAAAGCGCACCGGGTTGGAAACGGAATAGCCGGAGTCCGCCAGCAGCTGCTTCGACCGTTCGGGATCGTAGTTCACCGCGATGGTCGGGTCGAAAGCAGCGTACTGCGGCGCCTGCAGCGTATCGATCGGCGTGCCGTAACCGCCGAGCAGGCGGTCGACGATCGACTTCTTGTCGATCGCATGAATCATCGCCAGCCGGACGTTCTTGTCCAGCATCGGTTCGCGATTGGAGATGAAGATCATGCCGATATCGGACACCGGATGTGCGGAGCCCGCAAGCGCGTTGGTGCCGGTCAGACGGTCGAACTCTTCGTATGGCACTTCCAGCGTCAGGTCGGACGCACCGCTTTCGATCTCCGCGACCCGCGCCGAGGCATCGGGGACGATCTTGAATACCACGGTTTCGAAGGCAGGCTTCGGCCCCCAGTACTGCGGAAACGCCTTCAGCCGGATATAGGCGTTGCGCTCGTAGCGCTCGACCATGTACGGGCCGCTGCCGACCGGCTTGTTCTCCCAGGCCTGCGCACCGGATTCGGTATACGCCTTCTTCGGCAGCACGTAGCCGGTGAGAAACGCCATCCACTTGAACAGGGTGGGTTCGAATGCCTTCACGTCGGCGGTGACGGTCTGCCCGGAAATGTCGAAGTTGCCGATCTTGCTCCAGACGAACTGGATCGGGTTGCCGGTATCCGGGTTGCCGGCGCGCTCCAGCGACCACACCACGTCTTCCGGGGTTACCGGCGTGCCGTCATGCCAGAAGGCATTGTCACGCACGGTCATGCGAATCTTGCTGCGGTCGTCGTTCCAGCCCCACTCGGTCAGCAAACCCGCCTTGAAGGACAGGTCCGGGTCCTGGTCTATATAGGAGTCGAACACCGCCTTGTAGATCGACTGGATGGTCGGGTTCACTGCGGAGGGACCGGTAGTCGGGTCCCACGAAGGCAGGGAAACGTTGTAGGCGATAGTGAGTACTTTCTCCTCGCGGGCACATCCGGGCAGAAGCAGCGATCCGGCAAACGGTGCGGCAACAGCGGCGGCGCCCGTCGCCCGCAGAAAGCGGCGGCGTGAGAACGATGTCATCGGAACTCCCCCTGATCAGTGTTGTGGCCCGCCGACCATCAGATGCCGGGCGCAATTTGTCGTGGAAACGGGAGTTTAGACCGCGGGGCGCATAGGGGAAAGGGTGCCGGCACCCGGTTTGACAGTGCGCGCCGCCTCAGGTTAAAAGCTCCCCCTTGCCGCCGCGCAATGCGGCCACCGGAACAGAGAACACAAAACGCCAAGGAGCCCCAGCAATGCCAGGACAATGGATCGAGATCCCCGCCGCGGACGGCGGCAAATTCCGTGGATACCTGACGGTGCCGGCCTCCGGCAAGGGCCCCGGCATCGTGCTCTGCCAGGAGATCTTCGGCATCAACGCCTACGTGCGCGAGGTAGCCGAGTACTACGCCGAGGAGGGCTACGTGGTGCTGGCGCCCGACCTGTTCTGGCGCATGGAGAAGGATGTGGATCTGGGCTACAGCCCGGAGGAATGGCAGAAGGCCTTTGAGTTCTTCCAGAAGTTCGACGTTGACAAGGGCATGAACGACATCACCGCAGCGGTCAAAACGCTGCGCACCCGGCCTGAGGTGGTCGGCAAGGTCGGCGCGCTCGGTTTCTGCCTCGGCGGCAAGCTCGCCTACCTGGCCGCGGCACGATCGGGCGTGGACGTCGCGGTCGGATACTACGGCGTCGGCATCGAGCAGAGCCTGGACGAGGCGAAAAACATCAAATGCCCGCTGGTGCTGCACTTCGCGGAAAAGGACAAGTTCGTGCCCGCCGAAGCGGTGCAGAAGATCCGCGACACGTTCAAGACCCGTCACGACGTCGAGATCTACGCCTACCCCGGCGTCGATCACGCATTCGCCCGCACCGGCGGCGACCACTTCGACAAGCCTTCCGCTCTGATGGCGCACCACCGCTCGATTGCGATGTTCCGCCGGGTGATGGGCCCGCACTACGATTTTTCGTCGCTGTGGGACAAGCACTGCGAATATGAATTTGCTACCCGCGATGTCGATGCGACCATGAAGACCATGGTGGCCGAACCCTATGTCAACCATATCCCGACCATGACCGGCGGGGTCGGCTCCCGGCACCTGCGGCGCTTCTACAAGCACCATTTCATCCCGAAGACACCAAAGGACACGAAACTGATCCCGATTTCGCGCACCATCGGCGAAGGCATCCTGGTGGACGAGATGGTGTTCTGTTTCACGCATGACATCGAAATCGACTGGATGCTGCCCGGCATCAAACCCACCGGCAAGTACGTCGAGATCCCGCTGGTCGCCATCGTGAAGTTCCGCGGCGACAAGCTGTACAACGAACACATCTACTGGGACCAGGCGTCCGTGCTGGTGCAGATCGGTGTGCTCGACCCAAACGGCCTGCCGGTCGCCGGTGCCGAGACCGCGAAGAAGCTGGTCGACGAGAACCTGCCGTCGAACACGCTGATGAAGAACTGGGCCAGCAGTGAAGGCAAGGACTGAGCAACGCCCCGGCTCTCCGCACTCCAGGATGATTTTCCGCCAGCTCTTCGACTCCACCTCGAGCACTTACACCTATCTGCTGGCCGCGCGCCGCGGGGGTGAGGCGCTGATCATCGACCCGGTGCTGGACAAGGTGAACCGCTACATCCAGCTGTTCGAGGAACTCGACGTGCGGCTGGTGAAAGCGATCGATACGCATGTGCATGCGGACCACGTCACCGGGCTCGGCGCGTTACGAGATCGAACACGCTGCACGACCGTGATGGGCGAACAGAGCAAGGTGGACACGGTTTCCATGCGCGTCGCCGACGGCGATGTAATCGAGGCAGACGGGCTGCGGCTGACCGCAATCTACACACCCGGCCATACCGACGACTCGTATTGCTTCCTTTACCAGGACCGCGTATTCACTGGCGACACGCTGCTGATTCGCGGCACCGGGCGCACCGATTTCCAGAATGGCGACGCCCGGGCTCAGTACGATTCGCTGTTCAACAGGCTGCTGAAGCTGCCCGATGAAACACTGGTGTACCCGGCGCACGACTACAAGGGCGACACCGTCAGCACCATTCTTGAAGAGAAAGCGTATAACCCGCGCCTGCAGGTAAAGTCGGTGGACGAATATGTGGAGCTGATGGGCAAGCTAGACCTGCCGAACCCGAAGATGATGGACGTCGCCGTGCCGAAAAACCTGCGCATCGGCCTGTCGCAGGCGGAACTCGACGCGAAAGGCCGTTCGTTCAGCGTGGAGCAGGCATTGCAGGCACTGGAGATGGGTTCGGTGTTCTTCGTGGACCTGCGCGAAGATCCGGAACGACACCGTCACGGTGCGATTCCCGGTGCACTCCACGTGCCGTACCCCGGGCTCGACGGGGAACTGAAACAGGGCGGCGTACTGCAGGAACTGGCGAACAGCACCCGCAAACGCGTGGTGTTCTATTGCGCCTTCGGCGAACGTTCCGCGATGGCGCTGCAGGCGGCAGACAATGCCGGCATTGCCGAGTCCGCTCATCTGAAAGGCGGACTCGATGCGTGGATGAAAGCGGGCGGGCCGGTCGAAGCAATCGACACAAACCAGCCATGAAAAAGGCCGGGCGTGCGCCCGGCCCTGTGCCGTTGAAATCCACGACTCGGTTCAGTCGCGTCAGCAGACGTTTCCCAGCCATTCAGCTTCACGTGTTCCACGCCCGGGCTTGAAATACTCCCAGGTCCCTGGCGGCACGATCACGCTTTTCAGCACGCTCCCCCCGCTGTCCAACAGGGCGACGCCACCGATTGCCATTTCGTTGGTCGCACAGCGGGCAAAATAGCGCACCGTACGCACTGCAGCGGCACCGGACGGCAGCGCGGCTGGATTGTTGGCGGAAATCAGCACATCGAACGTGCGCATGCCGGCCCGGTCGCGTACTGATCCCATATCCAGGCGCGCGGTCTCGTTGTCATACACCTGCGCAAGGCGCTCGGGCGCAAAGGGATACTCTTCTTCGGCCGCGGCAGGCGAAACCAGCAGAGCGGCAGCCGCCGCACAAATCCAGCGTTTAGTCATGTCAGTGGCCTCGTGTTGACGTTGTTGCCTGGTCCAGCTCGCTTGGTTCCCGTGCGCCGCCGCAAGTTCCCTTCACGCGGGACTAGCGGTAAATCCGGCGCAGCCGGCGTTCCGCATCGCGCACGGCATCGCGCGGCGAGCTGCGCCCCGATGCTGCGATCGCGAACATGTCCACTATAACCCAGTCGGCCAGCGCAGCCGCGGAAGCCTCGCCGACATCGCCCGCGTAGCCGCTCCAGCGCATGCGCTCGACCACGTTACGGAAGGGCGCGAGCTTGGGATCGGTTTTCCAGAACGGTGTCTGCGCGTAGGCCTTCAGCGGCGGACACATATAGGACAGCGCAGCCTCCTGCCACGGTTCGTACTGCTCCGCCTCCATCATGAACTGCAGGTAGGCCTTGCACGCATTCGGATATTTGGTGTGCCTGAACACGTACGCCTGCGAGAGCAGATGCAGTTCCGCCGCCTCTCCGGACGGGCCGATCGGATAGGCGGCATGGTCCATGTCTCTGGCGACTGCCTGCTGTCGCGGATCTTTCGAGTTCTTCGCCACGTAATAGATGGACGGGCCGTTGGAGGTCAGGCTGATCCTTTCCTCCAGGAAAGAGTTGTTGTTGGAGACGCCGGTCCACGCCAGGGTGCCTTCGATGAAGGTCTTGTTCAGTTCGGTCATGTACTCGATCGCAGCAATCGTTTCCCTGCTGTTGATCGCGGGCCGGTTTTCTTCATCCACCGCCCTGGCGCCGAAACCCCACAGCACGTTGTGGCTCCAGGTCTCGGCATCCCCGGTCGCGTGCGACAACGCGAAGCCGGGAGGATGGCCGTTTTTCGACAACTGCCTGCACAACTTCAGGTAACCGTCGAAGTCGGCAGGAAACTTGTCGAATCCCGCCTCTTTCATCCACGAGATCCGGTAGTTGAGCAATGCACCGCCTGCACCGACCGGCAGCCCGAGCCAGCGCCCCTTGTCTGATCCGCTGTTCACGCTGCCGTAGCGACGCGCGGTCGGGTACCAGCCACCGTACTTCTGGCCGAGGTATTCGGCGACATCGGTCAGATCGATCACGCGCTGCCGGAACAGATGCGGATCATCCATCCAGCCGAGCACGATATCCGGCCCGGTGCCAACGTTCGCGGCCATCGCCGCCTTGGGCCGGATGTCTTCGAAACCCTCATTGTCCACGCGCACCTCCACGCCGGTGGCCTTCGTGAACTTCGCGGTGTTCGCCAGCCACTGATCCTCGTCGCCCTGGATGAACCTGCGCCAGCGCATCAGCCGGATGCTGGCTCCGCGCTCGGGCTTGAACTCAAGCTTTGCGTAAGCGCTTGACGGCAGCAGCAACGCGGGCGCAGCAGCGACAGCCGCGGCCGCGCCCAGTGTCTTCAACGTATCGCGGCGGGTAATCTCGCCCATGCATTTCTCCTCTTCAGGTTATCCGTTCTCGTTACTGCGCCGGGGCATGTCTCACTCCACTGTGAAACTGCGCTCGGCCAGCGTGGTTTCTCCTGCGCCAAGTGCGACGACCCACCGGCCCGCGACCAGATCGCCGCCTTCCAGCGTATGGCCGATACAGCCTCGTGCGCGCCCGCCGGCCACATCAAGTTCGATGGTGCTGACATAGCCGGAAACGGCCTGGTTTCCAGCCGGCACTGGCGGATGTGTAATGATCTTCTGCAGATCGACTTCACCGTCTTCGAGAAATCCGCTGACCTCGAAGCAGAACCCGAACTGTTCTCCTGCCACGCGCGCGACGCGATCGCCCGGCCGGACCAGAACCGCCCGCGAATCGGCCCGCGCGTGACCGGCAGTGCGCACGAAGCCCTCCGACGCTTGTGCATAGACCCCCGACCCGAGCACCTCGACTTTCAACAGGTGCTCCTGCATCCGCCCGTGATGGGCAAAGGCCGCGCCCGCGGCGCCGGCAGCAAGTGCGAAAAGCAGCAGCCATTGTCTGTTCATGGTTCCCTCCGCAGAAAAATGCCCAGTCCTCATTAGACTCCAGGAGCTAAAGAGCGCTCAGGCCGGATCGCAGCACCCCTGTCCTCGAACTTCCATCTTGCCGTTGTCAGCCTTTCAGCTCGGGAATGGTGAAGAACGGGGTCGGGCGCAGGATCTTGTTTTCCATCGAGTCGAGCATCGGCAAGGCTTTTTCCAGAAACTTGGGCCACGCCGGATCGGCGGCCAACGCATTGCGTCGCGCTTCGCGGTCGGCGAGATCCCTGTACGCCCACATGTGCACGACCTGCGACAACGGACCGATGTCGTTGCTCGAATACCAGCCCACGCAATGCCCGAGATACTTGCGCTGCAGCGGCAGCCCTTCGGTCTCGTACAGTTTCAGATACTCCGGCAGCTTGCCGAGTTTCACTTTGTAAGTCCGATGATCGACGATCATGATGCTTCTCCTTTGAAAGAATCTCTTGTCACGTAGAACACCCAGGAAAAACAAACACAAGATCTCACCGCAGAGGCGCAAAGTACGCAAAGAAAAACTCAAGATTTCTTAGTGTCTTCGTGCCTTTGGTGCCGGCGTCACGTTGGCTTCGCAAACATGAGCCCGCTCCTCAACAAACCGCGATGCGGCGTGTTGTGTGTTTCGCTTGTACCGGTTTTCCTCCGTGTCCTCCGTGGTTCAGGTTCCTGTCAGAAAATCTCCGATGACGCGGTTCAGAAAGGCGGCGTCTTCCGCCCTGGTCGAGGTCGCGGCCTGGTGGCCCTGCACCGACGGAATCTCCTCGAAGCGCGCGCCGCCAATACGCTCCGCCGCCCATCGTGCGGCATGGGACGGGTTGAACAGGTCCAGCGGCGGTGCGGCGATCAGGGTCCGCGCCCGGATCGCACGCAGCGCGGCCTCCGTACCATCGAACCCCGGCGTATTGCCGATATCGTGCGCCTGATACGCCCACGACTGGTACAGATAGTCATGCGCATCGAATCCGATTTTCGCATTCTGTACGGTCAGGCGCTCGAACCAGCGGCCGGCTTCGGCCGCGTCCCGCGCAAACTCGGCGAGACCCGCGGGCGTTCTGCCCAGCAGCATGGTCATCAGCCCGGTATACGCCCGCCAGCCGCGTTGCGGCACGGAAGCGAACGATTTTCCGTCCCATGCCGGATCCGCGGTCAGGCAGGCGCGCGCGGTTTCGACCACCCCTGCCGCCCACGGATCGGTCCTCGCCATCGGCGTCATGGCGACGATCGCCTGCATGAATCCGGGATGGCTGACCGCCCACTGCAGCGCCTGCATGCCGCCCATCGATGCGCCGACGACGGCAGCTACGCGCTCGAGCTCCAGTTCCTCCGACAACAAACGATGCTGCGCCGCCACCATGTCGCGTATGACAAAGCGGGGGAAACGCATGCCGGGTTGACGCGCGCTGTTCGAAGGCGAAGTCGACAAGCCGTTGCCGATCGGGTCCGTACAGATCACGAAAAAGCGCTGCGTGTCCAGCGCCAGCCCCGGACCTATGAGGAAATCCAGACGGTGATGATTGCCGGTGAGCGAAGCGCACACCAGAATCGCGTTCGACCGATCTGCGTTCAGTTTCCCGTGCGTGACATACGACTGCGTGTAATCGACGATGCGATCGCCGTTCTCCAGCAGCAGATCGCCGAGCTTCGCCAGCTGGTGCGGCCGGTCGATCCATTCGGACTGCATCGGCGGATGTTGGAAGTTATCAGCAGTCGCCAAGGAAGAACCCCTTCTGAACCAGAGAGACACAGAGGCACAGAGAACCGTGGGAAACAGGACTCATGCCCCTGGCTACTTTCACGCGGGAACAACAATCTTGAGCAGAAATGAGCATCGTGTCGTTTCGGATTCCAGATTCTCTCTGTGTCTCTGTGGTGAGACTCACTCGCCAAACATCACCACGGTGCGGATGCCCTCGCCCTTGGCAAGCATGGCGAAGCCGTCGTTGATTTCCGCCAGCGTAATGCGGCGGGTGATCAGTTCATCGAGCTTGAGGCGGCCCGCGAGATAGGCGTTCGCGAGCCATGGAAAATCCCGCATCGGCCGCGCGTTGCCGTAGCTCGAGCGCACGATGCGTTTCTCGCCCATCAGGCTGCCCCAGCGAAAACTCACCTCCTCGTCGACATTGACCTTGCCCAGCCAGACCGCGTGCCCGCCCGGGCGAACCGCTTCGACCGCGAGCCGGAAGGCCTTCGCGTTGCCGGCCGATTCGAATACGTAATCGGCGCCACGTCCGCCGGTAAGCGCCTTCACCTGTCCGGCCGAGTCGCCACCCGAGACGTCGATTCCGTGCGTCGCGCCGAAAACCGCAGCGCGCTCGAGGCGATCGGCGCCGACGTCGAGTGCAATGATCTCCTTAGCGCCGGCGAGTACCGCGCCCTGCAAGGCATTCAATCCGACCGCACCGCAACCGATGACCGCCACGCTCGACCCGGGTTCGACCTGTGCCTTGCGCACGACGCCGCCAACCCCGGTCATCACGCCGCAACCGATGATGCAGGCGCGGTCGAACGGAATTTCGCGCGGTATCGGGATCGCGCCGGATTCGGGCACCACGGTGACCTCGGCATGCGTGGAAGTGACGGAATAGTGATGCACCGTTCCGCCGCCTCGCCGCATGCGCGAAGTGCCATCCAGCAACAGGCCGCGCGGCTGATGGCGCGAGAACGGTTCGCACAGGATCGGCAGGTCGCGCTCGCAGTAGAAGCAATGCCCGCAATGCGGGTTCCAGGAGAGGATGACATGATCGCCGGGTGTGACCCGGGTCACGCCCGCGCCGATCGCCTCAACCACGCCTGCGCCCTCGTGCCCGAGTACGATTGGCAGCGGGTACGCCAGCGATCCCTGCATCACCTCCAGGTCCGTGTGGCATAGCCCGCTTGCCCTGATGCGCACCAGAACGTCGCCAGCCTGCAGCGGTGCCATCTCCAGCTCCTCGATCGCCAGCGGCTTGCCTACTTCGTTCAGGACTGCTGCCTTGAACTTCATCGTTTCACCTCAAAGGCTGAACTGCCTAAACATGAAGGGCACGAAGGCAACACGAAGGAGAAGCAAGATTCGACTTAAACAGCGGGTATGCTGCTTACAGATATACATGAGCACGCGTCGGTCATCGCCAATTCAAGGTTGTCTGATTAAATCAGTGCTTTTTGCTGTCATCCGTTCCGTTTTCCCTTCGTGGTACTTCGTGTTGCCATCGTGCCCTTCGTGTTTCAAGCTTTATTGTCCAGCTTTGCCTGCTCATCGACCAAGCGAAGGCAGCCAGAGCGCGAGATCGGGATAGAACACGACGATCATCAGCACCGAGGCCTGCAGGATCAGGAACGGCCACATGGCGGCAAAGATTTCGTTCAACGAGATGTCCGGCGGCGCCACGCTCTTCAAGTAGAACGCGGCGGGTCCGAACGGAGGCGTCAGGTAGGAGAGCTGCATGTTGAGGCAGAACACCACGCCGAACCACACCGGGTCGTAGCCGAGTTCGCTCACGATCGGCACAAAAATCGGCATGGTCAGCAGGCAGATGCCGACCCAGTCCATCATCGCGCCCAGTACGAACAGGATCAGCATCATCAGCAAAATGACCGCAACCGCAGGCACGTCCAGCGCGGTGAACAGCTCGCGGATGAAGGCAGGACCGCCCGCGAGGTTGTAGACGCCGATCATCGCAGTCGCGCCGAACGACAGCCAGAGCAGCATGCCGCAGGTATGCATGGTCCGGCGCACCGAGTCGCGCATCATCTGCCAGTTCAGCTCGCGCCGAATTGCCGAAGCGATCATCGAACCGACTACGCCCATCGCCGCGGCCTCCGTGACCGACGCAATGCCGAAGTAAATCGTTCCCAGCACCGCGAAGATGATCAGCAGCGGCAGCGCCAGGCCTTTCATCAACGACAGTTTTCTGAGCAACGGGATATCGCACTCTTCCGCGGGAGCGGGCGGCCCTAGCCTGGGATTGAGCTGACACCGCGTGAAAATGTAGGCCATGTAAACGACGGAGAGGATCAGCGCCGGCACGATGTTGGCTATGAACAGATCGCCGATCGAGACGTTGACCGTCAGGCCATAGATGATCAGCACGATGGACGGCGGGATCATGGTGCCGAGCGATCCGCCCGCGCAGATCGTGCCGATGGCGAGCTTGCGGTCGTAACCCAGCCGCAGCATTTGCGGCAGCGCGAGCAGCCCCAGCAGCACGATCTCGCCGCCAATGATGCCGGTCATCGCCCCCATGATGGTGGCAGCGACCATGGTCTGGATTGCAAGGCCTCCAGGCAGGCGGCCCGCCCAGACCCGCATGGCGTCGAACAGGTCCTTGGCCACGCCGGAGCGTTCCATCAGCGAGGCCATCATGATGAACATTGGCACCGCCACCAGCGCATACTCGTTCATGAAACTGTAGATGCGGCTGGCAATCAGCTGCAATCCGTCCACGCCGAACAGCCCGAGCGTGAACGTGACACCGATCAACCCGGTGACAAACGCCAGCGGCAGCCCAAGAAGCAGCAGCGCGATCATGCTGCCGAACATGAGCACCGTGATCCATTCGATGCTCATCGGCCGCGAGACCTCAGTTTCCCGGCATCATCGAAGATGTGGACGAGCGTCTGAAGAGTCATCAGTGCTGCGCAGATCGCAAACAGCACCTTCAGATAGGCTGGAATCGGCCAGTTGAGCGCGGTGCCAGTGGTCTCACCGTACCGCAACGCCTGCCAGCCCTGTACCGACGCGGCATAGGTAAGCAGGCAAAGAAAAGTTAGAGCCAGCAGGGAACAGGCGAGACGCACCCATCTCTGCACGGCGGGCGGCAGCCGCTCGTAAACGAAACTGATGGTGATGTGCTGACGGGCCTGATGCACATACGGTCCGCCGATTACAAAACAGGTCGCCGCCAGTGCAATCGACAGCTCATGCACCCAGATGGTCGGCCGCCCCAACGCGTAGCGCATGAATACCTCGTACGCGCTGATGACGACGATCACGAGGAAGATATAGCTCGCGGAATCGCCGGCAATCCGCGCGGCGCGGGCCAGTCGATTATTGTTGGACATGCTCCTCCCCAGGGTACGGCCCGCGTGAAGTTAACGCCAGCCGCCCGCCGTTGTTCTCAGTCCAGCCGATGCAGAACTCGCGGCCCCTGCCTCCGGCCGCAATCAATGCCGCCGGTACAGGCAGAGAATCCGGCCTGCTTCGGGCAGCGAAATTTTTTGCGCTCGCGTCCCGAACGCATTGTAACTACGCATACCGGCCGTCAGTCGAGTAGACCGATATCCCGCATGAAGCGAACCTGCGAATCGTAGATGCGCTGAGCCATCGGGCTGCGCGCAGCATACTGTTGCCACACCTCGCGCGAGATTTCGCGGAACTTGCGCCGTTCCTCTTCGCTGAAATCAACCGGCTCGAAGCCGCGCTGAGCAGCGTCTCGCGCCACGCGCCTGTCCGCCATTTCGTTACGCTGGATCATCTCGGTCGCAAAGTCGCGGACCGCGCTCTCCATTATTGCCTTCAGATCGTCCGGCAGCGCCCGCCATTTGTTCATATTGACCACCACGTCCGCCATCGGCATCGAATGGAAACCCGGATAGGTCGGATAGGGCGCCAGCCGGTGATAGCCGAGGTCCTCGTTCATGGACAGGGTTCCCCAGTCCGCCGCGTCAACGACGCCACGTTCCAGCGCCGTGTAAACCTCGCTGCCGGGCAGATTCACCGGCGCTGCACCGAGGCGCTGGAAGATATCCTGGCCGATGCCCTGCGGCGCGCGAATCTTTACGCCGCGGAATTCCTCGAGGTTGCGAATGGGCCGCTTGGAGATCAGGCACTCCTGGCCATACCAGACGCCGCCGACAAAATGGCCGCCATAACGCGCGTAAAGTTCACGGGCGAGCTCGTTGCCCCCGCCGAAATCCATCCACTGCTGCATCTGGTAAGGCGTTTCGAATCCGCCCTGCGGATCGCCAAGCAGGGCGAAGGCGGCATCCTTGCCGGTGAAATAGGCGATTCCACCATGCTGCGCCTCGATCACACCGGCCGCGACCGCGTCCAGGCTCTCGATCGGCGAAACCACCATGTTGACCGCGAGCGGCTCGAGCTTCAGGCGTCCGGCCGAAAGGCTGCCGACGCGCGCAGCGAAGTTCTCGAAGATCTCCTGCGGGAGCGTGCCCGACTGCCAGTAGGACTGCACTTTCCATGTCATCGCCGGCTGGCGATCGCCTGAAATCGCCGCCTGCTCCGCCTGCTGGCCACAGCCTGCAAGAGCAAGCGCCAGCGCAAGCACGCAGACTCCTGCATGTGCCTTCATTGGTTCCGCCTCATTGCCCGTCTGTAAACCGCGCGGTGGATTCCGGTCATGCGGACTTCACGCGGTCGGTGCCGCGGTAGAGAATTCTGTCGGCTTCTTCGGTGATGCGCTTGTGCGCCGCGCGCTCGGCTTCGCCGAACTCGGTTTCCGGCACCGGTTCCATCTCGAAGTGATGATAGCGGTCTACGCCGCGCACCAGCGTGGCGTAATCCCTGGGACCTTCGGTCTGGCGCACGTAAGTCGGTACATAGCGGATAGCGAAACCGATACGGCGGAAATCCGCCCGGTTCGGCTCGGAACCATGCACGATCCGCACATGATGCAGCGATGCTTCGCCTGGTTGCAGCACCATCTCGATCGCCTGGTTGTCATCGACCTCGACCGCCACTTCCTGGCCGCGCGTCAGCAGATTGTTCTGTGCGAAGGTGTCCTTGTGCGGAAGCTGGTCCTTCAGGTGGCTTCCCGGTATCACGCGCATCGCGCCGTTGGACGCGTTGCTCACCGAGAATGCGACCCACGCCGTTACGATGTCCGGGTGCGACAGCCCCCAGTAGGTTGAATCCTGATGCCAGGAGATATATGCGGGGTCGCGGGCGTCCTTGATGAAGAAACTGCTGCCCCAGACCAGAAGGTCCGGGCCGAAAAGATCCTCCACTGCATCGAGGATTCTGGGGTGACGAATGAGCGCGCTCGCCCATTTGAAAACCACATGCGGCTTGTTGCGATAAGGCGTTTTCATGATCGGGCCGTGCTGCGCCTCGAACGCCTCGAGACGCTGACGGTAACCGGAAGCCTCGGCTTCGGAGAGGACACGGAGCGGAAAGTGGTATCCGTTCCGTTTGAACGCCTCTGCCTCAGATGCGGTGAGACATTTGAGGTTGTCAGACTTTGCGGTCCGTTGCGCTGTTTCCATGCTCGTCCTTGTTCACAACACTCCGATAAAAAAGGCCGCAGGAGCGTTGGCCCCTGCGACCGTGTCTTGCCGCCCGTGCTCAGGGAAGCTGATAACCCTTCTTGCCAACCCGAATCTTGTACAGGCTCTTGCCCGATGTCAGATACAACAGATTGGAGTCAGCGCCACGACCGAAGCCGATGTTGGTCGGCAATTCGGTGCCCGTGGAAATGTACGCCAGCTCCCTGCCCTGCGGGTTAATCACCTGCACGCCCGGCCGGTGTTCACAGCGCGATGCCAGCCAGATATTGCCGTCCACGTCGGCAAGGATTCCGTCCGGGCCGCTGCACGGCTTGTCCAGCTTGCCGTAGTCGATCAGTACCCGCCGGTTGCTCAGGTTGCCGTTCGGATCGACATCGTATGCCTGGAGCAGGTGCGCGTTCTGCACTGTGGTTTCGCCCTCCTTCAGATCCTGGAACTCCAGCCAGCCGTTGTCGTTGCTGACGATGTACATGGTCTTCTGGTCCGGCGAAATCAGGATACCGTTGCACTTGCCGCAGTTGGTCGCCACGCGCGTAACCGAACCGTCCGGGTCGAGCCGGTAGGCTGCAAATCCGGCCTGGTAGACACCTTCATGGCCGAGGTAACGCGGATCGGTGAAATAGATCCGGCCTTTCTCGTCGATGGTAATGTCGTTCAGCGCGTTATAGGGTTTGCCGTCATAGAGCCCGGACAGAATGATGCTCTTGCCGGTCCTCATATCGGTCTTGATCAGCATCCGGCCGCCGTAGTCTGCACCGAGCGCGGCGATCATGTTGCCGTCGCGATCGAACTTGAGGCCGTTGGACATTCCCGAGGGACTGCGGAAGATCGTGGTATCACCGGTCTTCGGGTTGTACTTCCAGATGTTGCCGGCTTGCGCGTACTTGCCCGATTCGTCCCGGCAGAACTTCGTGAAAGTGATGTCGCTGAAGTAGATCATGCCGTCATGACCGGCCGCGACACCTTCGGTCAACATGCAGCCGCCGTCGAAAACCCTGTCAAGCTTTGCGCCAGCGGGAATGATGCTTCTGTCCCCGACGGGTGCCGGAAAGCCCGGATCGACGGCGTAAGCCGCCGTGGAAAACGCCAATACTGTGCCGATAACGGCAGCACTCCGCGTTGCCAATTGCAGAACCTTCATCGTCTCCTCCTCGTGTTTAGAGTTCTTGCAGACGGACGCGCTGTTACACGCCGCCGTCCGTCGCCACTGCCAAAAATAAAGGCTGCCCGTGGCAGCCTTTACACGCACCGCCCGTCCGCCTGTCTTGCATCCTACGCGATTTCTGCGGGTCGCGATGCCTGCGTTCATCTATAAAATGCACTTTCAAATCTAAAAAGGGGATGGTTACTTGTCAACTCGACGCAATGTGCGGCGCAGCAAGGCACGCTACGCGGCCCCCGCCCTGGAGAAGGGTCTGGACGTCCTGGAGCTTCTGGCGGAGGAACCGCACGCGCTTGGGCTGCAGGAGATCGCGCATCGCCTGAAGCGCTCCCCAAGCGAGCTGTACCGTATGCTGGATGTGCTGACCCGCCGCGGCTACCTCGCACGCCGGCCGGACACGAGCTACGTGCTGACGTTGTTGCTGTTCGAGCTCGCACACCGATATCCGCCGATGGACCGCCTGCTCGATGTTGCGATGCCGCACATGCAGGCATTGGCACGGCAGACCGGCCAGTCCAATCACCTGTGCGTGCACCACGATACGCGCCTCGTAGTGCTGGCGAGGACCGAGCCGCCGGAGCCGATGAGTGCCTCGTTCAGGCAGGGCGCACATTTCGCGTTTCACGACGATCGCGTTTCAGCACGCGTGATCTCGGCGTTTCAGCCGGATGACCGGTTGGAGCAGCATCTGGACGAACTGCTGTCTGGCGAGAAGGCCGGCCCGGCAAGACGGCGCGGACTGGAGAAGAGGTTGCGCGCGATTCGCGTACGCGGTTACGACGAAGGTCCGAGCGACACGGTCAGCGGCGTCGTGGACATCTGTTTTCCGGTGTTCGATCACTACGGCGTGGTGGCCTCGATCACGGTCGTCTACCTCAAGCACCGCGACGTGAAAGCCAGCGTTCCCAAGGCACGCCATGCGGCCAAAACCGCCACCGAATCCATCTCCCGCTCACTGGGCTGGCTGGGTTGAGTTGGATTTGTGACAAAGCTGGGTTCACCACAAAGGCACGAAGGCACAAAGAAAGTCTCGAACGAGAACCTCAACGCAAAGACGCAAGGGAACAGGGAGATCTGAATGTAAGTTCCCTGGTGTTCCTTTGTGCCTTCGTGCCTTCGTGGTGATCGCCTGCTGTCAGTTTGGCATCACGCAGCGCGGGAACTGCGGTCTTCGGCTTCGATGCGTTTCCACAGGTCGCGGATCATGTCTTTCATCATCAGCGCTTCCTGCCAGCGGTCGGACAGTTCGTAGCCATCGGGACCGGTGATCGCATATTCCTTCGGGCCCAGTTCGCACAGGAAAGTCAGCGTCGCGTCTTTCGGCGCGCGCCTGCGCCAGCTGCGGAATCCATACTCCCACCAGCCCATGAACAGGTCGACCCACTCCTTCTGGTGCGGGAAGCCGATCTGGATTTGTACCTGCTCGCGGCTGGCGACGCGCCCGTGGAATCCCCAGCTGTTGTCGAGAATCCGGTGCATGTAACCGTGGTTTACTTCGTCGATCGGCCACGCAAACTCGCGACCGACCACGTAGTGCGACAGGTCCGCGGTCAGGCGCAGGTCCGGGAAGCAGTCGAGCAGGTGCATGGTAAAAAACAGGTCGGTGGTCATGCGGTCGCGATGGGTCTCGACGTGCACCGCGATGCCGGCATCGTGCGCCAGCCGCCGCCAGCCCTCGATATAGGGAACGCAATCCTCCAGCCGGTAGGGTTTCACGTCCGGCTGCAGGTTGATGTGGTCCGCACCCAGCTCCTGCACGTGTTCGATGATCGGCTTGAGGTCATCGACGGTTTTCGGATAACACTGCGCCTGCCAGGTCATACCGTGCGCGCGCAGGAAATCCGTTACTTCCTTTGCGTATTTGTAATCGAAGAAACGCACGCCGCAGCCGTCGAATCCGGCATCGCGGATCATGTTGAGCTTTTCCTCCAGCGACCACTCCAGCCCGTCCGGCCGCCGGCGCTCCATCGCCCACAATGACTGATACACGAGCAGCTTTTGCATGATTATTCTCTCCCGGATTCAAATCTCACCACATAGACGCAGAGACGCGGAGAGAATCCGGAGCAGAAAACGCACCAACGAAACAGCGCTCCCCGTACGCGGCCCGCTCCGCCGGCAATCGGGGCACGCGCGCCCTCCATACGATTGTATTTCTCCGCGTCTCTGTGTCTCTGTGGTTCGCAATCACGACTTGAGCTGCATCGCGTGGTGGCGGATGTGGTCTTCCATGAAGGTGGAAATGAAGTAGTAACCGTGATCGTAGCCCGCATGCCGGCGCAGCTGCAGCGCCTGCCTGGATTTTTTGCACGCCGCCTCGAACGCCTCCGGATAAAGCTGCTCCGCGAGAAACTTGTCGTCCATGCCCTGATCGATCAGGATCGGCCCCGGGAACGTATCGTGCGCGAGCAACTCGGTCGCATCGTATTCCCGCCATGCGGCACGGTCTTCGCCGAGGTAACCGCTGAATGCCTTGTGTCCCCATGGGCAGCGGGTCGGCGCACAGATCGGCGCGAATGCCGACAGTGAGCGATACTGGTCCGGATTGCGCAGCGCGCACACCAGCGCGCCGTGGCCACCCATCGAGTGGCCGAACAGGCCCTGCCGCCCGGTGTCCGCGGGGAAATGCTCGGCTACGACTGCGGGCAGATCGCGGGTGACATAGCTGTACATGCGGTAATGCCGCGCCCAGGGCTCCGCAGTGGCATCGACGTAGAACCCCGCACCAACGCCGAAGTCCCAGGAATCGGTTTCGCCCGTTGCGCCCGCGCCGCGCGGACTGGTATCCGGCGCAACCAGCATGAGGCCGAACTTCGCGGCGAGGCGCTGTGCGCCGGCCTTGGTCATGAAGGTTTCCTCGTTGCAGGTCAGACCCGCAAGGTAGAACAGCACCGGCAGCTTCGCGTGTTTCTTGTGCGGCGGCTGGTAAACGGAAAACCGCATCGGCAGGCCGATCTCGTTCGATTCGTGTACGTAAAACCCCTGTACACCCTCGAAACATTTGTGCTCGCTGATTGTCTTCAAACGCTTCTCTCTGTCTGCGTGTCTGATTAAAAGCCGGATGATCTGCAGGGAACACGCGAACGCCGGGAATAGCGGACACGCGGTCGAAAGGCCGGCAGGTCATGTCGCGACTCGTGCGAATCGGCGTCGGCCGGTTGCGGCTTATCCGGACGGGCAAGCCGTCCGGAGTCTGCTTACGTCGCGGCGGCCTTCTTGACGTCGAAGAAACGGTTGCGCAGTGCCGTCTGGTTCTCGTAGATCGAACCCTGCGCCAGCGCCGGCGGATACGGCATGCGTACCGGCACCCTCTCCATACGCGGCTCGATGGTCGATTCGCCGAACAGCATGCGGCTGTCGAAATCCTCGAGGCTGCCGAAATTGAGATTGGTCAGCGGCCAGGCATCCGCGGCGGCGCATTCGTACAGCAACAGGTGGCGTGGTTTCTCCGAGGTGTTCTGCGCCGATCCATGCACCAGCCGCACATGGTGGAAAGAGCAGGAACCGGCCTTGCCGGTACAGGCAACCGCTTTCGAATAATCCAGGTCCGGCGTCGCGGTCGGATCCATCGCGCCGCAGAAGCGGCCATCCAGGTGGTGGTCCCACACCTTGTTGATCCGATGTGTTCCGGGCATGACCAGCAACGGCCCATTCTCGATCTCGACGTCGTCCAGCATTACCCCGATGGCGAGCAGATCGTCATTGGAATGGGGATAAAAAGCCCAGTCCTGATGCCATTCCACCGGCGAACCGTACTTCGGCGACTTCATGTTGAGTTTGGAGCCGTGCAGGCGCACGTTCGCGCCGAGCAAGGCTTTCAGAACTTCCGCCATCCGCGGGCTTTTGGCGATTTCCCAGAACAGCGGGTGACACTTGTGCGGCGTCTTGATCCTGCGCACACGCGGGTCGTCCGGCGTATGCGACGGCTCGAGATCGTAAATTTCATTGTGAGTGGTCAGTCCCTTCGCCTTTGCGACGAGTTCCGCCGTTACCGCGCGGACGCGATCCAGCATCTGCGCGTCCAGCACGCCTTCCACCACGATATAGCCGTTTTCCCTGTAAGACTCGACCTGCTTTGCGGAAATCACTTTGAAGGGTCCCTCTCCGGTTGGCTTGCCGCCCGGGACATTCGATGACAGGCCCCGGTTTCGGTAAAGAGGCTACGTTAGCCCCGGCCCGGCTGATATGTCAACGCAAGTCCCTGTTTTTGGTGCTCCTGCAGCTTCCGGTTGCGGAGCCTGCGGGGATATGCCAGCGTTATAACGTCCGCGATCAAACCACGATTTTTTGGTGCGTTGCGGAACGACAGCATGAACATCCAATAACGCGGTTCAGTCCTTACGGGCAGGAGGAGAGAAACATGAAGTATTCGATCATCGCAGGTGCTGTCGCCGCGCTTTTCGCGGGCGCGGCAATGGGGCAAACAATGAAAGGCCCGGTCGACGACAGTCCCTTGACCGAGCGCTGGGCGCCGTCCAAGTGGGGCGCAAACGACCGCGCCGGCAGCGCGAACCACACCAAGAACCCGGCCAACATCCGCAAGGCGCTGGCAACCATCAAGCAGAACAAGGCGATCACGATCGGCAAGTACTACCACCGCGAGGCGCCGGCATTCGGGCCGCGCCTCTGGCACATGGTCATCCCCGGCACACCCACCGGCGGACCGTTCGGCAAGAACGCGCTGATCTATCACGACGAACTGATCACTACGCAGATCGGCCAGATCCAGACCCAGTTCGACGGACCCGGCCATATCGGTGTCAACACCTCGAAAGGCCCGATGCACTATAACGGGGTCATTTCGTGGGATGCGTACGAGCGCGGCGCAGGCGGGCAGGTCGTGGGCATGGGTCCGCTCGGCGTGGAGCACCAGGCCGAACTGGGCTTTGTCTGCCGCCTGGTGGTGCTGGATGCCGTCGCCTGGCGCAAGTCGCAGGGCAAGCTGCCCTCTTCCGCAGAGATGCTGCCGATTCCAAAGACCGCGAACTCGTCCGGTGTCGTCACCGCAGACGACGTACGGGGCATGGTACGGGCTGCAGGGCTGCAGGAAATCGGTTCGGGCGACTGCGTGGCGCTGCACACCGGCCAGGGCAATTCCTGGGGCAACAGTTCCTACAAGGGTATGTCTTCGGAGCAACGCGCAGCGGCCCGCGCACTGTTCGCACAGGGCGAGCCGGGTTTTGGCATCAGCGCCTGCGAATACTTCGCGACGCGTAACATCGCGATGACCATGGGCGACACATCAGCCAACGATGCGCAGCCGTTCGGCGAAGGCGCGGACGGCGATCAGTATGCAGTTCCATGTCACACCCGGCTGCAAGTCCGTCTCGGCATCTGGAACCTGGAGAACGTCGACACCGAATCGCTGGTTGCGGCAGGCGTGAAGGAAGGCGCGTTCGTCTGGGCGCCGCTGCGCATCATCGGCGCGACCGGCTCGCCCGGCAACCCGGTGGTTCTGTACTGAACAACACGCTGTAAAAGCACTACCTCCACTTCGAACCGGCGGCGGGCGCAGGCCCCCGCCGGTTTTTTAGTGCCAGTAACTGCCTGCTGTCACCCATCGAGTTTGCGCCCGGTGCAGGAAACCCACGCCTGGGCGAACATTCCGCGCGAATGTTGCCCGAATGTCCGCCAGATCTGCGCATTGCGCGGATCCCCGGCGTGTTCCAGATTGAGCGCCAGGAAGTCCGTGATCACGGTCAACGGCGCGTAATTCTCATAGCGCGCACGCTGGTCGATGCCTTCGAATCCGCTTGCCTCGAGAAAATCTCCGAGCTTGCGCCCGACGTACGGATCGCCGCCGTTACGAATCTGCAGTTGCCGGTAGGCATCGAACGCCGCCTGTATCGTGGGCGTAGGCGGCGCGACCAGGAAACCGCCCCAGTACGGGGTCGATACGCCGAGCACGCCACCGGGCTTGAGCACACGGAAGAACTGGTCGACCGCGCGTTGCGGCTCCGCCAGATGTTCCAGCAGCGCGTTGCAGAACACCGCGTCGAACGTGTCGTCGGCAAAAAACGGCAACGCATAGACGTCCGCCTGCCTGAATGCGGCGTTGCCGACACCTTGCGACTTTGCGCGATCCCCGGCCAGTTCAACCTGCGCCGCGCTGGCGTCGACACCGATCGCCCTGCCGGGTGCGATTTCCCGCGCGATGTCGCAGGTGATCGTTCCGGGACCGCAACCGCAGTCCAGCACCGACATGCCGGGACGCAGAAACGGACGAAAGTATGCGCCGTCCAGCGTCAACCGGCGGCGGGACATGAACGCAATCGCGCGTTCGCTGTGTCCCGGCGTGTAGCTTTCCTTCATGAAAGCGGCAATTTCACGTTTCCGCTTCTCCTCAGCGGGGCCGGCTACTCGACCTGCAGGTCGAGCGCGCCGAGTTTCTCGATCTCGATCCGTGCAGCGTCGCCCGCTTCCAGCCACTTGGTTTCGACCACGCTGCCGAGCAGCACGAACTCACCCGCCCTGAGCGGTCCCAGCCCGTGCTTTAGCCGCGAGCGTGCGAGCCACGCCAGTGCTTCGAAGGGGTGCCCCATGACCAGCGCGCCGGTACCGCGTCCGACTTCGGCACCGTTGATAGTGGTCGTTCCCGAAAGCCGCGTGAGCTCCAGGTCTTTCCAGTACGTTACCGGGTCGCCCAGCACGCAACCGCTGTCGAAGAAACTGTCCGCGATCAGCGTCGGCACGCCGAGCGTGCGGTAATCTGCGTAGCGATCGTCAACGATCTCGATCGCGGCCATCACCGCGCCCACCGCCGGCGCCACGCTCCCGCGCGTGAACGGTGCGTCTTCCGGACCGATGTCGCGTGCAAGTTCGACCGCGATCTCGCATTCGATACCGAGCTTGACGAAACCCGACCGCGGTATGCGCCCGGACCGGCGCAACACCGCTTTCTCGAAGATGACGCCCGCGCACGGATTCGGTATGCCGAGAAAAGCCTGCATGACCGGCGTGGTGCAGCCGATCTTGTGTCCGGCCTGCCGCCCGAGTCCGGCCTTGGCCAGCAGGCGGTTGACTTCGGCCTGCAGCGCGTAGGCTTCGGTTTCGTCATGCGGGCGCAACGTCTGCGGCAACGGCTTGATCGGGGCGAGCGACAAACGCTGCGCCACCAGCATTTCCGCAGCTCGCTTCCAGGACTTGCCCGAAGATGTGTTGTCGCCTGTTGCGTTCATCGGCACTTGGTCATGTTGTCCTGGCGATGAATTCGAACTGCACACGATTACTTTCTGCTCCGGGTCTTTGTGACAGCAGGCTTCTGCGCCGTGCGCAGATCTTCTAGCGTACCCAGGCCGCGCTGCAGCGCGGCCTGCATCAGCATCGAATCGACACCCATCGCAAACAGCCGGAAACCACGTCCCCAGTAGTCCCTGCTCCATTGATCGTCGGCCGTCAGGCAGGCGAGCACCTTGCCGTGCTTCTGCGCCGCCCGCGCCATGCGTTCGATGGCCTTGACGTACTTCGGATGATCGAACTGAGCGGGAATGCCGAGGAAGTTGGTCAGATCGAAATGTCCGAGCCAGAGCACGTCGACGCCGGGCACCGCCGCGATCTCGTCCACGTTGTCGACGCCTTCCGCGGTTTCGATCAGGCACATCACCAGCACGCGCTCGTTGGCGATGCGGATCTTCTCGGCAACATCGCCGCCGAGATAGTCGTCGGCGGCGAATCCGAAGGCCGCGCCGCGCCGCCCGGTCGGCGGATAGCGGGTGCACGAGACGATGTACTCGGCTTCTTCGGCCGAACGCACCATGGGCGCCATGATGCCCATGACGCCGAGGTCCAGCGCACGCGAAATGTAGTGGTACTGATTCGTCGGCACCCGCGCCATCGGCACCAGGTCAAGTCCGCGGCAAAGCGCTGCCTGGTCCTTGAGGGTTTCGTAGCCGACACCGCTGTGCTCCATGTCGATCAGCAGGAAGTCCGCACCTGCCGCCTTGGAAATCTGCGGCAGGCCGGGCACCATGAACTCCCATCCCATCGCACCGAACACCGCTTCGCCGCGAAGCAGGCGTTCCTTTACCGGGTTGTTGCGCATCGTCTCTTTCCTTTTTACGCGTGCAGCTTGCCCGACCACGCCGGGTGCTCGAGCACGTCCTTGTTGACCACGCCAACGGGCTTGCGCCCATGCGCGACATCCACCATCGACCGGAACGCATCGCGGCCGATGTCGGCAAAGCACTCGTCGGTGTGGCAGATCGCGTGCGGCGCGAGCAGCACGTTGTCCATCTTCAGCAGCGGGTTGTCCGGAGACACCGGCTCCTGCTCGAACACGTCGATCGCGGCGCCGGCGATGCGGTTGCCGCGCAAGGCGTCGATCAGCGCCTTCTCGTCGACCACCGGTCCGCGCGCGGTGTTGATGAAATAGGCGGTCGGCTTCATCAACGAAAACTCGTGCGCGCCGATCAGGCCGCGCGTGCTCTCGTCCAGGAAGGTATTCACCGAAATGAAATCGGCCTCCCGGCACAAGGTGTCCTTGTCCACCGGCGTGGCGCCGAGATCGGCGATCGAAGACGGTTTCACGTGCGGGTCGCAGCCGAGCAGCTTCAGCCCAAATGGCTTCGCCAGCCGCAGCACTTCCGCGCCGATGTTGCCCACACCGATCACCCCCAGCGTGCGGCCCACCAGCCCGATCCCGGCAAAGTTGGCTTTCTCCAGCCAGCGCCCTTCGCGCACCAGGCGATCCTTCAGCACGATCCGGTGCGCAAGCGCCAGCATGAAGGCGATGACCGAAGTCGCAACCGGCCGGCGCACGCCGTTGGGCGTGGTGGTGAGGATGACGCCGTTTTCGGTGCAGGCCGGCACGTCCACCGAGTCATAGCCGACGCCAAAGCGCGCCACGATCTTGAGCCGACGGTTCGGCGCGGACAGCGTCGCACGCGTCACCTTCGGCGACAGCACGCCGAGCGCGTCGTACTTCGCCGCATGTTCGGCGGTCAGCTCCCTGACGCGCTCGGGAAGGAACTCCCATTCGACCGCCGGGTCGTCCAGCAACTTCAACGGAGCGGTGCCGAAGATCGTGCCGTCCTGCGTCTGCGCGTCGCGGGTGATGCCTATCCTGAATTTTTCCGCCATGGATCCGATCCCCTTACATTGCCGCAGAAAAAGCGCCATCGACCACCAGCACGTGGCCGTTGACGAAGGACGCTTCGTCCGACGCGAGAAACACCGCGGCAGGGCCGATCTCGCGCACCTCGCCCCAGCGGCCGGCCGGCGTGCGGCTGCAGACCCAACCGTTGAACTCCTTGTTCTCGATCAGCGCGGCGTTCATTTCGGTGGCGAAGTAACCTGGCGCGATGGCGTTGACCGTGATGTCGTGCGGCGCCAGCTCGTAGGCCAGTTCCCGCGTCAGCGCATGGACCGCGCCCTTGGACGCGATGTATGCGGAGATCGTCGGCCGGGCGAGGATCGCGCTGATCGACCCGGTCATGATGATGCGCCCGCGCCTGGCCGGGATCATGGCCTTCGCCGCTTCGCGCGCCAGCGCCCACACCGCAGTCAGATTGGTGTCGATCACGCGCTGGAAATCGGCGGTGGCGAATTCAGTGATCGGTGCGCGATGCTGGATGCCGGCATTGGCGATCACGATATCGAGTCGACCGTGTTTTTTAACGGCGCCCTGCACGGCAGCCGCAACGGCGGCATGATCGTTGACGTCAAACGCAGCCGCTTCGGCCTTGCCGCCCTTTCCGGCAATTTCCTTTGCGCGCTCCCCCAGCGTCTTTGCATCGCGCGCGTTGAGCAGCACGTGCGCGCCAGCCTCCGCCAGCGACTGCGCCATCCCCCACCCCAGCCCGCGCGACGCGCCCGTCACCAGCGCCACCTTGCCTGACAGATCGAACATTTCTCCTCCCACGATGGCAGCTCTCTATCACGTAGGACACGGAGGAAAACCTTAAAAGCGAAACACGAAGGCACGAAAACACGAAGAAATGCCTGATTCTCCTTTGCGGCCTTTGAGATTCTCTTCCCGGTTTTCTTCCGTGCCCTCCGTGGTGCAATTACTCTTCTGATCCGGTCCGCAATTACGGCATGTACTGGCCGCCGTTGACTTCGAGGATCTGGCCGGTCATGTAGCCAGACAGCTGCTCCGAGGCGAGGAACAGGAACGAGCCGGCGCACTCGTCCGGCCTACCCAGGCGGTTCATGGGGATAGTCGCCTTGAATCCCTCCATCATCTGCGGCGTCGAGTAGCGCTCGTGAAACGGCGTGGTGATCACGCCCGGCGCCACCGCATTGACGCGGATGCGGTCCTTGACCAGCTCTTTCGCCAGTCCGCGCGTCATGGTGGAAACAAAGCCTTTCGATCCTGCGTACAGGGAGGCGCCCGGCCCGCCGCCGTGACGCGCGGCGACCGAGGTCACGTTGATGATCGAGCCGCCGTCGCCCTGGCGTCGCATATGCTGTGCCGCGGTGCCGCTGCACATCAGCGCCGAGCGCACGTTCAGGTACAGCACCTGGTCGAACAGTTCGTCGGTGATGGTTTCCACCGGCGCGCGCTGCACCAGTCCGCCGGCATTGTTGATCAGCACGTCGATACGCCCGAACTCGGCGACCGTTGCCTCGACGATCTCCTTGCACACCGTCGAGTCCGTGACATCGCCGCCAACCAGCGTCGCCTTGCCGCCAGCTTTCTGCACGGCAGCCGCGACCTTCTCCGCTTCAGCCTTGCTCTTGTTGTAATGCACGACCACGCGGGCGCCGTTCGCACCAAACGCCTGCGCCGCCGCCGCACCGATGCCGGTGCTGGCACCGGTGATCAGCACCACCTTGTTCTTCAGATCTTCGATCATGTCTCCTCCGGGAAGATGCAATTTTCACCACGGAGGACACGGAGGACACGGAGGACACGGAGGAAAACTCTAAGAGCGAAACACGAAGGCACGAAGACACGAAGGAATGTCTGATTTTTCTTTGCGGCCTTTGCGTTGAGATTCTCTTCTCGGTTTTCCTCCGTGTCCTCCGTGTCCTCCGTGTCCTCCGTGGTGGATTGTTCTGGTTCTACGGCAGCAGAACGGTCGAGCCGGTGGTTTTGCGGCCTTCGAGATCGCGGTGCGCCTGTGCTGCGTCGGCAAGCGGATAGGTCTGGTTGATCTCGATCTTAACCTTGCCGGACTTGACCACGTCGAACAGCTCCTTGGCGCCGGCTTCCAGGTCTTCGCGGCGCGCGGTGTAGGTCATCAGCGTCGGGCGCGTGACGTATAGCGAACCTTTCCCGGCCAGCAGGTTCAGATCGAACGCGGCCACCGGGCCGGAGCCGTTGCCGAACACGCACAGCAGCCCGCGCGGCTTCAGGCAATCGAGAGAACCCATGAAGGTGTCCTTGCCGACGGAGTCGAACACCACCGGCACCTTGGCGCCGCCGGTGATCTCCTTCACGCGGTCGACGAAATTCTCGCGCGTATAGATGATGGTGTGATCGCAGCCGTGCGCCTTTGCAATCTCCGCCTTCTCATCCGAGCCCATGGTGCCGATGACCGTGGCGCCGAGCGCCTTCAGCCACTGGCAGGCGATCAGGCCGACGCCGCCGGCGGCGGCATGGAACAGCACGGTTTCACCTTTCTGCACCCGATACACGCGGCGGATCAGATACCAGACAGTCAGGCCCTTGAGCATCATCGCCGCGGCCTGCCGGTCGCTGACGCCATCGGGAATCTTTACCAGCTTGTCTGCCGGCATAACGCGGACTTCGGAATACGCGCCCGGCGGGCCGCCGGCGTAAGCGACCCGGTCACCGGGCTTCAGGTATCCGACACCCGTTCCGACCGCCTCCACCACGCCTGCCCCCTCCAGCCCGACCCCGCTCGGCAGATCCAGCGGGTAAAGACCGGAACGGTGATAGGTATCGATGAAGTTCAGGCCGATCGCGGTGTGCTTTACGCGCGCCTGGCCCGCTCCGGGCTCGCCCACCTGCACGTCGTCGTAGACCAGTACTTCCGGGCCGCCGGTTTTATGGAATCTCACTGCCTTGGTCATATTCGTCACCTTATGAACTGGTTGACAAAATCCGCGCCCAAGCCCACGGCTTCGTAGTGCTTGCGGCACATCTCGATCTTGGTGAATACATCCTCGTAGCCGATGGTGACGCCCTGTTCGTCTACGTAGATCATCGCGCCGTTCACGTTGAACAGGGTGATCATCTCGTCGACCGGTTCGTCCACTACCAGTGTATGCACTTCGCCAGGCGGCTCATAGACGAAGCCGCCTTCCTCGGCCACCCAGTCGTGTTCGAGGTAACGCCATTTGCCCTTGATGACATACCCGTAAACCGCCATCGGGTGGCGGTGCCTGGAAAGTATCCCGCTCTTGCGCACGCGCAGCAGGTTGAACCAGCCGCCGGAAACCGTGTTCAGCATCAGCGGGCGGAACCACACGTCCGCCGCCTGCGGAACCCACACGCGCTCGTCGTCCGGCACCGCCAGCGTAACGATCTCGGGCTGCATGCCGCCCGCGGCAAGTGGATTGAGTTTCATGGGAGCATTCATCGTCAGCTTTCTTCAGTCGAATCAGGCAACCAGGTAACCGCCATCGACCGGCAGCACCGTCCCGGTGACGAATGCCGCCGCCGTAGAACACAGGAAAGCCACCGCGCCCGAAACGTCTTCGGGACTCCCCCCAGCGGCGCATCGGCGTGCGGTCGAGAATGGCGCGGCTGCGGGCTTCGTCCTGCTGAAGCGCCTCGGTAAGCGGAGTGGATATCCAGCCGGGTGCGATGGCGTTGACGCGTATTCTATCAGCGGCATATGCGATCGCGAGACTCCTGGTGAGTTGCACCACCGCACCCTTGGACGCGCTGTAACCGGGGACGAGGCCGCCGCCGAAGAACGACAGCATGGACGCGGTGTTGACGATCGACCCGCCGGAGGCCGCCAGCAACGGCCGCGCAGCGGCGCAGCAGCGCAGGGTGCCGTTTAGATTGATATCGATCACATCCTGGAACACGGCGGGTTCGTGCTCCGCGCCGCGGCGAATGACGCCGGCGCAGTTCACCAGCACGTCGAGACGATCGAACGAATCGGCAAGCGCCTTTACGGCGTGATCGTCGCGCACATCGAGCACGGCTGCTCTGCCCGCGAATCCAGGCTGAGCCTGCGCTGCTGCTGTTTCCGCCCCGGTCGCTCCAGTCACCGTCACCTTCGCTCCAAGCGCCGACAACGCGCGCCCGATCGCCGCCCCGATGCCGCTGGTCCCGCCAACCACCAGTGCGACCTTGCCCTGGAGAAAATTACTGAACGTCTGCGTTACTGATTGCATTCTTCGGAAGGTACAAATAAAAGCGAAACACCAAGGCACGAAGACACGAAGAAAAAAGCAATACGAGTCTGGCGCACAAGCAGACCCTATATGGGCATGCGATCCTGGCATGCGGAGGACCCGACACTGCCAGCAAACCATCGCGATGGATGCCTTTCCGCCCAACTTGCTTGCTAGTCAAGATCTTCTTCGTGTCTTCGTGTCTTCGTGCCTTCGTGTTTTGCTTCTGTCATTTCGAACGCCGACTCGCCACTCAACCGCCGGCCCGACCGCGTCGCCAGGCGCGCAGCAGCAGGGGCGACAGCCAGACCAGGATCGTCAACACACCCAGCCCGGCGGCAATCGGGCGCTCGAAGAACGCCAGCAGGCTGCCGTCGGCCTTGATCATCGAGGTGACGAAGTTCTGCTCGAGCATGCCGCCGAGCACGACGCCGAGTATGGTCGGGGCGATCGGGAAACGGTTCGCCTCCATGAAATACGCAAGCACGCCGAAAGCGAGCATCACCCCGACGTCGAACACCGAATTGTTGATTGCGAATGCGCCTACGACGCAGAACAGCAGGATCACCGGCATCAGCACCTGGCGCGGCACGTCCAGAATCCGTTTCGCCAGCTTGATCAACACCCATCCAAGCGGCAGCATGAGCAGGTTGGCGAGAAAAAAGATGATGAACACCGCGTAGATGTTCTGCGGGTTCTCGATGAAGATCGTCGGTCCCGGATTCATGCCCTTCAGGTACAGGACTCCGATTACGATCGCGGTAATCGAATCGCCCGGGATGCCGAACACCAGTGCGGGAATCCAGGCGCCGGACACGCCGCTGTTGTTGGCGGCGCCGGCCTCGATCACGCCTTCGACATGGCCGGTACCGAATTTTTCGGGTGTCTTTGAAAAGCGCTTGGAAACGCCATAGGCGATCCATGCGGCAATGTCGGCGCCGGCGCCCGGCAGCGCGCCCACCACCGTGCCGAGCGCGCTGCCGCGCACAAGCGCGAGCGGATACTTGCGCAGGAGCTGCCACTGGCCGGCGAAGACACGCCCGATGTTCTGACTGAACTTTTCCACCGGCCCGTCGGACGCCACCGCGTAGCGGATGACCTCGGACACGGCAAACATGCCGATCATCACCGGGATCAGCTGAAAGCCGCTCATCAGCTCGGTGGAGCCGAAGGTAAATCGAGGATACGCCGCCGGATTCTCGAAACCGACGCTCGCGATCAGCAGCCCGATCATCAGCGAGATCATGCCTTTGACCGGCTGGCTCGACGAGATGAACACCGCACAGGTGAGCCCGAGCAGCACCAGCCAGAAGTATTCGAACGAACTGAAACGCAATGCGACTTCGGCGAGCGCGGGCGCGGCGGTTACCAGCACCAGCGTGCCGACGATTCCGCCGATCGCTGAAAACACCAGCCCGGCGCCAAGCACCGTTTCCGCCTGGCCCCTGCGGGTCATCGCGTATGCCTCGTCGCAGTAGGCGGCCGAGGCCGGCGTGCCCGGCATGCGCAGCAGCGCACCGGGAATGTCGCCGGCAAAGATCGCCATCGCGGTGGCGGTGACGATGCAGGCGACGGCGGGGATCGGCGGCAGGAAGAAGGTGACCGGCACCAGCAGCGCGACCGCCATGGTCGCGGTGAGTCCGGGAATGGCGCCGACGAACAGCCCGAACAGCGCCGACACGAACACCGTGCCGAGCACCAGCGGATCGAGCACCAGCCCGAAAGCCGTGACGAAATTCTCCATCACGGCCGGTCCGCTACCACGCGATCGCCTCGAACAGCCCCCAGGGCAGCGGCACGCGCAGCAGCGAATAGAAAGCGTAGTGAATTGCGAAAGTCACCGCGAACGCGAGCGGCACGATCCACCGGCGGCCGACACCGAAGGCGAGAAACAGCGACGAAAGAAACAGGATGCTGGTAATGAAGAATCCCAGCGTATCCACCGCCAATGCGTAGAACACCAGCAGGCCGATCACCAGCGCGAAATTCAGCACCATGCGTGGCCGGTACATCCAGTCCTCGATTGCGAGCCGGAGCCGTTCGCCCCGCCGGATGGCTGGAACCATGAGCGCGCAACCGAAAATCATCATCCCGCCGCCGATCACCGAGGGGAACAGCGAAGGTCCGACGTTCTGACCGGGCATGGGCGGGAAGGTCTGCGCGTAGGCGACTACCGCCGCACCGAGCGCAACCGCGAGTGCGCCGGACAGCGCGTCGCTCAGCTGCATCGCGGGATCATCTTGCGAGGCCGACCAGCTTCATCGCTTCGGCCATCTGGCGGTCGGACTCCGCCATGTATTGGGCGAACTCTCCCGGCCCTGCCCAGCGCAGACTGAAGCCGCGGCTCTCCATGAAATCCCTGAACTCCGCGCTGTCGTAGGCTTTCTTTACCGCCGCTGCGAGGCGCGCTTCGATCTCCGGCGGCAGGCCCCTGGGCGCAGCAACGCCGCGCCACCCGCCCATGGTCCAGTCGCTATCGATTGCGGCCTTCACCGTCGGCACTTCGGGAAACAGCGACGAATTCCGATCGTCGAGCACCGCCAGGCTCCTGACTTTCCCGGCGTCGATCAGCGAGCGCGCTTCCGGCAAGGAACCCGCCACCACATCCACGCCGCCGGCCACCAGGTCGAGCATGGCCGGTGCGTTGCCGTTGCTCGGCACCCACACCACCGAAGCAGGCGGGATACCCACATCGTGCAGCAGTCCATACAGCGCGACGTGCCAGATCCCGCCCTGTGCCGTTCCCGACGCCTTCATCTTTCCCGGGTTCTCCCGGATCGCCGCAATCAGATCGCCTAGATCCTGGTACGGCGATTCGCTGCGTACCTGGATCGAGGTCGGGTCGCTGTTGATGAGTGCGAGCGGGGTATATGAATCGCTGCTGAGTTCGGTGAGACCCTGATGGCGCATCATCGCGATCTCGACCGTGATGATGCCGATCGTGTAGCCGTCCGGCCTGGCGCTCGCAATCGCGTCGTGACCGACGACGCCGCTGCCGCCGATTCGGTTCACCACGTTGACCGGCTTGCCGAGATCCTGTTCGAGCAGATTCGCCAGCATACGTCCGACAGCGTCCGTCCCGCCGCCCGCGCCCCAGGGCACCACCAGTTCGATCGGCCGCGCCGGATACTCCGCCTGCTGCCCGCAACCTGCCGCGGCCAGCAGACAGATGATCGCCATTGCCCGCACACTCGTGAACATGACCGATCTATCTCCGTTGGGTGTTGTTTCGTGAATCCGCGTCCGGCAGCCCCCTGCCGAACGCAGCCCAGTCGCCCAGACCGATTGCAACGATGGTTCGCCCCATGGCTTCGTCGGACTTGCGCATGTGCTCCGCAAACGTAGCCGCGTCGCCCCAGGCGACGCCGAATCCGCGGCTGCGCATGAATTCCTGGAACTCGCTGCTGTCGTGGATGCGTTGGAGCATGACCTGGAGCCTGGCCGAAATCTCCGCCGGCAGTCCCTTCGGCCCGGCGATACCGCGCCATGCGGCGTGCGACCAGTCGCTGCCGGTTGCCTCACCGAGCGTGGGCACATCCGGAAACAGCGGCGCGCGACTTCCGTCCATAATCGCCAGGCTCTTCACCCTCCCGGCATCGATCAGCGAGCGCGCTTCCGGCAGCGAACACGGCACGATGTCGACGCCACCGGCGACCAGATCGAGCAAACCGGGCGCAGCGCCGTTGCTCGGCACCCACGGCACGGTCGATGGATCGACCCCGAGATCGTTCAGCATCCCGGCCAGCGCGATATGCCAGCCGCAGCCCTGGCCGCAACCCGAAGCCTTGAGCCCGCCGGGATTGTCGCGGATAGCCTCGATCAATTGTTCCAGCGTTTCGTAGGGCGCGTCTGCGCGCACCTGAACGCCTGCCGGATCCGAACTCATCAGCGCCACCGGCGTGTAATCCGCATGCGTGAGTCCGGTCAGCCCCTGCCAGTGCATCATCGCGATTTCGGCCGTGATCAGGCCAAGCGTATAGCCGTCCGGTTCCGCACCGGCAACGGCCTGATGGCCGATCACGCCGTTGCCACCTGTGCGATTGACCACGTTCACCGGCTTACCGAGTTCCTTCTCCATCATGCCCGCGATCATGCGTGCGATGGCATCGGTGCCGCCGCCCGCACCCCAGGGCACCACGATCGTGATCGGGCGCGACGGATATTCGGCGGGCTCGCCGCAGCCGCCGGCGACGACAGCAACCGCAAGCGCGAAACTGAGAATGACTCCCCTCATCGATTCACCTTTCGGGTGTACGGCAAGCGATCGCCGCGATACAGCAACACAACGGTCGAGCCGCAGGAATATCGGGGAGGATTGTAGTGCAAGCCCACGCGGCGGACTACTCGCCACGCAGCACGGGAACTGCTACGCAGACCGGCGGATAAAGTCGCGTATCTGCGGGTAGATCATTTCGCGGAACTTGCGCCCGCTGAAGATTCCGTAGTGGCCCACGCCCTTTGCCAGCAGATGCCTGCGTTTCTCGGCGGGGATGCGCTTGCACAGGACATGCGCGGCCTCGGTCTGGCCATTGCCGGAGATGTCGTCCAGTTCGCCTTCGATGGTCATCAGCGCGACCGTGCGGATCGCCTCCGGCCGGACCGGCTCGCCGCGAACCTGCATCTTTCCCTTGGGCAGATGAAACTCCTGGAACACCGTCCTGATGGTATCGAGGTAATACTCGGCGGGCATGTCCAGCACCGCGTTGTATTCGTCGTAGAACCTTCGATGCGCCTCGGCGCTCTCGCCGTCGCCCTGCACCAGATGCGAGTAGAACTTCCAGTGGGAATCGAGGTGGCGCTCCGGGTTCATCGCCAGGAAACTCGTGTGCTGCAGAAACCCGGGATAGACCTTGCGCATGAAGCCGGGATAGTTCGGCGGCACGCGCATGATCACCTTGTCGGCAAACCATTCGTGCGGCTGGCCCTCCGCAAAGTCGTTCACCGCGGTAGGATTGTGTCGCGTGTCGATCGGCCCGCCCATCATGATCATGCTTCGCGGCAGGTCGGGATCTCCATCTGCCGCCATCAGCGAGATCGCGGCGAGTACCGGCACGGTGGGCTGGCAGACCGACATCACATGCACGTCCGGCCCGAGCAGGCGGATGAATTCTTTTACATAGTCGACATAGTCGTCGAGGTGAAAAGGCCCCTCCGACAGCGGCACCAGCTTCGCGTCGATCCAGTCCGTAATCCAGACATCGTGATCGGGCAGCGCCGTGCGTACGGTATCGCGCAGCAGCGTCGAAAAATGCCCGGACAGCGGCGCCACGATCAGCAACCTGGGTTGCTTGAGCGTCCTGACCTTGCGGAAATGCAGCAGTTCGCAGAACGGCTTGGCCAGCACGACATCGCACTTGACCGCCACCGTCTCACCGCCCACCCGCGTTTCGTCGATTTCCCAGTCGGGTTTCGGATAGCGGCGCAGCAGGCGCACGAACAGCTCGCTGTTCGCGGCAACCGTGCGCGACACCGGTGAGTAGGAAAACGGACTGAACGGACTGGAAAACAGGCGCTTCGCGGCATCCGCCCACAGCACTGCCGGTGCCATTACCGTCTTATGAAACTCGTGGAGCTGGTAGATCATGCGGCCCCTGTCTGCGAAAAATGCGGCGTTCTTGTTTTCTGTTCCGAATCACGAAAATGCGAAACGCCAGCGCCGCTTGGCGAGGCAATGTAATGAGTCTGCAACATACCGTCAAGAGAAAATCCCGATCAGCGTTGCCCCATGATCGGGACTGGTTCGTCCATCGCGGCGAGCTGCTCCTTCAGATCGAGGATGTGATCCTGCCAGTAGCGCTGCGTGTTGAACCAGGGAAACGCCGACACGAAAGCCGGGTCGTCCCAACGCCGTGCGAGCCAGGCGGCATAATGAATCATGCGCAGCGTTCTCAGCGCTTCGATCAGGTGCAGTTCGCGCAGATCGAAATCGCGAAACTGGCCGTATCCTTCCAGCACATCGGCAAGTTGCCGTGCGCGCTCGGCGCGTTCTCCCAATAGCAGCATCCACAGGTCCTGGACCGCCGGCCCCATGCGCGCATCGTCCAGATCGACGAAATGCGGTCCGTCGCCACTCCATAATATGTTGCCGGGATGGCAATCCCCATGCAGCCGGATCGATGCAACATCGCCCGCGCGCTCATAGCAGAACGCCACCGAGGCCAGCGCCATCTCGGTGACGGCGGCATACGCGTCGCGCAGGTCGCCCGGAATGAAATCGCCTGAAAGCAGGAACTCGCGCGGCTCGCATCCGAAGCTGCGCGCATCCAGCGCCGGCCGGTGCCGGAAGGCGCGAATCGCTCCGACGGCGTGGATTCGGCCGATGAAACGGCCGGCCCATTCCAGAACGTCCGGGTCATCGAGTTCCGGAGCGCGTCCGCCGCGCCTCGGAAACAGCGCGATGCGGAAATCGCCGCAATGGTGCAGGGTGCGGCCCCCGATCTCGCTCGGTGCGACCACCGGGATCTCCCGTTCGAAGAGCTCGCGCGCAAAGGCATGCTCTTCCAGTATCTGCTCATCGGACCATCGCCCCGGGCGATAGAACTTGGCAATGACCGGAGCGGCGTCTTCGATGCCGACCTGGTAGACGCGGTTCTCGTAGCTGTTGAGCGCGAGCAGACGGCCGTCGCAGCGCAGGCCCAGACTCTCGATTGCATCCAGCACGACATCCGGCGTCAACGCGTAATAAGGTGTCGCCTGGTCCATCGGCCGATTGTATCCAACTCGATTCGCAGCGTCGTTGGTTTATGCTTTCAGGCGAATCCGGCTGACCAATGAACCCCGTGACCCCCGACATGGAAGCCGCGCAACCGTTGCGTGCCTTTGCCACCACCGTCTACGAGAAGCTCACCGACGAGGAAGATGCGCGCGCCTGCCGCGACATTGCCGACGAGGCATGCCGCGAGACGCCCGCCAGCTTCCTGCTGATTCTGGTCGGCAACTTTCTCACCAAGGTCGGCGACGCGGTGTCGAACGCGAAGACGGTGCTGCCCTGGATCATGACCGCGGTCGGCGCACCGGTCGCGCTTACTGCGTTCCTGGTTCCGCTGCGCGAATCGGGTTCGTTGCTGCCCCAGCTTTTCATCGCCGGTTACGTGCGTCGCCTCGAACTGCGCAAGTGGGTGTGGGTGTGGGGCAGCGTGATGCAGGCGCTGTGCATTGCAGGTATCGGCCTGGCGGCCGCATCCATGCGGGGCGCGACAGCGGGATGGACGATCATCGCCCTGCTCGCGCTGTTCAGCCTGGCACGCGGATTCTGTTCGGTCGCGTCCAAGGACGTGCTCGGCAAGACGGTACCAAAGGCGAAACGCGGGCAACTGAACGGCTGGTCTGCCAGCGCCGCGGGACTGGTCACCATCGCCGTGGGCGGCGCGCTGATGATCGCCGGTCCGGCCGCGGAGGACGAGTTGCCCTACGGCATGATGCTGGCCGCAGGCGGCGCGCTCTGGATGCTGGCGGCGCTGGTGCTGGCCGCGATACGCGAGTTTCCCGGGGAAACCGGCGGCGGGGCGAACGCGTTTTCCGAGGCAATCAGAAGCCTGGGCCTGCTGCGGTCGGATGCGGCGTTCCGGCGGTTCGTGATCACGCGCGCGCTGTTCATTTCCTCCGCGCTCGCTGCCCCCTATTACATCGTGCTGGCACAGCGGCATACCGAAGCCTCGGTACTGCTGCTCGGCGTGTTCGTGCTGGTCGGCGGCCTGGCAGGCATGCTGAGCGGTCCGGTCTGGGGACGATTCTCCGACCGCTCCAGCCGCAAAGTGATGCTGGCATCGGCCACCATCACTTCGCTCGCCAGCCTGACGGTGGTCGGCGCAGCCTGGCTGGCCCCGGCATGGCTTGCGCAGATCTGGTTCCTGCCGCTCTCATACTTCGTACTCAGCATCGGCCATGACGGCATTCGCGTCGGCCGCAAAACCTACCTGGTGGACCTGGCCGGCGGCAACCGCCGCACCGACTACGTCGCGGTCAGCAATACGGCGATCGGCATCATTCTGCTGGCGGCCGGCGTCGCCGGCGCCGCGCTGTCGGCGATCGGCGTCGCCAGCCTGATCCTGCTGTTCGCGCTATGCGGGTTGACCGGCGTTGCAATTGGCCGCGGGCTGCCCGAAGCACAGGACTGATAAGCTGGCGGCAGAAGCTCGCCCGACCACAAGGAGAACTTTCATGAAAGCAATGTTCCGCGCGCTGGCTGCGCCGATCCTGTTCGCATTCGCCGCCGGCGCCGCGCTCGCAGTCGAGGCGGACTCGCCGGAGCTTCGCGCCAGGGTCGCCGAACTGGCGACCGAGCACGTCACCATTGATTCGGACACACCGGGAATCCAGCTCTATCTGCGCAACAAGCGTCCCCAGGAGTGGGCCGGCTCGGCAAAACGCACGCTGCTGTTCGTTCATGGCGCGACCTATCCGGCCGAAACCGCATTCGACCTGCAGCTGGACGGCCTGTCCTGGATGGACTACATCGCGGCGCACGGCTGGGACGTGTGGCTGGTCGATGTACGCGGTTACGGACGATCCACCCGTCCGACGGAAATGGAACAGCCCGCCGACCGGAATGCACCGATCGTCACCACGGAAGTGGCGATACGTGATGTATCGAGCGCAGTCGATCACATCCTCGCGCGGCGCGGAATACCGCGACTGAACCTGATGGGCTGGTCCTGGGGCACCACCATCATGGGCGGCTATGCCGCCGCCAACCATGACAAAGTGGAGAAACTGGTGCTGTATGCGCCGGTATGGCTGCGCGACACGCCTTCGCAGCTCGCCGGCTCGGGACCGCTTGGCGCATACCGCCTGGTTTCGAAGGACGCGGCAAAGGCGCGGTGGCTGCGAGGCGTCCCCGAAAACAAGGTCGATGGACTGATTCCCCCGGGCTGGTTCGAGGCCTGGGCCGACGCCACCTGGGCGACCGATCCCCTGTCCAGGGAGTCCGGCCTGCTGCGCGCGCCGAACGGCGTGATCCATGACGTGGTGAACTACTGGTTCCAGGGGAAACCGCTTTACGATCCGGGTGAGATCCGCGCACCGACCCTGATCGCCCACGCCGAGTGGGATCAGGACACGCCCACCTTCATGGCGCAGGCGGTATTCGGTCTGCTCCTAAACGCCCCGGCGCGCCGCTTCGTCCAGATCGGCGAAGGCACTCACACCGTCATCATGGAACGCAACCGCATGCAACTGTTCCGCGAAGTGCAGCTGTTCCTGGAGGAATAACCGGGCGCTGCTGGCGCGCGTCAGAAGCGCTCACACGAAGGGGCACGAAGGCAACACGAAGGAACACGAATAAAACCTCAATCGATGTTCAAGGCCTGTTGGCGGAAGCCCGCTATTGCACAGGTCGTTTCTTCAGGGATTGAAGGGAACACGACGATCGAGGCCTATCGGCAGCAGAGCGACCCCCTAGCCTGCGAGACCCAGAAGTGCCTTATCGAACACTCTGATTTGCTTCTCCTTCGTGTTGCCTTCGTGCCCCTTCGTGCTCACTCTTTTCAGTTCTTTTTTTCAACATCCTGCACGTCATCCAATACCTCAACGTGATCGAGGCGGCATTCGGCGAGCAGGCTGCAGATGCTGTCGGTTACCGCGGCGAGATCGTCGACGGGATCGAGCGGCCAGCGGTACTGTTCGTCCAGGCCTGCATCGAACCGCGAAGTCAGTCTCACGCGGATGCTCGCGTCTGCGTGCGCCGCCAGCGTCACGTCGGGATCGCCGCTGCGCATGCGCGCCAGGCGCAGCGCATTGCTCAGAAACAGCTGGAAACCCAGTTCGCGTTGCGCGAACCGGCCGCCGCGCAAAGCCTGCAACAACGTTGCCGGCGGGCGCGGAACAGGCAGCAGGCTCAGGCGCGGAACCCGCAACTGCGCGGCCAGGGCTTTGGTGAATGGCATTCCCCAGCCACCGATGTTGCCGGCGGTTTCCACGAAACCCGGCGCGCCGGCAGAGGTGACCGCCGCACCGACGATGAAACGCAGGGAAACCGCTTCCTCGACCATCGCCGTTCGAACGTCCTGCGGCGGCAGATCGAGTTCGGCGGGCTCCAGCTCCATTGCGCGCGCGACCCGGTAGAGCTTCGTCATGGGGACGCCTTCCAGTGCGTCCGCCGAAGCAAGCGTGTTCGACAGCGCGAAGTGGCGCACCGGTCCCATGGCTCCGGCATCCGACAGCAGACGGCGCAGTTCGCCCGCATCCGGGATCACGCCCGGAACAACCGCGTCCGCCCGGCCGCCCGTCACCAGCAATATCGGCATCGCGAACACGCGGACCTGCAGGAGATTCTCCTGCGGCGGTGCCAACGCCCGGTCGATCGCCCGCCAGTAGAGTTCGCTCGCAGCGGCCGAGCCTGTTCGCCACACAGCATCGCGCACCTCGGCTTCCCTGCCGTCGGCCAATGCAGCCGAGACCTTCGCGCACAGCGCAAGAAACTTTTCTTGCTGCGTTGCGGGAGCCGCGTTCGCCGCGGCAGTTGCGAGCGCGCCGAGCGAGTCGAAACGCTCTGATTCGAAACAGCGCGGATCCGGAAGGGGTTTCAATCGGTTGCTCACGTGGCGCGATTCTAGCAGCCGAAACTTCACGCTCCACGCTTTTCAGTTCTTGCGCGCAGCAGCAAAGGCATGTCTTGACTCGCAACGCGTTCGATTCTAGAAAGAACTCCGGTGACCAGAGTCCGGCGAGTTGTATGCCGGGCGCGGCACTCGAACTGAACGTTCAGACAATGCAGTCTTTCCTGAAGGGGGAGTCAAGATGTGGTTGAGCGAAAACGAACGTAAGGACATTACGACCCACGATGAACTCGATCTCGGCTGTCCGTCGCCGGTACCGACACAGATCGTATCCAATGGCGAATACAACCCGCCACCCCAGACCGAGAAGCAGAAACAGGTCGAGAGCCGGCTCGCAGAGCTTGCCGATCAGTACGCCAGCAAACTCAATATGACCCGCCGGCAGTTCCTCAAGACATCGTCCGGCATGGCGACTGCGTTCCTGGCGATGAACCAGGTGTTCGGTCCGGTTTGGGACGTGTCCGAAGCCGAGGCCGCCGACATCGACCTTGCCAACGAGCGCGCGAAGGGTCTGAAGAAGCAGTTCATCTTCGACGATCAGACGCACTTCGTGCGCGACGATTTCGACAAGGAAGGGCTGCTGGGACTGGGCAAGTACGCCGCCGAGCACTGGAACCCCAGCATGTTGAACGACATGCCGCTGGTGCTGCAGCGCTACAAGTTCCAGAACTACCTGAAGGAAATGTACCTAGACAGCGACACCAAGGTCGCGCTGCTGTCGTCGGCGCCGTTCGACGACCCGGACTGGTGGCTGCTCAACAACGACCAGATCGTTGCTGCGCGCGAAGCCATCAACAAGGTCGCCGGTTCGCGCCGCATGTTCGCGCACACCGTCATCACGCCTGGCCAGGGCGACTGGATGAACGACCAGGTCGAGCGCGGCATCGCCGAGTTCAAGCCCGATTCCTGGAAGTGCTACACGATCGGCGATCCGCTCGCGCCGTCCACCCGCAACACCGCATGGCGGCTGGATGACGAGAAGCTGGTTTATCCGTGGTACGAGCGCGCCATGCAGTCCGGCATCCAGACCATCTGTATCCACAAGGGCCTGCTGCCGCGCGATTACGAGCAGTCCTGGCCCGGCGTGTGGCAGCACGCTACCGTGGACGACGTGATCAAGGCCGCGAAAGACTGGCCGAAGCTCAACTTCATCATCTACCACGGTGCGCTGCGCATGTTCCTCGAGGATCCGCAGCACACGCTCGACAAGTTCGAGCGTACCGGCCGGATCGACTGGACCACCGATGTGTGTGAACTCGCCACCAAGCACGGCCTGACGAACGTATACGCCGAACTGGGCACCACGTTTGCTACCGTGGCGGTTGCGAGCCCGCGCCTTGCCGGTGCGATGGTCGGGCAGTTCGTCAACGAGATGGGCGCGGACCACGTGGTGTGGGGCACCGACTCGGTATGGTACGGCAGCCCGCAGTGGCAGATCGAAGCCATGCGCCGCCTCGAAGTGCCGGACGACATCATGAAGAAGATGGGCTGGAAGACCAAGCTGGGCGGTCCGGACAGCCGCATCAAGCGCATGATCTTCGGTCAGAACTCGGCGAAGCTGTACGGATACCGCATCCGCGCAGAATACGACGACCTGACGCACGACCAGATCGCGCAGATGAAGAATATCTACGAGTCTGAAGGCATCGAACGCAACAACGTGGCTTACGGCTACGTGCACAAGCGCAGCGCCTGAACCCAGGACAGTTGCTTCGCAAGGGGAGCCGGCCGGCTCCCCTTTTTTGTGCGTTCAGCACACGACGGGCGGGAACAAGCAAAATGCCCGAAACGCATCGGACGTACTGTGCCACACCGTCTGCGGGGCCGGGCGCAAAAAAAGCCGGGCAACGCCCGGCTCTTTAGATTTGCGCTCAGTGAAACAACTCAGTTCACGGGCTTCCAGGTCTCCGCCATTTCCTTTGCCCTGGCGATCTGCTCTTCGCTCATGCGCTTCTCAAGGTTGAGCACATCGCGCTGCCGGTACAGCGAGTCGCGACTGGCGGTCTGCGGATTGTGTGCGGACAGTGTCAGCCACATGTGCGCAGTGGCCAGGTCGCGCTTCACGCCTTCGCCGTTCTGGTACATCAGGCCAAGGTAGAACTGCGACTCCGGGTTCCCCTGTTTCGCCGCCATCAGGAACCACTTGCCCGCTTCGGCGTGGTCGATCTTCACGCCGCGGCCGTAGCGGTAAATGACACCCACCAGGTGCTGGGCCTCGGCGTCGCCACGTTCAGCGGCCGGCTTGAACTGCTTCAGTGCTTCCTCGTAATTTCCGCGCGAAATCGCGTCCAGGCCCTCTGCCACGCCAGCACTTGCAGACAGCGGAATAAACAGCGCAAGCGCAAGGATGATGTATCTCATGATGACTCCTTCAGGTTTTCGATTCACGCACTAGTGTAGCGCGTGTGCGCTGCGAGCGGAAATCGAGCGGCACTCCGCATTGCGCCGACGCGATCTCAGTAGCGTCGCGGCGAACCGTAGCCCTCGTCGAACAGCGAGAACGGCGGCGTGCGGCCGACCAGCGATTCGATCAACATCAGTTCGAGATCGTCGTGGTTAACGAACGGCGCCGGTACGATCCTTTGCGGCGCGCCCGCCGCATACACGTAGCGCGGTGCGTCGTGATGCCTGGAAACGATCACTTCGGAAATCGACGGATCGTCCGCCGCCGCGATGCTCGTTTCGCCGTAGCAAGTGCAAACATACGCACGCTCGGGTTCGGACTCGACATAAAGGCCGGTACCGCGGATGCCGATCGTCGATGTCGGCGCATACACCTGCTTGTTGCCGCGTCCGAACACTGAAAGCAGCGCGCCGGTCGCGAGGCGCAGCCCGTTTACCAGCATGTTGCTGCCCGACAATTCGAGGCGACTGTTCTCGCGCATGAGGAACGCGTCGGAGCCGACGACGAATATGAACTGCGCGCCGTCGCCGGTCTCGATGACGGCATCGGCGCCCACGATCGTGTCGCGTGCCGCCGGACGCCCGTTGATCCTGACCGCGCCTCGCGCTTCGTAAACCGACTGACCCGCCGGCAGCTTGCCGGGCCTGCGCCCGAACAGCTGCGCGCGCGCGCGGCTGGCACTGCCGAGCAGCCCGCCAGCCGCGAGCAGTCCGCTCGCGAGTGCCTTGACCAGAAATGCGCGGCGCGGATCTTCACGTTCTTCAAATTGCTTTGGCATCGCCACCACCCTTTGGCATACTGTGGATGTCGCAGGAGACAATCCCCGACATTATTGCGCGGGAATGCGCGAGAAGGATAGCCCCAATGTCGATTCGAGATCTACGTTGCCACGTGACACGCGAACGGTTGTTCGCTGCATGCGCTGCGTTCATGCTGCTCGCGGCATCTGCCTCACATGCCGAGTCCACCCGCTTCGGCGCCGATGTGGAGTTGCTGTACGACACCAACGTCAATCGCGCACCGATCTCGAGCGAGGAGCAGTCGGACACCATCGTGTCGGCGGAAGGCCATGCGACGCGCAGCTACCTGCTCTCGTATCGCAGCGGGCTGATTCTGCGCGGTGGCGTACGTTTTACCGGGCATACCGAGTACAGCGACCTGAGTCACCTCTCCGCGCTCGGGCGCATCGCCTACCGTTATCAACCGAACCCCGGCTACACCGGTGCCTGGATCGAACTGGCCGGCAACGCTGAAGTGCGCCGGCACAGCGACAGCGATCTGCGCGATGGTTATCTCGCCTCCGCTGCCGCAAGCGTGGGCAAGTACTTCACCGATCGCGTGCGCCTGGGCGGCGGCGTCGGTTACGAGAAACGCAGCTCGGACAGCGTGGTGTACGACACCACCAACACGCGCTACTGGGGCACAATCGACTACCGCATCACGCCGCGCGCAACGCTCTACGGCAGCGTTACGCTGCTGGACGGCGACCAGGTGTTCAACACCGCCTCGCCGACATACAAGGGACTGCTGGCAACCTATGCCAAGGCGATCGAAACCGATCCCGCACTGGCGAAAGCATTTGGCGGCACCGCACCCCTGGCGTACCGGATGGAGGCGGAGACCTTCATCTACGAACTCGGCCTGAACGTTCCGCTCAAGGGCGGACAGGCGATCGACGTCAGCGCCAGCCTGTTCGACACCAAGGCGGACGCCAGCGGACAGACTTATGACGGCGCGATGCTGCGCGCGGTCTACATGCACCGGTTCCACTGAGCGCGTGCAGACTGCGCAACGCCGCGCATATCGATCGGGACGGTGAGACATCATGCCGGCACTCTCGAAGCGGATCCTTCTGCAGCCTGCAAATTCGGCCGACGCGCTGGCCATTGCCGAACTTTCGCGCGATCTGATCGAAACCGGCCTCGGCTGGAGCTGGACGCAGGCCCGCGTCATGCACCAGATCCAGGATCCGGAGACACTGGTCCTCACCGCGCGCTGCCGCGGCATCGTGATTGGCTTCAACATCATGAACTTCGGCCAGGAGACGGCCCATCTCTCGCTGTTCGCGGTACGCGGCGACTGGCAGCGCCGGGGGATTGGCCGGCGCATGTTCGAATGGTCGCGGGCCTCGGCCATGACCGCGGGGATCGCCATGATTCGTCTCGAACTGCGGGCGGACAACCGCGAGGCTTGCGCGTTCTACCGCGCTCTCGGCTTCGAAGAAACCGGCTGGGTTGCCGGCTATTACAGCGGCCGGGAAACCGCGCTTCGCATGCGCCTCGACCTGCGTCGCGCGGTTCAGCGATCGCGTACGTGAGGCAATGAGTATCGGGACCAGGGAAACCGCCGGGGTTATTGCGCCGCCGCCGCTGATCTATATCGCCGGGCTTGTTGCCGGCTGGCTGTTCGATCGCGCGGTTCCAGCAGGCGTGCTGCCCGAGGACATGCACCGCGGCATCGGCTGGCTGCTGATCCTGGCCGGCCTCGCCGGCGTCGCCTGGGCAATCGTCGCCATGGCCAGGGCGAAGACCTCGGTCAATCCATATACACCGACCGCTGCGATCGTGGATTCCGGCCCCTACCGGTTCTCCCGCAATCCGATCTATCTGTTCGACATCCTGATCTATTTTGGCGCCTGCGCGCTGATCAATTCGCTCTGGCCGTTTCTGCTGCTGCCGGCGGTGCTGTGGATCATGCAGAAGGGCGTGATCGAACGCGAGGAACGCTACCTCGAGCAGCGTTTCGGCGAGGCATATCGGCGATACAGGCGTTCGGTGCGGCGCTGGCTTTAGTGCGATGGATTCAGAAACAGACAGTGCGCGGTTGATCGAACTGTTCCCGGTGTTCGGGGAAATGCCGCCGCCGGCGCGCGAGCGCGTCCTGCGCGAGGCACAGCTCCGCCGCGTGCCGGCAGGCACGCCCATGTTCAGCGCCGGGAACCCCTGCTCCGGGTTTCCGCTTCTGATCGACGGGACCGTACGCGTGGCCAGGCTCGGCGCCAACGGGCGCGAAGTCCAGCTCTACAAAGTCCATCCGGGCGAAGCCTGCATCATGAGCACAGGCTGCCTGCTGGGCGACGTCGAGTATGGCGCAACCGGCACTGCGGAAGACGCCGTGACCGTGGTCATGCTTCCCCCGAGATTGTTCAACGAATTGATGCGCGATGACGACGCTTTCCGGCGCTGGGTGTTCGCGCTTTTCAGCGAACGGCTCTCCGGCATGATGGAACTGGTCGAAGCGGTCGCTTTCCAGCGCCTCGACCGGCGCATTGCCGCACAACTGATCGCATCCGGCCCGGTCGTTCACACCACGCAGCAGAAGCTGGCCGACGACCTGGGTACGGTACGCGAGATCATCGGGCGCGTGCTGCGCAACTTCGAAGACCGCGGCCTGGTCGAGTTGTCCCGCAGTCAGATCAGGATCCTCGACCGCCCGGGTCTGGAGGCAATCGCCGGTGCGGCATGATGGTTTCGTCGCTGCGACGCAGGGCTCTTTGCCGTCCGCATTCGCGCCGCTCGTCTTTGCGCGGCCTGGTCGCCGAATGATCGAGACATGAACACGGCGGTACCCGAGAAACGCCGCCCGGTTGCAGCGGACCGGCTTGAACGCCTGCTGCCGATCGCAGGGTGGGCGCGGCGCTACTCCAGGGACGATTTCAGCGGCGACCTGACGGCCGGCATCATCACCGCCATTCTGCTGGTGCCACAGGGGATGGCATTTGCGCTGCTCGCCGGCCTGCCTGCCCAGGTCGGACTTTACGCGAGCATCCTGCCGCCGATCGCTTACGCCCTGTTCGGTACCAGCCGCACGCTCGCGGTCGGGCCGGTATCGGTCGCCGCAATCATGGTGGCATTCGCACTGCAGAGCCTGCCGCCGGGAACCGACCCGCTCGCGGCGGCGCTCCTTCTCGCTCTGCTGTCCGGCGTCATGCTGCTCGCGATGGGCGCGCTCAAGCTCGGTGTGGTCGCGAACTTCCTCAGCCATCCCGTGCTGTCCGGATTCACCACCGCCGCCGCAATCATCATCGTGCTCAACCAGCTGCCCAGCCTCGCAGGTCTGCAACTGCCGGAAGGATGGCGGCCGATCGATCTGCCGCTGCTGCTGCCGGCCATGAGGCTGCAACCGGTCACGCTGCTGATCGGTCTCGGATGCGCGGCCTTGCTGCTGGCAACCGGGCGGCCGCTGCAGCGCGCGCTGATCGCAATCGGGTTGAAGCCGTTGCGTGCAGGGATCGTTTCGAGAACCGGTCCCCTGATCGTCGTGCTGCTCGCCACCGCGATCGTCACGCTGGGCGGACTTGCCGAAAGCGCGCAGGTCGAAGTGGTCGGCAGCATTCCCGCCGGGTTTCCGGTGCTTGGATTTCCCTTGCCCTCTCCGGAATTCGCACTTCAGTTGTTGCCCGCCGCGTTCTTCATCAGCCTGGTTGGCTACGTTGAAAGCGTATCGATCGCGAAAGTACTGGCGAGCCGAAGACGCGAGCGCGTCGATCCGAACCAGGAACTGATCGGGCTCGGCGCCGCCAACGCGGCTGCGGCGTTCGCCGGCGGCATGCCAGTTGCCGGTGGATTCTCGCGCACCATGGTTAACTACGGCGCCGGCGCGCGCACCCAGCTTGCGTCTATCATCACCGCATTGCTGGTCGCATTGGTCGCGATTTTTTTTACGCCCCTGCTGGAGAACGTGCCGAAGGCCGCGCTTGCGGCAATCATCATCATCGCGGTGGTCAAGCTCATCGACCTGCGTGGTGCGATCGCAGTGTGGCGTTACGATCGCATCGACGGTGCGGTGCTGGCGATCACGGTAATCGGCGTGCTGGCCATCGGCATTGAAGCGGGCCTTGCTTTAGGCATCGCCGTATCTCTCACAAGCTTCGCCTGGCGTGGCGCGTACCCGCATGTCGCGGTGATCGGCCGCATCCGCGGCAGCGAGCATTTTCGCAACGTGCGCCGGCACGAGGTCGAGACCTGGGAAGGCATCGTGTTCATCCGCATAGACGAGAACCTCACCTTCGCCAACGCCGCCTACCTGGAATCGGTGATCGCGGCGGAAGTGGCAAACCGTCCGCAACTCGAACACGTGGTGCTGGTGATGAGCAGCGTGAACGCGATAGACAGCACCGCCCTGGAGACGCTCGAGCGGCAGATCGAGTCGCTGCGGGAAGCCGGAGTCACGGTGCATCTTTCGGATGTCAAGGGCCCGGTGATGGATCGCCTCGAGGAAACCGGCTTCCTGAAAGCGCTGGAACCTGGCCGCGTGTTCATGAGCGCACACCTCGCCGCCGAAGCGCTCAATCGCGAAGACTACTGAGAATTCATCTCCGCCGCCCGCATACCGCGCCGTTCACCGCAAAGGCGCCAAGACACGAAGAAACACGGGGTGAATATTGCGAATCGCGCAATCGGTTGTCCTTGTGTTCCCGGCGCCTTCGTGGTTCCCGTATCCGGTGACGTCTCTCGTGTGATGCGTATTGACACCGGAGGAGCGGGAATCGACACTTGCGCGGTGAACAATCGTCCCGGGTATCCCGTCATGCATGCGTTTCGTTTTATCGTTGCCGCCGCACTCGCAGCGGCGCTTCCCGCCAATGCGGACCTGCGTACCGAACTCGACACGCTGGCAAAGCAAGTCGAACCGCGCGTGATCGAGTGGCGGCGCGACATCCACCAGCATCCGGAGCTGGGCAACCGGGAGTTCCGCACGGCCGGCATCGTCGCCGAGCATCTGCAGTCGCTGGGACTCGAAGTGCGCACCGGCGTAGCGCACACCGGTGTGGTCGGGCTGCTGCGCGGCGGCAAACCCGGCCCGGTGGTCGCGCTGCGCGCAGACATGGACGCACTGCCGGTCACCGAGGAAGTCGACCTGCCGTTCGCCTCGAAGGTGAAGACCACCTGGGCCGGGCAGGAGACCGGGGTCATGCACGCCTGCGGCCATGACACGCACGTGGCGATGCTGATGGGCGTGGCGGAGATCCTGTCGAAGAAGCGCGCGGACCTGCGCGGCAGCGTGAAGTTCATCTTCCAGCCGGCGGAAGAAAGCCCGCCGCCGGGAGAAGCAGGCGGCGCGGCGCTAATGATCGAGGAGGGCGCGCTGGAGAATCCCAGGCCGGATGCCATATTCGCCCTGCATGTCGGTTCGCGCCTGAACGTGGGCCAGATTGCTTACCGGCCGGGACCGATGATGGCGAGCGGCGACGTGCTGCACATCACCGTGAGAGGCAAGCAAACGCATGGCGCGGCCCCCTGGGCGGGCGTCGACCCGATCGTGGTCGCTTCGCAGATCGTGCTCGGACTGCAGACCATTGTCAGCCGCGGCCTGGAGATCACCCGCGAGCCGGCCATCGTATCCATCGGCACCATCCAGGGCGGCAACCGCTTCAACATCATCCCCGACACGGTCGAGATGAGCGGCACGATCCGCACGTTCGATGAAGACATGCGCAAGGACATCCACCGCCGCATCCGCCAGATCGCCGAATCGATCGCAGAATCGGCGGGCGCCACGGCTGAAGTAAGGATTGACGAAGCCTACGCGGTCACCGTCAACGACCCCGTTCTCACCGAACGCATGGTGCCGACGCTCAGGCGCGTTGGCGGAGACGACAACGTGTTCGTCGCAAACAAGGTTACCGGCGCCGAGGACTTTTCCTACTTCCAGCGCATCGTGCCGGGCATGTACTTCTTCCTCGGGATCACGCCCAAGGGCCAGGATCCGCGCAAGGTCGCGTTCAATCACTCTCCGCGCTTCTACGTCGACGAATCCGGCCTGCTGCTTGGCGTGCGCGCGCTTTCGCAACTTGCGCTGGACTACATGGAGCTGAACGCGAAATAGGACGGCTGCGGCTGGCGCGGGCCTGGCGACAGGCGCATCATGCCGGCAAGACCACGCACATGCAGCCGCATTGAACTACCTCGGCCATCTCTATCTTTCTCCTCCCGGAGAAGACGCCCTTCTGGGCAGCCTGCTCGGCGATTTCGTCAAGGGCCCGCTGGACGACCGCTACCCTGAGGCGGTGACGCGTGCGATCGCCTTGCACCGGCGGCTGGATTCTTTCACCGACGCACACCCGGCGGTGCACGCGTCGAAGGCGCGCGTCAGCGCATCGCGCAGGCGCTACGCGGGAATCATGATCGATGTTTTTTACGACCATTTCCTCGCCAGGCACTGGGCCGAATACCATTCCGAACCGCTTGCGGACTTCAGCCGCCGTGTCTACCGCATACTGGATTGCCGCCACCATGAGCTGCCGGAGCGCCTGCAGCGGATCGCGCCGAGCATGGCGCAACTGGACTGGCTGGGATCCTACGCCGAGGTCGAGTCCATCTATACCGCGCTGAACCGGATCGGGCAGCGGCTGAAGCGCGAGAACACGCTGTTCAATTCGACGGACGAGCTGCTGGAAAACTACACGGACCTGGAAGCGGACTTCCGCGCGTTCCTGCCACAGGCCGTGGATTTTGTCAGGTCGGGCAGCTAACACGCCGGCATGGAGCGGTGCTAAAGTCGCCGGGTCATCCCGGCCTGGCCGTGGAGCAGCCCAACCGGAAACAGAAGAATGAATGAAGTGCGCAGTCTCGGCGACACCCTCGGCCACGCAGCTTCCGCCGTGATCGACCGCGTCCTGGCCTATCTGCCCAGCATCTTCGGCGCGGTGCTCCTGCTGATCGTCGGCTGGGCGGTGGCGCGGCTGCTGCGCGCACTGACCATGCGCGCCGTCCTGCTGCTCGACCAGCTGCTCACCCAGTTCGGCTCACCGGTCGGCATGGAACGCTTCCGCGTCGGACGGGCCTCCGCGGTGCTCGGTGCCGTCGTATTCTGGGTGACGCTGCTGTTGTTCGTCACCGCGGCGAGCCAGGTACTCGGCCTGCAGGCCTTCACCGACTGGCTGGCAACCCTGATCGATTACCTGCCGACGCTGACTGCAGGCGGACTGATCGTCGCACTCGGCTACATCCTGTCGCGTTTCGTCAGCGAGCTGGTACGCGCCACCGCTACCCGCTTCCCGGTGCCACAGCGCAACATGCTGGCGCGTATCGCACAGGTGCTGATCCTGGCAGGCGCCATCCTGGTCGGCGCCGACCAGATCGGCATCAAGATCACTTTCCTGGCGATCTTCGCCGCCGCGGTGGCGAGCGCCGTGGTCGGTGGCGTCGCCTTTGCGGTCGGGTTCGGTGCGCGCGATTACGTCGCCAACCTGATCGGGGCGCACTACCTGCGGCAGGCGTTTCTGGTCGGACAGACCATCCGCGTTGGCGAGATCGAAGGCCGCATACTGGAAGTGACGGCGACCGTGGTAGTCCTGGAAACCCCGGATGGGCGGGTCACGCTGCCCGGCCGCATCTACAACGAACAGGCAATCGCGATCCTCGCGCAGCGCACGGATGGCTGAACCCCAGGTACTCACGCTCGCCTTCGTCACTTCGCACCCCGCGGAAGCCGCGCGGGTGCTCGAGCGCATTCCCGGCGCAGATGCGGCCGCGCTGTTCGAGAACATCCCGGCGCGCAACGGCGCGCCGGTGCTGATCGCCATGTTGCCTTCCGCCGCGGCGCGCGTGGTCGGGGATCTGACGGACGAAACCGCGCTCGCGCTGCTGACGGCGACCGGCATGCAGGGTGCGGTCACCGTGCTGCGCTACGTGCCGCAACCGCGCCGCGGGCACCTGATTTCCGGGCTGCCTACCGCCACCGCAGTCGCATCGCGCGCCTTGCTGGGTTACGCGGAAGACACCGCCGGCGCCTGGATCGATCCCGAGATCATCGCCGCGTCGCCCGACACACCCGCGCGCACGGCGCTTGAGCGCGTGCGCGCCGGACGCGAGGCACAGGTTGAGCAGGTTTACGCCGTGGACAATGAAGAGCGCCTGGTCGGGACGGTCGACCTGCACGTGCTGCTGCGCGCGCCGGACGCGACGACGCTGGCGGCGTTGATGCATCGCCCACCCGCCGTGCTCACCGCAAATACGCCGCTCGTCAGCGCCGCCAGCCAGCGCGGCTGGGAGCGCACCAGCGTGCTGCCGGTGGTCGATCGCGGCAGGCGGTTGATCGGCGTCATCCGCCGCGCCGCACTGCTGCGCGCGCTGGCGCGAAACCGCGGAGCATCCCAACCGGTCGACGAAGCATCGCTCGCCGGCCTTCTGGCACGCGGCTACTGGGACGCGGTTTCCGGCCTGGCGGAAACCAGCCTGTCCGCGCTGCCGCCGGCGAAACCGGTCTGGCGCGACGAATCATGACCGCGAACGCAGCCGCGTCGAATCCGGCAGTTCCTGCGATCCAGGCGCTCAACCAGCGCTACTTTCTGGATTATCCGCACGAAGCCGCGCGCCAGCTCGAACTGATGAAGGCAGACGAGATCGCGGAGATCCTGGCTGCGCAGCCGCCGCACGCCGTCGTGCGCGTATGGCAGCTGCTCGCCCCGGATGTCGCAGCCGCGGTTCTGCAACCTGTCGGCGAATCGCTCGCGCGCAATCTGCTTACCGAATCCGAGCCCGCCGCCAGCGCCGCGGTGCTGATGCAACTCGAACCTGAAAAACGCGAACGCCGGCTGGGCATGCTCGACTCACAGGTTGCGCATGAACTGCGCGAGCTGCTTCGATACCCGGAGAACTCTGCCGGACGGCAGATGGACCCGCACATCACCCCGATTCGCGCGGACCTCACGGTCGCCGAAGCGCTGGTCCGGCTGCGCGCATTCAAGAAGCGCGGGCTGCGGGAACTGTTCGTGGTCGACGAGGGCGGTCGGCTGGCCGGTCGGGTCGAACTGCACGATCTTGCCATCGCCGAGCCAGGGCACCCGCTGCGCGAGATTCTCCGTCCGCTGATCGCTGCGGTGCAGGATCTCGATCCGCGCGAAGACGTGGTCGACGTGCTGCAGCGGCATCCAATCACGGAGCTGCCGGTGGTCAACCTTTCGGGCCGCTTCGTGGGTGTGATACGCCAGTCGGCTCTGCTGTCCGCGATCGAGCAGGAGACCAGCGTCGACATCCAGATGATGGTCGGTGCCAGCCCCGACGAGCGTGCGCGTTCGAGCCCGGTGTTTGCAGTGCGCAAGCGCCTGCCATGGATGCAGATCAATCTGCTGACGGCATTTCTCGCGGCTTCGGTGGTTGGCCTGTTTGAAGGCACCATTGCCAAGTTCACCGCACTCGCGGTGCTGCTGCCGGTGGTCGCTGGCCAATCCGGCAACGCCGGCGCGCAGGCGCTGGCGGTTACCATGCGCGGACTGGTGCTGCGCGAAATCAGCCTGCGCCACTGGCCGCACATGGTCGGGAAGGAGGCCGCCGTCGGACTCGTAAACGGGCTCGCCGTTGCCGTCACGACTGCGGTCGGCGTGTGGTTCTGGAGCGGATCGACCGGCCTCGTGATCATTATCTGCCTTGCGATGGTGATCTCCATGGTCATCGCGGGAATCGCCGGCGCACTGGTGCCGATCATGCTCCGCCGCTTCGGGCAGGATCCGGCGCAGTCCTCTTCGATCGTGCTGACGACCATCACGGACGTCGCGGGGTTCTTCTCCTTTCTGGGGATTGCCACGCTGCTGTCCGGAATGCTCGTTGCCTGACGGCACTTGCCACATGCGGCCCGCGGTCGCATCCTTTAGCTTGTCGCGCCGGACGGGCGCAGGCAAGCAAACGCACTGGAGGCAGCCATGAACGCAAAACGCACCGTGATGTGGGTCACCGCGCTGTTCGCACTGACGGTCGGCGCACCGATCCATGCCGCCGATTCGCGCGACCTTCTACCCAAGGCCAGATCGGCCGGCGGAATTCTCTACCTGACTGGCGGCGTCGGCGCGCGGGAACGCGCGGCGTTGAAACCGCTGGCAAAGGATTACAACCTGCGGCTCACGTTCATCGACGCGCGCGGTGCGTTCCTCGCTTTCGTCCAGGTAAGCATCGAGGATGCACAGGGGCGCGTGCTGCTCAACGAGCGCTCCGATGGGCCGTGGTTCTTCGTCCGCGTTCCACCCGGAACTTTCCGGATTACCGCAACCCGCAATGGGGAGCGCCTTTCGCGCGAGGTGGAAGTCGTCCCCACGCGTGCATCGGAAATCGTGATGCAATGGCCTGACGCAAGCCGCTAGCGCAGGCAATCAGGCATGGCTGAACACATGCGCAACCCAGACGCCAACAAAGTGTGAGGCGGCGACCACCGCAAGCGTGATCACAAGGTGTTCCAGCACGATCGGACCGGGCGCCAGGTTTTTGGTTCTGGCCATGCGGAAGCTCAACAGCGTGATCACGATCAGCCCCCAGATGAGGCTGGCAACGATGGCGGGCAGCAGATCCAGCAGCAGAACCGGCAGCACGAACGTCATGGCCATTGCGAACTTCGCGGCAAAAGTGGCGATGGTAGCGGTCCAGACTTCGTGATCGGAAATGCCGTGTTCCGCCTCCTTCGAGATATGCACGCCGAAGGCATCGGACATGGAATCGGCTACCGCAATGGTGAAGATGCCGCCGATCACCGCAATGGTCGAATGCGTGCCGGAATGCAGGCCGACCATCAGCCCGAGCGTGGTGATCACGCCGGAGGTCAGCCCGAAGTTCATGCCTGTCCAGAATCCCCTGAGGTGTGCCTTCATCAATCGACGCCGCTCCAAATTGCATACTCTAGCCCTTGGCACCGCCGGTGGCGAGTGGGGCCACGATTCATCCGGAGATGGATAGCGGGAAGAGAAATCTGCAAACTGCATTAACCACCAAGGGTACCAAGGGCACCAAGATAGTATTTCGTTCAGATTCTCCTGGTGTGCTTGGTGTCCCTGGTGGTTCGCCCTGGCCTTCCTGCTCTTCTGTTCGAATCAACTGCGCCCGCCGGCGAGGAGGGCGCGCAGCGAGCGCACTTCGTCGCGCAGCGCGCGAATCTCGGACTGGATCTCTGCGGCATCCGCATCGACCCGCGCAGTCACCACCTCTTCCGTATGGCGCACCTCGGCTTCGTGTTCGGACTGGATCGCATTCACGATCACCGCAATAAACAGGTTGAGCATGGTGAACGTCGAAACCAGGATGAATACGACAAAGAAGATCCAGGCATGCGGATGGATCTCCATGACCGGCCGCACGATACCCATCGACCAGCCTTCCAGAGTCATGACCTGAAACAAGGTGTAGGCACTTTCGCCGATGGTGCCGAACCAGTCCGGGAAATCACGGGCAAATAGCTTGGTGGCGATGACCGAGGATACGTAGAAAATGATCGAAATGATTGCAAACACCGAGGTCAGGCCCGGTATCGCGGCCAGCAGTCCGCCGACGACACGGCGCATGCTCGGCACCATGGTGACCAGCCGCAACACCCGCAGCACGCGCAGCGCGCGCAGCACTGCAAACGGACCGGCGGCCGGCATCAGCGCAATGCCGACGACGATGAAGTCGAATACGCTCCAGGGATCACGGAAGAAGCGCGAGCCATTCGCGGCGAGCCGCACCGCGATCTCGATCACGAAGATCGCAAGAATCATCTGATCCAGCGCAATCAGCGTGGGGCCCCATCGGGACATGGCCGCCGGGCTGGTTTCCAGCCCGAGGATTGCTGCGTTGATGATGATCAGCGCAATGATTGCATTCTGCATGCGGGGCCGCTCGAAGGCCGCCGCAAGCTGGTGGCGCCAGTCGGGCGCGGTGACGGATTTGTTCATGGTCCGGTTGCGATCAGGAGAAATATGACGGTGCGTCGCGAAGCCGTGCGCAGCGCGGGGCGCATTCTACCGGGTTTGCCTGATGCTGCAGAAGGCGAAGCCGTGTCGCGCGCGAGCAACCGGATCAGGGCGTCCGCACTTCCCTCGGCGGCGGCTGCCAGGGCCAGCGCCCTTCGACCTCGAGGTGCAGGGTGATGCTGAGAAATGCCCGGATCGCGATGATCAGCGCAAGTGAAGCGATGCTGCCCAGCGTCTCGGATACGATAACCGTGCGGATGATATCGCCGGCGATCAGGAACTCGAGGCCGAGAATGATCGAGCGGCCAAGATTGCGGCGCAGGTTGTGGTAGGCATCTCCGAAAGCATGGCGACGCAGCTGCGCCAGGAACATCACGCTCGCAATGACACTGCCCGCGACGATCACGGCCACGCCGACGGTTTCGATCGCATAACTGGTAACAGTGATGATCTCCTTGAAGGACATCATCTGCGGCTCCGGAATTCAGGTTTAAATGCGCAAGCGGCACCGCTGGGTACGCGCGGACCGGGCGAGGGCGGTTCGGGAACCGGCGGCTGCGGCACGGGTTGTGCCGGGTCCGGAGGTTGCGGCGATGGCGGTACCGGCATGGGCCCCGGGACCGGTTGGACGGGTCTTGGCGCCGCTTCCAGACACGTCGATCCCGCAACAGCTGAAACTGTGAATTGCCGCATATCGGCCTCCCCTGTACACGTCGGCCTGACAGCATACTGAAAAAAGCCGGATGGCCTCCAGCATACCGGACACCTTACCGGCAGCCGGCCCGCAAGGTCATAATGCACGTCCTGTTGGATGCTCAAGCGGCGGGCGCACCCGCCATGGAGTTGCCGGTCTGGATTCATTGACACAAATTGCACTGGGCGCCGCGGTCGGCGAGGCGACGCTCGGCCGCAAGGTAGGCAAGCGCGCCGTGCTCTGGGGTGCGCTCTGCGGCACGCTGCCGGATCTCGACGTCTTCATTCCGTTCGGCGATGCGGTCAGGGATTTCACCTATCACCGCGGCTTCAGCCATTCGCTGTTCGTGCTTGCCGCATTGACGCCGGTCATCGTCTGGCTCATCGTCAAACTGCATCCGCACACTGCAACACACCGCCGGGGATGGATTGCACTGGTTTACCTGGTTCTCGCCACGCACGTGCTGCTGGACAGCTTCACCATCTACGGCACGCAGATATTCTGGCCGTTCTACATGACACCGATGACCTGGGGCACGATTTTCATTATCGACCCCGCCTATACGCTTCCGCTGCTGATCGGGGTGACCTGTACGCTCATCGCGCGGCGCGACAGACAGTGGGGTTACCGGATGAATGCAGCCGGGCTCATGCTGAGTTCGCTCTACCTCGCGTGGACCGTGGGCGTCAAGCTGCACGTGGACGGCGTAGTGCGCGACGCGCTGGCGCGTCAGGGGATCGTATACGAGAAACTGCTTGTGCTGGCCGGCCCGTTCAACACCGTGCTGTGGCGCGCGGTGGTGATGCATGAGGACGGTTACCGCGAAGGCTGGTACTCCCTGCTGGACGACAAGCGCGACATGCGTTTCACCGCCGCACCAAGCGATCCCGGATTGCTGCGCGGCATCGAGGATCAACGGCCGGTGCAGCGGCTGCAATGGTTCACCAAGGGTTTTTATTCCGTGAGCCGCAGCGGCGAAGACGTGCTGATCACCGACCTGCGCATGGGCTGGGAGCCCGAGTACGTGTTCCGCTTCAAGGTCGGTGAGATCGGTAACCCGCACGCGCGCGCGCTCACGCCCGAATTGCTGCGCGTCGTGCGCACGCCGGAACGGCTGAAATGGATCATGCGCCGTATCTGGACCGAATCGCCCTAGAAAGGCGTCAACTGCACTGGGCCGCCAAGACACCGGACAGCATGAGAGCAAGGACGCAATCCGGCGTATTCGATTGCGGCGGAGATTTTCCTGGTGCTCCTGGTGCTCTGGCGGTTCGCTTCTGCTTTGCCGCTTATGAGTCTTTGCGTTGTGGAGCTTTTTCAGCCGGCGTCGCGCAGGTACTTGTCTTCGCCCTTCAGCCAGTCCTCGCGCGGCGGCGTGAAGATGTCGTAGGCGACCAGGGCCTCGACCGCTTCGGCGCTGTGCACCGTGTTGGCGGGGATGCTGATCATCTCGCCGGGCCCGACATCGACCGTCTTGCCGTCCAGCGTAAAACGCCACTTGCCGCTGAAGACCCAGGTGATCTGTTCGTTGTCATGGGAATGCGGCGGCACCAGATAACCTTGCTCGACGTCCGTGCGCGCAATCATGATCTTGCCGTCCCAGGCAAGTTTGCGCACGAAGCGGTCGTTCACCCGTTCTGCAGGAATATCGTCCCAGTTGAAATGCTTCATGATTCTGTCCTGTGATCGTAGGCTGCGGCAGGGTAGAGATTGTACCGTGCCGCGCCGTCCGCTCCGCATCGATGCACATGAGCCGGGAGCCGGCGCGGCTCTGCGTATCTGCCACGGTCGCCCGCCATGTCCTGTTACCCTGACGCTGTGCGCGAAGCTCCGGTCGCGCAACGGGTCGATCGGGACGCGAGACGGCCGGATGGACCGGCCTGCCGCGCCTGGCCAAAGCAGAATCAAGGGGGAACAACAGATGAGTGAGATCGGAAAGCAGCACGTTCAGGACGGCACGTCACGTTCCGCTGCGGCATCGGCGTCGCGAACGGACCGCCGTTCGTTTCTGAAAACATCGCTCGCAGCCATGGCAGCGGGCGCCGGACTCCCAGGCATCGCCCCGTTCGCCGCAGCCGGGGAAACCACCGGCGGCGGCCCCGCGAAACATACGCTGATCGTGCTCAATCCGGGTCATTTCCATGCCGGGCTCACTTTGCGTGACCGGCATCCGCGACTGAACGACGACGTTTTCGTGTATGCGGAGGACGGACCGGACGTGGAGAATTTCCTGCGCATGGTCGGCAGCTTCAATTCCCGCGACAGGGATCCCACGCGCTGGAAGCTGCACGTTTACCGGGGCGCCGACCATCTCTCTCGCCTGCGCGAAGAACGCCGCGGCGACGTCGTGATCATTTCCGGAAAGAACGACTCGAAGATGGGGTCGATTCACCGTCTGCATGCGGAAGGTTTCCACGTGCTCGGCGACAAGCCGTGGCTGATCGGCGCCGGCGGACTGGCGCTGCTGCGCGCGGTCACCTCGGGTCGCCCGCTTGCCATGGACATCATGACCGAGCGTCACCAGATCGCGACCCAGGTACAGAAGGCGCTCATCGACCGGGCCGACGTGTTCGGAGAGTTTCGCCTGAGTGGAGAACCGGCAATCGAGTTCAGAAGCATTCACCACCTGTACAAAATCGTGAACCAGCGACCGCTGGTGCGCCCGCACTGGTTCTTCGACACCGCAGTGCAGGGCGAAGGCATGATGGACGTCACCACACACCTGGTCGACCTTGCGCAATGGTTCGCGGCGGACGGACATCGGTTCGATTACGAAACCGATGTCGAGCTCCTGCATGCGCGTCAGTGGCCGACCGAGGTGCCGTTGGAGATCTTCTCGCGCATCACCGGACTGGATGCGTTTCCGCCCGCGATTCGCGACGAAGTCAAGGGCGACACGCTGCACTATCTGTGCAACGCCGCATTTTCCTGTCGGCTGCGCGGCGTGCCGGTGCAGATCGAATCGCTATGGAACCTGCAGATACCGGAAGGCGGCGGCGACACACACTTTGCAGCGGTGCGCGGAACCCGGGCGACCCTGATCGTCGATCAGGGTCCGGACACGCGCTACCGCACGCGGTTGAGCGTGTATCCCTCGGCATTCAGCACGCGCGTGACCGAAAGCACGCTGTCGCGGGCGATACGCGATCTTCAGCCGCAGTTTCCCGGACTTGGATACCGTCGCGATGGCGAAGCCTTTCGCATGGAGATTCCGGACATGCTGCGCACCGGTCATGAAGCGCACTTTGCTGCCGTGCTGGACACGTTCATCGGCTACATCGACAGCGGCCGCTGGCCCGCGAATCTCGGCCCGGACCTGGTCACGAAATACACCCTGCTCGCCAACGCGCGCGAACTGTCGCTTCGTATCTGAGCACTTCGGCATATTGCAGCGAAACGACTTTCACCACGAAGACACGAAGGCACGAAGGAACACAAAGAAGCGGGGTATGCTTCTCTTTACGCCTTTGTGCCTTATTGGTGAGCACCGGCGTTCACCGTGAGCGCACTCACACCGGAGGGCGCAGTTGTGCCCACGGGCGCGCCTGCTCGAACGCGCGCGATGCCTGCAGAACGCGCAGATCCTGGTGCCGGCCGGCCACGATCTGCAGTCCGACCGGCAGTCCGTCCGGCGTAAATTCGCAGGGGCAGGTCGCGGCGGGTAGCCAGGTCAGGTTGAACGGGTAGCTGAATCCTGCCCAGCGCAGCCAGTCCCAATCGTGCTGTTCCCAGTGTTCCGGCATCAAGCGATCCGCCGGGAAGGCCGCGACCGAAAGCGTCGGCGTCAACAGCAAGTCGTACCGGTCGAAAAATGCGTGCACCTTGTCGTAATACGCGAGCCGCTGCGCAAACGCCTTGCAGTAATCCGTGCCGCTGTAGGTCATACCATGGTGGATGATCGCGACCAGCCCCGGATCCATTTTTCCTTGCCAGCGTTCAAGCAGGTCGCCGAACATGCCGGCGAGATTGGTCGCGAACAGGCAATGCTCCATCGCGGTGGGATCGCCCCAGCCCGGGTCCACTTCTTCCACGGCACAGCCGAGTTCCTCGAATGCGCGCACCGCGCGTTTCACCGACTCAGCCACTTCCGGATCGACCTTGAGATAGCCGAGATCCGGACTGTAGGCAACCCGCAGTCCGGCAATGCCGTCGTCCAGGCGCCCCAGAAAATCCGCCGCCGGCAGATCCAGACTGGTCATGTCGCGATCATCGCTACCGCACAACGCCTGCAGCATCAGCGCGGCATCCGCCACCGTGCGCGTCATCGGCCCGATATGCGAGATCAGCCCGTTCGGCGGCACCGGCCAGTACGGCACGCGCCCGTGCGATGGCTTCAGCCCGTATATGCCGCAGAATGCAGAGGGCATGCGAATCGAGCCGGCACCGTCCGAGCCCTGGTGAATCGCACCGATGCCGGCGGCGGCACACACCGCCGCGCCCGCGCTGGATGCGCCCGCGTTCAGGCCATGTTTCCATGGGTTGTGGGTGATTCCGGTCAGCGGGCTGCGGCTCACGCCGCTCCAGCCGAATTCCGAAGTCGTGGTTTTGCCGATCGAGATCGCGCCCGCGGAGCGCAGGCGCTCGACATGCGCATGGTCGAATTCCGGAACGCGGTCGCGAAACACGTGCGAACCGGACATCGTGCGCACACCCCTGGTAAACGCGAGGTCCTTGATCGTTGTGGGCAGTCCGTGCAGCGGGCCAAGCGGATCGTCGCGCATGAGCGCCGCTTCGGCTTCGCGGGCCGCATCCATTGCGGCGTCGAAAGTCGGCGTGCAGATTGCATTCAACGAGGGGTTCAGTTCCTCCGCGCGCGCCAGCGTCGCCTGCATGACTTCAACCGGTGAAATCTCCTTGCCGCGGATCATGTTGGCAATCTGCGTGGCGGGCGTAAAGCAGATCTCTTCGTTATGCATCGTCTCCCTTTGATTGTTATGGCTGTACCTGCCAGGCAGTTTGACCACTCCGGAGCACATTTCTATGTCACATTCCGCCAGACCTGCCACGGTATGTGCCAGAGTTTCCAGTCTACTTGTTCAGTCACCTGCCCCGCGCTCGGGCTCGTTCCCGGAATCGGCCGGTTTGCCGCGGATGACCTTCTTGCCGGTGAACATGGCGGAAACGATGCTGCCGCCCTCCCGCACTTCCGTGATGACGACGGCGGCTACATGCAGGACGATCACCACCATCAGCACGTAAAAAGAATACAGGTGCACCAGCGCAAACGGCTTTCGGAATGCGCGCATGCGCTCGTAGGCGGCGGTGTCGTACATCTCCGGCGAGTAAGGCACCAGGGTGCCCGGATCGACGCCGGGCGCCGCGATCCATTGCGCAATCCAGTGTCCGAAAGGCGGGTAGTACAGATCGGTGCCCGCAAGCACCAGCCCGGTCACCGCCTGGACGCAGATCAGCAGCAGCAGCGCAGCGACGCCGAGCCGACCGGCGGGATTGTGTCCAAGGTATTGCCGGGGATGGCCGGCGATGAAAGCGGAGAGGTAACTGCGCAGCGCCTGCAGATAGCCGCGCCCACCGGGCAGCAACTCGCGCCAGCGCGCGTAACGGTTCCCCATGAATGCCCATACGATCCGCCAGATCAGGTTGAGGGCGAACACATAGCCGATCCATACGTGCACCGCTTTCAGCGTGACCTTGCCTGCTGCGGGCACCTGGATGTCGCCCGCGTGCAGGATTACGTAGCCGACGCCTGCGAGCGCGATCACGCACAGCGCGTTGATCCAGTGAAACAGCCTGGTCGGCGCATCCCACACCGCGTAGGTTTTCAGCTCGGACATATCGCCTCCATCTTCAAATGTCCAACAAAACAGGCGAACGACGCCGACGCACGCTCACGTGACCGCCGGTTCCGGATCGCCAGGCCTGGCAGCCAGATAGCGCGTGAGGATCTCCTGTTCGGTGCGCGTACGCTGGCCGATCGGACAGGGAAACCGCAACAGCAGGTTCACTTTCCCTACGTCCGCGAGCCTGACGGTCACGCGAGGTTCAGGGGCGGGCATTACCACGAACTGCTCACCCTCCAGCTCGCGCAATGCGGTCTGGGTCGGAGCAATGAACTCCGCGCATACCGTGTTCGCCACTTCGAACAACTTGCGCTTCTCCGTCTCGATATCGCTGCTCGCGGCAAGCGGCACCGTCAGGATCGCCAGCTGGTAGCGGCCAAGACGGGAGTGATTGCGCAGTGCGTGGATCACGTACACGCTGTTGGGGAACTGCACCACCTTGCCGGTAAAAAGCTGCTCGTCGTTCATCTCCAGCACGGTGGTCGACAGCAGCGTCTGGTCGATGACCTCGCCCTTCACGCCGTTGATCTCGATTACGTCGCCGAACTCGAAGGTCCCGGACGTGGTGCGGTGAACGTAGCCAAGCACCGAGGTCAGCAGTTCCTTGCCTGCCAGCACCAGCGCCACGCTGAGGGCGGCAAGAGACAGCGCCGCGGTCCGTATCTCGCCCCGCCAGATGAACACCAGGGCGATAAACGCGACCAGAAACGAAAAATTGCGCCAGAAAACCGATGTGCGCAGCTTGGTTTCGCGCGACAGCCAGTTGCGGTTGCGCAGGATCGCGGTGATCGCGAGGTTGGCCAGCACAACCGCGGCGATGATCACAACGGTGACCAGGATTTCCAGCTGGATATTCATGGAAGGCGTGGCGTCCGGACAGGTGTTGGCGGATCGGCTGAAACCGAAACCGGGAGCTTAGCCGATCGCACTCTCATGCGTTGCCGGCCTGCTTGCGGCAGAAATGAATACTACGCGCGCCGCTGATCCCCATGCGCGTGGCCGTCGCCTGTGGCAGCCTGCTGGCGAACGCATCCGCCTGCACATGGAATCCGACCGACTCGAGACGGTCCTTGAAATCGGCGCCGTAATAGCGCACGTGATCGTGCTGGCCGAACAACCGCGTGCGTTCTTCGTCGCTGGTGACCGACGGGTCTTCCTGCGTGACCCGCCCTCTTATCGGTACCTGCAGAATTGCCCAGCCGGACGGATGCAGCACCCGGCGCAGTTCGGCCATCGCCTTGCGGTCGTCCGGTATGTGTTCGAGCACATGGCTGCAGAAGATCACGTCGAACGAGTCGTCACCGAATTGCAGACGGGTCAGGTCGGCCTGCTGCATGGCGTTGTCCGGCAGGAGATCGATTGAAAGATAGTTCACGCCCGGAATACTCCGCAGCAGCCGTGTCAGGTACGGCTCGGGAGCGGCATGCAGCACCCGTTTCCGCCTGCCGTCGAACAGGTCGGTGGTTTCCGCCAGGTAAAGCCACAGCAACCGGTGGCGTTCCAGGCTATTGCACACCGGGCAGCGCGCATCTGCACGTGGTGGATTGCCGTGCGGAAGAAAGCGGTTCACGTGGCTGCGGCACACCGGACAGTACCGTGCCGAGCCGCGATAGCGCATGCGCTGCAGCCACCGGTAAGGCGCAAGCTGTTTAACGAAAGACAACGGGATTCACAAGTTTGTCAGCATGAGAACCGGTTGCCGGCGAAACCGGACGACGGACCAATGTACCGCGACCGACATTGCGCAGGCCGGATCCTCCGGGACGGCGCGGAGATGCCAATGCCTGCGAACCGGGCGGGAGCAATGCGAAACACGCGGCACGTGCGGTTCACGCATCGGCCGTCTGCCCGAACAGCGCCATCAGTACAAGATGCGTGGGCAGATAAATCATCAGCGGAAAGCCGGCCATGAGGAATGCGAGGTACACACGCGGACTCCCGGGCGTCCGCAGGCTGCCCAGGCGGCGCACCCAGTTGACGTTGAGTCTCGGATCGGCAAACCGGTAGGTCAGCAGCAACACCGTCCAGGCCAGCAGCGTCTGTGCAAAAAACGCGGTGGCCGCATAGCCGAGCGTCGCAATCATCCACACCAGCAGCACCGGCAGGAAAACGTGGAACAGTGACAGCGCCCGCAGGTAGCGAGGCTTTGCCGGGTCGAACATGTAATCGGTCAGACCGCTGATGCGTCTGCCCGAGACCAAACGTCCGAAGAAGCTGACGATCCAGATCACGTCCGGGATCAGGATCGCCAGCGCCATCATGCTGGCGATCAGGCTGCTTTCCAGCCACAGGGCCGCCACCGTCAGCAGCAGGGCAATATCCGAAAACCAGAGGAAATTCTCCGCAGGATACTTGCGCGCATATGCGATCACCGTCACAACGGCGAATACCGTGTATGCGAGTTTCAGCCAGAGGGGGATCATCCGTGCGAACGGCCAGTGCCGGAATCCGGTTTACGCCAACTGCCAGGGCAAGGGGATCGCAGCACACTGCAGGCCGCTCTGCGGCGCGCGCCGTCAGCCTCCGGATCCGGTGCGCCGGACGATTTCGAACCCGGCCGATTCCGGATCGGGCGACTCGTTGGCGGCGGCCTTTGCAAGCTCTCCGCGTATCGCCCGTTCACGCTCTTCCAGCATGCGCGCATAGTTGATGACGTCGAGCAGCTTGCTGTCCTGATCTTCGTCCGCCGGTTCCCTGTCGCCATCGCGCAGCGCGTCGAAGAGATCCTTTAGATTCTCATCCGTCAGATCCGCCGACGCCACCGTTTCCGCTGCGGACGCACTCCCGGTTTCGCGGCCACAGTGATGGCAGATGAGCGCGTCGGCCTTTACCGGCTGATCGCAGTGGCTGCAGTTTTTCGTCGGCGCCGGCTCGGCATCCTCGAATGCCAGGGCGATCTCGCTCCAGCTCGGTTCGCGAACCGGGGATTCCCCGCGCTGCGCTTCAGATCGGACAGGCTGCGGCTCCCCGATATCCCTGTTTACCGCCCAGATCATCGCGCCGAGCCAGCCGAGCCCGGTCCAGCCCAGTACGAAGTTGACCGCCCCGATGCTTGCGGCGAAGCGGTGCCTTCGCACAACGGCGACCAGCACCGGCATGAAATACGCAACCAGAAACAACGGTGCGAGCACGAAAACCAGCATCTCGTATCCCGCGATTCGCTGACTCAGTTCACTCAACATGGTCACCTCGGCCCGCATCCGGGAATGACTGTATCCGGCATGCGCGAAGTGTACTCCCGCCTGCCCGCCCGCGCACACCCCGCGCCCTTTCCTCCACGCCGCGCCCGCGGCATCATGGCCAGCTGCGGCATGCGACGGCAGCGCTCGCGGCACGCGAAGGGAATCCGTTGCGCGCTGCCGCGGACTTCGCGTTCAGCCACCCGTCCGGCCGCCGCCGCGAGAATCAGCCCGGGAAAGGTGCATATGAAACAGTGGATGATCTACGGCGCCAATGGGTATACCGGACGGCTGGTGGCGCGGCTGGCGGTGGATCGCAATCTCCAGCCGGTGCTCGCCGGGCGCCGCCGGGAAACGATCGAGCCGCTGGCGAGCGAACTGGGGCTGGCGTCACGGGTGTTCGATCTCGCAGATGCCGCTGCGGTCGCCGGAAATCTCAAAGGCATCGCGGCGGTACTGCATTGCGCCGGTCCGTTTTCCGCAACCAGCGGCCCGATGCTCGCGGGCTGCCTGCGTGCGAAGACGCACTATCTGGACATCACCGGCGAGATTGCGGTGTTCGAGGACATCCATTCGCGCGATGCCGAATTCCGCGACGCCGGCATCGTCGCCATGCCCGGGGTCGGCTTCGACGTCGTGCCGACCGACTGCCTGGCCGCGATGCTCAAACAGGCGCTGCCGTCCGCGACCCATCTCAAGCTCGCGTTCATGTCTCGAAACGGCAGGCTGAGCCCCGGCACCACCAAGACCATGTTCGAAGGCCTGCCGCATGGCGGCAGAATCCGGCGCCATGGCAGTATCGTTGCAGTCCCTCCCGCGTGGAAGGTCGAATCCATCCCTTTCACCGCGGATCGCACGGCACTCGCGGTGACGATTCCGTGGGGCGACGTGTCGACTGCCTACTACTCCACCGGGATTCCGAACATCGAAGTCCTCGTCGGCGCACCGGAAAGGCAGATCTCGAAAATGAAACTGTCGCGTTTCGCGCGCTGGCTGATGGGCCTCGGCCCGGTGCAGGCCATTGCAAAAGCGCAGATCGGCAGGCGCGTGAAAGGTCCGAACGACGAAGAGCGCGCACGCGGCGAGACCTTGCTCTACGGTGAGACTTGGGACGATGCCGGCAACAGTGCGGTGCTGCGGCTGCGCACGCCGGAAGGCTACAGCCTGACCGCCGAATCCGCGGTCACGGCAACGCTCAAGGTAATGGAAGACAATCTGCAGCCCGGCGCTTACACGCCATCGATGGCCTTCGGCGCCGACTTCGTCCTGACGCTCACGGGAACCCGGCTCAGCCGGGTCGATTGACGTGAAGTCGGCCGGTATGCCGCGCCGTTATTCCGGATCGGAAAAATCATCCGACCAGCGCCGGCGGAATCCGGCTGAGATGTCCTCGTCCGCGAACCCGGCGTCGTCGTCGGCTTCGTCCGATGCGTCGCGCTCGTCCATCTCCTTGATCAGCGAGCGCAGGCGCGTTTCCGCTGCGGACTCCGTCTGATTCTGTTCGTCGTTCGCGTCAGAGCCGGCTTGCCCGGCGTCCTGGTCCGGTTCCGCCTTGTCGCGACGGACGTTTTCCCGCGTCTTCCTATTGGGGCCGTCGACCTTCATACCTGCCTCCCCCGGCTGGCGAGGAAATACGATACACCCGTCGTGACCCGCCTGCAGGAATCAGTGCAGAATGGTTTTCGAGAAGCCGAAGATAATCACGGTTCCCGCCACGATCAAACCGATGCCGATGAGCGCCGGAACGTCCAGCGTCTGGCCGTAGATCACCCAGCCGAAGAACGAAACCAGCGCGATGCCGATTCCGGACCACACTGCATAGGTGATTCCCAGCGGGATGGAACGCAGGGTCAGCGACAGAAAGAAGAACGCGAGCCCATAGCCGATCACCACGACGATCGACGGAACGAGCTGCGTGAATCCCTCCGCCGCCTTCAGCGCCGAGGTGGCGATCACTTCGGCAACGATCGCGATCGTGAGATAGAACCAGTGCATTCAGTCCGGCATCTGCACAGTGGGAGTGCTTCCAGCAGAAATCGGCAGCCGTTAGTCGAATTTCAGCGTGGCCGGAGAGATGAGCGTGGCGAAATGCTCGCACCAGATCACCACGCTGCCAAACTTCCCGAGATCGATTCCGTCCGGAAGGGGGTAGTTCTGGCTGCCCCGGAACGCCTTCAACCGGCCCAGGTCGACGAACATCGTTTTCTCCACGTTGGTGATCGGCGTGACGTTCGCCTCGGGCACCAGGTAGACGTGATACTTCGGACCCGGCCCGACTTCGAAGTCGCTTTCCAGATGCACGAGATCGTTGTAGACCGTCACCTTGCCCTTGCCGTAATGGATCGGATCCGACGGGTTGGCATGCACGAACATGCCGGTTGCGATCTCCTTCCTCGCGAACACATCCTGCCTGGTGGCGGCATCCTCCACCCGCTCCTCCGCGACGATGTCCGCGAGGAAGATGAAGGGGTAAATGAAAATGCCGGCGGCAAACCCGGCAACGGCGCCGAGCATCCCGCCGACAAGGAAGGTGACGATGGTCTTCTTCATGATGTTTGTGTCCAGTCCGATACCTGTTTGGCGCGCCGCTTGCCGGTCCGCGGCGCTGGTCTCTGCGCAATTGCCTTGGGGCGGCTTCGCATCCGCCGGGAGATTCCACGCCCGGCGTTCACGGTTCCGGAACGCCTGCCCGGTCGAGCATCTCGCGCTGTTCCGGTGTGGCGCGCTCGCGAATGAAATGTACATGCGGAAACACGCCGCACATTTCATTCTCCCATGACATCGCCTCGCGCAACAGGCGCACGGTGCCAAGCATGTCTCCGCCGAGGAAGGCCGCTTCCGCGGCGAGTCCGAGATAGGTTGCCTTCGCCGCGCCGGCGCGGGTCGCACGTTGCACCAGGGTTTCAGGCGAAACGCAGCCATCTTCCACCAGCGCGATCAGGTCCGGCGTGAGACCCGAATCGCTCGCGCACGCAAACAGCGTGTCGCCATCGACCCCGAGCGTCCGAAGCTGACGGACCGCATCGCGCAGCCGGAGATGCGCGTATTCCGGCGGCACGAATCGCATCAACTCCCGCCATCGCTCCAGCGAGGGCGACGCCGCAAACTCCGCCAGCGCTTCGGCCCAGCCCAGCGGCGGCGAACTCAGGCTGGAAAGCAGGGCCTCCAGTTCAGCCGCATCCTTGCACTCCGGGCGCACCAGCGCCAGCCGCGCCACGGCCGCCGCCTCGACCTTGGCGCCGCGCTCCGCCATCAGCCGTACCAGCGGCAGCGCACTGCCGCCGTCGAGCCACTTTTTTCTCGCTTCGCGTACTTCCGGAAGATTGTCTATGTCCATGTACCGATCGCCGTTCCGGGACGTGCCCGGACTGCGCCATGCGGAATGAGGAACGCTGCGGGACGACATTCTGCCTGCGCCTGCATTTCGCCATTATTGCCCCTGCCGGACTTCGATGGTTCAGGCATTGCGGGCAACATACACCGTGTTGGCAGCTTCGCGGTCGAGCAACGGATTGTGAAACGTGACCACATGCGCCTCGGCGGCCGCGAAGTTCGCACGCAGAGTTTGCAGGAACGCATCATCGGCTGGATCGTTTGACCAGAGTGCGAACGCGCCGCCGGGATGCAACCTGTCGCGCAGCCTTCGCAAGCCGGCCTGTTGGTAAAAGCCCCGATGACGTTCGTGCAGCAGGTCGGCTGGAGAATGATCGATGTCCAGCAACACGGCATGGAAGCGCCGCGCGGGCGCCTGCGGGTCGAAGCCGGCATTTGCTCCGGTTGCCAACGCGAAAAAATCCGCATGCACGAACCGGCAGCGCGGGTCGTTGCTCAGCCGGGCGCCGAGCGGCACCAGGCCTCTGCGGTGCCAGCCTATCACCGCCTCCAGCGCCTCGACGACCAGCAGCGAGTGCACCGCCGGAAGGTCCAGCGCCGCAGCTGCGGTGTAGCCCAATCCCAGTCCTCCGACGACGACATCCAGCTGATCGGCATCTGTTGCGGCCAGGCCCAGTGTCGCCAGTGCGATCTCGCCTTCATTGAACAGGCTCGACATCAGGAACTCGTCGCCGAGCTTTACTTCGTAGGCTTCCGCACCGTCCATCGACAGTACGCGGCGACGGCGCAGGCTCAGCTCGCCGATGGGCGTCTGGCAGTAATCCAGTTCCTCGAAGTCGATATCCATTTTCCCTGCACTCAGTGATGCACGCGAGTTCTCACGCCCGGACGCCGGGACATTCATCCGCGTCCGGCAGCAGGCGGCGAGGCACCCATATCAGATACAAGAGCATACCCAGCAACTCCACCAGTGTCTGCACTACGATCACCACTGCCACCGCCTCCCACCCTGCCGGCAACGCCAGGGCGAGCGGCAGTACCACGAACGAATTACGCGTGCCCAGGCTGAACACCAGCGTACGGGCGGCGCCGGTATCGAGGCGGACGGTTCCCGAGACAAGGCGCCCGAGCACGCCGGCGATCACCAGGTAGGCGATGAACACGAACACCACCAACCCGAGCTGCGGAAGCCATTTGCTCACCACCTGTACCTGTGAAGCGCTGATAATGAAAACCACCACTGCAAGCAGCGGGACCGGCAGCCAGCCGATCCCTGCCGCGCGGTCGCGCCACCACAAACTCGCCTGCGCCCGGCGCTCGAGCGCATAGGCGAGTACCAGCGGCACGAGGACTATCACCCCAAAAGCAATCGCAATCTGCACCGGGTCGATGCCGCGCGCGAGGATCATGCCGTCGAAGAACAGCACCAGATACAGCGGTAATGCCACGAGCTGCACCAGCAGCAGCAAGGGCGACACGGCTATCGCCAGCACGGCGTTGCCGCGCCCGAGATGCGTGAAGGTAGTGAACCAGTCCGTGCACGGCAGCAGCAGCACCGCGGCCACGCCGAGACGAATCGCCGGGTCGTCCGGCAGCAACCGGATCAGCAGCCAGACCAGCGCAGGCACTGCGAGAAAATTCCCGATGAACAACGCCACCAGGAATCGCCGGTTGCCGAATGCCGCCGGCAGACGGTCGAGTGGAATCAGCGTAAAGGTGGAAAAAAGCAGGACACCCAGAACCGGCCAGAGCAGCGGTTCCAGAACGGCGCCCAACGCCGGGGACGCCAGCCCGAGGGCAAGCCCTCCCGATATCGCGACCAGGTAAACCCACACCTGCCGGCGTTCGAGGCGTTCGCGGTTCACGGAACGATCTTCCTTCTATCCGGCCGCAGCGCGCTGCTCATCGGCACCGGCCGGTGTTTCTCCGTAAGTTGTGCTGCGCGGATCGAGCTCCATCAGGACGGGGGTGGAAACCGGCGCAACCGCAACGCAATGTTCCTGCTCGGTCACCGGAACCTGCGGCTGGTGCCGCAGGTAGTACGCTGCCCGCGCGGCAAGCGCTACCAGGGCAATTGCAGCGAACACGAACAGCCCTTCCGGTCCGGTCACCGTCATCAATACCGCGCTGCCGATCGGACCGGCGATGGTGCCGAGCCCGAAGCAGAGCAGCAACGTGGCGTTGGCCGGGACGATCTTGTTGTGCGGCATCTGATCGTGGGTCAGTGCCAGGCATACCGGGTAGAGGCTGGCGACGATCCCGACGTAGATGCCGCCCGTGAGAAACAGTGCAACGTTCGATGTCCTGCCGGCCACGGTCGCCAGCAGCGCAGCCCCGATGCCGGCAAGCGCAAGAGCGAATACCACACGGCTGCGCATGAACCGGTCCGAAATGAACCCGACCGGCCACTGGAACAGCATGGCGCTCAACACGCCGATCCCCATGAACAGCGAAAGCTGGGTGATCTCGAGGCCAACCCGGGTGGCGTAGATCGGCCCCATCGTGTTGAATGCGCTCATGGTCGCGCCGCTGACGAAACCGCCGATGATGCCAAGCGGCGCGGTTTCGTAGAGTTCGCGCACGCCGAGGCGCTCCGACTCGTGAATCTCCGGCGCGACCGTGCGTGTCAGCAATACCGGGATAAGCGACAGCGATACCAGGATCGCTGCAACACTGAACAGCAGGTGGGTCGCGGGGTCACCGGCCGCGATCAGGAACTGACCCGAAGCCGCCGCAAGATAAAAGAGTAGAAGATAGATCGCCAGCAGCGTGCCGCGCGTCTGCGCGGTGGCAATCGTGTTCACCCAGCTCTCCGTGATCAACATCAGCCCCGCAATGCAGAAACCGATAATCAGGCGCAGCACCAGCCACAGGTCGGTGCTGACGAACATCGGGTGCACGAGTATCACAGCGGAAGTCACCGCGCCGAATACGGCAAACGCCCGGATGTGCCCCACGCGCTGGATGATGCGAATGCCGTACATGGTCCCGAGCACGAAACCGATGGCATAGAACGCGAGAATCAGGCCGGAAAGCGCCGCGCGAAAACCTTCCAGCTCCAGGCGCACGGCGAGCAGCGTGCCGAGCATGGTATTGCCGCTGGTGAGCAGAACCAGGCTCAGGAACAGCGCGGTGATCGGGAGTGCGGCACGAACCATTGTCTGGAGAGGCAAATGAAACCGGGTATTGGTTCCGTTCGGACGGAAATAAGGCATGGAAATGACGCAAGCATGCCGGCGGCACCAGCGACGCAAACGCCGGACAAGGATGCTGTGACCCGCGCCTGCCGCCGGAGACTCGCCCGAACGGCCAACAGGGGACTCAGTCGGGGGAGATCCTGCTTGCTCCCGGAATCATCGGTGTCGGCGAAACCGGGAAGGAAACGCCTCGCGCACGCAGCCCGCGCGAATTCCATCCGATCAGTCCTTTGCTCGCGAAGCGTCGCCGGAAGTGTAGCGGTCCGTACATGCCTTGACCTTTGCCGCGCCCTGCTCGCCAACCTGCTCACGGCAGGAATCAATCGCGAAACGGAACTCCGCCGGATACCGGGCCAGGGCCGCTGCGGCCTCGATATCCCTGTCGGCGCAAAGCTTGACCATTTCCCATCCGTGCCTCTGCATGTGCTGCGTGCACCGGTCAACGACCGCGCCGTGCGCCTTCGGATACGCCTGCAGCGCCTTCGCGGCGGCCAGGTCGGCTTCGACGCAGCGGTTAATCATCTCCGTTCCCCACTCGCCCATGTCGTGGATACAGCGCACGACGACTTCCGGCTTGATGTCCTCAGCCTGCGCTGCACAGGGCGGCGCCAGCAGCATCAATGCAAGTACAGGAAACACGAGCCCGGCAGCCCGCCCGCGCGGTTTCCCGCAGCTGCCCGTCGCGTCATCGGTGTGCATCATGCGTCGAGGCTGTGAATGAAGGTTTCGAAGTCCTGCGCCGGCATTGGCCGCGCCAGCAGGAAGCCCTGGTACTCGTCGCAGCCGCAGGTGCGCAGAAATTCGAGTTGCGCTTCGGTTTCGACGCCTTCTGCGACCGACTCCATGCCCAGTGCCCGCGCCATGGCGATGATCGTCTGCGTGATCTCCACCGCATGTCTCGATTCCGGCACGCCCGCGGTAAAAGAACGGTCGATCTTCAGGCGGTCGATCGGGAACCGGCGCAGGTAGGCGAGCGAAGAATAGCCGGTGCCGAAGTCGTCGATGGCAAGTTCGACGCCGAGTTCGTTCAGGGCGCCGAACAGGCGCTCGGTTTCCCTGGAGTCGCCGGTAATCATAGATTCGGTAAGCTCCAGCTCGAGTTTCCGCGCCGGCAGGCCGCTGTGCGCAAGCGCGGCGTTCACGTCATCGATCAGCGTGTCGTTGCGCAGCTGCCTCGCCGAAACGTTCACCGCCAGGTTCAGGTCGCCGAGGCCCTGCGTCTTCCAGCCTGCCACCACTGCGCAGGCCTGCTCCAGCACCCATCTGCCGACGGGCACGATCAGGCCGCTGTACTCCAGCAGCGGAATGAAGTCCGCCGGCATGATCGTGCCGTGCTCAGGGCTGTTCCAGCGCAACAGCGCCTCGACGCCGATGATGCGGCCGTCCGCCACCCTGGCACGTGGCTGGAACACCAGGCTGAACTCTTCGCGTTCCAGTGCGCGGCGCAGCCCGGTCTCGAGCGCGAAGCGCCGCCGCGCCCGGTCGTTCAGATCGGCGGTAAAGAACTCATAACCGCTTCCGCCACGGGTCTTGGCCTGGTACATCGCCACGTCGGCATTGCGAAAAAGCGCTTGCGCATCCGTTCCGTCACGAGGGTAAACCGCGATGCCGACCGATGCACCGACAAACAGTTCGTGGCGGTCGAGGCGATACGGCGCGGACAGCGCCGCAATGATCCGCTCCGCAACCGCACACAGGGATTCCCCGGCTTCGAGTTCCTCGGTCAGCACCACGAATTCGTCGCCGCCGTGGCGCGCGACGGTATCGGCCTGGCGCATGCAATGCCGCAGGCGCGCCGACGCCTCGCACAGCAGGCGGTCGCCGATCTCGTGTCCGAGGTTGTCGTTGATGTCCTTGAAGCGATCCAGGTCGATGAACAGCACGCCGACCTGCTCGCGGTGACGGCGTGCGCGTTCGATCGCGCCCTCCAGTTGCTCCTGCAACTGCACCCGGTTCGGAAGCCGGGTCAGCACATCGTGGTTGGCCAGAAAATGCAGCCGGCTTTCCGCGTCCCGCACACCCGTCACGTCCTGGAACGACAGAACCACCATGTCGGGCGGTGCGCCGTCGACCCGGCTCATGGGAATTGCGTTGCAGGACGCCCAGATCATTTCGCCGTTCTTCGCCACCACGCCGACCAGCACGTCCCGCTGCGGCCGGCCGGTACGCAACGCCATGACGTAGGGCCAACGTTCGAAGGGCAGGTCGTCTCCGTTCTCATCGACGGTGCCCTGGAACAATTTCTTCGGCTCCACCACTTCGCCCTGTATCCGCATGCCCTCCAGCCTCAGGATGCGGTAGGCCGCAGGATTGGCCATGAGCACGCGGTCGTCCGCATCGATTACCACCACGCCCTCGGCCAGGCCGGTGACCACCACGCGGTGCAGTTCGCGGCTGCGCTCCAGGCGGCTTGCAATGCGCTGCTTTTCCAGCTCGATGCCGACGATATGTCCGATCTCTTTCAGGAACGCAACCGTCTCGTCTGTCGGTTGCGCGGGCTGGCGATGATAGACGACAAGCGTGCCGAGCAGGTCGCCACCAGAAGAAAACATCGGCACCACCCACTCCGCGCGCAGTTTGTATGCGCCGATCCGATCGAGGTACGGCCGCCAGCGCGTCTCGCTGACAAAATCCGCAACCACCACCGGGCGTCCGGTCTCGGCGGCGAGACCGCAGGGAACCTGCCGTGCGTCGAGCGGGACCGACTGCGAGTTGTCGCGAAATCGCACCGGCAACGACGGCGACGCCACATTGCGCAGCGTGCCCTGCTTGCGATCCAGCAGAAATATCGCGGCGCGTGCTCCGGCAACGATGGATTCGACGCTCTTGCACGCACCGATGAAAATCTCTTCCGGCGATTTGCCGGAAGCAACCGATTCGATCAGGCGTTTCTGGGTTTCCAGCATCTGCCGTGCATACTCGATGCGCCCGGCGAGCTGCCGCGAATGCTCTTCGCTGACGCGCAGCGCTTCTTCCGCGTGCTTGCGCGCCGTGACGTCGCGCGCAATGACCTGCACTGCCGTGCCGCCGAATGCCTTGATCGGTCCGGCGGATGCTTCCATTGAGATTTCGGTACCGTCGAGACGCCGGACCGTGAATTCCATGCGCGGGGCCGGCTTGCCCGTCGCCAGCATTTCCGCGACGCGCTGAGCGATCAGCCAGTTCTGCTCCGCGGGGAAAAATTCCGAGATCGGGCGCCCGATGATCTCGGACGGGTTCTTCGCGCCGGCCAGATCTGCGCCGGCCTGGTTGCTGAACACCAGCTTGCCGTCCTTGTGCACGAAGATCGCATCGGGAGACAGCTCGACCAACGCGTGATAACTCTCGCCCCCCAGCGTGAATCGCGCCTCGCTTCCGCCCAAACTGCGTCCTCCTGCCTGTTGCCGGCGGCCGTCACACACCCGGAATCGGGTTGTGTCGCCCGGACGGTGTTTGCCGCTATCGCGGCGTCGACACCGGCTCCGCCCTCAATGTGCCTATTGTGCCACGCGCGCACAGGCCGGCGTCATGGGCGGCGCGCCCCTTCGATCAGCGTCGGACTGTCTACACCGGGGCTTCGCATGCGTTCGGCTTGCGCTAACATTCCATCCCACAGCATCCGGATCCGCACATGGAAGATCTCGATTTCACGCAACCTGCCGTCCGCAGCGACATCTACGATCCCGCAGTGGCACGGACCTGCTTCGAACCTCTCGGCCAGCCGCAGAGCGTTGCGCAGGGCAAACCGTTCTTCATCGAAGGGCAAGGCAGCGACAGGATGTACCTGCTGATCGAGGGAGAAGTCGGTCTGCTGCAGAAGGCGAAGTCCATCGACGTCATCAAGGCCGGGGAGATCTTCGGCGAGCTGGCGGCGCTGACCGGCCAACCGCGCAGCGCCTCCGCGATGGCCCGCACCGCCTGCCGCGCGATTTCCCTCGACGCCAGGCAGTTTCAGCAGGCGATCCAGAAAACCCCGGAGTTCGCGCTGATGATGATGAGCATCATCATCAACCGGCTTCGGCTCACTGCGACGATGATGAAAATGACGCGCACGCTGCCGGACGCGCGGGAACGCGATGAGGTGCGTGTGTTTGACAAGAGAATGCTGGAGGAGCTTACCGGCGCTCTGCGGGAGCGCCCGCGCCAGGAGGTCCTGCCGGACCGCGTCATCATGGAGGAAGGCCAGGGCGGCGTGTTCATGTATGTCGTGCTCGAAGGCCGCGTCACCATTACGATCCAGTCCACCGTGGTCGAGAAAGTCGGCCAGGGCGGCGTATTCGGCGAGATGGCGCTGGTGGACCAGTCGAGGCGGGCCGCCAGCGCGATCGCCGACACGCGCTGCCTGCTGCTTCCGTTGAACCGCAGCGATTTTCTCGACCTGATCCGGAGCAAGCCCGGATTCGCCGTCTCGCTGCTGAAGGGCCTGGCGGATCGCCTCAGATTCCTTACTTCGCAGAAAACCTGACGGCTCACAGATCGAGGTGCAAATGAAAGTAGCGATTGTCGGCGCCGGCGCCATGGGCTCGGTTTACGCAGCCCTGCTCGCCGCGGCCGATCACGAAGTGTGGGCGATCGACACTTGGCAGGCGCACGTCGACGCCATGCGCGCGAACGGGCTGCGTCTCGAAGGCGCATCGGGCGACCGCACGGTGCAACTGCACGCATCGACCGACGCCCGCGAGGCCGGCGTGTGCGACGCGGTGATCCTCGCCACCAAGGCGATGCATGTCGGGCAGGCGGCGGAATCGGCGAAGCCGCTGCTGGGTAAGGACACGGTCGTACTGTCGATCCAGAACGGACTCGGCGGACCGGATACCGCCGCGCAGGTGCTCGGCAGGGATCGCGTGATGGTCGGCGTGGTCGGTGGATTCGGAGCCTCGATCAAGGCGCCGGGACATGCGCATCACAACGGCATGGAACTGGTGCGGCTCGGCGAGTTCGACGGGCCGGTCACGCCGCGGCTGGAGCGCATGGCCGAAATGTGGCGCTCGGGCGGCTTCCGCGTGAAGTGCTTCGACGACATACAGCAGCTGGTGTGGGAGAAGCTGATCTGCAACGTCTGCTACTCCGGCACCTGCACTGTCACCGAGCGCACCATCGCCGAAGTCATGAACGATCCCGACACCTGGCTGGTGGCCTCGACCTGCGCGACCGAAGCATACTGGGTCGCAAAAGCACGCAACATCCGCCTGGACTTCGACGATCCGGTTGCCTACGTACGCGACTTTGGCGACAAGATTCCGAACGCGCGCCCGTCGATGCTGCTCGATCACATGGCCGGCAGAGCGTCCGAGATCGACGCCATCAACGGCGCCATCCCGCCGGCGGCAAAAGCCGCCGGCTTGTCGGCACCCTTCAACGAAACCATCAGCGCGCTGGTACGTGCGAAGGAACGACGCATGGGCGTGCGCAGCTGATGCCGTCGTCCCGCTATTTCGCCGCGATCGCGGAAATTTCGATCAGCGCATCGCGCGGCAGCCGCGAAACCTCCACCGTTGCGCGTGCCGGCGGCAAATCGCCGAAGTACTCCGCGTAGACGTCGTTCATCTTCGCGAAGTCGGTCAGGTTTTTCAGGTAGACGGTGGTGGACACCACGTCATCCATTGTCATGCCGCCGGCTTCCAGCACAGCCTTGAGGTTTTCCAGCACCTGCCGCGCCTGATCCTCGATCGGCCCGCCGAGCATGGCGCCGGTCGCAGGATCGATCGCAATCTGGCCCGAGGCGAACAGCAGGTCTCCGAGCTTTACTGCCTGCGAGTAAGGGCCGATCGCCTCAGGCGCCGCATCGGTGGAAACCGCTTCTTTGGCAGGAGCCGGTGCGGCGGTGTCGACGGCCGCCTTTTCGCCGCAAGCGGTCAAGGCCAATGCGGCGAGCACCGCGAACGTCACGCCCGGCCTGAAGTATCGTTCTATTGTCATTGCCGTTTCTCCTGTTGTCGAAGTACTGAATTGCGATTGGTACAGTATGTCGTCCCTGCCATTGGGAACGCGGACGGCCGTATGAGTTCCGGCCGGTCCATCCGGTATTCGCCCGGCGTACGGCGGCTTTACCCGCATCAATGGATTCTCAATCGACCCGGGTTGGCCTATGCTGTCGCAATCGACGTTTGACCCGCAGGGAGACCGGCCGTGGCCCTGACCTTCCGCAGACTGCATACGCTGTTCGCCGCCGAGGCGAGCCCGATCGACCTGCGCGCGGTTCACGGTCGCGCGGACCTGGACGCCATCCGGGCCGGGATGGACGCGCACGCGGTGCTGCTGTTTCGCGGCCAGACATTCACCGACGAAGAGCATCTCGACTTTGCGCAGCGATTCGATGGCGTGCTGCATACCAATACCGGCGCGGCGGTACTGAACAAGAGCCGATTCGGCAACGAGGCGCTGGCGGACATCTCGAACCTGGACGAGAACGGTGACATTCTGCAATCGCAGGACCGCCGCCGCATGTACGCGCTTGGCAACCGGTTGTGGCACACCGATGCCTCTTTCCAGGATCCGCCCGGACGTTATTCGATGCTGTACGCGAGGGTGATTCCGCCCGTCAGCGCGGATACCGAGTTCGCGGACCTGCGCTCCGCGTACGACGCGCTGGACCCTGCCATCGCGGCAATGATCGAGGGGCTGCGCGCGCATCACTCGATCGCGCACTCGCGGGAGACGCTGGGTTTCGGATTTTCTCAGGAAGAGCGCGACAAACTTGCGGGTGCGGTCCACCCGCTGGTGCGCACCAACCCGCGCACCGGGCGCCGCTCGCTTTACCTTGCCGCCCACGCCTCGCGGATCGTGAATTGGCCTGTGCCCGAGGGGCGGCTGATGCTGCGGGATCTGATCGAGCACGCCACGCAGCCGCAGTTCGTCTACCGGCATGCCTGGCAGCCGGGCGACCTGGTGATCTGGGACAACCTCGCCACCATGCACCGCGCGCGCCCGTTCGACGATGCGTCGCATCGCCGCGAACTGCGCCGGGTGACCACGCTCGACATCGACGCGGCCGCAACTGCCTGAACGTCGCGACAGGCTGCGCCGGCTAGGCATTCACGTAGTTCGAGACCTCGATTAGATTCAGGTCCGGGTCGCGGAAGTAAACCGAGCGCAGCGTGCCGATGGCACCGGTCCGCTCGACCGGGCCTTGCAGAATTTCTACCCCACAGGTTTTCAGGTGCGCGATGACCTCGTCGAGCGCCGTTTCGGCGATGAAGCACAGGTCTCCCGAACCCGCGGTCGGGCGATGCGACTTCGGTTCGAACTCTTTTCCCTGCTGGTGCAGATTGATTTTCTGCCTCCCGAACGCCAGCGCATGGCGCCGGCCGGCGAAAGTCTGCGCCGTCATTCCCATCACCTCCGTGTAGAACGCGACGGTCGCGTCGATATCCGCGACCGTCAGTACCACGTGGTCGATGCGGTCTATCTTCACGCTACCTTCCTCCCCGTCCGAGCGCCCGCAGCTTCTCCAGCCAGCGGGTTCGTTTCGCGTCGTTCATTGTTTCCACCATGCCGATCAGACTGGTCCTGATCGGACCGATGCCCACGAAGCCGAGGATGTTACGCTCCAGGCTCTTCAGGCTGTGTGCGCCAAAGTACCAGCGATACAGAAAAGCCGGCATGCCCATGGTCACCACGATGCGCGCGGACTTGCCCTTGAGTTGCTTGCTCCAGCCTTTGCCGCCGTCGGACTTGCCGATCGCAAATCCCGGCCGGAACACCTGCTCGAAGAAAGCCTTGAGCAAAGCCGGCATGGTGCCGAGCCACAATGGATACAGGATGACCAGATGATCTGCCCAGGCAATGTCCTGCTGCGCCTGTCGAATGCCGTTTGCCGGCGCGCCATTCTCCCATTCCTCCCGCGTGCGCAGCACGCCGAAATCAAGCGATCCGACGGCAATGTGTCTGACTTCATGTCTGCCTTTGGCGGCGCCGGTTGCATACGCATTCGCCAGCGCGTGCCCGAATCGTTCTCGGCTGACGTCTGGATGGCCTTCGATGATGGTGATGCGCTTTGGCATGCCTGCCTGCCGAATCTTGTTAAGTAGTCGAACACGCCACGCGCCCGCACATGACGCAGTTCTCAGCCCTGCATCATGTTCTCTCCGCCGGGGGTCAATGGCTTCTCAGGCAGCCGCGCGATCATGCAGTCGGTGGTGAGGATCAGACTTGCGATCGAGGCAGCGTTCTGCAGCGCCGCGCGCGTCACCTTGCACGGATCGAGAATGCCCATCTCTACCATGTCGCCGTATTCGCCGCTCGCGGCGTTGAAGCCGAAGTTGCCCTCGCCGTCGAGCACGCGCCGCACCACTACGGCGGGCTCCTCACCCGCGTTCTTCACAATCTGGCGTAGCGGATCCTCGAGCGCGCGCAGCACAATCCGGGTTCCCGCATCCTGATCGGCGTTGGCGCCGTGCAGATCCACCAGCCGCAGGCGCGCCCGCAACAGTGCTACGCCGCCGCCGGGAAGAACGCCCTCCTCGACCGCGGCGCGTGTCGCGTGTAATGCATCCTCGGTGCGGTGCTTGCGCTCCTTCATTTCGGTCTCGGTCGCCGCGCCGACGCGGATCACCGCAACGCCGCCCGAGAGCTTGGCGGCACGCTCCCGCAGCTTTTCCTTGTCGTAGTCGCTGGTCGCTTCCTCGATCTGCTTCTTGATAGTCGCAACGCGCGCAGCAATCGCTTGCGCGTCGCCTGCGCCGCCGATGATCAGGGTGTCGTCGCGATCCACCTCGACACGCCTGGCTCGCCCGAGCATGGATGGATCCGCCTTTTCCAGCGTGAGCCCCGCTTCCTCGGCAATCACCTTCCCACCCGTGAGAACCGCCAGATCTTCGAGCATCGCCTTGCGGCGGTCGCCGAACCCCGGCGCCTTGACCGCGCAGGACTTGATCACGCCGCGCAGGGTGTTCACCACCAGCGTCGCGAGGGCCTCGCCCTCGACATCCTCCGCAACCACCAGCAGCGGCTTGCCCAACTTCGCCACATTCTCGAGCAGGGGCAGCAACTCCCGGATGGCGGAGATTTTGTTGTCATACAGCAGGATGAAGACATCCTCCAGCAGGACGTCTTGCTTCTCCGCGTTATTGATGAAGTAAGGCGAAAGGTAACCGCGGTCGAACTGCGTGCCTTCGACCACCTCGAGCTCATTGGCGAGCCCCTTGCCGTCCTCGACCGTGATCACGCCCTCACGACCGACCTTCTCCATTGCCTCGGCGACCATGTCCCCGATCGAGGTATCATTGTTGGCGGATATCGAGGCCACCTGCGCAATTTCTTTGCGCGTCGCGCATGGTTTCGCAAGTCGATGCAGTTCCTCGACCACCGCTTCGACCGCCTGGTCGATGCCACGCTTGAGGTCCATGGGGTTCATCCCGGCAGACACGTACTTCATGCCCTCGGTGACGATTCCGGCTGCAAGAATCGTCGCTGTGGTGGTACCGTCGCCCGCGACCTCGGAAGTCTTGGCCGCTACCTCGCGCACCATCTGCGCGCCCATGTTTTCGAAATGGTCTTCGAGCTCGATTTCCCTGGCGACGACGACACCCGAGTTGACTATGCTCGGCGCGCCGTAGCTGCGCTCGAGCACCACCGTGCGCGCCTTCGGTCCCAGCGTCACGCGTACCGCGTCCGCCAGCTTATTCATGCCTTTCAAAAGCTTGGCGTGAGCGGCTTCGCCGAACAGCAATTCCTTTGCAGGCATCTGGTTGTTCCTTCGAGTTTGATACTCCAACCAGACTAGCGGACGTGCGGCGCAGCGGATTGACCGAAATCAAGGCGTACCGCGGACCGCATCCTGGCGCCGCGCGCGGCGGACCGCGCTCCCTGCGACCGGACGCAATCGGCGCCACAATACAAGTAGCGGCTTGCCGGCAGAAAGGAACTCACGGTTTGGCAGTGACGGTTAATTTCCGGTAGCGCTTGCCGAACTGCTCCACGATCTCCAGCAGATCTGCCGGCAGGCACTCTTCGACCTTGCGGCGGATATCGGGCCTGACCGGTCCAAAATAGGCTTCGGCAATGCCTCCGGTAATACATGCGAGCGTATCGCTGTCGCCGCCGAGCGAAACTGCATTGCGCACCGCGTCTTCGTACGAGTCGGCTTCGAGAAACGCGATGAGCGCTTCAGGCACGGTTCCTTGGCAGGAAATATCGAAAGCATATCCGGGCCGGATCTCATCCAGCGTACGCGCGAGGTCATAACCGAACCGGGAAGTGACTTCTTTCCTGATGCGTTGCTTGTCACCGGTCGTGCGCGCCAGGTATACCGCCAACGCCGTCGCCTGCGCGCCTTTCACACCTTCCGGATGATTGTGCGAAACTTCCGCGCTGCGCGCCGCTTCGCGAAGAACGTCTTCGATCGCATCGAAGGCAAACCCGACCGGGCTGACACGCATCGCAGCACCGTTGCCCCAGCTGTTGTAGGGCACAGGGTCGTGCGACTCGAGCCAGCGCATGAACGACCCGCCGTAGCCCGCATTCGGGTAGCGCCGGCCGATTTCCCACAGCCACTTTCGATAATCGCGGTCTTCCAGAATGGCCGCGGCAACGGCGACGGTCAGTACCGAGTCATCCGTATAGCGACTCTGCGGATGAAACAGCGGAAAGTCTCTGGTCTTGATCGGGGAATGCTCATACACCGAGCCAATGATATCTCCCGCAATAGCGCCGATCATGCGCGTCTCCTTTCTGCCTGCTTTCCGATCCCGTTACACGACATACGGGTTCCCCCTGAACCGATGCGCCACACTTCAGGTGGATGATTCGCGGCACGCGCTACATGTTGCAGGCAATATCGTGGCACACTCGAGTCCATCCAACAGGCAATGTTCCCGCTGCGTCACTGCGCGGAGGTCGATGAAAACGCGGAACTGGACGAAACCGGGCGGACACCGCGCGGCATCCTCGCACAAGTCTTCGAGCGTGGCGTGTCCGCTCTGCGGCCTGCAACGGTCGCGCGCATTTGCCGAAGTCAACCACCGCTTGTACTTTGAGTGCGAGAACTGCCGGCTGGTTCATCTGGCAAAAGAGCAGCGGCTCGCCGCTGCCGCCGAGAAGCAGCACTATGCGCTGCACGAAAACGATCCATCGGATGCCGGCTACCGTGCATTTCTCGCGCGCCTCGCCACCCCGCTCGCGGCACGTCTGCCGGCCGGCGCACAGGGGCTGGACTTCGGATCGGGGCCGGGGCCGACGCTATCGATCATGCTCGAGGAACTCGGCTTCGATATGCGCATCTACGATCCCTTCTTCGCACCCGATCCCGCACCGCTGCGGTGTACTTACGACTTCATTACCTGCACGGAAGCCGTTGAGCATTTTTTCTCGCCGGCCGAAGAGTTCGATCTGCTGGATCGCATGCTGCGGCCCGGCGGCTGGCTCGGGATCATGACCGGCATGCTGACGGCAGAACGCGTATTCGAGAAATGGCACTACCCGCGCGATCCGACCCATGTCAGCTTCTATCGTCCTGATACCGTGGACTGGATTGCCGCACGCTACGGCTGGAGCTCGACCTCTCCCGGGCGCGACGTGGTTCTGTACCGCAAACCCGCGACATGAATTTCAGCGTTCCTGCAGCAGCGGCCGCACGAAAAGAAAACGCCCCGATGGCAGCCATCGGGGCGTTTCGTTTTCAGTCGATCGTCGCTGGATCAGACTCAGCGTCTCGATCCGCTCAACTCGACATCGAACTCACACTACGTTTGCCGCAGCGGCAGCAGCGGCTTTTTTGGCGCCGGGCTTGGGCCCGGTAGCGCGCGGCGGTACATAAGCGGACAGCCTGCAGCTCACACCTTCGATTTTCTTTGCGCCGTCGAATCGCGTCACGCGGCAACAAATGACTTCGCCTGCAGTCGAAAGTTGTGCGATGTAATTCTGGACCTGGCTCTTGGAAATGCGCAGCGCCTTGGCGATTTCCACATCCAGTTGTTCACCATTGGTCTTCAGATACTCAAGAATCGTTGCATTCATTGGGGATTCCCTGCGGAGGATTCTGGGGGAGAACCCGCAGTTTGCGCTACAGACGCGATTCGGGCAAGTCTGGAGGGTTGCGTCATGGAGCAGAGATTCACGATTTAGTCAATGATTCTCTGGACTTGCGGGTGATTGCACGAATCCAGTTTACGAATGCGATTGCCTGAAAAACTGCGCCGCGCGCACCGCATTCGGTCCACTCGAAAGCTCATTTCATCGCCCGAGCCTCACGGCCTGCCCCGGTCGAGTGGACCGATACCGTCGCGCTTTCCTAAAGAATCGCCAACAGGATCATCGCCAGTCCGACAATGCCGACCGTCCAGACCGCGGTGCGCAGATATGGAATCCCGATCAGGTAGACGGGCACGTAGGCAACGCGCGCCCAGAAAAACACCTGCGCACCGGTCTCCACCTGCGAACCATCGGCGCCGATCGCATGTGCAGTGAGCGCAAGCGCTGTGAACAGCAGGAGATTATCGACCGTGTTGCGTGCCGCCCGCTCCGCGCGCCCGGCAACCGGCGTTTCCGGCGGAAGATTGTCGCGGTTCCCAAATGCGAGCATCAACCCTTTCGATGTCCAGCCCTGCGTGCGTACCACGCTTGCGATCATGATCGTCACCCAGGTAAGCAACGCTGCATAAGCGACGTAGTTCAGGGTCGTAGTCATTCGAAGCTCCTTGTCTTGGTCGGTACGATGAACTCGTTCCCGCGTTCCACGCGACAGCAAACGAATCGGACTACCCATTTGCGACGAAACGCCGCGAACGAACCGGCTGCAAATCGATTCTCGAGACGTGCTCTCCAGGAAAAGCAGGCACGCACGGGAGAATCGCATTGCACGTTACGCTTCCGGGCGGTTGCTTTCAAGACGCCGACATATTCTGCCGTACGGCTCCGGGCGGGATTCTGCGTGCATGGGCCGGGTTCGAGATCCTCATCGCAGCCGACCCGCTAGTCCTTAACTTTCCAGGCCGGATTCCAGGCAACCTCCCACAGGTGTCCGTCAGGGTCCTGGAAGTACCCGGAGTAACCGCCCCAGAAACGGTCCTGCGCGGGATCGGTAATTTGTGCACCGGCGTCGCGTGCCTGCTGCATCACCGTGTCGACTTCGTGCTTCGATGCGACGTTGTGACCGATGGAGAATTCGGTCGCGCTCGGCGGCCCTTTCGCGACTTTCGCATCCTTCGCCAGTGCCTCGCGCGGATAGAGCGCAAGCACCAGGCCGTCGTTCAGGCGAAAGAACACCACCGCGCCGTCCTCGAACTCGGTGCCGATGATGCCCTCGGTCGGCAGTCCCATGCCGTCGCGGTAGAAGGCGAGCGCGCGCTCGAGATCGCCCACCGCCAGCGTGATCAGTTTTATTCTGGGCTTCATGCGCGCGTCATTGCGTATAGGCGGGAACGAAGTTGTTGCGGTTCGGCATCTTCACCTGCGGAAGCGTGCGTGCGTCGATGGCATCGTTTTCCCCGACCAATCCATTTAGGTACAGCAGGTACGCGGTAACCGCGTAGACCTCGTTGTCGGTAAGCGACTGCGGCTTCGTGTACGGCATCGCGCGCCGCACGTAATCGAAGACCGTCGTCGCATACGGCCAGTAGCTGCCGATGGTGCGCACCGGCGCAGTGCTCGCGAGCGTGCCACGTCCGCCCGCGAGCCTGTCGTTCGGCCGTCCCGCGCCTTGCTCGCCGTGGCAGGACTGGCACTTGCTCGCATACACCCCGGCACCAATAGCGGCCGTACCGCTCCCCGGCGGCAACCCGCTGCCATCCGGCATGACGTCGAGCTCCCACGCTGCGATCTCCGCAGGCGTGGCCTCACGTCCGAGGTCGGGACCTTCCGCGGCGTGCGGCATCGTGACCGCCGACATAAAAGCAAGCGCGATCAGGCTACGCGTAAACATTGCTCACCTCCCCGGTAGGTGCCACCCTCCACGCCTGGATCGCGTTATAGTGGTAAAGAAACTGCACGCCTTTCTCCGCCACGAGTTGTTCGCGCGATGGCTGCAGTGTGCCGGACTCGTCGCGCGCACGGCTCATCAGCACCGCCGGGCCGCCATTCCAGCGCCATGCCATGCGAAAGCGCGTCAGCGCCTTCGGCAGCACGGGCTCAGTCAGCGCGGCCTCGCCCCAAGTGCGTCCGCCGTCGGCCGACACTTCCACGCGCCGGATCTTTCCGAGCCCGGACCACGCGAGGCCGGATATCTCGTAGAGCCCGGGCCCGTTCAGCGCGAGCCCCGCAGATGGCGTGGTAATGACCGATTTCACCTCCATGGGAAACGTAAACTGCAGCGACTTCCCGTTTGGCAGCAGATCGGTGTACTTCGACGTCTCGTCTTTCGTCATCGCCGGCCCCGCGGTCAGCTTGATGCGCCGCAGCCACTTCACGCTCATGTTGCCCTCGTAACCTGGCAGGAACAGGCGCAGCGGGTAGCCATTTTCGGGTCGCAGGCGTTCGCCGTTCTGATACACGGCCAGCAGTGCATCGTCCATCGCCTTTTCGATCGGAACGCTGCGCGTCATCGCCGCCGAGTCCGCGCCTTCCGCAACCAGCCAGCGCGCGCCTGGCGCGACCCCGACCTCGTCGAGAAGGATGGAGAGCGGCACACCCGTCCACTCGCTGCAGGAAACCAGGCCATGGATTGCACCGCAGGAAAGCGCAGGCGGCGATTTGCCCAGATTTGCGCGGCTATTGCCGGAACATTCGAGGAAATGGATACGCGAATGCATCGGGTAGCGCACCACAGCATTCATGTCGAACACCAGTGGCCGTTTGACGAGTCCGTGAATGAGCAGACGGTGCGCATCCGGTTCTATTTCCGGCACGCCGCTGTGATGGCGCTCGAAATGCAACCCGTTCGGCGTAATCATGCCTTCTAGCCGCTCGAGGGGTGTGCGCGACACGCCGCTGCCATTCGTACCCGGCTGGGACGCAATCGCAGTGCGCTGGACGTTCTGTTCGAAGCGCGATGGTGAACCGTAGCCGCTCATCCCCGCTCCCGGGGCCCGCATCCAATGCGGGCGCACCTCGACCCCCGCTGCCGTCGGCCCGGAGAATCCCGCGATTCCGCCCGCACCGAGCAACGCGAGGCTGCGATTGAGAAAAATGCGGCGATGAAGGAGCCCATTTCCCGCAACTTCTTCCAGTTCCATCTCCGGCTCGCTGTGCTTGCGCATGACTGCCTCCTTTCCTGCCCGGCGAAGCCGGGCCGCTACGGTCGCGGTGATGCTACTTGCGCCAGGAACACTTTAGTCCCGCATGGCAAGCGATCACAACCATCGAACTGTGATCCAACTCCGGCTACGAGCCGCCGGGCGAGACCGGGTACTCACGCCGACCACTTGCCCGGCACCGGAATCGCCTCGTCGTCGCCCGGCCATGGCGGCATGGCGACGCCGACCGCAGCAAGCGGCTCGGGGTCCGCGGCGCGGAACTGGAAATGCGTGCCGACCGGAATGCTTACGCACACGCCGGGCTCGAGCACCACGATTTCTTCACGCTCTCCCTGCTTGCGCCACATCTCGCCGCGACCGGACAGGACGAACCAGATCTCGTCCACCGTGCGATGCCGGATCGGATCCGATGCGCGGCCCGGCGCCAGCTCAAAGTGGGCCATGCTGCCCCGCCCGGTGCGCAACAGCACGCGCACGTCGGAACCGTCTGGCGCAACAATGTCGGGCGCTTCGGGCAGTTTCCGCGTGGCGAAATTGATCATGAGCCAATTGTACGAAGTTACCCACCGGCATTGTGCTCTACCGCACCGAGCCTTTGTCCAATCCGTTGTTATCCTGCGGGCACGATAAATCGTTTACTTCCGCCCCAGGACATCGCCTTGCGAATATCCGTTGTCCGGTCAGACCCGGCATCCCGAAATGCGCAGACACCAGAGGTTTCACCGATACCAGATCACGATGTATCTACCTGTAATTCATTCATCACGTGCCCGGGCTCAGGCCGCTCTCACTGCCCTGCTCATTTTTACATCGGGCGCACACGCGGGGGTGTTTACGGATGGGGACCGCGTCATGCTACATGCCGGTCCCTACGTGTATCACCGCGATCAAGGAGCTGATCACAACAGTTTTCCTTTGCTCATCGGCGTGGAATGGGAGTCACCTTCGCGCTGGGAACTCGGGGCCAGTTACTTCGAGAACTCTTTCTATCAGCCGTGCGTCTATGTCTATGTTGGCAAGCGCTGGTTCTTAAGACCGGAATCCGAAGGCTTCTACCTGAAGCTCACGGGCGGCCCGCTGTATGGATACAAGGGCGAGTACGAAAACAAGGTACCCCTGAACCACAACGGGCTCGGGCTGGGGGTCATTCCTGGAATCGGTTACCAGTACGAGCGGGCACACGCGCAGCTGGTTATTCTCGGGACAGCCGGATTGATGCTGACGTTCGGTTACGACTTCTGGAAGTAGTGGATGTCTACCACAACAACGGAACCAGGCGGCTCACAAGAGAAACTTGCGAACACAAGTTAAAGGAACCGTTATGAAACTGTTACTCGTTATCGCGTTGAGTTTGCCGCTAGTTGCCATCGCCGGTTCTGTCGACCAACTCGCCATGGGTCCGGATCCCGGCGGTCACACCGGCGCCACCGTCACCCCGGAAACAACCCGGACGGATCGAAAAGAAGTAGACGAGGCGCGCAAAGCCGCGTCAGGAAACCGCACCGAAACCAATGAGTCTGAAAGCGACCGGTCGGAGTCGCGGGACGACAGGGATAGCTGACGGAGAGGCGCCGGTCCCACGCCAAAGCCTGTCGCCGACGTGTAACCGGGATAGCTTTATGACTTCAGCAGCTCGTCATGCAGATGCAGCACCGTCTACCGGTAGTGCACGTGCGCGCCGGGTTGGAGACCACCCCTGCCCCCGGCAGGACACCGTCACGCTTCCAGCTTCGCATCCATCGAGATCTTTGCGTTCAGCAGTTTCGATACCGGGCAGCCCGCCTTCGCCGCGTCGGTGGCTTTCTCGAAGGACTGTGGATCGGCACCGGGAATCTTCGCGCTGACGTCGAGGTACACCGCGGTAATCGCGAAACCGCCGTCCTGCTGCTCCAGAGACACCGTCGCCGTCGTGTTGATCCTTTCGGCTTTCAGCCCGGCTTCGCCGAGGATCAGCGACAACGCCATGGAGAAGCACCCGGCGTGCGCCGCCGCGATGAGTTCTTCCGGATTGGTTCCGGTGCCGCTCTCGAAGCGCGTACCGAAGGAGTACTGGGCGTCCTTGAGCACGCCGCTCTGCGTGCTGACCGTCCCCTTGCCGTCCTTGAGCCCGCCTTTCCAGAAAGCCGATCCCTTGCGCTTGATCATGTCCTCGCTCCTTTCGATGTAGTCCTCACCAGAACCGTTTGGCCGCAAGTCCTCGCCATGGTTCTCCGTCGCGCCCTTCAGCGTCCCACGCAAAGCTGCGGATCCCGCACATCGGAGATGCCGTAGGCGAAAAGAAGGAGGATCGGAATCGCGGCAAACAGAACGATCACCACCAGCTTGGCCAGGTAGATCCGCGTCAGGATCGTCGCCGGCATCGCGCTGTGCTGCAAAACCTGGCGGATGCCGCGGCCGATCAGGATGGTGGCGACGCAGGCCAGCGCGGTGCTGATCGCAAAATGCGCGATCAGTCCGACGGCGAGCATGTCCTCGTTCTTGACCAGGCAGCCGAATCTCGAGTTGGTGCCGTAGGTAAAGGAAAATGCGATCGACTGCAGGACCATGAACGCCAGTATCGCGTTCGAATACTTTTCCAGGAGCTCGACGAGTTTCTCGGTTTCCATGGCGCCCTCCGCCGTTGGTCTATTGGGCGGTGTACCCGCCGTCCGCCAGGTAGTATCCGCCGGTCAGGAACGACGCCTGGTCGGAACAAAGGAAGGCCACCAGGCTGGCGACCTCGTGAGGTTCACCCATGCGACCGAACGCATGCAGCCCGCTGAGGAAATCCTTCGTCGGCTGGTCGAGCACGTCCAGCAACGGCGTCTTGATGAAGGCCGGGCCGACCGAGTTGATGCGGATGCCCTGCTTCGCGTATTCCAGCGCGCTGGTCTTGGTCAGGCCCAGCAGTCCGTGCTTCGCCGCGACATAGGCCGGCGAGTTTGCGAGCCCGACGCTGCCCAGGATCGACGACATGTTCACGATCGCGCCGCCGCCCTGCTTCACCATCTGCGGGATCTGGTAGCGCAGGCAATAGAACACGCTGTTGAGGTTGACGTCGATCACCTTGCGCCAGCCTTCGATGCTGTACTCGCCGGTCGGGCTCAGGTCGCCGCCGATGCCGGCATTGTTGACCGCGCAGTCCAGCCGGCCGAACGCATTGACCGTATCGGCCACCATCTTCTCGACCGCCACCGGATCGGAAACATCGACCGAAAGAAAAATTGCATCGCCACCGGCTTTTTTTGCCGCCGCAACGACCTTCTCTCCAGGCCCGCTGTTCAGGTCGACGACCGCCACTTTCGCGCCGCCTTGCGCGAAGGCCATCACGCACGCCTCGCCTATGCCCGAGGCGCCGCCGGTTACGAGAGCCACTTTTTCTTTGAATTGCCGTTCAGTCATCTGTTGTCTCCTGGTAAGGTTTATTGGCAAACCGGTTGAAATGCTGCACGAACGCATTGCGATTTCGCGTGCATGTCGCGGAAGATCAATCGCGCGACTGTCCCGATGAATGCTCTCATAATTCGGTCAGCCTGTTGCCGCGGACCATAACGCAGAATTGCCTGAGCAGGTCCGGATCGTAACAATGCGCGTCCCGCTCCAGGATTCGCAAGGCCTGATCGCTCGAGACGCTCTGGTGATAGGGACAATTCATGGTTATCGCGTCGAACGAATCCCAGATCCGCGTCATGCGCGCCAGGAGCGGAATCTCGTCGCCCGCCAGTCCTTGTGGGTACCCGCTTCCTTGGAAAGTGAATTCACCAAACGCAAGGCTTGGCCCTGCGCTGGTATGAGGACTAGAACATCGAATTTGGATTGGCGGATTCGGCGGGCACCACCTGCAGCACATCCCAGTGTTCCACCACCTTGCCGTCGGCGTCGAGGCGAAAGATGTCGATGCCTGCCCAGTCTCTGTCGCGATCGCCGGGCCATTCCTGGTGACAGTGCAGCACGACGAAATCACCCTCGGCGATCACGCGCTTGAAAGTCACGCGCTTGCCCGGGTACTCGCGCGCCATGCGTTCGAAATACTTGACGAACGCCTGCTTGCCGTCCGCGACGTGCGGGTTGTGCTGGATATACGTCTCGCCCGCATAGAGTCGAATCGCCTCGGCCGGCCTGCACTGATTGAACATCAGATCATAGAAAGCGACGACGTTCTGTTTGTTGCGTTCCAGCGTGGCATTCATGTTCTTCTCCTGTGCACACACGCGGCACGTTGCACACGCGCGGACTGTTCGGCTGGCGAGAACGGGGGAAGACTCTTCGCTTCCCGGACACACACTCTCCGCGGCTCTTATCCGAATATCACAATCGAGTCTGACCCCACGCTTCCAACAAAGACGCGACGGAGGCAACCAGGGAAAGCATGAAGAAGCGTCTCGCAGTCTCGGTCCGCTTCATGACGCGCCCCTTTCAATTCACACGACCGACGATCGCAGAATTAGCACGATCCGATGCGCCTGACCTGATGGTTCACGCCTTTTCCGCGGCGCCGTGGAAAACGGCCTCGAGCTTGTTGCCTTCCGGGTCGAACACAAAGGCAGCGTAATACTGCGGATGATAGCTGCGCAGCCCCGGAGCGCCGCCGTCGGTTCCGCCCGCGGCGAGCCCGGTAGCGTGGAACGCCTGCACCTGTTCGACGGAATCCGCGCGGAAACAGCAGTGACGGCGCCGGTCGGCGAAGGCCTGCGGCGACTCGTAAACGCTGATGTAGCTGTGTCCTGCGCTGTGCGGTCGATTCCGCTCCCCGAAGCCGAGCGCGTCCGGTTTCTCGGAAACCAGCGGCGCGCCGAGCGCCGACATGACGGCCATGTATAACGACCTCACGCGCTCGATGCTTTGGACAGTAATGGATACGTGGTCGAGGAGTTGCATCTTTCGGTAACAGGCTTCTTCTTGTCGCCATAGGCCGCACTCATTGTCCTTGCGTTCCGCCGCATCCTTGAGCCGGCTTTCTTTATATGGAAGCGAGCCCCTAACCCCGCGAAACAGATCGATTGAATACGTTTGCCACAAGAGAACAGGGTATTGCGGCGGTCCGACCCGGACAAGCATCTGGATTCTCGTTAGAACAGCTTTTTCCGTATCAAAAAGGGCCGACTAAGCGCTGGGAACGGCACAATTTTCTGCATTTCTCCCACGTGATCAGCTGGTTGGCTTGGTCCGACCCGAAAGCCCCGGCCTTCAGCAGGTTGGTTTGGTTCGACCCAAAAAACTGTGCGGTCCTTAAAAGTCCAGACTGGAACGCAGCTCCCACAGAAGCGCGGCGCCCCTGTTCACCTGCTGATCCAGCACCGCGGCAAGCCACGCTCCGTGCGGAGTAACAAGGTAGATCAGCAGTCCCGCATTCGCTATTACCGTAAGCCAGAACACTAACTGGAATGATGTCTTGCGCGACTTGTGGCGAAACAGTTGCTGCGCATACAGCGCGCCCGGCCAGCCGCCCAGCAGCGCAACGATATGGAGCGTGTTCTCGGGAGTGCGCTGCCCCTCGTTTCGTGCCGCGGACTTATCCAGTTTGTACAGGCCGACCGCAAGGACACTCGTCCCGAGGAATAGCCAAAACAGGAAAACCGGGAGAAAACCACGCATCCCGGCGTAACCCACCAACGACAGGAAACCGACACCGACGATAAATGCCGTGGGAGCAGGGCCCGGCATGAAACGGATGCCGGCAACCGCAGCGTTCTCTGCCCTGAGCCGCCCTTCCGGGTCCTGCGCAACTTCGCAGGTGACTTTCATGCCAGCCGCTGGGCGCGGGTTCCTGCCAGAGAACGCACTGGCGTGAACGAAGACCTGCTTCCCGCCATCGGCCGGCGTAATGAAGCCGAAGCCTTTTTCGTTCCACTTGGTTATCGTTCCGCGAATGCGCACCAGATCAATCCTTGGCTTATGAACTACAGTCAAACGCGTATCGATGGTGGAGACAGGTTGGCATGTTGCCTGGTTTAAGCCATATGCCAAGCCTGACACGGACCTCGTACGCGTGGTTAAACCGCACCGCCCTTTGGCCTCCTTCCAGCAACTGCATACCAAATCACCAGTGCGATGATGACGGCCGAATGCAGCAGGTACACGGCCAACGGAGCCCAGATCACATAGTCATTCGTGACGAAGTTGGAGGCGAGCCAGAACAGGGCCACCCGAGTAATGATCAGGACCGCATGAACGAGACCAAGCCGGATGCTGCGGGCGAGCCAGCCCAAAAGCACGATGAGCAGGAGGACAACGAGGGGAGAGAGTGCGCCTGCTATCCATAAAGGGTGGATCGCTTGTGCCTGAGCCGGGAACGAAAGAGCAAGGAGTGCGGCCGAGAATAAGAATGGGAACCGCGCGGGTGTCTGATTTCGAATCGCTGAACGTGAATTCGACGGCCTAGATGCCGAATAGCACGGCGAGCCTCTCAGGCTGTCCGGCATTACCAGCTGATTCCGAAGAATTGTCCGCATCGCCCATGCCGGCTCGGCCCCAAGTCGGCCTGTTTGCCGCCACTAAAGGATCCAGGCTGCAAAGTACGCTCCGGGGAAACCCGCAATCTAGACCTTGTCATGTTCGACGGGAAGCGATCCTATCGAAACCAGGCTGCAATACATCCTCGTTGTGCTCCCCCAGCAACGGCGGCGGGAGTTTGTACTCCAGCGGCGTCGCGGACATCTTCAGCGGGCTCGCGAGCATCGCGAGTTTGCCGGCCGGTGCGTGCGGCAATTCGATCCGCATGCCGCGTGCCCGGACCTGCGGGTCTTCGAACACCTGGTCGATGGTGTTGATCGGGCCGCAGGAGACACCGGCTTTCGACAGGGAATCGGTCCAGTCCTGCATCGTGCGCTTCTCGAAGAGTTCTTCGAGGATGGGCGCGATGGTGTCGCGGTTGTTGACGCGGGCGGAGTTGGTGGCGGCGCGCGGATCGCGCGCGAGCTCGGGGCGGCCGGCGACTGCGCACAGGCGCGCGAACTGGCTGTCGTTCGCTGCGGCAACGATGACGTAGCCGTCGCTGCACCGGAACACCTGCGAGGGCATGACGCTCGGGTGCACACCGCCGTTGCGTTTCGACACCACGCCGGCGCCGAGCCAGGCGGACGCGATGTTCGCCATCGAGCCGACGCCGACATCAAGCAGGCCGAGGTCGATGTGCTGGCCTTCGCCGGTAACCCTGCGGTGATAGAGCGCGGAGACGATGCCGATCACGGCATAGTGCGCAGCCATCAGGTCCACCACCGCGACGCCGACGCGCTGCGGCGTGGTGCCGGGCAGGTCCTCGCGCTCGCCGGTGACGCTCATCAGCCCGCTCATCGCCTGCACGATCGGGTCGTAGCCGGCGCGGCCGCTGTACGGCCCGGTCTGGCCGTAGCCGGTGATCGAGCAATAGACGAGATCGGGCTTCACCTTCTGCAGGTCGTCGTAGCCGAGCCCGTGGCGCGCGAGATCGCCGACCTTGTAGTTCTCCACCAGCACGTCGCAGGTCTGCGCCAGCGCGCGCACCTGCTTTTGCCCTTCCGGATCGGCGAGATCGATGGTGACGGATTTCTTGCCGCGGTTGCAGCCGGCAAAGTACGTGGTCTCGGCGGTGTCGTTACCGTCAGCGTCCTTCACGTACGGCGGCCCCCAGCTTCGCGTGTCGTCGCCCGCGCCCGGCCGCTCGACCTTGATCACCTCGGCGCCGAGATCCGCGAGGATCTGCGTCGCAAACGGCCCCGCCAGCACGCGCGTCAGATCCAGCACCCGGATTCCCTTCAGTGGTCCCATAGTCGATCCCTGTTACCTCTACTCAAACCCTTAAAAAGCGAGACACGAAGGCACAAAGACACGAAGAACGACAACGAAGTATTTGCGCGGGAATACTCTGCATCCTTTGCGCTTCTTTGCGGCCTTTGCGTCACGATTCTCCCTTCTGTTTCCTTCGCGCCTTCGTGTCTTCGTGTGTCTCTCTTCTGCTGGTTCATTCCCAATTAAGGCAACCCCTAGTCCGGCGTGGCGCCGGACTGTTTTACCAGCGGCGCCCATTTGGCGATCTCTTCCCTGATCATCTTCGCGAGTTCGGCCGGGGTGCTGGTGGCGGGTTCGAAGCCGTGTTCGATCAGTTTCGCACGCGTGCGCGGTTCGTCTATGGCGGCGACCAGATCGCGGTGCAGGCGCTGCACGATCGCGCGCGGCGTGCCTGCGGGCACCAGGATGCCGAGCCAGGAGTGGGCGCTGTAGCCTTTCTGTCCGGCTTCGTCCATGGTCGGCACGTCCGGCAGCAGCGGCGAGCGGCCCGGCGACGCGACTGCGAGCGGGCGCAGCGTGCCTGCGCGTATGTGCGGCTGCGACGACACGATGCTGTCGAACATGGCGTGCACGCGGCCGGCGAGCAGGTCCAGCACGGCGGGCGCGCTGCCGCGGTAGGGGATGTGCAGCAGGTCGATGCCCGCCATCGATTTGAACATCTCCGCTTCCAGGTGCGACACCGTGCCGCTGCCCTGCGACGCGAAGTTGAGTTCGCCGGGGCGCGCCTTTGCATAGGCGACCAGTTGCGCCACGGTCTCGACCGGCAGCGAAGGATGCACCAGCAGGACGTGCGGTGCGTTTGCAACCAGCGATACCGGCGTGAAGTCTTTGCGCAGGTCGTAGTTGAGCCGCGGATACAGCGTCTCGGACACGGCATAGATGGAGGTCGGCGCCATCAGCAATGTGTAGCCATCGGGCGCCGCGCGCGACGCCAGTTCGGCCCCGACGTTGCCGCCCGCCCCCGGCCGGTTCTCGATCACTACCGCCTGCCGGAGCCGCTGCGACAGCCGTTCGCCCACCGTACGCGCCAGCAGGTCGGTTGCGCCGCCCGGCGGAAACGGCGTGATCAGCCGCACCGGCCGTTCCGGATACGACGCCAGCGCCGAGCCTGTCACCAGGCAGGCCAGCAGCGCGATCAGCAGTTGTCGCATGCCAGTTGTCAATGAACCCCGAAACCAAATATGTACCACGGTGGATTCTTTTCTATACCCCCTTGATGGGTACGCGGAGGACACGGAGGAAATACTAAAAGTGAAGCTCAACGCAAAGGCCGCATAAGGAACGCAAAGAGCGCAAAGGAGAACATGAAGAGTCTCTTCGTGCCTTCGTGTTCCGCTTTTTCCGCTGTATTCGCTCCGTCGGTCCCACAAGCATAGCGCGGAGCCGATATGATGTCGCCCGGAGAGGAGACCGACATGACCCTGAGAGCTGAAGAAGCCGCGGCGGCGCTGATGCGCGACCACGAGCAGAAGAAGAACATTGTGCCCTTCGCGCGGGACTACGGCGCGGACGACATCGAGACCGCGTACGCGATCCAGGCGGCGTACAACCGGCTGCAGGACGGCAGGCAGGGCCGGCGCATGGGCTACAAGATCGGGCTCACGTCGAAACGCATGCAGGCGATGTGCGGGGTGGACCACCCGAACTCGGGCGTGGTGTTCGAGAAGCGCCTATACAAGAGCGGCGTCACGCTGCCGCTGTCCAGCCTCGTACACCTCGGCATCGAGTTCGAGTGCTGCTCGCGCGTCGGCAGGGCGCTCGGTCCGCGCGACAAGCCGTATATGCTGGAAGAAGTCGCGGACGCGGTGGAGGCGGTGGCGCCCGCGTTCGAGGTGATCGACGACCGCAACTCGGCCTATCCGCTCGACCTGCTCTCCCTGATCGCCGACAACTCGTGGAACGAAGGCAATGTGCTCGGTGAATTCGTCGGCCAGTGGCCGGACCTCGCCAATACGCGCAGCATCCTCGAACTGGACGGCAAGGTGATCGACGAAGGCAAAGGCGCCGACGTCCTCGGCCACCCCTTCGAGCCGCTGCGCTGGCTGGCGAACAACCTGAGCCGCCAAGGCGAAACGCTGAAGGCAGGCGACATCGTGCTGACCGGCAGTTGGGTCACCACCCGCTTCCCCAAGGCCGGGGAGCACTATCGCTACACCATTGAAGGCGTCGGCTCGGTCGAACTGGCGCTGACGGACTAGCAGGAAGCGCCTTCACCACCTGGTCCCCGGGGAGCAGGCGCGGCAGCCTCGGCAACTTGCGCGCGTTCGCGCATGCCTTGCCGAGAACCGCTCTCCCCGGAGGGCTCCCAGGCCTTCGCGCCGTTTCGTGTTTCGCTTCTCGTTTAACGCCTTAGTCCCGGTGCCTGCCCGGGTAAATTTCCCCTTGTGCGCGCCAGCACACAGAGCCGCCCGGGAAATCCTTTTACCCTGCCAAGTGGAGGCCCTCGGTCAATCCGGGCCCCTGAACCCAGAACCCAACCCAAAGAGGCGTACCAAAATGAGCGGTTACTTTGAAATCCAGAAAAGCAGCGACGGGAAGTTCGTATTCAACCTGAAGGCCGACAACAACCAGGTCATCCTGACCAGCCAGACCTATGCTTCCAAGCAAAGCGCCCTCGCCGGCATCGAATCGGTGAGAACGAATTCGCCCCACGATACGCAGTACGCGCGCAAGCAATCCAGCGCCGACCAACCGTACTTCGTTCTCAATGCCGCCAACGGCGAAGTGATCGGTTCGAGCCAGATGTACATCTCGCTTTCTTCCATGGAAAGCGGCATTGCAAGCGTGAAGGAAAACGGCAAGACCGCGACGGCGAAAGACAACGCTTGAGGCCGTCGGCTGGAGCAAGAACGGATTAACGCGTAAAGAACGCAAAAGCAAGGAAACGGAACAGCGAGCAAGTTAACTGGCAGCACTCCAGCTTGCGTTGACAAGGGGCACCGTTCCCCATTGTGTTCCGATTTTCCTTCGTGTTACTTCGTGTTTCGCAGTGGCTTTCGTGTTAACCGTCGTTGACCTGCCGGCGCTTTACCCGGGTTCGGCACCTTCTTCATCCGAGATGCGCGGCACCAGCGCGTAGTCCTCGCCGTGACCGGTGCTGAAATCGTTCCGCCCGCTCACGTCCCGCCCTCGCAGCAGCCAGATCGGCCGCCTGCTCATGCTGAACGTCACCCCGGATTGCACATGCTCGTCGCCGGGTGCGCGCTCGAACACCGAGGTGGCCGGCATGTAGCGGACCACGAAGCCGGCCCGCCGCCGGTCGGAGCGGTTAGCATTCGAGCCGTGGATCAGAAACACGTCGTGCAGCGAGAGCTGCCCGGCTTCGAGCACGTCGTCGCGGGCGGTGGATTCGTCGAACTGAGACGGCTCGACTTCCTGGTTCAGCACCACGTCCCTGCGGTCGGTCACGCGGTGGCGGTACACGCTGCCGCTCGCATGCGAGCCGGGGATGGTGCACATGCAGCCATTCTCCGGGGACACATCGTCCAGCGCGATCCATGCCGAGCAGGTGGCGAGCGGCCGGATCGGCCAGTACTGCCCGTCCTGATGCCATGGGATCGCTTTGCCGGTTAACGGCGGCTTGCAGAACACCTGCGAGCCCCAGAGGATTACGTCCGGCCCGATCAACTGTTCTACCAGGTCGAGGATGGCCGGATTCGTCGCGTACGCGAACCATTGCGCGGCGGCGGCTGCGTCGTGCGTCTTCCCGTACGGAATGTGCGGGCACACCAGACTCTCGGGCGTAAGATCGGCGTTATCGAGCAGCAGCTTCTCCAGCGATTCGCGCATCCGCCCCAGCAGATCCGGCGGCAGCCGGTACGACGGAACGATCAGCCCGTCGCGACGGTAAGCGGCGACATCGGCATCCGACAGCCGCCAGCGCCCGGTGGTAACAGTTGGTGTCATCGCACAGCTTGTCATCTAAACGTTTCACCGCAGAGGCGCAAAGGACGCAAAGCAAAGGCGCATCTCATCACGAAGGCACCGCAAGACTCGACGGATTCTTCCTGGATCTTCTTTGCGTCCTTTGCGCCTCTGCGGTGAGATATGCCGTTACGCCTTGATCCAGGTCTCGGAGAATGCCAGGAAGGCCGTGGTGCTCTTGCGGCCGACCCAGTCCCTGGGCATGGATTTGCCGGCGACCGGCTTGCCGTTGATGGTGATCTTCACCGACGGCGCTTCCTGGAACAGCGAGAACATCTCGTGCGCGCCGGTGGCCGACTGTTCCTTCATCAGCTCGACCATGAAGGGCGCAGAGAGCTCCTTCCAGGTCAGATTGACCGTGCCGATCGCGCTGCGGAACCACTCGGTGTGCACCGTGCGGCCGTCACCCGAGGGCATGAAATCCCAACCGGCCTTCATCTGCAGGTTCGACAACCCCTTCGCACCTTTGAACGCGCCGAAGTGCGAGACGAAGCCTTTTTGCACGTAACGCGCAAGCGGCTCGTTGTCGGTCAGGCAGACGTTCGGCTTGTCGGGGTTGCGGCCGTCGCCATGCGGATCGAGCAGCATGAACACGGCGTGGCCCTTGCCGTGCGGTGAGGCCACCACGCGGAAAAAGCTGATCAGCGTGACGAACGGACCGTCAGCGGTTTCCTTCAGATACATACCGGGGTTTTCCCCGGACCAGTCCACTTCTTTCGGATTGAACGGCGGTCTTGCCATCGATTACTCCTCCTTGGTTTTCTGGTTGTTGGCCTGCGTTCGCGGCACCGGCCAGGCGGCGTGAAATTCATCGCCCCCTGCCCGGAAGCTCCGTATTCACGCTTTTTTCACATCATTCCAGCGAGCGGTTTCACGACGCGCCCGGATGATGCGCTCCATCCCGGCAACACGCCGGACCGGAATTCGGGAACCGACAAGGAGTGTATCGCATGGCACTGAAAGACAAACGCGGACTGGAGATCTCGACGGCCAACCGGACATCGGTGGATCGTCTGGAAACCGCGACGGAACTGTTGAACGGCTATTTCGGCGACCCGCTCGCCGCGATCGACCGCGCGCTCGCCGATGACCCGGATTTCATCATGGGCCACTGCTTCCGCGCCGGCCTTGCGGTGACCAGCAGCGAGAAGGCGGCGGAGCCGATGCTGCGCGAGAGCGTGGAAGCGGTCGAGGCGCGCTGGAAGCACACCAACGACCGTGAGCGCCGCCACATACTGGCCGCGGGCGCCTGGCTGCGGGGCGACTTCCATCGTGCCAACAATCTTTACGGCGACCTGACCATCGACTACCCGCACGATCTGTTCGCGCTGCAGGTCGCGCACCTCACCGATTTCCTGCTCGGCCAGTCGAACCTGCTGCGCGACCGCATTGCACGTGTGCTGCCGCACTGGACCGAAGACATGCCCGGCTACGGCTACGTGCTCGGCATGTATGCCTTCGGCCTGGAGGAAAACGCGGACTATGCGCGTGCCGAAGACTTCGGCCGTCGCGCCGTCGCTACCAACCCGCGCGATGCTTGGGCGATCCACGCGATTACGCATGTAATGGAAATGCAGGGGCGCCAGGCCGACGGCATCGCCTGGCTGACCTGCAGCGCGCAGGACTGGTCGCGCGACAACTTCTTCGCGTATCACAACTGGTGGCACCTGTCCCTCTTCCACCTCGATCTCGAGCAGAACGACCGCGTGCTGCAGCTTTACGACGCGGCGATCCGCCGGCCGGGCTCGGGCGTGGCGATGGAACTGGTCGATGCAACCGCCCTGTTGTGGCGTCTGCACCTGCGCGGCCTGGACGTCGGCGAACGCTGGCGCGAGGTGGCGGACGGCTGGGAAGCGATGGCGGGAGACGCGTACTACGCCTTCAACGACACGCACGCGATGATGGCCTTCGTCGCCGACGGCCGCACCGATGCGCAGGCGCGCCTGCTCGCGGCGATGGAGAAAGGCGCTGCCGGCAACGACAGCAACGCCATGATGACGCGCGAAGTCGGATTGCCGCTCGCCCGCGCCGTGCAGGCGTTCGGCCGCGACGACTACCGCAACACGATCGCGCTGATCGAGCCGGTTCGCCCGGTCGCGCACCGCTTCGGCGGCAGCCACGCGCAGCGCGACATCGTCAGCCTGACGCTGATCGAAGCGGCGATGCGTGCGTGTCGCGGCAACCTGGCCCGCGCGCTCGCCGCCGAACGCACCTATCAGAAGCCTGTGAGCCCGTTCAACTGGCGCGCCATCGCGCGCGCCGAGAAACTGCTCGGCCACCCCGTCCGTACGGAAGCTGCGCAGCGCGAGGCGGAGACGCTCAAGGCGCAAAGAGCACCGCGGCACGCAGCAATGCGTGCGGCTGCATGAGCACCACCCTTTTTTCTTAACTCACCAAACGAAAGGAGCAACATCATGAAACACCTGAAAACGATCATCCTCGCAACCATGCTTGCCACCGCTGCCGGCGTCGCGCAGGCGCGCAACACCCTGCCGGTGGAAACCTCCGGCCGCGGTGTTCCCGCCGAAAGCAAAGGCATCATGGTCCCCAGCGTCGGCGGCAACATCGAAGTCGCCAACGTGCAGGGCCGTGGCTTGAACTTCGCGCAAGCGGGCAGCTTCGCGGGCAAGGGCACGATGACGGCGGTGCTGGCAGGCGTGAATGAAGTGCAAGGCCGCTCGTAACCCCGGGCGTTCCACACGGCGGACGGCGCCAAAAGTGCCGTCCGGTTTTTTTATTGGTATTTGTGCAGAATGGAAATGCGAAACACGAAGGCGCGAAGACACGAAGAAAGCAATATGCGGTATATCTATGGCGTCATCGGATGACCGGACAGATCGAAAATCGCCAACCGGTGGGAAACGTACCGCAGGTTACCTTCGTGCCTTTGGCGCCGGCATCACGTTGGCTTTGCAAACGTGAACCTGCTCCTCAACAAGTCGCAATGCGGCGTGTTGTGTGTTTCGCTGTTGATCGCCGCGCACGGCCTTGCTCAGCGCACGGCCTTGAGGTATTCGGCGGCGGTACGCGCCAGCATGATGTAGTCGGTGCACAGGCCGATCACGCGGTAGCCCTGCTCCATGTAGGTCTTCGCATGCTGCGGCGTGTGCGCATAGATGCAGCGCGCGATGTCGCGTTTCTCGCAGGCCTGGATCACCTTCTTTATCGCTTCCTGTACCTGCGGATGGTTGATCTGTCCCGGCAGGCCCATGCTGCCGGACAAGTCGAAGGGTCCGACGAACACGCCGTCGATCCCGGGCACGTCGAGAATGGCGTCGATGTTTTTCACCGCTTCGACGTGTTCGATCTGCACGATCACCGCTATGTGGTCATTGGCGCGCTTCATGTAGGCGTCGAAATCGAGATCGAAGCGCTGCGCGCGGGTGATGCCAACCGAGCGGAACCCCTGCGGCGGATACTTGCAGCGGCCGACCGCCAACCGCGCATCCTCGGCATTGTTCACCAGCGGCACGATCACCCCGGTGGCGCCGGCATCCAGCACCTTCTTCAGATTCGCCTCGTCGTTCCACGGCACGCGCACCACGCACGGCACCCGCGAATCGGCCGCGGTCAGCAGATCGAGCGCATTGCGCGCATCCATCTGCGAGTGTTCCAGATCGATGAACAGCCAGTCATAGCCGGCCTGCACGTAGATCTCCGCCACCTCCGGCAGCGGCATCTGCAGCAGTGCCCCGATCAGCGGTTTGTTTTCTTTGAGTCTGGTTCGAAAGGAAAGAGTTCTTGACATGGTGTGCTCCAGCCGGACGAATGACAGGCGGACAAATATGCAGCGCAACGGGGGAAGCAGAACAGGGTGCGGCGGACATCGGCAAAGCAACGGCCGATCGGCGATCAGGCTCTGGTCCGCAATTCAGGGCCCGTCCTTCACAGTCCGTTTTCCGCAGTCCGCATTTCTCAATCGTCGATGGTCTCGAAGTCAGCCGGCATTACCATTTCTATCAACTCCAGGTCGGAGGCGTGCGCGCCGGACTCGTTAGCGCCGAAGGCGCCCGTTCGCGGGCAGGCGCGCCACAGCGACGACCGCTCCCGCAAGTTAGTCATCGATCGTCTGAAAATCTGCCGGCATCACCATTTCTGTCAACTCCAGGTCGGAGGCGTGCGCGCCGGACTCGTTAGCGCCGAAGGCGCCCGT
>JBBDIL010000027.1:109266-155672 GCA_040880425.1 Burkholderiales bacterium | reverse complement strand
TCGCGGGCAGGCGCGCCACAGCGACGACCGCTCCCGCAAGCTAGTCATCGATCGTCTGAAAATCTGCCGGCATGACCATTTCTATCAATTCCAGATCGTCGCTGTGTCCCAGCTCGGTATGTTTGATCTCCGGCCGCTGGTGCACGCAGGTACCGGCGGTGAGCCGAACCTTGCCGACGCCCTCGTAATCGAACTCGATCCAGCCTTTCAGCACGTAGACGAACTGAAAATCGCAAACATGGTGGTGGCGCTGCGGCTCCACGTGCTTGCCGGGAACCGCCCGAATCACGTGCGCCAGCACGCGGCCGTTGGTCGCGTCCTTGATGCCGAGGTCGCGATACTGGAAGAAAGGCCGCAGGCCGTCGGTCTTGAAATCGGCCTCGTCGAGATGGCTGACTGAGAACTTCGTGGCGTGATCCATGGGCTTCCCTCCAATGCGTGACGATCGATTATATAGGCCGCACCTCATGCATTCAGAAAATGCAACGGCAATCCGCTTCTCGGCCATTCGGCTTCGAGCAGTTTTCCGGTGCCGGAAAGGGTGATATAGGCCTTGCGCAGTTCCGCGCCGCCGAAGGCAAGGTTGGTGCAGTAGTACTCCGGCGCTTCGTGAAACTCCAGCACGTCGCCCTGCGGGCTGATCACGCTGATGCCGGCGCGAATCAGGGTGGCAACGCAGATGTTTCCGCCAGTCTCGACCTTGAGCGAATCGAAACGCTGGTAGCCTGGCAACCCTGCGACGAGGCGCCCGCCGTTCGGCGACGGCCAGGGTTGCGTTTCGACTTCACCCGGGCCGGTTATGCGGTAGGACCACAGCCGGCTGGTCTCGGTCTCCGCCACATACAGGGTCTTGCCGTCCGGCGACAGGCCGATGCCGTTCGGCGTGATCACCGGGAACGCGACCTCGCGGATCTGGCTGCCGTCCGCACGCGCGTAGAACACCGCGCCGCGATCCATCTGCCTGCCGTAGATCTTGCCGAGATCGGTAAACCAGAAGCCGCCGGTGGCGTCGAACACGATGTCGTTCGGGCCTTTGAGCGGCACACCCTCACATTCGGTGTACAGCACCTCGACCTTGCCGCTGGCAAGATCGACACGTTCGATGCGACCGCCGGAATATTTCTGCGCGCGCCCGATCGGGCGGATGTAGCCGTCCGCGTTCTCGGCCCAGTCGAATCCGCCGTTGTTGCAGATATAGCACTTGCCGTCCGGCCCGATGGCTGCGCCGTTGGGGCCGCCGCCGGTTTCCGCGACCACCTCCTTGCGCCCATCGGGCAGCACACGCGTAAGAGTGCCGCGTTCGATCTCGACCACCAGCACGGAACCGTCCGGCATCGCCACCGGCCCCTCGGGGAACCTGAGCCCCGTCGTCACTTCGCGCGCCTTGAGCGGCAGCGTCTTCGTCATTATTCCTCCCGATGTTGTTTATCGATGATGCAGCGGCAAGTGGTTGGGACGGCAACAAAACTCACGCTCTCAACGCGGAGGGCGCGGCGTGAAACGATGCTTCTCCTGACTGCAACTGCCGGCTGTTCAAAGAGAACGGCAGCATAGACCTCACATCCGACTTTCTCAGTGTCGGGGGTGCCTCCGCGTCCTCTGCGCCCTCTGCGTTGCGCGCCTGCATTGTCTCGCCTCGCAATGGCTGCACGAAATCGACGGATTATCGGTCCCCGACCCCGGAGTCGAGCGGCACCGGCGGCAGGTATTGCTTGAGCCATTCGATTGCATCGTGCTCGCTGGTGAACAGCCGTGTCGGATACGGCGGACGATACAGCAGCATGAAGATGCGCCCCAGATGCATCTGCCAGGCGGATTGCACGACCATTGCGCTGGCGCCGACTACGGCGCAGATCTTCGGCTCCGAAACGCGGCGCTGCACTTCCGCGCTCACCTTGCCGAGGCCGCGGCCGGTGGTCAGCACCGGGTGCTTCATCGGCGAGATCGCCATATGCCGTTCATAGGCAAGATCGAGATCCTCGAGCGTGATTTCCTCGTTGTCGCCGTAATCGATATGCAATACGCCGAAGTCATCCAACCGGACCTTGGGCCACTCGCTGGCGTTCATATCGTTACCCTGGTTGACGTTTCTTCTCCACCATGAACACATAGCGGTTCAGGCTGAAGAAATATTCACCGCGCCGCGCCCGCTCCGCCAGATCATCCTTCCACGCGCGCACCTCGTTTTCCGGGATGCCTGGTCGGCCGGCCACATAGCCGGCGATCACCTCGATCATGCCGGCACTGTAGGTGTCCGGGTCGAACCGGGCGTTGAGCAGCGGCAGCACCTCGATGCCTGCCGGTTCGAGGCCGTGATCGCGCAGCTTCGCCGCCAGCGCGCGCACCAGGCGCGGATGCGGGACGTGCTCGTCCCAGGCTTCCAGCACGCGACGCATGCGGGCATCGTCTCCGCTTGCCCATACCGCCGATTCCCAGTCTGTATCCATGATCGCGGCGCGCGCGCCCGGCCGTAGCACGCGTGCGAGCTCGGCGATCGCCCGATCGACCTCGGGCACGAACTCGTAGACCTGCAGCACGGCGGCCAGGTCGAAGCTCGCATCCCCGAACGGCAGCGACTGCGCGTCCGCCTTGCCGACCTGCACGTGCGGCAGGCCCGCGCAGCGGCGCTGCGCGATCGCGAGCATGGAATCGGATGCGTCCACTGCGTCCACCCGCCCCGATTGGCCGACCGCCCGCGCGAGCGATTCCGCGAGGAAACCGGGGCCGCAGCCGATATCCAGCGCATACTCCCCGCGCTTTGCGCCGAGCAGTTCCAGTACGCGCGCACGGTGCTGGGCGACATCCGGCGTGAGATAGATCGCTTCGACGCGACGCGACGTTTGCTCGTCGAACTGCTGCACGGCCATGTTCGCGAACCCGTTCAGGCCTGTTCGGCGAATACGCGCTCGCACCAGCGTGCGGCCTGCAGCACGCGCGCATCCGCACCCGGCCGGCCGACGAGCTGCACGTTGACCGGCGCGCCATTGCCCGCCTTGCCGCAGGGCAGGCTGATGGCAGGGAAGCCGCAGAAGTTGAACGGCGAGGTGAAACGGGTCAGCAGCGGCGCCACATGCATGTCGCGGCCGCCGATGCGCACCGTGGTGGTACCGTTCTTCGGCGGCAGCACCGGCATTGCCGGCACCAGCATGACGTCGGCGTCGCCGAACGCAGCCAGCACCGAAGCGCGCACCTGCCGGCGCAGCTGCTGCGCCTTGATGTAATCGGCCGCGAGATAGAACTGACCGATCTCGAGCCTCACCCGCACGTCCTCGCCAAGCTTGTCGCCGTGCTCCTTGAGCAGATGCCAGTTCGCCTGCGTGGCCTCGGCACCGATGGTGATGAGCTGGATGCCGGGCGCGAGCTCGATGCCGGGGATGTCGCACGGCACGAGGCTGGCGCCGGCCTTTTCCAGCGCCGGCAATGCGCGATCGATGACGCCGCCGACCTCGTCCTCCAGCAGATCGAAGAAGAACTGTCGCGGACGCACGATGCGCGGCGGCATCGACGACGACGGCGGCAGTGTGGAATGCACCGGCAGGGCCGCCATGACTTCGAAGGCGAGCGCGGCGTCCTCGACGCTGCGCGTCAGCGGACCGACATGGTCGAGCGACCAGGCAAGCGGGACGACGCCCTCGGTCGGCACCGCGCCCCAGGTGCCCTTGAAACCGACCACCCCGCAGCAGGCCGCCGGTTGGCGAATCGAGCCGCCGGTGCACGAGCCGACGGTGACGGCCGCGAGCCCCGCAACCAGCGCGGCGGCCGAGCCGCCGCTGGAACCGCCTGGAATATGCCCGGGCATGCGCGGATTCTGCACCGCGCCGAAATGCGGATTGGCGCTGGTGACGCCGAACGCCAGTTCGTGCAGGTTGGTGGTACCGACGATCAGCGCACCCGCCTCGCGCAGCCGCGCCACCAGCGGAGCATCGCGCGCCTGGATCTTTGCCTCGATCGCGCGCGAACCCGCGGTGAGCGGATAGCCGCGGATCGACATGAGGTCCTTGATCGCGACCGGCACGCCGCCCAGCGGACCGATGTCCTCGCCGCGCTTGAGCCGGATCGCTAGCTCTTCGGCATCGTCGGTGACGCGCGCCGGGTCCACGGTGATAAAGGCGTTCAGGTGGCGGTGCGCCTCGATGCGCGTCAGAACGCTCTTCGCGATCTCGATCGGCGACAGCGCGCGTGCGCGAACCTGCTGCGCGATCTGCACCGCGGATGCGGCAGGCAGGTCAGTGGCGATTGCGTCGGCGCGATACTCGCCCTCGGGATGCAGCTCGCGCTGCGCGACCTGTGGCGGCAGCAGCCAGGGATCGCCGTGCACCGCGGTTTCGAAAACTTGCTCGATATCGGAGATACCGAACCGGAAGCGCTCTTCCCAACCGGACGTGCGCTCGGGATGCGCATAGCGGCGAAAGGCGGAAACGGCCTTGATCAGGTCTGAATAGCGTGCGTCGTCCATGTCGTTCGATTATCCGGATGGGGTGGCAGGTTCTGCGGCGAGTTTATCGCAATCCCGCGGCTTGCCAGGCGCCCCTGGCGGACCTGCGCCAACCACGACAACACGAAGTATCACGCAGAAGCCTGCCGACGTTCCCTGTGCAGCTTTTTGTTTTCCAGCATTCGTGGTGGACGGCGATTCCCGGCACGGCGGCAGGAGCCGTCAACGGTCGGTGCGGCGCCGGCCGGGATTGTCGCGCGGGTCGACGATGGTTTTGCGGCGATCCAGCGTGCGCAGCGCGTCGGACCTGAACTCGCGCATGTAAAGAATCCCCGCCACCCAGACGGTCGCCACCATGAAGATCCACGCATTCAGCGACCAGGTCAGCGCCGCCAGGCCGAAGTAATACGCGCGCAGGCCGTAGTTGAAGTTGTCGGAAGCGTAGGTCGCGATGCGCGCAGAACGCACGACGTAGTCCTTGCGCTTCTCGGGATCGGAATCGTGCGAAGGCGCGGCGCCGACCAGAACCGAGCTGAAGTTGTGCTGGCGCAGCGACCAGGTGAACTTGAAGAAAGCGTACACAAAGATCGCGAGCAACAGCAGCAGCTTGTACTCCCAGACGGTCTTGCTCGCGCGCCCGGTGAAAGGCAGCTCGGCGACGATGGCGATAACGGTTTCAGAAGTCCCCATCAACGCAAGCAGACCGCCGAGAATCAGCAGCGTGGTCGAGGCAAAGAAAGTTGCCGAGTTGGACAGGTTGGTCAGGATCGCGGCATCGACGATGCGCTGCTCGCGATCGAGCACCTGCTGCCACCAGTCCTTGCGGTACTCGCTCATGACGCTCATCACGCTGTGGCGGCCATGCTTGACGCTCCAGGCGGCGAACCACTGATAACCGATCCAGATGAAGAAGAACCAGACGAGCGCGGCGGCATCGAGCCAGTCCAGGGGCAAGGGAAGTTCGGTCATAGGAATAGCGTCAGCACGCCGGTATAACCGTAAAGCCGGTTGTGGGAGATCTCGCCGTTGCAGAAAAACCCCACCAGCGGAAAATCCCCGAGCGCGTCGCGGATCATCTTCAGTTCCTCGGATTCGTCGCCGAACAGGCTGGCACCGCGGCCAATGCACGAGTAATAGACACCGCCTCGCGGCCGGCTGTACAGCCCGCTCTTCATGCTCTCGAGCATGCGTTCCATGTCCTCGATGGCGGACTCGTTGTCGCGCCGGCAGAACATGATCTTGCCGCCTTCTTCGGGCGCATCGCCGATCGCCACCAGTTTGTGTACCGGATCGATGCCGACGAGATTGCGCACGAGGTAGTCGCCGTCTTCGTCGCTGCGCACCGGCAGACCGGCGAAAAGGGATTCACCGGTCTGCGCAAGGTCGCGCCATGCACGATCGCCCACGTCTTCCCTGAACACGTCCAGCGCCGCGCGGCCGTCCAGCGAGATCAGCACGTTCTGCTGCACGTCGGTGATGGTGTGGCGCGGGCCGATCGGCGAGCAGCCCTGGGTGAGACGCGTGGCGACCACCACGTCCTCGGAGAACAACACCCCGGAGAGCCCGCCCTTGCGCACGCCGTCCGCCACCTGCACGTATTCCCGCCGCGAACTGGTCAACCCGCCGGTGAGGAATCCGCTTTCCAGCATGCCGGCCAAATCGGACACCAAGCGCGGGAGCTGCGCGCTGCGCGGGTCGGCATGCACGACGGCGAAGTTGGCCGGCACGCCGGCGAAATGCAGCGGCACGCGCTCCAGGTCCTGCGGCGCGCGCACGCCGGAAAACACGCGGAACGACTCCGGCTCGAACGCGCACAGCATGATCGCGATCGCCGGCCGGTCGTAGAACTCGGTGCCCGACGCGCAGATGCCCATGCCGACCGTGCCGACCCAATGCAGAATGCCGGTGTTCTGCCGGAAATAAGACAGGACGTCCTTCAGTTCGGTGGACAGGCTGTCGGTGACGTAAAGAAATCCGAGGTTGGCGCCGGCCGGCCCCCTGCCGGCCTGGATCAGGCACTGCGACGCGGCGTCCCGCCAGTTGGGGGAGGCGGCAGCACCAAGGGTGAAAGGCTCGGACATCGCTGGTACCTTCTTGAATCCGGAATCGCTGCCGCGGCCCGCCTTCCAACGCGCATCCGAAGGGCGCAGCAGCGTATTGTGGTGATTCTGCGGCATTGGGGCCGCCGCGTACATCCCCCGGCCTCGCGTATAATCCGCGCCTTTTTTTGCGGGAGGAACACCGTGAACCTGGACCGCGTCGGATCCGGCCGCGACGTGCCGAACGACATCAACGTGATCATCGAGATCCCGATGAACGCCGACCCGATCAAGTACGAGGTGGACAAGGCCACCGGCGCATTGTTCGTCGACCGCTTCATGTCCACTGCCATGCACTACCCGTGCAACTACGGCTATGTTCCACACACGCTCTCGCCGGACGGCGACCCTGTCGACGTGCTGGTGCTCTCGCCGGTGCCGCTGATCTCGGGCGTGGTGGTGCGCTGCCGCCCGGTCGGCATGCTGAACATGGAAGACGAAGCCGGCGACGACGCCAAGCTGATCGCAGTGCCGCTGGACAGCCTGACCGGACTCTACCGCGAGATCGCCACGGCACGCGATCTGCCGGAAACGGTGCTGGCTCAGATTGCGCATTTCTTCGAGCACTACAAGGATCTCGAGCCCGGCAAGTGGGTCAAGGTGCGCGGCTGGGATGGTCCGGACGCCGCAAAGGCCGAAATCATGGATGGCGTGAAACGCTACAAGAGCGCACGTCCGAAGCCGAAATTCTGACCCGCTGGCACGCGCACGCACGGGCTCCTATAATAATTCCTACGTTTACGATTCAGCCGGAGTAAAAGCCATGACTGCAACCGCCGCCGTCCAGACCGCAACCGAGCCGCTGCTGCTGCGCAGTGACGAGCGCGGTATCGCCACCCTCACTTTGAATCGCCCGAAGCAGTACAACGCGTTGTCCGAAGAACTGCTCGCCGATTTGCAGCAGGCGCTGGAAGCGATCGAAAAGGATGCCTCGGTGCGCGTGGTGGTGATCGCGGGCAGCGGCAATGCATTCTGCGCGGGCCACGACCTCAAGCAGATGCGCTCGAACCCACGCAAGGATTATTACCAGAAGCTGTTCGCGACCTGCAGCGAGTTCATGCTGACGCTCGCACGTATTCCGCAGCCTGTAATCGCGCGCGTGCAAGGTATTGCCACCGCTGCAGGCTGCCAGCTGGTAGCGGCCTGCGATCTCGCGGTCGCATCCGACAACGCGAAATTTGCCGTCTCCGGCATCAACGTCGGACTGTTCTGCTCAACGCCGTCGGTGCCGCTGTCACGCAACATACCGCGCAAGCAGGCCGCGGAGATGCTGTTCACCGGCGAATTCATCGATGCCCCGACGGCGAAGCAGCTCGGACTGGTGAATCGCGTCACCGCGCCGGAACGTCTCGACGAGGAAGTGGGCGCGCTTGCCGGTGCCATTCTCAAGAAATCTCCGGTGGCCGTCGCGACCGGCAAACGCATGTTCTACCGGCAGATCGAACTGGGCATGAAAGAAGCTTATGACTACGCCGCGGACGTGATGGCCTGCAACATGATGGCCGAGGATGCCGCCGAAGGCATCGACGCGTTCATGCAGAAACGGCATCCGGAGTGGAAGGGCCGGTGAACTGAGCCCAAACCTGGCAGTCGAACAATGGCCCCGCAATCCGGGGCCATTGTTTTTTTGCACGCATTCGACTCCGGAGGACTCATGCACACAGTCCGCACCGCAGCGGCTTTCCTTCTTGCCGGCGCGTCCGGCCTTGTCCTGGCGGGAGGCTCCGACTACGCCATCGCACCCGGCAAGCTCGGCAACTTCCAGGGCAAGGTTTCCGAATGGGCGGTTCCGACCCCCGAGTTCGCGCGCGATCCCGCCCCCGGCCCGGATGGCGACATCTATATCGCCGTAATGTACGGCAACAAGATCGCGCGCTTCGACACCGAAGCAGAAAAGTTCAAGGAATGGGACCTGCCACCGGGCGCGCGCCCGCACGGCCTGCTGGTCGACCGGCAGGGCATCGTCTGGTACACCGGCAACGGCAACGGCACCATCGGCCGGCTGGACCCGAAGTCCGGCAAGGTCACCGAGTTCAAGTCGCCAACCGGCGGCGATCCACACACCTTGATCACCGATGGCAAAGGTACGATCTGGTTCAGCATGCAGCGTGCAAACAAGATCGGCCGCCTCGACATGCGCAGCGGCAAGATCACCGAGTACCCGACCGACGGGCGACCGTACGGGCTCGCACTGGACCATGCCGGCAACGTGTGGTTCTGCAAGATCGGCGGCGACGCGATTGCGAGGCTCGATCCCGACACCGGCAGCATCACCGACCTGCCGACCGGAAGCGGATCGCAGCCGCGACGCATGGCCACTGCGCCGGACGGATCGCTGTGGGTTACCCTCTTTGGCAATGGCAGGCTGCTCAAGGTGAACACCAGACAGGCAAAAGTGACACAGGAATACAAACTGCCGGCCGGCAGCGTCGGCGGGCCGTATGCGGTGACGGTCGACGGCGCAGGCTACGTGTGGGTAAACGAGATCAACACCGACACCGTGGTGCGCCTCGATCCGGACAGCGGCGACATGCGCGTGGTAAACCTGCCATCCGAGCGCGTGGGCATCCGCAAGATGATCGTCGATGCCGACGGCAAACTCTGGTACATGGGTTCGCACAACGGCCGTCTCGGCGTCGTTTACTGAAAAATCTGTTCACCACGGAGGACACGGAGGAAAACCAAAAGAGAAACTGAACGCAAAGATCGCAAAGAAGCGCAAAGGACGCAAAGAAAACCCGAACTCGATATTCTTGGTGTTCTTGGTGTCTTTGTGGTTGGTTCGGGTTTGGTTTTCCTCCGTGTCTTCTGCGTACCCCTCAAGTGGGTATAGAAAAGAATCCTCCGTGGTTCATGAACTGATGTTGGAATAATGCAAATGCGCTGCGTCCTGTTCGGTTTCCTGTCGATCTTCATCCTCGCTCCCGCGGCAGCGGATGACGCGGCGTTGTGGGATGCGCTCGCGCAGGGCGGCCACGTGGTGCTGATCCGGCACGCGCAGACGATGCCGGGGGCCTTCGATCCTCCGGGGCATACGCTCGAGGACTGCAACTCGCAGCGCAAGCTTTCGGATGAAGGCCGCGAACAGGCGCGACGCATCGGTGAGGCGTTTCGCGCGCGCGGCATCCCGGTCGCCCGCATACTCTCGAGCCGCTACTGCCGCTGCCTGGACACCGCGGCGCTGGCATTCGGCACGGTCGAGCCCTGGGACATGCTGAACAACGTCGGCTATGACGATGATGCCGAGAAGCAGATGAAGAGCGAGGCGGTGCGCGAGGCGGTGAGCCGCTGGAGCTCCGACGGCAACCTGATCCTGGTCACGCATGGCTTCAATATCGACAGCGCGTTGCGCGTTCATCCGGTTCAAGGCGAGATGGTGGTCGTCCAGCCCCTCGGCGACGATGGGTACCGGGTGGCAGGGCGGCTGCTGGCGCCCTGAACGCCAGGCCGCAGAAAACGCTACAAGCCCGGCGCATGGCTGCGTATAATCGCGGCTGCTTAAAGGGATAGACAGGACGGGTGCCGAGGGAAGAGTCGGCACAGGTTTGGTTAAGTTGTTGTCCGGAAACAATTTCCGGCGAAGAAAGCCCGGTACGCAGGCCTCCCGGCCTCACGCTTCATCGTCGGGCATGTCATCGATCGCGATCCTTCGGCCAGTCGGCCGGGACGTGCAAGCCATCCCCCCTGAAAATCGCTTTAAGGCGAATCGCGCGCCGCCGTGGCGCCGCGCTTGCACAACCGGACACCACGCCTGCCCGCCTCGGCCATAGGCCAGCAGCAGGCACATCAAGGAGATGATTTTGTTCAAGACATCCAAGCAGACGTTCCAGCTCGGCGCCCACACGGTCACGCTGGAAACAGGAGAGATCGCGCGCCAGGCAACAGGTGCGGTCATTGCCAGCATGGACGACACCGTGGTGCTTGCCACCGTGGTCGCGGCAAGAACCTCTAAACCCGGTCAGGATTTCCTGCCGCTCACCGTCGATTACCTCGAGAAAACCTATGCGGCGGGTCGCATTCCCGGCGGATTCTTCAAGCGTGAAGGGCGTCCGTCCGAGAAGGAGACGCTGACCTCGCGCCTGATCGACCGGCCGATCCGCCCGCTATTCCCCGATGATTTCTACAACGAAGTGCAGGTGGTCGCGCAGGTGTTGTCGCTGAACCCGGAAGTGGATTCGGACATCGTGGCGATGATTGCGGCTTCTGCCGCGCTGACGATTTCTGGCATTCCCTTCAACGGACCGATCGGCGGCGTGCGCGTCGGCCATGTCGACGGGCAGTACGTGGTGAATCCGACAGCGACGCAGCTCAAGGATTCCAAGCTCGACCTCGTGGTCGCCGGTACCAGACAGGCCGTGCTGATGGTGGAGTCGGAGGCCGAGGAGCTTCCTGAAGACGTCATGCTCGGCGCTGTGGTGTTCGGGCACGAGCAGATGCAGACCATCATCGGCGCAATCGAGAAGCTTGCAGAAGACGCGGGCAAACCGGCATGGGACTGGTCGGCACCCGACGGCGATAATGCGCTGGTCGAGCGCGTGCGCTCGGCCGTGAATGCGGAGCTTGAGCAGGCCTACGCCATTCGCGAGAAGCAGCAGCGCAGCGAGAAGCTCAAGGCGATTCGCGATCGCCTGCTGGCCGAGCTTGCCGCCGAAGCGGCACAGGCCGGGCGCGAAGCGCCGTCCGAAAAACAGGTGAAAGACATTCTGTTCGATCTGGAATACGCAATCGTGCGCTCGCAGATCCTGAACGGCGAGCCGCGCATCGACGGACGCGACACGCGCACCGTGCGCCCGATCCATATTCGCACCGGCGTACTGCCGCGCACGCACGGCTCGGCGCTGTTCACCCGCGGCGAAACGCAGGCGCTGGTGGTCGCCACGCTCGGATCGAAAACCGACGAACAGATCATCGACGCGCTGCAGGGCGGCTATCGCGAGCCCTTCATGCTGCATTACAACTTCCCGCCTTACGCCACCGGGGAAACCGGCCGCGTCGGCACGCCGAAGCGGCGCGAGATCGGCCACGGCCGGCTCGCCAAGCGCGCGCTGGTACGCTGCCTGCCGAAGGCGGAGGACTTTCCGTACACCATCCGCATCGTCTCCGAGATCACCGAATCCAACGGCTCTTCGTCGATGGCGACGGTATGCGGCGGCTGCCTGGCGTTGATGGACGCGGGCGTGCCGATGAAGGCGCATGTCGCCGGCGTGGCAATGGGCCTGATCAAGGAAGGCAACAAGTTCGCGGTGCTGACCGACATCCTCGGCGACGAGGATCATCTCGGCGACATGGACTTCAAGGTCGCGGGCACCGAAGCGGGCGTCACCTCTCTGCAGATGGACATCAAGATCCAGGGCATCACCAAGGAGATCATGCATGTCGCGCTGGCTCAGGCGCAGGAGGCACGCATGCACATTCTCGGCAAGATGCAGGAAGCGATGGGCTCGGCACGTTCCGAACTGTCGACCTTCGCGCCGCGGATGATCACCATCAAGATCAATCCCGCGAAGATTCGCGACGTGATCGGCAAGGGCGGATCGATGATCCGGCTGCTCACCGAGGAAACCGGCACCGAGATCAATGTCGAGGACGACGGCACGGTCACCATCGTGTCCACGGATCTGGACAAGGCCGCGGAAGCCAAGCGGCGCATCGAACTGCTGACGGCTGACGTCGAAGTCGGTGCGGTGTACGAAGGCACGGTGATCCGGTTGCTCGACTTCGGCGCGATCGTCAGCCTGCTGCCGGGACGCGACGGCTTGCTGCACATTTCGCAGATCAGCCAGGAACGCGTGGCGGCAGTCTCCGATCACCTGAAGGAAGGCCAGGTGGTGCGGGTTCGCGTCATCGAGGCGGACGACAAGGGGCGGTTGCGGCTGTCGATGAAGCAGGCTGCCGAACCGGCCGCGCCTGCCGAAATGCAGCAACAAGGCTGAGGGCTCGCATCCGCAACCATCACTGCAACCTACGAGAAGAAAGCATGCTCGCGCAATCCGATCTGCACGCAATACGCGAATCGCTGAAACGAACGCTCGAGGAACTTCGAATAGCTGCAGTGGATGCCGCCCAAGGCGCGCAGACGGTGCAACTCGACCAGGCCGCGGTGGGTCGCCTTTCGCGCATGGATGCCATGCAGCAGCAGGCGATGTCTGCAGGCAATGTACGCCGGATCGAAACCGAGATCCGGCGTATTGATGCCGCTCTCGATCGGATCGCGGTCGGGGTCTACGGCGCCTGCTGCAAATGCAGCGAATCGATCCCGGCACAGCGACTGCAGTCCGATCCGGCTACGCCGTTCTGCCTGGACTGCCTGACGGAGATCCAGGCCCAGTAGTGCGCGTGCCGGCAGCGTGTTCGCCTACCGGGCGCGCTCGCGATCGACCGCGATACCTGCCACGCCCCTGCCCGGTTCCGCGTTCCCCGCTTCCAGACGCAGCCGCACCTCACCGTCCCGCAAACCGGTGGAGTAGCGGTCTGAGCCGCCTCCATCCAGCAGCACTCCCAGGCTGTAAACCGGATCCTCGTCCACGTAGTGATAAGAATTGTCGCCGGCAGCACCCTGCGCGATATCGCTCGATGACCAGTAGCGGTCGTCACCGGCAGCATCGTGCAGCGAGGCGCGGGCCTGCTGTGCGGCCGCGCCCTGGCTGAGTGTCTGCGCGCGATAGACGTCGTCGCCCGCGCCGTCGAACAGCACTGCAATCGACTGATCCCACGCCGCGCCCTGCCCTGCCGCAGTCATCGACCAGTAAATGTCATCGCCGGCCATGTCGGCCAGCATGCCGAACGCCTGATGCGCGGCGAATCCCTGCGCGTAGCGGTTGCCGAAATAGAGGTCGTCGCCGTCTTCGTCATACAGCAGACCGGCGCCCCAGAAGTATCCGCCGCCCTGGCTGAACTCTCCGCCCTGGTAGCGATCGTCGCCGGCGAAGTCGAGCAGCGCGCCGACACCCCCGGTGTCGTAGGGCCTGATGCCGACGCCCACACCCTGGCTAAACGCCATGTACGCCCCCGGCGTGCCATACACGGAAGGCACGGCACCGTCGGCACGATAGAGATCGTCGCCACCGCCGTCGACCAGCACGCCCAGTCCCCTTGGTCCGCCCACGCCCTGGCTGAACACTTCGGACAGGTAGACGTCGATGTGCGTGCCGCCATCGATAAGCATGCCGCTGCCGTAAAGACCTGCGCCCATCGACCACGCCGCGCAGCGATAGTTATCTGCGCCGTCGTCATCGAACAGGAAACCAAAGCCGAGCGCACCCGCGCCGCAGCCGCCGACTGTGCTCCCGTAATGGTCGTCGCCGGCCAGATCGATCAGCACCGATACGCCCAGCCAGCCGGCGCCCGGCCCGCCGCGTAGTGCCTGGTAGCGGTCATCGCCGGCCAGATCGATCACTGCCTGGACCGGAAGTGGAATGCTGTCGCCCCATCGATAGATGTCGTCGCCGCCGACATCGATCACGGCATGCAGCCGGTCCATGTCGTAGCGATTCGGTCCGGGACCGCCGATCACGATGAATCCACCGTCAATCTCGTGGAAATCGAGAATCTCGCCTGCGACCGCGCCAGCCAGCACAGCGGGCGGTTCGCGCGGCGTGCCGGCGAGCGGCGGCAGGCGCAGAATGTTCGCCAGGATGTTGTCGGCGACTGCAAGCAGCGCGGCAATATCGACCTGCATGCTCTGCTGCATCGCCCGAATGCCGCGCTGCGCGTCCGGCTGTTTCAGCAGCGTACGGTCGGCGGCGGTGGTCTGCATCAGGTAGAGCAGATCTGCGATTGCCTGTTCCCGGTCGATTCCTGCGGACCGAAGCAGGTCGCGCACACCCTGCTTGGCGGCGCCGATCACTTCGGCGAACTGCGCCAGCGAATCCGGACCGGCACGCGGCGTTGGCAGGCGCTGCGGACAGGCGAGCGCCAAGGTCTCGCAAATCAGGCCGGTCACGTCAGGACGATCGCGATCGGTCGGCCGCGCGTGTCGGACCAGGTCCTCGCGCCAGGCTGTCATCGCGCCAGGCTGCATCAACGCCGTGCGGATCAGCGGCAGCTTGTGATAGCCGGTATCGTCACGCGCAATGCCGGCAAACATGCGGTCGAGGCGTCGATCGATCGGTTCGACCTGCGGTGCTCCGGCGAGCGCCTGTTCGATCGCGTAATCGCGTTGATCCGCGAGCCCGGCCAATCCGGTTGCGTCGAAAGGAACAGCCGCCGGATAGGCCGCAGGCCCGGCCCAGCGATGATGCGCATCGATCGTCAGCCGGATCTGCATCGGCGTGTCGCCGCGCATGACTTCCAGTCGCAGGAGTTGGCCCGGACGCGCTGCGCGCACCAGCGCGCGCAGCCGCTTCGAGTCAGCATCGCCGCCATCCACACTCACGATGCGATCGCCTTGAGTGAGCCCCGCGATCGCGGCCGGGCCGGCCACCGTGCCGGTCACGACTGCGCCACCCTGTTCCGCGTCCTCCAGCCACATGCCGGCGAACGGCACGCCGGCTACGGCTGATGCAGCCGGGTCGCGCGCGCGATCGTGCGTGCCGGCACCTGCGCACGCGGCTGACACCAATGCGGCACAGGCGATCGCGCAAAGATTTCGCAACATCGCGCAGCCGGCAACATTTGCAAGGCACGGGCACATGCGCCGGAGTATAGGCGCTGCCGTCCGCGCAGGCTCAGCCGGCGCAGGCGCGGCAACTCAGGCGTCCCCGCCCGGCGTCCAGATGCGCGAACCCTCGCCGGCGAGCGTGAGCATCAGATCGTTCAGGCGCCTGACGAAACCCGCGGGGTCTTCGAGTTCACCGCCTTCGGCGAGCATCGCCTGGTCGAACAGGATGTGGCTCCAGTCGGAGAACTGCGCCTGCGCGGAAGCGGCACCGAGTCGTGTGACGATCGGATGGCGCGGATTGATCTCGAGGATCGGCTTCGCCGACGGAACGTTCTGCCCCGCAGCTTTCAGCATGCGCTCGAGGTTCATGCTCATCGCGTGCTCGTCGGCGACCAGGCAGGCCGGCGAATCGGTCAGACGGAACGTGACGCGCACTTCCTTGACCTTGTCGGCGAGCGCCTGTTGCATCTTTTCAATGACATCCTTCAGCTCGCCGGCTTCCTTCTCGCGCGCCTGCTTTTCCTCGTCGGCGATACCGCCGAGATCGAGATCGCCCTTCGCCACCGAATGCAGCTGCTTGCCGTCGAACTCGGCCAGGTTGGATACCACCCATTCGTCCACGCGGTCGTGCAACAGCAGCACCTCGATACCCTTCGAGCGGAAGATCTCCAGGTGCGGGCTGGATTTCGCGGCGGCGAAGCTGTCGGCCGTGATGTACCAGATGCGGTCCTGGCCTTCTTTCATGCGCGACACGTAATCGGCAAAGGAGACGCCCTGCTCCTCGCTGGCGGAATGCGTCGATGCAAAGCGCAGCAGTTTCGCAATCCGGTCCTTGTTGGCCCAGTCCTCGCCGATGCCTTCCTTCAGCACGCGGCCGAACTCAGTCCAGAATTTTGCGTAGTCGTCCTTGCGGTTCTCTGCCAGATCCTCCAGCAGGCCGAGTACTTTGTTGACGCAGCCCTTGCGAATGGCCTCGACGTCCTTCGATTCCTGCAGGATCTCGCGCGAGATGTTGAGCGGCAGGTCGTTGGAATCGACCACGCCGCGTACGAAGCGCAGGTAGGCCGGCATCAGGTGCTCGGCGTCGTCCATGATGAAGATGCGTTTGACGTAGAGCTTGATGCCGTGGCGATGCTCGCGATCCCACAAGTCGAACGGGGCACGCGATGGGACGTAAAGCAGTTGCGTGAATTCGTGCCGGCCTTCCACTTTCGCGTGCACCCAGGCAAGCGGTGGCTGAAAGTCGTGCGCGACGTGCTTGTAGAACTCCTTGTACTGCTCCTCGTCGATCCCGGATTTGGGCCGCGCCCAGAGCGCGGAAGCCTGGTTGACCTGTTCATCCTCGTCGCGCACCACGGTCTCGCCCTTTTCCTGTTCCCACTCCTCTTTTTTCATCAGGATGGGAAGCGTGATGTGATCGGAATACTTGCGAATGATCGCGCGCAGCCGGTGACCGTCCAGGAGCTCGTCTTCGCCCTCGCGCAGATGCAGGGTGACCTCGGTACCGCGCCCTTCCCGGGTCACGTTTTCGATGGTGAACTCGCCTTCGCCATTGGATTCCCAGCGCACGCCATGTTCGGCGCCGAGCCCGGCGCGGCGGGTTACCAGCGTCACGCGCTCGGCGACGATGAACGAGGAGTAGAAGCCGACGCCGAACTGGCCGATCAGTTGTGCATCCTTCGCCTGGTCCCCGGTGAGCCGGTCTATGAACTCGCGCGTGCCGGAGCGGGCGATGGTGCCGATGTTTTCGACCACCTCCTGGCGCGACATGCCGATGCCGTTATCGGATATGGTGATGGTGCGCGCAGCCTTGTCCACGCTCAGGCGGATCTGCAGTTCGGAATCGCTCTCGAACAGCGCCGGGTCGGTCAATGCCTCGAAGCGCAGCTTGTCGGCGGCATCGGAGGCGTTCGAGATCAGCTCGCGCAGGAAGATCTCCTTGTTGCTGTACAGGGAGTGGATCATCAGCTTGAGCAGCTGCCGGACTTCGGTCTGGAAACTCAGCGTCTCTCTGGTGGCGGACTCGGCCATGGTGCGTCCTCTTTATTTTTGGTGACGATTTTCAAGGATGGGGGCGATAGTCCCGGTCTTCAAGTTTTTAATGGAACGGGGCGCGAGCCGCGTTGTCTTTCCAGTGTCGACGGTTCATCCTTGCCGAATCCCGGAGAGGCCCGCATGAAAACCAGATTGCCTGTCGTCATGGCCCTGTGTGCGGCCCTGTCAGGCTGCAGCGCAACGGCCGCCGACCTGCCGGTCGACCGCATCGAACTGCCTCCCGGGTTCTCCATCGAAGTGTTCGCCTCGAATCTGCCCGACGCGCGCTCGCTGGCGCTCGGGGCAAACGGCACGGTGTTCGTCGGTACGCGTTCCGAGGGTGCGGTCTATGCGCTGGTAGACAGCAACGGCGACGGCGAGGCAAACGAGACCCATGTGCTGGCCGAGGGCCTGAACTCGCCCAATGGCGTGGCGTTTCGCGAGGGCGCGCTGTACGTCGCCGAGATCAGCCGGATCCTGCGTTTCGACGACATCGAGTCCCGCCTGGCCGATCCGCCGCTGCCGGTGACGGTCAGCGACCGGTTTCCGGGAGACGGGCACCACGGTTGGAAGTTCATCGCTTTCGGTCCGGATGGCAAGCTTTACGTACCGGTCGGCGCCCCCTGCAACATCTGTGAACCGGACCCGGACCGCTACGCCGCGATCATGCGCATGAATCCAGACGGCAGCCAGCTCGAGACTTTCGCGCGCGGAGTGCGCAACACGGTCGGGTTCGACTGGCACCCGCAGACCGGCGAGCTGTGGTTCAACGATCACGGGCGCGACTGGATGGGCGACGACATGCCGTCCGACGAACTGAACCGCGCAACGGCCGGAGGCATGCATTTCGGCTATCCGTATTGCCACCAAGGCGATGCATCTGACCCCGAGTACGGCCATAAACGCGACTGCGAAGAATTCGTGCCGCCGGCACTGAAGCAGGGCGGACATGTGGCGCCGAACGGACTGCGTTTCTACACCGGGGGAATGTTCCCGGACGCGTATCGAAATCGCATCTTCATCGCCCAGCACGGCTCCTGGAACCGCAGCGAAAAGGCGGGCTACCGCGTGGCGATGATCACGCTGAACGGCGACGAAGTGAAGGACTACACGGTGTTCGCGGAAGGCTGGCTGGAAGGCGAGCAGCAGTGGGGCCGCCCGTGCGACCTGCTGGTAATGCCTGACGGTTCACTGCTGATTTCCGACGACTACGCGAACGCGGTATACCGCGTCACGTACGCGAAATAGGCGGCGCACCGGTCGGGGTGCCGGACCGCTCTTCTTCGTCAGGCTTGCCGCCGGCCGCCGACAACAGTCGCTTGAAGGTTTCGCCCTCGATCAGCGCCTTGAGGCCGACGTAGTCGATCTTGCCGGTCGCGAGCAGCGGGATCTCCGCGATGTGCACGATACGTTTGGCGACGGCGAGGTCCTGCATGCCGGAAGCGCGCGCGGCATCGGCCAGCTGCAGACGCGTCAGGTTTGGATCGGTGGTGAACAGCACGGTAGTTTCGCCGACGGCTTCCTGTGCGCCGAGAATCGCGGCGTGCTGGAAATCCGGCGATGCCTCGCACGCGACCTGTTCCACCACGTCCAGAGACACCATCTCCCCGGCGATTTTGGCAAAGCGCTTGACCCGGCCGGAAACGGTGACGATGCCATCGGTATCCACTTCGACCACATCGCCGGTGTTGTACCAGCCTTCGCCCATTACCGACTTCGGCGCCTCGATCACGCCAGGATTTCCATAGCGCAGATACCCGAGCATCAGGTTCGGGCCGCGTATGTGCAGGATGCCGCCCCTGTCGATGCCTTCGACCGGTTCCAGTGCGTGATCGATTCCGGGCAGAAAGCGCCCCACTGCACCGTGGCGGTAGATCGCAGGCGTGGCCAGCGAAATCACCGGCGCGCATTCGGTCGAACCGTAACCCTCAAGAATGCGCAGGCCGAACTTTTCCAGCCATACGCGCGACACCTCGGGCGCGAGTTTCTCTCCTCCGGAGATCACGTAGCGCAGGGTGCGGAAATCCATGGGGTTGGCATAGCGCGCGTAGTACGAGAGGAAGGTGCTAGTGCCGAACAGGATGGTGCAGTCCCGGCGGTAACAGATCTCCGGTATCGCCCGGTAGCGCAGCGGCGAGATATACAGGAACAGCCGCGTGCCGGTGATCAGCGGCAGCATCATGCCGGCGGTGAAACTGTAGGCGTGGTAGATCGGAAGGGCGTTCAGTATCTTGTCCTGCGGCGAGAAGTCGAACACCGCACGCATCTGCGCGATATTGGCGACGATCGCATGATGCGAGAGCACCACGCCCTTGGGGCGGTCTTCCGATCCCGAAGTAAACAGCACCACCGCGGGATCGAGGTTCGACTGCTTTTCGATCACAAGGCGCGGCAACCAGATTGCGAACGTCATCAACCAGAGCTTGTCCAGCAGGCCGAACTGCGCGCGGATGTCTTCCAGATAGACAAGCCGCCGGTCGCCCAGCGCATCGATGAGCGGCTGCAGTTTTGCCTGCTCGATGAACTTGCGCGAAGTGATCACGGTCTTCACCCGCGCGGCCACCGCTGCGGTCTCGATACCCATCGGGCCGCTGGTGTAGTTGAAGATCGCCGGCAGCCGGCCCGCCGCGGACAATCCCATCACCGCGCACACCGACATGATCACGTTGGGCAGCAGGACGCCGACCGTTTCCTTTTCCCCGGTATGCCTGCGCACCCAGCGTGAGATGGCGAGGCTGGCCTTCAGCAGGAAGCCGTAAGTCTTCGGCTCCTCGCCCTGGTCTTCCATCAATTGCCAGGAGCGGCCGTTTGCGGCGATCGCGTCCAGGAAACACTCGTACAACGGTTTGCTGCCGTGCGACTGCAGCGCCGTCTCCTGCAGGATCTGGCTCAGCCTGCGGGTCGCGTGCGCGCGGCGCCGACGGCCGCTGACGGCCGTACCGCCGTCGATGCGCGCCGGCGGGTGCACGCGCAGCGTCACCCTGGGAAACAGCCGCGAGAACAGCGAAGCGTTACCCGATCGCGAAAACCACTGCGCGGAGCCTTCGACATGCACCGGCAGCACCTCTGCCCCGCTCTTCAGCGCAATCAGCGCCGGCACCGGATACACCTTCATCAGCCCGTTGCCGCGATTCACGCGTCCTTCCGGAAACACCACCACCGCCCGGCCGTCACGCAACGGCCTGAGCACGCGCTTGATGGTCGCCGGGTTGCTCACATCGAGAATCGCGTGCGGGACCTGGCGCAACAGGCGCGTCGCCCAGCGCCGCCCCGCCTCTTCCGGAGGCACCACCACCATCGGATTGCGCGGCAGAAACAGCGCAAGCAGAAGCGCATCCACCGTCGATACGTGATTCGCGACCACGAGCAGCCGGTTGGAACGCTCGAATGGCGCCAGATCGCCGATCACGCGAACACGCAGAAAAAGTCTGAGCACTGCGCGGAGAAGAAATTTCATTTTTTCACGGACCTCGAACAGAGCTCAGCAGATGCGTGCATTGTCGGTTGCACACTGTATTTCGTCAACGAAATCCTATAGTTGCGTCGCCCATCGGAGACAGTCCAGGCTGCGAAACTTCCGCGCAGTTTTTCTGAAACCTGATTATTTTCGTCTCCTTCGGGTGACACCGTCATGCAAATTGTTGACAAATAAGCGAAAAAATCAAACTTATCAGAGTGTTAGATTTGCAAACTTATCTCGGTTTCGCTTAGAGTCTGATCGCAACCTGCTCTCGAGCGCCGGTTGCTTCCCTGATTCGCCACAAGTAACGACCCGCATGGAGAAGCAAAATGGACATGAACATCCCTCAGGCCATCCTGAACGCGCCCACTACGGAGTTACCGCTATCCCCCCGGCCCGCGCTGCCTCATGAACACGGGCCAAGCGAGTACTTTTTCTCCGAACAGCTCTCGGCGTTCTTCGACCAGGAGCTTCACGCCATGTGGCTGCGCTGGAAGCCGACCCCCCGCCCGAACTTCAATCCCGAGCTGCTGCGTGACCTGGATCGCTACTGCCGCTTCCTGACCCAGACCCAGGGCCGGATCGACTGCAACGGCGAGGTTGAGCCGGTCGAATACGCGATCCTCGCTTCGCGGTCGAAAGGCATCTTCAATCTCGGCGGCGACCTCAGCCTGTTCATGCAACTCATCGAGCGACAGGACGGCGAGGGACTGCTGCGGTATGGGAAAGCCTGCATCGACGTCCTGTACCAGAACTACATCGGGCACGGCTTGCCGATCACGACGATCTCCCTGGTGCAGGGGGAGTGCCTGGGCGGCGGCTTCGAGGCGGCGCTGTCCAGCGACGTGTTGATCGCCGAACGCCAGGCCCGTTTCGGCTTTCCCGAGATCCTGTTCAACATGTTCCCGGGCATGGGCGCCTATTCATTCCTGGAAAGGCGTGTAGGCCGCAAAGCGACGGAGGAGCTGATATCGGGTGGGCGGGTCTACAGCGCCGATGATATGCTGGCGCTCGGCGTGGTGGACAAGGTGGTGGACGAGGGTCGTGGCGAGGCGGAAATCGCCGCCTTCATCAGGTCCCGCAGCCGCAGCCGCAACGGCCTGACCGGACTCGCCGCGGCACGGCGCTGTGTACACAAGCTCGACTACCAGGAACTGGCCGACGTAGTGGACGCCTGGGTTGAGACCGCGCTGCGGCTCACCAGACGCGATCTCAAGCTGATGCAACGGCTGGTCACCCGCCAGAGCGAGATCAACGACGGAAGGTCGCTGCACTGATGGGCACCTTCGACGGACTTGCCGCTCCGGTTACGCGGCAGAAACGCAGAGGCAGACGTCCGATGGCGCAGGAACTTGCGGAGGAGTACACGATTCAGGAAGCCGCGGCGCGGCTCGGCATTCCCGAGCAGAAGCTGCGGCGCTGGGACGCCCAGGGCGTGCTGGTGGCACGGCGTACCGGCGGGGGCCATCGGCGCTATGCGCGCGAGATCATCGAGGGTCTGGCCGGGTCCACGGTCGGCGCCAAGGAAGACCGGCAGAATGACGAGCTGACGCAGGCGCGCAAGTCACTCAAGGAGAAGCGCCGCATCATCCAGCTGCTCCTCGAGAGCGAAGCCCGCTATCGGGACCTGGTGGAAACTTCGCACGACCTGATCTGGACCACCGACTCGCTCGGCCGCTTCACCTATCTCAACTACGGCAGCCTGGACATCTTCGGCCTGCAGCCCAAAGACCTGATCGGGCGCTGCTTCTTCGACTTCGAAGCGAAACCGTCGCATATTTCCAACCGCCGCTTCCTGTCGACGCTGCGCAAGCACGGCGAGGTGAAGAACTATCTCACCCACCTCCTGGCTGCCGACGGCAGCGACCGCTGGGTGGGGATCAACGCACGGGTCTCGAATGACGACCAGGGCCGTCTCGTCAGCCTGCGTGGCACCGCGCGCAACGTCACCGAACAGCACAAAGCCGCGTTGCAGATCGAGTATCTCGCCACGCACGACGCGCTGACCGGGCTGCCCAACCGGGTGAGCCTGCAGCGCGCGCTAGAAGAGGCGCTTGAAGCGGGAGAAAAAGGCGCGGTGCTGCAGCTCGACATCGATCATTTCAAGTATGTGAACGACAACTTCGGGCATCGCTCGGGCGACCAGCTGCTGGTTGCCATCGGCGGGATTCTGAGCGATTTCGCCGGCGACTCGGGCGCGCGGGTTTTCCGGCTCGGTGGAGACGAGTTTGCGATTCAACTGCCGGACGCGCTGCGCAGCGACGCAATCGCTGCGGCTGAACGCACGATGGAGGCATTACGCCACTTCAAACCGCAGGTTGCCGGCGATGCCTGCCTGTCCTCGGTCACGGCATCCATCGGTATCGTGACCTACCCGTTCCAGGGCGGCGATGTGGCCACGCTGCTGGCCCATGTCGATATGGCCATGTACCAGGCGAAAGACAACGGGCGCAATCGCTACATGCTGCACGACACCCGTTTCGACGATCTGCGCGCGACCCATAAGCGGGTGCACTGGGCGCGGGAGCTGCGCGAAGTTCTGGATGAAGACCGCCTGCTCATTTACTCGCAGCCGGTCGTGCGCCTGGCGGATGCCAAGACCGTGCATCACGAAATGCTGGCGCGCATCGTCGACAACGACGGTCACACCGTGCTGCCAGGACAGTTCATAGAAATCGCGGAATCGCTCGGGCTGGCTCAGGAAATCGATCTGCGGGTGGTGTCGATGCTGATCGATCACCTGCAGTCGCCGGACCGGCATGACGAACGGGTGCGGTACTTTGTCAATCTGTCGCGCGCAAGCATCTCGGACACGCAATGGGTGCGCCGCTTCAAGAGCCTGCTGAATGAAGTTTCGGTCAATCGAGGACAGCTGGTGTTCGAGATCACCGAGTCGGCCGCCATGTCCAATGTCGACGCGACGCAGGAGTTTATCGGCGAGGTCAAGGCCCTGGGATGCCGCTTCGCGCTGGACGATTTCGGCGCGGGATTCAGTTCCTTCTACTACCTCAAGCGCTTCGATGTCGATTACCTGAAAATCGACGGCAGCTTCGTGCGCGAACTGGCTTCCGATGAAGCGAGCCGCCTGTTCGTGCGCGCGCTGTGCGACGTTGCCCGGGGTCTGGGCCGCCAGGTTATCGCGGAATCGGTGGAAACACCGGAACTGCTGGGTGTCCTTGCAGGCATGGGCGTCGAGTATGCACAGGGCTACGTTTTCTCCCGCCCGAGGCCATTCCTGCCGGCGGATGCAGCTGACGTGAGCGCCGCGCGGCGCGCGTAGTTTCCGCGCTGTTGCGCGGGCTTAGCCCCGCCAGCTTCCGTCGAGCAGCTTCTCGGCCCAGAACAGCCCAATGATCGTCTTGGGTTCGTTGATGCGGCCGTCACGCACCCATTCCAGCCCTTCCGCCAGCGGCAGGCGCAGCGTCTCGAGGAACTCCCCCTCGTCGAGCTGCGCGCCGCGGAATTCCAGCCCGCGCGCAAGGAAAAAATCGATCCGTTCGTCCGAGTAGCCGATACACGGATAGTAGTGACCGAGTTCGCGCCATTCGGACGCCACGTAGCCCGTTTCCTCCAGCAGCTCGCGTTTCGCCGTTTCCAATGCGGGTTCTCCGGGTTCCAGCTTCCCCGCCGGCAACTCGTAGAAATGCCGGCCCGCCGGGTAACGGAACTGGCGCTCGAGCAGCACCGAACCGTCCTCGAACAGCGGCAGGATCAGCGCCGCCCCGGGGTGAACGATGTATTCGCGCCGGGCGCGGGCGCCATCCGGAAGGCGCACATCGTCCTCGCGCACCTCCAGCAGACCGCCCTTGTAGACGACGCGAGAAGAAATCTTCTTCTCGCTGAAATCCGCACTCATCGCGCCGCCGCCGACATCACAGCGAAAGGTAGACCGCACGCTCGCACATCGCGAGCAACACACCGGGCACCAGACCGAATACGATGACGGCGAGCCCGTTCGCGCTCATCAGGATGCGCACATCCGCGCGCGGCGCTATGGGCGCGCTGTCGACGGGCGACTCGAAGTACATCAGCCGCACCACCCGCAGATAGTAGAACGCGCCGATCAGGGAGAATGCCACCGCCAGCACGGCAAGCCAGATATGGCCGATGGATACCACCGCCTGCAGTACGAACAGCTTCGCCCAGAAACCCACGGTGGGCGGAATGCCGGCCATTGAGAACATCAGCAGCAGCATGACGAAGGCGTACCACGGACTGCGCTGGTTCAGCCCCCTGAAGTCCTCGAGATCCTCCGCCTCGAAGCCCTCGCGCGAGAGCAGCAGGATCATGCCGAAGGTGCCGAGCCCCATCAGCACGTAGACCACGACGTAGAACATTGCCGCGCTGTAGCCGTCGATGGTGCCGGACAGCACGCCGAGCAGCAGGAAGCCCATGTGCGAGATGGTCGAATACGCCAGCATGCGCTTCAGGTTGGTCTGCGCGATCGCCACCACGTTGCCCAGCGCAAGCGAACCGACGGCCAGGATCATCAGCATCTGGCGCCATTCCACCAGCAGCGCTTCCATGCCGAGCGCGTCTGCCAGCATGCGCATCACGAATGCAAACGCAGCCAGTTTCGGCGCGGTGCCGATCAGCAACGTCACCGCGGTCGGCGCACCGTGATAAACGTCCGGCACCCACATGTGAAACGGCACGGCACCGAGCTTGAAACCGATCCCGGCCACCACGAACACCAAGCCGAATATCAAAATGGTTGGCAGGGCATCGCCTTCCATGATGCGGGCCGCGACCTCGGGTATTTCCAGCGATCCGGTCGCGCCGTAGATCATCGACATGCCGTACAGGAGCAGCCCGGATGCAAGCGCGCCCAGCACGAAATACTTCATTGCCGCCTCGACGGCGCGGGCCGAATCGCGCGCCAGCGCCACCAGCGCATAGAGGCTCAGGCTCAACAGCTCTAGCCCCAGGTACAGCGAGAGGAAATGATTGGCCGAGATCATCACCAGCATGCCAAGCGTGGCCAGCAGCGAGAGCACGAAGAACTCCCCGCGATACAGTCCGCGCGGCGCCAGGTACTCGCGCGAATAAGCGAGCACCACTGCCACCGACAGGCAGGCCATGGCCTTCAGCACGTCCGCCAGCGGATCGGCGACGAACATGCCGGTGAACGCATAGACGATGTCCTCGGATGCTCCGCCAACCAGGATCACGGCGGACAGGATCAGCGCCGCCTGCGTCAGCGCGTAAGTCAAGAACCGGTTGCGCTCGCTGATGAACAGGTCGGCAACCAGGATCAGGCACGCCATGATCAGCAGGAAGATCTCCGCTGCCGCCGGCGCCAGGTCTGTGATGGAAAACTCCATTTATTCCCGATCCTTCAGTTGTACGTTTCCGGTCCCGGTTACGTCCGGGCCTAAAGCTTCGACTGCACCGCGTAGCCGAGCAACTGCTCCACCGACACGGTCAGCACCTCGGTAAAGGGCAGCGGATACACGCCCATAAACAGCACGGCGACGGCAGCGAGGCCGAGCACCAGCGCCTCGAGCGCGCCGATGTCCTTCAACGCGGCCACCTTATCGTTTGCGACCGCCCCGAACACAACCCGCTTGTACATCCACAAGGTGTAGGCCGCGCCGAAAATCAGCGTGGTTGCAGCCGCGGCCGCGTACCAGAAGTTGCGTTCCATCGCCCCGAGTATCACCAGGAACTCGCCGACGAATCCGCTTGTGCCGGGCAATCCGGCGTTTGCCATTGCAAACAGCATGAACAATGCGGCAAACACCGGCATGGTATTCACCACGCCGCCGTAGTCGCCGATCTGGCGCGAATGCATGCGGTCGTACAGCACGCCGACGCAGAGGAACATCGCCCCGGAAACGAAGCCGTGCGACACCATCTGGATGATCGCGCCTTCCATGCCGCGCGCGTTGAACAGAAAGATGCCCAGCGTCACGAACCCCATGTGGGCGATCGAGGAGTACGCAATCAGCTTCTTCATGTCCGCCTGCACCAGCGCGACCAGGCCGATGTACACCACGGCGATCAGCGACAAGGCAATCACCGCCGGTGCGAGCACGTGGCTTGCATCCGGCAGGATCGGCAGAGAAAAGCGGACGAACCCGTAGGCGCCGAGCTTGAGCATGATCGCGGCCAGCACCACCGAGCCGCCGGTGGGCGCCTCGACGTGCGCGTCCGGCAGCCAGGTGTGCACCGGCCACATCGGCACCTTCACCGCAAACGCCGCGAAGAAGGCGATGAACAACGGGATCTGTACCGCAAGCGGCATCCGCAGCCGGTAATAGTCGTCGATGGCAAAGCTGCCACCGGCCGCGTTGTACAGATAAATGAATGCAACCAGCGTCAGCAGCGACCCGAGCAGCGTGTAGAGAAAAAACTTCATCGCCGCATACACGCGGTTCGGTCCGCCCCAAACACCGATGACGATGAACATCGGGATCAGCGTGGCCTCGAAAAACACGTAGAACAGCGCGGCATCCATGGCGCTGAATACGCCATTCATCATTCCGGAAAGAATCAGGATGGCCGCCATGTACTGCGACACGCGCACCTTCACCGACTGCCAGCCGGCAATCACCACCAGCACGGTGGTGAATACATTGAGCAGGATCAGCAGCAGCGAAATGCCATCGATGCCGAGGTGGTAGTTGATGCGGAAGGACTCGATCCAGGGCGTGAACTCGACGAACTGCATTTCCGTCGCGCTCCGGTCGAAACCGAACCAGAGCGGCAGTGCAACCATGAATCCCAGGAGCGCGCCGGCCAGCGCGATCCAGCGCGCAACATGCGCATTGCGGTCGGAACCGGTAAACAACACCGCAATCCCGGCAAGAATCGGAAGCCAGGTGACGATGCTGAGGATGGGCATTACGGACATGTGCATCGATTCCCGGTCAGGTGCGCGCGAACCAGAGGGTCAACAGCACGAACACGCCGATGATCATGGTGAATGCGTAGTGGTAGATCAGACCGGACTGGATCCGTTTCGAAACCTGTGCAAACCATCCGACAAGCCTTGCCGATCCGTTTACCAGCACGCCGTCGATCACCGCGACATCGCCTCCGCGCCACAAACCGCGTCCGATCAGGCGTGCACCGCCGGCGAAAAACCAGTCGTTGAATCGGTCCATGAAGTATTTCTGGTCGAGCACCACGTAAACAGGCCAGAGCGCATCCCGGATCTTCGCCGGGAACTCGGGCCGATGCATGTACAGGTACCAGGCGGTGGCGATACCGCCGACAGCCAACCAGAACGGCACGGTCACGAAACCGTGCAGCATGAAGCCCAGCGTGCCGTGAAAGCCCTCGCCGAGCGCGGCGATCACGTCATGCTCGGGCAAAACGTGGATGGAATCCGTGAAAAAGCCGCCGAACAGCATGGGTTCCATATAGGCCCACCCGGCATACACAGACGGAACGGCGAGCGCGACCAGCGGCGCGGTCACCACCCAGGGAGATTCACGCAGATGGCTGCGTGTGTGCTCGTCCATACGCGGTGCGCCATGGAATGTCATGAACAGCAGCCGGAACGAGTACAACGCCGTGATGAACACGCCGGCGGTCACCGCGAAGTAGGCAAACCCCGCGCCGGGCAGCTGAGAGGCGTGTACCGCTTCGATGATCGCGTCCTTGGAAAAGAATCCCGAGAATGGCGGAATGCCGGCGAGCGCAAGGCTGCCGATCACCGCCGTCCAGTAGGTCACCGGCATGTACCTGCGCAACCCGCCCATCTTGCGCATGTCCTGCTCGTGATGCATGGCGATGATCACCGAACCGGCGCCAAGAAACAGCAGGGCTTTGAAAAAAGCGTGCGTCATCAGGTGGAAAATACTCGCGGCGTAGGCCGACGCACCCAGGGCAACGGTCATGTACCCAAGCTGCGACAGGGTCGAATAAGCGACCACGCGCTTGATGTCGTTTTGCACCAGGCCCAGGAGCGCCATGAACAGGGCGGTGATGGCGCCGATCACCAGCACCACCGACAACGCGGTCTCCGACAATTCGAACAGCGGCGACATCCGCGCCACCATGAAGATGCCTGCAGTCACCATGGTCGCCGCGTGAATCAGCGCGGAAATCGGCGTCGGGCCTTCCATCGAGTCCGGCAGCCAGACGTGCAACGGGAACTGTGCCGATTTGCCCATTGCGCCGACGAACAGCAGCAGGCAGATGGTGGTGATCAGCGGCCAGCCAACAAAGGTAGTCCAGGCAATCTCGTGCGCAAGGTCCGGCGCGGCGGCGAACACCTCGAAATAGTCGAGCGTACCGAAGTGCGCCAGCACCAGGGCGATGCCGAGCAGGAATCCGAAATCGCCGACGCGATTTACCAGGAACGCCTTGAGGTTGGCGTAGATCGCGGTCGGGCGCGTGTACCAGAAACCGATCAGCAGATAGGAAACCAGACCGACTGCTTCCCAGCCGAAGAACAGCTGCAGGAAGTTGTTGCTCATCACCAGCATCAGCATGCTGAAGGTGAACAGCGAGATGTAGCTGAAGAAGCGCTGATAGCCCGGGTCGTCGCGCATGTAGCCGATGGTGTAGATATGCACCATCAGCGAGACGAAGGTGACCACCAGCATCATGGTGGCGGAGAGCCGGTCGATCAGAAAGCCGATCTCGAAGCTCACCCCGCCGCTGACCGCCCAGGTGTAGACCGAGCCGTTGAACGCGTTTCCCGCAAGCACGTCGCGGAACACGACCGCGGAGGCGATGGTCGCGATGACCATCCCGGCAATCGTCACCCGGTGTGCGCCTGCACGGCCGATCGCGGCCCCGAACAGGCCGGCGACGATCGCACCGATGAGCGGCGCGACCGGGACAACGAGGTAAAGCAGCTCCTTGCCCACTATGCGGCCCTCGTGCACACAAGCGTTCGACCCTGAAACCGGAGCCCTGAAACCTGTGCCATCTTATCCATTCAAGCTGTCCAGATCGTCGACATTGATGGTTCGCGCGGTGCGGAACAGGACAACCAGGATGGCAAGCCCGATCGCAGACTCTGCTGCCGCTACCGTCAGGATGAAGAACACGAAGATCTGCCCGGCGGTGTCCTGCAGATAATGCGAGAACGCCACGAAATTCATGTTCACCGCAAGCAGCATCAGCTCGATTGCCATCAGCAGAATGATCACGTTCTTGCGGTTCAGGAATATTCCGACCACGCCGATCGAAAACAGGATCGCGCCGAGGATGAGGTAGTGCGACAGGGAAATCACGTCCCGTCTCCTTCCGCCTTCATTGTTCCGCCTTCATCCTTGCCCTTCTCCGCCGGCATCGACACCAGGCGTACGCGATCCTGCCGGCGCACATTGATCTGCTGCGACGTATCGATGTAGCGCGTGTCCTTGCGCTGGCGCAGCGTCAACGCGATCGCGGCAACGATCGCAACCAGCAGGATCACAGCTGCGATCTCGAACGCGTATACGTAATCGGTGTAGAGCTGTTGGCCAAGTTCCCGGGTGTTGCTGTATCCGGCCTCGCGGGGTTCCGGAGCCGGCATGCCCTCCAGCCCGAAGTAGCGCCCGCCGAGGATGATGGCCATCTCTGCGACCATCACGCCTGCCACCAGCAGCGCCGGAACCAGGTAGTCCCAGTAGCCTTCCCGCATGCGATCGAGGTTGATGTCGAGCATCATCACCACGAACAGGAACAGCACCATTACCGCGCCGACGTAGACCAGCACCAGTACGATGGCGAGGAATTCCGCCTCCAGCAGCACCCACAGCGCGGCCGAGGTGAAGAAGGCCAGCACCAGGAACAGCGCCGAATGCACCGGGTTGCGCGCGGTGATGACACGCAGCGCCGCGAATACGAGGATCGCCGCGAAGAAATAGAAGATGAAGGTTTCGAAGTTCACCGTCGGCGCCTGACTAGAGATCCGCCACTGGCACGCAGGGACGCGGAAAACGCGGGACAAACCGCAACCGGTTGTCCGCGAACACTGCGCGTGCGTGCTTTCCTGTCGTATCCATGCTCTTCGGGTCCTGTTCTTGGTTCTTCTGTCCGCCTCTGGTCGAATGCTGCTTCAGCGATACGGCGCGTCGTCGGTGCGGTCCCGGGCGATCTGCTCCTCGTAGCGATCGCCGACCGCGAGCAGCATCTCCTTGGTGTAAACCAGGTCGCCGCGCTTCTCGCCGTGGTATTCGAGGATCCGCGTTTCTACGATCGAGTCTACCGGACAGGATTCCTCGCACAGGCCGCAGAAGATGCACTTGGTCAGGTCGATATCGTAACGGGTGGTACGACGGGTATTGTCTGCCCGCTTCTCGGACTCGATGGTGATGGCGAGCGCGGGACAAACCGCCTCGCACAGCTTGCAGGCGATGCAACGCTCTTCGCCGTTCGGATAGCGGCGCAATGCATGCAGCCCGCGGAAACGCGGGCTCTGCGGCGTCTTCTCCTCGGGAAACTGAACCGTGGTCTTGCGCGCGAAGAAATAGCGGCCGGTAAGCATCAACCCCCTGAACAGCTCCAGCAGGAGGAAGGTCCTGAAGAAATCCCGTATGCGATCCATCATCTGCGCGCGCCCCTCACCACGGCCACCAGGAGGTGCGCATCAGCACGCCTACCAGCAACAACCAGAAGATCGTGAGCGGAATGAACACTTTCCAGCCGAGCCTCATGATCTGGTCGTAGCGATAGCGCGGGAAGGTCGCACGGAACCAGAGGAAGCAAAACAGCAAGAACGCAACCTTGAGGGCAAACCAGTGGAATCCATCCGGTAGTCCCGGGATCGGGCTCAGCCAGCCGCCCAGGAACAGCAGCGCGGCGAGCGCCGAAACCAGGATCATGTTCGCGTATTCCGCAAGGAAAAAAACCGCGAAGGCGGTGCCGGAATATTCCACATGGAACCCGGCGACGATCTCCGACTCGCCTTCGGCTACGTCGAACGGCGCGCGGTTGGTCTCGGCCACGCCGGAGATGAAATACACCATGAACATCGGCAGCAGCGGGATCAGGTTCCAGCCCAGCAATCCCCACGCCGTTCTCTGGGATTCGACGATCGCGCTCAGATTGAGACTGCCGGCCATCATCAGCACGGTAACCAGCGCAAAGCCCATGGCGATCTCGTAGGCGACGATCTGCGCCGCCGAACGCATTGCGCCGAGGAACGCATACTTGGAGTTCGACGCCCAGCCGGCAACGATCACGCCGTACACGCCCATCGAAGTGATGGCCAGAATGTAGAGCAGTGCCGCATCGATGTTCGACAGAACCCAGCCGTCCGCGAACGGCACCACGGCCCATGCTGCCAGCGCCGGCATCAGCGAAAGCGCCGGCGCAATGACAAACAGGAACTTGTTCGAGCCGGTCGGAACGATGACTTCCTTGACCAGCAGTTTGAGCACGTCGGCGAATGGCTGCAGCAGGCCCTTCGGTCCGACCCGGTTCGGGCCGATCCGGGTCTGCATGTAGCCGATAACCTTGCGCTCGGCCAGCGTCAGATACGCCACGCACAAAATGAGCGGCGTCAAGATGGCACCGATCTTCGCCAGCGTCCACACCAGGGTCGCAGCTGGGGTTCCGATGAGACTTTCAAGAAATCCCATTTAAACAATCACCCTTTCCTGCTCGGGCACACGCTCGAGTTGGACCGTGCCGAACAACGCACCGAGTCCGCTGGTCTCGCGGCATCCGCCCGCGAGCCGCACGCAATTGGCAGGCAGCCGGTCGTCGCGCGCAAACGGCAGAATCGCATCGCCGCCGTCCTGCGATACGCGCACCCTGTCTCCGGGCTTCAAGCCGAGCGATTCGACCACCGAGCCCGGCAGCCAGGCGACGGCCACTTGCGCGTCGCGAGTCTGCTGCAGGGAAGCCGCGCGGCGCACAATGGGGTCGGTGTGATAGATGGGAATCTCGCCGACGCGCTCGGTGGCGCCGGATGGCACCGATACCGGCTGCGGTTGCCGGTCGACGGCGTTGTTGAGCCGTGACGCAACGTCGCCAACCTTTCCGAGCAGTTCTGCGCGCACGGTTTCCGCACTTTCATAGCTGAAACCTTCGATTCCCAGCAAGGTCCCCAGCACGCGCAGAACTTTCCATGCCGGCCGGGCATCGCCGAGCGGTCTGACCACGCCCGTGAATGCCTGCAGCCGGCCTTCCGTATTCACGAAACTGCCCGCAGTCTCGGTGAAAGGCGCGACCGGCAGCAGCACCTGCGCGTACTCCGTCGCACGATGCCGATAAGGCGTCATCGCAACTACGAACTCGGCAGCATGCATCGCAGCGCGCGCCTGCCGCGCGTTGGCGGAATCCAGCTCGATCTCCGTGTGCAAAAGCAGGCAGGCTTTGCGCGGTTGTTCGAGCATGCCGGCAGCATTCAATCCAGTTTCGTCCGGTATGGCGCCGGCAAGGTAGCCACCGACGCTGTTCGCGCACGCGCCGAGAAAACCCATGCGTGCGCCGACGATTTCCGCAAGCGCCTGCGCAAGCGCCTGCAACTGCGTGCGCTCCGGATGATGTTCGGCAATATTGCCGAGCAGAATCGCTCGATTGTCGCCGGACACGAGGCTTTTCGCGATGCGTCGGGCCGATTCCCCGGCCTGCACATCTGCAATCGCAGCAGGGACCGTTGTCTCCTTGAGCTCGGCTGCAGCTTTGACCACTTCTGCCAGCGCAGCCGAGAGCGCACCGGGCGCGACGATCAGCTTGTCGTGGACCCGCGTGAGCAGATCATCGTCCACCGGATTGACCACGCTCAGCTGCGCGCCCTTCTTGACGGCTTGCCGCAACCGGTGCGCCAGCAGCGGGTGATCCTTGCGCAGCGTGGAGCCGATCAGCAGTACGCGGTCCAGATCATTCAGCTCGCCCACCTTCATTCCGAGCCAGGGCACGCCACGCCGCGCGCGATCCGAATCGAAATCGGCCTGCCGCAGGCGGAAGTCGACGTTGCCGCTGCCCAGACCGCGCACGAGCCGCGCCAGCAGGTAGAGCTCTTCGAGCGTGGAATGTGGCGCAGCAAGCGCGCCGATCGATTCCGGTCCGTGCGCGCCGCGCAGCCGGACAAGTTCGGTCGCGACATGCTCCAGCGCGGTCTGCCAGGCGACTTCCTGCCACTCCCCGTCGCGCCGGATCATCGGCGCGGTCAGGCGGTCCTCGCTATTCAACCCTTCGTACGAGAAGCGATCCCGATCTGACAGCCAACACTCATTGATTTCCTCGTTCTCCAGCGGCAGGACTCGCATCACCCGGTTGTGCATGACTTGCACGACCAGGTTGGAGCCGAGCGCGTCATGCGGGCTGACCGACTTCCGCTGGCTCATTTCCCAGGTCCGTGCCCGGTACCGGAACGGCTTCGACGTCAGCGCCCCGACAGGGCAAACGTCGATCATGTTGCCGGACAGTTCGGAATCGACCGTGCTGCCGACGAAAGCCAGGATCTCGGCGTGCTCGCCGCGCCCCGCCATGCCGAGTTCCATCACACCGGCAATCTCCTGGCCGAAGCGCACGCAGCGCGTGCAGTGAATGCAGCGCGTCATTTCTTCCGCCGCCACCAGCGGGCCTATTTCCTTGTGCGGCACCACGCGTTTGGGTTCGAGGTAACGCGAACTGGAACCGCCATAGCCGACGGCGAGGTCCTGCAGCTGGCATTCCCCGCCCTGGTCGCAGATCGGGCAATCGAGCGGATGGTTGATCAGCAGGAACTCCATCACGCCCTTCTGCGCGTCGACCGCGAGTTTCGAGCGCGTCCACACTTTCATGCCTTCTGCGACCGGCGTGGCGCAGGCGGGCATCGGCTTTGGTGCCTTCTCGACTTGCACCAGGCACATGCGGCAGTTGGCCGCGATCGACAGCTTGCGGTGGTAGCAGAAGTGCGGAATGTAGATGCCCAGCTTGTTGCTGGCCTCTATCACCGTGCTGTTTTCCGGCATTTCAACCGGTTTGCCGTCGATCTCGAGATTGATCATGTGCTCATCCGACCAGACATTTCCTGTTTTCGATGTGATGCTCGAATTCTTCGCGGAAGTGTTTGATGAAACTCTTGACGGGCAGCGCTGCTGCGTCGCCAAGGGCGCAGATGGTGCGGCCGGCAATATTGTCTGCCACCGAGGTCAGCGTATCGATGTCTTCCGGCCGGCCTTTACCATGCTCGATCCGGTGCACCATGCGGTACAGCCATCCGGTACCTTCGCGGCAGGGTGTGCACTGTCCGCAGGATTCCTCGAAATAGAAGTAGGACAATCTTTGCAGGCAGCGCACCATGCAGCGCGTTTCGTCCATCACGATCACCGCGCCGGAGCCGAGCATCGATCCCGCCTTGGCGATCGAGTCGTAATCCATGTCGGTCTGCATCATGATGTCGGCCGGCAGCACCGGCATCGACGAACCGCCGGGAATCACCGCCTTGAGTTTACGCCCCGCACGCATGCCGCCCGCCATCTCCAGCAGCTCCGCGAAGGGTTTGCCCAGCCGAACCTCGTAGTTGCCGGGCCGCTCGACATCGCCGGAGACGGAGAAGATCTTGGTGCCGCCGTTGTTCGGCCGCCCCATGTTCAGGAAGGCGTCGCCGCCGTTCAGGATGATCCACGGCACCGCCGCAAAGGTCTCGGTGTTGTTGATGGTAGTCGGCTTGCCGTACAAGCCGTAACTCGCAGGAAACGGCGGCTTGAAACGCGGCAGGCCTTTCTTGCCCTCGAGCGATTCGAGCAGGGCCGTCTCCTCGCCGCAGATATACGCGCCCCAGCCATGGTGTGCGTGCAGTTCGAAGCTGAAGTCGGAGCCGAGAATGTGCTGCCCGAGATAACCGGCCTGCCGGGCTTCGTCCAGCGCCTCTTCGAAACGCGCGTAGGTTTCCCAGATTTCTCCGTGGATGTAGTTGTATCCGACCGGGATGCCCATCGCGTAGGCCGCGATCGCCATGCCCTCGATCACGATATGCGGGTTGTAACGCAGGATGTCGCGATCCTTGAACGTACCGGGTTCGCCTTCGTCCGAATTGCAGACCAGATATTTCGCCCCCGGGAACTGCCGGGGCATGAAGCTCCACTTCAGGCCGGTCGGAAAGCCCGCGCCGCCTCGCCCGCGCAAGGCCGATTTCTTTACTTCTGCCACGACCTGCTCGGGTGGGATCCTCTCCGACAGGAGCTTCTTCAGCGCCAGATAACCGCCGCGCTGTTCGTAGTCCTCGAGGCGCCAGTTCTGTCCGTTCAATCCCTTGAGGATGACCGCATCGGGCCCGTAGATGCCGGGTGAGAAAGGAGGCAGCTGAGAATTCATTTCGCGCGCAGCTCCTCGATCAGGGCATCGAGCTTCTCCGGAGTCATCCACGAAAGCATCTTCTTGTCGTTGTGCAGACACACGGGAGCATCGCCGCAAGCGCCCATGCATTCGCCTTCCTTCAGGGTGATGGCGCCATCGGCAGTGGTCTGGTTAAAGCTGATACCGAGTCTTTCCTGGAGATGCGCAGCGGCGACATCCGCACCCTGCAGCGCACAGGGCAGATTGGTGCAGATGGTGATCTTGTGCCGTCCCGCCGGCTCAAGGTTGTACATCGAATAGAACGTCGCCACTTCGTAGACAGCGACCGGCGGCATCTCCAGATAGCCCGCAATGAACGCGATGGTATCGTTGGACAGCCAGCCCTTTTCATCCTGGGCAATAACCAGCGCCGCCATGACCGCGGAGCGTTTCTGTTCCGGCGGATACTTGGCAGCCTCGCGGTCTATTCTCGCGAGCGCTGCCGGGCTGAGCACCACCGGCGCGTTCACCGGTCCACCTCGCCGAACACGATATCCTGCGTGCCAATGATGGCAACGATGTCCGCGATCATGTGGCCGCGCGACATCTCGTCCAGCGCCGAAAGATGCACGAATCCGGGCGCACGGATCTTCATGCGGTAGGGCTTGTTGGCGCCATCGGATACGAGATAGATGCCGAATTCGCCCTTGGGCGCCTCGACCGCGGCATAGGCTTCACCCGGCGGCACGAAGAAGCCTTCGGTAAAGAGCTTGAAATGATGTATCAGCTCTTCCATGTTCGATTTCATTTCCATCCTGGTCGGCGGTGCAACCTTGTGGTTCCCGGTCATGACCGGCCCGGGATGTCCGCGCAACCAGTCGATGCATTGCCTGATGATGCGGTTCGACTGGCGAAACTCCTCCATGCGCACCAGGTAGCGGTCGTAGCAGTCGCCGTTCATGCCGACCGGGATGTCGAAATCCATGCGGTCGTAGACGGCGTAGGGCTGCTTCTTGCGCAGATCCCATTCGACACCGGAACCGCGCAGCATGGGCCCGGTAAACCCGAGCGCCTTCGCGCGATCCGGACTCACCACGCCGATGCCGACCGTGCGCTGCTTCCAGATGCGATTGTCGGTAAGGAGCGTTTCGTACTCGTCGACCAATTTCGGGAAGCGATCGGTAAAGTCCTCGATGAAATCCAGCAGCGAGCCTTCCCGGTTCCGGTTGAGTTCCCGGACCGCTTTGGCATCGTGGATCTTCGACACTTCGTACTTGGGCATCGCGTCCGGCAGGTCACGATATACGCCGCCGGGCCGGTAGTACGCCGCGTGCAGGCGCGCGCCCGATACTGCCTCATAGCAGTCCATCAGGTCTTCGCGTTCGCGGAAGCAGTAAAGGAACATGGTCATCGCGCCAACATCGAGCGCATGCGCGCCGAGCCACAACAGGTGATTCAGAATCCGCGTGATTTCGTCGAACATCACGCGGATGTACTGCGCGCGTTCGGGCACGTCCAGCTCGAGCAGGCGCTCGATCGAGCGCACGTAGGCGTGCTCGTTGCACATCATGGACACGTAATCCAGCCGGTCCATGTAAGGCACCGACTGCAGGTAGGTCTTGTTCTCGGCTAGTTTCTCGGTAGCCCGGTGCAGCAGACCGATATGCGGATCCGCGCGCTGGATGACCTCGCCGTCCAGTTCCAGCACCAGTCTCAATACTCCGTGCGCCGCCGGATGCTGCGGCCCAAAATTCATGGTGTAGTTGCGAATTTCAGCCATGGAACAGTACTCGCGAGGCGGCGTGGCTACCAATGCCAAAGACACCATGAATTTCAGTGGAGACTAACTTTTGCTTAGCCAAAGTTATGTCGTAACTAAAATTCATCGTGTAGTTTCTGATTTCCGCCATGAATCAGGGCTTTCTTTCCACGTCTGCGTAGTGCTCCTCGCGTACCACACGCGGGACGATCTCGCGCGGCTCGATGCTGACCGGCTGGTAGATGACGCGCTGCTGATCGGGGTCGTAGCGCATTTCGACGTAACCCGACAGCGGGAAGTCCTTGCGGAACGGGTGCCCGATGAAGCCGTAATCGGTGAGGATGCGCCGCAGGTCGGGATGCCCGGGAAACACGATTCCGTACAGGTCGAATGCCTCACGCTCGAACCAGTTGGCCGACGGCCATACGTCGACGACGGAATCCAGCGCCGGAAAATCCTCCTCCGCACAGAACACCCGCACCCGCAACCGGTGATTGTGCGACACGGACAGCAGGTGATACACAACGGCGAAACGCTGGCCTTCCCGGGCACCGTTGCCGTAAGCCGAATAGTCCATCCCGCACAGGTCGATCAGTTGCTCGAAGCGCAGGACCGGTTCGTCGCGCAGCGCGAGCGCGAGCGCCGGCCAGTCGGCCGCATCGACGACTATGGTAGTTTCGCCAAACCGTCCGGTGAGGCTGCGAATCCTCTCGCCGAACGCATTGCCGAGCGCAGCGGCGAGGGTATCGGTTGTGTCTGTCATTCGAAGTTCAACGGGCAATGGTGTTGGTGCGGCGGATTTTGTTCTGTAGCTGGATCACGCCGTAGAGCAAGGCCTCCGCGGTAGGAGGGCAGCCGGGCACGTAGACGTCAACCGGCACGATGCGGTCGCATCCACGCACAACGGAATAGGAATAATGATAGTAGCCGCCGCCGTTCGCGCAGGATCCCATCGAGATCACCCAGCGCGGTTCCGCCATCTGGTCGTACACTTTGCGCAGCGCAGGCGCCATCTTGTTGCACAGCGTGCCGGCAACGATCATCACGTCCGACTGCCGGGGGCTGGGACGAAACACCACGCCGAAACGGTCGAGGTCGTAACGCGCCGCGCCGGCATGCATCATTTCTACCGCGCAGCAGGCGAGACCGAATGTCATCGGCCACATCGAACCGGTACGTGTCCAGTTGATGACGTTATCGATGCTGGTGGTGACAAAGCCCCTTTCGGTTACGCTTTCCATGATCCGCTCGTGTCAGTTCGGTATGCGTTCAGGCTTCCCTGCCGGGAAAGCGCCGAACCTGCATCCCGAGCGCCATGCCCATGATTCAAATGCGGACTCTAGTCCCATTCGAGCGCGCCTTTTTTCCATTCGTAAATGAACCCGATCACCAGGATCGCCAGAAATATGACCATCGCGACGAACCCGAAAGTTCCGATCTCGTCGAGCACGATCGCCCACGGAAAAAGAAACGCGATTTCCAGATCGAACAGGATAAAAAGAATGGCTACCAGGTAATAGCGGACGTCGAACTTCATCCGCGCGTCTTCGAAGGCTTCGAACCCGCACTCGTAGGGTGAAAGTTTCTCGGGGTCGGGACGATGCACGCCGAGAATACGGCTCAGGCCCGCACCGGCAAGCGGCAGGATGATGCCGATCGCGAGACCGACAGAGATAAACAGCAAAATCGGGAAGTACTGCTCAAGCATGAACGGCTCTCATCCGGCCCGACAGCGCGGGTTGGGACAGGTCTGCAGGCGTTTCGCCCTCCGGCGCAGGTCATTCGGGCTTGCCTGCAACCGGGCTGCTGCGCCCCGCTGACCGGGAATTCTTTGCTGGTGCCGACGGTGAGACTCGAACTCACACGGCTCTCGCCACCGCCCCCTCAAGACGGCGTGTCTACCAATTTCACCACGTCGGCACTGCCATACATCCACGGAATCGGGGCTTGGGTGGGTCACCTGTCCCGTATCCCGGACTTACTGTGGGACCTCGCCCGCTCTGGAACCGTTCTCCGGGGTCGCCGGATCTGCTGAATCGGACGGCACCGGAATGACGCGTGCCGGGTCGACGTCCGCCGGAATCGTCGTCATCACGCCCTGCGGCGCCGCTTTCTCGAACGAGAACCAGGTCAATCCCATGCTCGTCAGGAAGAACAATGTCGCGAGGACCGCAGTAGAGCGGCTCAGAAAGTTCGCCGACCCGCTGGAACCGAACAGGCTGCCGGCGGAACCGCTGCCGAATGCCGCGCCCATGTCCGCACCCTTGCCCTGCTGCATCAGTATCAGACCGATCATGCAGATGGCGGTCAGTACATGAAAAATCAGAATCACAGTTTGCATTTGTCCATCTTTCAAGTGCGATCCGCAGCGCTGCAGATCGCGGAAAATTCCTCGGCATTCAGCGACGCCCCGCCGATCAGGCCGCCATCCACGTCGTCCATCGCGAACAGCGACGCCGCATTTGCCGCCTTTACGCTGCCACCGTACAAAATCGTCAGAGCCTTCGCTACGCCAGGGTCGCTGCCAGCTACCCGTGCGCGAATGAATGCGTGCACTGCCTGCGCCTGCTCCGGCGTTGCGGTCTTGCCGGTTCCGATCGCCCACACCGGTTCATAAGCCACCACCGATCGCGCGATACCGCCAGCCCCGATGCCCGCCAGCACGACGTCGAGTTGTCGGCCGACTACCTGCTCGGTGGCACCCGACTCGCGCTCTTCCAGGGTCTCGCCGACGCACACGATCGGCACCATCGCCCCGTCCAGCACCGCCTTGGCCTTTGCCGCCACCGTTCCGTCATCTTCACCGTACAGCGCCCGGCGCTCGGAATGCCCGACGATCGCGTACCGGCATCCAAAATCCTTCAGCATCGGCACCGATACTTCGCCGGTGTAAGCGCCGCGGGCGTGCTGACTGACGTTCTGCGCACCCCAGGGAACCTTCGACCCTGACAACACCCGTTGCGCCTGGCTCAGATACGGGAAAGGGACACACACCGCGCAGACCACCGACCGCAACGAGCCGGCTGCCTCGGCTACGGCCCCGAGCAACGACTCGTTATCCGGAAGACTGCCGTGCATCTTCCAATTGCCGGCCACCAGCCGTTGTCGCATCAGCCTGTAGGTCCCTAAAACTGCGGAATTTTACCGTTACGGAGGAGGGGGGGTCAACGTGATGCACTGCGGCGCGGGGCACAATCGTACCGGACGACCGCGGAGCGGACAGGACCCCGGGTGAAATCCGCGAGGACGGGCAGACGCGCAAAGCCAGCCTTGCCCTTGCGTCACCGGGCGCACAGCCGCTAGCGCAATGACTTCGACATCACCCGAACCGGCCGGTGATGTAGTCTTCGGTGGCTTTCTGTTTGGGGTTGATGAACAGGCTGTCGGTCGCACCGAACTCGACCATTTCGCCGAGGTACATGTATGCGGTGAAATCGGAAACGCGTGCCGCCTGTTGCATGTTATGGGTCACGATCACGATGGTAAAGCTGTCTTTCAGTTCGACGATCAGGTCCTCGACCTTGGCTGTTGCGATCGGGTCCAGTGCCGAGCACGGTTCGTCCAGCAGCAGCACCTCTGGCTCCAGGGCCACTGCGCGCGCGATCACCAGCCGCTGCTGCTGTCCGCCGGAGAGAGTGAGTCCGCTCTCGTCCAGGCGGTCCTTCACTTCGTCCCACAGTGCGGCGCCGCGCAGCGCACGCTCGACCGTCTCGGCCAGCACCGCCTTGTCGTTCACACCCATCAGGCGCAGTCCGTAGGCGACATTCTCGAATATGGACTTCGGGAACGGGTTGGGTTTCTGAAACACCATACCCACCCGGCGGCGCAGATGCGCGACGTTGATACTGCGATCGTAGATATTCTGCCCTTCCAGCAGGACATCCCCCTCGATCCGGCAGATGTCGACGAGATCGTTCATGCGGTTGAAGCAGCGCAGAAGCGTGGACTTGCCGCATCCGCTCGGCCCGATGAATGCCGTGATCTTCCGTCGCGGAATCTCCAGATCGATGTTCTTCAGGGCCTGGACGTTGCCGTAGGAAAGATTCAGATTCTTCACCTCAAGACAGACGTCGTCGTCTGCAAAGGACGTTTCCCCCGCGCCTCCCGACCCCGAGCGCCCGAGCGCGCGGATATCTATTCCGTGGGCTTTTTTGCTTGATTCGCTCATGGCTTTGACGTCCTCGATTTGCATGACTTTACCTCGCCGATCACATGCCTTCCAGTCCGCGGTAGCGCTCGCGCAGACGGTTGCGCAGGGCAATCGCCGTCAGGTTGAGTACCACAATCACGATCACCAGCAAAAGCGCGGTGGCGTACACCAGCGGTCGCGCCGCTTCCACGTTCGGGCTCTGGAAACCGACGTCGTAGATGTGAAAGCCGAGATGCATGAACTTGCGCTCGAGATGCACGAACGGGAAGAAACCGTCCACAGGCAGGCTGGGCGCGAGCTTCACCACGCCAACCAGCATCAGCGGCGCCACTTCACCCGCGGCGCGAGCCACCGCCAGGATGAGCCCGGTCATCATTGCCGGGCTGGCCATCGGCAGCACCGTGCGCCACAGCGTTTCCGCCTTGGTGGCGCCAAGCGCCAGGCTGCCTTCGCGCAACGAGCGCGGCACCCGTGAAAGCCCCTCTTCGGTCGATACGATCACCACCGGCAGCGTGAGAATTGCCAAGGTCAGCGACGCCCACAGAATTCCGGGGCTGCCAAAGGTCGGCGCGGGCAGTGCTTCGGGAAAGAACAGCTGGTCGATGTTGTGGCCAAGTACGTATACGAAGAACCCCAGGCCGAACACGCCATAGACGATCGAAGGTACTCCAGCCAGATTGTTCACGGAAATACGAATCACGCGGATCAGCGGCCCCTGTTTCGCGTACTCGCGCATGTAGACCGCCGCCATCACGCCGAGCGGCGTGACCATGATCGACATCAGGATCACCATCATCACGGTGCCGAAGATGGCCGGGAAGATGCCGCCTTCCGTGTTCGCCTCGCGCGGATCCTCCGACATGAATTCCCACAGCTTGTGGAAATAGAAGCCGATCTTCTGCGGAAACGAAAGCGCATTTGCCTGATAGGCGGCCGTCACCTGGGACAGCGGTATGGTCACCAGCTGCCCGGTCTGAACTTCCGCGCTCAGACTGTCTCGCTCGATATCCTTGCGCAGGGCTTGAATCTGCTCCTGCAGACTCCGGAACTGCAGGTCATACTCCTCGCGCTTCTGCTCGAAATCGGCTTGCAGCTGCGGGGTCAGCTGGTCGCGCAGTTCGAGCTTGCGCGCCTGCAGCCGCAATCGCTCCAGCTGGAAATTGACGCGGCCGATATCGTGCTTCTCGATGCTATAGAGCTGCCGGAACAGCCGGTTTGCGCGATCCACGCGCTTCCGAAGTTCGGGCCATGCCGCGGGACCCTGCGCAACCACGACGCCATCTTCGGCTACGGCTTTCAGATGACCGTAAAAATTGCCCCACTCGCGGCGTTCAACCGTGATCAGATCCTTCGGATAGGTGAATTCGCCGAGCAACGGCTCCGGGAACCAGCGGAAATCGACACCGTAAACGTCGCGGTTACCCATTTTGAACAGGTAGCGGCCCGTGAACGCTTGCTCGCTTTCGATGTTGAAACCGGATTCCTGCAGGCGCCGGACCGGCACTTCCTCGCGTTCACGCACCTCGCCGATCAGCCGGATCTCGCTGCCATCGCGCTCCACGAACGTGGTCTCGACCACGGCTTTCGGCCAGAAATGCACCAGCCCGCGCGCCGCGGTCAGCCACAGCACGCCGAACACCAGCACCAGCGCGACGGCCACCGCGCCGGCGGTCAGCCAGATCCAGGGCGCTCCGGACTTTATCCAGTCTCGCATGCGGTCTCGCTCCTCAGATCGAGCTGTATTTTTCGCGCAGCCGCTGGCGCACCAGCTCGGCGACGGTGTTGACGGAGAACGTGAACAGGAACAGCACCAGCGCCGACATGAACAGCAGGCGGTAATGCGTGGTACCGACCGCCGCTTCGGGCATCTCGACGCCAATGTTCGCGGACAGGGTGCGGAAGCCGGTGAAGATGCTCATGTCCATCACCGCGGTGTTGCCGGTCGCCATCAGCACGATCATGGTTTCGCCGACCGCTCTTCCCAGGCCGATCATGATCGCGGAAAAGATGCCCGGGCTTGCCGTCAGCAGGACGACTCCGATCAGCGTCTGCCATGGCGTGGCGCCGAGCGCCAGGGATCCCGTGGTCAGGTGCTTCGGCACGCTGAAGATCGCATCTTCCGCAATTGAGAAAATGGTCGGCGTCACGGCAAAACCCATGGCAATGCCAACCACCAGCGAATTGCGCTGTTCGTAGGTGATACCGAGCTCATTGCTCAGGTAGTGCGGCATGTCTCCGCCGAAAAACGCCGCCTCGATCGGCTGGCCGATGGCGAAGGCGAACCAGACCACGAACAGCACCACCGGAACCAGCAGCGCAGCCTCCCACCCTGTTGGAATCCGCGCGGTCAGATACTTCGGCAAACGATGCCACACATAGGCCGCCAGCAGCAGACCAGCCGGCAGAAGGGTGACGGTAAGCAGCGTTCCCGCCAGATTGAGGTCGACCAGCGGCGCCAGCCACAATCCGGCGAGAAAACCGAGAATCACCGTCGGCAAGGCCTCCATGATCTCGATCGACGGCTTGACCAGGGTGCGCATCCGCGGCGACATGAAGTACGCGGTGAAAATTGCACCCAGTATCGCGAGTGGAATCGACACCATCATGGCGTAGAACGCCGCTTTCAGCGTGCCGAAAGTCAGCGGCGCGAGACTGAACTTGGCCTCGAAGTCAGACGTCGATGCGGAAGACTGCCAGATGTACTCCGGCTCCTGGTAGGTCTCGTACCAGACTTTCTCCCAGAGCGCGTGCCAGGATACTTCCGGATACCGGTTGTCGATATGCGTGGAGTACAGCCGGCCATTGCCATCCTCGACGATGATACCGTCGGCACGCGGAGTAAAGGTCGCCATGCGGATCGGTGAATCGCTGATCGTTTCGCGCAGCAGCAGGCGGCGCGAGGTCGCGTAATAGATGCTGATGTTGCCCTTGTCGTCTCCTGCCAGAAATCCCTTGCGGTAGTACTCGGGCTCGAGCATTCGCACCGGCCCGGGCATGCGTTTGAAATCCCGGATGTGCGTCAGGTGCGGAAAGTTGTCTTCGTCGCGCACGGTAAACCATTGCGAGAGATTGCCCTTGTCGGTACCGATGATCAGCGAGAAGCCGCCGCTGAGAATGGTTACGTCGGAAATACGCTCGCCGTCTTCGACCACCTGTCTGCGCTGCAAAAGACGGGGGCTGGACTTGTTGCCGATGTCGTAGTGCGTGACATGACTCCCGCCATGTACAACGTAAAGATCGCGCAGCCGGGCGCCGATGAGCAGATGCGAGATCTCGCCATCGACCGGCGCCAGTTCCGCCGACACCTGCTCCAGTTCGATTTCGCCGGTCAGAAAATTGGAACGGCTCGACAGGCCGGTAAACACCAGACGACCGTCTTCGGTCAGTCCCGCCGCCACGGTCTGATCGTCGTCGTGCTGTATGGAGACCATACTCAGGGCGGCACCTGCAGGATCGAGCACCAGCGGCGATTCGCCGACCGGATATTCGATCTGCGGGGTGATCAGGCGCTTGTCGTCAGGATAGGTGACGGCATAGCGTTGCCTCAGCACCAGCATGCGGCCGTCAGACAGTCCGTAGGCGGTGACGAACTGCGCAGGCTCGCTGAAGCCGAAGGCGGTGATTTCCGCATCTTCGGGCAGCTGCAGATCCGGCTGCGCGATCACCCTGCCGCTGCCGAATTCGAAGAAGGTGACCGAGCCGCGATCGGTGAAACGCGCGCCGATCTCCCGTTGCTCTTCGGCGGACAGGTACACGGTGCGCTCCTGCGCCGGCCCCGGCACGGCATAGCCCGTCAGTGCGTCCATATCGGCCGGCATCATGACCGGCAGCACCACGCTCGCGAGGTAGAAGAAGATCGCGCTGATGGCAATGATCACGCTGATCCCGCCCAACGTCATCACATGCTTGAACACGGAGTCCCTGAGCAGGCGACCGCGCATCGCGCGCTGGAGGTAGTCGGATGTCGTATTGGCGGGAATGCTCATCTCAGCGGCGGGTTTTGTTCGGGGCACGAAGAAAGGGGGCTGGACCCTGCAGTGTCAGCCCCCTCGGCCATTCTTGTTCTACATGCTGCGCAATTGTTTGAACTTCTCGATCAGCGCAACCGGGGCACCTTGCTTGCTGCTTTCCTTGTTCAGGGCGTAGATCACCGTCTCGCCTTTCGGACCGGCACCGATTTGCGTGAAAGTATAGGTGATCTCGCCGTGCGCGAGGAAATCCTGAAAGTCCTGCCACAACCCGAATACATGGTAGCGGCCATTCTTCATTACTTCCGCATAGAACGCGCCCTCAACCTGCATCTGGCCGTCGTAGATGCGCTCGCCGACGCTCGGCGCATTCGCCTTGACGTCGCCTGAGGTGATCCCGAACACAACCGTCTGACCCTGTGGTCCGGCGCCGATGCGGGTCCTGGTGTACGGCACCTCCCCATGGTCCGAAAACAACAGCCAGTTCTTGACATCGCTCATGGCATAAATGCGTCCGCTTTCCGGATACGCGGCAAAGTAGTAGGTCGTGTTCTGTGTAACCGCATTCGACGCCGTCGCGTCCGCTTGCGCCGCAGCGACCTGCGCCGGCGCGGTAGATTCCTTCCTGGATTCGGATGCGCACCCGGTTCCAAGGCTCGCGGCCGAAACCAGCACCACCAAGAGCGCCTTCAGGCTGTTCTCTTTCATGCTCTTCTCCTGAAATTGTTTACCGGTTCGGCAAGCGG
>JBBDIL010000027.1:0-109256 GCA_040880425.1 Burkholderiales bacterium | reverse complement strand
ATATGGCCGGCCCGCTTGCCTTGCGAGGGGCGATGCGCTCAGCGGGTGAGTTCCGCCAGCGCCTTGTCGGCGATCCTCGCGGGGAGCGGCACGAAGCCGTCCTTGATCACCACCTCCTGGCCCTGCTTGGACAGCACCATTTTCACGAACTCGCGCTCGAGCGGCGTCAACGGCCGGTTCGGGTGCTTGTTTACGTAGACGTAGAGAATCCGTGCGAGCGGATAACTGCCGCTGGTCGCATTCTCCGGGCTCGGCTCGACCATGGGCTGGCCTTCGGCCTTGGCTAGGGGAATGGCACGCACACCGGAAGTCTTGTAACCGATCCCGGAGTAGCCGATCGCGTTGAGCTGCCCGGTCACGCTCTGGACCACCGAGGCGGAACCCGGCTGCTCTGCGACCGTGCTCTTGAAATCGCCCTTGCACAGCGCGACTTCCTTGTAGAAGCCATAGGTGCCGGATACCGAGTTACGGCCGTAGATCGCGATGTCGCGGCTCGCCCAGTCGCCGCTCATGCCGGCCTGCCCCCAGCGCGTGATGTTGCTGGGATACCCGCACTGGCGGGTAGCCGAGAAGATCGCGTCGACCTGCGGGACGGTGAGACCCTTGATCGGGTTGTCCTTGTGCACGTAGACCGCGAGTGCGTCGATCGCGACCGGCACCGGGGTTGGCTTGTAGCCGTACTTGCGCTCGAACGCCTCGATCTCGCGGGCGTTCATCATGCGGCTCATCGGACCGAAGTTGGATGCACCTTCGATCAGCCCGGGCGGCGCGGTGGAAGAACCCGCTCCCTGGATCTGGATGTTGACGTTCGGGTAGATGCGCTTGAACTCTTCCGCCCACAGGGTCATCAGGTTGTTCAGGGTGTCCGAGCCGACGCTGGTGAAGTTGCCGGAAACCCCTGAAGCCTTGGAATAGGTGGGGAGATTGGGATCGACCTGGACGGTCTGGGCGACCGCGCTCTGGGCGGTAAAGCCGAAAGTCGCGATACCCAGCGCTGCCAGCGTTTTCATGATCATGACGACTGCACTCCTTTTGATTGTGAGACAACAGGCTTGGTGCTGCATGCACTGCAGCACCACGTGGCCGGATTGTGACAACCGGGGATTACAGAATCATGACAGCCGGGACGGCGAGACGGTCTTCCGGACTGCGGGGGCACCCCGAGCGGAAGCCAGTAACGGCAGGGCGCGAAAAGTCAGTGAGGGGCCGCTTTCTCTATTGCATCGGCGATCGACCGGGCGAGCGTCTGCACCTGCGGCCGGTCACGGCCCTCGACCATGACCCGGATCAGCGGTTCGGTGCCGGAAGGACGCAGCAGGACCCGACCGCAACCGTCCAGCCGGGACTCGGCCAAAGCCACGGCTTCGCGGACCTGCTGGTTTCCGGAGAAATCGAACCGCGTCCTGATACGCACATTCACCATCGCCTGCGGGTAGAGCTCGAGGTCCGCGGTCAGCTGGTCGAGCGTGCGTTCCTCGACCCGCATCGCCTGCAACACCTGCAGCATGGATACGATGCCATCGCCGGTCGTGTGGCGGTCGAGACAGATGATGTGGCCGGAGTTCTCGCCGCCCAGCTGCCAGTCGCGTTCCAGCAGTTTCTCCAGCACGTAGCGGTCGCCGACCGCCGACCGCGCAAACGGAATGCCGAGCGCTTCAAGCGCCTGCTCCATACCGAAGTTGGTCATCAGCGTGCCAACCACGCCGCCCCGCAGCATGCCGTGCGCCTGCCGGAAGCGGGCAATGACGTACAGCAACTGGTCGCCGTCATACAGCCGTCCTTCGCTGTCGCACACCACCAGCCGGTCGCCATCGCCGTCGAACGCCACGCCCAGGTCGGCGTGATGTGCCCTCACCGCCGCAGCCATCGCCTGCGGTTGCGTGGCGCCGGTATCGCGATTGATGTTCAGTCCGTCCGGCTGGCTGCCGATCAGCACCACGTCCGCGCCGAGTTCGTGGAATACATGCCCGGCGATGTGATAGGTGGCGCCGTGCGCGCAGTCCACCACCAGCTTCAGTCCGCGCAGATTGAGGTGGTTGGGAAAGGTACTCTTGCAGAACTCGATGTAACGTCCGGCAGCATCGTTGATACGCCGTGCACGGCCGAGCTGCGCCGAGGGCATGGTCTGCATCGGTGCATCGAGGAAAGATTCGATCTGTTCCTCTACCGTGTCCGGCAGCTTGTTGCCATCGCCCGAGAAGAACTTGATGCCGTTGTCTTCGTAGGGATTGTGCGAGGCCGAGATCACGATTCCGGCCTGCAGCCGCAGGGCTCGGGTCAGATAGGCGACCGCCGGCGTCGGCATGGGCCCGGCCAGATAGATGTCGACACCCGCCGCGGACAGCCCCGCCTGCAGCGCGGACTCGAGCATATAGCCGGACACCCGCGTGTCCTTGCCGATCAGCACACCGGCGTGCTCGCCGGGCGGCAGCAGCGCGCGCGAGGCGAGCACTTTGCCGGCCGCATAGCCCAGGTGCATGATCAGGTCAGGGGTGATCGGCGCTTCGCCCACCCGCCCCCGAACCCCGTCCGTGCCGAAATATTTTCTAGTCGTGTTCAATGAGTGTGTAAGTGTCGTCTTCCACCGCACGCTGCACCAGCAGCGCATCCCGGGTCGCCGCAACGTCATGCACCCGCAGTATGCACGCGCCGCGCTGCGCTGCGAGCAACGCCGCCGCCACGCTGGCAAACACCCGCGAGTCGACCGGCTGCCCGGAGATTCTACCCAACAGGGACTTGCGGGAGAGGCCGGCCAGCACTGGAAACCCGCAGTCGGCCAGCACCCGGAGTCTGCGCAGCAGCTCGAGGCTGTGCTGTGCGGTCTTGCCGAAACCGAATCCCGGGTCCAGCACAATGCGCTCGCGCCCGACGCGGCGTTCCACCAACGCCTGCGCCTGTCCCACCAGGAAGTCGCGCACCTCCGCCACCACATCGCGGTAGCTGGGCGCGCGCTGCATGGTCCCCGGTTCGCCCTGCATGTGCATGACGCAGACCGCAGCGTCGCCGGCAGATATGGCGTCCAGCGCACCGGGCGCACGCAGGCCATTGATGTCGTTGATCATCGCAGCGCCGGCCGCGACCGCCTCGCGCATGAGTTCCGGCTTGCACGTATCCACCGAGACCGGCACGCCGAGTTCGACCACGCGCTCCAGCACGGGCAGCACCCGCCGGCGTTCCTCCTCCAGCGCAACCGCCGACGCGCCCGGTCGCGACGATTCGCCGCCAATATCCAGCAGATCGGCGCCTTCCGCGACCAGCCTGCGCGACTGTTCGACCGCGCGTGCCGGATCGAAGAACCGGCCGCCGTCCGAGAACGAGTCAGGCGTGATGTTGACCACGCCCATGACCAGCGGCCGGGAAAGCGACAAGGTGAAACGTCCGGCCCGCAATTCGCCGGCTCCGGAATCAGGCATGGGTGTTCGCCTCGCCGCCCGGGATGCCGGACAAACGAAAGGGGCGAGGATCTCTCCTCACCCCTCGATCCAGGCCTTGTGGGCGCCGGATCGCGGTCATGCCTCCTGCGCCGGAGACGGCGTAGGCTCGGGTCCCGGAGCGCCGCCGCCCTGCGGCGTCGGGCTTGGCGGCGGCCCGGAGCTGGCCGCGGGTTTGGGCGGCCGTGGCGGCCGACCTTCCATGATGTCGTTCACCTGGTCCGCATCGATCGTCTCCCATTCCAGCAGCGCCCTGGCCATGGCTTCGACCTTTTCGCGGTTCTCCTCGATCAACCGGCGCGCCAGCGCGTACTGCTCGTCGATGATGCGGTGAATTTCGGCATCCACCTTCTGCATGGTGGCTTCCGAAAGATTCTTGTGCGTGGTGATCGAGCGGCCGAGAAAAATCTCGCCTTCATTCTCGCCGTAGACCATCGGGCCGAGCTCCTTGCTCATGCCCCACTGCGTCACCATGCGGCGCGCCATGTCGGTGGCCCGCTCGAAGTCGTTGGACGCGCCGGTGGTCATCTGCCCCATGAAGACCTCTTCAGAGATCCGTCCACCAAAAAGCACGGCGATGTTCTGCAGGATCTGCTCGCGGTCCATGCTGTATCGGTCTTCCTGCGGAAGCTGCATGGTGACGCCGAGCGCACGTCCGCGCGGAATGATGGTGACCTTGTGCACCGGATCGGTTTTCGGCAGCAGCCTCGCCACCAGCGCGTGCCCTGACTCGTGATACGCCGTATTGCGGCGCTCATGCTCCGGCATGACCATGGATTTGCGCTCCGCGCCCATCATCATCTTGTCCTTCGCGCGCTCGAAGTCTTCCATGTCCACCAGACGTTTGCTGGAGCGCGCCGCGAACAGCGCCGCTTCGTTCACCAGGTTGGCCAGATCGGCGCCGGAGAACCCCGGGGTGCCGCGCGCGAGAATATCGGGCCGCACGTCGGGCGCGACCGGAACCTTGCGCATGTGCACCATCAGGATCTGCTCGCGTCCACGAATATCCGGCAGCGGCACCACCACCTGGCGGTCGAAACGGCCCGGGCGCAGCAGCGCGGGGTCGAGCACGTCGGGCCGGTTGGTGGCGGCGATCACGATCACCCCGGAACCGGTTTCGAAACCGTCCATCTCGACCAGCAACTGGTTCAGCGTCTGTTCGCGCTCATCGTTGCCACCGCCGAGGCCGGCGCCGCGCTGGCGGCCGACCGCATCGATCTCGTCGATGAACACGATGCACGGTGCGTGCTTCTTCGCCTGCTCGAACATGTCGCGCACGCGCGCCGCACCGACACCGACGAACATCTCGACGAAGTCCGAACCGGATATCGAAAAGAAAGGCACCTTCGCCTCGCCGGCGATCGCCCGCGCGAGCAGGGTCTTGCCGGTGCCGGGTGAACCGACCATCAGCACCCCGCGCGGAATGCGCCCGCCGAGCTTCTGGAACTTGCTCGGGTCGCGCAGGAAATCGACCAGTTCAGAGACTTCTTCCTTGGCTTCTTCGCAGCCCGCGACATCGCCGAAGGTCACCGGGTTGCCGCCGTCATCCAGCATGCGCGCCCGGCTCTTGCCGAACGAGAACGCGCCACCGCGCCCGCCGCCCTGCATCTGCCGCATGAAGAATATCCATACCCCGATCAGCAGCAGCATCGGGAACCAGGACACGAAAATGTTCATGAGCAGCGATGGCTCGTCTTCCGGTTTCGCCTCGATGATGATCCCGGCCTTGAGCAGATCCGACACCAGCCACGGATCCGAAGGCGAGTACACGGTGGAGCGGCTGCCATCGTTCTTCTGCACACGCAGGACGCGGCCCTCGATGGTCACTTTGGCCACGTTGCCGCGCTTCACCTCTTCGATGAACTCGGAGTACTCCATCGTCGTCTGCTGCTGGTGGCGTGCGCTGAACTGGTTGAACACCGTCATCAGCACCAGCGCGATCACCAGCCAGATCGCGACGTTTTTCATCAGATTATTCAAGGCTGCTCCTAACTTGCGCGGAATTCGGACAACCGCGCGGATCAAGACTCATTCTAAACCCATTTCACCGGGAAGCGGGCCCAGATCGTTATGACGCGGATTTGCGACCGCGTCCCAGAAGATAGAACTCGCTGGACCGGTCGCGCGAAGCCCGCGGCTTGCGCACGACCACCGAATCGAAAATCTCACCGAAGGCCAGTCGCAACGCCTCGGTGCCCGCCCCCTGGAACACTTTGACCAGCAGGCTCCCGCCCGGTTTCAAATGGGCAACCGAGAATTCCAGTGCCAGTTCGGCCAGGTGCATCGAGCGCGACTGATCGGTCACGCCGATGCCACTGATATTGGGGGACATGTCGGAAAGCACAAGGTCCGCGGCGCGCCCGTCCAGCAGACGCGTGACTTCGGCAAGCACCGCATCCTCGCGAAAATCGCCACGGATGAATTCGACGCCGGGGATCGGGGCCATTTCAAGCAGGTCGAGCGCGATCACCCGCCCGGCCGGGGCCACCAGGGGCGCGGTCACCTGCGACCAGCCGCCGGGCGCAGCGCCGAGATCCACCACCAGCATGCCGGGGCGCAGCAGTCGGTCCTTCTGCAGAATCTCCAGCAGCTTGAACGCCGCGCGCGAGCGATAGCCTTGCTGCTTCGCTTGCCGCACGTAAGGGTCGCTGACGTGCTCCTGCATCCATCCCTTGCTGGTCCTGTTGCGCGCCATTGCCTACAATCCGACCTTAAATCCGGAGGACGATTTGATAACACTTACCGCAGCCGAGCGCAGCCGGCTCCGCGCCCGCGCCCATCCCCTGCATCCCGTGGTTCTGATCGGCGACGAAGGACTGAGCGACGCCGTGGTCGGCGAAGTCGATCGCTGTCTGCTTGCACACGAACTCATCAAGGTGCGGATCGCCGGCGCAGACCGCGAAAATCGCGACGCCGTACTGCAGAGCCTGTGCGAGCGGCTGGGCGCGGCGCCGGTACAGCATATCGGCAAGGTGCTGGTGCTGTTCCGCCCGAAACCAGAGGGCGAGAATTCGACGGCGCGGCCGCGGAAGAGAACCGCTCGCGCCACCAAGCGCAGCTTCCAGTCCCAGCGCTAGAGATAGCGCACGTCCACGATCTCGTATTCCTTGACCCCGCCGGGAGCAAGAACTTCGGCAACGTCGCCGGAGTATTTCCCGATCAGTGCGCGCGCGATGGGTGAACTGATCGAAATCTTTCCGCTCTTGATGTCAGCCTCGTCGTCGCCGACGATCTGGTACGTGAACTTGTCGCCGCTTCCCAGATCGGCGAGCTCCACTGTGGCGCCGAATACGCAACGGCCCTCTGCATCCAGAAGCGCCGGGTCGATCACCTGCGCATTCGCCAGCTTGGATTCCAGGTCCGCGATGCGTCCCTCGATGAATCCCTGCCGTTCCTTGGCCGCGTCGTACTCCGCGTTTTCGGAAAGGTCGCCGTGTGCGCGTGCCTCCTGGATGGCGGTAATGACGCGCGGCCGCTCGACGGTTTTGAGCTGATGCAATTCAGAACGCAGTTTCTCTGCGCCTTTGACCGTGAGAGGAATCTTGTTCATCGGCTGGGTCCCCTGTCTGTTTTCGGCTCCGTGAAGCCGAGATGATGATAATAGTCTGACGCCGCGCCGCTCAACCGGTGCGGGCGGACGCCTGTGCGGTCAATGTATTCTGGCGTGCAGCGCCTGTACGGAGTACACGCGCAATGCCTGCATGTACTGCATGCCGGTGCAGGCTGCACGCGCGCCAGCCAGCGTCGTGTAGTACGTAATGCGGCCCTGCAAGGCTGAACGGCGGATCGAGTAGGAGTCCTGGATCGCAGTGCGCCGGTCCTCGACCGTGTTGATGATCAGCACCACCTCCCCGTTTTTGATCATGTCCACCACATGCGGGCGGCCTTCAGCCACCTTGTTTACCGGTGTGACGCGCAGGCCGGATTCGCTCAGCGCGGCCGCGGTGCCGCGCGTCGCGAGCAGCTCGAATCCGAGCTGCTCGAGCGTGCGGGCGATATCCGTCACCCGCGCCTTGTCGGAATTTCTCACGCTGATGAACACTTTCCCGGAAGCCGGCAGGCGCACGCCTGCGGCAAGCTGCGACTTCAGGAACGCCTCTGCGAACGTATCGCCGACCCCCATCACCTCACCGGTCGATTTCATCTCCGGCCCGAGAATGGTGTCGACTCCCGGAAACTTGATGAAAGGAAACACCGCCTCCTTGACCGAATAATAAGGCGGCACCACTTCTCCCGCGATGCCCTGCCCCGCGAGGCTGGCGCCGGCCATGGCACGCGCCGAAATCTTCGCCAGCGGCAGACCGGTCGCCTTTGAAACATACGGGACCGTGCGCGACGCGCGCGGGTTCACCTCGAGCACGTAGACCGTGCCATCCTGGATGGCAAACTGCACGTTCATCAGGCCGATCACGTTCAGCGCCTTTGCCATGGCTACCGTCTGCCGGCGCAGCTCATCCTGCATCGATGCGGACAGACTGAACGGCGGCAGCGAGCAGGCCGAGTCGCCGGAATGCACTCCGGCCTGCTCGATATGTTCCATGATGCCGCCGATCAGAACGGTTTCGCCGTCGGAAACCGCGTCGACGTCGACTTCGATGGCGTCGTTCAGGAAGCGGTCGAGCAGCACCGGGCTGTCGTTGCTGACTTTCACCGCCTCGCGCATGTAGCGCTCGAGGTCGGACTGCTGATGCACGATCTCCATCGCCCTTCCGCCGAGCACGTAGGAAGGCCGCACCACCAGCGGGTAGCCGATCTCCTCCGCCAGCGCCAACGCCGCTTCCGGGTTGCGGGCCGTGCGGTTCGGCGGCTGCTTCAGCCCGAGCTTGTTCAGCATGCCCTGAAAACGTTCGCGATCTTCCGCGCAGTCGATCATGTCCGGGCTAGTGCCGATGATCGGCACGCCGGCAGCTTCCAGATCGCGGGCCAGCTTCAGCGGCGTCTGCCCGCCGAACTGCACGATGACGCCGAACGGCTTTTCCAGCTGCACGATCTCCAGCACGTCTTCCAGCGTCAATGGTTCGAAGTACAACCGGTCCGAAGTGTCGTAATCGGTGGATACCGTCTCCGGATTGCAGTTGACCATGATGGTCTCGAACCCGTCTTCGCGCAGGGCGAGCGCCGCGTGCACGCAGCAGTAATCGAACTCGATACCCTGACCGATACGGTTCGGACCGCCGCCGAGCACCATGATTTTCCTGCGATCGGTGGCCCGCGCTTCGCATTCCTCCTCGTAAGTCGAGTACATGTAAGCGGTGCGCGTGTCGAACTCCGCGGCACAGGTGTCGACGCGCTTGTAAACCGGGCGCAAGCCCAGTTCCCAGCGCCTGGCGCGCACCGCATCCTGAGTGACGCCGAGCAGTTTCGCCAGCCTGCGGTCAGAGAACCCCTTGCGCTTCAGCGCCAGCAACGCGTCGCGGTCGAGTTCGCCGATGCGCCGGCCGGCGAGAGCCAGTTCCTCGCGCACGATATCTTCGATCTGCGCGAGGAACCACGGATCGATTCGCGTCAGGACATGCACTTCGTCCGTGGTCATGCCCGCGCGGAATGCGTCCGCCACGAAAAGCACGCGATCCGGCCCTGGCTCGGCGAGTTCGTTCTCGATCACTTCGCGATCCGCGCTCTTCTCGTCGAATCCATCGATCCCGGTTTCCAGACCACGCAATGCCTTCTGCATCGATTCCTGGAAAGTGCGCCCCATCGCCATCACCTCGCCGACCGACTTCATCTGCGTGGTCAGGTGCGAATCCGCCTGCGGAAACTTTTCAAAGGCAAACCGCGGGATCTTGGTCACCACGTAGTCGATGGTCGGCTCGAAGGACGCTGGAGTGGCGCCACCGGTGATGTCGTTCTTCAGTTCGTCCAGCGTGTAGCCCACCGCCAACTTGGCAGCGACCTTGGCGATCGGGAATCCGGTCGCCTTGGAAGCGAGCGCGGACGAGCGCGAGACCCGCGGATTCATCTCGATCACGACCATGCGCCCGTCCTGCGGGTTGATCGCGAACTGCACGTTCGATCCGCCGGTGTCGACGCCGATCTCGCGCAGCACGGCAATCGAGGCATTGCGCAGGATCTGGTATTCCTTGTCGGTGAGCGTCTGCGAAGGCGCGACCGTGATCGAGTCGCCGGTATGCACGCCCATCGGGTCCAGGTTCTCGATCGAGCAGATGATGATGCAGTTGTCACTGCGGTCGCGCACCACCTCCATTTCGAATTCTTTCCAGCCGATCAGCGACTCCTCGATCAGCAGTTCCTTGGTCGGCGAGGCGTCCAGCCCGCGCTCGCAAATCGCCAGGAATTCCTCCTTGTTGTAGGCGATACCGCCCCCGGCGCCGCCGAGCGTGAAAGACGGGCGGATGATGGTCGGGAAACCGATTGCCGCCTGCACCTGCAACGCCTCTTCCAGGCTGTGCGCAATCGACGAGCGCGGCGACTGCAGGCCGATCCGCGTCATCGCCACCTTGAATTTCTCGCGGTCCTCTGCCTTGTCGATCGCGTCCTTCGATGCGCCGATCATTTCCACGCTGTGCTTTTCCAGCACGCCCTGCCTGGCCAGATCGAGCGCGCAGTTGAGCGCGGTCTGCCCGCCCATGGTCGGCAACAGCGCATCGGGGCGCTCGGCCTCGATCACCTTTTCCAGCATCTGCCATGTGATCGGCTCGATGTAAGTGACATCGGCCATTTCCGGGTCCGTCATGATCGTCGCCGGATTAGAATTCACCAGAATGACGCGGTAACCCTCCTCGCGCAGCGCCTTGCAGGCCTGCGCACCGGAGTAGTCAAACTCGCAGGCCTGGCCGATCACGATCGGCCCGGCGCCAATGATCAGAACGGAACGGATGTCAGTGCGTTTCGGCATTTCGAATCAACCACGGAGACACGGAGGCACACAGAAAAGCACCTGCAACGAAGAATCCGAAGGTGTTCCGGGGACCGCTGTGGGACGGCAAGTTGGCTCTGTCATCTGGTGCTGTATTTTTCTCTGCGACTCTGTGTCTCGGCAGCTCGCCGTTATCGGTGCGCTTTGTTTTCCTCGACCATCTTCACGAAGCGGTCGAACAGGTATCTGACGTCGTGCGGGCCGGGGCTCGCCTCCGGGTGTCCCTGGAAGCAGAAGGCCGGGCGGTCGGTGCGCGCAAAACCCTGCAGGCTGCCGTCGAACAGCGACACGTGTGTCACGCGCACGTTCTGCGGCAGTGACGCGGCGTCCACCGCGAAGCCGTGGTTCTGGCTGGTGATCATTACCCGCCCGCTGTCCAGATCCTGCACCGGATGGTTGGCGCCGTGATGCCCGAACTTCATCTTGACGGTGCGGGCGCCGCTCGCCAGGCCGAGCAACTGATGCCCCAGGCAGATGCCGAACAGCGGAATACCTGCATCGAGGAAACTGCGGATCGCGTCGATGGCGTAGTCGCAGGGCTCCGGATCGCCCGGGCCGTTGGACAGGAATATGCCATCCGGCTTCATCGCCATCACGTCTTTCGCCGCGGTCTGTGCCGGCACCACGCTGATGCGGCAGCTGCGCGACGCAAGCAATCGCAGGATGTTGCGCTTCACGCCGAAGTCGTATGCCACGACGTGATGCCGGCTCTCGCTGCTTTCGCCGTATCCTTTACCGAGCGCCCATTCGGTCTCGTTCCACTCGTAGCCCTTGTCACAGGTCACGACCCGGGCCAGATCCATTCCGGCCAGCCCCGGGAAGGCACGCGCCTGTTCAAGCGCGAAGGCCTCGTCGACTTCGCCCGCCATCAGGCATCCGTTCTGCGCACCCTTCTCGCGCAGGATGCGGGTGAGCTTGCGGGTATCGATCCCGGCGATCGCGGGAATGCCCTGTGCGTGAAGGTAATCGCGCAAGCCGGTGCCCATGCGGAAATTGCTCGGCAGCATCGGCAGGTCGCGGATCACCAGCCCGGCGGCATGCACCTGGCCGGACTCGACGTCCTCGTCGTTCACGCCGGTGTTGCCGATGTGCGGGTACGTCAGGGTCACGATCTGCCGGGAGTACGAAGGATCGGTGAGGATCTCCTGGTATCCGGTCATCGCCGTGTTGAACACCACCTCACCGCTGGTATGGGTTTCGGCGCCGATGGAGGTGCCCCGGAAAACCGTACCGTCCGCAAGCACTAGGACAGCTGGTTTCTGGTTCGGCACGGACACGAAAACTCCCGGAGAGCGGATTTGCGGACTACACATGGAAAGCGGGAGGGGCGAACCCCTCCCGCTTCGTAACTTTTCGAATTATAGCGGCCGATCGCCGTTTACAGCAACGCCGCCCGATTCCCCCGGCCACCGCTCCGCCGGTGCGCGCCTCCACGATCCTTCATATTTAACAGACTGTTATGCTCGGAACTCGGCATCAGCGCAGGCCAAGCACATCCTGCATGTCGTACAGCCCTTGCTGTCTGTCCGCCAGAAACCGCGCGGCGCGCAACGCGCCGAGCGCGAAGGTCGCACGGCTGGACGCCTTGTGCGTGATCTCGATCCGTTCGCCGGTGCCGGCGAACAGCGCCGTGTGGTCGCCGACGATATCGCCGCCGCGTACCGTGGCGAAACCGATCGTCTCCGGTTTGCGCTCGCCGGTTACGCCCTCCCTGCCGTACACCGCACACGCCTTCAGCTCGCGGCCGAGCGTTTCCGCAATCACCTCGCCCATCCGCAGTGCAGTGCCGGAAGGCGCGTCGACCTTGTGGCGATGATGCGCTTCCACGATCTCGATGTCGTAGCCCTCGGCAAGCACCCTGGACGCGGTCTCCAGCAGGCGAAACACGAGGTTGACGCCCACGCTCATGTTCGGCGCCATGACCACCGGGATCTTCTTTGCCGCCTCCGCGACGCGCAGCTTCTGTTCCGGATCGAGGCCGGTGGTGCCGATCACCATGCGCACCCCGCTGCGCAAACAGGATTGCAAGTGCGCCAGCGTGGCTTCGGGCCGGGTGAAGTCGACCAGCACGTCCACAGACGACAGTGCCTTCTCGACATCGGCGGAGATGGCCACGCCGCAGGGCGCGCCGACCAGTTCGCCCGCATCCTTGCCGATAAAGGCGCTGTCCGGGCGCTCGAGCGCAGCCGCCAACCGGAACTGCGGTGCCTGCATGACGGCCTCGAGCAAGGCGCGCCCCATCCGGCCGGAACTGCCGGCAATCGCGATTCGTTGACTACTCATGGGCTCTCGTCATCGTGCGCATTCTGCGATCAGCGCGGTCCGGCACCGGATTGCGCCTGCGAAACATTGTCTCCGGGCACCACGTCGCCTTCGACGCGGGCCAGGCTGTCGCCCTCGAAGATGACGGTCAGCGCACGCTCGCGTTCGACGTCGCCAGCCCTGCCCGTCAGGTAAACATAGTCCCAGCGGTCTGGATGGAACGGGTCCGAAATCAATGGCGTGCCGAGAATGAAGCGCACCTGGGATCGCGACATGCCCGGACGAAGTTTGGAAACCATTTCCTGGTCCACATAGTTGCCCTGCTGCATCTCGATCTTGTGTGGAACCAGAAAGCAACCGGCCAGCAGCAAGGGAAGCAAAAACGAAATCGTTCTGTTCATAAGTGACACCGGAAACGTAAAACCGCGGAGTCAGCGCGGTTTCCAAGGAGAAACAAAGCCGATATGATAATCGTTCCCAATTCGCGATGTCAGTCTTCTGCAATGAGCACGCCTCAAGACCTCAAGAGCATCGGGCTGAAGGCAACGCTGCCGCGGCTCAAGATCCTCAACCTTTTCGAGAACAGCGATGAGCGACACCTCACCGCAGAGGACGTCTACAAGGTTCTGATGACGGAGGGGATGGAGATCGGCCTTGCCACGATCTATCGGGTGCTCACCCAGTTCGAGCAGGCGGGACTGCTGGTTCGCCATCACTTCGAAAGCGGCAAAGCGGTATTCGAGTTGAACGAAGGCGGGCATCACGACCACCTCGTGTGCATCCAGTGCGGACATGTCGAAGAATTCTACGATGCCGAGATCGAGCGCCGCCAGGTCAAGGTCGCCAAGGATCGCGGCTTCAATATTCACGAGCATTCCCTGCAGATCTACGCCGACTGCGTAAGGCCCGACTGCAAACACCGCCAGGGCGGCGAGTAGCCACACGCGGGCATCAGCGCGCCCGCGAGGTGCTGTTTCCTCCCGCGAGCATTTCAGCCGCGTGCTTGCGCGTGGTCTCGGTGATGGTCACACCGCCGAGCATGCGCGCGACTTCCTCGACGCGCGCCCTGTCATCCAGCACCGCGACACTGCTGAACACCTTGTTTTCCTCCGCCCGCTTTGCCACCTGCCACTGGTGATCGGCGGCAGCCGCGACCTGCGGCAAGTGCGTCACACACATGACCTGGTGCCTGCGTCCGAGCCCCTTCAGCATGCGGCCGACGATCTCCGCCACGCGCCCCCCGATTCCGGCATCCACCTCGTCGAATATCAGCGTCGGCATCTGCGCGACTTCCGTGGTCACTGTCTGAAGCGCGAGCGAGATGCGGGACAACTCTCCGCCGGAGGCAACCTTGGCCAGTGCGCGCGCGCTGGTGCCGGCGTGGCCGGCAACGAGAAACTCGACCTGTTCCATGCCGTAGCCGGCGCCCTCTTCCAGCGCATTCAGCGCCACCTCGAAACGGCTGCCGGCCATCGCCAGTGTTTGCATCGCTTCGCTCACCTTGCGCGAAAGGCTTTTCGCCGCTTTCCTGCGTGAGGCCGAAAGCAACGCGGCGGCCGCTTCATAGGCGCTGCGCGCCTCCTGTTCGCGCCTGGCCAGGGCCGCGGGGTCGCGCGCGGCATCGAGTTCCGACAAGCGCGCTGTCGCCTGCTGCAGCAGATCGGGCAGCGCCTCGGGCGTCGTCCGGAACTTCCTGGCTGCCGTATGCACGGCGTCCAGACGGGCTTCGACGTCGCGCATGCGCTGCGGATCCAGTTCGAGACGTTGTACGTAGTCGCGCAAGGCGTAGACCGTTTCCTGCAGCTGGATCTGCGCCGGATCGAGCAAGTCCAGGACTTCGCGCAAGCGCGGATCGTAGTCAGTCTGAGATTGGATGCGCGACAGCACGGAAGCGACCGCGGAGAGCACCGACATGTCGTCTTCGGAAAGTGTCTGCAGGGCGTACTGGGCTGTCTCGATCAGGGTAGCTGCGTTCGCCAGCCGCTTGTGCTCGGCGAGCAATTCACCCCACTCGTCGGCGCGAAATCCCAGTGCCTCCAGGTCCCTGACCTGCCACGCCAGCTCTTCCTTTTCGCGCGCGATTGCGGCCGCATCCTGCTCGGCCGCGAGCTTCGCCCTGTTCGCCGCCTGCCAGTCGCGCCAGGCGCGCGCCACCGCTGTCACCTGCTCCCGCGCACCTGCGTAGCCGTCGAGCAGCTCGCGTTGCGCGGCGGGACGCAGCAGCGACTGGTGTTCATGCTGTCCGTGGATGTCCACCAGAAAAGCGCCGATCTCGCGCAGCTGCTGGATGGTCGCCGCCCGGCCGTTCACGTATGCGCGGGAACGCCCGGTGGCGTCGATGACGCGGCGAAGCAGGCAAACGTCGCCCTCGGCCAGATCGTTCTGTTCCAGCAGTGCGCGCACGCCGGGGCAGTCTTCCAGCGCGAACTCGGCGCCCACTTCGGCCTTGTCGCAACCTTCGCGGACAAGGCCCGACTCCGCGCGCTCGCCCAGCACCACCGACAGCGCATCGATCAGTATCGACTTGCCGGCGCCGGTTTCGCCGGTCAGCACGGTGAAGCCGGCCTGAAACTCGAGCTCGAGCCGGTCGACGATCACAAAATCCTTGATGGACAGGCTACGCAGCATCAGTGCATGGTTTCGGAATTCGATGTGCTGCAGTTGCGCCGGTTGACGCGACGGTTCTCAGAGCGTTTCGCTCCAATGCAGCTTCTCCCGGAGCATATGGTAGTAGTTGTGCCCCAGGGGATGCAGCAGGCGAATCGGATGCGCGCAGCGGCGCACCACCAGCTTGTCGTTCTCCTTCAGTTCGGAGTGGGAGTGGCTGTCGAAATGCGCACGTGCGTCCCCAGCCTTGTGCAGGGTGATCTCGATCACCGATTCCGAGCTGACCACCACCGGCCGGTTCGAAAGCGTGTGCGGACACACCGGCACCAGAGACAGCAGGTTGAGGCTCGGGTGCAGGATCGGTCCGCCGGAGGACAGCGCATACGCGGTGGAACCCGTGGGCGTGGCGACGATCAATCCGTCGGAGCGCAGGTTGTAGACGAACTGCCCGTCGATATGCACTTCTATTTCGATCAGGCCGCCGTCCGCGCCCTTGTTGATCGATACGTCGTTGAAGGCGAGGACTTCCTTGACGCGTTCCTCCCCGCGCATGACTTCGGCCTGCAGCAGCATCCGCGGTTCGGTCACGAAGTTGCCGTCCAGCATGGAACCGATGGTGTCCAGCATGGTCTCCATGGAAAGATCGGTCAGGAAGCCGAGGCGGCCCTGATTGACACCGACCAGTGCAACATCGTACGGAGCGAAGGTTCGCGCGATGTTGAGCATGGTGCCATCGCCGCCGATGACAATGGCAAGGTCTGCCGTTTTGCCTATTTCCTCGAGCGGCTGGACCGTGTAGCTGTTTCTGGTGACGTAGGCGGCAGTGAGCGGATCCAGCACGACCCGCACGCCGCGCGTCTCCAGGTAAGAGGCGAGTTCAAGCAGGGGCGCCGCGATCTCCGGGCTTTTGTATTTCCCGATCAGGGCTATGAGTTTGAATGGCTGCATGCGCCGGGAATTAGAACATATTTCCTCTGCAGCGGCGCCATGTTCCCGGCCCGCAGCAAGTACCTGCCTGCTGCCGCCAAAAGCTTTGTAGAATTGGATGCATGCTGAGCGATCGCGCAAGAATCCTGCTGAAGACACTGGTGGAGCGGTACATAACCGACGGCCAACCGGTCGGTTCGCGCGCGCTCGCGCGCTTCTCCGGCCTGGACCTGAGCCCTGCGACCATCCGCAACATCATGTCCGACCTCGAGGAGATGGGGTTTATCGCCAGCCCACACACGTCTGCGGGCCGCATTCCCACCCCGCGCGGTTATCGCTTCTTCGTCGATACGCTGCTGACCGTGCGCCCGCTGGACCAGGTCGAGATCGATCAGCTCGAAGAACAGCTGAAGACGGACAGTACGCAGAAACTGGTGGCATCCGCCTCGCACGTGCTTTCCGACCTCACCCGGTTCGCCGGCGTCGTGATGACGCCCAAGCGGCGCGTGGCGGCCTTCCGCCATATCGAGTTCGTCACCTTGTCCGAGAAGCGGATCCTGCTGATCATCGTCACCCCCGAGGGAGACGTACAGAACCGGATACTGCTGTCGGACCGCGCTTTCTCGCCGTCCGAGCTGGTCGAAGCCGCCAATTTTCTCAACCGGCATTACGCCGGCCTGACTTTCGAGGAGATCAAGGCACGTGTTCAGCAGGAGCTGAAGCAGCTGCGCGAGGACATGATGCAGCTGATGACCCGGGCGCTGGAAGCCGGCAGCGAGGCGGTGACCGAGAATGCGGGAGCCTACGTACTTTCGGGTGAGGGCAACCTGCTGCACGTACAGGACCTGTCGTCAAACATGCAAAGCCTGCGCCGGCTGTTCGAAATGTTCGAGCAGAAAACCAGCCTGCTGCAGCTGCTCGACGTGAGCAGCCATGCGCAGGGCGTGCAGATTTTTATCGGTGGCGAATCCGGGCTGGTGCCGCTCGATGAGTGCAGCATCGTCACCGCACCGTACAAAGTCGATGGCCAGGTGGTCGGCACGGTCGGCGTGATCGGCCCGACCCGGATGGCTTACGAGCGCGTGATTCCGATCGTGGACATCACCGCGCGACTGCTTTCCAGCGCGTTCTCGCACAATTGAAGCGTGCGGGGCACCGCGGCCCCGACGCCCCGTTTTCCCTGTCCCGGACCCGACACCCATGCGCTATCTGCCCGAACCAAAGTACAAGCACGGATCTCCGGCCAGGACCGGAGTCCTGATCGTCAATCTCGGCACGCCGTCGGCGCCGACGCCCAAGGCCCTGCGCCGCTACCTCAAGCAGTTTCTGTCGGATCCGCGGGTGGTGGAGATCCCGCGGCCGATTTGGTGGCTGATCCTGCACGGATTCATTCTGCGTTCACGCCCCGCCAGATCCGCGGAGAAATACGCGGCGATCTGGACCAAGGAAGGCTCGCCGCTTCGAGTGCACACGGAAAAGCAGGCGACCCTGCTGCGCGGCTATCTCGGCGAACGCGTGCGCACGCCGATCGCACTGGCGTGGGCGATGCGTTATGGAGAGCCCTCCATCGAGACCGGAATCGAGGATCTGCGCAACGCGGGCTGCGACCGGATTCTGGTGCTGCCGCTGTATCCGCAGTACTCCTCGAGCACGACGGCGAGCGCATTTGACGTGGTGTTTCGCACGGTCGGCAGAATGCGCAACGCGCCTGCATTGCGAACGGTAAAGCACTATCACGACCATCCGGCGTACATCGCCGCACTGGCAAAACAGGTAAACGAATACTGGATGGCAAACGGCCGGCCCGGAAAACTGGTGATGAGCTTCCATGGCGTACCCCGTTTCACCCTGGACAAGGGCGACCCTTACCACTGCGAATGCCAGAAGACCGGGCGGCTGCTGGCGGAAGAGCTTGGCCTGAAGCCCGACGCCTATGTCGTCAGCTTCCAGTCACGGTTCGGCCGCACGGAGTGGCTCAAGCCCTACACGATCGACCTGATGGAGAAACTCGGAAAGCAGAAGCTCGGCCGCGTGGATGTCGTTTGTCCGGGTTTCGTCGCGGATTGCCTGGAAACGCTGGAGGAGATCGCAATCGAGAACAAGACCGCCTTCCTGGCTGCTGGCGGGCGCGAGTTCCATTACATTCCTTGCCTGAACGAACGCGACGAATGGATCAGGGCCCTCGCCCGCATCGCCGCCGAGAACCTGCAGGGCTGGGCAGCCACCGATTACGACAGGTCCGCAGCCGAACGCGAAGCGCAGGCCAGCCGCAGCCGCGCCCTCGCCATGGGTGCGCGCGCGTAAGCGCCGGGACGGGGAAGGACGACGCGCGCAGACGGCTAGATCAGCGACGCGCCGTCCTTGCGGCCGTGCTCGGTTCTGCGGTCGTACGCTTCGGAAGCCGCCTGGTACTTCTCCAGGATTCCGTTTGCCGTCCGGTTCGCCGTCTCGATCAGCACCTGGCAGTTCCTGGCCGGCGGCATCGCCTCCAGCGCCGCCAGGATCTGGTTGCCTGCGAGCGTTGCCTGTTGCTTGTGATGCTCTTCACCACGCTCGATGGCTTCAATCATCTGCTTCCATCTGCGCTTCAGCGAAGCGGGGCCGGTCTTTTCCCCGCGCCAGCGCGGCCGGGTGGCATTGATGCCGACCGCGACGGTCGCGTCGTCCATCTGGCATTTGTCGTCGCGCACGTTATGACGGAACTTCCACTGCACATTCCACCTGGTGCGGGACGCATGGCGCTTTCCATCGATTCCGACCGGCCCCTTTTTTCTGATCTGCTCCGTCAGAATGAGCGCCGATCCGCCCTCGATGTAGTAGTAGCTGGTGCTCATGCGCACCAGCGGTTCTGCCGCGGAAGGCGCGGCAAGCACGGCAAGGCTTGTAGCCAGTACCAGAGACACTTTCAGCATAGCCAACTCCAGGCGCTGCGGGCACGGCCCGCGTGAAACGGCGTAGTATACGGGCCCGACGATCGCGATTCGCGCCCGCGATCGCACATCAGCAGCCCTCGGCACCATTCAGTCAACTTTGCGGCGGCCTTGAAATTCTCCGCGCCCGCCCAAATAAACAATCAGACAGGTTTCAAGGAGGACTTGATGCAGGACAACGAAAGCCGTTCGGCGGTTCAGGCAGCAGATTCTGCCCCGACGCAGGACACCAGCGGGCATTCCGACCGGGCAGGCGATGCAGCCGGCGCGGAGGTGATGCCCGGTATCGAGCAATTGCTGAGGCAGGCGGAACTGGCCGCACAGGAGCACCACGATGCCTGGCTGAGAGCCAAAGCCGAGGCGGAGAATATCCGCAAACGTGCGCAGACCGAAGTAGCCAATGCCCACAAGTACGCTCTGGAGAGCTTCGCTCAGGAACTGCTGCCGGTACGCGACAGCCTGGAAGCGGCGCGGGACGCCGGGAGCGCCGGCGCAGAGGCGCTCAGGAGTGGCGTGGAACTCACGCTGAAACAGCTGGATACAGCCCTCTCCAAGGCCAACATCAAGGAAATCAATCCATTAGGGGAGAAACTGGACCCGCACAAGCACCACGCGATGAATACCGTGGAGTCCGACGCGGAACCCAATACGGTGGTGACGGTGCTCCAGAAAGGCTATGAGCTCCATGACCGGGTGATCCGGCCGGCTCTGGTCAGCGTGGCCAAATCCAAAGATGCTTGAAAAAGCGTCGTTCCGCCCTAACCTTCTGCGGTAACGCAAGATTTCGGATTTCTGAACAAAGGACTCGTCATGGCAAAGATCATCGGCATCGACCTGGGAACCACCAACTCCTGCGTAGCAGTCATGGAGAACGGCCAGGCCAAGGTTATCGAAAACGCGGAAGGCACGCGCACCACGCCTTCGGTAGTCGCTTACATGGAAGACGGCGAGGTGCTGGTCGGCGCGCCGGCCAAGCGTCAGGCCGTGACCAATGCGAAAAACACGCTGTACGCCGTCAAGCGCCTGATCGGTCGCCGCTTCGGCGACAAGGAAGTGCAAAAGGCGATCAAGAACTCGCCTTTCAAGATTATCGAGGCACAGAACGGCGACGCATGGATCGAGGTGCGCGGCAAAAAGATGGCGCCGCCCGAAGTGTCGGCGCAGGTGCTGATGAAAATGAAGAAAACCGCCGAGGACTATCTGGGAGAACCGGTGACCGAGGCGGTCATTACCGTGCCCGCCTACTTCAACGACTCGCAGCGCCAGGCAACCAAGGATGCCGGCCGCATCGCAGGCCTGGAGGTGAAGCGCATCATCAACGAGCCAACTGCCGCGGCACTGGCGTTCGGTATGGACAAGAAGCAGGGTGATCGCAAGGTCGCGGTATACGACCTGGGCGGCGGCACGTTCGATATCTCCATCATCGAGATCGCTGCGGTGGAGGGCGAACACCAGTTCGAGGTGCTTTCCACCAACGGCGACACCTTCCTTGGGGGCGAGGACTTCGACGAGCGCCTGATCGACTATCTCGCAGACGAGTTCAAGAAGGAGCAAGGCATCGACTTGCGCTCCGATATGCTGGCCCTGCAGCGGCTCAAGGAAGGCGCCGAGAAGGCGAAGATCGAGCTGTCATCCAGCCAGCAGACCGAGGTCAATCTGCCGTATATCACTGCGGATGCTTCCGGACCGAAGCACCTCGCCGTAAAAATTACCCGCGCCAAGTTCGAGAGCCTGGTCGAGGAACTGGTGAAGAGAACGATCGAACCGTGCCGCATCGCGATCAAGGACGCCGGCGTGAAGGTGTCGGATATCGATGACGTGATCCTGGTCGGCGGGCAGACGCGCATGCCGAAGGTGCAGGAAGTCGTGCGCGAATTCTTCGGCAAGGAGCCGCGCAAGGACGTAAACCCGGACGAGGCGGTTGCGGTCGGTGCGGCCATCCAGGCCGGCGTAATGCAGGGCGACGTCAAGGACGTGCTGCTGCTGGACGTGACGCCGTTGTCGCTCGGTATCGAGACGCTCGGCGGCGTGATGACCAAGCTGATCCAGAAGAACACCACGATTCCGACCAAGGCGCAGCAGGTGTTCTCCACCGCCGACGACAGCCAGACCGCGGTGACCATCCACGTGCTGCAGGGCGAGCGCGAAATGGCGCGCGACAACAAGTCGCTCGGCCAGTTCAACCTGACCGACATCCCGCCGGCGCCCCGCGGCATGCCGCAGATCGAGGTCATGTTCGATATCGACGCGAACGGCATCCTGCATGTCTCGGCCAAGGACAAGGCCACCGGCAAGGAGAACAAGATCAAGATCCAGGCGAGCTCTGGCCTGAACGAGGACGAGATCCAGCGCATGGTGAAGGATGCCGAGGTGCATGCCGAGGACGACCGCAAGGCGCGCGAGCTGGTCGACGCCCGTAATCAATGCGATGCGCTGATCCACACGGTCAGGAAATCGTTGACCGAGCACGGCGACAAGATCGACGCAGCGGAGAAGGAACGCATCGAGACCGCGGTGAAGGACGCAGAAGCTGCGCTCAAGAGCAACGACAAGGAAGAAATCGAGGCGAAAACCAAGTCGCTGGCGGAAGCATCGCACAAGCTGGCCGAGAAGATGTACGGTCAGGCGGCTCAGGACCAGGCCGGAGATCAACCGGCGCCCGAGGCCGACGGCGCCAAACAGGACAGCGACGTGGTTGACGCAGAATACGAAGAGGTCAAGGACGGCAAGAAGAAGTCCGCCTGACGCCCGCACGGGCACACGGCAATGACGCAGGAGGAGTGAGGCGGATACGTCCGCACACTCCTCTTCGTTTGCCGGCAACCAGAAGAGAACAATGGCGAAGCGCGATTACTACGAAGTACTCGGGATCAACCGGGATGTCTCCGACGAGGAGATCAAGAAAGCCTATCGCAGGCTGGCGATGAAGCATCACCCGGATCGCAACCCGGAGAATCCGAAGGCAGAAGAAGCGTTCAAGGAAGCCAAGGAAGCCTACGAGGTCCTGAGCGACGCGCAGAAGCGCGCCGCCTACGATCAGTACGGCCACGCCGGCGTCGATCCTCACTCGGGCATGGGCGCGGCAGGCGCCGGATTCGGCAATTTTGCCGATGCCTTCAGCGACATATTCGGGGATATTTTTGGCGGTGGTGGCGGCCGCGGCCGCTCAAATGTCTATCGCGGCGCGGATCTGCGCTACAACCTGGAAGTCTCGCTCGAGGATGCGGCGCGCGGCACCGAAACCCGTATCCGCATCCCGACCATGGAAGAATGCGAAACCTGCAGCGGGACCGGCGCAAAAGCCGGCACCGAGCCGGTGGTCTGCCCGACCTGCGGCGGCCATGGTCAGGTGCGAATGACCCAGGGATTCTTCTCCATTGCGCAGACCTGCCCCAAATGTCATGGCACGGGCAAGGTGGTGCAGAATCCGTGCGGCAGTTGCGCGGGTGCGGGAAGGGTGAAACGCCAGAAGACGCTGTCGGTCAAGATTCCGGCCGGCGTAGACGAGGGCGACCGCATCCGCCTGTCCGGAGAAGGCGAATCCGGTGTGAACGGAGGCCCGTCCGGCGATTTGTACGTGGTGATCCACATCCGGCCGCACGAAGTCTTCCAGCGCGACGGCAACGATCTGCACTGCGAGATGCCGATCAGCTTTACCAAGGCGGCACTCGGGGGGGAGATCGAGATCCCGACCCTGGATGGCTACGCCAAAATAAAGATCCCGGCAGGCACACAGACCGGCAAGGTATTCCGTCTGCGCGGGAAAGGCGTCAAAGGCGTTCGCACCCAGATGCAGGGAGACCTGCTGGTGCACGTCTCCACTGAAACACCGGTCAACCTGACGGCGAGACAGAAGGAACTTCTGCTCGAACTGGAGGAGATCAACCAGCAGGACGATTCCCGCCACAACCCGAGAGCCAGGGGTTGGATGGACCGCGTCAAGGAGTTCTTCGCGGAGTAGCGCCGGCGCCGGCAAACTAAAGAAGGCCGCCCTCGGGCGGCCTTCTCGTCAATGCGGCCGATCGCTATTTCTTTCGCCAGGTAGTACCCGAAGGACCGTCCTCGAGCACGATTCCGGCATCAAGCAGTTGGTCGCGGATGCGATCGGATTCTGCAAAGTCCCGCGTCCGGCGCGCCTCCGCACGTGCTGCAATCATTCCTTCTATCTGCTCCGGCGAAAAGCCGCCGGCCGGTTCCGGCAACGCTTGATGGCCGGCTCCCGGCAGTTCACGCCGCCCCTGGAGAAAATCCACCGGGTCGCGCTGCAACAGCCCGAGAATACCTGCGAGCCCGCGCAACAGCGCCGCCGAAGCCGGCGCACCGGTACGATTGACCTCATTCGCCAGATCAAACAGCACGGCAAACGCCTCAGGCGTGTTGAAGTCGTCATCCATCGCCTCGCGAAAGCGCGCTGCAGACGCATTCTCCCAGTCAATCACGGATGCCACCGCGAATCCCTTGAGGGCGGTGTACAGACGGGTCAACGCCTGCCTGGCATCCTCGAGGTGCTGGTCGGAATAGTTCAGCGGGCTGCGGTAGTGCGCACGCAGAATGAAGAACCGCACTACTTCGGGGTCGAATCTGGCCAGCACTTCGCGCACGGTGAAGAAATTGCCGAGCGACTTCGACATCTTCTCATCGTCCACCCGCACGAAGCCATTGTGCATCCAGTAATTCACGAAGGCATGGCCATGCGCACCCTCGGACTGCGCGATCTCGTTCTCGTGGTGGGGAAACTGCAGGTCCTGTCCGCCGCCGTGAATATCGAACTGCTCGCCGAGAAAGCGCTCGCTCATTGCCGAACACTCGATATGCCAGCCGGGACGTCCTTTGCCCCACGGCGAGTCCCACGCCGGATCGCCTGGTTTGGCCGCCTTCCACAATACGAAGTCCAGGGGGTCGCGCTTGTTGCGGTCGACTTCCACACGCTCGCCTGCACGCAATTCGTCCAGCGACTTGCCCGAGAGCTTCCCATAGCCGGGGAAGCGATGCACCGAGTAGAATACGTCCCCGTTGTCCGCCTGATAGGCAATGCCTTTTCGGATGAGGGTTTCGATCAAAGCAAGCATCTGCGGCACGTTGCCGGTGGCCCTGGGTTCGTGATCCGGAGCCAGCACACCCAGCGCAGCGGCGTCTTCCTGCATCGCGCGGATAAAGCGCGTGGTCAGCGTATCGATGGATTCGTCGTTCTCGGCGGCACGCCGGATTATCTTGTCGTCGATGTCCGTGATGTTGCGCACGTAGTTCACCCGGTATCCGCTTTCCGACAACCAGCGCTTGATCATGTCGAAAACAACCATCACCCGCGCATGCCCGAGATGGCAGTAGTCGTAGACCGTCATCCCGCAGACGTACATGCCGACCGTGCCGGGATGTATCGGTACGAAGACCTCCTTGGTACGCGTAAGGGAGTTGTGGAGCTTCAACATCTGGCTTGGTATCCGGGATTTCGGGGCGAGCTTCAGATTACCGGATGCACTTGGCGAGTGGACGGAACGCGTACAGGCAGGGGCAATCGGGCAGGCCGGCAGGGCATTACATAGAGATTGTCGCCGACCGGCACTTGTTGGTAGAATCAATTATTATTTATCAATAGCATACCGTTACTACTTGAGGCGAAGTATAGCAGATGAAACCGTCACGTCTTAGCGCAGCACTCGCGGTCGCACTCTCGCTGTTCGTCGCGCTCAGCGCGGCCCGGGCCGATGACTATCAGGAAGCCGCGCAACTGTTCAAACAGGGGCGGCTCAGTGCGGCGATGACGAAAGTCGACGCAGTGCTCGTGGGCAATCCGAAGGATGCCCGCTCCCGATTCCTCAAAGGTCTGATCCTGACCGAGCAGGACAAGCCACAAGAGGCGATCCGCGTATTCACTGCCCTGACTGCCGACTACCCGGAACTGCCCGAACCGTACAACAACCTTGCGGTTCTGCACGCCGCACAAGGCCACTACGCCGAAGCGCAACGGGCGTTGGAGATGGCCATTCGTACACATCCGAGTTATGCCATCGCCCACGAGAACCTGGGCGACGTATACGCAAAGATGGCGAGCGAAGCCTATGACAAGGCGTTGCAGCTCGATCGCAGCAGCACGACAGCGCAGACCAAACTTTCGCTGATCCGCGAACTGTTCTCGAGCACGCCGGAACCCGCGCCGGTTGCAGCGCCCGCCGCCGCGCCAGTGGCGGCGCCAGCCGCGAAACCGGCGGCCCCGGAACCCGCCCCGGTTGCCGAGCGCCCCGCCGATCGATCCGCTGACGTACTGGCGGCGGTCGACAACTGGGCACGCGCGTGGTCAAGACAGGACGTGAACGCCTATCTCGCAAGCTACGCCCCGGATTTTCAGACTCCGCGCGGGGAGAACCGTGAGGCGTGGGCAAACTTGCGCCGGGAGCGTGTCTCCGCGCCAGAGTGGATAGAAGTCACGGTGGCTTCGCCGGACGTTTCCTTCGAAAGCGACGACAGGGCCACGGTCGTTTTCAGACAGACTTACAAGTCGAATATTCTCACCAGCACCGATGTGAAGACGTTGATCATGTCGCGCGTGAACAACCGCTGGCTGATCCGGCGCGAAACGATCGGCCGATAGTCCAGCACATGCGATCAAGACATCAGCAGGCCGGCTTCCGGCAACCGCTGTTCCAGGCCCTAGTGGTCATTGCGCTTGCCGCCGCTTCCTATGCGTGGTCGATCACTTTCCTGCCTACACGCGCCCAGATCGAACGCCGTCTGGCGCCGCCTGAAGCCATGCTGGTCCAGGCCCTGGTCAATATCAGCGAGAACCGCATTGCGACGGCACTCGAAAACATTGACAGCATTCTGGCAGTGGAGCCGAACTTCCGGCTGGCGCAGCTGATCCGGGGCGACCTGTTGCTCGCGCGGGCGCGGCCGATCCAGACTGTGGGCGCAGCGCCCGGCGCATCCCTGGATCATCTCGCGGATTTCCGTGACGAGGCCCTCGCCAGACTCGCCCGTTCATCGTTTCAGCCGACAGAAGATCTCGCGCCGCGCCATTTCCTGCAGCCGCCGGCAGACAGCCGCTATGCGTTGGCCATCGACACTTCCAAGTCGACCCTGTTCGTATTCGAGAACAGGCAAGGCACGCTGCATTATGTCGCCGACTACTACATCAGCATCGGACGCAACGGCATTGCCAAACAGCGGGAAGGCGACAGGAAGACGCCGGTCGGCGTGTATCACGTGACCAGCCGGATGCCCCAGGAACGGCTTACCGACTTTTACGGCAGCGGAGCGTTCCCGATCAACTATCCCAACGAGTGGGATCGCAGGCAACGGCGCGACGGATACGGAATCTGGCTGCATGGAACGCCGCGCGACACCTATAGCCGTGCGCCACGCGCGAGTGACGGCTGCGTGGTGCTGTCGAACGAGGACCTGGTCGCGCTCTCCCAGTATCTCGACCTTGGCAGTACACCCGTGCTGATCTCGGAGTCGATGTCCTGGGCAAAGCCGCAAGAAGTTGCGGCACAGCGACAGGAACTGCTGGCGCATGTCGACCGCTGGCGCAAGGACTGGGAAAGCCTGAATACCGAAACCTATCTGAAACATTACTCGAGAAGCTTCTCTGCCGGACACACGAACTTCGCGGAATGGTCAGCGCACAAACGCCAAGTCAATGCCGCGAAATCATGGATCAAGGTCGGCGTGGACGAATTGTCGATGATGCTTTATCCCGGCGAAGAGAACCTTGCGGTAGTGACCTTCAAACAGGACTATGCGAGCAGCAACCTGAGCAACACCATGAAAAAACGCCAGTACTGGATCCGCGAGAACGACAACCGCTGGCGTATCGTTTACGAGGGCGCCGCCTGACAGAGGCGCGTCCTTGCAAGAGAATCACGCTTAGAAAAAAGGAAACCCGATGAAGTATCTGATTGCCGCGGCCTGCGTCCTGCTGATGGCGATGAATGCACATGCCGCGAACCCGCGGGTGGAACTCACCACCAGCCTTGGCGCCATCACACTGGAACTGTATCCCGAGCAGGCACCGAACACCGTCGAGAATTTTCTCCAGTACGTTAATGACGGTTTTTACGACGGCACGATATTTCATCGTGTCATCCCTGGCTTCATGGTGCAGGGAGGCGGATTCACGCAGAGATTCGAACAGAAGGACCCCCGGGAGCCGATCCAGAACGAAGCGACGAACGGACTCAGGAACCGGATCGGCACCATCGCCATGGCGCGCACCCCGAACCCGCATTCCGCCACTGCACAGTTTTTCATCAACGTGGCCGACAACGCATTTCTCGACCATACCGCGCCGACCGCACGCGGTTTCGGCTACTGCGTGTTTGGCAAGGTAGTCGAAGGCATGAATGTCGTGGAGAAGATCGCCGCCGCGCGCACCGGCGCGGGCGGTCCGTTCCCAAAGGACGTGCCGCAGGAAGATATCGTCATCCAGTCGGCGCGAGTCATGGAGGCTGCCGAATGACCGAACGCGTCTTGTTACAGACTTCCCTCGGCAACATGGTTCTCGAACTTGACCAGACAAATGCGCCGGAAACGGTGAAGAATTTCTTGCATTACGTCGGCAAGGGTTTTTACGACGGCACTATTTTCCACCGCGTCATCGACGGGTTCATGTTACAGGGCGGCGGGTTCGAGCCGGGAATGAAGGAGAAACCGACGGGCGAATCCATCCGTAACGAAGCAGACAACGGATTGAAGAATGCCGCCTACACGATCGCAATGGCGCGAACCTCGGATCCGCACTCAGCCACGGCGCAGTTCTTCATCAATGTCGCCGACAACGGCTTTCTGAACCACACCGCGCCGAATCCGCAGGGCTGGGGCTACTGCGTTTTCGGCAAGGTGGTCGAGGGCCAGGATGTTGTCGACAAGATCAAAAGCGTGCGCACAGGATCCAGCGGCTTTCACCAGGACGTGCCGGTGGAAGACGTGGTAATCACGCGCGCCGAGAAAGTTTCGGCCTGAACGCAGTCTGGCGAGATCCAGGCGCATTCGGAAAGTCAGAGCAGAGCTGATTCACTTGCGACCGGCATTCTTCATTTCCGACCTGCATCTTTCACCCGACAGACCGCCGGCAACCGATGCGCTGCTGCGGTTCCTGGCCGACACCGCCGTCTCCGCGGAACGCCTGTATGTCCTGGGCGACCTGTTCGATTATTGGATCGGTGACGACACCCTTGCCCTGCCTTTTCACCGGCAAGTGGTGGACGCCTTCGCGCGGCTTCACAGTCACGGCACGCAGATCTTCTTTATGCATGGCAACCGCGACTTTCTGATCGGCGAACGATTTGCACGCGAGAGCGGGATGCAACCGCTTCAGGATCCGACGCTGGTCGACCTTTACGGAACACCCACATTGCTTATGCACGGCGACACGCTGTGCACGGATGACGTCGAGTATCAGCGCTTCCGCCAGATGGTGCGGGACCCGCAGTGGCAGGCCGGGTTCCTCGCGAAGCCGCTGGAGGAGCGTATCGCGGCCGCACGAGCAGTACGCGGCGAGAGCGAGCAGGCGAAGCAGGCCAAACAGGAAGCCATCATGGACGTGGCCCCTGCCACGGTCGAAGAAACCTTGCGCAGGCACCGTTACCCGCGGCTGATCCACGGGCACACGCATCGGCCCGCACGACATGAGCATGTCGTCGACGGCCGCACCTGCGAACGCTGGGTGCTGGCCGACTGGTATGAGCATCGCAGTTACCTTGCCTGCGATGCTGACGGCTGCCGCAGCGAGAAACTTCCCTAGATCTTCGCGAGCCCTCGCGCCAGATCGGACTGAATGTCAGAAAGCGCTTCAAGTCCCACCGCAACCCTGACCAGACCCTCGACGATGCCCGCGGCCTGACGCAGTTCCGGTGCGAGCCGTCCGTGAGTCGTGCTTGCAGGGTGCGTGATGGTAGTCTTGGCGTCGCCGAGATTGGCGGTAATCGAAACCAGTTGGGTGGAATCGATGACCTTCCATGCGGCCTCGCGCCCGCCTTTGACGACAAATGACACGACGCCGCCGCCGGCGCTCTGCTGACGGGCAGCGAGCGCGTGTTGCGGATGCGACGAAAGGCCTGGATAGTAGACACGCTCGATCTTTGGATGCGCCTGCAACCAGGTCGCGATCTCCAGCGCGGACCGGCAATGCGCGTCCATGCGCAGTTTCAGGGTCTCCAGCCCCTTCAGAATCACCCAGGCATTGAACGGCGAAAGCGCCGGGCCGGCGCTGCGCAGGAATCCGTTCAGTCCTTCGAACAGCAAGTCCTTGCGCCCGAGCACGGCACCGCCCAGCACCCTGCCCTGGCCATCGAGATACTTGGTCGCCGAATGAATGACGATGTCGGCGCCGAGTTCCAGCGGCCTTTGCAGGATCGGCGTGCAGAAGCAGTTGTCGACTGCGAGCAGGGCGCCATGCCGATGCGCGACATCCGCGAGTGCGGCAATGTCAAAGACTTCGGTCATCGGATTGGAGGGCGTCTCCAGGAACAACATGCGGGTGGACGGCCGGATCGCCGCTTCCCAGGCTGCGGCATCGGTGGAAGCAACCCAGCTCACCTCCACGCCAAAACGCTTGAGGATGCCGTTGAAGAGCTGCACGGTGGCGCCGAAAAGGCTGTGCGAGGCAACCACATGGTCGCCGCTCTTCATCAGTCCCATGACGCAGGCGAGGATCGCCGACATTCCCGACGCAGTGGCGAAACAGCACTCTGCCCGCTCCATCGCCGCCAGTCTTTCCTGCAATGCGGCGACCGTCGGGTTGGTGTAACGTGAATAGACCATGCCGTCTTCCTCGCCGAGGAAGCGGCGCGCCGCCTCGGCGGCATCGCGAAACACGAAACTCGAAGTCAAATACAACGCCTCCGAGTGCTCGCCGAATTGGCTGCGGTGTATACCCGCACGCACCGCCAGCGTTTCCATTTCCAGTTCGTCCCAACGCATCTCCGACCTCTTCAAATGCCCCGTCCCGGCCGGCTACCTCCGTCCGGAAAACAAAAAACCCGCTCAGCTTTCGCAAAGCGGGTTCGATGACCGACGCGCTTTAGCTGGATTTCTAACGCGCCCGCAAGCTGTTCATCAAATCGGCGCGGAACAGAAGCTACTCCCGGCCGACACTGCTGTCAACCTGCCGGGGGATCGGAATCAGTCGCTGGTGGCGAGGTTCAAGTCGAGCTGCGTGCTTGCCGCCTGCTGGCGGCGCAGTTCGCCGTCGTTGCGCTGGGCTTCGACATCGGCCAGGTACTCCGGCGTGATATCCCCGGTGACGTAGATCCCGGTGAAACATGAAGTCTCGAAATGCTGAATCGCAGGATTGACTGACCGGCAAGCCTCGACCAGATCGTCCAGGTCCTGGTAGATCAGCCGGTCTGCGCCAATCTCGCGGGAGATTTCCGCATCTGTACGGCCGAAGGCGATCAGTTCCTTCGATGTCGGCATGTCGATGCCGTACACGTTCGGATAGCGCACGGGCGGCGCAGCGGAAGCGAAGAACACCTTGCGCGCACCGGCGTCGCGCGCCATCTGCACGATCTCACGGCTGGTGGTGCCGCGCACGATCGAATCGTCAACCAGCAGCACGTTTTTGCCGCGGAACTCGGTGTCGATGGCGTTCAGTTTCTGCCGTACGGATTTCCTGCGTACTTCCTGGCCCGGCATGATGAAAGTGCGGCCGATATAACGGTTCTTGATGAATCCCTCCCGGTATGCCACGCCGAGCCGGTCGGCCAGGTCCATCGCAGACGGGCGGCTGGAATCCGGAATCGGAATCACCACATCGATACCAAGTCCGGCATGGTCGCGTTTGATCTTTTCGGCCAGACTGCGCCCCATGCGCATGCGCGACTCGTAGACCGAAATCCCGTCGATCACCGAGTCCGGTCGCGCCAGATAGACATACTCGAAAATGCACGGGAACTGCTGCGGACTGGCAGCACACTGACGGCTGTAGAAGTTGCCGTCATAGTCCACAAAGATCGCCTCACCCGGCTCGACGTCGCGCACCAGGTCGAAACCCATCGCGCTGAGCGCCACGCTCTCCGACGCCACCATGTACTCCTGCCCCTGTTCGGTCTTCGACACGCCCACTACCAGCGGGCGGATACCGTAGGGGTCGCGGAATGCCAGCAGGCCGTAGCCGGCGATCATGGCCACGACCGCGTAGGCGCCGCGGCAACGCCGGTGCACACCAGCCACCGCCTCGAAAATCGTCTGCGGGTCGAGCTGGTAGCCAGTGGCTGCCTCCTGGAGCTCGTGCGCAAGCACGTTCAGAAGCACTTCCGAGTCGGAGCTGGTGTTGACGTGACGCAGGTCCTGCCGGAAGAGTTCGCGCTTGAGCTGATCCGAGTTGGTGAGATTGCCGTTGTGGCCGAGCACCACGCCGAACGGGGAGTTCACGTACAGCGGTTGCGCTTCGGCAAACGACGCGGCCGAGCCGGCGGTCGGGTAGCGGCAGTGCCCGATACCGATGTTGCCGACCAGGTGGCGCATGTCGCGGGTGCGAAACACGTCGCGCACCAACCCTCCGCCCTTGTGCATCTGGAACTGGCTGCCGTCGGCAGTGACGATGCCTGCCGCGTCCTGCCCCCGATGCTGCAGGATCAGCAGCCCGTCATAGAGCAACTGGTTGGCCGGCGATCTCGAGACGACGCCGATGATTCCACACATGCCTCAGGCCTCCTGACCCGGCCGCAGCAGCACGGCAGTTTTGTGTAGCGCGGCAAAAGTATAGTTCAATCCTGCCCTCTCTCGAAGCTGATACGGTCACGAATGTCGTCGGGCAATACCGGCCCGATCCATAGCGCAGCTCTCTGCAACGGCACGCTGAACATCGCCTCGCGCCAATATCTTTCCTGCGGCAATGGCGTCAATCCCCCGAACAGCACCGCGATCATCGCGATCAGAAAACCCCTCGCAAGTCCGAACAGCGCGCCCAGCGTGCGGTCGGTACCGGTGAGTCCGGTGAGCTTGACCAGCTTCGCGACCTGCAGCGACAGCAGGCTGAACAGCAACACCGTCGCCACCAGTACCAGCACGAACCCGAACCCGAGCCGCACATTCGGGTGTGAAACTGCGTCCGGCAACCAGCTCGCCACCACTGGCGCGCCGTACTTGGCCACCAGAAAAGCGCCTATCCACGAGGCCAGCGACAGCACCTCTCGAACCAGACCGCGTACTACGCTGATGGTGACCGAAACGCCCAGAATCAGCAGCAGCACGTAGTCGAATACGGTCATCCGGTCTGCGCCCCCCGGACGAGCCCGGAGAATCTCATTCTGCCGATCGGCGCACGGCTGTGCCGGAGTCCGGCATCAGTCGCCGAGCTGCACGATCGTGGCTTCACCGATTACCAGCTTTCTCGCACGCAGCCGCTCCCGCGACTGCTCTGCCGCATCGCGCGAAGGGAACGGGCCGACCCGGACACGCGTGCGTTCGCCATTGGGCGTCCTGACAACTTCGGTATAGGCGCTGAACCGATTCTCGCGCAACTTTTCCAGCAGCTGTCGGGCGTTCGCGGGATTGGAGAATGCCCCCAGCTGTACCACGTAGCCCTCGCGTACCGCCGGCTGAGTCGGAGCGGGCCTGACGCTCGGCGCCTGCGTCTCCGTCTTGGGCGCAGGCGCACTCGCAGGCGGCTCGGCGACCGGCGGTGGCGAAGGCTCCGGCTCTGGCGCAGGCAGAGGCTCCCCGGCGTCGGGCTGGGGAATCGGAGGGATGTTGATGGCGATATCCTCGCTGAGCGGCTTGGGCTCGTTGTCGAGGATCATGGGCAGGAATACGACCACCGCGAGCACCAGTGCTATGGCTCCCACCAGCCGCCTTCGTGCGCGTTTCTTGAGCTGAAGCTCGTCGTCGCTGAATGCTTTCGTCGTTTTCGCCATTTTCGCGTGAGCGTGTTACGCAGACTGCATCGCCCGGAGAACTGCGCTCACCGTATAGAACGATCCGAACACGAGAATTCTATCATTCCCGGCCGCAGTTTCCCTCGCCGCAGTGTATGCCAGTGCAGGGTCGGCAAATACCCGGGCGTCGGCCGCCGCTTCGCCGAGGGCGCTTCGCACCGTCTCGGCGGAGGCCCCGCGGGGCACATCGAGCGAACCGATGAACCACTGCGACACCGTGGGCCGAAGCGCGGCAACCACGCCGGCGATGTCCTTGTCCGCGAGCATGGCGAACACTGCGAGCGTCCGCCCGCTGTGCGGCATCTCTTCCAGGCTTGCGGCAAGCGTCCGTGCGGACTGCGGGTTGTGTGCAACGTCCAGCACCACCGTCGGCTTTCCCGGCAGCACCTGGAAGCGGCCAGTCAGTTCGACCCCGACCAGTCCCTGGCGGATCGCTCCCATGTCCACCGGCAGGCGATGGTGCATGGCCTCGATCGCGGCGATCGCGGCAGCGGCATTGGCCAGTTGAAATCTTCCCCGTAAAGCCGGATGAGGCAGGCCGGCCCTTCGGCCTGCCGCACTCCAGAAGTGCCATTGACTGCCTTCGTCGACAAAGCCGTAGTCTCGCCCGGCAAGTCTCAGCTCGGCGCCAAGGCTGTTCGCGTAGTCGAGCATTGACCGCGGCGGACTCTCGTCCGCGCAGACGGCCGGTTTGCCGGCGCGAAAGATGCCCGCCTTCTCGCGTCCGATCGATTCCCGGTCAGGCCCGAGATAGTCCATGTGGTCGAAGTCAACCGACGTCACGACAGCGCAATCCGCATCGAACGCATTCACCGCGTCCAGCCTGCCGCCAAGCCCCACCTCGAGCACCGCGGCATCCACCGGAGCCCTCTGAAACAGATCGATCGCTGCCAGTGTCGCGAACTCGAAGTAAGTCAACGATATCGGCCCGCGCGCGGCCTCGATGCGCTCGAATGCCTGGCACAACGCGCCATTCGCCGCGTTCATGCCGCCGATTCGCACACGCTCGTTGAATGCAAGCAGGTGCGGCGAGGTATACACGCCCACCCGGAACCCTGCACGGGTAAACATCGCTTCCAGCAATGCACAGGTGGAACCCTTACCGTTGGTGCCGGCGACGGCAATAATCGGGAAATCTGCCGCCAGGCCGGCGGCGTCGCGTACAACGGCAACCCGGTCCAGACCGAGATCCACACTCTTCGGGTGCAGTCTTTCGATTCTGGCGAGCCAGTCTTCAAGTGTTGTCTGCGCCAATCGCTTGGGATGATATGGATCGTAGATCGTCTGGCAGCTGCTGGACGAGTGGTTCAGACGGCAGGCACGCGCATCAGCTGTGTGATCAGATTGACCAGCCGGTCGCGCAACTGCCTGCGATCGACGATCATATCGACGGCGCCATGTTCGAGCAGAAACTCGGCGCGCTGGAACCCTTCGGGCAGAGTCTGACGCACGGTCTGCTCGATTACGCGCGGACCGGCGAAGCCGATCAGCGCGCCCGGCTCGGCGATGACCACGTCGCCGATCAGCGCAAAACTGGCCGACACACCGCCCATGGTTGGATCGGTGAGCACCGATATGAACGGCAGGCGGGCCCGGGAAAGCTGGGTTAGCGCTGCGGTGGTTTTTGCCATCTGCATGAGTGACATCAGGCCTTCCTGCATGCGCGCGCCCCCGCTCGCCGAGAAACACACGAACGGCAGATTCTGTTCGCAACAGACCTGCACGCCCCGCACGAATCGCTCGCCGACGACCGAACCCATCGAGCCGCCCAGGAAGCGAAACTCGAACGCGGCAACTACCACCGGCACCGTCTTGATCGCCCCTTGCATGACCACCAGCGCGTCTTCTTCTCCGGTCTCTGCCGCAGCCTCCGCAAGTCGCTCGGTGTAGCGTTTGCTGTCGACGAACTTGAGAAAATCGACCGGCTCGACTTCGGCGCCGATCTCGTAGCGACCTTCTGCATCCAGCGTGAAGTCGAGGCGCTCGCGAGCCGTCAGGCGGTTATGGTGATTGCACTTCGGACAGACGTTGAGGTTCTTTTCGAGATCCGCGCGGTACAGAACGGTTTCACAGATGGCGCACTTGCTCCAGAGCCCCTCGGGCACTGCCTTCCTGCTCGAGCCTACGGCCCGCTTGATTTTCGGTGGAAGCAGTTTCTGCAGCCAGCTCATGTTTGCCTCGGCCTTGCGCTCTAGGCGACACCGTCCATCGCACGACGGACACCGCCAAGCAGCATGGTTATATTGTTCAGCACGTCTGCCGCCGGCGACTTCTCGATTTCCTGCACCAGCCAGCTCCCGATGACCACCGCGTCGGATACGGCCGCGATCGCCTTTGCCGTGGCCGCGTCGCGGATGCCAAAACCGACACCGATGGGCAGGTTCACGTGCGCGCGTATCTGGGGAATCCTCGCGGCCACCTCTTTCAGATCCAGGCTGGCGGCGCCGGTGACGCCCTTGAGCGAAACATAATAGACGTATCCGCTCGCCACTCGCGCCACGTCGTCCATGCGAGTTTCCACGGAAGTCGGCGCCAGCAAAAATATCGAATCGATGCCGCGCGGCTTGAGTTCCTGCGTCAACGCCACGCTTTCCTCCGGCGGATAGTCCACCACCAGCACGCCATCCACGCCTGCATCGCTCGCCTGCTGCGCGAAGACTGCGTGGCCCATGGCTTCGATCGGGTTTGCATAACCCATCAGCACGACCGGGGTGACGGTGTCCTTCTGGCGAAACCCGGCGACGAATCGCAGCACATCCTTCAGCCCGACGCCGTGTTTCAGCGCCCGCTCGCTGGAACGCTGGATGGTTGGGCCGTCCGCCATCGGATCGGAGAAGGGTACGCCCAGCTCGATGACATCCGCGCCGCCGGCCACCAGCGCGTGCATGATCGGCACCGTCATGTCCGGCGCCGGGTCGCCCGCGGTTACGAACGGAATCAGCGCCTTGTGGCCTTGCGACTTGAGTCTCTCGAAGGTGGAAGCAATGCGGGACATGGTTTTATGCAAGGATGAAGCATGAAGGCGGAAGGATGAAGTCCAGGCTCGGCTCCGCCCCGGTTGCGTGTCCTGCTTTCGCTTCATCCTTCATGCTTCCGCCCTCATCCTTGTCCTAGAGATCGATTCCCGACGCCTGCGCCACGGTGTGCATATCCTTGTCGCCGCGGCCGGAGAGGTTGACCAGCAGCACCTCGTCCTTGTGCATCTGTGCCGCGATCTTCATTGCATGCGCCACCGCGTGGGCGGATTCAAGTGCCGGCATGATGCCTTCGCATCGGGTCAGCGTATGGAAGGCATTCAGCGCTTCGTCATCGGTAGCGGAGACATACTCCGCCCGGCCGCTGTCCTTGAGCCAGGCGTGTTCGGGACCCACCCCGGGATAATCGAGGCCCGCCGAGATCGAGTGGGTTTCGATGATCTGCCCGTTGTCATCCTGCATCAGGTAAGTGCGGTTGCCATGCAGGACCCCGGGCTTGCCCGCGCACAGGGGCGCGGCATGGTGGCCGGAGGCGAGCCCCAACCCGGCAGCCTCGACACCGATCAGGCGCACCGACTTGTCCTCGATATAGGGATAGAACGCACCAATTGCATTCGAACCGCCGCCGACGCAGGCGATGATCGCATCCGGCTGGCGGCCGATCTCCTCCGGCATCTGTTCGCGCAGTTCACGGCCGACCACGGAATTGAAATCCCGCACCATCATCGGGTAGGGATGCGGCCCGGCAACTGTGCCGATGATGTAAAAAGTGCCATCGACATTCGTTACCCAGTCGCGCATCGCTTCGTTCAGCGCATCCTTCAGGGTTTTCGATCCGCTTTCAACCGGCACCACGCTGGCGCCCAGAAGCTTCATGCGGTACACGTTCATGGCCTGGCGTCTGACGTCTTCCGAGCCCATGTAGACGACGCATTCCATTCCGTATCGCGCCGCGACCGTCGCCGACGCCACGCCGTGCTGCCCGGCGCCGGTCTCGGCGATCACGCGCTTTTTGCCCATGTGCCGCGCAAGCAGGGCCTGGCCGACCGTATTGTTGATCTTGTGCGCGCCGGTGTGGTTCAAGTCCTCGCGCTTGAGCCAGATCTGCGCGCCACCGATCTTCCGCGACAAATGGGTCGCGTGGTAAACAGGGCTTGGCCGCCCGACGTAGTGTTTCAGTTCCGAGTGAAATTCGGCGAGGAAATCCGGATCGTTGCGCAGGCGCTCATACTGTGTGCGCAGATCGTCGAGCGCATGCACCAGTGTTTCCGCCACGAATACGCCGCCATAGGGACCGAAATGTCCGTGGCCGTCCGGTAGGTTGTACGCCTTGAGGGCGTCATACATCTGCATCTCTCGCTCCTCGGATGAAGGCGGCAATTTTCGCCGCGTCTTTTATGCCCTTGGCCGCTTCGACTCCGCTGCTGACATCCACCGCCCAGGGCCTTACCTTTTGCACTGCCTGTGCAACGTTTTCCGGGGTCAACCCGCCGGCAAGAACGACCGGCAATGGCACGTTCTGAGGGATCAGATCCCAGTCGAATGCAGCGCCGGTGCCGCCATGGCTGCCTTTGACGAACGCGTCGAGAAGAAGGCCTTTCGCATCGGCATAAAGGCGCGCGTATTGTAGCAAATCCACCCCAAGCCGGACCCTGACGGCCTTTACATAGGGCATGCCGAACTGGCGGCAGAAATCCGGAGATTCCTCGCCGTGAAACTGGAGAAGCTGCGGACGTCCTTCTTCGATTACGCGCTCCACTTCGGCTGCTGTCGGATCGACAAACAACGCGACCGGAGTGACGAACGCCGGCAGCACGCTCACGATGCGACGGGCGGTCTCCACCTCGATCGCGCGCGCGCTGCGCGCATGGAACACCATTCCCACAGCATGCGCGCCGGCCTGCGCAGCTGCCAGCGCATCCTGTTCACGCGTTATCCCGCAGATCTTTACAGCAATCGCCACTGGAACATTCAGACCGCGCCGAAAAGCGCTTCCTCGAACTCGGTGGTGCCTGATTCCGGCGGCAGGCCCCAATCACGATCGTATTCTACTGCCGCAAAATAGAGTCCGGCCGGGGAGAATGTCGGCGCCGCCGCATTGCGGTCGCGCGACAGCAGCAGTTCACGCATCCATTGCGCCGGCTGGCGTCCGCACCCGACGTAGACGAGCGAGCCGACGATATTGCGCACCATGTGATGTAGAAACGCGTTGGCCGAAAACTCGAGGCGCACCAGATTCTCTCGCCGGGAGATCGCAACGAAATGCAAGGTTCGCACCGCGGTCTTTGCCTGGCACTCTGCCGCACGGAAGGCACTGAAATCATGCTCTCCGATCAGGAAGGCGGCCGCCTCGCTCATACGATCGATGTCGAGCCGAAAATGAAACCAGCCGACGCGCCCGTTCAGCAGTCCCGGGCGTTGCGGACGGTCCAGGAGATAGTAGACATAGCGTCTGGATATGGCGGAATACCTGGCATGGAACGCCATATCGACCTGCCTGGCCCAAAGCACGCTTACGCTCTCCGGTAACAGCGCGTTCACACCGCGCGTCCACGCAGTGTGCGGGCGCGCCATCTCGGTGTCGAAATGCACGATCTGCGAGAGCGCGTGTACGCCTGCATCGGTGCGCCCCGCGCAGGTGGTATCGATCGGCTGCGTTGCGATCTGCCCGAGCGCGGACTCGAGCGCATCCTGCACGCTGCAACGGTCCGGCTGAGTCTGCCAGCCGCAGAATGCAGCGCCATCGTATTCAAGCCCGAGCGCGATTCTCATTCAAACGGTTACCCGAAAAACAAAAGGCGCGTGCCGCTTGCCTGTCGCAGCACACGCCCGTCCAGTCGCAAGAAGTTTTCTACTCGAGGGAGGACAGCACTTCCTGGGCGGCCGCTTTCTGCTCTGCGTCCCCTTCGGCGATCACTTCCCTCAGGATCTCGCGCGCGCCGTCCTTGTCGCCCATCTCCTGGTACGCCTTGGCAAGATCGAACTTCGTCTGCACCTCATACCATTTCTCGTCCTTGCCGACCGGGCTCGTCGGGCTGGTGGTGGCACTGTCCATATCGAGGCTGATATTCGACAGGTCGATGCTCGGCATCGTGTCGGTCGATTGCGGCTCCTCTTCTTCGCCCGACCCCGTGTCCAGGGAAAGCGTGCCGATGTCGAAATCGAGACCATTATCCGACTTCGCCTCCTGTTCAGGCTCTGGCCCCGCTTCCGGTTCGCCGGCTGACAGCTTGCTTACGTCGAAATCGAAATCGATGGCGTTGGCGTTCTTTGCTCCCGCTTCGTCAGCGTCCGAGGCCGATTCCGACGGTTCGGCTGCAGGCGCGTCGGCTTCGAAGTCCATTGCCGGCGACTGGGTCGTACGCCCGAAGGCCGGCTCGCTGTCCTCCTCGGCGGGTGGCGCGGACATGATCTGGGTTCGATCGAACTCGCCGGCTTCACCGAGATCGATGTCGGTCGCCGTCGTGGATTCCGCGTCGCCTCCCAGACCGATGTCCAGGTCCAGACGTTCGGTTTCAGACGCGGCCTCCGGCGCTTCATCGCCCTCCGTGCGTCCGGCGGCATACCGCGGATTGTCCGGACTGACCTGATAACCGAGCGCCACCACCCGATCCCACAAATCGCCCTTGCCGCCGGTGGCTTTCTCCAGCTGATTTGCCGCACCCTCGAAAGCACGCGCGTCCTTGCGCTTGGCATAGATCTCGAGAAGCTTCAGATGGATCTCATGACGGTTGGGATGCACCGTGAGCGCTTCCTTGAGCAACTCCTCGGCTTGCGCGTCCCGACCGTAGGCGAGGAAGATTTCAGCCTCTTCCAGCGGGTCGACCTCTTCTGCAATGTCACGCGATCTTTCCGATGACAGTCCGACATCGGTTTCGGTCGGAGAAAATGCAGCGGCACCTCCCGCAGAAGCCGCAGGCGCAACCTCTTCGGCGACTTCGCCCTTGGCTTCGCGCCGACGCTTGACCACGCGCAATGCCAGCAGCCCGATTACCAGTACGCCAAGCGCCAGACCCGCGAGATACAAGGGTTGTTCGAGCACCTGATCGAGGAGGCTTGGCGGGGGTGGCGGCGGCGGGGCCGGCCGCGGGCGCGCCTGCTGCGCGGGAGCCGCGGGCGAGGGCGCCGTTTCTCTTGCGGGCGCAGGCGGTGCGGACTCGGTCCGCGCCGGCGGCGTCTGTTCCGCAGCAGGCGCAGCAAGTGCCTTGTCTTCGGGAGTCGGCGCCTCTGGCGCGCTGGGCTCGCCAGCCTGCTGCTGCAGGTCAGCCATGCCCTGACTCTTGACCTCGACCAGCGCCTGCAGGTCCTTTATGGTCTTTTCGAGCCTGGCGATGCGGGTATTAGCGTCCGTTAGCGCCTTCTCGCGCGCGACGAGTTCCTCCTCCATGGCGCGGGTGCCCGCAGTTTGCCCGGCGCCCGGGGCGTCACCCGATGCAGGCTCGCCCTTCGAAAGCTTTACGACTTCTTTGGGTTGCTGCGCATCCGGCGCCTTGTCCTCAACCCTGGGAGCGATCTGGCCCTTGGCCATTTGTTCGGCCGGCTCCGCGGAGGGTGCTTCCTGCGCCGCGGCTGCCGCCAGTCTCTCCCGGTACGCGTTCCAATCGGCCGCCTGAACCCGGACTTCACGGCGCGCATCTGCGGGCGAAACCGCACCGAATTGGGATGCATCCGGCAAGCGCAGAATCTTTCCGGTTCGCATCCGGTTCATGTTCTGCCCGATAAACGCTTCCGGATTGTTCCTGAACAACAACACGAGCATCTGCTCGATGGTCAGCTCCGCGCGCTTGTTATCGCGGGCGATCTCATAGAGCGTGTCGCCCCGTTTCACCGGACCGTAGCTGTCGGCAGTCGGTGCGGATGAGAAGGAAGGTTCGGCTGAAAACAGTGTCGGCGCAGTGCCGCCGATCGTCTCCACCGGCCCCAGCGGTTCGGGCATCGCCGCTGTTTCCGGTGTTTCCGGCTCGGATATCAGGTCCGTTGCCGGCGGTTCCGATGCCGGAACGGGCTCGGAGACCGGGGCTTCCGCAATCGCTTCAGGAAGCGGTTCCGGTTGCGGCGCAGGCTGTGTCGGCGCGGCACGCACTTCCGCTTCGCGTCGCGCGCGCTCCGCTGCCTGGCGCTCGCGCTCCGCAACGATGAACGGCGGGTCGAGCAGCGCCGTGAACTGGCGGGTGATACGGCCCGCGGCCCACGACAACTCGACGAGCAGATCGATGAAGGGTTCGTTCAGCGACTCGGTCGACGTAATAGCGACAAACGGCTCTCCACTGTCGCGCTTGTCGAGCGTCACCCGCATGGCGGCTATGTCGCCCGTGTAGCTGAGACCGGCATTCTGGAATGCGGCCGGTGTCGCCATTTGCACGGACAAAGAGCCGAGTTCACTTTTCTTGGCAATGACGTCGATCTCGGCCCGGAACGGCTCACCGAGCGCAGAAAGCACGTTGAGCTGACCGAGTCCAGCAGCGTGCGACGCTGCACTCAGGCTCAGCAGTACGCCTGCAAAGATCCATGCGCGGAGAGACAAGCTGCCCAAGGCGCCCACCCTGATGATCGTTATTAGACGGGGCATTTAAAGTAACATCATGGAGTTATATATGCAAGCTAACGTACCCTGTGAGTATCCCCGGTAACTCGGGCATTTTTCAGTCAATTTTCAGCCTGGCTGCTTGCGACCCGGATCGCCCCGAAATTCAACGCGCGAGCAGTATTCGCAGCATGCGCCGCAGCGGCTCCGCCGCGCCCCACAGCAACTGATCCCCGACCGTGAACGCGGTCAGATATTCGCCTCCCATGGGCAGTTTGCGCAAGCGCCCGATCGGTACGTCGAGCGTACCCGTGACGGCCACCGGACTCAGTTCACGGATGCTCGCCTCGCGCTCGTTCGCGACCACGCGCACCCATTCGTTGGCTGAGCCGAGCAATTGCTCGATTTCGGACATCGGCAGATCGCGATTCAGCTTGATGGTGAGCGCCTGACTGTGGCAGCGCATCGCACCTACGCGCACGCAGATGCCGTCGATCGCGATCGGGTTCTTTTCCCGTCCGAGGATCTTGTTGCCCTCCGCGGAAGCCTTCCACTCCTCGCGGCTCTGCCCGGTGCCAAGGTCCTTGTCGATCCACGCGATCAGACTGCCTGCGAGCGGCACGCCGAAATGTTCGGTCGGAAATTCGGCGCTGCGCAGCGCCTCCGCGACCTTGCGGTCGACCTCCAGGATCGAAGAGGCCGGATCGTCCAGCAGCGACCTCGACTTTGCGTGCGCGAAACCCATCTGCGCAACCAGTTCGCGCATGTTCTGCGCGCCGGCCCCGGATGCAGCCTGGTACGTCATGGCCGTCATCCACTCCACCAGCCCCGCCTTGAACAACCCTTGCGTCGCCAGCAGCATCAGGCTGACCGTGCAGTTCCCGCCGATATAGTCCCTGACGCCATTCGCCAGCGCGTCGCGGATCGCCTGCATGTTGACCGGGTCGAGAATGATCGCCGCATCCGGCTTCATCCGCAGCGCCGAGGCAGCGTCGATCCAGTAGCCTTTCCAGCCCGCTTCGCGCAGCTTCGGATGCACGTCGTTGGTGTAGTCGCCGCCCTGGCAGGAAACGATCGCATCCATCGCCTTCAACTCGTCGATGGCGGTCGCGTCCTTCAGCAGCGGCGTGTTCCTGCCGATGTCAGGCGCTTTGCCGCCCGCCTGCGAAGTGCTGAAAAACACCGGCTCGATCAGGTCGAAATCCTTCTCCTCACGCATGCGTTGCATGAGGACCGATCCCACCATCCCACGCCAGCCAACCAGTCCAACTTTCATCGTCATTTCCGAATAGATCTCCGTGTTCGTTTCCGGGCGCTCAGCCCTGCAGTGCGGTCACAACCGCATCACCCATTTCCTCGGTGCCGATGCTTTTTCCACCCGGCTCGAGAATGTCCGCAGTCCGGCAGCCTGCCTTCAGCACCGATTTCACCGCCGACTCGATCCGCCCCGCCACCTCTTCCTGATTGAACGTATAGCGCATCATCATACCGAGCGAAAGTATGGTGGCCAGCGGATTGGCGAGGTCGCGTCCCGCGATATCCGGCGCGGAACCGTGAATCGGCTCGTAAAGTCCCTTGTTGTTCGCGTCCAGCGAAGCCGACGGCAGCATGCCGATCGAGCCGGTGAGCATCGACGCCTCGTCGGAAAGTATGTCGCCGAACATGTTTCCGGTAAGCATCACGTCGAACTGCTTCGGCGCGCGCACCAGTTGCATGGCGGCATTGTCCACGTACATGTGGCTCAGTTCCACATCCGCGTACTCGCGCGCCACCTCGTTCACCACTTCGCGCCACAGTATGCTGGTGTCAAGCACATTCGCCTTGTCGACCGAACACAACCGTTTCGCGCGCTTGCGGGCGATGCCGAATCCGACATGTGCGATGCGCCGGATTTCGGATTCCGTATAGCGCATGGTGTCGAAACCTTCGCGCTCGCCCGATTCCGACTTGCGTTGGCCGCGCGGCTGGCCGAAGTAGATGTCGCCGGTCAACTCGCGCAGTATCAAAATGTCCAGGCCCGCGACCACCTCGCGCCGGAGCGTGGAGGCATTCGCGAGTTCCTCGTAAACCATCGCCGGGCGCAGATTGGCGAACAACCCCAGCTCCTTGCGGATACGCAGCAACCCCTGTTCCGGCCGCATCGCTCTCGGCAGCGTGTCGTAGTTTGGGCCGCCCACTGCACCCAGCAGTATCGCATCTGCCGACTTCGCCAACGCCAGTGTCGGTTGAGGTAACGGATCCTTGTGCGCATCGTACCCGGCGCCGCCGATCTGGGCTTGCTCCAGCTCGATGGCGAGCCCATCCCGACGCAAAACATCCAGGACCTTGACGGCCTGCTTCACGATTTCGGGCCCGATACCGTCACCGGGCAATACGGCGATCTTCATTGTTCTCCTGTCGGATGCAAGCAAAAAGGCCGGGAGGATTCGTCCGCCCGGCCCTGTTGCGGATGAACGAAAACTACGCGAACAGCCAGGGTTGATCCGCCCGGCGTTTGGCCTCAAACGCCTTGATCTCGTCCGCGTGCGTGAGCGTAAGTCCGATTTCGTCCAACCCGTTCAGCAGGGAATGCTTGCGGAACGCGTCGATCTCGAAACCGAACGATTCGCCACCCGGGGTCGTCACCTTCTGCTGCTCGAGGTCGATGGTCAGCCGGTAACCCTCATTTGCATTCACATCGACAAACAGCCTGTCGACCGCGGACTCCGGCAGCACCACGGCCAGCAGTCCGTTCTTGAAGCAGTTGTTGAAAAAGATGTCGGCGAAGCTCGGCGCGATCACCGCGCGGAATCCGTAGTCCATCAGCGCCCAGGGCGCATGCTCGCGGGACGAGCCGCAACCGAAGTTCTTTCTTGCGAGCAGGATCTGCGCGTCACGGTAACGCGGCTGGTTCAGCACGAAATCGGGGTTGGGCTGGCGTTTCGTGTTGTCCATTCCCGGTTCGCCGTGGTCGAGATAGCGCCACGCATCGAACAGGTTGACGCCGAAACCGGTGCGCTTGATCGATTTCAGGAACTGCTTGGGGATGATCGCGTCCGTATCGACATTGGCACGATCCAGTGGCGCCACCAATCCCTCGAGTCTTACAAACTTGTCCATGGCTTCCTGTCCCTACTGAAGATCGGTGCGCACGTCGACGAAGTGTCCGGCAATCGCGGCCCCCGCTGCCATTGCCGGGCTCACCAGGTGCGTGCGGCCACCTGCGCCCTGCCGGCCTTCGAAATTGCGGTTGGACGTGGACGCACAACGCTCGCCCGGTTCGAGCCGGTCGTCGTTCATCGCCAGGCACATCGAGCAGCCGGGTTCGCGCCACTCGAATCCTGCCGCGGTGAACACGCGATCCAGCCCTTCGCGCTCGGCCTGCTCTTTCACCAGCCCCGATCCCGGCACCACCATCGCCAGCTTGACGCTGGATGCGACTTTGCGTCCCTTGACCACTTCGGCTGCCGCCCGCAGATCCTCGATGCGCGAGTTGGTGCAGGAGCCGATGAACACTTTGTCGATGCGGATCTGCTTGATCGGCGTTTCCGGTTCGAGGCCCATGTATTGCAACGCGCGCTCGACCCAGGTGCGCTTCGTCGGGTCGGCGATCTTCGCCGGATCCGGGACTTGCCCGTCGATCGTGTCGACCATCTCGGGCGACGTGCCCCAGGTAACCTGCGGTTTGATATCGGCCGCATCCATTCTGACCATCGCATCGAACTTCGCGTCCGGGTCGGACTTCAGTGTCCGCCAATACGCGACCGCACGATCCCGGATCTTGTCCTTCGGCGCAAACGGCCGGTCACGCAAATACTCGATCGTGGTGTCATCCACTGCCACCATGCCCGCCCGTGCGCCGGCCTCGATCGCCATGTTGCAGATCGTCATGCGGCCTTCCATGCCGAGCGCGCGCACCGCGCTGCCGCCGAACTCGATGGCGTAGCCGGTGCCGCCCGCAGTGCCGATCCTGCCGATGACCGCAAGGATCAGATCCTTCGCAGTCACGCCGCGGCCGAGCTTGCCGTCTACCTCGACCAGCATGCTCTTCGCTTTCTTCATGTTCAGGCACTGCGTCGCGAGCACGTGTTCGACTTCCGAGGTACCGATACCCCAGGCGAGACAGGCAAAGGCGCCATGCGTGGAAGTATGGGAATCGCCGCACACCACCGTCATGCCCGGCAGCGTGGCGCCGTTCTCCGGCCCGATCACATGCACGATGCCCTGCCGGCGGTCGCGGAACGGAAAATAGGCCTTCGCGCCGAACTCGCGCATGTTCGCGTCCAGCGTGTCGACCTGCAGCTTCGAGATCGGATCAGCGATGCCCTGGTCCCAGTCGTGAGTCGGCGTGTTGTGGTCGGCGGTCGCCACCACAGAGTCCACGCGCCAGGGTTTGCGGCCGGCGAGCTTCAGACCTTCGTAGGCCTGCGGACTGGTCACCTCATGCACGAGGTGACGGTCGATATATATCAGCGCGGTGCCGTCGGGATCCTGCCGGACGACATGGCTGGACCAGAGTTTGTCGTAGAGAGTTCGGGATGCCATCGCAGTGCTTCCGGGAAACGCGGATTATGACATATTGAGCTTCGAAATCCGCGGCTTGCGTCTGGAATTCATGGTCACCGGACCGGTGAATAGCGGCGGAACAGCAGCAGCGCGCCCACCGCGGCCAGCGCCGCCAGACTGAAAGTGACGGCGCCGCCGAGATGCTCCCAGGAATACCCCGAAGCCAGCGTGCCGAGCGTGCCACCCGCGCCGTAACCCAGACTGGTATAGATCGCCTGCCCGCGCGCCTGGTTCCGGCCCCTGAAGATGCGGTGCATCGCCGCCACTCCGGCGGCATGGAATGCGCCGAAGGTCACCGCATGCATGAGCTGGGCGACGACCAGGAGCGAAAGCCACTGTACGCCCCAGGCGATCAGCAGGAACCGCAGCGCCGCGCAGGCGAAACTCGCGACGAGTATCCGCTCCAGACTGAAACGCTTCATCAGACGCGGCAGCCAGATGAACAGCGCGATCTCCGCCAGCACGCCGATCGACCACAGCCAGCCCACCACCGTCTTCGAATGCCCGGTCTCGACCAAGTAGATCGAAAAAAACGTGTTGTACGGTCCGTGCGCGACCTGCATCAGGAAGAATCCGGCGAGCAAAGCCGGCACCCCGGGCTGGCGCAGCACCGTGCCGATCGAACCCTGCTCCGTGTTCCGGGACCGACTGCGGTCGCGCGGCAGCGCAAATGTTGTCGCGGCAGTGAACACAAGCAATGCCACGATGGTTGGCGCCAGCACACGCGTGCCGAGCGCATCCAGCAGATAACCGAGCGCGACCACCACCACCACGAAACCGACGGAGCCCCAAAGCCGGATGCGGCCGTAGGTCCCCATGCGTTCGCCGAGCAGTGCCATCGTGCCCGCTTCCGCCAGCGGCAGGATGCCGGACCAGAACAGGTTCAGCAGCACCAGCAGCAACAGCATGCCGAGAAATCCCGGTTCCAGCAGAACGCCGGCAAAGATCACCGCGGACAGCACCGCACACCAGCGAACGATCGTGCCGCGCGCGTGATGCCGGTCGGCGAGCCAGCCCCAGAGATTCGGCCCGTAGATGCGCGAGATCGGGTTGATCGCGATCAGTACCGCGATCTCCACCGCGGAATAGCCGAGCCGCTGCAGGTACAGCGCGAAGTACGGCGCAAAGGCGCCGATGAACGCGAAATACCAGAAATAGAAACCCGACAGCCGGGCGTAGAGCGAAGCGCGAAACATGTGATGATAAGTGGTGCAGCCTTATTCGCGTTCAGTCAGCCAGCGCAAGGCAAGCCATCCCCACACGCCGGCGAGCACCCCCCAGCCCAGTCCCCGCGTCAGCGCCGCGACCGTGGTATCCGACTGCAGCACGCCCCAGCGGAGGAAGATCTCGGTCCAGTCGTGCTCTCCGCTGCCGACCAGCGGCAGCATCCGGGCGCGGGCATCCGCCATGTATCGCGAGATATTCCAGAAGTTCTGCCCGAGCCAGGCCACGGAAAACGCGAATGACAGCGCTTCGCGCCGCAACCAGAACGAGGCCGCAGCCGCAAGCGGGAACGCCAGCTGCCCGAGCGTGCCGCCGTAGACCGTGAGCCGCTGCGAGAAAATGCCGAACAACGGGTGCCCGGCTTCGTGAAACGCAAGATTGGCGGAATCGAGAATCGGCACCCAGCGCTCGCCGGTATGCGAAAACCAGGTGACGATCCCGGCAATCGCGCAGAATCCGAGCAAACCGGCCGTTGTTACGGGGCGCCATTCATGCGCCGCGATCGCGCGCAGCCGCTCGATCGCGTTCACTGGTCACGCCTCGTCCGGGTCCGGGTTCTCCAGCGATGCCCCGTTGCGCACTTTCTCCACCACGTCGGCGGGCGCCTGCGCCGGGATGCGCGGCGTTTCGCACGCAACATCGTCGTTCTGCGCGCGGTGCCGCAAGGCGTGGTCCATCAGCACCAGCGCCAGCATCGCCTCCGCGATCGGCGTGGCGCGGATGCCGACACAAGGGTCGTGGCGCCCGTGCGTGTTGACCACCACCGGCTTGCCGGCCTTGTCGATCGAGCGCCGGTCGAGCCGGATGCTCGAGGTCGGCTTGACCGCGATGCTGACCACGATGTCCTGACCGGTGGAAATACCGCCGAGGATACCGCCCGCGTTGTTGGAAACGAACCCTTGCGGCGTCATCTCGTCGCTGTGCTCGGTGCCCTGCTGTTCGACGGCGCGGAATCCCGCACCGATCTCGACGCCTTTCACCGCGTTGATGCTCATCATCGCGTAGGCGATCTCCGCATCCAGCTTGTCGTACACCGGCTCGCCCCAACCGACCGGCACGCCGTGCGCCACCGCGGTGATGCGCGCGCCGCAGGAGTCGCCCGACTTGCGCAACCGGTCCATGAACGCCTCGAGTTCGGGCACGATGTCCGGATCCGGCGAGAAAAACGGGTTGGCATCGATCGCATCCCAGCTCTTGAACGCGATGCGGTTCGGGCCGAGTTGCGACATGTAGCCGCGGATCTCGACGCCGTGGCGCTCGCGCAGCCACTTTTTGGCGATTGCCCCGGCCGCAACGCGCACCGCGGTTTCGCGCGCGGACTGCCGCCCGCCGCCGCGGTAATCGCGGATGCCGTACTTCTGCCAGTAGGTGTAGTCGGCGTGGCCTGGACGGAAAGTCTCGGCGATGTTGCCGTAATCCTTGCTACGCTGGTCCTGGTTGCGGATCAGCAGCGCGATCGGCGTGCCGGTCGTCCTGCCTTCGAACACGCCGGAGAGAATTTCGACCGTATCCGGTTCGCGCCGCTGGGTGACATGTCGTGAAGTTCCGGGGCGGCGGCGGTCGAGTTCCTGCTGGATGTCGGCCTCGGAAAGCACGAGGCCGGGCGGGCAACCGTCCACCACGCAGCCGATCGCGGGCCCGTGGCTCTCACCGAAGGAAGTAACGCAGAACAGCCTGCCGAGAGTGTTGCCGGACATTGCGCGCGCTCGTGAAAACAGGCGGCGAAGTGTAACATAGCGCCCGATGCAATCGCGCCGTCGCAACGCCCCGTCATGACCGCGTTAGCGACTGAACTTACACGTATTTTCGCCGGAGCCCGATGCGCAATTACCTCGACCTGATGCAGCATGTTCTCGACCGCGGCGCGCGCAAGGACGACCGCACCGGGACCGGAACCATCAGCATTTTCGGCGCGCAACTGCGCTTCGATCTGCAGCAGGGTTTCCCGCTGCTCACCACCAAAAAAGTCCACCTCAAGTCGATCGTCCACGAACTGCTGTGGTTTCTTAGCGGCGAAACCAACACCCGATATCTAAAAGAGCATGGCGTCACCATCTGGGACGAATGGGCGGATGCGAACGGCGACCTTGGCCCGGTATACGGCTACCAGTGGCGCTCGTGGCCCGCGCCGGACGGCCGTCACATCGACCAGGTTTCCCGGGTGCTGGACGAGATCCGCCGCAATCCCGATTCGCGGCGACTGATCGTGTCCGCATGGAACGTCGCCGACCTCGATCGCATGGCGCTCGCGCCCTGCCATGCTTTTTTTCAGTTCTATGTCGCCGACGGCAAGCTCTCCTGCCAGCTCTACCAGCGCAGCGCGGATTTTTTCCTCGGCGTGCCGTTCAACATCGCCTCGTATTCGCTGCTCACCCTCATGGTGGCGCAGGTCTGCGGACTCAAGCCTGGCGAGTTCGTGCATACCTACGGTGACTGCCACCTGTACCTGAATCACCTCGAGCAGGCGAAGGAGCAGCTTTCGCGCGAGCCGCGGCCTCTGCCGCGCATGATCCTGAATCCCGAAGTCAAAGACCTGTTCAGCTTCAAGTACGAAGATTTCACCCTCGTCGGCTACGATCCGCACCCCGCCATCAAGGCGCCGGTGGCGGTCTAGCCGGCCGCAATTTATCCTTTACCGATGTCTGAACTACAGCGGCCAAGGCCCAGGGTTTCCATACTGGTGGCGATGGCGAAGAATCGCGTCATCGGCAAGGACGGCAAACTGCCCTGGCACCTCTCGGCCGATCTCAAGCGCTTCAAGCAGCTCACCATGGGCCATCACATCGTCATGGGCCGCAAAACCTGGGAATCGATCGGCCGCCTGCTGCCCGGCCGCCAGCACGTGATCATTACCCGCCAGACCGGTTACAGCGTGCCGGGCGCGAAAGTCGTGGATTCGATTGAAGCCGCGCTCGCCGCATCGCGCGACGATGACGAGGTTTTCATCATCGGCGGTGGCGAGATTTATGCGCTCGCGCTGCCGCGGACCGACCGTATCCTGCTGACCGAGATCGATCGAGACTTCGACGGCGACGCCTGGTTCCCGGAACTGCCGGAAGGCGTATGGAAAGAAACAGATCGCCTCAGCGCGCGGGACGAAGCAAGCGGGCTGGACTACAGCTATGTCACACTCGAACGGATCGCCTGAGTAATTGCTGTTCAGTGCCAGGCATTGCGGAAGTTCCTGTTAACCAGCGGCTTCACGTCGAAAGCGGCCGGCGGCAGCCCCGCCTGATGACGCCGCCACATCTCTTCGTACGCCGCTTCCAGCGCCCGCACCTGGCCTTCGGTGTCGAACAGCGGATAGCTGTCCCGGTTCGCAGCCAGCTTGCGCTTCAGCGCAACCAGTTCTTCCGGGTGCGTCGCAAGCCAGACCGCCTTCTCCTCGTATTCCGTCCAGTCCTTGCAGATCAGTTCAGGCAGGCCGATTGCATTGAGCAGGCTCGCACCGACGCGGGATGGCATCGTATCGCCGGGTACCGTGATTACGGGGACACCGCACCATAATGCATCGATCGCGGTAGTGTGCGCGTTATAGTATTTCGTGTCTAAAAAAAGGTCGGCAAAGTAATAACGCCCCAGGTGTCGTTCGTGCGGCGAAATGAATGATCCAAAAACCAATCTCTCGGGATCGACATTGCGTCTATGCGCCTCGCTGCGCAAATTCCTTGACACCGTATCGACGGTCTGCAGTATCCATAGTATCGCCCTTTCGGTACGCTGCAGAATTCTCATCCAGACATCAAACGTCGCAGGGTCTATCTTGAAAGGATTATTAAAACAGCAGAGAACGAAAGCACCGTCAGGTAATCCGAGCGCAGTTCTACTGAAGCCCTCGATATCGACTCTCTCTTGGTTGTTTGTGATGAAGTAACTATGCGGCAGACGCACCAATCTCTCTTTCCACCACGTATCCGCATCGACCGGACACACGACATGATCCACGATCGCATAGTCAATCCAGTCCGCGCCAAGCGATCCGGGATATCCAAGATAAAGTACCTGCACGGGTGCAACCCGTCCCGCAAAAATGTCCGGTCGCGTGAAATTGGTATAACCAGATACATCAACTGCAATATCAATTGCATCACGTCGAATCAGGTCGATTATTGTCTTCGCATTGAAGCGCGAGACATCGCGAAATACGTCGCAACCCCTCTCAATGTCTTTACGCACTTCAGATTTATCATCGGGGTAAAGGGCATAAGCGAAAACCTCAAAGCGCTCACGGTCATGTAATCCGTACATGCGACGAGTCAAGTATGCACCTGGGTGGGTTCGATAGTCTGGCGAAATATATCCAATGCGAATGCGGTTTTGCGTCCCTTTTCTGGAAACAAACGGGGCACAACTCCTGGTGCGACGAGAGACGCCGCGAGCAACCGATACTACTAGAGCTGCATAGGCCTTTTTGCTGATAGGGAAACCCAGTGCCCTAAACGGCAGATTAGGATCATCTAAGGCTTGCAGTGTCTCTGCACTTTCCAGTATTAAAGACTCCAGCGAACTAACGAATTCGCCCCATCTCGCCCAATCACACTCCGCAATCCATTCATACTGAAGATGTAAATACAGACTTCTCGAATCAAATGAGTGAAATAAACCTCCCGCTCGTTTCGCGAATCCCGCCTGGAACGCCTCTAATGCTGTCGGATTCGATTCACGCACATGAGCAAGATCGCGCTCCCCCTCAAGAACGCGCCCCAACGCAATATTGGCAAGAGCCCGATTGATATAAGCTTTTGTGAAATTACCATCAAGGGCTATCGCTTGATTGCATGCCAATATTGCGGACTCAAAATTTTTTGTCGCCAGTAATGAATCTGCGAGGTTGAAATGCGAGGTTGCGCTTTTTGGAGCAACCTGAACGAGACGTCGGTTGTTTATAACCGCCTCCTCAGTCTGCCCTATGACACAAAGAACGTGTCCTCGATTCATTAACGCTTCTAGGTATCCAGGCCGCAACTCTAATGCATGATCGTACTGCTTCAACGCAGCCTCATACGCACCACCATGCTCTAGAGTTATGGCATAAGCAAATCTGAACTCGGGGTCGTATGGCACGCGCTCGACATAATCTCGAAGCAGGCGCCCTGCCTCTTCGAACCGCCTCTGCTTTCCAAGAACGGTCGCGCTTGCAAGCACAGCTTGTTTATGCCCGGGGTCCAGTTCAAGGCAGCGCACGAAAGCCGTTTCCGCCTGCGCGAAGTGGCCAAGGCGATGTCTTGCAGCACCAAGAAGGAAATATGTCTCGGACGTCTCCCCAGAGTTGGCAATGACTGTTTCCAGCAGGCATATTGCGTCGCGCCATCGACCGCGACAGACTAGTTCTAGTGCCTCCGTTAGAATTTTGTCGCAATTCGTCATCTGGCACTCGCGATCAATCAGCGCATTGTGCTACTGAGTCACTTCATTGGCTGAAATCCATATTCAGACCAATGGGTGTTACCGCTATGTAGTTACGGGCCGAGCATTTTAGCTGCGTAATAGCATCGCCAACAGCGCTGTGTGACAGCAGCGGTTCGCCACGCTTTCATACAACCATCTCGGGCGCGAGATTCCGAGAGCTTGAAGAGACATCTGCAGGCGCCGTCTTGAGAGTTTTCGCCTAATCTGCAGAACGGATTGCCTTCTCGGCACACACTTCTGAGCCAGTGCTTTGCTCTCGGAAAACGATGGGTACTGTCTTTTGGATTGACTTGACGTGCCGGTCGATTGTTCGAATCAAACTAAGCCGTAGATTACCTGGCTGGCATACATGCGCGGCGGACAATTGGCACAGAACTCCGATGCACAGGTCATGCATTCAAATGAATAATCGCTAGGCGTTTATAGTACTACTCCTTCGGCAGCATTCGAAACAGCCGGCCAAACCATACTCCGAAGTTCAAAAGCGATCCTGAATCGAAACGGAAACGAATCTATTGACCCTCTTGCAAGCGAATATCGCTCAATGTAAGCCCCGTTTGCGTCAACGCAGCAGCACCAATGTGCCCATCATCGCTAAGCGATTCGCCAGTCACGTGATAGCTCAATCCTGCGCGTTCGGCATTTGAACCCACGAAAAAACCATTAACAAAAGCCGACGCACAAGTACCAGAACATAACTGGTCTGTATCGAGCAAGTTCCCAGAGAACGTTGGGCCCGAGAAGCTCGATACCGATCCAGCTGTGTTTATTGATTGCCCCTCGAGCGTCCAGCTCATCCTCAGAAAACCAGATGCGCTTACATCTGCGAAGTTAAACGAAAGGTCGGCGCTATTAAGTTTATTGGTAGTGGAAGTCAGTCCCGAATTTACTCCGGTAGGATCCGTGCCGCCGAGCAAAGAATACGTTCCTGTGAGACCTCCCAAGGCGGATACGTTACTAGATGGGGCCCCTACTACATAATGAATCGTATCGGTGGGTGTTAAGGAAAACTCACCCCCAGTAGATGAGGGCGCCGTACCCCATGCAATAATACCGTCGTTTCCATTGGAGATTGACGAGTTCAGCGTCTGCGATCCGAAACTGACCAAAGCACCAGCGTTACTGAGCGTTGCTGTGGTGCCGTCTATCGTAACTTGGTCCACACAGGGGCCTTCACATTCCACTGTTGTGATTGCCGCAACGTTAGCAGTAATGGTACCGGTTAGTATTGTTGTCGTTGACGGCGCTAGGCATTGTTCCGGAAAGAGGGTACACAGATTTCCCTCCTCGTCTACATTCTCGTTCTCCGTAAACTTCTGCGGGGGGCTTTCCGGCGGGGCGGGCGGGAGATCGGTACCTTTGTTGGTCAGCACCGGCTGCGTGTCCTGATTGGCGACATAGTAGGTTTCGCCGTCGGTCACGTTCAGGCAGCCGGCACCGTTGCAGACTTCTATCTGGCCGTCGCCGACCGTGCCGCGAATCGATTCGCCGTACTGGATGGTGTACTCGGTTCCGCGGATGCCGATGGTGGCGACGGTGGTGGTGACCTGGTAGTTCTTTTTGTTGCTGCGGCCGATGAAACCGGTGATGGTGCGCAGGCCGCCCTTGAACAGGCTCAGCAGGGCGTTCTCGGAACCGTCTTCGCGGCCTTCATACCGGTACTGATCGATTCGAAATTCGGACTCCGGCTGCAACGAGACATAGGCGCCGTCGACGAAGCGCAACTGCGCGCGGCCGGCGTTGGTGTTGACCGTCTCGCCTTCCTCGACCTGCGCGCCCTTGGCGAGCTGGCGGGTTTGCCCGGTGGGTGCAACCGCCATCACGTTGCCGACGGCAAAGTCGACGCGGGCCACCGGCGCAGCCTGGCTGGCGAGCGGGAACGCGGCGGCGATCGAGGCGAGCAGCATGCCTCTCGGGCTCAGTCTGAAAGTTTCCTGCGGCATTTTGGGCAATCTCCCTTTCAGCGCCCCGGCTCAGCTTCGGGGCAATGTAGATTCAAGAACCGCGCGCTTCCCTCATCCCCCGCCCTTCGCCCGGGGGAGAAGGGTGAGGCGCAAGCGCAACGTCTTAATGTCTTTGTTGTTATCTGTGCCACTACAACTCGATGTCGCTCCAATCCTGGTGCAGTTACATGTCGTACCTGAACACCAGCGATCCGATGATGCGGTCGAATTCGTTGATCGGGATGTTCGAATCGTTCTGGATCCAGCTCACCTGCGGCGTCAGCCGCATGTTGCGTCCGGGCACGAAATGGATGCCCGCCGAAGCGTTGTACTGCTCGTCCTCGCGCGCAACCAGAAAGAACGGGTCCTGCCCACCGTACTCGCGCTTCTCCGCGCTCGCGTTCAAAAAGATCGAATACTTCTCGCTGATCGACTGCTGGAAGCCAAGCCGGGCACCGTACAGTTCGTGCCCGAACTGCGGAAAGGTTTTCTCCTTTTCTTTTTCTTCGCCGCCGTACACACCGAGATAGACGATCGGCCCGCGCGGCACAAAGGCGCGCGCGTAGCCGATGCCGCCGACGTAGCGGTCGGCGTTTCGCACCATCTGGTCCGGATAGCGCAGCTCGGAGAACTGCAGGAAGGCGCTGACCTGGTTGCGCGAGTTGAAATCGTGCTGCCACTGCAGCGTGCCGCCGAGCGCCTCGCGGTAGGCCTTGCGGTAGAGCTGCGGGTTGTCGACGTAGAAGTGGTTGACCTGCCCCGCCAGCGTGATGGTGTTGCGCGCGTGCTTGTAGCTGATGCCCGCGTTGGCGTCGTAGTAGTAAGTCGAAAAGTCGTGTTCGTCGAAGTTGTTCTTGCGCTGGAACGCCACGCCGCCGAACGCCGCCCAGCGGGGATTGATCGGCACGCGCAGGTTGACGCCGCCGCCGAAACTCATGAACCAGTCGTCCTGTTCCTGCGAGGCGCCGGAGACCGAAAATATCGTGCCGCCGAACGAGGGGACGGCGACTTGCGCATCCGCGGTTGCGCTGTTGACGTTGCTGTCGTACCCGAATCCAATCTCGACATAGCCGCGGAGGGTGGCACGCTTGGCGTCTTCGATGCGACCGATCGCATCGAGGAAACGGTCGATGGTCAGCGCCACGTCGGACGGGACGGCCGTCTGCCTGACGTTCTCGAACTCGCGCTTGGCGGTGTCGGTTTCCTTCAGGTTGAAGTAGGCACGGGCGATCAGTGCCCGGGCGGGCGCCGCATCGGGCCGGACGGCGAGCACGCGCTCCAGTGCGAACACTGCTTCCGTGTTCTTGCCCAGTTCGAGCGCAGCGGCGCCAAGCAGGAAATCGTATTCGGGCTCGCCGGCGCGTTCCGGCACCAGCGGGTTCAGCAGGTCGTATGCGGCCCGTGCATTGCCGCTGTCCAGGTGGCTTTTCGCCTGGACCAGTGTCTCGTCAGCAGAAGCAGAAAAGACCGGAGCAAACAGCAGACTCGCCACGATTGCGAGGCAGTACAGGCGCCGCATTGGAACCCCCCTTCCTGAACAACGGAACTTGTTTTTGCGTGAGTCTTAACGCTCGAGTTTTAAAGCGTTTTTATGCGCGAAACATAACAGAGTTACGCGCGAGGCGTCAAAGCGTTTGTGTGCGATGCCGGCCTCCTGGTATGACGAACGGCGCATTCTATGTTGTGCGAGGCACCATAAAACAGAAGCGGGGGGCCCAGGCCTGCCGCTTCTTTCAAGAAATGAAATTACTTTCACTCAGGTCATATGGTTCCGCTCAGACAACGCGCACTTCGGGGAGCGGAAAACCGTTGAAATTACTGGCGTATGCCGTCGTGTAGGCCCCGGCATTCGGGATATAGATGAAGTCCCCGTCGGCCAGGTCTTCGGGCAGCATGTGATCCTGCAGCAGCACATCAACTGAATCGCAGGTCGGGCCTGCGACATGCCAAGGCACCCGCTTTCCGCCGCGGTCCGTACGCAGCTCGTACTGCAGACCCTGGGTGCTTTCCAGCAGGCCGCCGAACATGCCGGTATCCAGATACACCCAGCGGCGCCCGGCGCGTGTCAGCGTGCCGATCACCCTGCACACGAAATACGCGGCATCGGAAACCAGGTAGCGGCCCGGCTCTGCCATCACCCGCACGTCATCCGGCAGGTCCGCAATACATTCGTTCACGATCTCGCCGATGGTTTCGATCGAGGGAATCGGCTTGGTCAGCCGCACCGGAAATCCGCCGCCGATATTCAGCAGCCGCGGCCGCAGCCCCTTAAGGCGCATCTTGCGGAAGATCTTCTTCGAGTTGTCGATCGCGACGCGCCAGTTCTCGGCGTTGCGGCATTGCGACCCGACATGGAAAGTGACGCCGCAAAGATCGGCGCCAAGCTCGGCGGCCGCGTCGAGGATTGCGCCCGCTTCCTTAAGCGGCACTCCAAATTTTCCGGACAGCGGCCAATCGCTGCCGATGTTGGGGGTGTCGATGCGCAGGTACAGCCTGGCGTCCGGCTTCACCGAGACGATCTTGCGCAGTTCCTCCACGCTGTCCAGCGCAAACCACTCGACGCCCCTGGCGGCGGCATAGGCTATATAGTCCCGCGCCTTGATCGGATTGCTGTAATGCACGGCGTTGGCCGCGACTCCAAGCGACAGCAGGAGATCCAGTTCCGCAATCGAAGCGATCTCGAAACCCGCGCCTTCTTCCGCCAGCGCCCGCACCACGCGCGGGTCGGGATTCGCCTTCACCGCGTAATGCGCATGCACGCGCGGCATCGCGGCGTGGAATCGCCGGTACTTGGCACGAACGAGTTGGGTGTCGATCAGCAGGAAGGGGCTCGTGTAGCCCTGTTGCAGGGTTTCGCGGACATGGCGGAAATCCAGGCCGGATTCCGGGTGCGTATCGAGCAGGGCTTCGGTTTCGGCGCTGCGGGAGAGCACGGGGCGCAGGGTCATTTCAGGGTCCTCGAGACAGCTAAGTTACAGGGATATGCAGGTTCACCAGATTGGCAGCCCCGCAATGTTTTTTCTCGCCTGTCATGATGACCTCCTTTCCCTTCTGAAAGTGACTAAGCCGCAGATACAAAAGGGAAAAGCCCCCTTTTTTAGAGAGCCGAATTATAGGCCCCCCGGTCTGCAAATCAAGTGAAATATTCGGCTGCCGGCAAGCGGCCGGGGACGGAGAGACAGTGCGCGCCGCCCGGAGTTCGCGCGCGGGCAATCCATCGAAACCGGACTGCCTTACGGATCGCCGTCAAAGGAAGCGAACAACGCGGAGAACGCCGGGGCGCTGAGGCACAACAAAAGCGACTTGATCGCGGTCAGCGCGAACCCGCGTGTTCGTGAATTCTCGGTGTTACTTCACTCGGATCGACCGATCTTCCCCAGCGTCCTCCGCGCTCTCTGCGTTGAGCGCTTTGAACTGACTGAACGATCGACAGCCGGCTCGTCAATCCAGCGAAATTCAACAAACTGCTAGGCCTTGGGCAGCGTGACGCCCTGCTGGCCCTGGTATTTGCCGCCGCGGTCGCGGTAGGAGGTCTCGCACACGTCGTCCGGAGCTGATTCGAAGAAGATCACCTGCGCAACACCCTCGTTCGCATAGATCTTGGCCGGCAGCGGCGTGGTATTGGAGAACTCCAGCGTCACGTAGCCCTCCCATTCCGGCTCGAACGGCGTCACGTTGACGATGATGCCGCAGCGCGCATAGGTGGATTTGCCCAGGCAGATGGTGAGCACATTGCGCGGGATGCGGAAATACTCGACCGTGCGCGCGAGCGCGAACGAATTGGGCGGGATGATGCAGACGTCCCCATGGAAATCCACGAACGAGCGTTCGTCGAACGCCTTCGGATCGACGATCGTGGAATTGATGTTGGTGAAGATCTTGAAATCGTTCGAGCAGCGGATGTCATAGCCATAGCTCGACGTGCCGAACGAAATTACCGGGCGCGTCCCCAGCTTCTTGACCTGGTTCGGCTCGAATGGTTCGATCATCGCGTGCTCGCGCGCCATGCGCCGGATCCATTTGTCGGACTTTATTGTCATTTGTTACCTCAAAAGGAAAAACCGCAGAGTCGCCGAGACGCAGAGAGAAACACGCTGAGAAGCGCTAACGATCGCAAACACCAAGGATTGCCTGACTATCTGCCGCAATGAGTACCCGTTCGCAAGTAACTTGGCGCCTTCTCCGCGCCTCTGCGCCTCTGCGGTAAAGCCTTACTTAAGTGTTCTGGACCACGATATTCGGGAAAGCCGAGCTGTAGTCCTTGCCCATCGTCGCCAGCTTTGCGGCAACCTTGCGCGCCATTGCCCTGTAGGTCTTCGCCACCTGCCCGTCCGGATCGGCCACGACGGTGGGCTTGCCCGAATCGGCCTGCTCGCGGATACGGATGTCGAGCGGCAGCTGGCCGAGCAGATCGACGCCATAGTCCTTGCACATCTTCTCTGCGCCGCCGGCGCCGAAAATGTGCTCCTCGTGCCCGCACTTGGAACAGATGTGCGTGCTCATGTTCTCCACGATCCCGAGTATCGGCACGCCGACCTTCTCGAACATCTTCAGCCCCTTGCGCGCGTCGATCAGGGCAATGTCCTGCGGCGTGGTGACGATCACCGCACCGGTGACCGGCACCTTCTGCGAAAGCGTGAGCTGGATGTCGCCAGTGCCCGGCGGCAGGTCCACCACCAGGTAATCCAGTTCCTTCCACTGCGTGTCGCGCAGCAATTGCTCGAGCGCCTGCGTCACCATCGGACCACGCCATACCATCGGCGTATCGACGTCGATCAGCAGCCCGATCGACATCGCCTGCACACCGTAGTTTTCCATCGGCTCGATGGTCTTGCCGTCCGCCGACTGCGGCCGACCGGAAAGACCGAGCATCATCTGCTGCGACGGACCATATATATCGGCGTCCAGCACGCCTGCCTTTGCACCCTCCGCCGCCAGCGCCAGCGCCAGGTTCACGGCGGTAGTCGATTTGCCCACACCGCCCTTGCCCGACGCCACCGCGATGATGTTCTTCACGCCGGGCAGCAGCTTCAGCCCGCGCGGCACGGCATGCGCGACGACTTTGCTGTCGACAGCGACGCTGATATTCCCCACTCCTGGCAGGGCCTTGAGTTTCGACGCGATGGTGTCGCGCACATCCGCGTGCACGCTTTTCGCCGGGTATCCGAGTCCGACCTCGACCGCAACGTTGTCGCCGTCAACCTTGACCGATCGCGCTTCAAACGGCGCTCCGGTTGCCGGGTCGACCAGTTCGGAAATCGCTGATCTGATCTGCTCCTGGGTAACTGCCATGAATTGCATCCTTCCAAGTCAAGCGTGGGATTCTAACGAAAAGCTTGTTCGCGGGACACTTCGACAGCGGAGCGTTTGCTAGAATTCCCGCTTTTCTGCAGAAGTCCAGATGGCGCGCAAAATCCTTGTCACTTCCGCGCTCCCGTATGCCAATGGGAGCATCCACCTCGGCCATCTCGTCGAGTACATCCAGACCGATATCTGGGTGCGCTTTCAGAAGATGCAGGGTCACGAGGTGCATTACGTCTGCGCGGACGACACGCATGGCACCCCTGTCATGCTGCGCGCCGAGAAGGAAGGCATCACGCCCGAGGAGCTGATCGCCCGGGTATGGAAGGAGCATACGCGGGACTTTGCAGGCTTCCACGTGCAGTTCGACAACTACTACACGACGCATTCCGACGAAACCCGCTGGTTCTCCGAGGACATCTACACCAAGCTGAAAGCCGCGGATCTGATCGACGTGCGTTCGGTCGAGCAGTTCTATGACCCGGTCAAGAACATGTTCCTGCCGGACCGCTTCATCAAGGGCGAATGCCCGAAATGCGGCGCCAAGGATCAGTATGGCGATTCCTGCGAGGTCTGCGGTTCCACTTACAACCCCACCGACCTGAAAAATCCCTACTCGGTCGTCTCGGGCGCAAAGCCTGTTCGCAAGACTTCCGAGCACTACTTTTTCCAGCTCGGGAAATGCGAGCCCTTTCTCAAGCAGATCACCCAGAACCCGTTGCCGGACGGCAGCCATTTTCTGGAACAGTCCGAAGCACGCAACAAGATCCGCGAGTGGTTCGATCAGGGCCTGAACGACTGGGACATCTCGCGCGATGCACCCTACTTCGGTTTCGAGATTCCCGGCGCCCCTGGCAAATACTTCTACGTCTGGCTGGATGCGCCGATCGGCTACCTCGGCAGCTTCAAGAACCTCGCATCGCAGAAGGGCATCGATCTCGACGCCTGGATCGGCCCGGACTCCAAGGCCGAGATGGTTCATTTCATCGGCAAGGACATCCTCTACTTCCACGCCCTGTTCTGGCCCGCCATGCTGCGCTTCGCCGGCTACCGCGCGCCGACCCGCGTATTTGCGCACGGCTTCCTAACGGTCGATGGCCAGAAGATGTCCAAGTCGCGCGGCACTTTCATCACCGCGGAAAGCTACCTCGCCCAGGGCCTGAACCCCGAGTGGCTGCGTTATTACTACGCCGCCAAACTCAACTCGACAATGGAGGACATCGACCTCAGCCTCGACGATTTCGTGGCGCGGGTGAACAGCGACCTGGTTGGCAAGTTCGTGAATATCGCCAGTCGCTGTGCAGGATTCATCACCAAGAAGTTCGAGGGCAAACTCGGAAAGCCGGATTTCCCGCCGGAGATCGAGAAGGCGTTCGCGCCTGCCTCCCGGGAGATCTCGGAGCACTACGATGAACGCGAGTTCGGGAAGGCGTTGCGCAAGATCATGCAGCTCGCTGACCTCGCCAATCAGTACGTCGATGCGAAGAGACCCTGGGAGATCGCGAAGTCGGAAGATCGACGCGACGAGTTGCACGCCGTATGTTCAACTGCGATGGCGCTCTTTCGCGATCTCGCTCTTTATCTGAAACCGGTGCTGCCGCAGCTCGCACAGAACGTGGAGAGCCTGTTCAATATCCCCGAGTTGAAGTGGAATCACGCGTGGAAGCATCTGCCGGCAGGCCACGTCATCAAGCCATACCAGCACCTCATGACCCGCGTCGATCGCAAACAGATCGACGCACTGGTCGAAGCCAGCAAGGAAGACCTGCAGGCCAAACCGCAATCGCATTCGCCGCAGCGCCATGCGCAGCACCAGGAGAAAGCCGTGGAGACCGCAACACAAGCCCCGACGATCACGATCGACGATTTCACCAAGGTCGACCTGCGCATCGCGCGTATCGTCAACGCAGAACATGTCGAAGGCGCGGACAAGTTGATCAAGCTGACGCTGGACATCGGCACCGGGACCCGCCAGGTGTTCGCAGGCATCAAGTCGGCCTACGACCCGGAACAACTGAAAGGCAGGCTCACCGTGATGGTGGCCAACCTGCAGCCGCGCAAGATGCGCTTCGGCGAATCGCAGGGTATGGTGCTTGCCGCCAGCGGCGAGGGGCCGGGTATTTTCCTGCTCGACGTCGACGAAGGCGCCGAGCCGGGTATGAAGGTCAAATAGGCGTTGAACGAAAAGAAGAGCGAAACACACAACACGCCGCATCGCGACTTGTTGAGGAGCAGGCTCACGTTTGCGAAGCCAACGTGATGCCGGCGCCAAAGTCACGAAGTCACGAAGTCACGAAGTAGAATCCGATCTTCGCACTCAGTTGCCGCGACCACTGTTGCAGGTATCCATACGGAATTGATTCGTCAGCGTCGAGAACTCTTTTCTGTTTTCGCTTTTCTTCGTGCCTTCGTGTTTCGCTTTTACGCTCGTAAGCCGTTGACGACATGGTAACCAGACACCTCATCATTCACGGCCGCGTGCAAGGCGTGGCGTATCGCGATTCGATGCGGATCCGCGCACTGGAGCTGGGCGTGACCGGCTGGGTGCGCAACCGTCGCGACGGCACGGTGGAGGCGATGGTTCAAGGCAATCCAGAGGCGGTCGAATCGATCATCAGCTGGGCCAAGTCGGGCCCGCGCACGGCGCATGTGACCAGCGTCGAAATCCACGACGGCATTGGCCACTACCGGAACTTCGAAGTCACCCCGACTGAATAGTGGGGCAACGAAGGGCACTGCGAGCCACCAGGATCACCAAAAGAAACAAAACCCGAAGAAGACCGCCGGGAAGAAGGTAGGCGAACCGGCCGGCTCCTTCGCTCTACTGGTAAACGATCTCGATGTTCCTGCGCTCGATCCATTGCCCGAGCGAATCCATCAGTCCGTCGTCCAGCTTGACCTTCCAGTCCTCGCCGAGTTCGATCTCGGCTATCGCCGCACCATTGGTATAGACCACTTTCACCGGCACATCGCCGTTACGATACGGCGCCAGCAGTTCCTTCAGCTTCTGGCCGTTCGACTGGCCGTTGCAGTGCAGGCGCACGCCGCGCGCGAAACGGTTGCGCGCAGCCGCGAGGTCGTAGAGGCGATCGGCGGTAAGGCGCAAACCCTGGATGAAATTGTCGAACGTCGCCTTGCCCTCGACCACCAGCAGCTGGTCCTCCTTCAGCCACGGCCGGTGCTGCTCGAACAGCTCATTGAAGATCGGAATTTCAATCCGGCCGGTGCCATCGTCCAGGACCACCACCGCCATCCTGCCGCGACGTGTCTGTTGTGTGCGGATCGCATAGATGATGCCGGCAACCACTACGACCTGCCCCTGCGGCTGGATACCGCCCAGCCGGGTGCGCGAAAATTCCTGCACTTCGGTGGCGTAGGCTTCGAAGGGGTGGCCGCTGTAGTAATAGCCGAGCGCAAGTTTCTCGTTCTGCAGTTGCTCGCGTTTGTCCCAGCGCGGCGTCTCGATCAGCTTCGGCCCTTCCACGTCCGGCCCGGATTCGCCGAACAGGCTGACCTGCGACGCGGCGCGGCTTTCCTGTTCCGCGGCTTCCATCGCAATGCCAACCGATGCCAGCAGGCGCGCGCGATGATCGTCGATGGAATCGAATGCGCCGGCGCGTACCAGCGATTCGACCGTGCGCCGGTTGACGATGCGCTTGTCGACACGGCGGCAGAAATCGAACAGGTCCTTGAACGGTCCGGCTTCGTCTCGCGCCCGGATGATCTCGTTGATGGCGGATTCGCCGGTGCCCTTGACTGCGCCGAGCCCGTAGCGGATCTGTTTCGTATCGACCGGCGCGAAGCGATATTCGCCGGTCTGGATGTCCGGCGGCAGCACTTCGAGATTGTTTGCCACCGCGTCCTCGTAGAACTGCTGCACCTTGTCGGTGTCGTCCATCACCGCCGACAGGTTTGCCGCCATGAACGCGGACGGATGATGCGCCTTGAAGTACGCGGTCTGGTATGCGACCAGCGCATAGGCGGCGGCGTGCGACTTGTTGAAACCGTAGCCGGCGAATTTCTCCATCAGGTCAAACAGCTGTCGCGCCCTGCCTTCGGTCACGCCGTTCTTTACCGCGCCCGCCGTGAAGACGTCGCGATGCTGCGCCATCTCTTCCGCCTTCTTCTTGCCCATCGCGCGGCGCAGCAGGTCGGCGGCGCCCAGCGAGTAACCGCCGATGACCTGCGCGATCTGCATCACCTGCTCCTGATAGACCATGATGCCGTAGGTCGGACTCAGGATCGGCTCCAGGCGCGGATCGAGATACTCGACACGCTCCACGCCCTGCTTGCGCCGGACGAAGTCCGGGATCAGTTCCATCGGCCCCGGCCGGTACAGCGCGACCAGCGCGATGATGTCCTCGAAACGGTCGGGGCGCGCCTGCTTGAGCAGCTCGCGCATGCCACGCGATTCAAACTGGAATACCGTGGTGGTGTTGGCGCTGGAGAAAATACGGTAAGCGGCCGCATCGTCCAGCGGCAGCTCCTCCAGGCGGATATCCGATGACGGATCCAGGCGCTTGATGAAGCGCAGTGTCCAGTCGAGGATGGTGAGCGTCGTCAGCCCGAGAAAATCGAACTTCACCAGGCCGATGGATTCGACGTCGTCCTTGTCGAGCTGCGACACTACGCTCTCCGAACCGGATGCCGCATACAGCGGGCAGAAATCGGCCAGCTTGCCCGGCGCGATCAGCACGCCACCGGCGTGCATGCCGACGTTGCGGGTCAGACCTTCGAGCTGTTCGGCCAGCGCCAGCAGCTCGCGGGTTTCCTCGTCAGTCTCTTCGCGCTCCTTCAGCCGCGGCTCCATCTCGCGCGCCATCTGCAGCGTGATCAGCTTGCCCGGCTGAAAGGGAATGAGTTTCGCCAGTTCATCGGTGCGGCCGTAGTTCCATTCCATCACCCGGCCGACATCGCGCACCACTGCTTTCGCCGCCATGGTGCCGAAAGTGACGATCTGCGAAACCGACTCGCCACCGTACTTCCGCCGCACGTAGTCGATCACGCGATCCCTGCCGTCCTGGCAGAAGTCGACGTCGAAGTCCGGCATCGATACCCGTTCCGGGTTGAGGAAGCGCTCGAACAGCAGGTCGTAGCGCAGCGGATCGAGGTCGGTGATGCCCAGCGAATACGCCACCAGCGAACCTGCGCCGGAACCGCGCCCGGGGCCAACCGGCACGCTGTTGGTCTTGGCCCAGTTGATGAAATCGGCAACGATCAGGAAGTACCCCGGGAAGCCCATCTGCACGATGGTGTCGCATTCGAAATCCAGGCGTTCCCGGTAGCGGGGCATCTGCCTCTCACGCTCGGCCGGCTCCGGGTAGAGCTTCGCCATGCGCTGCTCCAGCCCGGCAAGCGCCTGCTCGCGCAGGTAGGTCTCGAACGGCACGTCGTTCGGCGTCGGAAACAGCGGCAGCCTGGCCTTGCCCAACTCCAGTTCGAAACTGCAGCGTCGCGCGATTTCCACCGCGTTTTCCAGCGCCTGCGGCAGGTCGGCGAACAGCTCCGCCATCTCGTCCTGGGTCTTGAAGTACTGCTGATCCGTGAAAACCCGCGGCCGGCGCTGGTCGGACAGCACGTAGCCCTCGGAGATGCAGACGCGGGCTTCGTGCGCGGTGAATTCCCCGGGCGTGAGGAACTGCACGGGGTGTGTGGCCACCACCGGCAATCGAAGGCGGGATGCGAGCCGGATCGATTGCTGCACAAGGTGTTCGGCCTGAGGGTGTCCGGCGCGCTGAATCTCGATGTAATACCGGCCCGGGAACAGGCCGGCCCATTCGCCGGCGAAGCGCTGTGCGGATTCGGCATTGCCGACAAGCAGCGCGTGGCCCGTGTCGCCATATTGCCCACCCGAAAGCGCGATCAGCCCGTCGGTGCCGCGCTCGCCCAGCCACTCCCGCCGGATCTCCGCGCGGCCGCGGTGCTGGTTACCCTGAAACGCGCGCGTCAGCCAGTCGCAGAGCCGCAGATATCCTTCCCGGGACTGCACCAGCAGCAGCAGCCGGTGCGGCTTGTCGCGTTCAGCGTCGTTGCTGATCCACACATCGCAGCCGATGATCGGCTGGACGCCTTTCTCGCGCGCGGCCTGGTAAAACTTGACCATGCCGAACAGGTTGGAGAGATCGGTGAGCGCAAGCGCCGGCATCTGGTCTTCTGCGGCCTTTGCACATGCATCGTCCAGCCGCACGATGCCGTCCGAGATCGAATACTCGCTGTGCAAACGGAGGTGTACGAAGCGCGGCCGATCCATGCGGGTATTTTACGTCGTGCGGCCCCGGTTACGCACGAACACACGACCAGCGTGCGACCGCTCATGGCGATTCAGTACAATGCGCGGTCTCCGCAGCGCGCAACCGCGCCGTCTCACCGTTTCAGATTCGAATCTTTTCAATCACATGACCTTTCACCACCGCTTGTTCTGGCCATCGGGGCCGCGCATCGGCCCGGCATGAGCGCGCGCGAAACCCGCAAGGCGGGTCTGGTCATGATTGCGCTGGTCCTGTTATGGGGCTACAGCTGGATCACCTCGAAGATCGCACTCGAGTATGCGAGCCCGCTGGATTTCTCGGCGATACGCGTGGTGCTCGGCAGCGCGTCGCTGTTCGTGTTCATGCTGTGGTCACGCGCATCGCTGCGGCCACAGCACTTCCGCTGGGCGATCTTCATCGGGCTGGTACAGACCGCGGCGTTCATCATCCTCAACACCTGGGCGCTGTCCGGGAGCGGCGCGGGCAAGACCTCGGTACTGGTATTCACCATGCCCTTCTGGGTGCTGATTTTCGCCTGGCCGGTGCTGGGCGAGCGCATCCGCGGCTGGCAGTGGCTGGCGATTGCGCTGGCGCTGATCGGGCTGACTCTCATCCTGCAGCCATGGACCATGCGCACTGCGCTGCTGAGCAAGGTGCTGGCCGTGCTGGCAGGCATATGCTGGGCAATCGGTGTGGTCTATGCAAAGCGTCTGCACAACCGCGAGCCGGTGGACGTGATTTCTTTTACCTTCTGGCAGATGCTGTTCGGTACGATACCGGTACTGATACTCGATTCCGCTTTCGACGACAGCACGATCGACTGGACCGGCACCTTCATCGCCTGTGCGCTATTCAACGGCGCGATCGCCACCGGCGTAGGCTGGGCGATGTGGCTGTACGTACTGCACCGGCTGCCGGCCGGCACCACCAGCCTGTCATCGCTCGGTGTGCCGGTCATCGCCACGCTGGCATCCTGGCTGCAACTGGGCGAAAGGCCGGCTGCGATCGAACTCGCCGGCATGCTGCTGATCGGCATCGCGCTGGCGCTGGTGTCGTGGCTGACGATCCGCAGGCATGAACGAACCGAGCCGCTGATGGGACAGGAGTAAGCTGGCAACACCCCGAAAAAGCGAAACACTAAGGCACGAAGACACGAAGAAGAACTGAAACAAAGTCTTTTCACAAGTGAGTGGAAGCCACAGGTCATCGAGACCCTGGGACAATGACGGAGCATTGTCACGCCGCAACAACTCGTGTTCTTGCTTGAATTCCTTTGTGTCTTCGTGTTTCGCTTTTTGTATTCACCTTCGCAGGAAGCGGGAAATAAAATATGGTCACTGCAGACTGGTATTTCGACTTCATCTCGCCCTTCGCCTATTTGCAGTCGGCGAAGATTGAGGAGTTGTCCCGGCACGCGACGATTACGCCGAGACCGGTGCTGTTCGCGGCACTGCTGGACCATTACGGCCAGCTCGGCCCCGCGGAGATCGCGCCGAAGCGCACGTTTACTTTCCGCCATGCGCTTTGGCTCGCCCGGCGCCACGGTATCCCCATGAAGCTGCCGCCTTCGCACCCGTTCAATCCGCTGCCACCTCTGCGGCTCGCGATCGCCCTGGGCAATCGCATCGAAGTGGTGCAGGCGATTTTTGATTTCATTTGGCGGGAAGGCCGCGATATCGGCGACCCGGCGGAATGGAAGACGCTTGCCTATCGGCTGGACGCCAGCGACGCCGACGCCCTGGTCGCGGATCGGGCGGTCAAGGACGCCCTCCGGCGCAACGGCGAAGAAGCCATCTCCCGCGGCGTGTTCGGCGTACCGACCCTGGCTGTCGATGACCAGCTTTTCTGGGGATTCGATTCGTCCGAGTTTTTTCTTGACTACCTGCGCCACCCGGACGCGCTGCGCCGGGAGAGCTTCGGCCCTGCGGAGGGCCTGGCCCAAGGCCCCGCCCGCCGGCGAAAGATCGATAACCCGGAACAGCGCTAACACGAAGGAGCACGAAGGAAACACAAAGGAAGCACGAAGGAAAGAAGGATATCTCGAGCGATAACGATGTTGAGCGGCTTACGCGTTAACGCCATCGGTACCGGGCTCGAAAGCCTGCTTGGTCTGAGTCCGCTCCTGCCTGCTTCGTGAGCCTTCGTGTTTCCTTCGTGCCCCTTCGTGTTGAAAGAGGTTGAATCTTGAAACCAGACAGTTCCGAATTCATCGACATCCGGGGGCTGCGCTATCACGTTCGCAGTTGGGGCAATCCGTCTGCGCCGAAGCTTTTCATGCTGCACGGGTGGATGGACGTCTCAGCGTCGTTCCAGTTTACGGTCGACGCCTTTACGCAAGACTGGCATGTGCTGGCGCCGGACTGGCGCGGCTTCGGACTTACGCAGTGGGCGCCCGGCGGGTACTGGTTCCCGGACTACGTGGCCGACCTCGATGCACTGCTGGAACACTTTGCGCCGGATGAGCCGGTCGGCATCGTCGGGCACAGCATGGGCGGAAACGTTGCCGGGTTGTTTGCCGGTATCCGTCCGCAACGCGTCGGCAAGCTCCTGCTTGCAGAGGGCTTCGGCTTGCCACGCACTTCGCCCGAGAAAGCGCCGGAACGCTACCTCAAATGGCTGGATCAGAATCGCCAGCCCTCAGGATTCAAACCATACGCGTCGTATGCAGAAGTCACCGCCCGCCTGCAGGCCAATACGCCCGGACTGACCGATGAACGCGCCCGCTTTCTTGCGGTCCACTGGGCTGAAGAGAAAGCGCCGGGGCGCGTCGAACTGCGCGCGGATCCGCGTCACAAGATGACCAACCCGGTGTTGTACCGCGTGGAAGAAGCCATGGCCTGCTGGCGTCGCATCACCGCGCCGACCTTGTGGGTCCACAGCGGCACGGACTGGGTAACGCGATTCATGAAGGGCGACACGGAAACCGTCGACGCTTACCGGGCGTCTTACCGGCAGCTTGCCGAGTGTAGAATCGAAGGCGCGAGCCACATGATGCACCACGACCAGCCGGAAGCATTCGCGCAGACGATCGAGAAGTTTCTGCTCGGACCACCAGCCTGAATCACGACATGACTGCCCGAATCATCAGACTGCTGTTCGCGATCCTGCTCACTGCCGTACCGGCGCTTGCGGCCGCCGACCTGCTCGACGACATCAAGGCAAGAGGCACGCTGGTCGTTGGCGTGAAAGATGCCACGCCGCCCTTCGGTTTTATCAGCCCGGAAAGCCGTTCCGTCGTCGGCTATGACGTGGATTTTGCGGCCGCCATCGCCAGGGAACTCGGCGTGGAACTGCGGCTGGTTCCGGTGACAACCGCCACCCGCGTCCCGGAACTCACCCAGGGCAAAATAGACCTCATCATCGCGACGATGACGCACACGAAGCAGCGTGAGCGGCAGATCGATTTCAGCCACACCTATTTCATGACCGGCCAGAAGCTGCTGGTGCACCGGGATTCCGGAGTCAGATCGGTTGCAGATCTCCGCGGCAAGCGGGTCAGCTCGGTCCGCGGTTCGACCTCTGAACAGAATATCCGCCGGGCCGTTCCCGGCGTGCGCGTGGTGTCCTTCAACGATTACCCGAACGCTTTCCTCGCGCTGGCGCAAAGAAAGGTCGCTGCGATGACCACCGACGAGATCATCCTGATGAACTTCCATCAACGGGCGCCCGATCCGGAGATGTTCCTTTTGCCGGACGAGTACATCAGCACCGAACCCTACGGAATCGGCGTGCGCAAGGGCCAGCCGGCGCTGCTCAATGCCGTCAACCGTATCCTGGAGCAAATGGAAGCGTCAGGCGAAGCGGCGAAAATTCACGCCAAATGGTTCGGACCGGATACGGATACGCCGCTGAAGCGTACTTTCAGGATCGGCCCGGCCAACCTGTAGAACCCGACCATTTCAGCCACGGAGGACACGGAGGAGAGCCGAAGAAATGCATGAGACTTTTCTTGAACGGGATCCCCGTCGTCATCAACCCGGCATCTTCCGATGGCGAGCTGCGCGGCGTTCGCGAACACTTGCGATGCACTTGATCTTGCTTTCTCCGTATCCTCCGTGTCCTCTTTGGTAAGGGAGCCTCTTGAGTTACGAATTTGACTTCGGAGTTGTCCTGAGCGGCGAATACCTTGACTGGCTGATTCGGGGCACCATCGTCACCGTGCAGCTGGCAGGTGTGTCGCTGGTCCTCGCGCTTGCGCTCGGTGTCGCGGTCGCCGTGTGCAGGCTCGCACCGTTCCGGCCGCTCAACTGGCTGGCCGCGAGCTACGTCGAGTTCGTCCGCAATACCCCGCTGCTGGTGCAGATGCTGTTCTGGTATTTCGGCGCAACCGAAGTTCTGCCAGATCGTTTCACCCAGTGGCTGTACGAGGGTAATTTCGAATTCGTGGCGGCAGCGATCGCGCTGATCATGTACACGGCCGCCTTTATTTCCGAGGACGTGCGTTCCGGCATCCGCTCCATCCCGCGCGAGCAGATGGAGGCCGCGCGCGCTTCCGGGCTGCGCTTCCTGCAGGCCATGCGCTACGTGGTATTGCCGCAGGCGCTGCGCATCACCGTCCCGCCACTCATCAATCAGGCGCTAAACGTCACCAAGAACTCCAGCCTGGCCATGGCGATCGGCGTCGCGGAACTCACTTACCGCACGCGCGAGATCGAGGCCTACACCTTCAAGGCTTTCGAAGCCTTCGCTGCCTGCACCACGATCTACCTGGCGCTTTCCCTGATTATCACCGGCGCCGCGTGGTGGTACGAGCGCAGCGTTCTGCAGCGGCGCCCGGCGTGAAACCTGGGCACAGAAGGAAAGAACATATGAACCACGGAGGACGCGGAGGACACGGAGGACACGGAGGGAGTACGAGACCAGAAACTCAACGCATGGAGCATCGTGAGATGTGTCACGCCGCTCTGCATGTACTTGTCCCGTCGAGTTGCACAGGTTCAAGCCTTTCCTCCGTGTCCTCCGCGTCCTCCGTGGTTGGCGCAGTAGTTGGCAAATGATAGAAATCCTCCAGGAAAACTGGCTCTACCTGCTGATCGGTCAGTACCCGAGCGGGCCGCTCGGGGGACTCGCGCTCACGCTCGTGCTCGCAATTGCCGGTCTTACGCTGGCGCTGCCGGGTGGCATTCTGCTTGCGCTGGGCCGCGTCAGCCGCGCCTGGTGGCTCAATGCGCCGGCGTCCGCGTTCGTCTATCTGATGCGCGGAATGCCGCTGATCATGGTGATCTTCTGGGCGTACTTTCTGGTCCCGCTGGCGCTGGGCCGGGCCGTGCCGAGCTATGTGACGATGATCTATGCGCTGGTGTTCTTCGAGGCAGCGTATCTGGCCGAGATCATCCGCGCGGGTATCCAGGGCGTGCCGAAGGGGCAGGTTGAAGCCGCACGCTCCATCGGCCTGACGCACGGCCAGTGCATGCGCCGCATCGTGCTGCCGCAAGCGTTGCGCAACATGATCCCCAGCCTGGTGAACCAGTTCGTGGCGCTGACCAAGGACACGTCACTTGCTTTTATCGTCGGCATCAACGAACTGACCTACGCAGCCTCGCAGGTCAATTCCCGCACGCTCACGCATTCCGCCGAGATCTACTTCATGGTGGCAGTGATGTACTTCATCATCTGCTTCTCGCTGACGCAGTACTCCCGCTATCTCGAAAGCAAACTGGCATGGGGGCGTTGACCAAAGTCACAATGAAGAGCGAAACACGAAGCCACGAAGGCACGAAGGAGAACAGAAGACAAAAGCACGACGCTGAGATCGCAAAGAAGCGCAAAGACCGCAAAGACATCCGGGGGCTGCTCTTTCCGTTCTTCGTGTCTTCGTGCCTTCGTGTTTCGCTTTTCGGCCTTCTGCCTAACCGGGCAGCCGTGTGATAGATTTCCCCGCATGATCGAATTCGACAACGTCAGCAAGTGGTTCGGCGATTATCAGGCGCTGGTCGAGGTCAGCCTGAAAGTCGAGGAAGGCGAGCGCATCGTGGTGTGCGGGCCTTCCGGATCGGGAAAGTCGACGCTGATCCGCACCATCAACGGACTGGAAGGCATCGACGAGGGACGCATCATGGTGTTCGGCAAGAATGTGAGCGCGCGCAGCACCGATATCAACAAGCTGCGGCAGGACATCGGTTTCGTATTTCAGCAGTTCAACCTGTTCCCGCATCTGACCGTTCTGGAAAACATCACGCTGGCACCGACAAAGGTGAAACATCTGCCGGCGAAGGAAGCACGGGAGATCGCCATGTCCTTGCTCGAGCGGGTCGGCCTGGGCGAGAAGGCGAACGCCTACCCTCCGCAACTTTCCGGCGGCCAGCAGCAGCGTGTGGCGATCGCGCGCGCGCTGGCAATGAAACCGAAGATCATGCTGTTCGATGAGCCGACCAGCGCACTGGATCCGGAGATGATCGGCGAAGTGCTGGCGGTCATGGAGGGTCTGGCGAAGGACGGCATGACCATGATGGTCGTCACGCACGAGATGGGTTTCGCGCGTCACGTTGCGGACCGCGTGCTGTTCATGGACGAGGGGCGCGTTCTGGAACGCGCCGAACCGGAGCAGTTCTTCTCGAACCCGCAGCACCCGCGCGCCCAGCAGTTCCTCAAGCAGATCCTGCGCGCGACCTAACCGGGACGGCAGCTGCGGGCTCTTATCGTGGACACGGCAAATGATCCTCAAATTACAGATGTTATCGATATCTGATAACATCTGCCGATGATCGAAAGCTTCGGCAATCGGCTTGCCGAGGACCTTTTCTATGACAGGACCTCTCGCGAGGTTCGCCGGTTTCCGTGGGAACTCAGACGCGCCGCAAGACGCAAGCTCCTGTATCTGCATGACGCCGGCGAGCTTGGCGATCTCAAGGTGCCGCCCGGAAACCGCCTGGAAGCATTGAAGGGAAAGCTTGCGGGATACCACTCGATCCGGATCAATGACCAGTGGCGCATCGTGTTTCGATGGAGAAGCGGGAATGCCGAGGACGTTCAAGTGGTGGACTACCACTGAATGACGCACTCATGGGGTATTAGTCATGAAACATCCAAAGAACCCATTTCATCCCGGCGAGATTCTTCTCGAAGAATTTCTCGAGCCCGCGGGAGTTTCCCAGGCAGATTTCGCCAAGCGGATCGGCTGGACGCGCGCGCGCCTGAACGAATTTGTCAAGGGCAAGCGCGGCGTAACCGCCGACGCAGCGCTGGACCTTTCCGAAGCGCTGGGGACCTCCGCCAAGCTGTGGATGAATCTGCAGGCGACATACGATCTGGACCAAGCCATGCATCGCAGGAAGGTCGCATGAAACTGGCGAGTCCTGCCGGCCGTTTGCATGCCGCAACTGAACCGGTTGGCAGAACAGGGCGCCAAGCGCCCCGCATGAACTACGCCTGGCCATCTCCGCGAATATTTCGCGTCAGCTCGCGACCGGTCGTTGCCGTAACGCTGAAAGCCGATTGAGGCCGGGAGGTCGGGTTCACGCTTCCGTGCGAGCCCTCGAAAAGAACATCGCGCCGCGCCAGAGACTCAGCAGGCCGATGGTGGTAAACGACCCGGCGTAGCTTCCGCTTGCCGCGTACACGCCCCAGAACAGCAGCGGCAGCACCACTACCCCGGAATACGTCATCGCGAGCGATGCGCCGGTTGCCGCGCCGGCACGGCCGACGGGTGCGATGCGCGCGACCTCGGCGAGATACACGCCGTTCCATCCGACCGCCGCTGCGCCGAAACCCAACGCCAGCAGGTAGATCGCGGTGGCCGGCCAGGCGGTGGAAACCGCTGCAGTCAGGAATGCCCCCACGGACATTCCCAATCCCAGCCAGCCAAGCAAACGGCGCGGCGAGATCCAGCGATCGGCCATGGCGCCGAAAATCGGACGTCCTGCCGCGCCTGCGATCATCGCGACCGACAGCGCTGCACCGGCAGCCGATAGCGAGAATCCGGCGCGCGCCACCAATGCGATGACGAGATAGGAGCCCAGACACATCTGCATTCCGGAGAAGGTGAAGGACGAGATGGCCAGCTCACGCAGACGAGGATGCGACATCACCAGCCGCAGCGGTTCGAGCAGCGACACGCCGGAAGAGGACGTTTTGGCGTGGCCCGCGTCCATGCCACGCTGAACCGATTGCATCGCCACAACGACAGCCGCGCCGATTACCGCAATCGCCAGTGCGGCCCTCTGCCAGTTCGATACCAGTATCAATATCGGCACCAGCGCACCGGCGATCGCTCCGCCAATCGGCACGCCGCTTTGCTTGATCGAGAAAATGAATGCGCGCAGCCCGTCCGGCACGCGGTCCGCCAGCACCGACGAAGACGCAGGCGTGACCGCCCCGTAGCCGATGCCGACCACCAGTGCGCCGAACGCGATCAACCACGGACTCGGTATTGCCATCAGAGCCATGCCCGCAGACGTAAACAGCAGGCAGAGTTGACTGACGCGAATGGCGCCCATGCGCGCAAGCACATGACCGGACAGCAACGCCGAAGGCACCGAAGTGACGTAGATCAGCGCGATGACGATGCCGACGGCCGCGGCCGACACCCCGATGTCCGGCTCAGCCGCCGGCGCCAGCACCGGCGGCGTAAACACCACCAGCGACGCCTGAATCTGCACCGCAAACGTCACCACCAACGGCAACAAGAATCCGGTCATGCGGTTATGGTACGAGCGCCAACTGATAAGCATCGGCGCCGGAGAGCTGAGAGATAAAGACGAACCACGAAGGCACGAAGACACGAAGTAACACCAAGAAAGAGTCCGATTTCGATTTTCTTCGTGTTACTTCGTGCCTTCGTGCCTTTGTGGTGGAGTTTCGCTGCTCGCACTCCCTTTTCGCTGTGCGCCTCCCTCATTTGGACGTCGACTGGCCCAGCGCCTGGTCGATATCCCAGAGAATGTCGTCGATGTCCTCGAGGCCGATCGAAAGCCGGATCATGTCCGGCGAGACGCCGGCCTTGAGTTGCTCTTCTTCGGAAAGCTGGCGATGGGTGGTCGACGCGGGATGGATCACCAGCGTCTTGGCATCGCCGACGTTCGCCAGATGCGAGAAGAACTGCAGCGCCTCGATGAACTTCACGCCCGCTTCGTGTCCGCCCTTGATGCCGAAGGTCATGATCGAGCCGCAGCCTTTCGGCAGGTACTTCTGCCCCAGCTTGTAGTAGGGGCTGCTCTTCAGACCGGGGTAGTTGACCCAGCCCACCTGCGGATGCGCCTCGAGGAACTCCGCGACCTTCACCGCATTCTGCACGTGGCGCTCCATGCGCACGTGCAGCGTCTCCAACCCCTGCAGCAGTATCCAGGCGCTCATCGGCGACAGCACCGGCCCCAGCGTGCGCATGGTTTCCATCCGGCATTTCATCGTGTACCCGAAGTCGCCGAAGGTTTCATGGAAGATCACACCGTGATAACCGCGAGATGGCTCGGTCATCATCGGGAACTTGCCGTTGTCCCAGGGAAACTTGCCGGACTCCACGACCACGCCGCCCATGGTGGTGCCGTGGCCGCCGATGAACTTGGTCGCCGAGTGCACGATGATGTCCGCACCGAACTTGATCGGCTGGCACAGAAAGGGCGACGCGAAGGTGCTGTCGACCATCAGAGGCACACCGGCCTCCTTCGCGATCTTCGCCACCGCCTCGATGTCGAGCACGTTGATGCGCGGATTGCCCATGGTCTCGGCGTAGATGACCTTGGTCTTCGGGGTGAGGGCCTTGCGGAAGTTCTCGGGGTCGTCCGGATCGACGAAGATGGTGTTGATGCCGAACTGGCGGAAAGTCACGTCGAACTGCGAATAGGTGCCGCCGTACAGTGTGCTCGCGGACACGATGTCGTCGCCTTCGCGCAGCAATGTCAGCAATGCACACATCTGCGCCGCCTGCCCGGAACTGGTCGCCAGCGCGGCACGCCCACCTTCCAGTGCCGCCATGCGTTCCTCGAACACCGCCACCGTCGGATTCGAGATTCGAGAATAGACGTTGCCGAACGTCTGCAGATTGAACAGGCTCGCCGCGTGATCCGCCGAGTCGAACACGTAGGAGGTCGTCTGGTAGATCGGTACCGCGCGCGACCCGGTCGCCGCGTCCGGGATCTGTCCCGCATGCAGGCACAAGGTGCCGAATCCGTATTCTCTATCTGCCATATGCTCAGTTCCTAAGGGGTATCAGCTACGACGGGCAGTGACTATGGTGATTCACCACAAAGGCACGAAGGCACAAAGGGAGCACAAAGTAGATCCCCCTAGCAGTCACTGTTTCTCGTTGTGTTACTTCGTGTCTTTGTGTCTTTGTGTCTTCGTGGTAAGTCCCGGCTCGTTAATTTGCAGCAGGCAAGCCAGGTTCAGTATGGCAACCACTGCGGGCGCTTGGAGGAGATCACCTTGGTGTTGACCCCCACCCAGTTCAGCCCGCCGAACAGCCTGCCGTGTTCGATCTTGACGCAGCGGTCCTGTACGACTTCGAGCCCGGCCTTGCGCGCCTTCTCCGCCGCCTTGTCGTTCGTCACGCCGAGCTGCAGCCACAGCACCTTGGCGCCAATTGCGATCGCATCGTCCGCAATCGGCTCGATGTCCGCGCTCTTGCGAAAGCAGTCGACCATGTCGACTTTCTCCGGGATGTCCCTGACCGAGGCGTAACACTTCTCGCCGAGCACTTCCTTGTAAGAGGGATTAACCGGAATGATCCGGTAGCCGTGTTCCTGCATGTATTTCGCCGCGAAGAAACTCGGCCGGTACCAGTTGGCCGAAAGTCCGACGACCGCAATCGTCTTGCAGTTGCGCAGGATGCGCCGGAGGGTATTGATGTCCGTGTTGTCGCTCATGGTTTGCCCTGAAAAAACGAAGGGGCCGGCCGGCCCCGTCTAGCGTGCGGATTTTAGCACTCGTCCGATGGCGAAGCTGCTGCAGCAACGACGGCCGGACTCAGCGTCGCGAGGCCTCGGGTGAAACGGGGCCGACCAATGTATCCAGCCGGCGCCGCCTTTCCTCGCGAGGCAGCCTGGCCAGCTCGCGTACCTCTGCGTAGAACGCGGAGAGATCTCCCTCATGCCGGTTCAGCAGCGCTTCGAACCCCGGCACCAGATCGGTATAGGCCGCGACCGCGATCAGCCGGGCATTGTTGAGCGGCTGGTCGAACCAGCGGTCGTAGCCCGCGAACCCGCCCCAGCTTTCACGCAGCCTCGCGTAGTCTTCCCGCATGCGCGCAAAGGCGTCCGCTTTCCCGGCGCGCATATCCGTCTCGTCAAGCGTCCGGGCATAGAGCGCCTGCAGGATTTCACGATAGCGGCCGAACAACTCCAGGAAGTCGCGCCGCCTTTCCTGGGCTGCCTCGAACTCCGCAAGCTGCGCCCCGGTGCCCGACCGCGCCAGCCATCGGCGCACCCCTTCCAGTTCCACGGCAACCGCGAAAGACTCGTTGAAGGCGGTGTCGTCCTTTACGTACGCTACTTGGTGCGCAAGCTCGTGGAAGATCAACCGCGCCAGTTCGGTCTCCGGATAATGCAGGAAGGTGCTCAGCACCGGATCGGCAAACCAGCCGAGCGTGGAGTAGGCCGGGATTCCCGCGACGAATACGTCCAGGCCTTGCTGCGTCAGGCCATCGGCGAAGCGCTGCGCGCGTTCCTCGGAAAAATAGCCGCGGTAGGCAACGCACCCGACAAGTACGAAACACCACTGCTCGGCCTGCAGGGAGAATTCCGGCGCCGCGAACACGTTCCACACCACGTAGGCTCGTTGCAGGTCAGCGTAGCGGCGGTAGCTCCGGTTATCCGGGAGCGCGAGTTCGCGGCTGGCGAAGTCGCGAATCTCGACGGCCCGCTGGAGCCGCTCGCGAACCACGGGATCGGTGGCCTCGTCCGCGACCAGCTTTTCGATCGGGCGGCTGGCACGCCATATCTCCATCTGCCCGCCGACCGCCTGCGCGTAATAGCCCACCGTCTGGCAGCCGCCGAGCAGCAAGCCAAGCAGCGCGCCAAAGCCCACGCGGCTAATCGTGACCGAAGCGGCCATCGCGCAGGAATGTACAAATCTGTTGAGCGACACGCGCCGACAGCAGCATCCCGGTGTGATTCACAGGCAACACGATGGAATCCACCGCGTCAGGATGCTGCGCCTCCTCAAGTGTGGCCACACCATCGTTGGGTGTCGGCAGTCGCGCAAACAAGCGCCCGAGTCCGAACGGAAGGCTGCCGGCAATTACGCCGACTTCCACACCGGGCGGCGGTGCCGGGACCGCGGGATCCGACCATAGAGGGAGACTTCGACCGAGCATCCACCGACCCGCACGAAAACGGGCAAGACCGCGTCCGGCGGCACTGCCTGCAACAGGACTGCCCATCAGCACCACCCGCCGCACACGGGGTTCGTTCTGCATCGCAAGCGCACGCAGCGCGACCAGACCGCCCAAGCTGTGACCGACCACATGCAGCGTACCGGCATCCTGTGCACGCAGGAAACTCACCAGTTGTTGCGCGTTCTCCTCCAGAGACCGCATGACCGAACGGTAGGAGAAATGTTTGACGTCGAATCCGCATCGCGAGACTCGCCAGCCGAGCGGAAGCATCGCCGCACCGTGCATCCAGAGCCCGTGAATCAGGACGACGCGTTCGGTCATAGCCCCGCGCCGTGGTCAGTCCACCTGCATGAATGCATAACCCTTATTTTGCAGGGCGATCGCGTTGGCGAACACGTTCTCCTCAAGCCGGGTAAACGGCAGGACATTGTCCGGCTCTATCTCTCGTTTGCGCATCGCATACTGACATAACTCGATCTTCACACCCGCGCGAGACAGTTCTTCCAGTTCCGCATGTATCTTTGCCAGATGCTCCGCTTCGATTGCTTCGCCGGCGAAGGAAGTTTTTTCGATATTCTTCGCCACGAACTTGAGCACGGCGCCGCGCAGCATCACCACGAATCGTTCCTCGATGCCCTGCGCTCGCAGCAGTTCGATCGCGTTCCGGATGAGCCGCAGCCGCTCCAGGAAAATCCTGCCATCGCCGGTACTGAAGTCCCACACCGCTTTTGCCTGCGTGACGCCGGCGAAATCGCTTTCGACTTCCATTGCCTTCACCCGTTTCCCTTTCGTCGTTTTTCAAGGATCTTCAGCGTCGCCTTCAGGTCCTCGGCGTAGCGCGCTTTCTCCTCCGTAACTTCTTGCGGCGACCAGGTCCAGAAGCCTTTGCCGGTCTTGATACCGAGCTCGCCCCGTGCGACTTTGTCGGTCAACACCGGCGGCGGCCCGGCATCATTGCAAAGATCCGGATACACGATCGCAGATGCCGCGCAGTTCACGTCCAGGCCTGACAACTCTTTCTGCAAAACCGGACCCGCGGCGACATAGCGGAAACCGAACCCGTAGCGCACCACTTTGTCGACGTCCTCCGGCGATGCGATGCCACGGTCGATCAACGACCAGACCTCGCGCATCAGCGCATGCTGCAGGCGGTTCGCCAGGAAACCGGGAATGTCACGCTTCACCCACACCGGCTCACTGCCAAGCGCGGCCATCAGATCATAGACGCGGCGCGCAATCGCCGGGTCGGTGTGCTCAGAGAGCACCACCTCGACGCAGGGCACCAGATGTGCCGGCATGAAGAAATGCAACCCCAGCATGCGCGACTGTGTCGCGAGCCCCTTGCCGATTTCACTGATCGGGTAGCCGGAGGAATTGCTGGCCAGCACCGTATCGGCGGGCGCCTGGCGCTCCATTTCCGCGAACAGGCGCTGCTTGAGCGGAAGGTCTTCTCTCAGACACTCGATCGTCAGCCCGATGTCCTGCCACGGCAGCGAATCGAGCTCTGTTGCCATGTTGATCCTGAGCGTCTTTCCGTCCGCACCGAGCTGGCCGGCGGATACCGCGGCGCGCGCCGGCAATGTGTCGTAGCTGTTACCCGGCCGCGCCACCATGTGCACGGTGTAACCGTGTGCCGCGAACAGCGCCGTGATGTCCGCACCCATCGTCCCGGCGCCGATTACTGCAACCTGATTCTTTTCGAGTAGCTTCGCCATGAGTGACCCGGCCGGTTTTGTGCAATCAAGGAGCGGCATTATAGCGAGCCGCTTCTGTTACCCTGCGCGCCATGCCATTCCCGCCCGAAGTTCTGATTGCCGCGCCGCTGATTGCGCTCGTGGCCTACACCATCCTCGGCATTTCCGGGTTCGGCTCGGCGCTGGTCACCATTCCCCTGCTCGCTCATGTGCTGCCGCTGACCGTGGTCGTACCGATGGTCGTCATCGTCGACTTCATTGCCACGCTGACCATGGGCTTGCGCTTTCGTGGCGACGTCGAAGCCACCGAGCTGAAGACCGTGCTGCCGACGATGTTCGCCGGCATTCTCGCCGGAGTCGCGCTGCTGAAGTGGCTTTCCGGAGACGTGCTGGTCGTTGCGCTCGGCGCGGTGATCGCCGGATACGGACTGTACCGGCTGAAGGCACCGGCAGCGACGACGATCATTTCGCCGAAGTGGGGCTATGCTGCGGGGCTGTCGGGCGGCCTTGCCGGCGGACTGTTCGGTGTCGGCGGGCCGATATACGCGACTTACATGTCACGGCGCACGGAAAACTACGCCCGTATGCGCGCGACACTGTCCGCCATTTTTTCGGTCAGCACCGGTTTCCGCTTGCTGGTGTTTCTCGCCACCGGACTGCTGCTGCAATCGCAGGTGTGGTGGACTGCGGCGCTGATACTGCCCTTCATGTTCGTCGGACTGACCATCGGCCACAAGCTGCACGGCAGACTCGGGCACCGGCAGATCGGAATCTTCGTCAGCTTGCTGCTGGTCGCGAGCGGGCTGTCACTGGTGCTGCGCGCATTCTGACCCGGTCAGTGTGCAGTCAAGTCCAGCACGCGTGCGCGTTTGAACGCCATGTCGGCCGCTGCGCGATCGCCGTTCAGTTCGGCGGCCTTGGCCAGCGCACGCCAGGCGTTTGGATCGAACGGCTCATCGCGCGTCCACGACCGGGCAACTTCCAGCATTTCATCCCAACGCCCCGCCAGCTCGAGTGCGGCCGCGCGCAGGAATATCGGTTGCTCGTCTATGCGCGTCGCCCAGAACGGAATGCCGGCGTCAATCGGCGCGATCTCCTCGCTGGCGAGTGCGCGCACGAACTCGATCCACTCGACCGGAATCGCGAAATAGGCGGGCGCCTGCCCCTCTGCAATGCGAAAGAACGTCAATATCCCGACCAGGGCGCCGGTGTCATCGAACAACCCGCCGCCGGAGGCGCCATGGCTAAAGTAGGCGGTCGATTGCACCGTGAACCCGTCGTGTAACTCGAACAACCCCACCACTTCGCCCTGGGTTCTTCCGGGCCGTCCTACCGGAAAGCCGATTGCCCGCACTGCATCGCCGGGTGCGAGCGTGCGCGTTGCACCGATCTTTGCGACGGGCGCCTGCAATCCGGGCACCGTCAGGATGCACAGATCCCGGTCGGCCGCCACTTTCTGGGCGGTTGCCAGCAACACGGCTCCGTCGCTAGAGATACGGACACGCCGGGCCTTGCGGATGACGTGACAATTGGTTGCCACGGTCTGGTGCGCGATGACCACACCCGAGCCGAAGTATTGCCGGCCGGCGTCGCCCAGCGCGAGAATCCGCACGACGCTTTCCGAAGGATCGCCGGCGGGTTCTTCGGCGACGGCGTTCATTGCAAGCGCGGCCAGAACGGCGGCGAGTGCGGATCCGGTTCTGCGTAAAAGCATTTTCTACCCCGGGGGAGAGCCGCCCCTCTCCCCCCGTTGAGGTCGGCAGTGCTCGGTTATGACTTGTTGTCGGAAATCAAGCCAACTCTGTGCCAGACCTGCAGATCATGACGGAGTTCCCCCGCGGCGGCCACCGACACGCCCCTTTCCTTATCCAGGAAAAATGCCCGGGCAGGCCCAGCGATGTTCCCGTGCGCATGGTTCCGCGCGGTCAATCTTCGAACCAGTATTCGCCCTGCGTCTGGCCCTGGCTGAAGCCACGCTGCGGGTCGGTGTCGAAGCGAATCACGTCCCGCGTCAGCCCCCGGTATGCTCTTGTATATCCCCGTACGGCCGATTCGATGATGTGACGCTGTTGCGCCGCCACCGGCAACGATATCGCGAGAAAATCGCATATGGCCATCACCTCAGGCGCATATCGCGTGGAAGTCATCTTCTCCATCGTAAGCCTCTTTTCGAGTCTCACCCCCTATTTGAGCTGTTCCGCTGCCATATTGATGGCAACGTAAACCCTATGCTCTTTCACCAGCCCGGTATCGTCGAACTCGAAGAAGAACACGATGGGAAGACGTAAAGGCTTGCCGGTCTCCTTATCGGCACCCTGCACCACGCCTTCCCATACGGCATGCTGTCCATCCACCAGTCGGTTCTTCTCGACGTGGGTCCATGTCGCGAAACGAGAATCGAACCCCGCAAAGAAACCCATGATCTGCTTTCTGCCGCGGAAAGGGCCGCCCGGCGGCTCGCCGAACGGATGAATCTCCAATCCGTCTTCAGCGAACAGATTCGCGATCGCTTCTGGATTGCTGTTTGGTGGCATCGCCGCATTGAGTTTTTCAATGAATATGCCGAGCTTCTCGTTGGTAGCGGTGTTGCGTTCAATATCAGCACATCCGGCAAGTGCATGCGTGAGGAAAACGAGCACCGCCCAATACGTGACACTCTTCATTGCATTGCTCCTCTTGCAAAGTGGCATAAGCGCTCCCGCATCAGTCGAAGAACCAGTACTCGCCTTTTGAGCTTCCGCGGTTATAGTCGGAGGGGCCAGTATTGAATTCGACGATGTCGACCACAGTTCCGCGAATACTCATGAACTTTCCGGTTCCACCCGTCAGCCGCGCCGTCCCGTGATAGGTACCCTCGGTTCCGCCGACGTCGAGCGGTCGTGATTCCGAAACGCCGGAATACTCGAGGAATATGCGGTTACCGTCTTCGAGAACCCATGCTCCATAGCCCCACGATCTTCCTACGCCGCTGACATAATCCGAACACCCCAGAACCAGTTCTCCTTCACTTTCGTTCCGGCGACAGCCATGCGGCTTTTGTCGTTCTGCACACGGTGCGACTCGATAATGCGGATCTGGTGACCGGGTACGTCACTCGCTTCGATGATGTGTTGCTGCGTATATCGCCCCGTGTGCCACTCTGAACGGCTTTCGATCGGGTAACGCTGTTGGGCCAAAGCCGATCCGAGGGCAATAAGTAACGTAGCCCCAATGCACACCCTGAGGACCCACAAGAACGAAAACTGATTCATCGGTCGACCTCCTGTGGTTGAACGGTGTGCCCGTGTCAAATCTGACGACCCACGAACCTGACGTCGTGACCGGGCTTGCAGGTTCTACGACACGCAGTCATCCACCCGCTATTCGCACTGGAACTCACCTCCGGCGCCGACGGACTCGCACTCCAAGGTTCGCGCCCCTTGATGCCCGCAAGCCTGCCGGGGTCTCACGATTTTCTGGACAATTCCCTAACTACCTGCAGTTGCCACCCCACTTGGTTACTGCCATCACGCCATCTGTTCTGACGTTCTGGAACCAACCGGAGTCAGTCTTGCCTGCATACTTTCCTGAGCCCCCTGTCGATTTCCACATTCCCTTCTCCGCGCCCGGGCTCTGCGACCATTCGATGCTCTGCGCATGACCATCCTTGTCCCGGCGCGCGCAGTGCCCGTTCGATTGCACTTTTCCGTCCGGCGTGACCAGCGCTGTTCCAGAACACTGTCCCGTAGCAAGGTGATAAATAGAACCATCGCCTATGAGGATGCTTTCGGCCTGAAAAGTAGTGAGCGACATTCCGTTACCCAAGTCGCGCGTTTCGGCGCTAGTCGTTACGAGGATGTCGTAGCCTGTGCAGTTATCGGCAAACACTGTCGAGCAAACGAATAGACCGGCTCCAACGAGAACCCCGTTTCGCATTAGCTTCTCAATTCTCATGAGGTCCTCCCATCTGGTGGTCCGAGCTGCCACTATTGCCCTACCCGATGACCGCAGCCCGCAAGTTGTCATGGGCCCAATGTTCAATTTTTTCCGCCTCTTTTACGTCCGTAATGCTGCGTAACCTTATTCGCCGCGTGAACGTTTCTGAGGGCTATGACGGCTTTACTGGCTCTCCTCGACAAGGTAGAAGGAGTCGGCGCCTTCGACGCCGAGATAGAAAACACATTGATCGGGACACTGTCCCCAGTGAACATTTCCGGCCGTAATGTGGACGTAGTCGCCGGGGCGAAGCGTTCGCTCCCCGCCAACTTCGGAACCGATAACGACCGTCCCTCGCACCACGATTACGTTCTCGGCGGAGTCATGCCAGTGCTTCGGAAAGATGAAGCCCTTGGCCATTCGGTAAACATGGTGTGAGGGCTCGGTCCGCGGGTCTCCCCGCAGCAGGATGTGTTCGCAGCCGGCTGGCCCATCCGGCCCGCACGGACTGAACTTTCCGCCCAGGTTCACGATCTCCAGTGGTTCGGCCGCCTGGCCATATTGCATGAGCGCAAGCAGGCAGAAAGTAGAAACGAATAGCGCCGGGAACCACCGGCAAACAGAAAACTTCACGTCTTCCTCCTCCCGAAAAGAAAAGTGTCGCCCTCGAATGGCGATCGGTTCGTTTGATTGTGTCGGGCTAGAAATCGCCCGGAGGCACCGCCTGAAAAGTCGGCGGAGGAAGATTATTGAGAACTTATGCGAATGCGTGAGCTACTCGCGTTCTGGTTATAGGTGATATCCCGTCGACATCAACCCGTTTACGCCTGCAAAGTGGTGAAAAAGAAGCCGGGGTTCCCGGAACCCCGGCCCACCCACTCTCAAGGTGAAAAGGGGGAGATTTTCAGTTTCTGTCTCGGCTCAGGTGCAATCGCAGTTTCCGCGTTTTCGCCGGCATCCTCTCGGTGAGAAAAGCCCACAGCTCCTCGCTGGTGCCGAAGGCCCGCCGGCGCCCGTTGCCGACCCGCTCCACCAGCCCGGCCACTTCCCGCCCTGACTCAGTGGTGCGCCGATAGATCCGAACGATGTAGCTGTCCATGGCCCCTCCCACCGCGCAATGCCAGATTAACCGGCCGGCAGTTACGGATCGCCTACAGATTCGCCAGTCGAACGCGATATCGGCTTGTGGCGGTCAGGGCGTCTCCCACTCCCACTCGAGGTCGTCCCAGGACACGCGCTCGGTCACACCAACAAAGTTGAACTTGCCTCTGCCTTTGATTCCGCTGAACGGCCCCGTGCCGCCCAAGAGCGTCACCGTGCCGGCCGAACCCGTGGGGGTTGCCTTCGAATCGCAGCGCGCGAAGAGCTTGTGACCGTCCTTGGTCGTGAAAGTCTTCAGGCAGTATCCGCCCCCGCCGCCGTCCCCAACCCAGACCACGTGGTAATGCGCGCGGTCGAGCATGCGGTCCAGCGCCGCGCCTCCGCCGTTATGAAAAATGATGCCGTCGAGCTCGCCCGACATGGCGGATTTCATGGGATGCCCGTCCTGTGCCGCGTGCTGCGCAAACTGCGTCGACGCCAGCACAGCATGCCCGACGAATTTGCCGCGCTCCGCTGCTGCCGGTTGGATACCTGCCAGCACGAGGGCGGCAAGCGCGACACCACCGATAAACATTGCCTTCCTGTTCATTAACCGTCCTCCTGTTATCCGTCAGGGGTAAAGGCACCCCGCGGATACAGGCTAAACAGTCCGCTTCCACAGATACCCTACAGATGCTGATCGAACTTCTACCCGGAGGATGTTGCGAATCAGGGTGTATCGTGCTGCGCGGGCATGTCGCGCTGCAACGTGCGCGCGAGCGATTGAGATACGTTGGATGGCGCGATGCCGAGGACCACCGACAGCAGATGCCGCATCCGCCTGTATTCACTCATGGCTTCCGCACTGCGTCCCAGTGCGCGGTAGCAACGCATCAATCCCTGGTAGAACGACTCGCCCAATTCATCGGCGGCGAGACCGCGCCGATAACAGTCGATCGCCTGCTCCCAGTCCCCCGCTGCTTCGAGCCGGGCGCCGACGGTTTCGACCAGCCGCGTGAATTTCCCGCGCAATCGCTCGCGCTGCTTGATTGCCCATGGCGCATCGGGCTCGGTCGGCAGAAATTCCCCTTGATAAAGGGAAAGTGCCTGTCCGAGCAGACTCCCACTTGGCTTGCCCGCGCCCCCATTGCCTTCGGCTCGGTCGCAGATTTGGTCGAACGCCCACGCGTCCACCCAGCACCGGTCAGGATTCAGCGATACCGATTCGTCGCCGACCCGAATCGCATCCTGCCTGCCAAGCAGCTTGCGCAGCCGGACACAATTCACATCCAGCGCCTTGAGCGCGGTGTCGGCCTCCTCTCCGGGCCATATCGCGTCGCTCAGCTTCTGTTCCGGAACGTTTTCACCACCAAGAGCGATAATCGCTTTCAGCAGCGCAAGCGGCTTACGCGGTGCCTTTCCTGGAAACATCAGTCGTTCTCCGTCCAGCCAGATCTCGAAACAGCCGAGCGTGCGAACCCGTACCGGCCAAGGCCACTCGGCAATCTCCCTCGATGGCGGGCGCAGGCGATATTTCCTAATCACTTCCCGCACATAGTCGACCTCGATACCTGCAGCCAGCGCTTCGGCGCAGAGATGCGGCATGGTCGAGCACCAGCGCATGTGATACGCATACCGCGTTGTTCGCGCATGCTCCATTGCGCTGGCAAGGCAAGAGAGCCCCTTTTCCCGATGCCCGTGCCGCAGCAGCGAGTACGCTTCCGTCAGAAGGATCTCGCTCTCCAGGTAGGCAAAGCAAGTTTCTGTGGCCAGGTTGCGTGCGCGATTGAGATCGGACATCACTTCATCGTGCGAACCGAAGTCCGCGTAGCCGCGCGCACTTGCGATCAGGCAAGCAACCTGGATATAGGTCATTCCGCTGTCGAAAGCAGCCGTAACGGCTTCCCTGCTTGACTCGAACGCTGGCCGGGCATTCCCCGCTCCCAGCTCGCACTGGATTTTCCCCCATGACCTATGCCAAACACTCATCGGACGCCTCGAATCGGCTTTGGCCTCGGTGCGCTGCATGTGCATTCTGGCCGAGCGAAAGTCAGCCACACCCAGCGCGACGAGCAACCTGTAGTTAAGCGTCAGGACAGTTATGGATCTCAGCCCGGAAAGACCGTGGGATTGCTCGATTTCCTCCGATTCGCGCAGCGCCGTCTCGGCAGCTTCATACTCGGTCATATTCCAGAGCAGGTGGCCGAGACGTGTGCGCCACCACAACTGGTTCAGTGGCGTAACTCTTGGATCACTCAGTAGCGGCTGGACTGTCTCTACGACGCGCTTTCCCCGCCCGAGGTCACAGGTCAACGCAGAATAGGACAACAGGAAAGTTCCACCCATCACGCGATGGTTCACGTCGATGTCCTGCCCGATCATTTCCATCACCCGATCCGCGCATGCCGTCAACATCGGATGCCCAGGCTGGCCGTAGAGCATCGCGATCAGCAGGCTCGAGTACACGTGCAGTTCGGTTTCCGGCGCATCGAACGCCAGCCCTTGTTCGAGAACACGCTCCAGCGATGTGATCCATCTTGGCATCTGCCGGAAGTCTGACCATTCGTAGTAGTAAGAGTCGATGACGCCGCAGGCCGCGAGCGCTTGGCCCCGGAGATCAGTCTCATTCTGGAACCGCGCAAAAGCCTGCTCGAGCCGCTGCCGCGCGTTTTCCTGATCCACTGGGATCAGCGAGGCGCCCAACCAGTAGGTTAACCAGGGATCCGCTTCGGCACGCTCCATCGGCAACATGCCGATCCATTCGCGCAGGGTCTGCCCGCGCCCTTGTGCCAGCAGAGATGGAGCCGACTCCCGTATCAGCCGGGCCATGCTATTCCATTCATCCGCATCCGCGTACAGCAGCACCGCATCGTCCGTCAGGCCATACTTTTCGAGCAGCGAAGCGGCGTGCTGAACAAGCGCGCGCTCTTCCTTCGCAGAGAGCAGTTGCCTTGCGCGACCCTTCAGGAATGTCTGAAACAACGCGTGATATTGATAGCTCTGCAGCTCGCCCGCCCGCCTGTGGGTGAAAAGATGTCGGCGATAGAGGTCTTCCAGGATCGCGCCCGCGCCGGCGTTGCCCGTCAACCTCTTCGCGACCGGCACCGTGACCCGCGGCAAGAATGCCGTACTCACCAGAAAGTGCTGTGTCTCCCTCGGCACGCGATCGAAGATCTGAGTCGCAAAGTACTCGAATATCGCATCGACGCCTTCCGCGTGGTGCGAGTCGAGGCCGGCAACGCCTTTCCGCTCATGTTCAAGGAGCAGAGTCAGCCCGGCGGCCCAGCATCCGCACAGTTCGTGCAGGCGACCGATTTCCCCCACTTCGACGTTCGCCTTCGAGCGGGCAATCGATTGCGTTTCGTCCATCGTCAGTTTCAGATCGTCCCAATCAACCAACCGAACGTTGTCGTTGGCAATCAAACGGGCATAGGCGTCAGGCGGATCCCTCCGGCTGACCGCAATCAGCGTCGCACCCGCCGGCACCTCGTCAACAGCCTGGGCGATCAAAGGATGGAACACGTGAGCGGGTGCAACTTCCTGATAGTTGTCCAGCACCAGCGTCGCCTCTTCCGGCAGCCGCGCAAACAGTTCGCGGAAAAACCGACGCGCAAACCCTTCGATGTCCTGCAGATACTCCGGCGTCAGCAAAGGCAGCGGCCGCTGGCCTTTGCGCGTGAAAGGCTTCGCCGCTTCGCCGAGGTAATAGAAGAAGGTGGCGAGATCGGCATCGCCCGCATCGACCTGGTACCAGATACCCTTGATGCCATGGGCATCGAGCCAGCTTGCGACCAGGGTGGTCTTGCCGGCGCCCGGCGGGCCGATCACACAGATGGCAGGTTTGTGCTCGCTGGCTTCGTCGAGCAGAGAGAACAGCCGTTCGCGCGCGACGGCTTTATGCAGTCGCGGCCGCGTAAGTTTCGCAAGCTGCGGCTGCTTCTTCGGCATCGCTGCTTCCGGGACGGGATGACAGCGCCAATGTTGCGCCGTTCTCCGTAAAAATGAAAACGTCCGGCTTGAAGCCGGGCGTCGTCGGGATTGGGGTCTACCTAGTCACCAGTCACCAGTCACCAGTCACCAGTCACGGACTTTACGGCCGTTCCATCTTGCAGGTCGTTGGCAATGTCGTGTCCTTCGCCTCAACCCGCATGTCGGTTCGAAATCCGTAGCCGGTGCCTTCCAGATCGTGTTTCAATTCGCCGCCGACCTTGGTGAACGTCGCAATGTAAAGCGGCTGAATCAGCTGATGGTCGTCGCGACGCATCCATAGCTCTCCGGTTGGCCCCGGATAGCGCATGTCTTCCAGCGCCAGGGCGACCTTCAGTGGGTCGGACGTACCTGCGCGCTCCATCGCCGCCATCCACATTTCTATCGCCGATAGTGCAGGCAGGATCATGAAGTCCTCGTTGAATCGACTCTTGAACCGCAATGCAAAAGATACCAGCGGGCTGTTGTCCACGTTGATATGCCAGGCGAGTACGGTCTTGATACGCCCTTCACCCGCCCTGCCGATTGCTTTGGGGGTACCGGTCAGATAGGCGTAGTTGGTATAGAACGTGGCCGGCAGACGGACGTCCGCGGCAGCCTTTATCAGCAGCGCGAGATCATTACCCCAGTTCCCGGATAGAACGGTGTCCGCGCCGCTCGCCTTGATCTTGGCGACATAAGGTGCGAAGTCCTTGATCTTCCCGATGGGATGCAATTCATCGCCGACAACGGTAACGTCCGGGCGTTTCGCGGCAAGCATTTGCTTGCCGACACGGCTGACGGTATGTCCGTAGGCGTAGTCCTGGTTGATCAGGTAGACGTTCCGGATATCCTTCCGCGTGGCCATGTAGGCGGTCATCGCCGCCATTTTCATGTCCACGTTCGAATCGAAGCGAAAATGCCAGAAGCTGCACTTTTCGTTCGTGAGCGCCGTGTCCACCGCGCCGAAGTTCAAATACAGAATGCTGCGTCGCGGGTCCCGAGAATTGTGTTTGGTGATTGCCTCGGACAAGGCGTGGGCATTGTGCGAGCCCGACGCCTGAAGGATGACCCGCACGCCCTGGTCCACCACCTGCCTTAGCGCCAGCAGGCTTTCCTGCGGACTCGCCTTGTTGTCAAATGCAACCAATTCCAGATCCCTGCCGCCCAGCACACCGCCCTTGGCATTGATCTCCTCGAAGAGCATCTGGAACATGTGCAGGCTGGAGTTCCCTTGTTGTGCAAACGGCCCGCTCAGCGGTTCGATCAGCGCAAGCTTGATGGTCTCGGCTGCGCCGACGGCGCCCGATGTGGCAAAAAGCGCCGCGACCAGGCATCTCTTCAATGCGTTGAGCACAGAGGCCTCCCCGTTGAGGCAATCAACCCCGGAGCACAGGGCTCCCGGGTTATCTGCTCAAAGCATAGGTTTTTTTCGAGAATTTGCCAGATAGCTGCACGGTTGGTCTACGCCTCGCGCTACCGAAGCTGATCGCCAATACTCCGTGCGTCGATATAGACGCGCGCTTCCCGAACAGCGCCGCCATTGTCGAACGTCAGGAAGAATACGACGGGCAGCCTGATCGGTTTTCCGGTTTCCCGATGATGCCCCTGGGCGACACCCTCCCACACGGCGCGATTGCCGTGGGTCATCCGGTTGTGCTCGACATGGCTCCAGTCGGAGAACATATTCCTGAAACCGGCAAAGAACGTCCGGATCTCTTCCCGATTGCGCTGCGGCCCGCCGGGCGGCTCGCCCAGTACGTGGACTTGCGTCGCGTCCGCCGCGAACAGATCCGCAGCACGCGCCGGGTCGCCTGCGGGTGGCATGGCCGCATTGAGGCCGGCGATATACCGGGTCAGCCAGGCGTCTGCGCCCTGGGCCTGTACGTACTGTGCAGGCAGGGCAAGGAATGTGGCAACTGCAAGAACGGCGGTACGCATCAAGACTGCATGCCTGGATAACGCTTCCATGTCGTTTCTCCTTCGGGATTGGCGAATCTGAAATCAGAGCGGGCAGGTAACATTCATGGCTTGCGACCCAGCCCTGTTCCGGAAGAGTCTTCGATCAGCACGGTTCCCATCGCGCGGCGCAGTTCAGCGAAGCTGCGAAAGGGCTTCTGTTTCGCGCCATCGGGCGTTTCCAGAATGCCCGCGATCCTGCCCCCGCGGCGCCAGCGATACACGCGAATCACGACCACCTGCCCTCTGATCAAGACAGCCTCCCGGTGTGCGAACGGTAGGCCGGCAGAACCTTCCGATAGGCTTCAGATTGCGACTGACTCCAGAGAGGCGGGAACAGAGTAGGCCGGCGATTGGCCGGCAGCGAGCCAGGGAAACTGCTCAGGGGCTTGATCGCAATGCCCGGGCTACCGCTTCCGTGGCGGGAGATGGAGCAATGCCAAGGGTGATCGACAAGGTCTGCCTGAGCCGCCGGTACGCGCTCATGGCCTCGGCGATCCGGCCTTGTGCCCGAAGGCAGCGCATCAGCCCCTGATAAAAGGCCTCGGCCATCGGATCGGTATCGATTCCACGCAGGTACCAGGAAACAGCGTTGTCCCATTGCCCGAGTTCTTCGAGACATAGACCATACCGTTCTAGTTGATGGATGAACTTGCCGCGCAAGCGCTCCCGCAGCGGTGTCGCCCAGGGGGCCTCCGGTTCGCCAGCCAGGAAATCGCCCTTGTACAACGAAAGTACGCGGTCAAGATGCGTGGCCTCTGGCGATACGTCCGATGCCGTTGACAATGCTTGCTCAAAAGCACCGGTGTCCGTCCATACCAGATTCGGATCAAGACTCATACGCCCATCCACAAGGTGGATGGCATCTGCAGTGCCAAGAAGTTTGCGCAGCCGGTGCAGTGAAAGCCAGCACGCATCAACTGCCCTGTCTCCCTCTTCGTCAGGCCAGACGGCGTCGACGAGCCTGTCCATCGCCACCCCCCGGCCACCAAACGCGATCAGAGCCTTGAGCAGAGAGATCGGCTTCTTTGGCACTTTGCGCGAGAACGCCAATGGCTCACCGTCGACAAGCACGCGAAACTGCCCGAGGACAAACACGCGCACCGGCCACGGCCAGGCTTCGAGGTCGATCGAGGGCGGGCGCAGGCGCAAGCGACGAATCAGACCGCGAACCGGCGCGGGGTCGATGCCGATACTTAATGCTTCTGCGCACAAGCGCGCGGCCCAGACGGAATTCTTCCTCAGCGTCGGGACATAAACGGTTTCCCGGAGCAACGCAAAGATACTGCGCAAGTTATCTTCCATCAGCGGCCGGTCGCCACTTTCTAGCGCTATAGCGGCAATGGCAATTCTGGCATCCAACTCCACCCATTCGGATCGTGCCCTCAGCGCCCATTGCAGCGCTTCCTCGGCAAATCGACGCGCCGCTGCGATGTCGCCCTGAAGCATCAAAGCCCACGCGAGCTGCGACCGGGTCACCCCGCAAAGATGATGTACGCCCGCCTCATCGAACAGTTCGACCGACTCGCGGCCAAGCAGGCACGCCGCCTGAAAGTTGCCCTGCATTGAAAACAGAAAGGTCTTGATCGTATTGCTCAGCGCGCGGTCATAGGCGACCCCAAGATTGATTGACTGCTCCAGGCGTGTGGACCACGCCTTGGCGACTTCGATATTGCCTGCATCCATCTCGACATGCGCGCCGACCACCGCGGCAAATCTCGAAACTGCGGACAACGATTCGTCGCGCCCGATGCGGTCCGATTCTGCAACCGCACGCCGGCACGCCTCCTCATCGCCTGCGATCAGGTGAAAGAACCCGAGCACCCACCATCCCCACCCTACCGTGAGCGCGCTTAGTTCCGGCGCGGCGATGAGACGCTGAAGAAGCGCCGCCGCTCTCCTGGCGATACGCAGCGGACCGGTTCGGGCACCATAGGCGACGAGATAGGCAGCGCTCTGTGCCCGCAGGTTTGTGTCCGCGGCACTCTCCAGCAACTCGAACACGCGATCGGCACAAGGCTCCAAATCCGGATCGTCGGGTTTCCGGAAAGAAAGCGCGATCAACAGAGCCGACATTGCGCGCAGTTCCCATTGAACGCTCGTAAAAGACTCAACCCTGACTACGGCCGCCTTGAGAATTTCAATCCAGGGGTCCATGGGCCGGAAGTGCGTGTACTCGAGCATATAGGTCTGGATAACGCCCGCCGCCGATTGAATCTGACACAGGATGTCATCCTCACGAACAGCCAGATCGTAGCCCGCCATCAGGATTGGCCGTGCGTGCGTCGGTGCAACCGGGATCTGCGCCACACCGAGCCAGGAGGCGAGCCAGCAATCATCCCGGACAAGGGATTCCGGCAGCGCATTGATCGAGTCGATCACGATCCGCCAGCGCCCTTGCGCGATCAGGCGCTCCGCGGAGGCCAGAATGTTGGCTCCAGCAGCGGCAGTGTCTCCCGCCGCGATGTAGAGAGGGAACGCGTCTTCACGGAAACCCTGGTCTTCGAGAATCCGTGCTGCAGCCACTGCAATCCGGACTTGCTCGCTCTCCGCAAAAATCTGCTCCGCCCGATGCCGCAGGAAGGTTTGGAAAAGCGCATGAAACTGGTACGTCGGCTCCCGCCCCGCCCTTCGGTCAGTGAACAGGCCTCGGTGATGGAGGTCCTCTATCAAGTCAGCCGCAGACGGCCTGCCGGTAACCGCAACTGCCATCGATAGCGTCAGTCGCGGCAGGTAACTCATCTGCATCAGGGATACTTGCGATGCATCGTTAAACTTGTCGAAGAGCTGATCGGCAAAGTAATCGAAGACCTCCCGCAACGAACCTGAGTAGGCTTCCGGCACAGGACGCTTGCCGCGACGCAATCCCTCCAGTATCAACATGAGCCCTGCGGCCCAACCCTCGCTCAGTTGATGGAGCCGTCCGATCTCATCCGGGCTGAGCGGCTGGCGCAGCGCACAGACAGAGTCGACTTCCTGAAGCGTCAGCTTAAGGTCGGTCCAGTCGAGAAGCGCCACGCCTTCGTTTGCCACCAGCCGCACATAACAGTCCGGCGGATCCCGTCGGCTCAAGACAATCAACATCTTGCCCTCTGGCACCTCGTCCATCGCCTGCGCCAAAAGCTGATGGAACTGCTCGCCTGAATCAACGTCCTGATAGTTGTCCAGCACCAGCGTCGCCTCGTCCGGGAGCCTCGAAAACAACTCCCGGAAGAACCGCCGGGAGAATCGCTCCACATCATGCAAATACTCCGGAGTCAGCAGAGGCAGCGGCCGCAGGCCTTTGCAGGTATACGGCTTCGCCGCTTCACCGAGGTAATAGAAGAACGTCGCCAGATCAGCATCGCCCGCATCGACCTGATACCAGATGCCCTTGATGCCGCGGGCATCGAGCCAGGAGGCAACCAGGGTGGTCTTGCCGGCGCCCGGCGGGCCGATCACACAGATGGCAGGTTTGTGTTCTCGGGCTTCGTCAAGCAGAGAGAACAGCCGCTCCCGGGCCACCGCCTTGTGGAGTCGCGGTCTGGTTAACTTGGCCAGTTGGGGACGTCTGATGGCCATGGTCACATCACCGAGGCGGTGGCCAGTCGCACTCCCCGCAATCGGCCGGCTGCGCCGGTAACGAGTCCGCGCGACACAGCCTTGTGAAGCCGTGGCCTCGTCAGCTTGGCAAGCTGCGGCGCCTTGCGCGCCATGGTCTCCTCCCGAAGGGATGCCCGAATTGATTATAGGCAGTGCGCAGGCGGGCGGTCTCCAGAAGGCAGATAAAAACGGCTGCCGCGGGAGAGAGTTTCCGCGGCAGCCGAAAGTTTGGAGCCGGAAGTGCGCAGGGGTTCGATCTGCGCACTTCGGCTCCACCCGGACAGGGACTGGCCCCGCTCTACGCAGGGCCGCACTGCCGCGAAGGGGCGCCTACTGTGGCGCTCGCCCGCGGCAGCGTGATGTCCGTGTTACTGACGGCTGAAAACCCGTACTTTTGCGATTGCCGTAGAAGGCTCTTCACCGGGCGACCAGTCGCGCATCAGGTCTTTGTACATCGCCATCTCGCTGCGACGGCCGACGACGCGCGCCTCACCCGCAGGCTTCGCGCCCCGGTCCCGCATCAGGTCCGCGTAGGCGTCTTCCTGGCTGCGCGAACGGACCAAACTGCCTTTCTGGCCGCTGTCCTTCGCGTTCCAGTCACGCAGCAAATCCGCCTGTGCGTCTTCCACGTTTCGCGACCTGATTTCGCCCGCGATCGCGGAGGTCGCGAGAATCACCGCCGAAAGCGCCATCACCGAACCTGCCAGCCACTTGCCGTTTCTTCCAGTTTTCATGACTCACTCCGTACGAAGTTGATGGTCATCAGGTCCGCAGGCAGACATCAGATCCGAGATCTGTATTTGCCGGCTGACCGCTCTCGTCTCCATCGCTCCGGATCGGAGCGCGCAACGTATTCGCGCGCGCCTGGACCATCTTTTGTACGTTGTGCTTGCACGTTCTATCTTTGTTACCGACCCTTCCTGCTGCCGTCCCGACATGATGGATTTCACACGTCCGTCCACGATTGCATGTCTTCCATCTGTACGGGGCAGATTGCGACGGACACGACGAATACCAGCCTATGCCCGATTGCAATCGTCCCGCTGTGATGGATGTCACACATCCGTATCCGGTCGTGCTTCGGCCACCCGATTCACCGCGAACGGAAGGTTGAAACCGAGCGTCCGGGTAGCGCTCACCTGCCGTTTGCGTCCGACGATCCGGCCGAACTCGTGGCCGGATCACCGGGGACGGATTCCGATGGATACGACGGGAACCAGCGTAAAAGATAAGTAGTTACAGATTGCCTACGGATTGACGGATTCATGGAAACGGGGCGACGGAGGCAGGTAAGTCCCTCACCCCCTGCCCCTCTCCCGTGTACATCCCCGAGGGAGAGGGTTCGCCCTTTGGGTGCCGGGTCATTCCAGTATCCAGCCAGGCAGCGACTCAGTGCGTCAGGTGCTGACGGAACCACTCCGCCGCTGACCCGGCGGTGATGTTCAGCCCCGGCACCTGGTAGGCGTCGAAATGGCCGCCCTTGAAGAGCACCATTTTCTTTGGTTCGCGCGCCCGTTCGTACGCCTCGATCGCAAGGTCAGTCGGAGTGAGCCGGTCGTCGCCCGCAACCACCATCAGCAGCGGCGTCGGCGAAATGCGGTGAATGTTCGCGCCTGGGTTGTACTCGAGAAACTTCTCCATCGACTCGAGCGTGACGCGGTTCTCCCAGCGCGGCGCGCTGGTTGCAACGACTTTCATAAAGAACTCGTGCGATTCGGGCGTCGGAAGCGGGCGCGCCCTTTCCGCGAGACCAAGATAGCTGGCAGTTCCAGTCAAGCATGCCGCGCGAACGTCAGGCCTTCGCCCCCGTTCTTTGTCGAAGTCGGTTGCCTCCAGAGAGTTACAAATCGGTGACTTTCCGGATTGCGGCAACCCATGATCGGCCGCCACATGCGCAGCAGGCAGAAGTCGCGGAAATCTGCGAAGGTCGAAGTCACATGCCCTTGAAAGGGTAGATTTATCAACGTAATATAACAATCGTTATAACGTTTGGAGATCCGCGATGTTCACCCTGAAACTCACCCAGATCGGCAATTCGGTCGGCGTCATCCTGCCGAAGGAAGTACTCGCCCGGCTGAAGCTGGAGAAGGGCGACGAGGTATTCATTACAGAGTCCCCGGACGGCTATCGAATCACTCCCCACAATCCCGAGTTCGAGGAGCAGATCAAGGCCGCCCGCGAAATCATGAAGGAACGCAGAGCGGTATTGCGCGAGCTGGCGAAGTGACCGCCTGGATCTGGATCGATGCCGATGTGGTTCTCGCCGTTCATGACGAGCAACTCGCGGAGCACGGCGGCAGCGCCGGCATCAGGGATGGCGGATTGCTGGAATCTGCGCTTGCTCGCCCGAAAAACCTGACGGCGTATGGCGATCCCGATTTTGCCGACCTTGCCGCCTCCTATGGATTCGGCATCGCACGCAACCACCCTTTCGTGGACGGCAACAAACGAACGGCTTTCGTCTCGACCGAGCTTTTTCTTCGTTTGAATGGATACCGGCTGGCGGCGGATGACCAGTCCTGCGTCCTGACCATGCTCGCCGTCGCCGCAGGTGAGATCGACGAAGCCGCCTTCGCCGACTGGCTGCGGCGTCATTGCGCGAAGCGCTGATGCCGCTTCACGCTTTCGGTGCCGAGACTGGCCCGCCGAGACCGCAGTCTCGAAATGACACTGTCAGACTGCGGGACCGGGGATCGGCCCGAGCGCGCGCTCCAGCGCAAAACCCAGACCCAGCAGTTCCTCGTCGCGCAGGGCCGGGGCATCGAACTCGATGCCGACCGGCAGGCCCTGACGGGTGAGGCCGGCGGGGAGCACCAGTCCCGGAATGTCCGCAGTACTCGATGCGCTATCCGGGCCGCCGCATCCTGCAGGTGGTGGGAAGCACGGTCTGGTCGGAGTCGAAGCGGGTTTCGGTTTTCCAGCCGAAGCCGGAATTCTCGGTGTCGTGCTTCACACCGTCGGCGCCCTTCCGTGTGAAAGTCGCCAGAAAGAGCGGCTGGAAGATCTGGTGGTCGTCGCGGCGCATGCGCACCGGGCCGGTCGGGCCGAGGTAATCAATGCCTTCCAGCATTTGTGCGACCCGCAGCGGGTCGAGGGTGCGGGTGCCTTCGATCGCGGTCGCCAGCATGTGGACGGCGAGATTGCCCGAAAGCAGCATCCAGTCTTCTTCGTGCTTCGCCTTATAGGCGCTGGCAAAATCCTCGAGCTGGTTGTTGGCGACATTCGGGTGCCACGTCAGCACGGTTGTCACTCGACCTGCGCCGGCTTCGCCGATCGCCGCGGGCGTTCCGCGTTCCGCGGCGTGCAGTGCGAACACGCGCGTCTTCAGCTTCGCCTTGTGTATCGCCTGTACCAGCATGGCGAGTTCGCCCCCGCGACCCGCGGTGACGACGGCATCCGCCCGCGCCTTTGCAAGGCTTTCCGTAATCGTGTCGAAGTCTAGCCGCTGCCCGACCGGATACAACTCGTCGCCGACGATCTCGATGCCGGCGCGCTGGTGCGCCAGCCGTTCGCTCGCCTGCGCGCCGGCTTCGAGGCCGGCATCGTTATCCGGATTGAGGAGATAAACCCGCCGGATCGCCTCGTCTTCTGCGATGGCCGCGGCAAGCATCTCCAGCCGCATGCCGGCGTGGGCATCGAAACGGAAGTGCCAGAAGCTGCACTGCTCGTTGGTCAGCGCCGGATCGCGGGCGCCGTAATTGACGAACAGCATCGAGCGGCTGGGGTTGAGATCGTTGTGCGCGCCGATCGCCCCGATCAACGCGGCCGCCACGTCCGCACCAACGCCTTGCGTGGCGTAACGGATGCCCTGCGCGATCGCGGACTCCAGCGCGGCGAGCGCATCGTCCGCGCTGGATTTGCTGTCGAACGCAACGAGTTCGAACCTGAGTCCGCGCGCGCCGCCACGTGAATTCACGCGCTCGACGGCGGCCTGATACTGCCGCAGGTTGGATTGCCCGACAGATTCCAGCGGGCCGCTCAGCGGATCGATGAAGGCGATCTTGATGGTGTCGGCGCCGAACGCGGTGGAACAGAAAAGCAACGCAGCCAGCAGGAGACCGCTGCCCATGGCACGCGCACGCCGACACGAACCGGCGCTCATTGTTTCTCGCCTTCGGGCATGCGTCGCTGGCAAGACCGCATCCGGCGCTTATCGCGCCGGCCGTTCCATCTTGCAGGTGGTCGGCAGCACCACGTCTTTCGCATCGATGCGCGCGTCGGTACGCCAGCCGAAGCCGGTGTCGTCCGCGTCATACTTGACGCCTGCGCTGCCGACCTTGGTAAAGGTGGCGACGAAAACGGTTTCCATCAACTGGTGATCGTCCGGGCGCATCCAGACTTCGCCGATCACGCCGCGATGGCGCAAGTCCTCCAGGGCGAACGCGACCGCTTTCGGATCGGCGGAACCAGCCTTTTCGATCGCCGCGGCCCACAGGTCTACGGTGTACTGGATCGGCATGAAACCCCAGTCTTCGCCATAACGTTTCTTGTAGGCGAGGTAATGCTGTTCGCCGGGATAGCCTTCGATGTTCGGGTGCCAGCTGGTCAGCGTCTTCACGCGATCCGCGCCCGCCGGTCCCATGGCGCGCGGCGTGCCGACCAGATAGGCGTAGTTGGTATAAAACTGCGCGGTGAGGCCGGCATCCGCCGCCGCGCGCACCAGCAGGGAAAGGTCGGGTCCCCAGTTGCCGGTGAGCACGGCGTCCGCACCGCTGGCGTGGATCTTGGTGACGTAGGGCGCAAAGTCTTTCACTCTTCCGGTCGGGTGCAGTTCGTCGGCAACGATTTCGATGTCGGGTCTTTTGGCCGCGAGCATGCCGCGCGCCGCCTTGGCGACGGAATGACCGTAGGCATAGTCCTGGTTGATCAGGTAGACCTTTTTGATATTCCGGTCGGTGGCGATCGCCGAAGTCAGTGCGTCGATCTTCATGTCGACGTTGGCGTCGAAACGAAAATGCCAGAAGTGGCACTTCTCGTTCGTCAGCGGCGGATCGATCGCGGCGTGATTGAGGAACACGATCTCACGCCCGGGATTGCGCGAGTTGTGGCGCAGGACGGCGTCGGTCAGCGCATGCGCCACGTGCGAACCGTTGCCTTGCGTGATGTAGCGGATGCCCTGGTCGATCACGCGCCGCAGCATCACCAGGCTTTCCTGCGGGCTGGACTTGTTGTCGAAGGTCACCAGTTCGAGCCGGGTGCCGCCGAGCACGCCGCCGCGCGCATTGATCTCGTCGATCGCCATCTGCAGATGCCGGTTGCCCATCTGCCCCTGATGCGCGAACGGCCCGCTCTGCGGGTCGATATGCGCGATCCTGATGGTGTCCGCCACGGCGGCGCCGATTCCGGCAACGATCAGCGCAAACAGCGCCAGCAGGCGTGCAATGCCTCCGGTCATGGGTCTCTCCTCCTCGTTGTTCTGATTCCTCCGACCGCTCGTGTTGTGCGCGACAGCAAACGCCTAACACGCGATCCGTGCGTGAAGCATACACCGCCAGCCGCGCAGCGCCATGGCGGCGCGCCTTCAGACGCTACTGCAGATAGGCGTGCTCACGCCAGATCGCATAGTTCTCGCGGAACGCCGAGTAGGACGCGTACACGCGTCTGAAATTCGGATTCGCCGCCGACTCTTCTGCCACCACCTCTTCCCATGCCTGTTCGATTGCCGTCATGATCTCCGGCGGCCAGCGCATGATTTTCACGCCATGCCTGTCGCGCAGGGTCTGCATCGCCGCCCACTGCGCCGATTCTCCTTCGGCCGCGGTGCGCCGGATCATGTCGCCGCAGGCGATCTCGATCATGGCGCGTTGCGAATCGGCGAGCGCGTTCCAGCGCTGCAGGTTGACGAACAGCGCGCTGAACGTGGCCTGCTGGTGCCAGCCCGGAAAGTAGTAGTACTTCGCGACCTGGTGGAATCCGAGCTTGAGATCGAGCACCGGCAATGAAAACTCGGTGGCGTCGATGGTGCCGAGCTGCAGGGCCTGGAATATGTCCCCGGGCGTGAGCAGCTGGGTGGAGACGCCCAGCTTCTCCATCACTTTCGCGCCGATGCCGAAGAAGCGCATCTTCAGGCCCTTCAGATCGTCGACGGATTTGATCTCGCGCCGGAACCATCCCGATGCCTCCGGCGGGATCAGGCTGCAGGGAACGGCGTAAAGATCGTGCGCGGCGAGCAGTTCGTTCTGCAGTTCGATGCCGCCGCCGTAGTACATCCACGCAAGAAACTCCGGAATGCCCGGCCCGAACGGGACTGTGCTGAAAATATTGAATGCCGAGTCTGCGCCGGCGAAAAACCCGGTCGCCGACCAGGCGGCATCCACCGATCCGCGCGATGCGGCCTGGATGGATTCCATCCCGGGCACCAGTGCGCCCGGCTCATAGACCTTGAGCTCGATGCTGCCGCCGGAGGCACGGCGCACGTTCTCCGCCAGCCGCACCGGCGCCTCGCCGAGCAAGGTCAGGCTGGTGGGGAAGGCGCTGGCCACGTCGAGCTGCACCGGCTGCACCGAGGCTGGCGCCGCAGCGGTCGTGGAGGTATCCACAGATTCGCCGCCGTCGCTGCAACCGCCAACAACAATGCACAGCACGGCGGACGTCGTCGTCAAACTGCGGCGGATCCGGTTCACTGGCTCACTCCTCTCTTTGCACGGCCGACTGCGTGCCGGTCACAAGACTGGCGAGCGCTCGCCGGCTCGCCTCCAGTCGACGATTATAGAGACCCCGCGGACAAGCCCGGGCGTGAATTCGTGTCAGGGCGCGCCTGCAGCGAAAGCCGGGGCAGACCGCGCGCGCACGCGATACATTTGCCGCGCATCGCAGACAATGCGGGCATGGCTACGCCACTCACACGTCAGAAAGGATCTTGCATGGCAGTACACGATCACGCAGACGGCAAGCGGGAATCGCCCGCCGGCGCGCTCGACGGCATCCGCGTCGTCGACCTGTCGCGCTACATTGCGGGCCCGTACTGCGCCATGCTGCTGGGCGACATGGGCGCGGATGTGGTCAAGGTGGAACCACCGGGCCGCGGTGAGAACAGCCGCGCCTTCGGCCCCTTCGTGAAAGGCGAGAGCCTGTACACGATGGTCTTCAATCGAAATAAACGCAGCCTCACCGCCGATCTTCGCTCGGATGAAGGCAAGATTCTGCTGCGCAGCCTGCTGCGCGAAGCGGACGTGCTGGTAGAGAATTTCGTGCCGGGCACGCTGGAAGCGATGGGATTCGACCAGGACACGCTGCAGGCGTTGAACGCGCGCCTAGTCGTGGCACGGATCTCGGGATTCGGGCAGGACGGCCCGTTGTCGCGCAAGCCCTGCTTCGACGTCATCGCGCAGAGCATGAGCGGACTGATGGACATCACCGGCGAAGCGGACGGCCGCCCCACCATGGCCGGCACCTATATCGTCGACTACGCGACCGGACTGTATGCAGCCCTCGGTACGCTCGGCGCGCTGCAGGCCCGAAGCCGCACCGGCAAGGGACAGGTGGTGGACGTGGCCCTGCTGGATTCCGCACTTTCGATGCTGATGACCGCGATCCCGGAGCAGATGCTGCTGGGCCGCACCATGACCCGCAGGGGAAACCGGGACCGCTACGGCGCGCCGGCGAATACGTTTGCCACGCGCGACGGCGCCTGGGTGCATCTCGCGGTCGCCGGTGATCCCATGTTCCGTACGCTTGCGAATGCCATGGGCCGCGCGGAACTGGCCGACGATCCGCGCTTCGCGGACAACACCGCGAGAATGGAGAACGTGGACGCACTGGAGCAGTTCGTCTCCGACTGGACGGCGTCTTTGACCGCGGTCGAACTGCTCGACCGGCTGCAGGCGATCGGCGTTCCCGCCGCCAGGGTGGCCGCGATTTCCGAACTCGCCGACAATCCCCAGCTTGCCGATGACCGCCGGATCCTGAAGATGACGCATCCGAAATCGGGTACCGTCCCCATGCAAGGATTCTCGGTGCGATTCGCCGATTCGCCCATGCAGCTTCGCCATCCGCCGCCGATGCTCGGCCAGCACACCGACGCCGTCCTCCAGGAGTGGCTGGCAATGACTCCGGACCAGATCGCCCGGCTGCGGGCATGCGGCGCCATTTGAACAAACCTGCCGCTTCTCGAGACTACGCGTAATCACATGACACTCAAGCACCTGCTTATTGCCAATCGCGGCGAGATCGCGATCCGCATCGCCCGCACCGCCACTGAATCCGGGGTGCGTGCCCACACGATTTTCTCCGAGGACGATGAACGCTCGGATCACGTCAACAAGGCGGACGAGGCCCACCGGCTGGCGGGAACAGGTCCCGCCGCTTACCTGGACGCCATGCAGATCATCCGTATTGCGCGCGAGGCCGGCTGCGACGCTGTTCACCCCGGTTACGGATTCCTGAGCGAGCGCGCGGACTTCGCGCGACAGTGCGCGGAAGCGGATCTTTGTTTCGTTGGACCCACACCCGAAACGCTGGAGATCCTCGGCGACAAGGCGAGGGCGCGCAGCCTCGCATCGAAGTGCGGAGTGCCCATCCTGCCCGGCACCAACCGCGTGACCTCGATCGAGGAAGCCCGCCGGTTCATCGAGTCCCTCGGAGACCAGGCTTCGATCGTGATCAAAGCCATCGCGGGCGGCGGCGGCCGCGGCATGCGGCAGGTGAACAGCGTGCACGAACTGGACTCCGCCTACGCGCGCTGCCAGTCCGAGGCGCTGCAGGCGTTCGGCAATGCCGATGTTTACGTGGAGGCGTTCCTGCCGGCTGCGCGCCACGTCGAAGTGCAAGTCATCGGCGACGGCGCCGGAGAAGTCACCCATCTGTGGGAGCGCGAATGCAGTCTGCAGCGCAACCGGCAGAAGCTGGTGGAAATCGCGCCGGCGCCGGGGCTGCCGCCCGCGCTGCGCGAGCGCCTGATCGATGCGGCGCTGCGGATGGCGCGTGCCGTCGGACTGCGCAGCCTGGCCACCTTCGAGTTTCTGGTGAAGCCGGATGCAAAAGGCGATTCCGCCTTCGCATTCATCGAAGCCAATCCGCGCCTGCAGGTCGAGCACACCGTCACCGAGGAAATCACTGGCGTCGACCTGGTGCGAACGCAGCTCGAGATCGCGGACGGTCGCACGCTGAGCGAACTCGGTCTGCCCGCCGCACGCGTGCCGTCGCCGCGCGGCATGGCGATGCAGGTGCGCGTCAACGCGGAAACCCTGTCGGCCGACGGCGTGGTGCGCCCGGCGGCGGGATTGGTGGACGCCTTCGACCCGCCCGCGGGCCCCGGCGTGCGCGTGGACACGTGCGGACACAACGGCATGCGGGTCAATCCGCGTTTCGACTCGCTGCTGGCGAAGGTGATCGTGCATGTCGTGCCTGGCGATCTGTCGAGTGTGACGGCAAAGGCGAAACGCGCGCTGTCGGAGTTTCGCATTTCGGGAATCCCGACCAACCGGGAATTTCTGCTCAACCTGCTGGCCTCTCCCGGTTTCACCGGCGGCCAATGGCATACGGGTTTGATCGACGAGAATCTCGCGTCGCTGTGCGTACCCGGCCAGCATCCGCGGCTGTACGGTGACGCCACCGACGCGGGCCAGCCTGCGGCAAGGATCGATTCGGCCGATCCGCTCGCCATCCTCGCGCATGGCAAGCGCGACTTCGGCGTCGCCACGCCGGACGAGGCGCCGCTGGCGGAAGGCCTGCGCGCCGTCCGCACGGTCATATCGGGAACGATTGTCGGCATCGATGTACATGCCGGCGATTCCGTGCGCCGCGGGCAGCAGGTCGCCGTCATGGAAGCGATGAAGATGGAGCATGTCGTAGTTGCCGAGGCGACCGGAATCGTGCGCGAGATACGGGCCGCGGAAAACCAGACGCTGCCCGAAGGCGCGACACTGCTGGTCGTCGAGGCGGTCGCGGACCAGGAGGATGCCGCCGCGCTTGCGCAGACAACCGACCTGGATCATGTACGCGCGGACCTGGCCGAACTGCAGCAACGGCGCGCACTGACGCTCGATGCGGCACGCCCAGAGGCCGTGGAAAAACGCCACAAGCTCGGCCTGCGCACGGCGCGCGAGAACATCGCCGGGCTGTGCGATCCCGGCAGCTTTCACGAGTACGGCGCCTTTACCGTCGCCGCGCAGCGCAGCCGGCGCAGCATGGATGACCTGATCGCGCGCACGCCGGCGGACGGCCTGGTGATGGGCATTGGGCGCGTAAACGGCGCGCTGTTTCCAGATCGCGATGCGCGCTGCGTGGCGATGGCCTATGACTACACCGTGCTGGCGGGCACGCAGGGCAGCAAGAATCACGAGAAGAAGGACCGCATGTTCGAACTGGCAGCCGAATGGCGCCTGCCGCTGGTCGTGTTCGCCGAGGGCGGCGGCGGACGGCCCGGCGATACCGACGACATCGTTTCCGGCATGCTGCACATCAAGGCGTTCACGCTGCTGGCAAAGCTGAGCGGGCTGGTGCCGCTGGTCGGCATCGCCTCGGGACGCTGCTTTGCCGGCAACGCGGTGGTGGCGGGTTGCTGCGATGTCATCATCGCCACCGAAAACACCTCGCTCGGCATGGGCGGCCCGGCGATGATCGAGGGCGGCGGACTGGGCGTGTTCCATCCGGACGAGGTCGGCCCGGTGTCCGTGCAGCGGCGCAACGGCGTGATCGACGTCGTGGTGGCAGACGAAGCCGAAGCGGTGCGGGTGGCGAAACAGTACCTGTCGTATTTCCAGGGCACGGTCGAAGGCTGGGAGTGCGCCGACCAGCGCGAGCTGCGGCACGTGGTCCCGGAGAACCGCCTGCGCGTGTACGACGTGCGACGGGTGATCGACCTGATCGCGGACCGGGGTTCGGTTCTGGAACTGCGGCGCGATTTCGGCGCCAGCATGATCACCGCCTTCATCCGCATCGAGGGACGGCCGCTCGGGCTGATCGCGAACAACCCGATGGTGCTCGGCGGCGCGGTCGACGCCGATGCCGCAGACAAGGCCGCGCGCTTTCTGCAGTTGTGCGACGCCTTCGATATCCCGGTGCTGTCGCTGTGCGACACGCCGGGCAACATGGTGGGGCCGGAAGCGGAACGCACTGCCCTGGTTCGTCACTGCTGCAGGCTGTACGTGGTGGGCGCCAATCTCACCGTGCCGGTGTTCTCGGTGGTCATGCGCAAGGCCTATGGCCTGGGATCGCAGGGCATGGTCGGCGGCAGCTTCCACCTGCCGATGTTCTCGGTGGCGTGGCCGACCGGCGAGTTCGGCCCGATGAACCTGGAAGGTTCGGTCAAGCTCGGTTTTCGCAGGGAGCTCGAAGCCATCGCCGAACCCGCGGCGCGCAAGGCCAGGTTCGACGAGATGGTGGCCGACGCCTACGAGCGCGGCAAGGCGCTGAGCGCCGCGAGCCTGTTCGAGATCGACGACGTCATCGATCCGGCGGACACGCGTTCATGGGTGATGGCGGGCCTGCGCTCGCTGCCGCCGTCCGCGCCGCGGACCGGGAAAAAGCGCCCCTTCGTGGACACGTGGTGATCGCGATCAGATCCGGAACTCTGTCCGCACGAATCAGCGCAGCGGCCTGAAGAACTCGCGGATCTCGTGCGCCAGCACGTTCGGCTGCTCGAGCGCGGCGAAGTGTCCGCCCTGGTCGGCGCGCGTCCAGCGGCGGATGTCGGTATACATGCGCTCGGCGACCGAGCGCGGCGGGCGCAGGATCTCCTTCGGAAACTCGATGTATCCGGTCGGCACTTTCACCACGTCCGGGATCGGCCAGGGCCCGTGCATGCGCACGTAGTACGGCCAGAACGACGAGCCGATCGAACCGGTGACCCAGTACAGCATGATGTCGGTGAGCATGGTGTCGCGGCCGAGATAACCGTCCAGATCGCCCTTGCAGTCGGTCCAGGTGTAGAACTTCTCCACCAGCCAGGCGGCGAGTCCGGCGGGCGAATCGGTGAGCGCAAAGGCGAGCGTCTGCGGCTTGGTGCCCTGGATCCACTGGTAACCGGTTTCCTCTTTCAGGAAGTGGCTGAGCTGTTCGAGAAACACTTTTTCTTCGGATGACGGATTCTCCAGCAGCTTCGGATCGCGCCGGATCGCGAGCAGGTTGACATGGATTCCGTGCACGCGGTCGGGGTGCGCGTAGCCAAGCCGCGACGTGACGAACGCGCCCCAGTCGCCGCCCTGTGCGGCAAAGCGCGGATAACCGAGCTGCGTCATCAGCTCGGCGAACAGGTCGGCGATTTCCTCGAGCGCAAAGCGTCTGCCCGGCACATGTGAAAACGTGTACCCGGGCAAAGATGGCGCGATCACGGTGAACGCATCGCGCGCGTCACCGCCGTGCGCGGCCGGGTCGGTAAGCATCGGGATGATCTTGTGGAACTCGTATACCGATCCCGGCCAGCCGTGCGAAATCAGCAGCGGCAGCGGCGCCGGTCCCTTACCTTCTTCATGTATGTAGTGAAGATCGATGTCGCGCACCCGCAGCCGGAACTGACGGAAGCGGTTGAACGCCGCTTCATGTTTGCGCCAGTCGTAGCCGTCGCGCCAGTAGGCGATGAGCGATTCCATGTAAGCGCGCTCGGCGCCGAACTTCCAGCCGCCGCCGGGTACGTCATCCGGCAGGCGCACGCGGGAAAGCCGCTGCCTGAGATCGTCCAGGACCGCGTCCTCCACGCGCAGCTGGAAGGGAACAGGTTTGTGTTCTGCCATGCGGGCTCCTCGTCAGTTTTATTTGCGGACCGATTGTTGTGCAGCGACGGGCGCGTGTCCAATACCTTGGCGCGCGCGGATTGATATCCGGGGCAAATCGCCCGGCGTGACTACTCGTCGTACAGCGTGGTCGTAGGCTGCAGCTTGAGCTCGTCGTTGCACGCCGTACGATCGGGCAGATAGCCCACGCGTATCGGACTGCCGATGCGCAGCAGGAAACGGCGCTGGATGTTGTACGCCTCCACCTCGCGGTAGTACCAGCGCAGGCACTCCGGCTGGTGGGCGCGTACTTCGCGCAGATCCTGAATGTAATGCACCAGTTCGTGCAGCAGCACCGAGCGCGCGAACAGATTCGTCTCTGGCTGCAGATCCGCGGCCAGATAAATGCCTTCGCCCGGCCGATAGTTCGCCTGCACCGCGCACTTGCCGATACAGCTCATCGCTTCCAGCGCTTCGCGCGGAATCCGGTACAGCTCCGGCAGCGCGTCCGGCACCGGGTACTGTGAAAGCTCGCGGATCGCATCCAGCAACGCCGGCAGCAGCCTGTCCATCTCGATCGGATCGGATCCGCTGAGCAACCTTTCGAACGCCGGCCGGGGTTTGCTGCCTACAGGCTTGCTGTACGCGCCAGCGGCAGTCTCCACCGTCTCGACAACCGGCTCGGCCTGCGATTGCAGTGGCAACGTGATCGCCATCAAGGCGACGAACATGGCGGGAGAGGCGACCTTTGCAAGAAGGGTCATCGTGTCACTTTCGGCACGCAACGCGTGCGCTCTGGCGCAGGTATGCGCCCGGTTGCTCAACTGTCGCAGCGGCCGGTCAGGCGCCGCCTCTCCCCGTCACGGCGCCTTGCGGTCCCGGCACAAAGATGCGTGCCGCCGAACCAACTGTCAACGTCTTTGAGTATTCACGCATGTCCATGGTTCACAACGGCAGCCCGGCGGAATGCCGCCGAAGCCGGCGTCCGGCAGTCGAATTCGACACGCTCACACCGCGGCCGGCCTGCTTCAGGTGCGGACTTCCCCTGCGCCCGGCGGCTTGCCGGGTTCCGGTTCCGGCGGGCGAGTCAGCGTTTCCAGTTCCTCGATGCGTGTTTTCCCGCGCTCGATCTGCTCCGGCGAAAGCTGTACCGCCAGCGCCTGCAGCTCGCGCCTGTTGGCTTCCGCCTCGGTGGCCTCCTCGGGCGGGAAGCGCAATTCGGCGACACCATGCCATGCATACGCCTCGACCAGATCGACGCTGACGCCGAGGCCTTCGTGATGGAAACGGGCGATTGCGCGCATGGCCGATGCATCCCCGGCCTGTGCCGACTTCCGGTACCAGGAGAGCGCGTCCGCGTAATCCTGCGGCACCCCTTTCCCGTGCTCGATCATTGCGCCGATGTTGAACATCGCCATGCGGTCGCCGTGCTCGGCCGCGCTCCGGTACCAGGTCATCGCCATGACGAGATCCTGCTGGACGCCGTCGCCGTTCTCGTAGCAGTCGCCGACCGAGTTCATGGCCCAGGCATTGCCGAGAAACGCAGACTGATGCCACCACTCGAACGCCTGCTGCATGTCCTGCTCCACGCCGTGGCCGTGCGCGTACAGCAGGCCGATGTTGTTCATGGAAACGGTGTAGCCGCGGTCCGCGGCCTCGCGCCACCAGCGCAGGGCTTCCTGGTAGCTCTGGCGGCCCTGATAGCCCTGCGCCCAGAGCAGGCCGACATTGTTGATGGCGCGGATGTCCCCCTTGCGGACAAGCTCGGCGAGCAGAGCGGGATCGAGCTGGCCCTCATCCGGAGCGATGCCGGTAAAGGTTTCCTCCTGCTCGATCGCCGGCGCGGGCAGGGATGCAGCGAGCAGAATTGCGAATGCCAGGGCATTGGATCTCACGCACACCTCCGGATCAGACGAAACCACTACCCGTCTTGACCGCAGGTCGAACCCTGCGGTTCACCTAACTTGCTAGAACCTATCTCATAATCATTCGCGCGATGCGTTGCGGCCAGAACAGGCGGCTGCAAGGCGCGAGGCGCAGCCAATACACGGGCTATTGGCAAGCC
>JBBDIL010000026.1:0-73481 GCA_040880425.1 Burkholderiales bacterium | reverse complement strand
AACTGCGGCGCGCCGAACGGACAGGCATAGAAGCAGTAGCCGCAGCCGATGCACAGATCCTTGTCGTGCAGCACCACGCCGTCCTCGGTCTTGTAGAAACAGTCCACCGGGCACACCGCCATGCATGGTGCATCCGAGCAGTGCATACAGGCCACCGACATCGAGCGCTCGCCGGGCACGCCGTCGTTCATGGTCACCACCCGGCGGCGGTTGATGCCCCAGGGCACCTCGTGCTCGTTCTTGCAGGCGGTCACGCAGGCGTTGCATTCGATGCAGCGCTCGGCGTCACACAGGAATTTCATTCTGGCCATGGATTTGCTCTCCTTTGCGCGTCGCGGTCCGTCACGCGCGCTGGAATCTGCACAGAGTGACCTTGGTCGCCTCCTGCATCATCGTCACCGAATCGTATCCGTAGGTGGTCGCGGTGTTGATCGCTTCGCCGCGCACGAACGGTGCGGCGCCCTCGGGATACCTGTCCAGCAGGTCCTTGCCCATCCACCATCCGCCGAAATGGAAGGGCATGAACATCACCCCCGGCCCGACCCGCTCAGTGATCTGCGCCTTCACCTTGATCCGCGCCTGCGGCGTCTCCACCCAGATGTATTCGTTGTGACGCACGCCCTGATCGTTGGCATCACGCGGATTCACTTCCGCGAACATCTCCTGCTGCAGTTCCGCCAGCCACGGATTGGAACGCGTTTCCTCGCCGCCGCCCTCGTACTCCACCAGCCGCCCGCTGGTGAGAATGATCGGAAATTCGCTGGCGGCATTGCGATACTGGTCCTGCACCGACTTGTAAAGCGTCGGCAGCCGCCAGAAGGTCTTCATGTCGTTGTGGGTCGGGTACTTGTCCACGAGGTCGGGCCGCGCCGAGAAAAGCGGCTCGCGGTGCATCGGCACCGGATCGGGGAAGTTCCACACCAGCGCGCGCGCGCGCGCATTGCCGAACGGCGCACAGCCGTGTTTTATGGCGACACGGATGATGCCGCCGGAAGGATCGGTCTTCCAGTTCTTGCCTTCGGCCCCTTTTTTCTCTGCATCCGTCAGGTCATTCCACCAGCCCAGCTTTTTCAGCAGCTCTGCATCGAACTCGGGGTGCCCGGTGCGGATGTCGGCGTTCTTCGGGTGCGAGCCGTCCGCCGCGAGCAGGTTGACGCCGTTGCGTTCGACGCCGAAGTTGGCGCGGAAACACAGGCCGCCGTCCTTTACTTCCTTCGAGGTGTCGTACAGCACGTGGGTGCCGGGATGCTTCATCTCCGGCGTGCCCCAGCACGGCCAGGGCAGTCCGAACGTGTCGCCGTCGCAGGGGCCGCCGTTTGCTTTCAGCGTCACCGGGTCGAAGGTGTACATGTTCTGCATGTGCAACTTCAGGCGCTCGGGCGACTGTCCGGTGTAGCCGATGGTCCAGGCGCCGCGGTTGATTTCCCGCAAGATGTCTTCCGGAACCGGTTCGTCCCAACCGTCCTTGTCCTTGACCAGTTCGACGTTGGCGACCAGCTGCTCCGCGAAGCCGAACTTCTTCGCGAACGCAACCATCAGCGTGTGGTCGGGCTTGGACTCGAACAGCGGCTCCATGACTTTCTCGCGCCATTGCAGCGAACGGTTCGAGGCGGTACAGGAACCGCTGGTCTCGAACTGCGTGGCGGCCGGCAGCAGGTAGACGCCGTCCGTGCGCTCGGGCATCACCGCAGCCGCGGTCGGATACGGATCGATGATCACCATCAGGTCCAGTTTCTCCATCGCCCGCTTCATATCGGCGCCGCGCGTCTGGCTGTTGGCCGCGTGGCCCCAGTAAATCAATGCACGCAGATTCGAGGCCTGGTCGATGTTCTCCGCATTCTCCAGCACGCCGTCGATCCATCTCGACACGGTCATGCCCGGCTTCTCCATCATCTCCTTGGACGCGTAGCGCGACTGCACCCACTGGTAGTCAACACCCCATACCGACGACCAGTGCCGCCATGCGCCTTCCGAAAGCCCGTAGTAGCCCGGCAGCGATTCCGGATTGGGTCCGACATCCGTCGCGCCCTGCACGTTGTCATGGCCGCGGAAGATGTTGGCACCGCCGCCCGATACGCCGACATTGCCGAGCGCCAGTTCCAGGATGCACAGCGCGCGCACGTTGGCGTTGCCGACCGTGTGCTGGGTGACGCCCATGCACCACACCACCGTTCCGGGCCGGTTCTCGTGCATGATCTTCGCGATGTTGTAGACGTCCGCCTCGTCCACGCCGGTGACATCCTTGACCCGCTCCGGCGTCCACGTCATCACTTCCCTGCGCACGTCTTCCATGCCGTAGACGCGCTCGCCGATGTACTTTCTGTCTTCCCAGCCGTTCTTGAAAATGTGATAGAGGATGCCCCATACGAACGGGATGTCGGTGCCGGGACGGATGCGCACGTAATGGTCGGCCCGCGCCGCGGTGCGCGTGAAGCGCGGGTCCACTACGATCATCTTCGACCCGTTCTCCTTGCCGTGCAGTACGTGCAGCATCGACACCGGGTGCGCCTCCGCGGCGTTGCTGCCGATGAACAGCATGCATTTGGACCTCTGCATGTCGTTGTAGGAGTTGGTCATGGCGCCGTAACCCCAGGTGTTGGCGACGCCGGCAACCGTGGTCGAGTGGCAGATGCGTGCCTGGTGGTCGGTATTGTTCGAGCCCCAGAACGACACGAACTTGCGCATCAGGTACGACTGCTCGTTCGAATGCTTGCTGGAGCCGACCCAGAACACCGCGTCCGGACCGCTCTGCTCGCGGATCTCGAGCAGTTTGTCGCCGACCTCGTTCAGCGCCTGCTCCCATGAAATCCGCTGGTACTTGCCGTTGACCAGCTTCATCGGATACTTCAGGCGGCGATCGCCGTGACCGTGCTCGCGCACCGACGCGCCCTTGGCACAGTGCGCGCCCATGTTGAGCGGGGAATCGAATACCGGCTCCTGCCGCACCCACACGCCATCCTGCACCACCGCGTCCACCGCGCAGCCGACCGAGCAGTGCGTGCAGACAGTGCGCCTCACCACGGTTTCGCCGGCGGTCGCCTGTGCAGCGGCATTGGCATCTTTGCGCCCGATCATGCCGAATGGCAACTGGCTGGCAAGGCCGCCTGCGCCTGCGGTGAGCCCTGCACGCTTGAGAAAAGTGCGCCGGTCCATGGTCGCCACAGGCGCCATGCGCGCAGACTGCCCATGCGTCGGCGCCGTTCTGGAATTGCCTACCTTGCGAAGCAACATGGGATTCCTCCTGCGCCGCTCACACGCGGGCGGTGCGGTAATACTTTCTGATGTGTTCGGTGACCTGGTAGCCTTTTGGCTTCTGCCCTTCCGGCGCATCGCTGGATGCGGCGGGCGATGCGGCCTGACTCCCGGCAACCGCGGCAACGGCTGCGCCGGCGCTGCCGAGTCCGGCTACCGCGAGGAAATGTCTTCGACTGAGCTTGGCCATCGGTCTCCTCCGTTTCGAACTGTGCGCAATCGCGCAGCAGGCATTGACGATTCAATTCGCGGCGTCTGCATCGGGCTCTTCTGCGAAATGCTCGAAGTGCGCGGCCTCGGCCTCGAAGAAGGATTTCATCAGCGCGGCGACGCACCGGTAGAAATTCGCGCCCGCCGCTTGTTCGATGCGTTGCGTCAATTCCGCATGCCAGGGCGCGATATGACGGGCAAAGAACCGCTTTTGCACTGCAAGATGCGCGGCATCCGGAGCCAGCGTCTCGCTCACCAGCAATCGCATCGTTTCGCACAGCGCCGCGATATGATCCTCGGGCTCGTTGACCGATTGTAAGCGAGAAAGCCCGAGTCGGGCGAGATCGGCGCGCACGCGCGCGAGCGGCTCTTCCATCAAAAAACCGGTGCGATACCAGGACGCATAGAGCATCACTTCCGGTTCGCCGACCGCGAAGAACAGCGCGCCGTACTCCGTTTGCAACGCCTCTGCGTCCGCTATCGCGGCCGCAGCCTGCAGATTGCGCCAGGCGCCGGCAAGCGGCGGCTCCGAGGCAGAATGGGCCGCGATGTCGTCGGCGCCGGCGATCAGTTCCAGCAATGCCGCGGACGGCGGTGCGCCCAGCAGCGCCGCGAGCACGGCGTAGATATCGCTGCGGGCCGCATCCTCGGGCGCCTGGACCTCCTGCCGTTGCAAGGCATTCATCCCCTGTAGTCGTGGATGCTGGCTTCGCCGCCACGATCCATCATGTCGATCACCCTGCAATCGCCGCACATCTTCACGCGCGCAAGCGCTTGCGGTGTCGAGAACATCGAGTGCCCCACCAGCTTATCCACCATATTCTCCACCAGCCGGGTGGTGGCGAATTCCTTGCCGCAGCGCACGCAGGCAAAAGGCTTGTCCTCGTTCAGCATGCGTTCCGCCTTCCAGGCCGGCCCGGTCAACAATCGCGGAACCAGCGAGATCGCATCCTCCGGACAGGCGGCTTCGCACAACCCGCATTGCACGCAGTTCGCCTCTATGAAGCGCAGTTGCGGGAGTTCGCGGCCATCCGCCAGCGCGTTCTCCGGACAGGCGCCGACGCAGGCCATGCACAGCGTGCAGGCCTCGCGGTTGACCTCGATCGCGCCGAACGGCGCGTCTGCATCGAGCGTGATCGCCTCCTGCGGCTGCGGCGCCTGCGCCAGCAGGTGATCGAAGACGAAGCCGAGGGTGGTGCGCTTGCGCTCGAACACCCGGAACGCAGCGGATTCGCGTGGCGCCTGTGCCGGCGCAAGGCCCGCAAGCGCTGCGTCGAGCTGCTCCCATGCGGACGCTTCGAGCACGCTGAGATGCCGGCCCTGGTAACCGAGCGCGGAGAGTATCGCCTGTCCGAAGCCGAACTGGGCGCGCAATGCGGCCGGGTACTGCGGCGCCGCGGTCTCGTCGAACAGCACGCAGAACTGGCTCGCGCCGAACGCGATTGCCGCGAGCGCGACATCGAGCCCGACCGAGGCCGGATGATGTACTTCCAGCGGAATCACCCGCGACGGGAGTTCACGGCCGTGGCGCCCGAGCGAGTCGACCAGTTTTCGCCCTTGCGCGCCGTCATGTACCAGGATGCAGGCCTGCGCGCCGCCGGTCTCGCGATACGCATCGAGCATCGCGCGCAGCCGGTCCCCCTGGTATGCGGCGGTCGGATACGCGTAGGACATGGCGCCGGAGGGACAGACGCTTGCACAGGCGCCGCAGCCCATGCACAGATGCGGTTCGACCGATACCCGGTCGCCCGCCGGCGAAATCGCTGCAGTCGAACAGACTTCGATGCAGGCATCGCAACCCGGCAGGCGCGAACGGCTGTGCGCGCAGATCGATGCGTCGTAATCGAAATAGCGCGGCTTCTCGAATTCACCCACCGCATCGAGCAGTTCGCGCATCGTGCGCAGTTGCGCGACGGGATCCGCTCCGGGGGCGAAATAACCCTGCGGAGGCTGATGCATGGTGAACAAGGGTGCGTCGCCGAGATCCAGCACCATATCGAACCGGCTTTCGCGCGCGCGATCGGTGCGATCGAAATCGATTGCGCGCGTCTCGCCGCAGGCTTTCACACAGTCCCGGTGCGCGCGACACTTGTCGAGGTCGACCTGCAGCAACGGCGAAATCGCCTGCTCCGGACAGGCGGCGACACAGGCGTTGCAGCGAATACAGACATCGAGGTCGATCGGGTTGGCCTGCTGCCAGCGCGCCTGGAATTTGCCGAGGTAACCGCTCAGCGCATCGAGCCGGCCGGACCGCACTGCATAGCCGCGCCCCGCTGGAATCTCCGTTTGCGCCGCGATTTCAGTGATCAATACCGTCACTTCGAGTTCGCCGCAGAGCTGTTCGGCCCACATCAGCGCGGCGTCTGCCGGGCCGGCGATCAGCAGTCTGCCCTCCGACCGGTAGCTCACGGCCGGAACCGGATCGGCTGCAGGCATCCGTGCCGCGGCCGACAGCGCCGCTTCCCGTGCCGCCGCGGCGCCCCGCGGCTTACCAGTCCTGATCCGCTCCTGCTCAGCCATGGTTCTTCTCTTCACTTTCCTTGTCGGTGCCGGAATCCGCCGACGCGCGCGCGGCCTCGTCCGATTCCATCTGCACGGGATGGCGTTCCGGCGCAGAGGCCGGCCCGGATTCCGTTTCGTTCTTTCCGGTTCCGGCGTCCTCGCGGCCGAGCAGCGCCTGCGCATGCGCCAGTCCGGCGAGCAGCGCCGGCGGCAGCGGATCGGGCGTCGAGTAGTCGCCGATATACACGTCCAGCCCGTCCATCGCCTGGTAGCGCGCACTGGTGAACAGCTTCTTGAGCGCGGCCTGGCGCACGTCGTCGTCGACCTTGGGATGCATGAATGCGCTGAAATCGGATTCCGGCGTCAGATCATCAATAGAGGGCAGCACCGGTGGCTCTTCGTCCTTTGCCTCCGGCTGCGCAGGCGCGGGCTCTGTATTCTTGAGCCGCGCCCAGCGGCGGATGAAGGATTCGCGATCGTCTTTCATCTACGGCCATCCGGCGTCATGCGTTCGCGCTTGCGGATTTTTTTGGGTTCGGGCCGGTAGTGTTCGGCGACATAGGCTGCCAGCCAGCCGCCGAACTCCGAAGGCATGGGGATGGCATCCACCGTTTCGCCAGCATCCAGCAGTCGCGCCGCCTCGTCGTAGCTGAGCGTCACCATCACCGGCACCGCGTCGCGCTCGCGCATACGCCACATCACGAACAGGCTCGGTTTCGGCGAGCTCAGATTGAGGTAATAGCCCTGTGCCTCGTCGCGATGCAGTTCGATGCACAGGCCGGTATGCAGGATCTGCGCACGCTCCGCGGTATCGAACAGCAGCTTCGAGGTTCGTTGCGTTTGCGCATCCGGGATCACCGCGCGCGCTTCCCAACGCTCGGTCACCCAGACGTTCGAAGTGGCCATGCGCTCCATGACCACCGCGACCACGAGCTGCTCAGGTTTCACCCGAAATCACCGCGGAACGCAAAGACCCTCCAATTGCTGCGGGAATGTTTTTTCCTGCCGCTTGTCTGCATTATAGTTGGACACCATACCCGCGCCGTGTTTCGCGTGGAAGTTACAGTCAATCGGGGAGCAGATCGAATGAAAAAAATTGTCGTTGCGTTGTTCGCCTCGCTTGCCTTCGCCGCGGCTGCACACGCACACCATGGCTGGAGCAATTACCAGGGTGGCGAGGCGATGACCCTGTCAGGCACCATCGTCGAGGTCGCCTTCAGCTACCCTCACAGCACGATCCGCCTGCAGACCGAGGACAAGACCTGGCTAGTGGTGCTGGCGCCGCCCTCGCGCATGTCTGCCCGCGGGCTGCCCGGCGACATGCTGAAACCCGGCGACTCTGCCGCCGTCGAAGGCTATGCGCATCGCCGGGATCCGATTGAGTTGCGTGCCGAACGCATCACGATTGCCGGCAAGACCGTCGAATTGCGTTGACCCCGGAATCGCCGACAGAACGGTTGCAGGAGATCGGCATCGCGATCGCGATGCGCGAATCGCTATGGCTGTACCCGGCGGTGGAGATTCTGCACATCCTCGGCTTCGTCGTGCTGGTGGGCGCAGTGGTGATGTTCGATCTGCGCGTGCTCGGCTTGTCCAGCCGAATCCCGGTGCGCATGCTGGCGCAGCACCTGCTGCCCTGGTCGCTGGCTTCGCTGATGCTGGTGGTGCCGGCCGGCCTGCTGCTTTTCCTGTCGGACGCAGCCACGATCATCGCGAACCCGGCGTTCCGCCTCAAGATCCTGCTCCTGTTCGTGGTCGCCTGTAATGCGATCGCGTTCCATCTCGGGCCCTACCGGACGGTGGTGACCTGGGACGTGCACACGCCGGCGCCACGGGCGGCGCGCTTTCATGCCGCGATCTCGCTGTTGCTTTGGGTCTCGATCATCGCCTGCGGGCGTTCCATCGCTTACGTCTGAGCCTGCGGCACCGCCCGGTGCCGGCAACCATGCGAAGCGCGCGGTTATCGCGTTATATCTTTTGCAATATAATGCGTTGAACTTCAGCCCCACGACGCGACCCATGCACTGCCTTTGCGCAATTCCGCGGCAGCGGGTGACAGGCCAATCATGAACCAGACCGCCGCCACGACCGAAAGCGACAGCGTGCTTGCAGACCGGCGGGGCCGGCCGTTGCGCGATCTGCGCATCTCGGTCACCGACCGCTGCAACTTCCGCTGCACCTACTGCATGCCCAAGGAAGTCTACGGGCGCGACTTCCAGTTCCTGGAGCGCTCGCAGCTGCTCAGCTTCGACGAAATTCACCGACTGGTACGCATCTTCCGCGGGCACGGCATCGAGAAGGTCCGTATCACCGGCGGCGAGCCGCTGGTGCGCCGGCAGCTCGAAAAGCTGATCGAACTGCTCGCGCAGGAACCCGGCCTCGACCTCACGCTCACCACCAATGCGTCACTGCTGAAGCAGAAGGCCCGGTTACTGAAGGATGCCGGCCTGAAGCGCGTCACCGTCAGCCTGGACTCGCTGGACGACAAGGTATTTCGTGCCATGAACGACGTCGATTTCCCGGTGGCGAAGGTGCTGGAGGGCATCGAAGAAGCGGATCGGGTCGGACTGCGCCCGGTCAAAATCAACATGGTGGTGAAGCGCGGCGCGAACGAGCATACGGTGGTCGACATGGCCCGCCACTTCAAGGGCAGCGGTCACATCCTGCGTTTCATCGAGTTCATGGACGTCGGCCACACCAACGGCTGGAAAATGGAACACGTGGTGCCCTCGCGCGAACTGGCTGCGCGGCTGGATGCGGCGTTCGGCATCGAGCCGCTCGATCCGAATTACCGGGGTGAAGTGGCCGAACGCTGGCGCTACAAGGACGGCAGCGGCGAGCTGGGCTTCATTTCCTCGGTAACGCAGGCATTCTGCCGCGACTGCACCCGCACCCGGCTGTCGGCCGAAGGCCAGATCTTTACCTGTCTGTTCGCCACCAGCGGTACCGACCTGCGCGGGCTGCTGCGTAGCGGAGCCAGCGACGAAGAAATTTCAGACGTGATCGCCAGGGTCTGGCGCGCGCGCACCGACCGCTACTCGGAGATCCGCACCGAGGAGACCGCGAAACTGCGCAAGGTCGAGATGAGCTATATCGGCGGCTAGCGTCCGACTTTCCGATTCGACACAAGGCATCGCCAGAACAGGTCCAGGCAATGAAACGCACCCAGATGGAAAAGATCAAAGGCCGGCAGATCGAAAGCGGCATGAACCGGCCGGCCGCGCCGGGACGCCCCGGGCCCAGTGCAGTTGGCGCGGTATCGCGCAGGCAGCAGCGTCAGATCGACCAGGCTGCCGGGCTGGTCGCCTTTGCCGTCAAGCTGCCGGCGGAGCTGGTTGCACAACTGCGTTCGCTGGCGCAGGAACGCGAAACCGGCATGAACGAACTGGTGGCGGATCTGCTGCACAAGGGCTTGCGCTAGCCGCGCACGCGCCAAGCCCGCATCCGCCGCCACAACCATCAAGCACGCATGAACGAACCGAAGACACTGCGCGAACTTTCCTGCGCCGACGACTACGATCCGAATTCGATGCCGGTGGAGAAAGCGCGCGATCATATCCGCGCGTTTCTGCAACCGGTGAATACGGTCGAGCGGCTGCATATCCGCGGCGCACTCGGCCGGGTGCTGGCGGAGGACGTGATGTCCCCGGTCGACGTGCCGCAGCACGACAACTCGGCGATGGACGGCTACGCAGTGCGCTTCGCCGACCTGCGCCAGGATGGCGAGACCGCCCTTGAAGTGATCGGCGACGCCTTTGCCGGCCAGCCGTTCGACGGCGCGTTGCGCGCAGGCCAAGCGGTGCGCATCATGACCGGTGCCGTGATTCCGCAAGGGGCGGACACCGTGATCCAGCAGGAACGCGCCAAGGCCTCCGGCAGCAGCGTCAGCGTCAGCGCCGTGCCCAAAGCCGGCACGAATACGCGCAAGGCCGGCGAGGACCTGCGCAAAGGCGCTCCGGCACTGAAACGCGGGCAGCCGGTGCGCGCGGCGGAAATCGGCATGATGGCCTCGCTCGGGATCGGTGAAGTCGCGGTCTATCGCAAGCTGCGGGTGGCCTTCTTCTCCACCGGTGACGAACTGGTTTCGATCGGGCAGCCGCTCGGTCCGGGACAGATCTATGACAGTAACCGCTATACGCTATACGGTATGCTCAGCCGGTTCGGTTGCGAACTGCTGGACATGGGTGTGATCCGCGACGATCCGAAACTGGTCGAGCAGGCCTTCCGGGAGGCGGCTGCCAGCGCGGACGTGGTCATCACCAGCGGCGGCGTTTCGGTCGGCGAAGCGGATTACGTGAAACAGATTCTCGAACAGCTGGGCGAGGTGCTGTTCTGGAAGATCGCCATGAAACCGGGCCGTCCGCTCGCGTACGGCAAGGTCGGCAACGCGCATTTCTTCGGTCTGCCCGGCAACCCGGTGGCGGTGATGGTGACCTTTTACCAGTTCGTGCGCGACGCGTTGCTGCACCTGCAGGGACAGACCCGCATCGCGCCGCTGCCGTTGCTCAAGGTGGCCTGCACCTCCGCCATCAGAAAGGCGCCCGGACGCACTGAATTTCAGCGCGGCATTCTGTCGCAGAACGCGCAGGGAGAGTGGACCGTAAGCACCACCGGCGACCAGGGCTCGGGGATACTGTCCTCGATGAGCCAGGCGAACTGTTTCATCGTGCTGCCAACCGATGCGGGCAGCATCAGTCCCGGCGCAACGGTGGACGTGCAGTTGCTGGAAGGCGTGATCTAGCAGTTCGTTGAATTTCGCTGGTTTGACGAGCCAGCTGTCGATCATGCGGTCAGTTCAACGCACTGCCAGGCGCTGTTCCCGTCGCCTCACCGGACGTCGATCTCGACCCGGCGATTGCGCGGCTCGACGACCTGATCTTCGGTGGGCACCAGCAGTTCGCGCTCGCCTCTTCCTGAAATCGTCATCAAGTCCGGCGCAATGCCGCGGCGGGCAAGTTCGTCGCGCACCGTCTGCGCGCGCTGCAAGGACAGGCGGTCGTTGAATCCTGCCGAACCTTTCGTATCCGTGTGCCCGATCACCGAAATTTCCGGCGCCGGGCGCAGGGACAGTTCGGCAAACACGCGCTCGATCTGACGTTCCGATTCGGTGTCCAGTTGATCGCTGTTGTAGTCGAAGTAGACGATGAATTTCATCGGCGGCTTCGGCAATGCAGCCAGCGCAGCTGCGAACTCCCGGCGTACCTGCTCCGGTTTGCGTACGATCGTCCTCACCTTTGCCGGGCCCTCGATCAGCGCGGCGGCATAGGGCTCGTTCAGCACCACTTCACCTTCATCGTAGGTGACGACGATCGCGCCGGCCGAACCGTCCGCGTGCGGCAGGATCACCACCATGTCGTTGCGTAGCGGCGGTAACTCCCTGCGCTCGAGGGTTCCGGCACCGACTTCGATGCTGTCGATCTCCGGCGCCGGCACCGGGTCGGCCTGCGGCTCGGGCAGCGGCGTATTGACCCGCACACCCGCCTGCGGCGCCGGCGCGGCAGCCTCTGTTCGCATCTGCGGTTCGACGCTCGTCAGATCCGGTCGCGCCGGCTGCTGCATGCAGCCAGCCAGTACCGCCAGCACCCCGCACAACAGGACCAACCGGCCGGCGGTCGACGCCGACATGGGCTGTCTGCGACGTGAACGTGAAGGCAAAGGCATTGCGTCCCCTCAATTTGGAGTTATCGGTGCAATGCTAAATGATCTGGCGCGACATCGTCCTGTGCACGCAGCCTGCCCCGGCATGCTGTATCGTTGGGTTTCATCGCCTGAACCACCAGCATTCGGAAATGGAGAAATTGCAGAAACGCCCCGAAGAATGGAAATCCGAGCTGACGCCGGAACAGTACGCGGTGCTGCGCGAGGAAGCGACCGAGCGTCGTTTCACCAGCCCGCTGAACGCCGAGCACCGCAAGGGTACGTTCGTGTGCGCCGGCTGCGGCCAGCCATTGTTCACCTCGACCATGAAGTACGACAGCAAGACCGGCTGGCCCAGTTTTTTCGATGCGGTTCCCGGCGCGATTGAAACCAAGATCGACCGCGGGCTGTTCACGGAACGCACCGAATACCATTGCGCGCGCTGCGGCGGCCATCAGGGCCATGTGTTCGAAGACGGACCGGATCCCACCGGCCTGCGTTACTGCAACAACGGCGTGGCGCTGAAGTTCGTGCCGGACGAAAAAACCTGAGCGGGAACCGGAAGGATACGCTCGGGCTGCGCTAGAAATTCAGTGCGGAACCGCCGCGCAGCGCGTCGACGACGGCATCGCCACCACTGCGGCGCAAAGCCGCATCGTAGCGTGACTCGAGATCAGCCGTGCCGACCAGGCTCATGCCGAGATCCCGCAACAGGCCGTCCTTCAGGCTGTAGATCCAGCCATGCACCGCCAACGCCTGACCGCGCGCCCAGGCGTCCTGCACCACGGTGGTCTGCGCCACGTTCATAACCTGCTCGATCACATTCAGCTCGCACAGGCGATCCAGACGCTTCTCGCGGCTGTTCAGGGCGGCAATCGCATCGCGATGCTTCTGGCCGACGTCCTGCACATGCCGCAGCCAGTTGTCGATCAGTCCGAGCTTGGCGTTGTCCAGGGCCGCGCCGACCCCGCCGCAGCCATAGTGCCCGCACACGATCACATGCTTGACCTTGAGCACGTCCACCGCGAACTGCAGCACCGACAGGCAGTTCAGGTCGGCGTGCACCACGACATTGGCCACGTTGCGATGGACGAACACTTCGCCCGGCGCCAGGCCGGTAATCTGGTTCGCCGGCACCCGGCTGTCCGAGCAACCGATCCAGAGGTACTCCGGAGACTGGATGCGCGAGAGCCGTTCAAAAAAATCCGGCTCACGCCGGATCATTTCTTCGGCCCAGGCCTTGTTGCAGGCCAGCAGTTTCTCGAGTGTAGGCATGCCTTGCTCCGGGAGTATCGATTCGTTTCCGGCGCACCCTGCAAACTGCGCGCGCAGGTATCCATTATGCATGGTAGTCCGGCATCGCCCGGCGCGCGTGCCGATGGCGCGGAGTACACTCAGCGCGCGTCTGCCTCCAGCCCCCGGCCGCCACCGTAGAAGGTCGCCGGCCGCACTTCCCCGCCGCGCACCACCCGCACCGCACAGTACTTGAACTCCGGAATCTTCCCGTAAGGATCCAGCGCCGGACTGGTCAGCAGGTTCGCCGCCGCTTCGTAGAAACAGAATGGCACGAACACCGCACTGCGCGGCATGGCTTCGTCCGCGCGCGCATAGAGCGTGATGCTGCCGCGGCGGGATTCGACCGTCATCGGGTCCCCGGGATTGATCCGCAGCCGGGCGAGATCGAGCGGATGCAGGGACGCGGTGGGTTCGGGTTCGATTGCATCCAGCATCGGCGCCCGCCGCGTCATGGCGCCGGTGTGCCAATGCTCCAGCTCGCGCCCGGTGATCAGCACCATCGGATAGAAATCGTTCGGCCGTTCCGCGGCCGGAATGATGTCCGCCGGTACGAAGCGCGCCTTCCCGTCCGGTGTCGGGAAGCGGTCGCCGAACACTACCGCCTGCCCCGGGTCGTCCTCGTGCAGACACGGGTAGGTCACGGCGCCGTCGCGCTCGAGACGGTCCCAGGTGATGCCGGCGATCGACGGCATGGCGTCCCGCATTTCTCCGAATACCTCGCGCACGCCGCTGTCGGCACCCCGGTAATTCCAGTCCAGGCCGAGCCGCTGCGCCAGCTGCTGGATGATCCACAGGTCCTGGCGCGCCTCGCCGGGCAGCGGCAGCGCACGGCGCCCAAGCTGCACCATGCGGTCGGTGTTGGTGACGGTGCCGGATTTCTCCGGCCACGCGGACGCCGGCAGTATCACGTCGGCGAGATACGCGGTCTCCGTCAGAAAGATATCCTGCACCACCAGCCAGTCCAGGCTGGCGAGCGCCTCGCGCGCGTGCTGGAGATCCGGATCCGACATCGCCGGGTTTTCGCCCATGATCAGCATGCCGCGGACTTCACGCCTGCGCGCCGCGTGCATGATCTCGACCACGGTCAGGCCGGGATGCGGGTCGAGCTTCGTATTCCAGAGCGCCTCGAAACGTGCCCGGACAACGCCGTCGTCCACGCGCTGATAGTCCGGGAAAACCATCGGGATCAGGCCGGCGTCCGACGCGCCCTGCACATTGTTCTGCCCGCGCAGGGGATGCAGGCCGGTTCCGGGCCGGCCGATCTGGCCGGTCATCAGTGCCAGCGCGATCAGGCAACGCGCGTTGTCGGTGCCGTGCGTATGCTGGGAGATGCCCATCCCCCAGAAAATCATTGAGGCGCGCGACGTGGCATACAGCCGCGCCACCGCGCGAATGGTTTGCGCATCGATGCCGCAGATCGGCGCCATCGCTTCCGGGCTGTAGCCCTCGACATTGCGGCGCAGTTCGTTGAATCCGGTGGTCCGGCTCTGGATAAAGTTCCAGTCGACCAGCCTTTCTTCCACGATGGTGTGCATCATCGCGTTCAGCAGCGCCACGTCGGTATCGGCGCGGAACTGCAGAAAATGTGTGGCGTGACGGGCCAGTTCCGTTTTTCGCGGATCGGCCACGATCAGTCTGGTGCCGCGCCTGACGGCGTTCTTGAACCAGGTGGCGGCGACCGGATGATTGACCGTGGGATTTGCGCCGATCAGAAAGATCACCTCCGCATTCAGCACGTCGTTCACCTGGTTCGACACCGCGCCTGAACCGATGCCCTCCAGCAGTGCAGCGACCGACGATGCGTGGCAGAGCCGCGTACAGTGATCCACGTTGTTGGTGCCGAACCCGGTGCGCACCAGTTTCTGGAACAGGTACGCTTCTTCGTTGCTGCCCTTTGCCGAGCCGAACCCGGCGAGCGCCTGCGCCCCGCAGGTATCGCGCAGCTCGCGCAGCCGCGCAGCCGCCACGTCCAGCGCCTCGTCCCAGCTCGCTTCGCGGAACACTTCGCGCCAGTTGTCCGGATCGACGGTGAAGTCCCTGCTCTTCGGCACCCCGGGCAGCCGGATCAGCGGCCGCGTCAGGCGCTGCGAACTGTGCACGTAATCGAAACCGTAACGGCCCTTCACGCACAGCCTGCCATGGTTGGCCGGGCCGTCGCGGCCATTGACGTAAAGGAGACGATCGTCCTTGATGTGGTAGGTCAGCTGGCAACCGACGCCGCAATAAGGACACACCGAATCCACCGTCGTATCGGGCTGCTCCAGCCCGACGCCACGCGCCGGCATCAGGGCGCCGGTCGGGCAAGCCTGCACGCATTCGCCGCATGCGACGCAGCTCGAAGTTCCAAGCGAATCGTCCAGATCGAAAACGATCTTCGACCGCCCGCCGCGGTAGGCATATCCGATCACATCGTTTACCTGTTCCTCGCGGCAGGCGCGCAGGCAGCGGGTACACTGGATGCACGCGTCGAGATTCACCGCAATCGCCGGATGCGAGATGTCGGCAGCCGGTTGCGCGCGCGAACCGAAACGCGGTGTGCCGACATCCAGGCGCCGCGCCCAGCCGGCGAGTTCCGATTCGCGCGTGTATGCCTGCTCTGGCATGTCCGACAGCAGCAACTCGACCACCATCTTCTGCGCGGCGACCGCGCGCTCGCTCGCGGTGCTGACCTGCATGGTCGGTTTCGGCTGCCGGCAGCAGGATGGCGCCAGCACGCGCTCGCCCTCGATCTCCACCATGCAGGCACGGCAGTTCCCGTCAGGCCGCAGGCCCTCCTGGTAGCAGAGATGCGGAATCTCGATACCGTACCTGCGCGCCACCTGCAGAATGGTTTCCCCGGCTTTCGCGCTGACCGGTTTGCCATCCAGTTCGAACGGGATTGTCTCCGCGAGCCAGTACACTGACGCTGTTGCCTCCTCTATTCGATTTCCTGCGGAAAATACCTGATCACGCTGCGGATCGGATTCGGCGCAGCCTGGCCCAGGCCGCAGATCGATGCGTCGGCCATCGTCTGTGAGAGTTCTTCCAGCAGCGGCAGGTTCCACCGCGGCTCGCGCAACAGCGCCGCCGCCTTCGCGGTGCCCACGCGGCAGGGCGTGCACTTTCCACACGATTCCGAGGCGAAGAAATCCAGGATGTTGCGGGCTGCCGTGCGCGCGCGATCCTGGTCCGAGAGCACGATGATCGCAGCCGAACCGAGAAAGCAGTCGTACTCGGACAAGACATCGAAATCCAGCGGCAGGTCGCCGAGCGAAGCCGGCAACATGCCGCCGGATGCGCCGCCCGGAAGATAGGCGTAGAACGCGTGCCCGGCAAGCATGCCGCCGCAGAATTCGTCGATCAGCTCGCGCACCGAGATTCCCGCCGGGGCCAGCACCACGCCAGGCTTTGCCACGCGCCCGCTGACCGAGAACGACCGCAGGCCGCTGCGCCCGCGGCGGCCGTGACCGGCATACCACTCGGGTCCGCGCTCCAGGATGTCGCGCAGCCAGTGCAGGGTCTCGCCGTTATGCTCCAGCGTCGGGCGGCCGAACAGCCCGGCTTCGGCGACATAGGGCGGCCGCAGGCGCGGCATGCCGCGCCTGCCTTCGATAGACTCGATCATCGCGGATTCCTCGCCGCAGATGTAGGCGCCGGCCCCGCGCCGAAGGTGGATCTCCGGCAGCGCGCAGGGTGCATTCGTCTGCAGGGCCGCGACTTCGCGGCGCAGAATCTCCCTGCATTCCGGGTATTCGTCGCGCGTATAGACGTAAACCGCTTCGGCCTCGACTGCCCATGCCGCGATCAGCATGCCTTCGATCATGCGGTGCGGATCGCGCTCGAGATAGTAGCGGTCCTTGAACGTCCCGGGCTCACCCTCGTCCAGGTTCACCGCAACCAGTCGCGGACCGGGGTAACCCCTCACCGTGCGCCACTTGCGCGCCGCCGGAAACCCGGCGCCGCCGAGCCCGCGCAATCCCGCGCGCTCCAGCGCATCGATCACATCTTCCACGCTGCGCCGGCCTTCCGCACAGTCCTGCAGCAGACGGTAACCGCCGTTGCCGCGATAGGCGGCATAACCGATACAACCCTGCGGCAGGATCGCCCGCGTCTCCCCCGCCTGCAGCCGTTGCGCCACCTGTTCCGCGCTCGCCCGTGCCACCGGCCGGCCGCCGACGATCGCCACCGGCGCCGAATCGCAACGTCCCACGCAGGCGACCTTCTGCACGCGCACGCCGGGCAGGTTTCTCTTCGCCAGCGTGTCGGCCAGTGCGTGTCCGCCGAACAGTTCGCAGGTGAGCGATTCGCACACGCGCACGGTGATTGCAGGCGGTGGCGTATCGCCGTCCTCGACGATGTCCAGATGGTGGTAGAAACTCGCGACCTCGAACACCTCTACCGGCGCCAGTTTCATTTCCTGCGCCAGCGCCACCAGATGACGCGCGCGCAGATGCCCATAACGATCCTGCACCGCATGCAGATGTTCCAGCAAGAGGTCGCGGCGACGCGGCGACGCACCCAGCAGCGCGCGTACCTCTGCGAGCGCCACGGGATCCACCTGCCGGCCCTTCAACCTTCTGCGATTCCGGCGCCCGGGGCCGGTTACGGCGTCCTGTCGTGAACTCAAGCTTTCTGCCTCTTCCGCTCGTACAATTACAGTTGAGACGTGGTGGCAGATACATCTGCCGCACCTTGCGTCGCAGCTTGTACAGAACGATCATAACCGACGCCCCCGCCCGGCGAGAAACGCGGGGGAGATCGGGTCCTGCGACAGTTTCCCGAAACGGTTCCGACTGCTGCCCATGAATGCGCCCGCAACCCGGCATATCCCACGCCTGTCACGCGCCAGCCGGCCGCCGACAGTCGGTGTCCCGGCAGTGAACGAGCGTGGCGAGACGCTGATGACCGACATCGCCACCGAGCATCCGCTCACGCTCTACATCGACAAGCGGGAAGTGGTGACGTTGATGACGCTCGGACAGGCGCCGGAAGCGCTCGCAATCGGTTTCCTGCGCAACCAGCGGCTGGTTCGTTCGCTGGCGGACATCGCGGCGGTGCAGGTCGACTGGGAGACTGCCGCCTGCGCCATCACCACCCGCAGCGGCGTGGCGGACCTCGACCGCAAGCTGGATCGTCGCACCGTCACCACCGGCTGCGGCCAGGGCACCGTGTTCGGCGACCTGATGGCCGAGATCGACCGCATCCACCTGCCCGAAGACGTCCGCCTGAGCGAGCAGATGCTGTACGGTCTGCTCGATTCGGTGCGCAGGCGTGAAACGGTCTACAAACAGGCGGGCGCGGTACACGGTTGCGCACTGATCCGCGGCACCGAGATCCTGTATTTCGTGGAAGACGTCGGCCGGCACAACGCGGTCGATGCGATTGCCGGCATGATGTGGCTGGACGGTATCGAAGGCGGTGACACGATTTTTTACACCACCGGCCGCCTCACCTCGGAAATGGTCATCAAGTGCGCACAGATGGGCGTACCGTTTCTGGTGTCGCGCTCCGGCCTGACGCAGATGGGCCACGAGATCGCGGAAAACGTCGGCTTGACCATGATCGGACGCGCGACCGGCAAGCACTATCTGCTGTTCACCGGCAGGCACCGGTTCGTCCGCGAGCGCGACGCGGCAAGTGTGTCGAGGGATAAGGACTGAGCGGCGAGGACTGAGTGAAGCACCCATCCCGCAAATCACCTGCGCCGTCAGTCGGCAAGTCTGAAGGCACTCAGCCCTCAGTCCTCAGCACTCAGTCCTCCTCAGTCACCGGCGTCATTCTCGCCGGCGGACAGGGTCGCCGCATGGGCGGGGTGGACAAGGGCCTGCAGCCTTTTCGCGGCAAACCGATGGTCGGGTGGGCGCTCGAGCGCCTGGCGCCGCAGGTTTCGCAGATACTGATCAATGCCAACCAGAATCTGGAACGCTATGCGTCTCTCGGTCACCGTGTGGTGCCGGACGACGTCGCCGGATTTGCCGGTCCGCTCGCCGGGCTGCATCGCGGCATGAAGGAAGCCGTCTGCCCGCTGGTTGTCACCGTGCCCTGCGATTCGCCTTTCCTTCCCCGAGACCTGGTGAAGCGACTGCAGCGGGCGCTGCAGGAAGAGGGAGCGGAACTCGCAGTTGCGAAGACCGGCAACCAGCCGCACCCGGTATTCTGCCTCGCGCGCACAGCCCTGCTGCCGCATCTGGAAAGTTTTCTCGCTGCGGGGGGAAGAAAAATCGATGCGTGGTATGCGGACTTGCGCGTGGCGGAGGTGCCATTCGACGACGAAGCGGACGCCTTCGGCAATTTCAACACGCTGGAGGAACTGCGCAGCGCAGAGTCCGGCGGGTAGTTCCGCGGCTGCTAGGGACGCCGGGGTTCGAGAATCTGGAAGAAAATTTCGTCCGACTTGATCATGCCGAGTTCCAGCCGCGCGCGTTCCTCGACTGCGTCCAGCCCTTCCTTGAGATCGCGTACCTCGGCATCCAAGGTTTCGTTGCGCGCCATCAGCTCGCGGTTGGTTTCGCGTTGCGCTTCCACCTGCGTGTCCAGTTCCCACACGCGGAGCCAGCCGCCCTTTCCGAACCAGAGGGGATTCTGGATCATCGCAACCAGCAGCACCAGGGCGAGGGCGAGCAGCCGCATCTAGCGTAACTGGTAGAAGGCCCCTCGCCCTGCATAGCTGGCGGAATCGCCGAGATCCTCCTCGATTCGCAGCAGCTGGTTGTACTTGGCGAGTCGATCGGATCGCGACAGGGAGCCGGTCTTGATCTGCAACGCATTCGATGCCACCGCCAGGTCGGCTATGAAGGTGTCTTCGGTCTCTCCCGAGCGGTGCGAAACCACCGCGGTGTAGCCGGCGCGCTTTGCCATTTCGATCGCCGCAAACGTCTCGCTCAGCGTACCGATCTGGTTGATCTTGATGAGAATGGAGTTGGCGACGCCCTGGCTGATGCCTTCCGAGAGTATGGTGGTATTGGTCACGAACAGATCGTCTCCGACGATCTGCACCTTTTTTCCCAGCTTGCTGGTCAGGATTTTCCATCCCTCCCAGTCGTCTTCAGCCATGCCGTCCTCGATCGAGACGATCGGGTACTTGTCCACCCAGGTTGCAAGGTAGTCGGAAAACTCCACCGCAGACATCGCCCGTTTCTCCGCCTTCAGCGAATACTTGCCGTCCTTGCAGAACTCGGAGCTGGCGCAGTCCAGTCCGATCGCAACCTGTGAGCCGGGCGTGTAACCAGCAGCTTCGATCGCCTGCATAATCAACTCGAGCGCCGCTTCGTTGCTGGGAAGATTGGGCGCGAAGCCGCCTTCGTCGCCGACGGTGGTCGGCATGCCCTTCTTGTCGATCAGCTTTCTGAGTGACTGAAAGATTTCCGCACCGCAGCGCAGCGCTTCCCGGAAGCTCTCGGCGCCGACCGGGATGATCATGAACTCCTGCAGGTCGAGACTGTTGTTCGCGTGCGCACCCCCGTTGATCACGTTCATCATCGGCACCGGCAGCTGCATGCGCGCCGCGCCGCCGAGATAACGGTATAGCGGCAGCCCGGACTCCTCTGCCGCCGCCTTCGCCACCGCGAGCGAAACCGCCAGCGTCGCATTTGCGCCCAGGCGGGACTTGTTCTCGGTGCCGTCGAGGTCGATCAGGGTCTGGTCGATGAACGCCTGTTCGATTGCATCGAGTCCGACGATCGCCTCGCAGATTTCAGTGTTGATGTGCTCGATCGCCTTCAGTACGCCCTTGCCGCCATAGCGGCTCTTGTCGCCGTCGCGCAGTTCGATCGCTTCGCGGGTTCCGGTAGACGCGCCCGAGGGCACGGCGGCGCGCCCGCTGATGCCGGACTCGAGCAGGACGTCCGCTTCCACGGTCGGATTGCCACGGGAATCCAGTATTTCGCGTGCCACGATGTCGACTATCGAGCTCATTCTCCGTCCTTGTTCTGGTTGTTGGTCAGGCCGCTTTCCCGATCAGGTTCTCTTCGAAACCGCGCCGCTTCACCAGTTCGTCCAGCGCCTTGAGCGTTTCCAGCAACGGCTTCATGTGCTGCAGGGGCCAGGCATTGGGGCCGTCCGACAGGGCCTTCGCCGGGTTCGGATGTGTTTCCATGAACACCCCTGCCACGCCGGTCGCAATCGCCGCCCGCGCCAGCACCGGCACGAACTCGCGCTGTCCGCCGCTCGCCGTCCCCTGCCCGCCCGGCAGCTGCACCGAATGCGTGGCATCGAACACCACCGGACATTCGGTTTCGCGCATGATCGCGAGCGAACGCATGTCGGATACGAGATTGTTGTAGCCGAATGAAACGCCGCGCTCGCAAACCATGATATTGTCCACGCCGCTCGCCTCGCGCGCCTTGTCCACCACGTTCTTCATGTCGTGCGGTGCGAGGAACTGCCCTTTCTTGATGTTGACCGGCTTGCCCGCGCGCGCAACCGCATGAATGAAGTCGGTCTGCCGGCACAGGAACGCGGGCGTCTGCAGCACGTCGACCGCTGCGGCCACCCGCGGGATTTCTTCATCGGTATGTACGTCGGTCAGCACGGGTACGCCGAGCTTCTCCCGCACTTCCGCCAGAATCTCCAGTCCTTTTTCCATGCCCGGTCCGCGGAAGGACTTGCCCGAGGACCGATTCGCCTTGTCGTAGGACGCCTTGAAAATGAATGGAATCCCGAGCGCCGAGGTGATCTCTTTCAGTGTCTGCGCGGTATCCAGGATCAGCTCCCTGGATTCCACCACGCAGGGGCCGGCGATCAGGAAGAACGGGCGATCCAGACCTGCTTCGAATCCGCAAAGCTTCATTGCCGTCCCTCAGGCCAGACTCTGCAGGCGTGGTTCAAGGTCGACACTGCGGTCGCTGCGTCTAGCCTTGTACTCGATCGCGGCCCGGATGAACGCCTGGAACAGGGGGTGGCCATCGCGCGGGGTGGATGTGAACTCGGGATGGAACTGGCAGCCGACGAACCAGGGATGGTCCGGCAGTTCCATCATTTCGCACAGGCCTTCGCGAGGGGACATTGCGGACACCTTCATCCCCGCCTCCTTCAGCACCGGCAGGAACTGGTTGTTGACCTCGTAGCGGTGGCGGTGGCGCTCGACCACGCGGTCCGCGTTGTAGATCTCGCGCGCGCGCGTGCCCGGCAGCAGGATCGCCTCCTGGCCTCCAAGGCGCATGGTTCCGCCGAGGTCGGATTTCTCGTCACGCGTTTCGCGCTGCCCGTCGCGCGTCATCCATTCGGTGACCAGCGCCACCACCGGATAGGGCGTGTCGGGATCGAACTCGGTGCTGTGCGCCTCTTGCAGGCTGGCCACATGGCGCGCGAACTCGATCACCGCGAGTTGCATGCCGAGGCAAATGCCGAGGTAGGGGATGCCGTTCTCCCGGGCAAGACGTATTGCCTTGATCTTGCCCTCCACCCCGCGCTTGCCAAATCCGCCCGGCACCAGGATCGCATCCATCTCGGCCAACGAATCGAGGCCGCGCTGATCCAGCTCCTCCGAATCGAGGTAATGGATATTGATACGCGCGGAGGTATGTATCCCGGCGTGGATCAACGCCTCGGACAGCGACTTGTAGGATTCGGTGAGGTCCACGTATTTGCCCACCAGCGCGATGTCGACGCTGTGCTCGGGATGCTCGAGCGCGTGAATCAGGCGGTCCCACTTCGACAGATCCGCCGCCGGCGCCTGCAGGCCGAGCCGTTCCAGCACGATGTCGTCCAGCGACTGCTCGTGCAACAGTCCGGGAATCTTGTAGATGCAATCGACGTCGACCGCCGAGATCACCGCACGCTCCTCGACGTTGGTGAACAGCGCGATCTTGCGGCGCTCATTTTCCGGGATCTCGCGGTCCGCGCGGCAAAGCAGCACGTCCGGCTGAATACCGATCTCGCGCAGTTCCTTGACGGAATGCTGCGTGGGCTTGGTCTTGATTTCGCCCGCCGACGGGATATACGGCAGCAGGGTGAGATGCACGAAGCACACGTTGCCGCGGCCGAGCTGGATGTTCATCTGCCGCGCTGCCTCCAGGAACGGCAGCGACTCGATGTCCCCCACCGTGCCGCCGATCTCGACCAGTGCCACGTCGGCATCACCCGCACCCATGCGGATGAAGTGCTTGATCTCGTCTGTGATGTGCGGGATGACCTGCACCGTGCCGCCGAGGTAGTCGCCACGACGCTCCTTGCGGATCACGTTCTCGTAGATCTGGCCGGTGGTGAAATTGTTGCGCTTCGTCATCTTCACGTTGACGAAACGTTCGTAGTGGCCGAGGTCGAGGTCGGTCTCGGCGCCGTCCTCGGTCACGAATACCTCTCCGTGCTGGAAAGGGCTCATGGTGCCGGGATCGACGTTGATGTACGGATCGAGCTTGAGGAGGGTCAGCTTGATGCCGCGGGTTTCGAGTATGGCTGCCAGCGAAGCGGAAGCGATACCTTTGCCAAGGGAGGAGACAACGCCACCGGTGACAAAGATGTATTTGGTCATGCCATGCTCGATCCAGGCCGCACGACCCATGATAACCGAATTGCCGAAGACGCAATAGACAAGTCGCGCCGTTCCAGCTTTGCGTCCCCCGCGCCGGCGCTCATGCCGCCGCCTTTTTCGCCAGATGCTTACCGAGATAGACCCAAGTGTCCACCACCGTATCCGGATTCAGCGAGATGGTGCCAATGCCCTCCTCCATCAACCACTCCGCGAAATCCGCATGATCCGAAGGTCCCTGTCCGCAGATCCCCACGTACTTGTCGGCGCGGCGACAGGCCTGGATTGCGAGGTGCAGCATGTACTTGACTGCCTCATCGCGCTCGTCGAACTGTCCGGCGACGATGCCGGAATCGCGGTCCAGCCCGAGCGTCAGCTGGGTCATGTCGTTCGAGCCGATCGAGAAGCCGTCGAAATGCTCGAGAAACGCGTCCGCGAGCACGGCGTTCGAAGGAACCTCGCACATCATGATGATCCTCAACCCGTTCTGCCCGCGTCTCAGCCCGTTGTCGGCCAGGAGCTGCACCGTCTGTGCGGCTTCGGCCGGCGTGCGCACGAACGGCACCATGATCTCGACATTGGTCAGGCCCATTTCGTCGCGCACTTTTTTCAGCGCACGGCACTCCAGTTCGAAGCAGTCGCGGAAGCTTTCCGCGATATAGCGCGAAGCCCCGCGGAAGCCGAGCATGGGATTCTCCTCTTCCGGCTCGTAAAGCTTCCCGCCGACCAGGCGCGAGTACTCGTTGGACTTGAAATCGGACAGGCGCACGATCACCGGTTTCGGGTAAAACGCCGCGCCGAGCGTGGCAATGCCTTCAGTCAGCTTGTCGATATAGAAGCTGGCCGGGTCGGCATAGCCCGCGCTGCGCTGCTCGACTTCCGCGCGGATGTCGTCCGGAAGTTTGGGATGGGCCAGCGCCGCCTTCGGATGCACGCCGATCATGCGCGCAATGATGAACTCCAGCCGCGCCAGGCCGACGCCGGCATTGGGCAGGCGCTGGAAATCGAAGGCCAGCTCGGGGTTGCCCACGTTCATGCCGATCTTGACCGGAATCTCGGGCAACTCATCCAGCTTGATATGCAGCACCTCGACGTCGAGGATGCCCTTGTAGACGTAGCCGGTATCGCCTTCGGCGCAGGATACGGTTACGCGTCCGCCCTCCTGCAACGCCTCGGTGGCGTCTCCGCAGCCCACCACCGCCGGGATGCCGAGTTCGCGCGCAATGATCGCGGCGTGGCAGGTGCGTCCGCCCCGGTTGGTGACGATCGCCGATGCTTTTTTCATCACCGGCTCCCAGTCCGGGTCGGTCATATCGGTAACGAGCACGTCCCCCGGCTTCACCGTGTGCATAGCGGAGGCGTCCTTCACCAGCCTGACGACGCCAGTGCCGATCCTGGACCCGATCGCGCGGCCCGAAACCAGCACTTCGCCACGCTTCTTCAGACGATAGCGTTCCTGCGTATCGACGCTTTCCTGCGTCTTTACGGTTTCGGGACGCGCCTGAAGGATGTACAGCTTGCCGTCCTCGCCGTCGCGGCCCCACTCGATGTCCATGGGCCGCTTGTAATGCTTCTCGATGATCAGGGCGAAGCGCGCGAGTTCTTCCACTTCCGCATCCGAAATCGAGAAACGTGCCCGCTCCTCGGCCGGCACTTCGAGGATACGTGTCGACTTGCCCGCTGCCCGCGCATCGGCAAACACCATGCGCAGGGCCTTGCTGCCCATGTTCCGCCGCAAGATTGCCGGCCGCTTCGCCTCGAGGCCTGGCTTGTAGACATAGAACTCGTCCGGGTTCACCTGCCCCTGCACCACGGTCTCGCCCAGCCCGTAGGCCGAGGTGATGAACACCACCTTGTCGAAGCCGGACTCGGTGTCCATCGTGAACAGCACCCCGCTGGCTCCGAGGTCGCTTCTCACCATGCGTTGCACGCCGGCGGACAAGGCCACCACCGAGTGATCGAAACCCTTGTGCACCCGGTAGGAGATCGCACGGTCGTTGTACAGCGAGGCGAACACATGACGGATCGCCATCAGTATGTTGTCCAGCCCGTGTATGTTCAGATACGATTCCTGCTGGCCGGCGAAGGACGCATCCGGCAGGTCTTCCGCCGTGGCCGAGGAGCGCACTGCGAAAGATACGTCGTGGCCCTCGCGCGCGATCAGCGCCTCGTAAGCCAGGCGAATCTCGCCTTCCAGTCGTTCCCCCAGTGGCGCATCCATGACCCATTGGCGGATCCGCGCACCCGTCTCGGCCAGCGCAGTCACGTCTTCCGTATCCAGCGAGGAAAGCGCCTTGTTGATACGGTCGTCCAGGCCGCTTTCCGCGAGGAAAGTCCGATAGGCCTCCGCAGTGGTTGCAAAGCCGCCTGGCACGCGCACACCCGCCCCCGCAAGCTGACTGATCATTTCGCCGAGCGAGGCGTTCTTGCCGCCGACCTGTTCGACATCGGTCATGCGCAATTTTTCGAAGAGAATGACGTAGGTTTGTTTGCTCATGGTGCGAGAAGTTAAGTCGGCGTACGAAAGATGTTATTTTACCGGCTCGTTCCAGGTCTTGCAGAGCAGCAATCATGACGCAAAAAAGAAGTGCTTTCTTCGTCTCCGACCGCACCGGCATTACCGCGGAAATGCTCGGACACAGCCTGTTGACCCAGTTTGACGACGTTGCCTTCACGGAAACCACGCTGCCATTCATCGACACGCCAGAGAAAGCGCGCGATGCGGTGCAACAGATCAAGCGTGCCGCCCGCAACGACGGCGCCCGGCCGATGGTGTTCAGCACCCTGGTCGATCCCGCGCTTTCGGCTGTGATCCAGGAGGCCGATGCGCTCTATATGGACTGCTTTCAGGTATTCATCGCGCCGATGGAAGCCGAGCTCGGCGTGCAGTCGTCACACACGGTGGGCCGGTCCCACAGCGCGGGCAACAGCGACTACCTGAACCGCATGGAGGCGATCAACTACGCGCTCAGCCACGACGACGGTCAGGCCACCCGCGAACTGCACAAGGCGGACGTGATCCTTGTCGGCGTGTCCCGCTGCGGAAAGACGCCGACCTGCCTTTACCTTGCGCTCCAGTACGGTATTCGTGCCGCGAACTACCCGCTGATACCCGAAGACTTCAACGCCATGCAGTTGCCGGCCTCGATCGAGGGGTTTCGCAGCAAACTGTTCGGTCTGACGATCCGTCCGGACAGGCTTGGGCGCATCCGCAACGAACGCCGTCCCGGCAGCCGCTACGCGAGCCTGGAGAACTGCACGTTCGAAGTAAACAGCGCCGAGAAACTGATGCGCCAGGAGAATATACCGGTGCTGGACACCACCTCGCGCTCGATCGAGGAACTCGCTACGGTAGTGCTGCTGCAGGCCAATCTGCAGCGACACGTGTACTGACCGGGTCTTCGTCGGCGGGGGTGTCACGGCGCCGTACGGGCGTCTTCGCTTCCGCACAGGGCGCGCACCGGCGCAAAGCTACGGCGGTGGACTGGCGATACGCCGTGGCGCCGCAGGGCTTCAAGATGCGCTGCGGTCGGATAGCCCTTGTGGCGATCAAATCCATATTCCGGATAACTTTCATGCAAGGTCTGCATGTGCGCATCGCGCGCGGTCTTGGCCAGGATCGACGCCGCGGAGATCTCGGCGATGCAGCGGTCGCCGCGTACGATTGCACGCACGGACACGGACAGTTGCGGACACTGATTGCCGTCTACGAGCACTTGCGCGGGGACGAACGCGAGCCCGGCCACCGCGCGCTGCATGGCGAGCAGGCTCGCACGCAGTATGTTCAGACGGTCTATTTCCTCGACGCTCGCGGATGCAATGGCCCAGCCCAGGCAATGCGTGCGAATCTCGCCTGCAAGCTGTTCGCGACGTTCGGGCGAGAGTTTCTTGGAATCGGCAAGGCCGGCGATCGGACGAAGCGGATTTAGCACTACGCAGGCCGCAAACACCGGACCGGCAAGCGGCCCCCGTCCGGCCTCATCCACCCCGCACACGGGTGCAGATGCCATGTTCACGCACGTACGCCTTCGGATACCCCCTGCTCAGCCGCGGTGTGCCGGTCGAGCAGTGGCAGGATGGCCTCGACTGCCCGAGTGGCCGTGTCCTGCTTGAGTTCGCGATGGATCTTCAGAAAGCGCGCTTCCAGGCGTGTGCGTACCAGTTTGTCGTGCAGCACGTTGACCACGGCCTGCGCCAGATGCTCCGGTGTCGCGTCGTCCTGCAGAATCTCGGGGACCACGAACTCGCCGGCGAGAATGTTGGGCAGGCCGATGTAGGGAATGTAGCCGCCCTTGCGCATCATCAGCCAGGCGGACGCAGCCGGCACTTTGTAGGTGATCACCATCGGGCACTTCAGCAGCGCCGCTTCCAGCGTGGCGGTGCCGGAAGCCACCAGAACGGCATCGGACGCGGTCATGGCGTCCCGCGCGTGGCCGAACAGGATGGTGAGCGGCAGATGCTCGGCGCGCTGCCTGTACAGCGCACCCTCGAATATCAGACGCGTCTCGCGGCTGACCAGCGGCACCAGAAAGTGCGCATTGGGCACCTGCGCGGCAATCAGCAACGCCGTGGCGATCAACAGTTCTGCGTGCTGCCTGACCTCACTCTGCCGGCTGCCGGGAAGCAGCGCCACTACCTGCGCATCACGCGAAAGTCTCAGCTGGTCGCGAGCCGCTTGCCGATCGGGAGACTCCGGCAGCTCGTCGGCCAGCAGATGCCCGACGTACGCCGACGGTATGCCCGCTTCCGCGCAGATTTTCACTTCGAATGGAAACAGCAGCAACACCTTGTCCGCCGCACGCCGGATCTTGCGGATACGCTCCTTACGCCAGGCCCACACCTGGGGTATGACGTATTGAACGGTGGCAATACCACGCCGCCGCAGCGCGACTTCCAGGTCGAGATTGAAGTCCGGCGAGTCGATGCCGATGAAAAGATCCGGAGGATCCGCGAGAATCCGCCGCTTGAGATCGCGCCGCATGCGCAGCAGTCGCGGCAGGCTGCGCAGCACTTCGACATAGCCGCGAACCGCCATGCTTTCCATCGGATACCAGGCATCGAAACCGGCAGCGGTCATTCGCGGGCCGCCGATTCCGAATCCTCGCATACGCGGGAACCGCTTCTTCAGCGCGTTGTACAGATGGCTGCCCAGCAGATCACCGGAGGCCTCTCCGGCCACCATCGCGATCCGCAGGTCGCGGCTGGCAGGTTCCATCATCCCGCTAACGGACGATGCTGCGCTTTGACGTCGCGAGAAATTCCAGCAGCATCGCGACTTCCGGGCACTCCGCGGTCTGTTCGGCGAGCGCCTTCTTGGCCTGTTCCAGGGTAAGGCCGGACCGGTACAGGGTCTTGTAGGCGCGCCGCAGCCCCTTGATGGTCTGCGCGGAGAATCCGCGCCTGCGCAGGCCTTCCACGTTAAGCCCGTGCGGTTCAGCCGTATTGCCCATGGCCGTCACGAACGGCGGAACGTCGGCCAGCACCACCGAGCTCACGCCGGTGATGGCATATGCACCGATACGGCAGAACTGGTGAACGCCCGTGTAGCCGCCAAGAATCGCAAAGTCGCAGATCTCGACATGCCCGGCTAGCTGCGTGCAGTTCGCCAGCACGGTATGGTTTCCCACCACGCAGTCATGCGCAAGATGGACGTAGGACATGATCCAGTTGTCGCTGCCCACGCGGGTATATCCAAGGTCCTGCACGGTTCCGGTATTGAAAGTGCAAAACTCCCGAATGACGTTGTTGTCGCCGATTTCGAGCCGCGTCGGCTCGCCGGCGTACTTTTTGTCCTGTGGGATCTCGCCCAGCGACACCTGGTGAAAAATGTGATTGTTGCGCCCGATGCGCGTGTGACCGCTAATCACGGCATGGGCGCCGATGCGTGTGCCCGATCCGATCTCGACATGCTCGCCGATGATGGTGTAGGGCCCCACCTGGACATCCGCCGCCAGCCTGGCACCGGGGTGTACGATCGCCGTCGGGTGAATCATGGATTTCGCATGGTGCACATCAGCCTGGCTTCCGAAACCAGTGTTTCCTCCACGTAGGCCTGTGCAGAAAACTGCCATATACCCCGCAGATTCCGCAGGATCTGCACCTTGATGATCAGTTGATCGCCCGGCATGACCGGCTTCTTGAACCTTGCCTGATCTATGCCGACAAAGTAATACACGCTCTTTTCATTGGTCTCGAACTCGAACGATTCAAACGCCAGCAGTGCGGATGCCTGTGCCATGGCTTCGACGATCAGCACGCCCGGCATCACCGGATGATGCGGGAAGTGGCCCTGGAAGAAAGGTTCGTTGATGGTGACGTTCTTCAGCGCTGTCAGCTCCTTCCGAGGTTCGCAGGCCGTTACCCGATCGATCAGCAGAAACGGGTACCGGTGCGGAAGAAGCTCCATGATTCTCTGGATTTCCATCTTCTCCACGTTCAATCCCTTTCAGAACCTTTGAGTTTTTCTTCGAGCCGCCGAATGCGTTCCCGCATTTCCTGAAGATGACGGATGAGCGAAGCATTGCGCAACCAGTCCGCATGCGAACTGACCGGAAACACCGAGGTATAGGTTCCCGGTTGCAGCAACGATTTCGGCACGGTGGTACCCCCCGAAACCTCGACATTGTCGGCGATCTCCAGGTGGCCGCCGATCATCGCGCTTCCGCCGATCCGGCAATGCCTGCCGATCCTGGTGCTGCCGGCAATGCCGACACAGCCGGCAATCGCCGTGTTCGCGCCGATGTGGCAGTTGTGTCCGATTTGAATCTGATTGTCCAGTTTGACGCCGTCCTCGATCACCGTGTCATCCAGTGCGCCGCGGTCTATCGTGGTGTTCGCGCCGATCTCGACATCGTCGCCGATCATCACCCGCCCGATCTGCGGAATCTTCAACCAGCGGCCGTTCTCCATCGCCATGCCGAAGCCGTCCGCGCCGATGACCGCACCTGAATGGATCACCGCGCGGTCGCCGATCGTGCAATCGTGATAGACCGTGACGTTCGCCTGCAGTACGCACTCGACACCGATCCGGCTGTTGCGCCCGACATGGCAGCCGCCGCCGATTTCGGTTTTCCCGCCGATCACTGCGCCTGCCTCTATTACTGCGCAGGGACCGACATACGCGGTCGCCGATACACTGGCCGCGGGATCCACGATAGCGCGCGGATCGATGCCCGCGGGCCTTGGTGTGCGCGGATTCAGCAGTTGCGAAACTCTGGCGTAATAGGCGTACGGATTCGGACAGACGAGCCTCGGCAACGCAATTGCGTCGCGCGCGTCTTCAGGAAGGATGACGGCAGAGGCGCGCGTCGAGGCAAGTTGCCGCAGATATCGCCTGTTGGAAAGGAATGAAAGCTGGCCCGGCTGGGCGGTGTCCAGCGGCGCCACCTGGCTGATTATTACCGAGCCGTCTCCGATCAACTCACCGCCAAAGCGCTCGACAAGCTCCGCCAAGGTTGTTGTTGTCCTGACCTCCGCAGTCATGACCAGCCCTTCGGCTTGCGTTGTCGCCCTGCAGGCGAGATACCGGGATGCGCCGTCGATTGCCGATTATTTGTCGGCAAGCGCCTTGATCACCTTGTCAGTGATATCGATTCGCGGGCTTCTGTAAACCGCCTCCTGCAAGATCAGATCGTACTTCTCCGCTTCGGCGATCTGCTGGATGACCAAGTTGGCGCGCTGAAGTACGGTGGCGAGTTCCTCGTTTTTTCTCAAGTTGAGATCCTCGCGGAACTCCCGCTGCATCCGCTGCAGATCCCGGCCGAGCCGTGCGAGTTCCTGCTCGCTTTCGCGTCGCTGCGACTCGCTCATCGTCACCGATTCCCGTTCGAGCTGCGCCTGCAGGTCGCGGGACTGCTTCGCGATCTTCTGTATTTCCTGTTCTCGCGGTGCAAATTCCTTCTCCAGTTTCTTCAGTGCCTTGACTGCGGGCGCCGCTTCCCGGAAAACCCGCTCCGTGCTGACAAATCCGACCTTGAGGTCCTGCGCATGGATCGGCAACGTGCCAGCAAGCAGAGCCACGGTGGCGAGCGCAAGCGAAATTCTCTTCACCTTCGTTCTCCTCATTTATTCGTTCGACATAGCCAATTCGCACCCGGGCGAACCGGTCAGAACACCGTTCCCAGCGTGAACTGCAGTCGCTCAAGGCGGTCGGTCGGCTTCGGATTCAGCGCCCTGCCATAGCTCAGTTTCAGCGGACCCACCGGCGAATACCAGCTGAATGCGAGCCCGGCCGAGTAACGCATCTCGTTCGTGTCATACGTATCCGCCACGAAACCGCCATCCACGAACGCGCTCAACCGGACCGAGCGGTCCTTTTCAAGCCCAGGAAACGGAAACAGCAGCTCCATGTTGGCGATCAATTGCCGGCTGCCGCCCAGCGCATCGCCGTTGTTGTCTTTCGGGCCGATAGCCGCCGTCGCATATCCGCGTACCGAGTTTACGCCGCCGACATAAAAATTCTTGTAAAACGGCAGCAACTGATTCTCGTATCCGTCCGCATATCCCACCTGGCCGTTCAGCAACAGTGTCAGATTTTGCGTCATTGGATAATACCACTGATGCTGGTAAGTCAGCCGGTAGTACGTCAGGTCTCCGCCGGGCAAACCGACTTCGGCGTTCAATCTCTGCAGCCTGCCTTCCGTGGTGTAGATCACGCTGTTGCGCTGGTCCCGCGACCAGCCCGCGGTGCCGAGGTAGGTGTCGGTCTTTTCCCCGAAGGTATCGACGAATTCCACGTAACGGGAGGGCGTATCCGGCAGCAGCCCGATCTGCGTCTGCTCGAATCCGATACCGTAGTTGATGGTGTCGAACTCGGTGACCGGCACGCCAAAACGCAGCCCCAGCCCGTAAGTAGAAGTGTTGTAACTTCCGATCGAAAGGCTGGAGACGTCCACGTCGCGACGATAGATGTCGAAGCCGCGGCTGACGCCGTCATCCGTGAAGTAGGGATTCGTATACGACAGAGAGTAAGTTTGATTGATGCTGCCGGTATTCACCTGGAACGACAGCGCGTTGCCCGTTCCGAAAATATTCTGTTGGGCCACGCCCGCCGACAAGATCACATTCTCCGCCGTCGAGTAACCGATCCCCAACGTGAGGTTTCCGGTGGCGCGCTCGGTGACCTTGATGTCGACGTCGACCATATCCGCGGTTCCCTGCACCGCAGGCGTGTCGATCTGCACCTCCGAGAAAAACCCGAGGCGGTCAACACGCTGCCGCGACCGGTTCAGCTTCTCGGTCGAGTACCACGCGCTCTCCATCTGCCGCAGTTCGCGGCGAATCACTTCATCGCGCGTATTCGTATTGCCGGAAATATTGATGCGGCGCACGTACACCCGCCGCCCCGGATCGACGTAAAGCGTAAAGGCGACCTGCCTGTTCTCGCGATCGATGTCCGGAACGGCATTCACATTGGCGAATGCATATCCCTCGTCTCCCAGCCGGTCGGAAATGAGCTTGGTGGTTTCAGAAAGTTTCTCGCGGGAAAAAACATCCCCTTTGTGCAACTGGATAAGCTGCTCCAGCTCTTCCTGGGGTGCGATCAGATCGCCGGCCAGCGTCACGTCCGAAACCGTGTACTTGTTGCCTTCCGTCAAATTGATGGTCAGGTAGATATCCTGCTTGTCGGGAGAGATCGACACCTGGGTCGAATCGATCGCGAATTCCAGATAACCCTGGTTCAGGTAGAAGGAGCGCAGGGTTTCCAGGTCGCCCTGCAGCTTGGGGCGGGAGTACTGGTCATTCTTGCTGTACCACGTCATCAGCCCCGGGGTCCTCAGCACGAACTGCTTGGCCAGCACGCGATCGCTGAACACTTCGTTGCCGACAAACTGGATCTGACGGATCTTTGCGACCCGCCCTTCGAAGATGCTGAAGCTGATGGCCACCCGGTTCCTTTCGAGCGGCGTCACCGTAGTCGTGATTTCCACCCCGTACTTGCCGCGGCCGATGTACTGCCCCTTGAGTTCCTGTTCCGCGCGCTCCAGCTTGGCGCGGTCGAAAATCCGCGATTCCGCCAGACCGATCTGTCGCAGCGCTTCCTTGAGCCGCTCGTCGTCAAACTCTTTTGCGCCGGAGATGTCAATCTGCGCGATTGCCGGCCGTTCCTCGACCACCACCACCAGAACTCCGCCATCGGCCTCGAGGCGGACGTCGCGGAAGAATCCGGTTTCATACAAGGCTTTTACCGCGCTGCTCGCGCGGTCTTCATCGACGGTATCGCCGACCTTTATGGGCAGATAGTTGAATACCGTTCCAGGCTCGGTACGCTGAATTCCCTCGACCCGGATGTCGCGGACTTCGAACGGTTCGAATGCCAGAGCGGATGAACTGAAGAAACTGGTGATCAATGCCAGCAGCAGCAATCTTGTCATCTGTGCTTCAGCCACCGGTCAGGCGATTTATATCGTTGTAGAGTGCAAACGCCATCAGGCTGAACAACAGGGCAATTCCGATCTGCTGACCGATTTCCATGACCCGTTCGGAAACCGGGCTTCCCTTCACAATTTCCACGAGATAATACATCAGGTGCCCGCCATCGAGGATCGGGATCGGCAGCAGGTTCAGCACACCTAGGCTGATGCTGATCAGCGCCAGAAAGCTGAGATAGGGCAGCCACCCGAGTTGTGCCGACTGGCCCGCGTAATCGGCAATCGTGAGCGGACCGCTCAGGTTCTTGAGCGAGACATCGCCGACGATCATGCGTCCGAGCATCCTCAGCGTGAATACCGAGACCTCCCACATTCTCTCTACCGCTTTGCCGACAGACGCGAACACCCCGTAACGCACTTCGGTGAACAAGCGGTCGAGCTGCTCCTGGTCCACTTGCGGACCGGCGCCGATCCTTCCAACCGTCTCTCCGGCGTCGGTGGCCTGTTCGGCGGCAACACGGAGCTGCAGTACCCGGCCTTCACGGCGCACTTCGAACTCCAGCGTTGCGCCAGGCGCCTCGCGCACCATGCTGACCAGTTCGTCCCACCTGCCGACCGGCTGTCCATCGATTGCAACTATCGTGTCACCCGTCTGCAGGCCGGCTGTGTGTGCAGGTGATCCGTCGACCACGCGCCCGATCACCGGTTTTATCGGCGGGTCGTAGCGCGTGATGCCGATCGCCGAGAGCAGGTCGGCATCAATATCTTCGGAGCGGATCGCGCTCAGATCGAGTTTCGGGTAACGGATCTCGCCGCGTTCGTTCTGTATTTCCAGGGTAACCGGGTTGCGCTGGATCGCATGATCGAGCAACTCCCAGCGCATCTCCTGCCAGGTCGGGACCGGCGTGCCATCGATACTCACCACCAGGTCGCCGGCGGAAAGCTGCGATACCGCCGCCGGGGTGTCGGGCATCGGCTCGCCCATCAATGGGCGCAGGCCGGGAACACCATGCAGGAACAGCACCCAGTAAAGCAGTACGGCAAGCATGAAATTCGCGATCGGGCCTGCCGCAACGATCGCCACGCGCCGCCAGACCGACTGGCGGTTGAAGGCGCGGTGCCGTTCTTCCGGAGGCACCGGTGCTTCGCGTTCGTCCAGCATCTTGACGTAGCCGCCGAGGGGGAAAGCAGCCACCACCCACTCCGTGCCATCGCGGCCAAGCTTTTTCCTGAACAGCGGTGTACCGAATCCGATCGAGAAACGCAGCACCTTCACGCCGGCGAGCCGCGCTACCGCGTAGTGCCCGTACTCGTGAAAGGTGATCAGCACACCCAGGGCGACGACAAACGCGAGAACTGTAGAAAGAAGTTCCATGAATTCCAGTTAAAGTCAGACTAGTGCACGGTGGCGGCCAGCCACTCGCGGGCCACACGACGCGCCTCCGCATCGGCCGCCAGAACCTCCTCCAGCGTGCCGGCGCCAAATTGCGGCATCCGCGCCAGCACATCCCCGACCAGAGCGGGTATCCGGTCAAAAGGCAACTGCCCGTCGAGGAAGCTCGCCACCGCCACCTCGTTCGCCGCATTGAGGAAAACGGGGGCGCTTGCTCCTGCTTTCAATGCCGCGTACGCGAGACCGAGGCAGGGAAATCTCGACAGATCCGGCCGCTCGAAGTCCAGCGTCGCCACCGCAAACAAATCCAATGACGCAACACCGTTCTCGATGCGATCCGGAAATGCCAGTGCGTGGGCGATCGGCGTACGCATGTCCGGATTGCCGAGCTGGGCAAGCACCGAGCCGTCCACGTATTCGACGAGGGAGTGCACCACGCTCTGCGGGTGTATGACCACTTCGATCTGCTCCGGTTTCGCGTTGAACAGAAATGCCGCCTCGATCACCTCCAGGCCCTTGTTCATCAGCGTCGCCGAGTCTACGGATATCTTGCGTCCCATCACCCAGTTGGGGTGCGCACATGCCTCCTGCGGGGTCACCGAAGCGAACTGCTGCAGCGGCAGGCAGCGGAACGGGCCGCCGGATGCGGTGAGCAGCAGGCGGCGAATGCCCGCCTGCACAAGCTCCTGCGCATAATTCGCGGGCAGTGCCTGGAAGATCGCGTTGTGCTCGCTGTCGATCGGCAACAGCGTCGCCCTGCTGTTCCGTACCGCTGCCATGACCAGCGGACCCGCCATCACCATGGCTTCCTTGTTCGCCAGCAGCACTTTCTTGCCCGCCGATGCGGCCGCCAGCGTCGATCCCAGCCCGGCCGCGCCGACGATCGCCGCCATCACGGTGTCGATTTCCGCGTGCGCGGCAATCTCTTCCAGCACGCCGGCGCCACCGAGCACCTCGCAGCTCAGCGAAGCGGCGCGTACGCGTTCACGCAACTTCGCGGCGGCGGTCTCGTCGGCCATGATCGCCCAACGCGGACGGAATTCGGCACACTGCGCAAACAGCTTGTCAACGTCACGGTGCGCGGCAAGCGCATCGATCCTGAAGCGGTCCGGGTGCATCGCCGCCACCGCCAGCGTGTTCACGCCGATACTGCCGGTGGATCCGAGTATGGCCAGTCTTTGCACCTTGTCTGCAATCATGTGGAGAACCGTGCAAGAAACAGCGCGGCGAAAGGCAGCGCCGCCGTCAAGCTGTCAATGCGATCCAGCACGCCGCCATGGCCTGGCAGCAGGTCTCCGCTGTCCTTCGCCCCGGCCTGGCGTTTGATCCAGGATTCGAACAGGTCGCCGGCGACGCTGAAAACGGTGAGCGCCATCGCAAACAGCAGCAGCGCGATACGGTCCGCCAGAACGGCATCAGCCAGGAAGATCTCCGCGACAATTGCCGCATAGACAAGTACTGCAACGAACGCCCCGGCCACGCCTTCCACGGTCTTTCCGGGGCTGATCTCCGGTGCAAGCTTGTGGCGGCCGTATCGCTTCCCCGCAAAGTAGGCAGCGGTATCCGCTATCCACACCGCACCCAGCGTCAGGAACAGAACCAGCGGAACCGATTGCAGCGAAGTAACGGCCAGCCAGGAAGGCACCAGCACCACCCATCCTGCCGCAGCCAGCAACCAGCGGTTCGACAGGCGCCAGCGAAAATGCAGCCACGCCGGAACGGCTACCGCCCAGAACACCAGTGCCAGCGCGTACAGGCTCTGCGCCAGCGGCGCATACACGCGCGGGTAAACCAGCATCCCCGCCAGCACGACGGCGCAACTCGAAGCGACGGCGAGTACCAGTGCGATTCGGCCGCGGCGCGAGAGGCCGGCCAGTCGCGCCCACTCCAGGGCGCCGGCAGCGGCCGCCAGCCCCGCAAGCACACCCCAGACGGCAACCGGCGCGAAAAACATCATGCCGAGCAGCAGCGGCAGGACAACCGCCACCGTGATCAATCGTTGCTTGAGCATTGCCGGTTCTAGGTTGGCTGCAAAGGCGGCGCCCGGCTCAGCGCGGCTCCGCTCCCTGCGGTTGCTTTGCGGGAACTTCTTGCGCAGCCGACAGTTGATCGCTCGTTCTGCCGAAGCGTCGCTCCCGTTGCTGAAAGGACTCGATGGCACGCGACAGCGACTGCGCGTCGAAATCCGGCCACAACTCCTCGGTAAAGTACATCTCAGTGTACGCGAGTTGCCACAGCAGGAAATTGCTTATGCGCTGCTCTCCGCCGGTGCGGATGAACAGATCGGGTTCCGGCGCATAGCTCATCGACAGGAATGGCGCGAGGTCGGCCTCCGTGTACCCGGAATGTTTCTCCGGGAACTCGCGCAGCATGCGATTGAGCGCCTGCAGGATGTCCCACCGCCCGCCATAGTTCGCTGCAATGGTCAGGGTCAGCCGGGTGTTCTCCTCGGTCAGGGTCTGAGCCTGCACGATGCGCTGTACGAGCCGCGGCTCGAAGCTTGAAAGATCACCGATCACCCTGAGCCGGATCCCGTTCTCGTGCAGCTTCGCCACTTCCTGCTCGAGCGCCATCATGAACAGCTCCATCAGGAAGGACACCTCCTCCTTCGGCCGGCGCCAGTTCTCACTCGAGAACGCAAACAGCGTCAGGAACTCCACCCCGCGTTCCACGCAGGCGCGGGTGACCGCACGTACCGACTCCAGGCCGCGCCGGTGGCCGGCAACCCGCGGCAGAAACCGCTTCCTGGCCCAGCGACCATTGCCGTCCATGATGATGGCGATGTGACGCGGTACCCGGCGCACCGCCGGAACCGAGATCGTGGATGAAGTGAACAAGGTTTCAGACCGCCATGAGCTCAGCTTCCTTTACCTGCAGCGCCTTGTCGATTTCGGCCACATACCGGTCGGTCAGCTTCTGTATGTCGTCCTGCGCGCGGTGTTCCTCGTCTTCCGATACCGCCTTGCTCTTCAGCAGTTCCTTGAGAGAATGGATCGCGTCGCGCCGGACATTGCGCACCGCGACGCGGGCGTTTTCGCCCTCCGCACGAACCACTTTGGTCAGATCGCGGCGGCGCTCCTCGGTCAGTGCGGGCATCGGAACGCGGACGACATCGCCGACACTCGCCGGATTCAGGCCGAGATCGGAATCGCGAATCGCCTTCTCGACCGCGGAAAGCATTTTCTTGTCCCATGGCGCCACGCCCAGCGTGCGCGAATCCACCACGCTGACGTTGGCAACCTGATTTACCGGGGTCGGCGTTCCGTAGTAATCGACAGTCACATGGTCGAGCAGGCCCGCGTGCGCCCGACCGGTTCTCACCTTCCCGAGGTCCGCCTTGAGCGTTTCCAGCGTTTTCTGCATCTTCTGCTCAGCGGACTTTTTGACATCTGCAATAGTCATGGCAGCCCCTTCCCATTTCGACTAGCTGTGAACCAGCGTCCCTTCGTCTTCGCCAGTGACCACGCGCTTCAGCGCACCGGGCTTGAATATACTGAACACGCAGATCGGCAGCTTCTGGTCGCGGCATAGCGTAAGCGCAGTCGCGTCCATCACCTGCAGTTTTTTCACGATCGCCTCGTCAAAACTGATCTTCTGATAACGCATTGCGTCCGCATGCGTCTTCGGATCGTCCGTGTATACGCCGTCCACCTTGGTCGCCTTGACCACGATGTCGACATTCATCTCCATTCCGCGCAGTGCGGCCGCGGTATCCGTGGTGAAAAACGGGTTGCCCGTGCCTGCGGCAAAAATCACCACCCGCCCTTCTTCCAGATACCGCATCGCTTTACCGCGAATGTAAGGTTCCGCCACCTGCTCGATATTGAGCGCGGATTGCACCCGGCTCTTGAGCCCGACGCGCCGCATCGCGTCCTGCAGCGCCAGCGCATTCATGACGGTCGCGAGCATGCCCATGTAGTCGGCCGTCGCCCGGTCCATCCCGGCCGCCGCCGGCGCCACCCCACGGAAGATATTACCCCCTCCGATGACCACGCCGACCTCGATCCCGAGGTCGACGACCTCCTTGATCTCGGAGACGATCCGATCGATGGTTTCGCGATTGATGCCATAGGCGTCGCCGCCCATCAGGGCTTCGCCCGAGAGCTTGAGCAGGATCCGCTTGTATGCCGGGCTCGCGCTCATTGCGTGCGTGGTTCCCTTTACCCCGTTATCAATCAGCGTGCCTGGGCCGCCTGCGCCTTCACTTCAGCAGCGAAATCGGACACCTTCTTCTCGATGCCTTCGCCAACCACGAACAGGCTGAAGGCATGCACCCTGGCGCCTTTCGAGGCAAGCAGCTTCTCCACCGTCATCTTGTCATCCTTCACGAACGGCTGGCCAAGCAGGGTCACTTCGGCGAGATACTTCTGCACGCTGCCCTCGACGATCTTGTCGATGATATTTGCCGGTTTGCCGCTTTCCTCGGCGCGTGCCTTGGCGATCTGCCCCTCGCGCTCGACCAGTTCAGCAGGCACGTCCGCACGCGACACGGCCACCGGTTTCGAGGCTGCAATATGCATCGCTATGTCTTTCGCCAGTGTCGCGTCGCCGCCTTCCAGGTCGACCATCACGCCAATGCGGTTGCCGTGCAGGTAGTGGCCAAGCCGGCCGGACGCCTTGTGCAGAGCCAGCCGGCGCACCGAAATGTTTTCGCCGAGTTTCATCACCAGTGCCTGGCGCGCTGCATCGATGGCCTCGCCGGAGGCCAGCTTCGCCTGCCCGAGCTGCTCGACATCGCCGATCCCGCCGGTGGCGGCGGCTTCGGCCACTGCACGCGCAAACTCGCCGAAACTTGCATCCTTAGCGACAAAGTCTGTTTCGCAGTTGATCTCCGCCAATGCGCCCGTTCTGCCGTCGCCGGAGACGAACGCGGCAATCATTCCCTCTGAGGCAACACGCCCTGCGACCTTGCTCGCCTTCGCACCGCTCTTGATGCGAAGCAGGTCTTCCGCCTGCTTCATGTCGCCGCCGGCTTCTTCCAGCGCCTTCTTGCAATCCATCATTCCGAGGCCGGTTCGCTCCCGGAGTTCCTTGACCATGCTTGCGGTGATTTCCGCCATATCTGTTCGACTCCTGAAAAACTTCCGACCGGCCAGCTGCGCCGCGCCGGTTGGATCCTTGATCAAAAAAAAGGGGCCAAGGCCCCTTTTTGGTGTTGTCCGAGGCCGTCAGGCAGGTACCTGCTCCTCGGAGCTGTCCACTTCGACGAATTCGTCGCTCACGATCTCGCGAACGACCTGGCTACGGCCTTCCAGCACCGCATCCGCGATGCCGCGCGCGTACAGACGGATCGCCCGGCTGGCATCGTCGTTTCCGGGGATGACGTAGTCCACGCCATCCGGGGAGTGGTTGGTATCCACCACACCGACCACCGGAATTCCAAGCCGGTTGGCCTCCTCGATGGCGATGCGCTGATAACCGACGTCGATGACGAACAATGCGTCCGGCAGCCCGGTCATCTCCTTGATTCCACCAAGGCTGCGCTCCAACTTGAGCAAGTCGCGCTGAAAGGTGAGCGCTTCTTTCTTCGTCAGCTTGTCGGTCGAACCGTCCTGCACCATCTGATCCATCTCGCGCAGGCGTTTGGTCGACTGCTTTACGGTCTTGAAGTTGGTCAGCATGCCGCCAAGCCAGCGGTAATCGACATAAGGCGAGCCGCAACGCTGGGCTTCCTCGCGCACGATTTCACGAGCCTGGCGCTTGGTGCCGACGAACAGAATGACGCCCTTGTTGGCCGCGAGCTGACGCACGTACTTTGCGGCCTCCTGGTACATGACCAGGGTGGTTTCGAGATTGATGATGTGGATCTTGTTGCGATGGCCGAAGATATACGGGGCCATCTTTGGATTCCAGTAGCGGGTCTGGTGCCCGAAGTGGACTCCAGCCTCAAGCATCTGACGCATGGTCACTGACATGTTTTCTCCATTGGGTTGAACCGCCGCCCGCCGGAACCCGGATATCCGGGCACCCAATTCTGTCGCGGGCGTGAGGATTTGCCCGGACAGCCCCTGTTTACAGCAGGCACCGCCGAGCGAAGTGCGGAGTGTAGCACGGGCCCCGCGGCCCTCTCAAGCATTGTTTCGACGGCTCAAAGGGTTACCGCCCGGACCCGGCCGCCTTTGCGCCGCGCTGGCGCCGTGCCTCGTACAGACAGATGCCTGCCGCGACCGAGACATTCAGGCTCTCCACCGACCCGAACATGGGAATGCTCACCAGCTCATCACAGGTTTCGGCGGTCAGCCGCCGCAGGCCCTCGCTTTCCGCGCCGAGAACCAGCGCGGCCGGCACGCGCAGGTCGCACTCCGCAACCGCTTTCGCCGATCCCTGCGCCGCACCGATCACCCAGATCCCGCGATCCTTGAGTTCGCGCAGGGTCCGGGCCAGATTCGTCACCATCAGGTAAGGTACGGTCTGCGCTGCACCCGAGGCCACTTTCTCGACGGCGGGTGTCATGCCCACCGCCCGATCCTTCGGCGCAACCACCGCATGTACGCCCAGTGCGTCCGCCACTCGGAGACATGCGCCAAGGTTATGCGGGTCCTGGACCCCGTCCAGCACCAGCAGCAAAGCGTCTCCTTCCAGACCGTCGAGCACATCCTCCAGTGAGTGCGCCGGAGCGTCGCCGTCGACAAAGGCGACCACGCCCTGGTGGCGCGCATCGCGCACCAGTTCGTCGAGACGCCTGCCCTCCACCACCTGCACTTTCACCCCGGCAGCCACGGCTGCTTCGGTCAGTCTGCGCATGCGTGCATCGTGCCGCGCGGAATCCACCAGGATTTCGCGTATGGCCTGCGGACGGTGCCGCAGTCGGGCCGTCACCGCGTGCAATCCATAGGTGATCGCGTGGCGCGCCATCTACTTTCTTCTCCGTTTCGCGGGCATTTCTTCGGCGAGCACGAAGTCGAGCCGGCTTTGCTCCAGGTCCACGCGGACAAGCTTCACCTCGACCCGGTCTGCCAGCCGGAAACGCTGGCCGGTACGTTCGCCCAGCAGTTGATGCTTGGCGGCATCGAAGTGGAAGTAATCCGCGCCGAGTTCGGACACATGCACCATGCCTTCGACATACACCTCGTCCAGCGCCACGAATATACCGAATGCCGCCACCCCGCTGACCGAGCCGGTAAACTGTTCCCCGACGCGGTCCTGCATGTACCAGCATTTCAGCCAGGCCTCGACGTCGCGGGTGGCATCGTCTGCACGCCGCTCGGTTTCCGAGCAGTGCTTGCCGAGCGCATGCCAGTCGCCGGGATCGTAGCGTTTGCCGCGCAACGTGGCTTTTATCGCGCGATGGATCAGCAGGTCGGGGTAGCGGCGAATCGGCGACGTGAAATGCGTGTACGCCTCGTAGGCCAGACCGAAATGGCCGACGTTCTCCGGGCTGTAGACCGCCTGGCGCAGCGAGCGCAGCATCACGGTCTGCAGAAGTTGCGCATCCGGCCGGGCCTTCACGCTGTCCAGCAGTTTGGCGTAATCCTTTGCGCGCGGATCGTCGCCGCCTCCAAGCTGCAGACCGAACTCGCGCAGAAACTCCCGCAATGCCACCAGTTTCTCCGGCGTCGGGCCTTCGTGAATCCGGTACAGGGCCGGATGCTCCCGGCTGGACAGCAGGTCCGAGGCACACACGTTCGCAGCCAGCATGCACTCCTCGATCAGCCGGTGCGCGTCGTTCCGCGCCACCGGCACGATGCGTTCGATCTTGCCGCGCTCGTCGAATTGCATCTGCGTTTCGATGGTCTCGAAATCGATCGCGCCACGCTTCGCGCGTGCAGTCGAAAACGCCTTGAACAGCGCCTGCAGGTTGCGCAGATGCGGCAGCAGCTTCTGCAGCCCACCCGCCGCCTCCCCTTCCAGCGCCGCTGCCACCTGGGTGTATGTCAGCCGCGCGTGTGAACGCATCACTGCGGGAAAGAACCGGTAGTGCTTGATCTCACCGCGTGCACTCACCTCCAGCTCGCAGGCGAGGCACACACGGTCGACTTCTGGATTCAGCGAGCACAGGCCGTTGGAAAGCACCTCCGGCAGCATCGGGATCACGCGCCGGGGAAAATATACCGAGTTGCCGCGCGTGCGGGCCTCGCTGTCTATCGCATCGCCGTGGTCGACATAGTGGCTGACATCTGCGATCGCGACCCAGAGCCTGAAGCCCTGTCCGCTGCGCTCGCAATAGACTGCGTCGTCGAAATCCCTGGCGGTCTCCCCGTCTATGGTCACCAGCGGGAGCGCGCGCAGATCCTCGCGCCCGGAAACGTCGTTTGGCGTCACGCCGTCCGCAAAGCGGGCGCAGGCATTCTCGATCTCGCCGGAAAACCGGTACGGCAGCCGGTGCTTGCGCAGCGCGATCTCGATTTCCATGCCCGGATCGCCGTGTTCGCCGAGTATCTCGACGATACGGCCGATCGGCCGCGCATGGCGGGCAGGCTGCTCGACGATCTCGGCCACCACGACCTGTCCCGGCTTCGCGTCATGCGTCGCACCCGATTCGACCAGGATATCCTGGCTGATGCGACGGTCCTCGGGCGCCACCAGCGCGATGCCGCGTTCGTGCAGGAAACGGCCTACCACGGTGCGATTGGCGCGCTCGAGCACCTCGACGATGACCGCTTCGCGCCGGCCACGGGCATTGATGCCGCCCGGGCGTGCCAGTACACGATCACCGTGCAGGACCCCCGACATTGCCGCCGGGCTGAGGAACAGGTCATCGCCGCCGGCATCGGGCACGAGAAAACCGAATCCGTCCGGATGGCCTTGTACTCGTCCGGCAACCAGGTCCAGCTTTTCAACGACGCAGATCGCGTTCTTCCGGTTGCGTATGAGTTGCCCGTCCCGTTCCATCGCGCCAAGCCTGCGCAGGAAAAAGTCGGACTCCTCGGCAGCAATGTCCAGCAGCCGGATCAGCTGCTGGTCGCTGACCGGCACCCCTTGTTCTTCGAGAACCTGCAGAATGAACTCGCGGCTGGGCAGCGGATGTTCGTAGCTTCGCTGTTCGCGCTGCAGGAAAGGGTCGCGTTGCCGGATCGACTTTCGGCCGGGCCGCGAACGGGAACTCGATTTTTTACGTGATGTCTTCATAGATCAGGGAAATCGGGATGAGCGCTTTCATTGACAAGTGCGGCGCTTTGCCATTAAATTCTGCGCCCTCCGTGCCGAGATGGCGGAATTGGTAGACGCACCAGGTTCAGGTCCTGGCGGTGGCAACACTGTGGAGGTTCGAGTCCTCTTCTCGGCACCAGACTCGATGCGTTTTCTGCTGCGGCAGGACGATCAGACATCCGCCGCAAACGGATGGCGCAAGACGATGGTCTCTTCACGGTCAGGACCGGTCGAAATCAGGTCGACCGGAACCTCGCAAATCTCCGCAATCCGATCCAGGTAATTTCGCGCCGCCTGCGGCAGGTCTTGCCTTTTGCGGATACCGACGGTGCTGTCTTTCCATCCGGGCATTTCTTCGTAGACCGGCTCGCACTGCGCCAGCAGTTCCGCCCCGGCGGGCAGAATGTCGAGTTCTTGCGCGCCGATGCGGTAGCCGACGGCCACCTGCAGGGCTTCGACACCGTCCAGCACATCCAGTTTGGTTACGCACAGCCCGGATACGCCATTGATCTGGATCGAGCGTTTCAAAGCCGCGGCGTCGAACCAGCCGCAACGGCGCGCCCTGCCGGTGGTGGCGCCGAATTCGTTGCCGCGGGTCGCCAGATGTCGCCCGATGTCGTCGTCCAGTTCAGTGGGAAACGGCCCCCCGCCCACGCGCGTGGTATAGGCCTTGGTAATACCGAGGACGTATTGCAGCGCCTGCGGCCCCACTCCGCTGCCGGCGGCGGCGGCGCCGGCGACGCAGTTGCTCGATGTCACGTAGGGATAGGTCCCGTGATCCACGTCCAGCAGCGTCCCCTGCGCACCTTCGAACAACAGGTTCTCGCCGCGGCGACCAGCTTCGAACAGCATGCGCGGAACATCGGCGACCATCGGCCGCAGGCGTTCCGCCAGCGCCAGTGTCTCGTCCAGCGTCCGCTGAAAATCCACCGGCTGCGTCTTGAAGAAACTCTTCAGCACGAAGTTGTGATAGTCGAGTACCTCGCCCAGCTTGGCGGCAAACCGCTCGCGATGGAACAGGTCCTGCAGACGGATTGCACGCCGCGCGACCTTGTCCTCGTAGGCCGGGCCGATACCGCGGCCGGTCGTGCCGATCTTGCCGTCGCCTTTTGCCGTCTCGCGCGCGCGATCCACTGCGACGTGGTAGGGCAGGATCAGCGGGCAGGCTTCGCTGATGGCCAGTCGGCCCTGAACCTCGATCCCGGCGGCCTCCAGCGTCCCCAGTTCTTCCAGCAGCGCCTGCGGAGAAACCACCACGCCGTTTCCGATGTAGCAGCGCACACCGGGACGCAGGATTCCGGACGGGATCAGATGCAGTACGGTTTTCTTTCCGCCGATCACCAGCGTGTGGCCGGCATTGTGGCCGCCCTGAAAGCGCACTACGCCCTGCGCGTGGTCGGTCAACCAGTCGACGACCTTGCCTTTGCCCTCGTCACCCCACTGGGTGCCGACCACGACGACATTCTTTGCCATGCTGTGCTGTGTTCTCCGGAAACGGTTCTCTTGGGTTTCAGCGCGCCACGGGTTTCTCGACCCAGCGGCCATTCTGTCGGGTCAGCTCAGTCTCGCATCCGAGCTCACTCCGGCTGCTGTCGTGGCCCGGCAGTTCGACAATCACCACCACACCCGCGTCGCGCAATGACTGGATCACGCCCTGCAGGGCGGCATCGGAAGGCGCATAGGGGGCAAGCACCCGGCGCGGCGCTCCGTTGTCGCCGACCAGGTCCGCCAGATCGCGCAGGTCGATGCTGAAGCCCGTTGCGGGACGTGCGCGGCCAAACGCCAGTCCGACCTCGTCGTAACGCCCCCCGCGCGCGATTGCATCGGTGCGCCCCGCGGCGTAGACCGCAAACACCACGCCGCTGTGATAGTGGTAACCGCGCAATTCCGCCAGGTCGAAGCACAGCTCATCCACTTCGGATGCAAGCATGCGGCCGATCGACTGCAGCAGGTCCAGACAGGCCGTGAGCTCCGGATAGGCGGGCAGCTTCGCACGCGCAGCCGCCAGTACCTCTACGCCGCCATAGAGTTCCGGCAGCAGCAGCACGGCGTCGCGCGTGGTCGCGTCCAGGGTGCCGGTCAACGCAACCAGCGCGGACCGGTCTTTCGACTGCAAGGCCTGGAACAGTTCCGCTTCGAGTCCGGCATCGACACGCCCGCGTTGCACCAGCGAGCGGAACACGGATACGTGGCCGAGATCGAGATGCAGGCCGCGGACGCCGGCGGCAGACAACGCGCGCAGCATGAGCAGCTGGATCTCGACATCGCTCTCGACGCCGGCATGGCCGAACAGCTCGGCGCCTACCTGGATCGGTTCGCGCGACTGCAGCAGCCCGGATGGCAATGCGTGCAATACGCTGCCGGCATAGCACAGGCGCGCCACGCCGCTGCGGTTCAGCAGGTGCGCGTCGATGCGCGCCACCTGCGGCGTGATGTCCGCACGCAGCCCCAGCATCCGTCCGGAGAGCTGGTCCACCAGCTTGAAGGTACGCAGTTCGAGGTCGTGCCCGGTACCGGTCAGCAAGGAGTCGAGGTATTCGACCAGCGGCGGCCCCACCAGCTCGTAACCACAAACCTCGAACAGATCCAGGATCCGCCGGCGCAAACGCTCCACGCGCCGCGCTTCCGCCGGCAGGATGTCGTCAAAGTACTCTGGAAGTAGCCACTTCTGCATGATCGGTAGGATGCCATGCCGCTCGATCGCAGGCAGGGGGCATGGGTCGTCTATGTGACCAGGTAAAGCAGCAGGAGTCCCGCAACCATCGACGACAGCCCGATGAATCGCAGCTGACCGTCGGAAAGCTCTATCAGGCGTCGAAACATGTCACGCCAGGCATTCGGTCCAACGAACGGCATCAGGCCCTCGAGTACCAGCATGAGCCCAACCGCCATCAGCAGGCTTCCCCAGTAGCCTTCCATGCATTTCCCGTCGGTTCAGTTCAGGCACGCCCCGGGGATCGACGCTCAGCGGCTGCCGCGGGCATCGCGCATGAACCTGAAGAATTCGGAATCCGGCTCCAGAATCAGCAGATCGCCTTTGTCGCGGAAACTGTCGCGGTAGGCATTCAGGCTCCGGTAGAAGGCGTAGAAATCGGCATCCTGGCGGAACGCGCGCGCATAGATCGCCGCCGCCTTGGCGTCACCTTCACCCTTGATGCGCTGCGCATCGCGGTAGGCCTCGGCCACGATCACCTCGCGTTCGCGATCTGCTTCCGCGCGGATGGACTCGGATTCCGCAAAACCAAGCGCTCTCAGCTCGTTCGCTACGCGCTTGCGCTCGGCCTCCATGCGCCGGTATACCGCCTCGCTCACCTCCTGCGTCAGATCCACGCGCTTGAGGCGCACGTCCAGAACTTCCACGCCAATCTTGCGCGCGTCCTCGTCCACCCGGTCCCGCATCAATTCAATGATCTGGTCGCGCTCCCCGGACACCACGTCATGGATGGTGCGCTTGCCGAACTCGGCACGCAGACCGTCATTCACGGTCTGCGACAGGCGGATCCGGGCCCGCGCCTCGTCTCCCGCCACGCTGATATAGTACTGGCGCACGTCGACAATCCGCCACTTGACGAAGGAATCCACCAGCACGTTCTTCTTCTCGGCCGTCAGAAAACGCTCAGGGTTTTCGCTGTCGAAAGTACGTATGCGGATGTCGAAGAAGCGCACGTTCTCCACCAGCGGCAGCTTCCAGTAAAGCCCGGGCGCCGTCTTGATGCTGACCACCTCTCCCAGCCTGAATACGATTGCGTGTTCGCGCTGATCGACCGTAAACAGCGTCTGGCTGGCAAGGACCAGCACGACCACCAGCCCGATCAGCACGTAGGTGAAAGCAGCTTTCATCGCACCTCCCTGTCACGGCTGCGGAACGCGTCGCGCGAACGGCCGGCCGGATCGGAAGCCATCGGTGCAGCTGACGAGGTGGCCGTTTCGGATGTCGAACCGCGCGAGACACTTTCGCTGGCTGCGGCCCCGGCCTGCATCAGCTTGTCGAGCGGAAGGAACAGCAGGTTGTTGCTGGACTTCTGGTCTACGATCACCTTGCTGGTGTTCGAAAGCACTTCCTGCATGGCGTCGAGGTACAGACGGTCTCTCGTCACCCGCGGCGCCTTGCGGTACTCGGCCACCACCAGGCTGAAGCGTTCGGCCTCGCCCTCGGCCGAGGCAATCACGCGCTGGCGGTAACCTTCTGCTTCCTGGGTAAGACGCGCCGCCGTACCCTGGGCACGCGGCACCACATCGTTGTAATAGGCCTGGCCTTCGTTTTTCTGCCGCTCGCGATCCTGGCTTGCCTTGACCGCATCATCGAATGCCGCCTGCACCTGCTCGGGGGGTTGCGCGTTCTGCATGGTCACCTTGCTGATCACGATACCGGTCTGGTAGCGGTCCAGAATCTGCTGCATGCGTACCTGCGCATTTGCCGCGACCTCTTCGCGTCCCTCGTAAAGCACAAAATCCATCCTGCTCCTGCCGACGATTTCCCGGATGGCCGATTCGGCGACCTGCATCACGGCTTCATCGGGATTGCGGTTGAAGAACAGATATTCCTCGGGATTAGCCCGGATGTACTGGACGGCAAACTGTAGATCGATGATGTTCTCGTCGTCCGTCAGCATCAACGACTCCGACAACACCTTGCTGCCGATATTGTTGCGGTAACCGACTTCCACCGTGAACACCCCTGAAACATTCACGATCTCGGCAGATTCGAATGGCCACGGCAAATGCCAGCGCAGGCCCGGCTCCGTGGTCTGCACGTATTGGCCGAAACGCAGAACGACGCCGCGCTCGCTCGCGTCAACGATATAAAAACCGCTCGCCAGCCAGACCAGTAAGACGATGCCGATCAGCATGCCAGCACCGCCGCCAGAGCGCCCGGAGAGGCCGCCGCCATCGTCACCGCCACCGCGTCCGCCGAACATGGAGTTCAGTTTCTGGTTGAACTTGCGCCAGAGTTCGTCTAGATCGGGAGGACCGTCGTTACCACGCCGGCCCCAATTCGGATCATTCAGTGCCATTTTTGCTCGAAAAAAATTGCGGAAGCGGAATAGAAATCGCGGGTCAGGCTACAGCGAGCGATGTGTTCTCGCGCGAGACGCCATGCAGTTCTTCGAACAGGGCGCGCAATTGTTCGACACCCGCCCCGGTGAGCGCGCTCACACGAACGGCGAAAATTTTACCACACTCGTCTCTCTGGATTTCCGGCGTAACGCCCGCGACATCGATCTTGTTGTGTACCACGATCTGCGGCACAGACAAGGCGCCGATTTCCGCCAGCACCTTGTTGACTTCGGCAATCTGCGTGTCACGCACGGGACTGGCCGCGTCGACCACGTGCAGCAGCAGGTCGGCCTGTACCGTTTCCTCCAGCGTGGCGCGAAACGCGGCAACCAGCGTGTGCGGCAGATCACGGATGAAACCAACCGTGTCCGACAGTACGAAGGAGGTGCCATTGCCGGTGCGCAACCGGCGTGTCGTCGTATCGAGCGTGGCGAACAGCTGGTCCGCCGCATACACGCCGCCATGCGTAAGCCGGTTGAACAAGGTCGACTTGCCGGCGTTTGTGTATCCGACCAGAGAAACGGAGAACACGCGCCCGCGGGCACGTGCGCGACGCTGGGTTGCGCGCTGACGCTGCACGGCATTGAGTTTGTCGCGCAACACCTTCACACGCCTGGAAAGCAGGCGCCGGTCGGTTTCGAGCTGGGTTTCGCCCGGCCCGCGCAGCCCGATGCCGCCTTTCTGACGTTCCAGGTGGGTCCATCCTCGGACCAGGCGCGTGGCAAGATGTTCCAGTTGCGCCAGTTCGACCTGCAATTTGCCTTCGTGGCTCTGGGCACGCAGCGCGAAAATATCCAGGATCAGGCTGGTGCGGTCGACCACCCGGCAGCCGCATTTTTTTTCCAGGTTGCGCTGCTGCGCCGGTGACAGGTCGTGATTGAAGATGATCAGATCGGAGGCCGTTTCCGTCACCTGCGACGCAATCTGTTCGACCTTGCCGCTGCCCGCAAAAGTGGCCGGATCAGGGCGTGTCCGCCGCCCGCCCACGACAGTTGCTATGGTCGCGCCCGCGCTCTCCGCAAGACGGCGTATTTCCTCTAAACCCTCGGCGTAATCGGGATCGCCGAAATCGAGGCTGACCACTACGGCGCGGTCACCGCCGCGCGGGCGTTCGAACATCCGGGCTACACGTCATGGAAATTGATTGGGAATTGATAAGGATCGACGCTCGTTCGCATCCGGGCCCCGCGCGCCAGCACAGGAGAATACAGCGCCAGACAATCGAGCGGCGGAACAGCAGAGTCACTCAGTCATCGGACCCGTGTTCGACCGACAAGTTCACGGCCCGCGCGGGAACCACCGTCGAAATGGCATGCTTGTATACCATCTGCGTCACGGTGTTCTTCAACAGCACCACGTATTGGTCGAAGGACTCTATCTGGCCCTGCAGCTTGATTCCGTTTACCAGATAGATCGAGACAGGCACGTGCTCCTTGCGCAGCGTGTTCAAGAACGGGTCTTGTAACAATTGCCCTTTTGCGCTCATGGCTGTTCCTTGTTTTACGTATTCTGCTAACTACTCTACTGGATTTTCTCCCGCAACACCATCCTCGCCGGAACACCGTGGCAAGTCCTAAGCGCACCCGGCAAAAGGATTTTTTCCTTTTTTGAACATGACCTTGACCGGCGTACCCTTCAGTTGGAAGGCCTCCATGAAGCTGCGCTCGAGGTACCGGCGATAGGCCTCCGGCAGCTTGTCGAGAGACGTGCCATGGACCACGATCAGAGGCGGATTGCTGCCGCCCTGGTGAGCGTAGCGCAGTTTGGGCCGGAGCATGCCCGAGCGCGGTGGCGCCTGTTTCTCGGTAGCAGCCTGCAGCACGCGCGTCAGCCGTGGCGTCGGCAGTTTGGCCATCGCCGCCGCATAGGCCGAATTCACCGCGCGCATCAGACCTGGCAGCCCGCTGCCCGCCAACGCCGATACTGGCAGCACAGGTGCAAAATCCAGGAAGCCGAGCTTGCGCGCGTAATCGCGCTTGAGACGCTCGCGGCATGTCGCATCTGCCGCGTCCCATTTGTTCAGAACCACGACCAGGGCGGTTCCCGCCTCGAGGACGAATCCGGCGATATGGGCGTCCTGATCGCTGACTTCCTGGGTTGCGTCCAGCACCAGCACGACCACGTTGGCTTCTTCGATCGCCTGCAGCGTCTTGATCACCGAGAACTTCTCGATCGCCTCATCGACCCGCGCGCGCCGACGCACGCCCGCGGTATCGATTAGCGTGTAATGCCTGCCACCACGCTCAAAGTCGAGATGGATGCTGTCGCGCGTAGTCCCCGGTTGATCGAAGGCGATGACGCGTTCCTCGCCGAGCATCGCGTTGACCAGGGTGGACTTGCCGACATTGGGCCGTCCGACGATGGCGATCTTGGGATGATCGGGCTCCGGTGCCTCATGGGTTTCAAGCGGGAAAGGCGCCAGCACCAGATTCATCAGTTCGCCCACGCCTTCGCCATGCGCCGCGGAGATCGCCAGTGGAGTACCAAGGCCCAGTTCGTGGAAATCCGCTGCGGCAATATCCTGCTTGATACCTTCCGCCTTGTTAACCACCAGATACACCGGCCGGCCGGTGCGCCGCAGCTGTTCGGCTATGCCGCGGTCGTGAGGGCTCAAGCCCTGCCGCGCATCGACCAGGAACAGCACCGCGTCCGCTTCGTCCACGGCCTGGCGGGTCTGCCGCGCCATCTTGCGCATCAAGCCCTCGGCCGGATCCGGCTCCAGGCCGCCGGTATCCACCACGATGAACCGTCTGTCACCATAACGTGCGTGGCCGTAGTGGCGGTCCCGGGTGAGCCCTGGCACGTCAGCGACGAGTGCCGCGCGTGACCGCGTCAGGCGATTAAACAGAGTCGACTTGCCCACGTTGGGTCTGCCGACGAGCACGATGGTGGGATGCATGCGCTTTAGCGCGAGGAAATGAGGAAATGTACGCGGGCGTGTCTATCGAAACTCGATCGCGTAAAGCCCGCCTCGATCGGTCTGCACCAGGACGCGCTCGCCGAGCGCGACCGGCTGCGCCAATATCGGACTGCCATCGGTTCGTCTGCGCGCGGCAAAGGCGCCATCCTCTTTGTTAAGAAAGTGCAGGAATCCCTTGAAATCGCCGACTACCACGTAATCGCCGAACGCCAAAGGCGCGGAAACACCGCGCGCATACAGTTTCTCCTGCCTCCACATGCTGGCGCCAGTCGCCTTGTCGAGCGCGACGACGTCGCCGTTCTCTTCGGAATAGTAGATCGTGGCCGGATCAGCCCCTAGGCTGCCGGCACTGGATGCCGGGCGTGACCAGAGTTGCGTGCCGCGCTCGGTTTCGTAGCATCCGACTTTGCCCTGATAGGTCACGGCGCAGATGCGATCGGCTTCCACCAGAGGCGTGCCCGCAATGTCGGCAATGCGCTCGAGTTCATTGTCCCCGCGCGGCACGGCCACGCTGGTCTCCCACAGCAGCGCGCCGTTACGCAGTCCAAGCACGATCAGTTTGCCGCCGGGAAACCCGCCGACCACGGCATTTTCCACAACGACCAGCCCGGGAACCGCACGCAGCGTCAGCGGAGGCGTCGGACCCTGGTATTCCCACAGCCGGCTTCCATCCTTCGCATCCAGTCCGAATACGCGGCTGTCACCGCTGCGAACAACGACGATGTCTCCTGTTCCGGCCGGTGCGCTCAATACTTCGCTGGATACCTGCGATCGCCAAAGCCGCTTGCCATCGGTATCGAAAGCGAGCACCGCCCCCTCGGCCGTGCCGACCAGAACGATATTTCCGGCCGCGCCCACGCCGCCGGAAAGCTCTTCGCCCGCGTCGATCCGCCACACCGTACGACCGCGGTCCGCGCTCAGCTTCAGCAGGTCGCCGTCGATACTTGCCGCGTACACCGCATCGTCCAGGTACAGCGGCGAAAAAGCATATCGCCCGGAATCGCCGACATGAGCCCGCCACGCGACCCGTGTTTTCGCAGTCGGATCGAAGTCGGGCAGCGGCGCCGGTTTCGGCCCCTTGCCGGCACAACCCGCCAGCAGTCCAGCCGCAACGGCAACCGCCATGAGACGGCGGATGCGGCCGATGCCAGCCATCATTGCGCGATCCCGATCGCGTCGTGCTTGACCTGAACCACGTTGCGCCACTGGCTCTGTTCGCCGATGTTGTCGAGCGCCTGCCGATAGGCTGCCCGTGCTTCATCCGCCCTGCCCTGTGCAAGCAGGAGGTCTCCGCGCATGTCCGCAAACAGCGCGACAAATGCATCGGTGGTGGTCACGTCCAGCACCTTCAGCCCTTCCGCGTACTCGCCTTTGTCCAGCAGCACGCCGGCAAGCCGCAGACGCCCGAGCAGGCGCACATCGTCTTCCCCGGCGTGATCCACCACCCAGCGCAGCTGGGTCGCGGCGCTGTCCGGATCTCCGTTCTCATGATTGGTCTTCGCCATGATCAGCGCCGCCATCGGGCCGTAAGCGGTGCCCGCATAGTTGTCGATCAACTGCGCGCCGATTTTGCGAATCTCGACGACATCGTTCTTGCGCACGGCTTCTTCCAGACCGGCAAACACGACCGATGCCTGCTCGATCTGCATGCGCTGGTAATAATTCCAGCCCTGCATTCCGCCGAATCCGATCACCAGCGCCGCCGCCGCCGCAATGATCGCGTGACCGTATTGCTGCCAGAAGCGCTTGATCGCGTCGATTTTTTCCTGTTCTTCCAGATCGAACATTGACTCTTCTCTTTTCCAGGTTGATTTATTGAAAACCGGTTGAACTCACGTCGCCGGACGCATCAGACCGGCCGCCTCGCTGATCTGCACCTGCACCTGCTCGCCCGGCTGACGCAGCGGTTTGAGTGATACGACGCCGCGGCTGGCCTCGTCGTCTCCGATGATGACCGCAAAGTGCGCGCCGCTGGCGTCGGCCCGTTTCATCTGCGACTTGAAGCTGCCGCCGCCAAGGTGCAGAAGCACCCGGAGGCCCTGATCGCGCAACTGCTCCGCAGCCTGCCAGGCGAACGCCTCCGCCCTCTCGCCCGCATGCACCAGATAGACATCCAGCTGCGCGGAAGGTGCGCTCATACCGCTATCGGCAACCAGCGACAGCAGCCGCTCGATCCCCATCGCAAATCCACAGGCCGGTGCGGGCTTGCCGCCGATCTGTTCGAACAGGCCATCGTAACGACCGCCTGCGCAAACGGTTCCCTGCGCACCCAGGCGCTCGGTGGTCCACTCGTACACCGCGTCGTTGTAATAATCGAGTCCGCGCACCAATCGCGGATTGATCTCGAAGTCCACGTTCGCGCCGCGCAACAGCGCCTGCAGCGATTCGAACTGGCCGAGCGAAACTTCATCGAGATCGTCGAACATGCGCGGCGCCTGCGCGACGATCTCCTGCATTGCCGGATTCTTGCTGTCCAGCACGCGCAGCGGATTGGTGTGCAGTCTGCGCCTGGAGTCCTCGTCCAGCTCCGCCTCGTGCCTTTGCAGATACTTGACCAGACGCGCGCGGTAGCGAGCGCGGCACTCCGAACTGCCGAGCGTGTTGATCTCCAGCCGGATGCCGTCGAGCCCCAGCAGCTTCCAGAGCCGCGCCGTCATGACCATGTGCTCGGCATCCACTTCGGGCGCAGGAAACCCGAGCGCCTCCACGCCGACCTGGTGAAACTGCCGGTAGCGGCCTTTCTGCGGACGTTCGTGTCGGAACATCGGCCCCGCGTAGTAGACGCGCTGCGGGCCGTTGTAGAGCAGGTTGTGCTGGATCGCCGCCCGCACGCAGGATGCGGTGCCTTCCGGTCGCAGGGTGAGACTCTCGCCGTTCAACTGGTCGACGAAGGTGTACATCTCCTTCTCGACAATGTCCGTCACTTCACCGATTGAGCGCACGAACAGCTCCGTGCGCTCGAGAATGGGCATGCGGATGCCGCGATAACCGTACTGCGCCAGCCAGCCGCGTACGGTGTCCTCGAAGAATTCCCACAGCGGGGACTGGTCGGGCAGGACATCGTTCATACCGCGGACGGCCTGGATCGTCTGTTTCATGGATTCTGCTGGCGTGATGGAGACTGCCGCCGGACCGTGCATCAGAGCGCCCGCGCCGCCTCTTTCCTGTTCTCTTCTCGCCCGGCATTCGTGCCGTAGCGGTTCTCAATGTACTCGTCCACCAGATGCTGGAATTCTTCCGCGATGCGTTCGCCCTTGAGCGTGACCGTTTTCACGCCGTCTACAAATACCGGCGCGACCGGGGTTTCGCCCGAACCCGGCAGGCTGATGCCGATGTTCGCGTGCTTGCTTTCCCCCGGCCCGTTCACCACGCAGCCCATCACCGCCACCCGCATCTCCTCCACGCCCGGATAGCGCAGGCGCCACACCGGCATCTGCCGACGCAGGTAAGCCTGGATCCGGTCTGCAAGCTCCTGGAAAAACGTGCTCGAGGTGCGTCCGCATCCGGGGCAGGCGATCACCAGCGGCGTGAACGAGCGCAACCCCATCGTCTGCAGAATCTCCTGTGCCACGATCACTTCTCTTGCCCGGTCGCCGCCGGGCTCCGGCGTCAGCGACACGCGGATGGTGTCGCCGATGCCCTCCTGCAGCAGCACCGACATCGCCGCAGTCGAGGCAACGATGCCCTTCGAACCCATGCCGGCTTCGGTCAGGCCGAGATGCAGCGGATGTTCGCTGCGCGCCGCGAGTTCCCGGTAGACCGCGATCAGATCCTGCACGCCGCTCACCTTGCACGACAGCACGATGCGGTCTTGCGGCAATCCGAGTTCGACCGCACGCCGGGCGCTGTCGATGGCCGACACGATCAGCGCTTCGCGCATCACTTGCGCAGCCTCCTTCGGCTGCGCAAGACGCGCATTGTCATCCATCATTCTGGCCAGCAGGGCCTGGTCGAGGCTGCCCCAGTTGACGCCGATGCGCACCGCCTTGCCATAACGGCAGGCCGCTTCGATCATGATTGCAAACTGTTCGTCGCGCTTCGCGCCGCGCCCCACGTTGCCGGGGTTGATGCGGTACTTGTCCAGCGCCTCGGCGCAGGCCGGATACTGCGTGAGCAGGCGGTGCCCGTTGAAGTGAAAATCACCGACCAGGGGAACTTCGACGTGCATGCGCGCGAGGCGTTCCCGCACTTCCGGAACCGCTGCCGCTGCCTCCGGCGAATTCACGGTGATGCGCACCAGTTCCGAACCAGCCAGCGCAAGCTGCGCGACCTGCCGCGCGGTGGCGTCGGCATCGGCCGTGTCGGTATTGGTCATCGACTGCACCACCACCGGCTCTCCGCCGCCGATGCTGACCGCACCGACGCGGACCTTGTGCGTCATCCGGCGGTTGGATGCGCCGGTTGCAGCCGTCGCTGCTGGGCTGGCCGGTTTCATTCAAGCGTCAGCCTGGCAACGTCTACCCGGGTATGCGGCTCGAGATCGATCTCGCGATCCTGGTACCAGACGCGCACGCCGGCCGCGTTCCCGACCACCAGCGAAAACGGCGGCGCGCCGCTGACGCTGCGCCGCGCACCAGCCGGATTGAGTTGCGCAAACAGCACGTTGTCGGCCGCATCCCGGACTTCGACCCAGGATTCCTCGTCGAACACCAATTGCAGTTGCGCCGCGTTGGCGGTTGCGACAGGCAACTCCGGGGGCGGCGCGGCGGCAGCGACATCCGGCATCGGCTGCGGCGTTTCGGGTTGCGGCACTGCCTCTGTTTCCGTCTGCATCGCGAGCGGCTCCAGACTGCTCTGCGCGGGAGATGAGGCTTCCTGGTTGCGCGTGGTATAGACGGCGACCGCAACCACGGCGACAACCGCTATGCCCGCCAGCAGGATGTTGCTGCGCTGGCTCGGCGCCGGCGCATCCGCCTCCTCCGTCACCTCGGCATCCGTGTTTTCATCGGCGATCGGCTTCAGCTTGACGTCTGCGGCTTCGATCAGCGGCGCCGCATCGATGCCCAGCAACTTGGCATAGTTGCGGATAAAACCGTGCACGAACACCGGCCCGGCAAACGACGCAAACTCGTCGCGCTCGAGCGCTTCGACCTGCCTGATCGAAAGCTTTAAGTGACGCGAAACGTCCCCAAGGCCGATGTTTTGCCGGCGGCGCTCCGCATGCAGCACGCCACCGGCACCGGTAGACGACGCCGCCGCGGCCGCAGCCTGCATATCCTCGGTCACTGGAAATTACCCTCGTTGAATGCCCTGGTCTGCGGCGCTTCGGGGAAGCGGCGGTTGAGCTGCGCCCCGTAGCTCGCCAGCGCATTGCGGTTGCCGAGCATGTTCTCGATGCGGGCCGCCAGCCACAGACTCTCCGCGCTCGGCACAGAGACCTGGTGGAAGCGCGTCACGAATGCGCGTGCGGCGACGATATCCGCTTTCCGATAGGAAATTTCCGCGAGATTGAACAGCGCCTGCGGCTGGTCGGGCGCGGCCGACAGCGCCTTGCGCAGAAATTCCTCGGCCCTGACCTCATCGCCCTTGCTTCGCGCGCACAATCCCGCATTCACGTACGCCACTTCCGGGGTCCTGTACAGCGGGTTCTCCAGCGCCTTGGCGAAATAGCGCATGGCATCGCGTTCACGCCCGCGCTCGCAGAGAAACATCCCGTAGTTGTTGTTGACGCTCGGGTCGTCCGGCGCCAGACGCAGCGCGCGCTCGAACCGCTGCTGAGCCTTTCCGTCCTGCCCGAGCGTCAGGTGTACCAGGCCCAACTGGTTGATCGCGGGCACATAGTCCGGATCTGCGGACAATGCGATCTCAAGCTCCTCGATCGCAACCGCATACTGGCCTGCTCCGTAATAGGCCGCCCCCAGCTCGGTGTGAATCTGCGCCCGGCTCTGCGCGTCTTCCGCCGGCTGCTGACCCGTGCTCGAGCCGGACTGGGCGCAGGCAGCCAGCACCGGGATCAGGGCCAAAATCAGGATCCTGGCTGTCATGCCGAAGCCTCCTCGATGCGTTTTACATGCCGCCTGGTACGGTCCTGGAGCTTGCCTGCAAGCTGCCCGCACGCACCGTCGATGTCGTCGCCGCGCGTCTTGCGTACCGTCGCAACGGCACCCGCCCCGAGCAGGATCTCCTGGAACGCGCGCACCCGCTGCCGGGGCGAACGCCTGAAACCCGAGTCCGGAAAGGGATTGAACGGAATCAGGTTGAACTTGCAGGGCACGTCGCGGGTCAGCGCCAGCAGTTCGCGCGCATGCGCGGGAGCATCGTTTACGCCGTCGAGCATTACATACTCGAAGGTGATGAAATCGCGCGGCGCACCTTGCCGCTGCCACTTCACGTCCGCGGGAGCCTGCTTGTCGTCGGAGCTCTCCAGATAGCGCTGGCAGGCAGCCATCAGTTCGCGCAGCGGATACTTGCGGTTGATGGGTACCAGCTGGTCGCGCAACGCATCGTTCGGTGCGTGCAGCGAAACCGCGAGCGCTACCGGGCATGCGTCGCGCAGGCGGTCCATCGCCGGCACGATGCCCGAGGTCGACAGCGTCACGCGCCGGCGCGACAGTCCATATGCATGGTCGTCCAGCATGATCCGCATGGCCCGCACCACGTTGTCGAAATTGGCGAGCGGCTCGCCCATGCCCATCATGACCACGTTGCTGACGGGACGTTCCGGTTCAATCTCATCCTGCAGACGCGACGCGCCGTGCTCGCCTGCCAGTGCATTGTTCGCCCACCACAACTGGCCGATGATCTCCGCGGTAGACAGGTTCCGGTTGAATCCCTGCCGGCCGGTCGCGCAGAACGCGCACTCGAGTGCGCAGCCCACCTGCGACGACACGCACAGCGTGCCGCGATTCGACTCGGGTATGAACACGGTCTCGATCGCGTTGCCGCCACCCACCGACAGCAGCCATTTTCGCGTACCGTCCGTTGCCAGCGACTGGCCGACCAGTTCGGGCGCCAGCACCGATGCGTGTTGCACCAGGCGCGCGCGGACAGCCTTCGACAGGTCGGTCATGCGCGAGAAATCGGTTTCGCCAAACCGGTGCATCCAGCGCAACAGCTGCCGGGCACGAAACGGCTTCTCGCCGATTTCCACAAAGAAATCGGCGAGTCGTGCCGCATCGAAATCCAGCAGGTTGACCGGCATCAGCGTGAGTAAATGTTCAGCACGGGGAAAAAATAGGCGATCTCGACCTTCGCCGATTCCGGCGAATCGGAGCCATGCACCGCGTTTGCATCGATGCTTTCGGCGAAATCCGCCCGAATGCTGCCCTTGTCGGCCTTCCTGGGATCGGTCGCACCCATTAAGTCGCGATTCTTCTGGATCGCGTTCTCGCCTTCGAGGACCTGGATCATCACCGGCCCGGAAATCATGAACTTGATCAAGTCATTGAAAAAAGGTCGTTCCTTGTGCACCGCATAAAACCCGGCAGCCTCGGCGTGGGAAAGTTGCGCCATCCTGGCCGCGACGATCTTCAGCCCGGCCTGCTCGAAACGGGCGTAGATCTGCCCGATGACGTTCTTGCCCACGGCATCGGGTTTAATGATTGAAAGGGTGCGTTCGACGGCCATCCAGATTCTCCACTTTCCTCGTTTTTTAAAGATAATTCATAAAGATACGAAGAATAGCACGTTGCTCCGGGGAAAGGAACCGGGCACCCGGACCAAGCCGCCCGGGCAGGCCCTCAACCGTAGACCAGGTTGGGCAGCCAGAGTGAGATCTGTGGAACGTAGGTGATCAGGGCGAGAAAGCCGATCAGCGCGGCCGCCCAAGGCAGTGCAGCAATCGCTACCTGTGTCATGCCCATTCGCGCCATGTGGCTCGCGACGAACAGATTGAGTCCCACCGGAGGCGAAATCATGCCGATCTCGAGATTGATGGTCATGACGATGCCGAGATGGACCGGATCGATGCCCAGCGCGATCGCAATCGGCAAGGCCAGCGGAGCCAGTATCAGGATGATCCCGGTCGGCTCCATGAACTGGCCCGCAATCAGCAGGGCGATGTTCAGCATCAGCAGGAACATCCAGGGCGAGAGTTCGCTCGACACCACCCACTCTGCGAGATCCTGCGGGATCTGTTCGGAAGTGAGCAGAAAAGAAAACAGGATCGCGTTGGTGATGATGTAGAGCAGCATGGCGCTGGTGTTTGCAGCGGAGATCAACACCTTCGGCACCTGCCTGAGCTTCAGGCCGCCATAGATCCAGACGGCCGCCACGAATGCATAGACTGCGCTGACCGCGGCAGCCTCGGTGGGCGTGAAGAAGCCTCCGTAAATGCCGCCGAGCACGATCACCACCAGCAGCAGGCCCCAGAAGGCCTCGCGAAACGCGGTCCAGATCTCGCGCGCGTTCGCCCGCGGCATGGTCGGGAATTTCTTCACGCGCGCAGTGGCGTAGGTGATCAGCATCAGCAAGCCCGCCAGCATCGCGCCGGGCACCATGCCGGCCATGAACATCTTGCCCGCGCTCTCGGACGTGCTGACCGCATAGATGATCAGCACGATCGACGGCGGAATGAGAATGCCGAGCGACCCGCTGGTCGAGATCACGCCCACCGCGAAACGCTTCGGGTATCCGTTCTTCAGCATCGCCGGCAGCATGATCGAACCGATCGCCACTACGGTCGCCGGGCTCGAACCCGAGATGGTCGCAAAGAAGGCACATGCGAGCACCGTTGCCATCGCCAGCCCGCCCGGGAGCGAGCCCACCAGAGCCTGCGCGAAACGAATGATGCGCGCCGCGATTCCGCCTTCGGTCAGGAACACGCCTGCCAGGATGAAAAACGGCACGGCCATGATGGCGAAACTTTCGAGGCCGGTGAACAGCCGTTGCGAAAGCACGTCGACCATGGCCATCGAGAATGACGCGAACAACACCAGAAAGGTCAGCACCGTCATGCCGAGCGCGATGGAAATCGGCGTGCCGGTCAGCAACAGCACCAGCAGGATGGTCAGGATCAGCAGCGCGGTCATGCCGCCTCCCCGGAGACCGGGTTATGAACCGGCAGATCCCCCGTCCGCAGATAGCCTGTCAGCACCTGCAGAAAGCGATAGCACATCAACGAAGAGCCGAGCGGTATGCACAGGTACACCACCCACATCGGCCATTCGAGGTCCGGCGAAACCTGCCCGGTGCCGTAGATGAACCACACCCAGCGCATGCCGATCACGGCGATAACGCCAGTGAAGAACGCGCCGAGCGACAGCGCAACGGTGATCAGCAGGCGTTGCAGTTTCGGCCCGGAATTCGCCACCAGCACATCCACGCCGAGATGAATGCCTGTGCGCACACCGTAGGCTGCGCCGAATTTCGCCATCCAGATGAACAGGTAAATGCACAGCTCCTGTGCCCAGGAGAAATGAATGTGCCTGGTGTACTCCCACAGCAGGTCGAAACGCAGCGATTCGCGGTGAAGGATCGAAAGGAAGACGATCAGGGTGGCGGCCGCCATGAAGCTGGCGATCAGCCATTCCTCCAGCCGGTCGAGGACGCGGTTGAAGCGCCGGAACACTTTCGCTTATCTGGCGCCGGACGGCACGCGCGCTTCGACTTCGGCGACGATGCGGTAGACGGCCTGCAGGTTCTCGCGGCCGACCATGCGTTCGAAGCGCTTGTGCACCGGCATCAGTGCGTCGCGCCAGCGGCGGCGCTCGTCTTCCGGCAGCACATAAATTTGCGTCCGGCCGGAAGCGCGCACGGCTTCGAGAGCATCCCGGTTTTCCTGCGCCGCGATCTCGCGCTGGTATGCGGTGGTCTCGCGCATCGCGCGCTCGAGCTGGGCCCGCACATCCTCGGGCAGGCTATCCCAGAACTGCCTGTTCACCACCAGCGCATAAACCAGGTAGCCGTGTGCCGAGAGGGTCAGGTGCGCCTGCACCTCGTGCATTTTCTGCGTGTAGAGATTGGACAGCGGATTCTCCGTGCCGTCGACCACACCCTGCTGGAGCGCGGTATAGACCTCCGAGAACGCCATCACCTGCGGCACCGCACCGAGCTGGCGGATCATCGCCTCCAGCACCTTGGAAGACTGGATACGCATCTTGCGCGCACGGAAGTCGCGCAGCGTGCGCAACGGCCGGTTGGCGGAAAAATGTTTGAAGCCGTTGTCCCAGTAGGCGAGGCCCTTGATGCCGCGCGGCTCCAGTTTCGCGAACAGGCGCGCACCGATTTCGCCATCCGTCACGCGATAGACCGCCTCGGTACTTGGGAACAGGTAGGGAAGATCGAATATTTCGAAATCCCGCACGCCGAGCGGCCCGAACTTGGAGATCGAAGGCGCGAGCATCTGCACCGCACCGCGCTGAAGCGCTTCCAGTTCCTCGCGATCCTTGAACAACTGGCTGTTCGGGTACACCTCCACCTTTACGGCGCCGCCGGTGTACTTCTCCGCCAGTTCGCGAAATCGCTCGGCGGCCTTGCCCTTCGGCGTGTCAGGCGCCACCACGTGACTGAACTTGATGACGATCGGCTCACTTGATGCGGGGCTCACCGCCGCAGTCAGCAGCGCGATAAACAGCGTGATTCTTTTCATCCACTCCTCCGCGACCGATTCTAGCATGCGGGTTTTTAACGTCTTTACTGCCTGTCCCAACTGACTTCCATCGCGTCCTCACCCGGTCGGGCGCGGAATTCAGGCGCGATGCCGACGCCGGGGACCCATGCCAGCGTCTCCCCGCAAAACAACAGCGGGATATGGCTGCGCTCCCAGGGCGGCGTTCCCATTTCCTGAAGCAAATGCTTGAGCTCGCGCCGCGGCCGGCCGGGCCCAGGTGCAATGCGCTCACCGCCGCGGCGTCCCCGCACGCTCACTGCGGTGCGTTCAAGTCGCGCACGTGAGATCCCCGCATTGGCATCGGAGCGGAACCGCAGCCTCCCCAAAGGCGCCGGCAGCGGGAGTTCGTTTTCACCCTGCCATGGCACTGTCCACCCTGGTGGCGGCTGACCATCGTCGACCAGCTGTACGATGCCGCGGTAGCGCCGCAGGCTGTACTTTCCGAAAGCCACGCGAACCTGTGCATCGCTCCGCGCATGCAGGCATTGTCGCAGTCCCTCTTCGAGCGCAGATCGATGCGGCGCCGCCTGCCCTTTCAAGGCAAACAATCCGCGCAGCAGATTCAGCGCGCGCGCGACACCCACGTCGCGCAACACGTCTGCATGCAGGCCTTCCGCGGTAGCGGCGGTCTGCCAGTCGATCTCGCCAATCGCGTCAGCGAGCAACGCGGCGTCGGCAAGATTGCGTGCGGCACGCGCCAGCGTACGATTGACAGCGGGATAGCGCCGCACGATCAGCGGAAACACCTCGTGGCGCAGGAAATTCCGGTCGAGCGAGACGTCGGTATTCGACTCGTCTTCCATCCAGGCCAGTTGGCGCGCCCGTGCGTAGTCCAGAATCTCGCTGCGCAATACATCGAGCAGGGGGCGCAACAGTTTCGCCGGACCCTTCGCGGCAGTGGCACCGGCAGGCGCAAACCAGTCCCTCACCACCGGCATCGCACTCAACCCTTTCGCACCTGCCCCGCGCAGCAGCTGCAGCAGCAGCGTTTCCGCCTGGTCGTCCTGGTTATGGGCGAGTGCGAGATAGTCGCAGCGCACGGAGGAGAATGCAGCAAACCGCGCTTCGCGGGCCGCCGCCTCAAGTCCTTCACCTCGACGCGCGACGCTTACCCTCTTCACCGTGAGCGGCACCCCCTCCGCCGCACATATCCCGCGACAGAAGGTTTCCCAGTCTCCGGCATGTGGACTCAGACCGTGATTGACATGGACCGCGCTCAACCCGAGACCATGCGCCGCCGCATGCGATCCGAGGACGTCCAGCAGCACGATCGAGTCGATGCCTCCGCTCAGGCCGACGCACACCGTACAGTCCTGCACACCGTGCAGCCGCAGCTGTTCTTCGGTCGCATCCAGGAATGTCGGAACGGTTTTCATCGCGAAGTGAAACATTAACGAAAAACCCCGCCATCGGCGGGGTATCGGTCGTTCGATGATCGAATCGCGCGCTTAGCGCGATCCGCCTTCCTTGAACTTGCCGTAGTCCATCAGGCGCTGAAACCGCGCCGGCAGCAACTCGTCCACGGGTTTATCCTGCACCTGGGCCAGGGCATCCTGCAACCCCTTCCTGAGCGACTGCAGCGTCGCCGCCGGATCGCGGTGCGCGCCGCCGGGCGGTTCGCTCACGATGCGATCCACCAGGCCCAGAGTTTTCAACCGGTTCGCGGTGATGCCGAGCGTTTCCGCCGCCTGCGGCGCCTTGTCCGCACTCTTCCACAGGATCGACGCGCAACCTTCGGGCGAAATCACCGAGTAGATCGCGTACTGCAGCATCAGGCTGACGTCCCCGACCGCGATGGCAAGCGCACCGCCGGATCCACCTTCCCCGATGATGGTCACGATCACAGGCACACGCAGTTCCGCCATTACGTAGAGACTCCTGCCGATTGCTTCGGACTGTCCGCGCTCTTCCGCCCCCACTCCCGGGTAGGCGCCGGGCGTGTCCACGAAGGTCATCACCGGCAACCCGAATTTCTCGGCGAGTTTCATCAGCCGCATCGCCTTGCGATAACCCTCCGGCTTGGGCATACCGAAGTTGCGATACAGCTTGTCCTTTGTGTCGCGGCCCTTCTGATGCCCGATCACCATCACCGGCTGATTGCCGAAGCGCGCAATGCCGCCCACGATCGCGGGATCGTCGGCGAACGCCCGGTCGCCGTGCAGTTCCTCGAAGTCCGTGAACAGGCCCTGGATGTAATCCAGCGAGTACAGGCGTTGCGGGTGGCGGGCAACCTGCGAGATCTGCCAGGCGTTTAGCTTTGCGTAAATCTCCCGGGTCAGCCCCGCACTTTTTTTCTGCAGGCGTGCGATTTCCTCGGAGATGTCCACCGCGGAATCGTCCTGCACATAGCGCAGTTCCTCGATCCTGGCCTCGAGTTCGGCGATCGGTTGTTCGAAGTCGAGAAATGTCGTTTTCATGCGCGGCTATTGTAGCGGCATCGCGATTTCAGAACAGGACGCCGGCACGCCCGCGCGGGTCGCTTTCCGGTCGCGCCCGTGCGGTCGCCGCATCCCAAAACACCACCTGCATGTTCCCCCACCTGCGCCCGGCGCTTTCGACCGCATGCCCCTTCGCCCGCAACGCCGCGATCCAGCTCTCTGAAAATCCTTCGGACTCGATCTGGATACGGTCCGGCAGGTACTGATGATGGTAACGGGGCGCGCCCACGATGCGCTCCAGATTCACCTGTGGATTCAGCATGTAGTCGAGTATACCGAGCAACACCATGCTGATGATGCGCGAGCCGCCCGGCGTGCCAAGCACCAGCACGCCGCGCTCGTCCGATATGAAAGTAGGCGACATGCTCGACAGCGGCCGCTTGCCGGGTTCGATCGCATTCGCGTGGTTGCCAACCAGTTGGTAGACGTTGGGTGCAGCCACCGCCAGCGAGAAATCGTTCATGTGGTTGTTGAGCAGCACGCCGGTGTCGCCCGCCACGAAGCCGGCGCCGAACGGGATGTTCACCGACAATGTGGCCGCAACCCGGTTGCCCGCAACGTCGACGATGGAGAAATGCGTGGTGTCCCTGCCCTCCACCAGCGGTTCGGCCACGTCCGGCAGTTCGCTGCTTGGCGTCGCGCGATCGGGCGAAATGGTTGCCCCGCGACTCAGCGCATACTCGCGGGACGCCAGCTTCTCCACCGGAACGGCAACAAAATCCGCATCGCCCATGTACCGGGCGCGATCGTTGTACCCGCGCCGCATCGCTTCCGCCACGAAATGGGCGCGCCGGGTGTCGTCCATGTTCTCCAGCGGCAGGGACTCCAGGATGTGCAAGGCCTGCGCCATGACCAGGCCACCGGACGAGGGCAGCGGCGCGGTGCTGATACGCGCGCCGCGGAAGCGGATTCTGAACGGTTCGCGCTCGACCAGCCGGTAGCCGGCCAGGTCGTCAAGGTTCCACACGCCGCCGCCGGCCGCGACCGCCTCAACCAGTTCGCGGGCGAGCCGGCCGCGGTAGAAGCCATCGCGTCCGGACCGCGCAATGGTGCGCAGGGTTTTTGCAAGCTGCGGCTGCTTGACCATGTATCCGGCTTGCGGCCGCGTGCCGTTGTCCAGGAACACCGACGCACCCGGACTGCTCTTAAGCAGCGTCTCCCGATAACCGATCGCCCACAGGTAGCGCGAATCGACCGGAAAGCCCTGCTCGGCCAGCGCGATCGCCGGCGCCAGCAGGCGCTCCAGTGGCAGCGTGCCGTAACGCGTCGCGATCCAGTCGATTGCCGCCGGGGTCCCGGGGATCGCCGCCGCAGACGCCCCGTCCAGCGATGCCCGATGCCGCGGCTCGCCGTTCTCATTCAGGTAAAACTCGCTTGTCGCGCGTGCCGGAGCGGTCTCGCGCGCATCGATGAATACCTCGAATTCGTCTGCGGCCCGGTGCAACAGATAGAACCCGCCGCCGCCGAGTCCCGAGGCATAGGGTTCGACCACCGCCAGGGCCGCGGACACCGCCACTGCGGCATCGAAGGCGTTGCCGCCCTGCTGGAGTATCTCGCACCCGGCACGGGTAGCCAGCGGATGCGCGGATGCAATCGCGCAATCGCCGGCAAGCGCGGGCCGCACCAGCAGCAGGGAAAACAGCAGCAGAAACGATCGGATCCAGCGGGCGGCTACAGGAAGCATCTTGGCAGTTTCGTCTAAGGAGAATGGAAAAACGGTGCGAGTCTACGTGCACGCCGGCGTTCGCCGCAACACCGCGCACGTCCGCACTCAGAGATGCTCCTCGATCGGCAGCAGGCCCGCGCCCCATGCCAGCAGCCTCCGGAGCAGACCTGCCTGCGGTTCGCCGTCATAGCTGACACGGATGCCGTCTTCCTGCGTACGCCACCGCAGGCGCCCTCCACGCACAGCGGACAGCGTGACCTGGTAGCTGTAGGTCGGAGCGGCCAGCTGCTCGAACGCGGCTGCCACCTGGCCCGCAAGCGCTTCACTTTGAATGATCAATCCAATCTCGGTATTGAGAAAGAACGATCGCGGATCGAGATTCAGAGAACCGATGACCATCTTGCGGCGGTCGAATACGAAGGCCTTGGCATGCAGACTGGCGCGCGCCGACGCGAACAGCCGGGGCCGCGCGCCGCGCGGCGGCCTGACGACCGGTTTGAATTCGTGAATCTCGGCACCGAGTTCAAGCAGAGCCTGCCGGTAACGCCGGTAGCTCGCATGGACCACGGGCGCATCGGTGGCCGCCAGCGAATTGGTCAGAATGCGTACGCGCACGCCACGCGCGCGCAAGCTACGAAGGCTCGCCATGCCGCGTTCGCCCGGAACGAAGTAAGGCGAGACCAGAATCACTTCCTGGATGGATTCCTGCGCCAGCAAGCCAAGAAAACCCTGCGATTGCGGTTCGCCGCGTTCCACCGGCAGCACCACTTTCGCCGGTTCGTCCGCGATCAAATCGGCCTTTGCCCATTCGAGATCCAGATGGCTGCCGGTGAGCTGTTTCGCGAGGTCAGTGTCGCGCAGACGGGTTGCGTACTGCGAACGCCTGACCTTTTCCAGGCGCTTGTCCAGCGCCGCACGAAACCGCCGCAGTATCCGGCGTCCGCGCCTGCGGATGCCGAGAAATCGCAGCGACCGGGCCGACTCGCTGCTCCAGTAAGTTTCGAAACTCGCGGCGATCTCCCCGGCGACGGGACCGGCCGCCAGCACGTCCAGGTCGCCGAAACCGAGTTCCCGGTCCGCATCGAAATACTCGTTGCCCACATTGCGTCCGCCGACGATCGCCAGCCGTCCGTCGGCGATGAAGCTCTTGTTGTGCATTCTGCGGTTCAGTTTCACCGGATCCCGCAGAAAGGCGATCAGGCGCGAGACTGTCCCCCGCGCTCCGGCGACGAACGGATTGAACACACGGACTTCGATCCGCGGGTGCGCGTCGAGTGCGGCCGCCAGCCAGTCGCGGCCCACCAGGTTGTAATCGTCCACCAGCAGGCGGACGCGCACACCGCGGTCGGCCGCCTGCAGCAGCGCCTCGGTCAGCAGTGCGCCGGTATCGTCCGCGTGAAAAATGTAGTACTGCATGTCGAGCGTGCGCTGCGCCGATTCGGCGAGCGCGACACGCATCACGAATGCATCCAGGCCGGTCGCCAGCAGCCGGAAGCCGGACTGGCCCGGGTGCGCTGCCACTTCAGGCGCGAACGCATCGCCCAGCAGCGTCGCGCCGGAAGTGCGCGCCTGGTCGCGGCTGATAGCCACGTCCGCCGCCGGCGCGGGCCTCAGCCCGCGGGCTTTCTCACCCGGAACCATGCCGCGTACAGCGCCGGCACGAACAGCAGCGTCAGCGCCGTGGCGGAGATCAGCCCGCCCATGATCGCCACCGCCATCGGACCCCAGAATTCGCTGCGCGACAAAGGAATCATCGCCAGCACGGCAGTCGCCGCGGTCAGCACGATCGGCCGGAAGCGGCGCACCGTGGCCTCCACGATCGCTTCCCAGTCAGGCCGCCCGGCGGCGCGATCCTGCTCGATCTGGTCGATCAGAATGACCGAATTGCGCATGATCATGCCGAACAGCGCGATCACGCCGAGGTTGGCGACGAAGCCGAACGGCACGTTCCAGGTCAGCAGGATGAACGCGACCCCGATCAAGCCGAGCGGCGCCGTCAGGATCACCATGATGGTGCGCTGCAGGCTCTGCAGCTGGATCATCAGCAAGGTCAGCACGGTCAGGATCATGAACGGCATCACGGCGATGATCGACCCCACGCCCTTCGCGCTTTCTTCGATCGCACCCCCCATTTCTATACGGTAACCCTGCGGCAGGCGGGCGCGAATCGCATCCAGCTGCGGATCGATCTGCTGCGACACCACCGGCGCCTGCACGCCGCCGTTGATATCCGAGCGCACCGTCACCGTCGGTTGTCGCGCGCGCCGCCAGATAATGCCTTCCTCAAAGCCATACTCGATGCGCGCGATCTGCGACAGCGGTATCCACTTGCCGGATTGCGTCGGCACGTTGATCTCGCCGATCTTGCCGGGATCCACGCGTTCGCCTTCCTCGGCACGCGCCAGCACTTCGATCAGCTCGTCACGCTCGCGGTATTGCGTAATGACGAAACCGGTCAGGATCGAATTCATTACACCCGAGAGGTTCTGGGTGGACACCCCGATCACGCGCGCCTTGTTCTGGTCGATCTCCAGCCGCAGGCGCTTGGTCTGCTCGTTCCAGTCCAGATGCACGTTCAGCGCATGCGGGTTGGCGCGCATCACCTCGGCGACTTCCCGCGCGTAGCGACGCACCGTCGGGATGTCGTTGCCGCTGACGCGGAACTGCACCGGATAGCCGACCGGCGGCCCGTTCTCCAGCCGGTTGACGCGTCCGCGCAGCAGCGTGAACTCGGTTTCCAGCAGGCGGTTCAGCCGCAGATAGACCGCTTCGCGCGCCGTCGTATCGCCGGTGAGGATCACGAACTGGGCGAAGTTCGGGTGGTTCAACTGCTGGTCGATCGGCAGATAAAAGCGCGGGCTTCCGCCACCGACGTAAGCCACGTAGTGCACTACATCGGGATCGGCTTCCAGCCGTTCCTCCAGCCGCTTCACCTCGCGTTCCGTGGCCTGGTAGGAAGCGCCCTGCGGCAGCCACAGGTCCACCATCAGTTCCGGCCGGTTCGACGAGGGAAAGAACTGCTGCTGCACGAACTGGAATCCGTACAGCGACAGCATGAACACCGCCAGCGTCAGCCCGATCACCGTCTTGCGGTAAGTCACGCAGGATTCGACCAGCGCGCGAAACCGGCGGTAAAAGGGTTTCTGGTAAACCTCGTGACCATGCTGCGGATGCGGCTTGAAGTCCGGAAGCAGCTTGAATCCCAGGTAAGGGATAAACACCACCGCAACCACCCAGGAAATCAGCAGCGCCATGGTTACCACCGCGAATATCGAAAAAGTGTATTCGCCCGCGGATGACGCGGCAAACCCTACCGGCAGGAAACCGGCAGCCGTGATCAGCGTGCCGGTCAGCATCGGAAACGCGGTGGAGGTATATGCGAATCCCGCGGCTTTCGCGCGTTCCCATCCCTGCTCCATCTTGGTTGCCATCATCTCCACCGAGATGATGGCATCGTCCACCAACAGTCCGAGCGAGATGATCAGCGCGCCGAGCGAGATGCGCTGGAAATCGATGCCGTAGAGCATCATGAACAGGAAGGTGACCGCAAGCACCAGCGGAATCGACAGCGCCACCACCAGCCCGGTGCGGAAGCCGAGCGAGAGAAAGCTCACTGCAAGCACGATGATCACCGCCTCGGCCAGCACCTTCATGAACTCGTTGACCGAGCGCCCGACCACCTCGGGCTGGTTGGCGTACTGATGCACTTCGATGCCGACCGGAACGCCGAGCCGGATGCGATCGAAGGCGGCGGAGAGATCCCTGCCGAGCTCCAGGATATCGCCGCCTTTTGCCATCGAAACCGCGAGCGCGATCGCTTCCCTGCCCGTGTAACGCACCTTGAGCTCCGGCGGATCGACATAGCCGCGCGTGACACGCGCAATATCCCCCAGGCGAAACAGCCGCCCGCTTGCCTCGATGCCGATTTCGCGCACGCTCTCCACCGAATCGAAGCTGCCGGTCACCCTGACGAACAACCGGTCCTGCGCGGTATCGATGCGCCCCGCCGGCGTCATCGCGTTCTGTTCCTGCAGCACCGCGAAAATCGCCAGCGGGTCTATGCCCAGGTTCGCCAGTTTCTTGTGCGAGACCTCGACATAGATTTTCTCGTCCTGCTCGCCGATGATCTCGGCCTTGGCGACGTTCGGGATCCGCAGCACCTCCTTGCGCGCAGCTTCGACGTAACGCTTGAGCTCGGCGTAGGAATACCCGTCCGCGGTGAAAGCATAGATGCTGCCGAAGACATCGCCGAACTCGTCGTTGAAGAATGGCCCGAGCGTGCCCTGCGGCAGCGTGTGCCGGATGTCGCCGATCTTCTTGCGCACCTGGTACCAGACCCCGGCGACTTCCTTCGGCGGCGTGGTGTCCTTGAGCAGCACGAAGATGGTGGATTCGCCCGATCGCGAGTAGCTGCGCACATGGTCGAGATACGGCGTTTCCTGCAGTTTCTTCTCCAGCCGTTCCGTGACCTGCTGCTCCATCTCGACCGGCGATGCGCCCGGCCACAGCGTGCGCACCACCATCACCTTGAAGGTGAAATCCGGGTCTTCGGCCTGGCCGAGTTCGAAGTAGGAATACAGCCCTGCGGCGCCCAGCGCGATCATGAAAAAAAGCACCAGCGACTGGTGCTTTATCGCCCACCCGGAGAGGTTGAAACTCGTCACGCGCCGTCCTCGCCGAGCACTCGCACTTTCTCCCCTTCGAACAGTTTGTGCACACCTGCGCGCACCACGAGGTCGCCCGCATTCAGCCCGCTGCGCAATACCACCCTGTCCTCGACGAAACGGTCCACTTCCACCGGCACCGCCTGCACCTGACTGGTGGCCGGATCGATGCGCCAGACCGCTGCGCGGCCATCCTGCTGGAATACCGCAGTCGCCGGCAGCTCGATCGAATCGGCTCGCGACAGTCCGCGCAGGTACACGGCCGCGGTCATACCGATGCGAACCGACGCGTCGGCATCGAGCAGCGAAATGCGCGCGGCGTAGGTCCGGGTCACGGCGTCCGCCGCCGGACTCACCTCCCGCACGCGTCCGCGATAGCGCCGGTCCGGCGACGCCCAGAGCACGATGTCGATTTCCTTCGCGTTCCTGAGCTCGGCGAGACGGTTCTCGGGAACGCTGATCTGTACTTCCTTCTGTTCGGTGCGCGCGAGACGCAGCACCGGCTGCCCCGCGGACACCACCTGCCCCGCTTCTGCGTCAATCGAGGTGATGACCCCGGCGTGATCCGCCGCCAGCTCCGTGTAGCCCGCCTGGTTCTCGGCCACGGCAAGCCGGGCGCGTGCCTGTTCCAGCTGCGCCCGCGCAACTTCGTAGACGGTGCGCCTGCGGTCGAACTCGGCTTCGCTGATGAACTTCTTCTCGAGCAGGTCCGCGTAGCGCGCCAGGTCGGCCTTGGTCTGATCGTGGTCTGCCTGCGCGGCGGCAAGCTGCGAGCGCGCCGCTTCGAAATTGAGTTTCTGGTCCTCGGGGTCGAGTCGCGCAAGCACCTGGCCCGGCTCGACCACGTCGCCGATATCCACCAGCCGGGCCACGATCTTGCCCGGCACCCGGAACGAGAGCGCGGACACATAGCGCGGCTGTACCTCGCCGGAATAGGCGACCTCGCCGGCCTGCCGGCCAACACTGACCTGGACAGCGGTCACCGGCCGGCTCTCCGGAGGCGCGGGCTGTTCCTGTGCGCATGCCGATGCCAGCAACAGCACGGCGCTGACGGCAACGGCACGCGGAGTCAGTTCAGGCTGTGCAATCGGATCGTTCATAAGCCGCCCAAGGAGAAAGTGACGGTCCGTCGATTACGCTCTGCGACCCTTCTGCGATCGACTACCGGGGAATTGTCCGGCCGTGGTTCAGAGCACGACTTCCACGGCATGGCCGGGGCGAAGTTGCGCGAATGCATCCCCGGCAGGACGCGCTTCGACCATGAAGCGCAGCGGCCCGGCATTCTGGTCCTCGTCGCGTTCGGCCATCGGCGATACGTAAACGATCCGCGCCGACATCCCGGGCTCACAACCCTCGCAACGCAATCTCACAGTCTGTCCATGCCGCAAGCTGCCCGCCACGTGCGGCGGCACGTAGAAACGCACCTTCATGGTCTCCGGCGACAGCATGGACAATACGGCGGAACCCGCCGGCACCCATTCGCCTTCATCGTAGAGCGTCTCCACGACGAGGCCTTCTTTCGGTGCCTTGACGTTCTTCTGCCCGAGGCGCCACTCGGTTTGAGCCAATTCCGCCTGCAGCGCGTTCAGCGCTGCCTCTGCCGATTCGATCGCCGCCGCGCTTCGCCCGCGCCTGGCCTGCTCCAGTCCCGCCCTGGCCGATTGCAACCCCTCCGCGGCCGTCCGGTGCGCCGCCGATTCCTTGCGGTCGTCCAGCGAGAACAGCATCTCGCCTGCACGCACCGCGCTGCCCCGCTTCGCGCCGAGACGGGCAAGGCTGCCCGACATCGGCACCGCCACGCGTACGTATTCGCCTTCGGCCTGCCCTTCGAACGACCGCACTTCCTGCTGCGAACAGCCTGCGGCAATTGCCGCCGAAAATCCCAGCAACCAGAGATGATTCATTGCTGTCCTCGCCGATTCGCCGCGAGCAGCGCGTTGACGTTCTCCAGGTCGACCTCGGTGAGCGTGCCCACCGCCGCCTTGAGCT
>JBBDIL010000025.1:0-14840 GCA_040880425.1 Burkholderiales bacterium | reverse complement strand
CCGTATCCTGCCGCTCTTTCCGGAACATGTGTGCTACGTCGAGCCATTCGCCGGCTCGGCGGCGGACAGAAAGCCACCAGGTCAACCGAGCTCATCGTCACCAACTTCACCCCGCCACGGAAATGAGCCTTTCAGCGGTTACAATCCCGTTGCATGGGACGCAAGGATTCCGAGAGGCAATTATCGCGTCGGACGGCGCTCAATTATCGCGTCGCGCTCCACGAGGTCTTCCTCGGCGATCGCCGTGAAAAACGCTACCAATAGAATCCTCATTGTCGCGCCATCCTGGGTTGGCGACGCGGTACTGTCACAGCCGCTGCTGGCGCGCATCAAGGCGAAACAGCCTGACGCGCAGATCGATGTGCTGGCGCCGGCTTGGGTGCTACCGATGTACCGGCGCATGCCGGAAGTCGCGGACACCCTGGAGAATCCTTTCAATCACGGCGAGCTGGCGCTCAGTCGGCGCGCGGCCCTCGGCAGGGATCTGCGTACGCGCGGATATGCGGCCGCCTACGTGCTGCCCAACTCGCTGAAGAGCGCGCTGGTTCCTTTCTTCGCGCGCATCCCGCGACGGGTGGGTTTTGTCGGCGAACTGCGCTACGGGCTGCTCACGGATGCGCGGCGGCTGGACAAGGACTCGCTGCCGCTGATGGTGGAACGCTTCGCCTGGCTGGCGGAGAACGATGCAGCGTCGCCTTTGCCGCGGCCGGTCGAATCGCCCGCGCTGGCCGTCGGCGGTGACGAGGCTGCAGCCGTTTTCTCCAGGCTGTGCGCGAGCAGGCCGCAGCGCCTCGCATGCTTCTGTCCGGGTGCGGAGTACGGACCGGCAAAACGCTGGCCAGTCGAGTACTTCGCCGGGCTTGCCGAATCGCTGGCCGACGAGGGCTACCAGGTGTGGCTGCTCGGCTCGCGCAAGGATGCCGCGATCGGCGCGCAGATCACGGATGCCGGCGGCGCAGGTGTGCGCAATGTCTGCGGCGAAACCTCTCTGGACGATGCGATCGTGCTGCTGTCCGCGGCCGACCTGGTGGTGACAAACGACTCCGGACTGATGCATGTTGCCGCGGCGCTGCGCCGCCCCACCGTCGCGATCTACGGTTCCAGTTCGCCGCAATTCACCCCGCCGTTGTCCGCGACTGCGCGTGTGGTGAAACTCGATCTACCGTGCAGCCCGTGCTTCAGGCGCGTATGCCCCCTCGGACACTTCAACTGTATGATGCAGCTGCCGCCGCAACGCATACTGCAGGAAGTCCATCACCTCACTCGTGCCCATGATTGAGAAGCGCTTCGCGACGCCGAGAGACGCCGAGAAAGCGTTCTATCGGGCTTTCGAGAACGCCGACCTGACGGCGATGATCGACGTGTGGGCGGAAGAGGAGGAAATCGTATGCGCCCACCCGGGCGGTCCGCGCCATGTCGGCCTGATCGAGGTGCGCGAATCCTGGCGGCAGATCTTCTCGCAGGGCGCGCAGCTGAAGTTTCAGCTGGTCGGACTCAAGGCCTTCCCGGGTCGCATGTTGCATATACACAGCCTTTACGAGCACGTCACGATCGTGGGGGATTCCCGGCCGGCGACGCCCGTACTCGCAACCAATGTTTACCTGCTGACCGATCGCGGCTGGCAGATGTACATGCATCATGCTTCCCCGCTTTCCGCGCCGGTCGAAGCAGACGCGGAGCCCCGTTCCATTCTGCACTGAAACCGCGCATGAGCTATCGCGCACCATGGTGGCTGCCCGGCGGACACCTGCAGACGATCTACCCTTTCTTTGCATTGCAGAGCACGCCTCCGCACTATCGGCGCGCACGCGTCGATACCGATGACGGCGACTTCGTGGACTTCGACTGGCTGGATGCAGGCGGCCCCGCCTCCCCGGTCGTTGTGCTGTTTCACGGTCTCGAAGGCTGCTCGCGCAGCCATTATGCTTCGGTGATCATGCGCGCGGTCGCCGCCCGGGGCTGGCGCGGGGTCATTCCCCACTTTCGCGGCTGCAGCGGAGAACCGAACCGCCAGCCGCGTGCCTACCATTCCGGCGACGCAGACGAGATCGGCTGGATGCTGAGTGTAGTTCGCGAGCGGATTGGCGCACCGGTGTATGCCGCCGGCGTCTCGCTGGGCGGCAACGCGCTGCTCAAGTGGCTGGCCAGGGAAGGACCGGCGGCAAACGCGCTGGTGCACGCAGCCGCCGCGGTATCCGCACCGATGGATCTGACTGCCGCGGGGCGGCGTTTGAGCGAGGGTTTCGGACGCGTTTACAGCCTGCATTTCCTGCGCAGCCTCAAGCGGAAAAGCCTGGAAAAGCATGCGCGCTATCCAGGGCTGTTCGACGTGGCGCGCGTGCAGCGCGCGCTCACCTTGCGCGAATTCGACGATGCCTTCACCGCACCGCTGCACGGATTCCGGGACGTGGATGACTACTGGCATCGGGCCAGCAGCAAACCGGATCTGCCGCGAGTCCGCGTGCCGACATTGTTGCTGCATGCGCGCAACGATCCTTTTCTGCCTGGCGAGTTTCTGCCCGCTGCGCGCGACCTGCCGCAGGCAATCGAGAGCGATTTCGTCGACAGCGGCGGACATGTCGGCTTCGTCTCCGGTCGCCTGCCAGGCACGCTGGACTGGTTGCCGGAGCGGCTGCTGCAATTCTTCGCAGCACGCGGCTGAGGCGTTTCCGGGCGCGCGCGTAGGCGTGGGATAATTGCCCCGCAAGCTGCGTTGCGGGCCTCGATACCGGGTGTACCGATTGCTGCCCGCGATTACTCCAGTTCAAGATAGGATGACCATGACCGTTCCTGCCAAAGAAATATTCAAGGCCTATGACATTCGCGGCATCGTCGGCAAGACGCTGACCGTGGCTGCGGTCGAAACCATCGGCCGCGCAATCGGTTCGGAAACGCTCGCCCGCGGACGCAGCGCCGTTTGCATCGGCCGCGACGGCAGGCTGTCCGGTCCGGAACTCGCGCAGGCACTGGCCCGGGGTCTGCAGGCAGCCGGCATCGACGTCATCGACGTCGGTCAGGTCACCACGCCGATGCTGTACTTCGCCGCACACCGTTTCGAGACCGGCAGCGGCGTGATGGTCACGGGCAGCCATAATCCGCCCGACTACAACGGCCTGAAGATGATGATCGCCGGAGACACGCTTTCGGGCGAACAGATCCAGGCATTGCGTGCGCGCATCGAGCAAAACGATCTCGCGACCGGCGCGGGCCGCTACGAAACCCGGGAGATCGCAGACTTGTACATTCAGCGGATCGCAAGTGACCTGAAACTGAAGCGCCCGATGAAGGTCGCAATCGACTGCGGCAATGGCGTGGCCGGCGCCTTTGCGCCGACACTCTATCGCGCGCTCGGCTGCGAGGTGGAGGAACTCTTCTGCGAAGTCGACGGTACTTTTCCCAACCACCATCCCGATCCTTCGCAGCCCAAGAACCTGCAGGACCTGACCGCCGCGCTCGCGAAAGGCAGCTCGGAAATCGGCCTGGCCTTTGACGGCGACGGTGACCGGCTCGGCGTGGTGACCAAGGCCGGCAAGCTGATCTACCCCGACCGCCAACTCATGCTTTTCGCCGCAGACGTACTGTCGCGCAATCCCGGCGCCGAGATCATATTCGACGTCAAGTGCACGCGCGCGCTGGCGCCGTGGATCGTTCGGCACGGTGGCAAGCCGACCATGTGGAAGACCGGCCACTCTCTGATCAAGGCGAAGATGAAACAGACCGGCGCGCCGCTGGCCGGCGAGATGAGCGGCCATATCTTCTTCAAGGAGCGCTGGTACGGCTTCGACGACGGCCTCTACGCCGGCGCGCGGCTGCTGGAATTCCTGAGCGCGCAGCCGGATATCGCTGCGGCATTCGATGAACTGCCGGACTCGCTGAATACGCCGGAGCTGCAGATCAAGCTGAAGGAAGGGGAAAACTACGCGCTGATCGAAGAACTGCAGCAGAGCGCCAGCTTTCCGACCGCGCGCGAGATCATCAAGATCGACGGGCTCCGGGTCGAGTATGCGGACGGATTCGGCCTCGCCCGATCTTCGAACACCACCCCGGTGGTGGTGCTTCGATTCGAGGCCGACGACGAGCCCGCGCTCAAGCGCATCCAGTCCGAGTTTCGCAGCGCCCTGCAGGCCGCCCGGCCGGAAATCGAGATGCCTTTCTAGCGCCGCACGGCGGGCAGTTTCGGAGACGTCGTTTCATCCAGACGATCGCGCAGCCAATGCCCCATCTCGTCCGCCGGCAACGGGCGTGCGAACAGATACCCCTGGGCTTCGTCGCAGCCGTTGCTGCGCAGGAACTCGAGCTGTGCGGCGTTTTCCACGCCTTCCGCGATCACCTGCAGTTTCAGACTGTGCGCCATGCGGATCATCGCCAGCACGATCGCCGCGTCATCCGGGTCTTCTGCCACATCGCGAACGAATGTCTGGTCGATCTTCAGGCGCGTCACCGGGAAATGCTTCAGGTTGGCCAGCGAGGAATAGCCGGTGCCGAAGTCATCGATCGCAACCTGCACGCCGATCTTCCGCAGCCGGTCGAGAATGGTCTGGGAAAGCTCGGCATTGCTCATCGCCGTATTCTCGGTGATCTCCACTTCCAGGCTGACGCCATCCAGTCCGGCCGCTCCAATCGCCGACTCCACCGTCTCGTCCAGACCGGCTTGCCGGAACTGCCGCGGCGACAGGTTCACCGCGATGCGGTCGAGCTCCAGCCCGGCATCGCGCCACGCGCGCAACTGGCGGCAGGCAGCGTGCAGCACCCAGTCGCCGATGGGAACGATCAGCCCGGTATCCTCTGCCAGCGGAATGAAATCCGACGGCATCACCATGCCCAGTTCGGGGGAGCGCCACCGCACCAGGGCTTCGACTCCCGTGACCCGGCCGCTGGCGATATCGGTCTGCGGCTGAAAATACAGCAACAGCTCTTCGCGGGCGACCGCGTGACGCAAGCGGCTTTCGATCACCAGCCTTTCCATTGACCGCGCGTTCATGTCCTCGATGAAGAACTGGTAGTTGTTGCGCCCGTGCTCCTTCGCGCGGTAAAGCGCGACGTCGGCGTTCTTGACCAGCACGTCGAGGTCGGTGGTGTCGTTTGGAAAAACGCCGATGCCGATCGAGGTCGTGGTGAACAGCTCGAAGCCGTTCAGCAGAAACGGCTCCTGCACCGCGCGGATGATCTTGTCCGCCACCTTCGCCAGATTCTCCTGCTGTTTCACATCGGCAATGATGATGGCGAACTCGTCGCCTCCTAGGCGCGCCATGGTGTCGCCCTTGCGCAGGCAGTCCGCAATCCGCTGCGAGGCCGCCTTGAGCAGCAGGTCCCCGATCTCGTGGCCCAGCGTGTCGTTCACGTTCTTGAACCGGTCGAGGTCCAGGTACATCAACGCGAACATGTCGTCGCTGCGCTGCGCCGCGGTTCTCGCCAGCTCGAGCCGGTCGCGGAACAGGCGCCGATTCGGCAGACCGGTCAGCGGATCGTAATAGGCAAGGTGGCGGATGGTGGTCTCGGCATGTTTGCGCTCGCTGATGTCTTCGCCCACGGACACGAAATTGCTGATGACGCCATGCTCGTCGCGAACCGGCGAAATCGATTCCAGGCACCAATAGAACTCACCATTACGCTTGCGGTTGTGCAGCTCGCCATGCCATTCCTGTCCCGAGTTGAGGGTTTCCCAGATCTCCTTGAAGGTCGCCAGCGGCATGTCCTGCGACTTCATGGTCCACAGTTCACGCCCGATCAGTTCCTCGCGCTCATATCCGGTAACTGCGCAGAACTTCGGATTCACGTATTCGATGGTCCCGGACGGATCGGTGATGACCACCATGTTTGCGCTCTGTTCGACGGCGAGGGACAGCTTGCGCACCAGGTCGGAGGTGCGCTTGATGTCGGTGATGTCGCGGTGCGTGCCCGACATCCGCAGCGCGCGGCCATTCTCGTCCAGCTCGACGATCCGTCCCACCGTTTGCATCCAGCGCCATGCGCCGGCCTTGGTGCGCATCCGGTACTCGACATCGAACAACAGCGACTCACCCTTGAAGTGCTGCACCACCGCGGCGCGTATCCGCTCCAGGTCGCCCGGATGCGTCAGCCCCTGCCAGAACTCGATGCGGTCCCCGATTTCCTCGGATTCGTAACCGAGCATCAGGCCGAAGTGCTTGCTGAGCTGAACTTCTCCGGTCTTTATGTTCCAGTCCCAGATCGCCAGGTCGGAGGCCGCCAGCGCGAGGTCGAGGCGTTCCTGGCTCTCGGTCAGCGCGCGCTCGATCCGCTTGCGTGCGGTGATGTCCATCATCGATCCGATCGCGCGCAAGGCGCGGCCGTGCTCGTCACGGATGACGAAGCCGCGGTCGAAGACTTCCGCGTAGGTGCCATCCGCGCGGCGAAAGCGGTATTCCCCCTGCCACGCGGTTTCAAGGCCCGACAGCAACGCATCGTTCTCGCCAACGATCCGTTCCCTGTCCTCCGCATGGATACGTTCCGCCCACCACTCCAGCGTAGGCTCCACCTCGCGCCTCGCGTAGCCGAACTGCGCGGTGATGCCATCGTTCCACCAGAACACCTTGTTGACGGCATCCCAGTCCCAGATGGCGTCGTTGGTCGCGCGCGCCAGCAGCTGGAATCGCTCCTCGCCTGCGCGCAGTGCCCGTTCCGCGCGCCGCGCCTCGGTCACGTCGCGCATCGTCACCAGGCGCGCCGGACGCCCTTCGTAGCGGAAATCGCCGCCCACCACCTCGACTTCGATGCGGGTGCCGTCCTTGCGGCAGTGAATCCAGTTCCGACGCGCAGCCTGTTCAGGGAGACCGGCCGCGATGTAATCGAGTATCTTCCGGTGCTCTTCCGGCGGCCGGATATCCAGCACCGTCATCGACAGAAACGCTTCGCGCGAATAGCCGTAGTGGTCGAGGGCGGCCTGGTTGACGTCGACGAAGCGCAATGTTTCGAGGTCGTACACCCACATCGGCTGCGGGTGATTGCGGAACATCAGTTCGTACGAATGCGCTTCGGCACCGCTCCCGCCGCGCCATTCGACGATCGCGCGCAGGCGGGTGGACAGCACGAAGTAGAGTGCGCCCGCCGTGACCGCAACGTAGCTCCAGCCCTTGATGTTCTGCCAGAAGTGGAGGCGCTCCGGATCTGCCACGAGACCCGACACCATCGCGTCGGACAACAGAATCCAGGCCACGCCGATAGCGAAATACGCGATCGCCACCCGTGCCGGTCCGCGGGATGTGAGTCGCCTGGGCGTTGGCCTGGTTCCGGGCACGCAATGCCTCTCGTCAAGGTGGACACCTGCGGAAGGCGCTGCCGGCAAACCGGCAGCCCCCCGTGCTCCCCAGCGTGCGAGCCGGAAGCCCGCACGTTTCCGAACTGATGCTGTTGCGTTTCCTTCCGGCGGTCAGATGCCGGGCGTATGCCCTAGACGCGCTGCTCGACCCAGGCACGCACCGATTTCAATGCTTCAGGCAGCCTGGCCGGCTCGGTACCCCCGGCCTGCGCCATATCCGCCCGTCCGCCGCCGCGTCCGCCGACCTGCTGCGCCACGAAGTTCACCAGTTCGCCCGCCTTGAGCTTTCCGGTCAGGTCGCTGGTCACACCCGCTATCAGCGTCACTTTATCGCCTTCCACCGCGCCGAGCACGATCGCGGCGCTCTTCAGGCGGTCCTTCAGCTTGTCCATCGCTTCGCGCAGCGTCCTGGCATCGGCGCCATCCAGGCGCGCGGCCAGTACCTTGAGTTCGCCCAGCGCCTCTGCCTGGTCGGCGAGATCGTCGCCCTGCGACGTCGCCAGTTTCGACTTCAGCCGCGTCAGCTCCTTCTCCAGGCTCTTCACCGATTCCAGCACCTGCACGAGCCGATGCTCGACCTCCTCGGGGCTGGACTTGAGCGCGGCGGAAATCTCGGCCAGCTTCACTTCGCGCCGCTGCACGTGCTCCAGCGCGCCCTGCCCGGTCACCGCCTCGACCCGGCGCACGCCGGCCGCGACCCCGGATTCGGACACGATCTTGAAGAAGCCGATGTCGCCGCTGCGTTTCACATGTGTGCCGCCGCACAGCTCGGTGGAGAAATCCCCCATGCCGATCACGCGGACCTCGTCGCCGTATTTTTCGCCGAACAACGCCATCGCGCCGGCCCTGATCGCGTCCTCGTACTTCAGCACTTTCGGCTCGACCGGCACGTTGTTGCGGATCTGCTCGTTCACCAGCCGTTCGACTTCCGCGATCTCCGCCGGCGTCATGGGCTTCGGATGTGAAAAATCGAAGCGCGTCCTGAACTCGTCGACCAGCGAACCCTTCTGCTGCACATGGCTGCCCAACACCTTGCGCAGGGCCGCGTGCATCAAGTGGGTCGCGGAATGGTTGTACATCGTGGCCTGCCGCAGCCGAAGGTCCACCTGCGCGGTCACCGCGTCGCCGAGCTTCAGTTCGCCCTTGGCCATTGTGCCGTGGTGGCCGAACACTTCCGCCTGGATCTTCTGCGTGTCCTCCACTTTGAACGTGGCGAACGGACTGGCGCTGGTAACCAGTACCCCGCGATCGCCGACCTGCCCGCCCGATTCCGCATAGAAAGGTGTGCGATCGAGCACCACGATGCCGTGCTCTCCCGCGGCCAGCCGCTCCACCTGACTGCCCTCGCTATACAACGCGACCACGGTCGCCGGCAGCTTCAGCGTGTCATAGCCATGGAACTCGGTCGCCTGGCCGCTGTATTCCACGGCCGAGTGCATCTGGAATTTCGACGCCGCGCGGGCGCGCTCACGCTGCTTTTCCATCGCCGCCTCGAAGCCGGCGAAATCCACCTGCACGCCGCGTTCGCGCGCAATGTCCGCCGTCAGGTCGACCGGGAAACCAAAGGTGTCGTACAGCTTGAACACCGTCTCGCCGTCGAGCATGCGGTCCTCGCGATGCAGCGCACCCTCGAGCACATCCATGCCATGTTCCAACGTTTCGGCAAAGCGCACTTCTTCCTGTTGCAGAACCTCCGATACGCGCTGCTCGGCTTCGGGCAGCTCCGGATAGGCCTCGCCCATCGCCTTCGACAGATCGGCCACCAGTTGGTGGAAGAAGGGCTTCTTCTGCCCGAGCTTGTAGCCATGGCGTATGGCGCGGCGGATGATCCTGCGCAGCACATAGCCGCGACCCTCGTTTCCGGGAATGACGCCGTCGACGATCAGGAAACTGCAGGCGCGGATGTGATCGGCGATCACCTTCAGCGAGTTGTTCGACAGATCCTTCGCGCCGGTGACGCGGGCCGCGGCCCGGATCAGGTCCTGAAACAGGTCGATCTCGTAATTCGAGTGCACGCCCTGCAGCACCGCGGCGATACGCTCCAGCCCCATGCCGGTATCCACCGACGGCTTTGGCAGCTTGTGCAGCGTACCGGCCTCGTCGCGGTTGAACTGCATGAACACCAGGTTCCAGATCTCGATGTAGCGGTCGCCGTCGGCCTCCGCCGATCCCGGCGGTCCGCCGGGAATTCCCGGACCGTGATCCCAGAAAATCTCCGAGCATGGTCCGCACGGACCGGTGTCGCCCATCTGCCAGAAGTTGTCGCTCTGGTACTTCGGTCCGCCGGGCTTGTCGCCGATGCGCGCGATCCGTTCACGCGGGACCTTGATCTCCTTCGCCCAGATTTCGTAGGCCTCGTCGTCATCCTGGTACACCGTCACCCACAGGCGATCGGCAGGCAGGCCGAACTCCACGGTCAGCAGCTCCCAGGCGAAACGGATGGCGTCGCGCTTGAAGTAGTCGCCGAAACTGAAGTTGCCGAGCATCTCGAAGAAGGTGTGGTGGCGCGCGGTGTAGCCCACGTTCTCGAGGTCGTTGTGCTTGCCGCCTGCGCGCACGCAGCGCTGCGAGGTGGTCGCGCGCGCATACGGACGCTTGTCGTGACCGAGAAAGACATCCTTGAACTGCACCATTCCGGCATTGGTGAACAGGAGCGTCGGATCGTTGCCCGGGACCAGCGGACTGGATGCCACGATGGTATGTGCCTGCCGTTCGAAGTACTGCAGGAACCGGTTTCGTATATCGCTGCTTTTCATCTGGCTTTCGCCGTGACCTCAAGAAAAAATGGCCGACCCGCAGGTCGGCTCGCTGACCCGGATTCTATTGCAACCGCATCGGTTCCGGGAGGCTAATCCGTCCCGGAACGCAGGACCTTGTGTACCACCTCCGCCGAAAAACCGCGCGACGCAAGAAACCGCGCCTGCCGGGCGCGCTCGGTCGCGCTTTCCGGGAGTCTGCCGAATTTCCTTTGCCAGACCGCGCGCGCCGCTTCCAGTTCGCCGTCCGCCAGCGCCGCCTTCGCCTGCTCCAGCCCCGCCTCGGAAACACCTTTCTGCCGGAGGTCGTGAAGTACGCGCAAGGCGCCGAATCGCCGGCGCCGGGTATTCAGCATGGATTCGACGAAGCGGGCTTCGGACAGGTAACCGAGCTGCTCGAACTCGTCGAGCAGCTCTTCCACATGAACGGGATCTTCTGCGTGCGGCGACAGCCGCGATTTCAGTTCGGCCCGCGTATGCTCGCGTCGCGCGAGCAGGCGCAGGGCCCGTGCGCGCAGCGACACCGGCAAGGCGGCTTCAGGCCTCCACCGTTTCGCCGGCTTCGGCCACTGCGGACACACCCAGGTGCTGGCGAATCTTGTTCTCGATCTCCTGCGCGACTTCCGGATGCGCCTTCAGATACTCGCGCGCATTGTCCTTGCCCTGGCCGATGCGGTCGCTGCCGTACGAATACCAGGCGCCCGCCTTGTCGACGATCTTGTATTGCACGCCCAGTTCGATGACCTCACCTTCGCGGGAAATGCCCTCTCCGTAAAGAATGTCGAAATCGGCCTGGCGGAATGGCGGCGCCACCTTGTTCTTGACGACTTTTACGCGCGTCTCGTTGCCGATCACCTCGTCGGCCTTCTTGATCGCTCCGACACGGCGGATGTCGATTCGCACCGATGAATAAAACTTGAGCGCATTGCCGCCGGTGGTGGTCTCGGGATTGCCGAACATCACTCCGATCTTCATGCGGATCTGATTAATGAAGATGACCAGCGTGTTGGAGCGCTTGATATTGGCGGTGAGCTTCCTCAGCGCCTGGCTCATGAGGCGGGCCTGCAATCCCATCTGCGGTTCGCCCATCTCGCCCTCGATCTCGGCCTTCGGCGTCAGCGCCGCGACCGAATCCACCACCACCACGTCGACCGAACCGGAGCGCACCAGCATGTCGGCGATCTCCAGCGCCTGCTCGCCGTTGTCCGGCTGCGAGATCAGGAGATCTTCGACCTTGACGCCCAACTTGGCGGCGTACTGCGGATCGAGGGCATGCTCGGCGTCGATGAAGGCGGCCGTGCCGCCGATCTTCTGCATCTGGGCGATCACCGACAGCGTCAGCGTGGTCTTGCCGGACGATTCCGGGCCGTAGATCTCGACTACGCGCCCGCGCGGCAGCCCGCCGATTCCCAGTGCGAGGTCCAGCCCGAGCGATCCGGTGGAAACCACCTCCACGTCCTTCGCCAGGTCATGCTCGCCCAGGCGCATGATCGAACCCTTGCCGAACTGTTTCTCGATCTGGGATAAAGCAGCTTGCAGCGCCTTCTGTCTGTTTTCGTCCATCGTTTCGCCCCGTCGTTGTTCGTTTGTGTCTTCGTTGAATCGCCCGATTATGGCACAAGGCACCTGCGCGGAATCCCGTCGCGGAAACGATTTCTGCTGACTGCGGCCGATCACGCCCATGCGCCGCGGATGGCGAAGAGACTGTACGAACGCTTTGATTCGGAGTAGTTTTACCCGATCCGGCGGTCCCGGCCTTGCAGCGCACCGGCAGCATGGGCATCCGCCGGGGATCGGGCGACGTACAACAACGCGAGATGCAGCCCGAAGTGAAACCGCCCTGACACGCAGGGTCATCGAAGGGAGGGGTTTGGCCATGCCGCCAAGCCATGCTGCAATACTGATTCGCCTCGCTTTTCTCGTGCTGCTGTTGCCGGCACTGATGCCGCGTGCCGCGCAGGCCGAGGCGGCGGCAATCGCCCAGTTCGTGTTCGGGACCGTGTTTCGGGTGGCGGTGGATGGATCGCAGCAGCCGCTGACGCGCGGCGCGGGCATCCACGCCGGCGAGGCGGTACTGACGGCAGCCGACGGACGCGCCCACCTGCGCTTCACCGACGGCGGCTTCGTATCGCTTAGTCCCGACTCCGAATTCCGCATCGACGAATATCGCCATGCCGGCGAACCGGACCCGTCCGACCGGGTCAGCATGCGCCTGTTGAAGGGCGGCCTGCGCACCATATCGGGACAGATCGGGAAACTCACGCGGGACGCCTACGAGATGGCGACCCGGGTCGCCACCATCGGCATCCGCGGCACCGAGTACACGGTGCAGTATGTCGGGCCGAGCGTGACTGGAAGCGTCGCCGGCGGCCGCATCGAGGTATGCAATGCGGGCGGCTGCCTCGAACTCGGAGCCGGGCAGTCCTACTTCGTGCTGGACGAAAACACCAGACCGGTCTTGACCGAACAGGCTTCCGATCTGGCGCCGCCGCAACCTTCGGCGGCGACCAACATCGATGACAGCCTGCGCACGCTGCAGACCTTTGTGTTCAATCCCGAGGAATCGGAACCACCGACAGGCGACAGCCCGCCGCCTGCCAATGGCGGGAATGGCGGTATCGGGTTCAATGAGATCGGTATTACCGCGCCGAACGTGGACACCCCGGCCACGGGTGGCGTCAGCGGCATCGTGCATGACGGCAATCATCCCGGCCAGGGCTGGGGCGCCGGTGGCAACCCGGGCGGCGGTACGCGGCAATAGGCCGGCAATCCCTTTCAGAGCCTGCCCGGCAAACCTTCCAGCGCCGCGATCACGCTCGCACGCCGGACCGCATCGCGGTCGCCCGGAAAAACGAAGGTCTGCACCCCCGGTTGCGCGCCTTGCAATGCCCACGCGATGCAGACCGTGCCGACCGGTTTGTCGGCGCTGCCGCCATCCGGTCCGGCGACCCCGCTCACGGCGACCGCGATCTGCGCGCGACTGTGCAGCAGCGCCCCCGCCGCCATCTCGGCGACCGTCTGCTCGGAAACCGCGCCGAACGCCTCCAGAGTTTGTTCACGCACGCCGAGCAAGTCGCGCTTCGCGGCGTTGGTATAGGTGATGAAACCGCAGTCGAACCACCCCGAACTGCCGGGCACCATGGTGATCGCCTGACCGATCCAGCCGCCGGTACAGGACTCCGCGGTCGCCAGCATGAAACCGCGGCGTTTCAGTGCAACGCCGGCGCGCTCGGCCAATGCGTACAGCTCCCGGTCCATCATCCGAACACGAGCTTCCAGAGCGCCAGGCACAACAGCGCATAGAACGCCGCAATCACGTCGTCGGCCATCACGCCGACGCCGTTGCGCACCGACCTGTCCACCATCCCGATCGGCGGCGGTTTGAGAATGTCGAACAGGCGAAACAACAGAAACGCAAAGGCGGCCCACATCGGCCGATCCTGTGGAATCAGGTACAGCACCAACAGGAAGGCGGCCGTCTCATCCCAGACCATGCCGCCATGATCGTGCACGCCGAGGTGCCGCCCCGTGATTTCGCAGGCCCAGACGCCGAGTATCAACAGCGCGACCAGCACGGCAACGAACCAGGGATCGGACAGCGTGCGCGCCAGACCGAAGTAGATGGGAAACGCGAGCAGCGTACCGAACGTGCCCGGCGCGACGGGAGACATTCCGGCGCCGAAACCGAACGCGATGACATGCGCCGGATGGGAAAAGATGAAGCGTAATGTCGGACGTACGGGCGCGCTAGCGGAAGTGGTCAAAGCCAGCCTCCCCGACGGGAATCGCAACGCCGCGCGCGTCCAGCACCACGACGCCATTGCCTGCCTCGATCCGCCCGATGCGCGTCAGGCCCACGCCGATTTCGCCGGAGAGCTTCGCCAGGTCGCGCGCGCGATCCGGCGGCACGGTAAAGCACAGCTCGTAGTCGTCGCCGCCACCCAGAATCGCCCTGCGTACCGGGTCGTGCCCCTTGATCGAAACCGCCGAAGAGATACACGGAACCATCGGATACTCCACCACTGCACGGACCTTCGAGCGTTCGGCAATATGCCCCAGGTCCGCAACCAGACCGTCCGAGACGTCGATCGCGCTGGTCGCGATTCCAGCCAGCCGCTGACCGAGTGCCACCCTGGGTTTCGGCGTATGCAGTTTCGCCAGACACTTGCCCAGATCCGGTTCCTTCAGCCGCACTTCGCCTTTCAGATGCTGGAGCGCAAGCCCGGCACTGCCGATCACCCCCGACACCCAGATGGCGTCCCCGGCGCGCGCACCGTCGCGACGCAGCGCGGCAGCGCACGCGACTTCGCCCAGCGCGGTCACGCAGATCGACAACGGCCCGCGCGTGGTATCGCCGCCGATCAGATCGACCTCGAAAGCATCGGCGAGCGCCAGGAAACCCCTCGCGAAGCGAGACAGCCAGTCGTCATCCGCTTTCGGCAACGTCAGCGCAAGCAGCGTCCAACGCGGCCTTGCGCCCATTGCCGCGAGATCCGAGAGATTCACTGCCAGCGCCTTGTACCCCAACGCTTCCGGATCGGCATCGGCTGCGAAATGATTGCCTTCCACCAGCGTGTCGGTGGTCACCACCAGATCGCGATCCGCAGACGGCTTTAACACTGCCGCGTCGTCGCCGATTCCCAGAACCGCGCCGCGCGGCTCACGCGTGAAATAGCGCTGAATCAGCTCGAATTCGGTTGCCATGTCCCGATTTAAGAACCTATCTCATAATCATTCGCACGATGCGTTGCGGCCAGAACAGGCGGCGGCAAGGCGCGAGGCGCAGCCAATACACGGGCTATTGGCAA
>JBBDIL010000024.1:0-82134 GCA_040880425.1 Burkholderiales bacterium | reverse complement strand
ACTCCAAATCCCAAAGCACCCACACGCTTCGGCTGTTCGAATTTTTAAAGAGCAGTTTCCGATTCCGGAAAAGCCGCGCATTATACGGCAGGCGAGAAACCGGTCAAGCGATTCAAAGGTTTTTTTGGAACCGGCGGCGCTGAGAAGCGTCGTAGATTTCAGGCGACAGATACCCGTGCAAACTTGCGCTTGCCCACCTGGACGACGAACTTTTCCCCAGGAGCGAATCGCAGCGACTTGTCGCTCACCTTCTCGCCGTTTACCCGTACGCCACCCTGTTCGATCATCCTGAGCGCCTCTGAGGTACTGGCAGTCAGCCCAGCCTGTTTCAGCACCTGCACCAGCGGCAAAGGTTCCTGGCCGCCATTCAGCTGGACTTCGGGGATGTCAGCCGGAATCTCGTCGCGCTGAAAGCGCGCCTCGAAGTCTGCCAGCGCCTGCTTTGCGGCCGCCGGCGAATGAAAGCGGGTGACGATCTCCTGGGCGAATGCCACTTTGATATCCCGCGGGTTTCGTCCCTGACCGACCTCTTCTTTCCATTTGCGAATGGCGGCTACCGATTCGAACGAAAGCAGTTCGATGTAGCGCCACATGAGCTCATCGGAGGTCGACATCAGCTTGCCGAACATTTCTCCGGGGCTTTCCGTGATGCCCACATAATTGCCCAACGACTTGGACATCTTGTTTACGCCGTCGAGCCCCTCGAGCAAAGGCATCGTGAGCACGCACTGGGAGGGCTGCCCGTAGTGCCTTTGCAGCTCTCGTCCAACCAGCAGATTGAACTTCTGATCCGTGCCCCCAAGCTCGATGTCGGCCTTGAGCGCCACCGAGTCGTAGCCCTGAACCAGCGGATAGAGAAACTCGTGAACCGCGATCGGCTGGCCACCCCTGTAACGCTTGCCGAAGTCGTCGCGCTCCAGCATGCGTGCCACCGTGTAGGAGGCGGCCAGCCGGATCATGTCGGCCGGCGAGAACTTGTCCATCCACGTGGAGTTGAACGCAATCTCGGTTCTCCCGCGATCCAGAATCTTGAACACCTGCTCCTGATAGGTCGTGGCGTTATCTGCCACCTGTTCCCGCGTTAACGGGGGACGGGTGGTGTTCTTCCCGGTGGGATCCCCGATCATCCCGGTGAAGTCACCGATGAGGAAGATCACATGGTGGCCAAGATCCTGGAACTGGCGCAGCTTGTTGATCAGCACAGTGTGACCGATGTGCAGATCCGGCGCGGTTGGATCGAAACCAGCCTTCACCCGCAACGGTCGCTTGGCTCGCAATTTCTCGACCAGTTCCTGTTCAACCAGCAGTTCGTCGGCGCCGCGCTTGATGACCTCAAGCTGTCCTTTGATGTCCATTCGATGAGAACAAGTCTGTTGTTGGAATTATCGCGTCTTCAAGCTGCCGGTCAGGGCCGGCTCGCGCGTTGGAATGGAGCTTGCGTTACGGGTTTTCCATCTCACACGTTTCTGCTAAGCTCCGGGCCAATTACGATAAAGATGCGCGCATGTCATTGAACAAAGAAGAGATTCTAGCGCAAAAGCCGTCGCACAAGTTCCGTCGTTCACGCCTGCGTTGGCCTCTAGCCGTCGGCGTGCTGCCGTTTTTTGGTGTCGTAGCGGCTTTTGGCATCGCCCCTGACACCGTCCCTGAAGACATCACCATCGAACGCGTCGTCGAGCAGATCGCGCTGCCCGTGCAGGCAGCCGCTATTGGGCCGACGGCCGAACAGTTCTGGCGCGAGGAACGCATCCAGCGCGGGGATACCGTATCCAGCATTTTGGTCCGGATTGGCATACAGGACCCGGAAGCTCTCGCTTATCTGCTGCAGGCGCGAGACGTACGTTCACTCTATCAACTGGTTCCAGGCCGCACGATTCGGGCCGTCACCACTGCAGATGGCCGCCTCGAGCGTCTCGCCTACATTCGCACTGATGGCAAGCGCCTGACGGTTGAGCGCACTCCAGAGGGTTTCACTGCGACCTAAGAGCGGCCGGCCGTCGAGAGACGGCCGACGTACAGCTCCGGCGAGATTGTTCATTCTCTGTTCGCTGCTACCGACGCTGCCGGGTTGCACGAGAACGTTGCCATCCAGATCGCGGAAATTTTTTCGAGCGAGGTCGACTTTCATCGGGACCTCCGCACGGGTGACCGGTTTTCGGTCGTCTACGAGACCAACTATGTGGACGGCGAATTCGTCGGCATCGGACGCGTCGTCGCAGCGGAATTCATCAATCAGGGTCGCGAGCTTCGCGCCGTGTTTTTCGAGAGCGAAAATGGGGGTAGCGGCTACTACACGCCAGAAGGGGATAACATGCGACGCGCATTCCTGCGCTCGCCGCTGGAGTTCTCCCGCATCACATCCGGATTTTCGCTTTCTCGCTTTCACCCGATCCTCAAGACCTGGCGTTCGCATCGGGGTGTGGACTACGGCGCACCGACAGGCACCCGCGTCAGGGCAACCGGCAATGGCATAGTAACTTTCGCAGGGCGAAAGGGCAGCTACGGCAATGTTGTCACCATCCGGCATCCGAACGGATATACGACTCTTTACGCCCACTTGTCGCGCTTCGGCGAGGGTATTCGGCGGGGAACCCGCGTATCCCAGGGTCAGGCAATCGGCTATGTCGGTCGCACTGGCATGGCCACCGGGCCACATCTTCACTATGAATTCCACGTAAATGGAGTGCATCGCAACCCGCTGCGCATGGTCATGCCACCGGGTCCGCCGATCACGGACGAGTTGAGGCTGGCGTTCGAGCAGACGACACTGCCGCTGCTTGCGCATCTTGACATGCTGCGCGACACCAATCTCGCTCAACTCGACTAGCCGCTCTCAAAGATCGACATGACGACCACGCGACGCTTCCTCGGCATCATGTCGGGAAGCAGCGCGGACGGCGTGGACGTGGTACTCACAGAAGTCGAGCCGGGTAACTTCCGCGTTATTCAATCTCACTACGCTGAGTTTCCACACCGATTACGCCAACGCATCCTGTCCCTGCAAACGCCGTCCACTGATGAGCTCGAAACCGCGGCGCGGCTTGCAGCAGACCTGTCCAGAGGGTACGCGGAGGCAATTCGGGCAGTACTCGGCGCTTCCGGATTTCGCCGACAGGATATCAGGGCGATCGGCTGTCACGGTCAGACCGTGCGACACAATCCACAGTCAGGCTATTCCATACAGTTGGTCAATGGCGCCCTGCTAGCAGAACTGTCAGGTATCAGCGTGGTTTGCGACTTTCGCAACCGGGATATTGCCGCCGGAGGAGAGGGCGCACCGCTGGTGCCGGCGTTCCACAGGGCAGTGTTTTCGTCTTCAGAACTGAATCGGGTCATTGCAAATATCGGCGGGATCGCAAACCTGACCTCACTTCAACACGATGGCTACGTGGCAGGGTTCGACACCGGACCGGGCAACGTTCTGCTCGACGGATGGGCGGAGAAGCACCTGGGACGCAGAATGGACGAGGGCGGCATCTGGGCACAGAGTGGTCGTGTCATTTCATCGCTTCTGGACCGACTATTGGCGCACCCTTACTTTGCCAGGATCCCCCCAAAGAGCACCGGGCGCGAGACGTTCAACCTGGACTGGCTGGCGCGGAATCTTTCCGGGACGGAAAGGCCTGAAGATGTCCAGGCCACTCTGCTGACTTTAACCTCAAAAACAATCGCAGACGCGGTGCGTGATCACTGCCAGGCAGCCGATGAAATCTACGTTTGCGGTGGTGGCGCACACAATACTGCGTTAATGAGTGCATTGATTGAAGAACTCGAGCCGATACCAATCCGATCCACAGAAGTGTTGGCAATCGGTCCGGATTGGGTCGAGGCTTGTGCGTTCGCTTGGCTTGCGTACAAGGCAATCCACGCGGAGTTCGGCAACCTGCCGGCAGTTACCGGCGCACGCGGCGAACGCATACTCGGCGCGATCTATCCCGCCTGAACCTGTAAACGCAAGCGGGGGCTATATAGCCCCCGCATTCCCTTTTACTGGCCAGCAAGCGCTCAGGCAGAGAATGAAGACCCGCATCCGCAGGTGGTTGATGCGTTCGGATTCTTGATCACGAACTGCGCACCTTCGATACTTTCCTGATAGTCGATTTCCGCACCGACAAGGTATTGGTAGCTCATTGCATCAATCAAAAGCGTCACGCCGTTCTTTTCCATCGTCGCATCGTCGTCGTTTACGGCTTCGTCAAAGGTGAAGCCGTACTGAAATCCGGCACAACCACCACCAGTCACGAATACCCGAAGCTTCAATTCGGGATTGCCTTCTTCGTCGATCAATTCTTTCACTTTGCTTGCCGCACTATCGCTGAATACCAGCGGTGCCGGCATTTCGGAAACTGCATTCATCGCCTGACTCCTGCTCAAAACTGAGCAATGAAAATTATCTGATTTGGCAAGGGACGGGTCAATCTACCCCGCCCGAACCCTTGAAAGAAACGACCTTGTTCGCCTGGTCGCCTTCCTCATGCACCAGCCGCCCCTGTACTACCGCGCCGAGCTGAATCTCGAGCGTACGATAGTGCACGTCTCCGGTGACATTCGATTTCGGCTGCAGTTCAACGTACTCCGCCCCGAACACCGGCCCGATTACGGTCCCATTGATTACAGCGTGAGACACGCGGATCTCCCCTTCAATTTGGGCTTTTTCGCTCAAAACCAAGGTGCTCGGCTGATCATCGGCGGTGAGAACGTTCCCCCGTACGCGACCATCTACCCGCAATCCACCGGTAAACGCGATATTTCCTTCTACAACCGTGCCTACTCCGACGAGACTGTCGATTCGGGTCTGGGGCTTTGGGGGCTTATTTCCGAACATGGTTTCTCCCTCATGAGAGAGTTACAGACTGGGTAGACAATGGCGTGGGATTTCCGTTCTCCAGCACCCGTACCTGTACCCTTCTTACGACCGCGTCTGGCGGCAGCAGAAAGGTGCCTTCGACGCGCTGATAGAACTTGAAAGTCAAATTATACGCGGAAGGACGGTCCTCGCCCTCAGAGGGGATCGTAAGGACGGATGAGCTTCCGCCCTCGTCGAGGTCGACAATGAATTGCAGGTACCCACGGAACTCCCTGACTCTCTGCTTTGACTGCACCACAAGCAGGCGATAGCGATATTCGCCGGGCAAGGCGTCGGGCTGAACGCGAAATCGGCTTACGGAAATCCCGCCCGGGTCTCCTCCGGAAGCCATTAGAGTCTGAAAAAACGCCAGATCCTCCTTGAGCAGCGCGTTCTCCTCTGAAAGTGCTCGAATCTGGGCAGAAAGATTCTCCTGCGCGGACATATCGATGTGCAGTTGGCGTTCTGCAGCAGCAACTTCGCGTCTCAGAGCTGCGTTCTCCTCCCGCAACTGCTGGTTCTGCCCCTGCAGGCGGCCGTAACCTTCTGCCGCCTCGCTGCGATCAAATCCTGCATAGCGCCGCCCCAGGTCGTATGACAACCAAACCACGCCTGAAAATACTGCGACCATTGAGATGAGAGTGGCCCAACGCCAATACCACGGCACCTGGGTTCGGATCGAGACTCGCGGAGCGGCTACCCCAAAGCGCCGGCGCAATCTACGCAACACCTTCATGGCAAAAGGGCCAATTGATCGATTCCCGTGGTTTCCGGAAGTCCGAACATCAGGTTCATATTCTGTACCGCCTGACCGGCTGCTCCTTTGACGAGGTTGTCGATCACCGACAGCACCACTGCAGTTCGTCCGCCCTGTGGACAATGAATGGCAATCCGGCAAACGTTTGCGCCACGTACCGATCGTGTTTCCGGATGACTGCCCGATGGCATCACATCTACGAATGGTTCATTCTCATAGCGCTTCTCGTACAATCTCTGCAGATCGACTTGTGACTCAAGGCGCGCGTACAACGTCGCATGTATGCCCCGAATTGCCGGGATCAGGTGCGGGACAAACACCAGGCTGACATCCCGCCCAGCGATCCGCCGCAAACCCTGCCTCATCTCCGGAAGATGCCGATGTCCAGGGACACCATAGGCCCTGAAATTGTCTGAGGCCTCAGAGAAGAGAATGTTCGTTTCCGCTTTGCGTCCGGCACCGCTGACGCCTGACTTTGCGTCCGCTATCAGATTTTCCACGTCAACGACTCCTGCCTCTATCAGGGGCAGAAAGCCCAGTTGTACCGCAGTGGGATAGCAACCCGGATTGGCGACAAGCCGCGCGTTGCGGATACGCTCCCGGTTCAGTTCTGGCAGTCCGTAGACAGCTTCGTCCAGCAATTCCGGGCTTGCGTGCTTCGTCCCGTACCAATTTTCCCATTCGGCAACGTCACCGAGTCGAAAGTCCGCAGCAAGGTCGATCACGCGAACGCCCGCTTTCAGCAGCGCCGCCGCTTGCCCCATCGCGACGCCGTTGGGAGTCGCAAAAAACACGAGATCGCAGTGCTCCAGAAGGGCATCCGCGGGATCCAGAAATGCCAACGCAACCTGCCCACGAAGACTGGGAAACAGCTTTGCGACCGGCACGCCGGCTTCCTGCCGCGACGTAATCGCGGTGAACTGCACGCCTGGATGCCGTGCGAGAATTCTGAGTAGTTCCACACCGGTATAGCCGGTGCCGCCAACAATGCCGACTTTTATCATTTAAGCCAGTAACTTATGGTGCAATGCGATGATATAGTCTGAACAACATAGTGCGCAAATAAAAAAGCCGCCCGGGCGGGGCGGCTTTCTTGTAGCGCAACGTAACTTCAGCGCTTCGAATACTGGGGCCGCCGACGCGCCTTGCGCAAGCCGACTTTCTTGCGCTCCACTTCTCGTGCATCGCGGGTCACCAGCCCCTCCTTGCGGAGCGCAGGCTTGAGCGCAGCATCATATTCCACCAATGCACGCGCAATGCCATGACGGACCGCGCCCGCTTGTCCCGATTCGCCGCCACCCGTAACATTGACCAGAATATCGAATGATGACTGGTGATTGGTAACTTCCAGCGGTTGGCGCACCAGCATGCGCCCGGTTTCCCGCGAGAAGAATTCGTCAACCGGTTTCCCGTTCACGACGATCGAGCCCTTGCCCGGCTTGATGAATACGCGGGCGACCGCACTCTTGCGGCGTCCGGTTCCATAATTCTGATTGGCTGCTGCCATCTGGTGGCTTCCTAGACGTTAAGTGACTTGGGTTGCTGGGCGCTGTGCGGATGAGCGGACCCGGCATATACCTTGAGCTTCTTCAGCATCGCGGATCCAAGCGGTCCTTTCGGCAGCATTCCCTTGACCGCTTTTTCGAGAATCCGCTCCGGATGCTCTTTCTGAAGTTTGCTGAAATTTGTGCTGTACAGCCCGCCCGGATATCCGCTATGACGATGGTAAGTCTTGGCCTGCGGTTTGTTGCCGGTAACCCGAATCCGCTCCGCGTTGACGACTACAATGTAATCACCGGTATCGACGTGGGGAGTGTAGATAGGCTTGTGCTTGCCGCGCAGCCGCTTGGCTATGTCGGCGGCAAGCCGGCCGAGCACCTTGTCGGTCGCATCGACCAGAAGCCAGTCGTGCTGCGTTTCGTGTGCCTTGGCGGTAAACGTTCTCATGGCGGTAAATCCGCTGGGTTAGGTTGGTGCGAAAGGGGCGGATTCTAGTGTACGAATAGAACACTTGTCAAACCAACCGACACAATCAAGCTCCGGATTTGAAAGCGGTTTCCGCGCTCGCATGGCGATCGATCAGGAGCCGGACGTCAAGAGCGTTTGCGCTTGAGTGCGTGACCCAACCCTTTAATCTTCCAGCGGTTTAGGGAATAATCCGGCTGTACCGGGTCGCTCTGCGGTTGCGCCCCACCCTATGTGCTCCAGCATCCAGTTCTGCACGACCTCCCACGGCAATGCACAAGCTTTGGCTCACCTTCTCGCAAGCTGTCACGATCAGTCTTGCTGTTCTGTTCGTGGTAGCAACTCTGCGTCCGGACCTGGTCGCCTGGAAGGACCGCGGCAATGGGGTGGTGACGATTCGCGAAGCGTCGGACGCCGTGAATGGCAGCCAATCCGTGGTTTCCATGCGCGAGGCGGCAAACAAGGCGATGCCTGCGGTCGTGAACATTTTCACCGCCAAGGAAGTGCGTGTCCCTCGCCATCCGTTCATGGACGACCCCCTGTTCCAGCGTTTCTTTGGCGACCAGTTCGAGGGCGGAACGCGCCAGAGTTCCAGCCTTGGCTCGGGGGTCATAGTGGGGGCCGAAGGGCACATACTGACCAATCATCACGTCATCGAGGCTGCAGATGAGATTGAAATAGCGTTGGCGGATGGACGCAAGGCACCTGCACGAATCATCGGCACGGATCCTGAGACCGACCTCGCGGTTCTCAAGGCTGACTTGCTGAATGTACCGTCAATTACTTTTGGCAGTACCGATTCGCTAAGTGTCGGAGACGTCGTTCTTGCGATCGGAAATCCGTTCGGAGTCGGACAAACGGTCACGATGGGCATCGTCAGCGCGAAGGGTCGAAGCCACCTTGGCATCAGCACATTCGAGAACTTCATCCAGACCGACGCGGCAATCAATCCAGGGAATTCCGGTGGTGCATTGGTAGATGCTGCCGGCAACCTCGTGGGCATCAACAGCGCGATCTACTCGCGCACGGGAGGATCACTCGGTATTGGATTTGCGATCCCGGCAGACCTTGCCCGTCAGGTCATGGAGCAAATCGTTCATAGCGGGTCGGTTACACGCGGCTGGATCGGAGTTGAAGTGCAGGACTTGACCCTTGAGCTGGCCGAGTCTTTCCGATTGAAGAATACCAACGGCACCCTGATCGCCGGCGTTCAGCGCGGCGGACCGGCCGAGAAGGCAGGCATACGACCCGGCGATATCCTGGTGGCGGTGGAGACCAGCCCAATTACCGACGCCAACAGCATGCTCAATTCGATCGCTGCCCTCGAGCCGGGGAAAAAGGCCACGCTGAAAGTCCTGCGCAACCGTCAGGAGATGGATTTCTCGGTTCAGGTCGGTAAGCGGCCGCGTCCGGCGCGTGGCAACCTGCTGCTCGAATAGCCGATTCAGGACGCGGAATCTGATTGCGGCTCGTCTCCTGTTTTCCCGAGCCATCCCGAGACCAGAATCCCTGCTTCGTAAAGCAACCACAGGGGAATCGCCAGCAGTATCTGTGACACCACGTCCGGTGGCGTAAAGATTGCACCAATCACGAATGCCCCCACGATGACATAGGGTCGCGCCTGCTTGAGCGCCGCAATGCTGACTATTCCTGCTCGCGTCAGTATCACAACCGCAACCGGGACTTCGAACGTAACACCGAAGGCAATAAACAGCGTCAGCACGAAATCAACGTACTTGCCGATGTCGGTCATCACCGTAACCCCCTCAGGGGCTATCGAAATGATGAAATGAAAGACCACCGGAAAGACGATGAAATAGGCAAATGCCATCCCAACCAGGAACAGCAGTGTACTGGTGAGGATAAGCGGCATCACCAGCTTCTTCTCATGCACGTAAAGCCCGGGCGCAACGAATGCCCAGATCTGGTAGAGAAGGTAAGGCAGAGCAATCACGAACGCCGCCAGCAGCGTGACCTTGACCGGAATGAAAAAAGGCGCCGTTACTTCGGTCGCAATCATCTGGCCGCCGAGCGGCAAGGCCGCAAGCAACGGTTCCGCCAGGACCGTATAGATATCGCGGGCCCATGGAAACAGGCAGACGAACACCAGCAACAGCGCGATCACACTGCGCAAAAGGCGATCCCTCAACTCAATAAGATGAGTCATGAAGGAATCGGGCTCGCTGGTGTTGGCAGATATGGGCATTGGCAGGTTATCGCAGACTACAGGTCAGACTTCGACCATCAAGCCTGTTTCTTTGCGGGCTCGGCCGCTTCGTCCTTGTCTAGCCCCAACTCGAGCTGCGAGGTATCGTCGGCATGGTCGCGCGACTCCACCCCCGAAGGTTCGCCAGGTTCAGATTTGGGCATCAGGCTGATGCCGCCGGACTTGGGCTCAAGAGACTCGACTGACTTTCTCGCCTGGTCCTCGGCCTCCTTCACCTCGCTCTCGACGTACTTGACCTGTTTGCTGACGCTCTCTTCGATGTCCCGCGCTGCGTCCTGCATCGATGATTGCAATTTTCGCAGCTCATCCAGTTCAATCTCGCGGTTAATGTCAGTCTTGATGTCGGTCACATAGCGCTGCATGCGGCCGAACAGGTGGCCGAGTGTACGGGCAACCTTCGGCAGGCGCTCCGGCCCCACCACCAGCAGCATCACCACTGCAATGATGACAATCTCTATGAAACTGAGATCGAACATCGACTGTATCTACCGGCTGACAGGTCTGGAATCCTAGCTCTTGGACTTTTCCTTGACCTCGCCTTCAATGGTTTGGCTGGAAGCCGTGGTTTCCAGTTTCTCCTGCGACTGCTCGTCCTCGTCGGTCTTGACGCCTTCTTTGAAACCCTTGACCGCCTTACCGAGATCACTGCCAATGTTGCCAAGTTTCTTCGTGCCGAAAATCAGTACGACCACGACCAGTACGATTAACCAATGCCAGATGCTGAAGGTACCCATTTCAAACGCTCCCGATAGTATTGCGACTACTTCGTCTTCTGGATCATCCCGGGCAAGGGATCCTTGCCCCCGATTATATGCACATGCAGATGCAACACATCCTGTCGCCCGACCCGGCCCGTGTTCACAATGGTTCGAAACCCGTCAGGAGATCCTTGTTCCCGCGCCAGACGCCCCGCAAGCCCGAGTATGCGACCAAGTACGGCCTGGTGCTTCTCGCCGACCTCAGCCAGGGACGGAACGTGCTCCTTCGGAATCATCATGAAATGCACCGGGGCAACCGGATTGATGTCATGGAATCCGAGAATCTCGTCGTCTTCATAAACTTTACGGCTGGGGATCTCTCCTCGGACGATCTTGCAGAAGATGCAGTCTTGCGAACTCACTGCTGATTCCTTGAATTAATAGCCGACGTCCACCTTATCTTGCGATCAAGCCGGCGCGGCATGCCAGCCTATTTCTGTCTCCGGCTGGCCTTCTCGTCTATCCCGGATATCCCCTCACGACGCCGAAGCTCGGCCAACACGTCGTCCGGGCCGAGGCCGTGGTAGGCGAGCATCACAAGACAATGAAACCAGAGATCCGCAACCTCGCGGACCAAATGCAGTTTATCACCCTCTTTCGCGGCCAACAGTGTCTCGACCGACTCTTCGCCGACCTTTTTCAGTATGGCATCTTCGCCCTTGGAGAACAGTCCGGCCACATAGGAACCGTCAGGATCCGCACCTTTCCGGCTGGCTATTGTCTCTGCGAGCCTGTGCAGTATTTCGGTATCAATCATGATTTGCCGTAAATCGATGCGGGATCCTTCAAAACGGGTTCGATCGTGACCCACCCGTCGCTTTCGAGCCTGCGGAAGAAACAATGCGCCCTTCCGGTGTGACAGGCAATGCCGCCTATCTGTTCCACCTGCAGCAGCACCACGTCACCGTCACAATCCAGTCGAACCGCCTGCACCCGCTGAACGTGTCCGGATTCTTCGCCCTTCCGCCACAACCGGCCGCGCGAACGGGACCAGTAGACCGCCCGGCCTGTTCGCACCGTCTCGAGCAGGGCATCGCGATTCATCCAGGCCTGCATGAGAACCTGCCCCGTCGCAGCATCCTGTGCAATGGCGGGCACCAGACCCTTGTCATCCCAGGCAACATCCTCCAGCCAGCTTGCGCTCACAGTCGCACCTCGACGTCGTGTTCCGCCAGAAATGTCTTCGCTTCGCCAACAGTGTGCTCTCCATAATGGAAGATGCTCGCGGCCAGTACCGCGTCTGCACCTCCGATCCGGATTCCATCGAGAAGATGCTGCAGGTTGCCGACACCACCGCTTGCCACGATCGGGATGTCCAGTGCGTCGCAAAAGGCGTGAGTCAGTTCCAGATCGAATCCCTGCTTTGTGCCGTCACGATCCATGCTGGTCAGCAAAATCTCGCCGGCGCCCGCAGCCTGCATCCTGCGTCCCCACTCGATTGCATCCAACCCGGTCGGCCTGCGCCCGCCATGTGTAAACACTTCCCAGCGCAATGTGGAACAACCCGGCACCCGTCTCGCATCCACCGCGACAACGATGCATTGAGACCCGAATCTTCTAGACGCGTCCTCCACCAGCTGCGGATTCTGCACGGCCGCAGTATTTATGCTTACCTTGTCCGCTCCCGCATTGAGCAGGCGACGTACATCACTCACCTCCCGCACACCGCCGCCCACCGTCAACGGTATGAATACCTCTGCCGCGACCTGCTCGATCATTTCCAGTATCAGGTCGCGATCGTCGCTGCTGGCCGTAATATCCAGAAAACACAGCTCGTCGGCACCCTGTTCGTCGTAACGGCGTGCAATCTCAACCGGGTCTCCCGCGTCGCGTAACTCGACGAAATTGACACCCTTGACCACGCGACCCCCAGTCACGTCAAGGCAGGGAATGATTCGTTTTGCCAGGCCCATGGATTATGCAAACTGTTCGATCAGATGGCAGCGAAGACCGCAACGGCGGCAACGGCTTCAAACCCCATCCTTTCCGGATTTCCCGCCGTCATCGGCAAGATTCTGTGCCTCGGAAAAATCGAGTGTGCCTTCATAAATTGCACGTCCGGTGATTGCGCCCATTATTCCCTCGGACTCGACCGCGCACAGGGCGATCACGTCATTGAGCGTCGATATGCCGCCGCTGGCGATCACCGGTACGGTCAATGATCTCGCCAACTCGACCGTCGCCGGAATGTTTACACCAGTCATCATTCCGTCGCGCCCGATGTCCGTATAGATGATCGCTTCCACGCCGTAGTCCTGAAACTTCTGCGCCAGATCGATCACGTCGTGCCCGGTGACCTTCGACCAGCCATCCACCGCAACACGTCCGTCTCTCGCATCCAGCGCCACCATGATGTGGCCCGGAAACGCAATGCAGGCATCCTGCAGGAAACCCGGCGTCTTCACCGCCGCAGTTCCAAGGATGACATATCCGATGCCATCGTCAATGTAGCGCTCCACCGTGTCCAGATCGCGAATCCCGCCGCCGAGCTGAATGGGAACGTCGTCTCCGACCGCCGCGGCAACCGCCTTGATCGCTTCCTCGTTCTTCGGCTTGCCGGCAAAGGCACCGTTCAGATCAACTAGGTGCAGCCTGCGCGCACCCTTGTCAATCCAATGGCGTGCCATTGCTCCGGGGTCGTCGGAGAAAACCGTCGCATCGGCCATGGATCCCTGTTTGAGGCGGACGCAGTGGCCGTCTTTCAGATCAATTGCTGGAATTATGAGCATGAGTGCAAACGTCGCGTAACAGAACCTGGCTGCTGTGAGTCTTCAGGCCCTTGAGGCGTTGGAACGGAACTATCGTGTATTGCGCAAAAATATGTCAGGCGCTGGCGGCCCCGAGCACCTCGGTTTTCCCGGCGCTGCCAGCGGTACCGTCCCAGCTGACGAAATTCGACAGTAGCTGGAGCCCAGCCATCTGGCTTTTCTCCGGATGGAACTGCACGGCAAAAATATTATTCCGCGCCACGGCACAGGTAAAGGCAAACGGATAGTGCGCCACTCCCGCAATCAGGGTTGGATCGCTGCACTCCACGTAATAGCTGTGCACGAAGTAAAACCGGCTTCCATCTGGAATCCCTTTCCACATCGGATGCGCCTGCGCCTGAAACACCCTGTTCCATCCCATGTGCGGGACTTTAAGCTTTTCGCCTCGATCGCTCACCATGCGCGACGCGGGAAAGCGCACAACCTTGCCCGGAAGCAAGCCAAGGCCGCGCACGTCGCCTTCCTCACTGGAATCGAACAGCATCTGCAAGCCGATGCAAAGCCCCAGAAATGGTTTCGTGGCTGCCGCTTCCAGCAATGGGGCACGCAATCCGCGGGCATCCATCTCGCGCATGCAATCCGGCATCGCGCCCTGACCGGGGAAGACGATGCGCCGCGCGCTGCGAATCGCAACGGGATCGCTGGTCACAGCCACGCTGAGCCTGGGCGCGACATGCTCGATCGCCTTGGCAACCGATCGAAGGTTTCCCATTCCGTAATCAACGACTGCAATGTCCGGCATATGAGGCAGACAACCAACAGGAGGTGTCAGAGTGTTCCCTTGGTGGAGGGCAACACACCCTGCGCGCGCGGATCGGGTTCCACCGCCATGCGCAGCGCGCGTCCGAAAGCCTTGAATATCGTCTCAGCTTGGTGGTGCGCGTTCGCGCCTTTCAGATTTTCGATATGCAACGTTACCTGGGCGTGATTGACAAACCCCTGGAAAAATTCGTGAATCAGGTCCACGTCAAATCCGCCGACCAGGCCGCGGACATAATCCACGTCGTATTCCAGGCCCGGCCTGCCAGATAGATCGACCACCACCCTGGACAGCGCCTCATCCAGCGGCACATAGGCATGACCGTAGCGGCGTACACCCTTTTTATCGCCCAACGCCTTCACTAACGCCTGCCCCAGTGTGATGCCCACATCTTCCACCGTGTGGTGGGCGTCAATATGCAGATCGCCTTGAGCCTCGATCTCGAGATCAAACATGCCATGACGCGCCACCTGGTCCAGCATGTGATCGAAGAAGCCGATTCCGGTGGCAAGTCGCGAGCGGCCACTGCCATCAATATTGATGCGGACGGCGATCTGGGTCTCCAGCGTGTTTCGTGCGACTTCGGCCTTGCGCATGGTGTTTGGCTGCAGAATTTTTTTCATCCTAACTCAATATGCTCCGCTGGACGATAGCAGGACATCCCTTGTATCAGGAAAGCAACTCCCGCAACGCCGATATGAGTGCTTCGCACTGCGGATCTGTACCTACGGTAATACGCATGTAGGGGGCGATGCGTGGCGGCGCGTTGAAATGGCGCACGATGATTCCGTGCTCCCGCAGCCTTGCCGTCAGGTCCGCGCCGTCCCGCCCAGGGTAGCGCGCCAGCACAAAGTTCGCGGCAGATGGTACGACCTCAAAGCCCAAGTCCTCCAATGAAGTGGTCAGACGTCCTCGGCTTGCAATGATCCGGCGGCAGTTTGCCTCAAAATGGGTCGCATCCTCGATCGCGGCCAACGCCCCCGCCTGGGCAAGACGGTCAACCGGATATGAATTGAAGCTGTCCTTGACCCGAGTCAGAGCCTGAATCAGGTCCGCGTTGCCAATTGCGTAGCCTACGCGCAGGCCCGCGAGCGCATGCGACTTTGAAAGCGTACGCGTAACCAGCAGATTCGGGTAACGCGACACCAGCGGCACGGCGGACGTACCGCCGAAGTCCACATATGCCTCGTCTATGACCACAACCGAGTCCGGATTCGCCCGCAGCAGCTGCTCGAGCCCGGAAGATTCCGTCAGCCGCCCGGTCGGCGCATTCGGATTGGGCAGGACAATGCCTCCGTTTGGCATCTGGTAGTCGTCAATCCTGACTTCAAATGCCTCCGATAAGGGCACTTCGTGAAATGCGATCCCGTAAAGTCGGCAATAGACCGGGTAGAAGCTGTAGGTTATGTCCGGGAACAGGAGCGGCGCATCATGCCGCAGCAACGCCTGAAAAGTGTGCGCCAGCACTTCGTCTGAACCGTTGCCCACAAATATCTGTTCGGCCGTAACGCCGTGGTGCGAGGCCAATGCCTGCCGCAAGGATTCGCTCGTCGGATCGGGATACAGACGCAACGCGTCGCCGATCTCTGCACGCACGGCTTCGAGGACCCGTCGGCTCGGGCCGTAGGGGTTCTCGTTGGTGTTGAGTTTGATCAAGTCCGGCACCCGCGGCTGCTCGCCCGGCACATAAGGCGTCAGGCCGTGGACTACCGCGCTCCAATAACGGCTCATTGGTTCAACCGATACTGTGCCGAGCGCGCATGCGCCGTCAGCCCTTCGCCCAGCGCAAGTTCAGCAGCGACCTTGCCAAGCGCACGCGCACCTTCCGCCGATACCTCGATGATGCTGGTGCGCTTCTGAAAGTCATACACGCCCAGCGGCGATGAAAACCGCGCGGTTCGCGCCGTGGGCAGCACGTGATTCGGGCCGGCGCAGTAATCGCCCAATGCCTCGGACGCATATCGGCCCAGAAACAGGGCGCCCGCATGGCGGATGCGTTCCGCAAGTTTGCGCGGCTCATCGACCGAAAGCTCCAGGTGTTCGGGCGCGATACGATTGGCGATCTCGCAGGCCTGTTCCAGGTCACGCACTTCGATAAGAGCGCCGCGATTGGCAAGTGAAGTCGCGATGACTTCGCGGCGTGGCATCTCGGTCAGCAGGCGTTCTATGCTGGCGGCCACGCGTTTGATAAACGCGCGGTCGGGGCAAAGGAGAATTGCCTGCGCAAGCTCGTCATGCTCCGCCTGCGAGAACATATCCATGGCCACCCAGTCGGGATCCGTCTTGCCGTCACAGATCACCAGAATCTCCGACGGGCCTGCCACCATGTCGATGCCGACAACCCCAAATACACGCCGCTTCGCTGCCGCGACGTACGCGTTACCCGGGCCCACGATCTTGTCCACCTGGGCGATGGTCGGTGTGCCGTAGGCGAGCGCACCGACAGCCTGCGCCCCGCCGATGGTGAACACGCGGTCCACCCCCGCGATATGCGCCGCCGCCAGTACCAGATCGCTGCGCTCGCCGCGCGGCGTCGGCACCACCATGATGATCTCCGACACCCCCGCCACTTTCGCCGGGATAGTGTTCATCAGCACCGTGGATGGGTATGCCGCTTTACCGCCCGGCACGTACACACCGACACGGTCCAGCGGCGTGACTTTCTGCCCCAATGTCGTGCCGTCGGACTCCGAATAGGCCCATGACTCCGAAAGCTGGCGTGCATGATATGCACGAATCCGCACAGCCGCGGCCTCCAAGGCGTCGCTCTGCGCCGCCGGCAATCGGCCGTGCGCTTCCGACAGAGCCGTTGCCGGCAGTTCGAGCTCACCCAGCGATCCCGCATCGACCCGATCGAACCGGCGCGTGTACTCCAGCACCGCCTCATCCCCTCGCCTGCGCACGTCCGCAAGGATCGACGCCACCGTGTTCTCGATGCGCTCGTCCTGGGTCGCATCGAAGGCGAGCAACTGCGCGAGTTGCTGGTCGAAATCCGCATCGGCGGTGGAAAGACACCGCACCATGCTCACCCGGCCGCTCCTTTTACTTCTGCATCGAACGCGTCGAGCAGAGGCTGTATCAACGCTCTCTTGAGCTTGAGTGCCGCCTGGTTGACGATCAGCCGCGCACTGATTGGCATGATCTCCTCCACTGGTTTCAAGTCGTTTGCACGCAACGTGCTCCCGCTGGACACAAGATCGACGATCACATCTGCCAGTCCGACCAGCGGTGCAAGCTCCATCGAACCGTAGAGCTTGATCAGATCGACGTGCACACCCTTGGCTGCGAAATGCTCTCTTGCGGTCTTCAGGTACTTGGTGGCGACACGAAGCCGCGAGCCCTGGCGCACGGCGCTCTCGTAATCGAACCCGGCCGGAACCGCCACCATCATCCGGCATCTGGCAATCTGCAGGTCGAGCGGTTGGTACAAGCCCTCACCGCCGTGCTCCAGGAGCACGTCCTTGCCGGCAATGCCAAGGTCCGCGGCTCCATGCTGGACGTAGGTGGGCACATCCGATGCACGCACGACAACGATTCTCACATCCGCGCGACGCGTGCCGATCACCAGCCTGCGGGACGTTTCGGGATTCTCGAGCGGCACGATCCCTGCCGACTCCAGTAGCGGCATGGTTTCGTCGAAAATTCTTCCCTTCGACAACGCGAGTGTGATCGAAGATGTATCGCTGACCAATTTCGTATTCCGATCCGCGTCAACTGGCGCGTCTGATTCGCGCACCGAGCTGACTGAGTTTTTCTTCTATGCATTCGTACCCGCGGTCGAGATGGTAAATGCGCTCGACCACGGTTTCACCTTCCGCAACGAGCCCGGCGAGTACCAGGCTGGCGGAGGCGCGAAGGTCTGTTGCCATCACCGTCGCGCCCTGCAGATGCGGAACGCCTCGCACGATCGCGGTATTTGCCTCGATCTCGATCTCCGCGCCAAGACGCTTCAACTCCTGAACATGCATGAAACGGTTCTCGAATATCGTCTCGGTAATTACCGAAGTGCCGCTGGCCACGCTGTTCAGCGCCATGAACTGTGCCTGCATGTCGGTCGGAAACGCAGGGTAAGGCGCCGTACGCACGCTTACCGACTGCAGATTGCCATTGGCTTTCAGGCTGATCCAGTCTTCTCCCTGCTCGATCTCGGAGCCCGTTTCACGCAGCTTGCCAACCACGGCATCGAGAATGTCTGCCCGCGCGCCCTTGATCTTGATCTGCCCGCGCGTCGCTGCCGCCGCGGCGAGGAATGTGCCGATCTCGATCCGGTCCGGCATGACGCGGTGAGAGGTCCCGTGCAATCCGTCGACACCTTCGATCGTGATAACGTCGCTGCCGGCGCCGCGAATCCGCGCGCCCATGGCGTTCAGGCACTGCGCCAGATCGCTGACTTCCGGCTCGCGCGCCGCGTTCTCGATCACCGTGGTGCCATCCGCAAGCACCGCCGCCATCATCAGATTCTCGGTCCCGGTCACTGTCACCAGGTCCATGACCAGCCGGGTCCCCTTGAGCCGGTCCGCCCGCGCAAGGATGAAGCCGTGTTCGATTTGCAGGTCGGCCCCGAGCGCTTCCAGTCCCTTGATGTGCTGGTCAACCGGCCGTTGGCCGATCGCGCAACCGCCCGGCAACGATACCCTGGCCTCGCCGAACCGCGCGAGCAGCGGACCGAGAACCAGGATCGACGCCCGCATGGTCTTGACCAGTTCGTAGGGCGCCACCCGGTTGTCGACACGCGCCGCGGTCAACTCCACTCCGAGTTTCTCGTCCAGCGAGAACTCGACGCCCATTTTCCCGAGCAAGGTAAGCATGGTGGTCACGTCCCGCAGGTGCGGGACATTCTGTACCCGCAGTGTTTCCGGGGTCAGGATGGAAGCGCACAGGATCGGCAATGCCGCATTCTTTGCGCCAGAAACCCTGATTTCACCGGAAAGCGGGACACCCCCCTGAATAACGAGTTTGTCCACTTCACTCTCAGGGCTAACGCGTGGCCCATTCCTCCGGGGTAAAGGTGCGCATCGACAGCGCGTGAATCTCTTCGCGCATACGGTCACCCAGCGCATGGAACACGGTCTGATGCTGCTGCACGCGGCTCTTGCCGCGGAATGCCGGGCTGACGATAACGGCCTCGAAATGCTGGCCATCGCCGATGACCTCAACGTGTTCGCAGCCGAGATTCTCCTGAATGTAGGACTTGACTTGCTCTGGAGTAACCATGCTTTTGGACAACCACGCGCTGGATCAATAACGGAGCTTGTAGCCGCCTTTGAGCAGCGACAAGGTCACGAATGATAAGGCCAAAAAGGCACCCCCCACAATCGCAAAGCTGAGCGCCGGCGATACGTCGGATGCGCCAAAGAATCCGTACCGGAAACCATCGATCATGTAGAAGAACGGGTTGCCATGTGAAAGCTGCTGCCAGAACGGGGGCAGTGAGTGTATCGAATAGAACACGCCGGACAGGAAAGTGAGCGGGATGATGACGAAGTTCTGGAATGCCGCGAGCTGGTCGAACTTCTCCGCCCAGATTCCCGCGATGATTCCGAGCGACGCCAGTATCCCGGAGCCCAGCAGTGCGAACCCCAGCGCCCAGAACGGGTGCGCGACAGGCAGCGGGAAGAAGAACGCCGTAATGACCAGGACGCCGAAACCCACCACGATCCCCCGGACCACGGAAGCCAGGACATAGGCCAGGTAGATTTCCAGGTGAGACAGCGGCGGCAGCAGCATGAACACGATGTTGCCGGTGATCTTGGACTGGATCAGGCTGGACGAACTGTTGGCAAATGCATTCTGCAGCACGGACATCATCGCCAGACCCGGTATCAGGAAGGAGGCGTAGCTCACCCCCGGATACACTTCGACACGATCCTTGAGCGCATGGGAGAAAATCAGCAGGTACAGCAGGGCGGTCAGAATCGGTGCGGCCACGGTCTGGAAACTCACTTTCCAGAATCGCAGGATCTCCTTGTAGAACAGCGTCGGAAACCCGGTCATTGCCACTCCTTGCGCATGATCGCGACGAAAACATCCTCCAGGTCGGGCTCGCTGAGTTCCATCGCGACCACCTCGCGCCCCGCCCTGCGCAGCTGCGAAAGGACCTCCTCGACCTGCGCAAAGTCGCGCACCGACAGCACATAGCTGCCGTCCTCCGACGGCGATGCCAGCATCGGAATCAGTGATTCCGGCAGACCACCGGACCCATCCAGGCGCAGGCGCAGATTGATTGCCGAGAATCCCTTCAACAGATTGGCAGTGGAATCAAGCGCTACCAGCTTGCCCTGCTTGAGCATGCCGACCCGGTTGCAGAGTGTCTCGGCTTCCTCGAGATAATGCGTGGTGAGGACGATAGTATGGCCGTCGCGGTTGAGTTCGCGGACGAACTTCCATAGCCCCTGCCGCAGCTCGACATCGACCCCTGCAGTCGGCTCGTCGAGGATGATCACCGGCGGCCTGTGCACCAAGGCCTGGGCCACCAGCACGCGTCGCTTCATGCCGCCCGACAGCGCACGCATATTGAAATCTGCTCGATCTGCCAGATCCAGCCGTTCGATGACTTCGTCTATCCAGTCGTCGTTGCGCCGCAGCCCGAAGTAACCGGACTGGATTCGCAGGGTTTCTCTCACGGTGAAGAACGGATCGAAGACCAGCTCCTGTGGCACCACCCCGAGCAGGCGCCGCGCAACGCGATAGTCCGCCACCACGTCGTGCCCCATGACTTTAAGTGTGCCCGAATCCGCCCGGCCGAGACCCGCCAGCAGACTAATCAGCGTGGTTTTTCCGGCCCCATTGGGGCCGAGCAAGGCAAAGAACTCCCCCTGCGCTATTTGCAGATCGATCGAGAACAGGGCATGGACGCTGCCGAAGGCCTTGCTTACTCCTTGAATTTCAATAGCAGGCTGCACGTCGAAAAGACGTTACGGTTCGATTGGGTTGGTTGCGCAACTAATTGGCTGCGCGCGGGATCAGGTCGGATATCCCGTACAGGCCGGCGAGGCTCTCGAGATCCTCACCGAGATTGGCATACGTCAGTTCCGCGCCGCGACTCTTTACGCGCCGGCCCCACTCGAGCATCAGGCTCAGCGCGGAAGAATCCGCATCGGTTATGCCACCCAGATCCAATACGATCTGCTGCCCGGTGAACAAGCGTTCGCCTTCGGTCAGCAGTTCGCCGGCATTCAAGAGCGTGACCGGGCCCTTGAGCCTATAGCGTTCGCCGTCTTTTTCTATCATCAGCTATCCACTGCCGGACTGGATCCCCGGTTGCGTTCGGCCAGGTTCTTCAGAAGCCCTTCAATGCCGCCCTTCTGGATCTCCTGGGCAAACACATTGCGGTAATTGATCACCAGGCTCGCCCCGCCTATCCGAACGTCATACACCTTCCAGCCGGCATCGGTCTGCAGCATGTCATAGTCGACGGAAATCGGTTCGCCACCTCCCGGCAGGCGTATCACCGTACTCACCGTCGCTTCCCTGTCATCCTGGCCCATTCGAACCGGCTTCACCTCGACGCTGATCCCCTTGTAAAAGGTAAACGCGGCCGCATAGGAACGCACCAGCAGCGTCCTGAACTCGTTAATCAACGCCTGCCGCTGATCCCGTGTGGCCTCGCGCCACGGCCGCCCCACTGCCAGCCGCGTCATTCGAATCAGGTCGAAATGCGGCACGATCTTCTCTTCCATCAGTTCCGCGATTCGCCTGGTATCGCCTGTCTGGACATCCTTGTCCGTGCGAAGAATCTTCAAGGCTTCGTCTACTGTCTGGCGGACTTGTTCATCCGGACCCAGCCCCTGGGCATGCGCGGAAGTCGCAGCAAACAACAACATGCCGAGCAATGCGGCGGTCGGCTTTAGCACTACACCAAGCATGGCAAATCCCTCCTGCCTGTCGCTGCGTCGATTCATTGTCCGGAGCCTGCGTCGGCGGCCTTGCCGTATAGGAACTGGCCGATAACCTTTTCCAGGACGATCGCGGATTGTGTCAACCGGATGCGATCGCCATCTGCAAGTATCTCCTCATCGGCACCGCCGTCTATGCCGAGATACTGTTCGCCAAGCAGCCCGGCAGTGAGAATCGACACCGAGCTGTCCTTCGGAAACTCATATCGCTTGTCCAGCCGTAGCGTGACGCGCGCGCGCAGCGTCTGATTGTCGAACGCAATACTTTCCACGCGGCCGACCACGACTCCGGCGCTTTTCACCGGCGCCCGCGCGCGCAAGCCGCCGATGTTATCGAAATCGGCAGTAACGCTGTAGCCGTCGGACACGCTGACCGTGCTGGCGTTCCCCACCTTCAGGGCAAGCACCAGCAAGGCGATGAATCCGGCGGTAACGAATATGCCGACCCAGAGGTCAATAACGGTCCGGTCCATGGGTCACACTCCAGTAAACATGAAAGCAGTCAGAATGAAATCCAGCGCCAGTACCGCCAGCGCCGATGTCACTACCGTACGGGTGACCGCGTGCGAAACACCTTCCGCGGTCGGCGGCGCATCGTAACCCTCAAACAGTGCGATCGAGGTTACTGCGGCACCGAATACCACGCTCTTGATTACCCCATTGCCGATATCGTCGCGAAGATCGACGTTCGCCTGCATCTGGGACCAGAACGCTCCGGCGTCAACGCCGATGACAACTACGGTAATCAAATAGCCCCCGAAGATGCCCATCGCGCTGAAAATGGCCGCCAGCAGCGGCATCGACAGGAAACCACCCCAGAACATCGGTGTAATCACGCGCGAGTGCGGATCCACCGCCATCATTTCCATCGCGGACAGCTGCTCGGTCGACTTCATGATGCCAATCTCGGCAGTCATTGCCGAGCCGGCACGGCTTGCAAACAGCAACGCGGAAACCACCGGCCCAAGCTCCCGCACCAGCGACAGAGCCACCAATGTACCCACCGCCTCGGAAGAGCCGTAGCGCTTGAGCGTTTCGTAGCCCTGCAAACCCAACACCAGCCCGACGAACAGCCCCGAGACGATGATGATGATCAGCGAAAGCGTGCCGGCAAAATAGATCTCGTTCAACAATAACTGGGGACGACGGAAAGTCATCGCCGAACGCATCAGCACGATGCCCATGAAGCGGGTGCCGGCTCCAAGGCGCCAGATGCCGTTCACCGTGAGGCGGCCCACCAGCCGCAGTGCGCGCACAATGCCGTTCATGATTCGGTTTCCAACCCGAGATCCACGCGGTAAGGCGGCGCCTCGTAATGGAAGCGCACCGGCCCGTCCGTCTCCCCATTGACGAACTGGCGCACATAGGGTTCGGTCGATTCCATGACCTGCGCCGGCGTTCCTTCGGCCACGATCTCGCCGCCGGCAATCAGATAAACATAATCGACGATCCTGAACGACTCCTCGACGTCATGGGTGACCACGATCGAAGTCGCTCCAAGCGCATCGTTCAGCCGGCGGATCAGGTTGGCGATCACCGCCGTCGAGATCGGATCCAGGCCGGTGAAAGGCTCGTCGTACATGATCAGCATCGGATCGAGCGCGATTGCGCGCGCCAGCGCCACGCGCCTGGCCATGCCACCGGAAAGTTCTGACGTCTTCAGGGCATGCGCGCCCCGCAGTCCGACTGCCTGCAGCTTCATTAGCACCAGATCCCGAATCATCGGCTCTGGCAACGTCGTGTGCTCGCGCAGCGGAAAGGCCACGTTCTCGAACACGCTCAGGTCGGTATAGAGCGCGCCGAACTGAAACAGCATGCCCATGCGCCGGCGCAGCCGGTAGAGACCGCCATGCGAGAGCGTATGCACCGTCTTGCCGTCAACCTGCACCGCTCCCCGCCGCGGCGACAGCTGGCCGCCAATCAGCCGCAGCAGCGTGGTCTTTCCGGAGCCACTGCCACCCATGATGGCGATGACTTTTCCGCGCGGGAAGCGCAGGTTGATATTCCGCAGCAACGGCGTCGCGCCATAAGCGAAATCAACCTGGGAGAATTCGACGAGGTGTTCAGGCTGCACGTGAGCGACGTTCAGGATCATGAGTGCGCATTCTAACGGAGACCGGATGGAATCACAGAACACAGGGCTTGCGCATCATTGAAATTGCGTGCAATTCTGCGCGACCGAACCGCTTAGAGACATGGGTCAGATGCAAAACCGCTCCGAGACCGCGATCCGGTTCGCCGACGTAAGCAAACAATACGGCAGTTTGGCTGCGTTGCGCGATCTGCAGCTCGAAGTGCCCGCCCGCACCATCTTCGGGCTGGTCGGGGCAAACGGCGCCGGCAAGACTACGCTGATCAAATGCTTGCTCGATTTCTGCAGCTTCGACAAGGGGGAGATCGAGATATTTGGCGAGCCCAGCACACACACCGCCGCACGCGGGCGGCTTGCCTTCCTGCCGGAGCGTTTCGTACCACCGTACTTCCTGACAGGGGAGGATTTCCTTCGACTCATGATGCAGATGTATGGACGCGGCTTCGACACAGACCAAACGGCCGCCACCCTGCAGGCGCTGGACCTTGCAGGTGAAGCGCTGGCCAAGCCGGTACGCGCGTTTTCCAAGGGCATGACGCAGAAGCTGGGGCTGGCAGCCTGCCTGATGAGCGGCCGCGACCTGTTGGTGCTGGATGAGCCCACCAGCGGGCTGGACCCCAAGGCGCGTGCACTGCTCAAGAAGCATCTGCGCCAACTGCAGTCACAAGCCAGGACCGTGTTTCTCACCTCCCACACCCTCGCGGACGTGGAGGAGTTATGTGACCAGATGGCGGTTCTGCACGAGGGCGAGGTGCGCTATGTCGGCCCCCCGTCCGCACTCAAGGATCGATACGGAGCCAGCACACTGGAAAGCGCTTACCTCGAATGTATTGCATGAACAACAGACAACTATATGACATTCAAGGTTTTTCTGGCACACTAAGCGCCTCTGTCGATTGTCATGACCGAACCACATCCAGTGGACACACCCGCCGCCAGACCTGATCTGCTGATCGTCGATGATGATCCGCTGATCACCGACACGCTGCATTTCGTTCTCGGCAAGGATTACGACGTCCATGTGGCCGAATCGCGGGCACAGGTGAAGAGCCTGCTGCGGCAGCTGGACAGGCCGCCCGCACTCGCCCTGATCGACCTCGGCCTGCCCCCGAGCCCACATCGCCCTGACGAGGGATTCCGGCTGATACAGGAGCTGCTGGCGCACTCCCGCGACATGAAGATTCTTGTGCTGTCGGGGCAAAGCGACGAAGCCAACGCGCGCTATGCGCGAACGCTCGGCGCCATCGAATTCGTCGCCAAGCCCTGCGAGCCGGAAGTACTCAAGGCCTTGCTCGCCAAGACCCGGGAGGTTGCAGCCGCAGAACATCAGGCGGCGGATACGGAAACCGGACTGGTCGGCAGCGGCCCGGCGATCCGCAAGCTTCACCAGCAGATCACCCAGTACGCCGGCTCCCCTTTCCCGGTACTGGTAGAGGGCGAGTCGGGCAGCGGCAAGGAACTGGTAGCGAGCTCACTTCACCGCCAGAGCCCGCGGGCGACGAAGGCCTTTCTGGCCCTGAATTGCGCGGCGATATCGCCGACTCTGGTCGAGCCGACCCTGTTCGGTTACAGCAAGGGTGCATTCACCGGCGCGACGGCTCCCCGTGCCGGTTACTTCGAAGACGCCCATGAAGGCACGCTGTTCCTGGACGAGATTGGCGAACTGCCGCTCGAACTACAAGCCAAGCTGCTGCGGGTGCTGGAAAACGGCGAGTTCCAGCGGGTCGGGGAGACCCAGACCAGGTTGAGCAGTGCACGGGTCGTTGCGGCAACCAACCGCGACCTGCGACAGGAGGTGAAAGCCGGGCGATTCAGGGGCGACCTCTACCATCGCCTGTCGGTTTTCACCATCCAGGTGCCGCCGTTGCGGGATATGAACGAGGACAAGCTGGCGCTGCTCGATCACTTTGCGGATTTCTATGCCAGGCAGGCCGGTGTCGCGCGTTTCAGACTGGACGCGCAGAGCAAAAATGCATGGATGGAATACGCGTTTCCGGGCAATGTCCGGGAGCTCCGCAACATCGTGATCCGGCTCACAACAAAGTACGCCGACAGCGACGTCTCGGCGGAGCAGCTAGTCGCCGAGCTGGACTGGGAAGAGTCCACCGTCCCGCCGCCCCTGTCTGAGCCGAACGATTTCCGTGGGCTGATGGAGGCGGCACGACGGCATTTGCAGTCAAACCGTCAGTTCAGCCTGGATCTGACGCTGAAGGAAATGGAACGCAGCTACGTCGAGGCAGCGCTGGAGTTGACCCACGGCAACTTGAGCCAGGCGGCACGCCTGCTGGGGATCCACCGCACGACACTTTACAGTCGCATGCAGGCCTACGAGCAGGCCGCGCAGGAGGAGTAGATGTATTACGCCTTTTTTGGGCTTTCGCACCCTCCGTTCAGGATCACCCCGGACACCGAGGTTTTCTTTGAGGGTGGTAATCGCGGCGCCATCCTGGAAGCGTTGATTTACGCGATCTCGCACGGTGAAGGCATCATCAAGGTGACCGGCGAAGTCGGCAGTGGCAAGACCATGCTGTGCCGGATGCTGCAGGCCAGGCTGCAAGACAACGTTGAAACGATCTACCTGGCGAATCCGAATGTTTCCCCGGAGGAGATTCTGCATGCGATCGCCTTCGAGCTTCAGCTGCTGATCGCAAAGGACGCCAGTCGCCTCGAGGTCATGCACAAGCTGAACGATTACCTGCTGGAACGCCATGCACAGGGAAAGCAGGTCGTCATGTTCGTCGAGGAATCCCAGGGCATGCCGCTGCCCACGCTCGAGGAAATCCGCATGCTGTCCAATCTCGAGACCAAGGAACACAAACTCCTGCAGATCGTGCTGTTCGGTCAGCCCGAACTGGACGACAATCTCCGGCAGCCGCAAATCCGGCAACTGCGCGAGCGCATCACCCACAGCTTCCCGTTGACCCCGCTGACCGGCGAAGATGTCCGCGCCTATGTGAATTTCCGGTTGCAGGCTGCCGGGTACCGGGGGCCCGACCTGTTCGGCAAGCGCGTCGTTGATCAGATCGCGCGCGCAAGCGAGGGCTTGACCCGCCGCATCAACATCATTGCCGACAAAACGCTCCTGGCGGCATTTGCCGACGGCACGCACAACGTTTCTGCCAGGCACGTGAAGTCCGCCATTGCGGACAGCGAGTTCTCAAACTCGGTCAAGGCGCGACAACAAACCCCACGTCTGGCCTACGCGCTCGGCGGCCTGATCGCGGGCGGCGTGCTTGGAATGATCGCTTTCAGTTTCATTCAATCCGACCCGCCACACCCGGACTCCGGCGCATCCGCGGCAGTTTCTGCCAACCCGCAAGAGACGTTGCAGCAATCGGCTGCGCCGGCCGCGCCCGCCATGGGTTCCGATGAAACCGCGTCATCCTGGGGCGCCGTAGCGCCGACGCCCGCGTCGCCGCCCCCGGAAGCATCGCAGCCAACCGGGCCGACCGACATATTGGAACAGAGATTGCTGGCGACCGAACGCTGGCTGGAAAATATGGAAGGCGACAGATACACCGTGCAACTGCTGGGCGCCCCGGACCCGGAACTCCTGAGAAATCATCTGAACATTATTGGTAATTATCTTGAGATCAATGATGTATTTGTGTACCGTACCGTCGCTAGAGAACGGCCGTCGATGACTGTCGTGTACGGCAGTTTCGCAAGCCGCAGGGAAGCCAATGCGGAGATTGAGCGGCTTCCGGAAGAGTTGAAATCTAACCGCCCCTATTTTCGGACCATCAGGGGCATTCGCGCCGAGATCGGGATGGAAAATTCCTGAATGGCGCTGGATTGCGCTTGCTGCTCGGGGGATGGGCTTGCAGGTGCCAGCATGAAGTCACATGTCACGATGATGCGGGAGGAAACCAGGCTCGCGGTTGCACGGTCGACGAACGTCAAACGGACGCCGCCAGCTGCACGCAATTTCTGCGCGATGCGCCTTGCCGGCTTATTGTTTGCATTAGCGGTTTCCGCCTGCGCGTACAAACCCACAGTTCCGCCGTCCGAGGGCCATCTCAGCGCCGAGCGCGTGCCGACATTGCCCAAGGAAGACAGGGTCCTACCGCCCGTCGCGGTAAGCGATTTCGTGCCGCCGCCCCGACCGCAGGTACGGACCCCGACTTACAGCGTGGTAGTAAACGAGGTGCCCGTAAAAGAGCTGCTTTTCGCGCTCTCGCGCGACACCAAGCAGAACATGGACGTACACCCCGGGGTGCAGGGGCTGGTCAGTCTAAACGCAATCGATGAAACCCTGCCCGCGATCCTCGAGCGCATCGCCCAGCAGACCAATATCCGCTACCGCACCGAAGGCAAAACCATCGTCGTCGCGCCGGATACGCCGTTTTTCAAAACGTACCGGGTCAATTACGTCAACGTCACCCGGAACACCAGCGCCTCGATCGGCGTATCGGGCGACATCACCAGCGGGTCCGCGTCGGGTCAGTCCGGGCAAGCTACCGGGGGGGCGCAAAGCGCAAGCGCGTCGTCGACGCAGGTGGATTCATCCTCGAGAAACAACTTCTGGGAAATTCTTAACGAGAATATTTCGAGCATTCTCGCAGCGACCAAGGCGCTCACGGAGACATCCGAACAGCGAGCGGTCCGGGGCGAAGCGGAGCGCGCAGCGCGTCTGGAACGAATCGCACAGGCGGAAGCGGTCGCCCGTGCAGGCGAGAACGCCCCTTCCCTGTTCAGCACCGCCTTCGGCGCCGAGCCGGTCGCAAGGACTCAAGCGAAGGATGAAATCGTCGTCAATCCGGTCGCCGGAACGGTGACCGTGCTCGGCACGGAAAAACAGCACGCGCTGGTGCAACAGTACCTGGACAGCGTTACATCAGCGTCGGAACGGCAGGTTTTGATCGAAGCGACGATTGCCGAGGTGCAGTTGTCGAACGCCTACCAGGCCGGCGTGGACTGGAGCCGGATCGCCGGGAACACGGGTTTCACGTTCCGACAGGAGATGCTCGGAACCAATCTGGGTGCTGCGCCGCGTATGCTGATCGGATATACGAATCCGACGTCGGAGGTAGGTAATATCGCCGCCTCGATCCGCATGCTGGAGCAATTCGGCAACACCCGCGTGCTCTCCAGCCCGAAACTGATGGCGCTGAACAACCAGTCGGCGATTCTCAAGGTGGTCGACAATGTCGTTTATTTCGAGATTGACGCGGAAACCACCGCCAGCGCGAATGTCGCCGCGATCACCACGTTCAGCACCACTGCACGTACGGTTCCTGTCGGCCTGATCATGTCGGTGCTGCCCCAGGTCACTGAATCGGGGACGGTCAACCTGACGGTGCGCCCGACGATCTCCCGGGTCGTGCGCTTCATCAATGATCCGAACCCGGCACTTCGCCTGGATGGCACAGGCGCCCCGCTTACAGAGCCGATCCAGAACCAGGTACCGGAAATCCAGGTGCGGGAAATGGAATCGATGTTGCAAGTTAGCAGTGGCCAGACCGTGATCCTTGGCGGATTGATGCAGGACGACGTACGCCGCGACCGCGACCAGATTCCGGGACTGGGTTCAGTCCCGCGCATCGGCGAGGCGTTCAGCTTCCGGGACGAAGAAGTCAGGAAAACCGAGCTCATCGTTTTCCTCAAGCCGACGGTCATCAACAACCCCTCCCTGGACAGCGACGAGCTCAAGTATTTCCAGCGGTTTCTACCCGACATTGACCCCAGCGGCCGGAATCCATGAGCCTGCTGCTTCAGGCGTTGCAAAAAGCCTCCAAAAATCGTGAAGGCACGGACGGACAGGGCTCGGAAACGGGCACCGACGCGTCGCTGACGCTCGAGCCGCTGTCGGAGCCGGAACTGCGCGACGAGGACCTGACGGCACACGGGGGGCCGACGCCAGCGCAGGCAGCCAAGGTCCTGCGCGCCACGGAAGCACCTTCCTCCGGCCTGCTAGACCGGGTGCGCGACCGCCCGATGCTGGTTCTGATAGGCGCGGCCATCCTGTTTGCGATCGGCTATGGGACATATGTGTACCTCCAGATCGCAAATCCGGGCGTACTGCGGTCTCCGCCGCCGGGACCACCCGCCTCACCGATCCACGCAGAGGCGCCCCCGCCTGCCGAGCCGGCATCGATCGCCGAAGCCGAGGCCAAGGTCAGCGGCATGCCAAGCATCGATCCGGCGCCGTCGACCGGGGAGCAGGCACTGGCGAGCGCCGGGCGCGTTGAAAGTCCGGCCGGCACCCGCAACCAGCCCTCAGCCACCGCGGCGACATCCGCACCATCTGAACCCCCGTCGCGCCCGGCTAGACGCCAGGCTTCCGCCACGACGCGCGTAGCGCCTGCGCCGTCCCAAGCGGTGCGAGCGCAAGCTGCAGAAGCCGCACCGGTGCAGACACGCACTGCAGCATCGACTGCCGCGGCATCAACTACGAATGAGGTGGAAACCGTCGAGATCGGCCCGGCCACCGATGCCGTGACCGCACTTTCTCCGGACGCCGCGCGCGGCGACAGTATCGCCGTACGGCGTCAGGCGTGAGGGTTGGTTCCAGTCGATCCGACCCTGATGGCCGCGTACGAGGCGCTGGAAGCCGGAGATTACCCGCGAGCCAAGATGCTCTACAACGAAGTGGTGCGCACCGAGCCGCGCAATATTGACGCCCTCCTCGGTCTCGGCGCCATTGCCCTGAAGGAGAATCGCCCGGACGACGCCGGTCGCTACTTCAGCCGCGTGCTGGAGGCAGAGCCGCGCAATTCGCATGCGCAGGCCGGGCTGATAACATTGATCGGGGGCGCCGACCCGCTCGCCGCGGAGTCGCGTCTCAAGCTGTTGCTCGCCCGCGAACCGTCCGCCTTCGTCTATTTCACGCTCGGCAACCTGTACGCGGAACAAGGGAAATGGCCCGGCGCCCAACAGGCCTATTTCCAGGCTGTACAGCTGCAGCCGGACAATCCGGATTACACCTTCAACCTCGCCGTCGGCCTGGAACATCTCGGACAGCCTCGTCTTGCGTTGGACCATTACCGCAAGGCGCTCGACCTGTCCTTCCGAAAGGGCCGGGCCAACTTCGACCAGGATCTGGCGATCCAGCGCGTAGGCCAGCTGTCCGCGCGGGTCGAGTAACCCTGAAAGGAAGCGCTTAGCGTGGCCGAGCAACGCAAGAAGCTTCGCCTGGGTGAGTTGCTCGTCCAGCAAGGGCTGATTACGCAGGACCAGCTGCGTATCGCGCTCACCGAGCAGAAGAGCCAGAACATCCCGATCGGCCGGCTGCTGGTCCGCCTCGGCTTCGTCACCGAGGCCGTGATTCGCGACATCATGGCGCGGACCATCGGCCAGGAGAGCATCGATCTCACGCAAGTGCTGGTCGATGCCGAAGCGCTGAAGCTGGTCCCGCAGGAGTTCGCCCGCCGCCACCGCCTGCTGCCGATTGCTTACGATGCGGAACAGAATCTACTGATCGTCGCGATCACCGAAGTCTTCAACGTCGTAGCGCTGGACCAGCTGCGGGTCATGCTGGGTAGTACCATCCAGCTCAAAACCGTGCTGGCCGGACAAGCGCAGCTGGACGAACATATCGACCAGTTTTATGGGCACGAGCTGTCGGTCGACGGCATCCTGCGCGAAATCGAAACCGGCGAGATCGACTACCAGAGCCTGCAGCAGGGCGCGGCGGGCGACGAATACACGCAGCCGATCGTGCGCCTGGTCGGTGGCTTGCTGGTGGATGCCGTGAAACGCGGCGCCTCTGACGTCCATTTCGAACCGGAGTATGCGTTCCTGCGCATCCGCTATCGCATCGACGGCGTGCTGGAACAGGTCCGCAGCCTGCACAAGAACTACTGGCCCGGAATCGCCGTGCGGATAAAGGTAATCAGCGGCATGAACATCGCCGAAACGCGCGCACCGCAGGACGGGCGGCTGTCCCTGAACCTGAACGGCCGGCCGATCGACTTTCGCGTGTCGACGCAGCCGACCATATGGGGCGAGAACATCGTCCTGAGGGTGCTGGATCGTGAAAAATCCATCATCTCTCTCGAGCACATGCGGCTGCCCAAGCCGGTGATGGGAAAGCTCAACCTGATGCTGGCACGGCCCGAAGGCATCCTCATCATCACCGGCCCCACCGGCAGCGGCAAGACCACCACGCTGTATTCGTTGCTGGCGAAGCTCAATGTCGAATCCGTGAACATCATGACGCTCGAGGACCCGGTCGAGTACCCGGTGGCACTGATGCGCCAGACCTCGGTGAACGAGAGTGCGCGCGTGGACTTCGCCAATGGCATCCGCTCGATCATGCGTCAGGACCCGGACATCATCCTGGTCGGCGAGGTCCGGGACCAGGACACTGCGGAAATGGCGTTTCGCGCCGCAATGACCGGTCACCAGGTTTTCACCACGCTGCACACGAACTCGGCGCTCGGCGCATTTCCGCGTCTGCTGGACATCGGCATCGTGCCCGACATCATGGCAGGCAACATCATCGGCATAATCGCCCAGCGCCTGGTGCGGGTGCTCTGCACGAACTGCAAGGAAGCCTATCTGCCCAACACCGAGGAAAGGCAGCTGCTGGGCCACGAGATTGACCCTGACCTGAGATTGTTTCGCCCGGTTGGTTGCCCAAAATGCAATCACCGCGGGTACAAGGGACGTGCGGCCATCATGGAAATCCTGCATATGGATCACGATCTGGACGAACTGGTTGCCCGCAGGGCCTCTCCGCGCGAGTTACGCGAGCTGGCGTTGTCCAGGGACTTCCGACCGCTCGCCGAAGAGGGTATCCAGCGGGTTGTCGAGGGCGTGACCAGCCTCGCGGAAGTGGCGCGCGCAATCGACCTCACCCGGCGCGTGACCTGAGGCCCGGCACAGGCAACCGCAAACCGATCCATGCCGGCATTCCAGTACAAGGCCATAGACCGCGAAGGGCGCTACGCCCATGGGCGTATCGACGCAGCGAACGACATCGACCTCGAACTGCGCCTGAAGAAAATGGGGCTGGACCTGATCACGTTCCGCGCGCTGTCGCGCAATGCTTCGGTGATCGCCCGCGGCACCATCACGCGCCAGGACCTGATCACGTTCTGCTTCGACATGGAGCAGGTGTCGCAGGCCGGCATCCCGCTGATCGAAGGGTTGCGCGACCTGCGCGAGGGCATGGACAATCCACGCTTCCGCGAGGTGCTCACCTCAGTGCTCGAGGATATCGAAGGCGGCAAGACGCTGTCGCAGGCAATGGCTGCGTTCCCGCAGGTATTCGGCTCGGTCTTTGTCAGCCTGGTGCGCGCGGGTGAACTGGCAGGTCGGCTGACTGAAGTATTTGAAAGCCTCGGCGCAACCCTCAAATGGCAGGACGAACTGGTATCGCAGACGCGCAAGCTGCTGATCTATCCGTCACTTGTGCTGGCGGTCGTAAGCGGGGTCATTGTGTTCCTGCTGATCTACCTGGTGCCGCAGGTGGTCGGGCTGCTGACGACTATGGGCATGGAACTGCCGTTGCAGACACGGATCCTGATCGGCCTCTCCGATTTCACGGTACGCTTCTGGTGGCTGCTGCTCGTCGTTCCGGTGCTGGCGATCAGTGGCGTCACGCTGACGCTGCAGGTCAATCCGCGCGCGCGGCTCATGTTCGACTACCTTCTTCTGAAGATCCCCGTGATCGGAGTGATTCTGCAGAAGATCATGCTGGCCCGGTTTGCCAACTTCTTTGCGCTGATGTACCGGTCCGGCATCACCATTCTCGACGCAATGCGAACCAGCGAGGAGATCGTCGGTAACCGGTATGTGGCCGATGGGTTGCGCCGCGCCGGCCAGCAGATCAACGCCGGGGAGAGTCTAAGCGAGGCATTCCAGAATCTCGGCATGTTTCCGCCGCTCGTGACCCGCATGCTGCGCGTCGGCGAAAACACTGGCGCGCTGGACACCGCGCTGATGAATGTTACGTATTTCTACAATCGGGATGTCAGGGAGTCCGTAGACAGGGCACTTAAGCTGCTGGAACCGATGCTGACACTGGTGCTTGGCATCGTGCTTGCGTTGATCCTGTTCTCGGTGCTGACGCCCATTTACGACATACTCGGACACGTGGAATTCTAAGATTTATGGCCGCGAAACTGTTGTTGTGCATCGCCGCAGATCAGGCCACCGTCGCTGTCTGGCGGCAACGCCGGCTGACTGCCATCCGCCGTTTCGAGAATAACCAGGACGGCTTGATTGCGTTCGGCAACTATCTGCGTGAAGCACGCGGATTGCCCGTGCGCATCATGGTCGACACACTGGACGAGGATTACCGCTTTGAAACGTTGCCGCATGCATCGCCACGCGATCGCGCGCAGATGGCAAACCGGAAGCTACGGCAGTTGTACCGCGCAACCCCCTACGCCGCGTGGTCGGTTCAGGGCAGCATTGCCGGAAAGCGGCGCGAAGACCGCTATCTTTTCTCCGCGCTAACGGACCCCGAACAGCTAGCACCATGGCTGCGGGCAATCGACTTGCATCGTACGCCGGTAGCTGGTATCCATCCGCTGCCGATGGTCATGCTGTCCCTGATCGAGCGGCTGAAACTGCAAGAACCCAATCTGTTGATCGTCAGCAAGACTGGCGCCGGGCTGCGGCAAACCTTTTGCAAGAACCTGCAGTTCCGCCTTAGCCGACTGACCGGCACACGCAGCATGCCGGACAGCGGCGAGTCCTTCTTTGCCGAGGAGATCGGCAATACCCGCATGTACCTGGACGCGCTGACGGTCACCCATGTAGACGACACCGTCACCGCGCTGATTCTCGATCATGACAGCTCGCTCGGCAACCTGGCCACGGCAGTCAGCCGCGAACGCCCCAACATCCATTGCCTGCACCTTGACCGCGAAGAAATCTCGAGCCGCATCGGCATACCGGTCGCGACGCTCGCCGAGTTTCCAGATGCGCTGCACCTGTACATGCTGGCCATCGGCAAGACGCCGCCAGACTTTGCACCACCCGCGGTCGAGACCGGCTTCCAGGTGTACCGTGCACGGCAGATTGTATTTGCCACCGCTGCCGCTTGCGCTGTTGGCGCGGTCGTATGGGCCGGCGTAAACAGCTACCGCATGTCGCAGATGGAAGACGAGATCCAGCAACTCGCGCGTGACGCGCAACGGTACGAGTCGCTGTATCGACAAGTGACCGCGCAGTTTCCCGAATCCCCGGTATCCGCATTCGAGCTTCGCGATACGGTCGAGGCCGCCAACCGGATCCGTGCGGAACTGCGTATGCCGGGCACCATGATGGTCGTAGTCAGCCGTGCCCTCGATGCGCTGCCGGATATTGCCCTTAAGCAGTTCGAATGGCACCACGGCGACAAAGCCGCTGCGCTGGAAGGCGCATGGCGAGCCGACGATTCCGCCACGCCCGGTACGCAGACATTTCAGGCGGCGCTGATCACTGCGGAGGTCAGGGGGCATTCGGGTGATTACCGGGCCGTACTGAACGGGATTCAGGATTTCGCCGCGCGGCTGGCGGCCAATGAACGGGTAAAGGAAGTCCGGGTTGTCCGCTTGCCGGTCGACGTGAGTTCGGACGCCGGCCTCTCCGGCACGACTGCCGGTGACCGCCGCACCGATATGGCGGAGTTCCAGGTGGCGATCCGGTTCCGCAAGGGAATATAGACCATGACCAACATCGCGGCGAAAGACCTGCTGCCCCTGCGAGTGCCTGCACTGGCGCTGGCCGTTGCGCTTGCGTTCGCGTGGTTCATCGTGGGCGGATCCGAATCCCGGCTGTCCGGCGCAGAGGCGAAATTGCGCGCGCAGAAATCCGCACTCGAAGATGCGCGCAACCGATACCAGCGCTCCGATGACGAGCGGGCGACGATTCTGAAGTATCTGCCAGAGTACCGGCAACTGGTGCAGGAAGGTTTCATCGGCGCAGAACGGCGCATCGCCTGGATCGAAGCGCTGCGCGATGCCGACGCCAGCACGGGGTTGTATGGCATCGAATACCGGATCGATGCACAGAGTGCGTACGCGCGCGCCGCAGAGTCGGCCGGCATCGCGCAACGCCTGCGGCAGTCGACCATGCAGCTTACTTTCGGCGTGACACACGAAGGCGATCTCCTGAGTTTCCTGCAGGCAATGGAAAACAAGCGCGCCGGAATCTTCGCGGTCGACTCCTGCAGCCTGCAGCCCGCCCCTGGTTCGGCATCCCCGGCTCCGCGCCGGGCGAACCTGACGGCTCGCTGCGAGATCCGGTGGATCACGGTCGCACCCGATCAGGAGCCCGCTACATGATGCGCATGTCCTCTCTCGCAGTAAGCTTGGTGCTGGTGCTCGGCGTCACTGGCCAGGCCATCGCAGCAGAGGAAGGGCTCGGCAGGCTGTTCTTCACGCCCAAGCAACGCGCCGCACTGGATGCCGGCGCGCCAATTTCACGACCCGCGCCGAAGCCGGCTGCTGCGGCCACCGCGCCGCGCCGCCCGGCGCCCCCGCCGGCACCCCGCGAACTGCGTCTCGGCGGCGTGGTGACTCGGAGCGACGGCGAACGCACGGTCTGGATAGACGGCAAGCCATACCATCGCGACCAGCCGGACGACGTTCGCATCATCATCGACATGGCCGACCCCGCTACCGTCCGCGTCCAGCCCCGCGGCACACAGTCTCCGATCGAAGTGCGCGTGGGCCAGACGCTGGACCGCAGAACCGGGACCGTACGCGAGCCTTATGCCCCGGTGGACGGCGACCGGAATTGAGCGATGGGCATAACGGCATCGCTGCGAGTCCCGCCAAGAGCGCGCAAGCTGCAAGCCGGCGTTGCCGCCACGGTACTGCTGGCACTGGCCGGGCTGTTGGTTACCATTCTGGTGCTCGGGCTGGCGGGAACACTCTCTCGCCAGCAGGAAGCCGATCGCCAGACCGGGGAGGCACTGGCCCGGGCCAAATCCGCCCTGCTCGGCTATGCGACGGCGTACCCCGAGCGCCAGGGCTCCGGCAATGACCAGTTCGGATACCAGCCGTGCCCGGATACCGTCGTTTCAGTGATCCCCGAAGGCAACGAGGAAAGCGCCTGCGGTGCGCGGGACGTCACGTCGATCGGCCGGCTGCCGTGGAAGACGCTTGGGTTGCCTGCCCTGCGTGACTCTGCAAACGAGTGCCTCTGGTACGCGGTATCCGGCAACTTCAAGTCCGGCACGAAGTCGCATCTGCTCAACTGGGACAGCAACGCGCTGATCGAAGTACTGGCGCCGGATGGCACGACGCGCCTGGCAGGGTCCTCGCCCACCAATCGGGCCGCTGCGGTCATCTTCGGTCCAGGCGCAGTGTTGCCCGGACAGGACCGCAGCACCGTCTCCGGGACGACGACCTGCGGCGGAAACTACACCGGCTCGAACTACCTGGATTCCGACACGGCCAGCGGCATCAACAACGCGACGCCATCCACAACGGCAAACGCCCTGTCCAGCGTCATCGCGGCGCTGAATTCGGATCAGGTCGCCGACCCGAACCATAACTTCAACGACCGGCTGATTTTCATCACCGCCGAGGAAATCTGGCGCGAAGTGGCGAAACGTTCAGATTTCGTTTCTCGGCTCGCCGATGCCGACACGGGCGTGCTCGGCTTTGCGGCAAACTGCCTCGCCCAGCAGGCGCTCGCAAACAGCAACCAGTTTTCCTGGGCTGCGCCGGTCGCGCTGACCAACTACCACCCGGACGCCAACTACGCCTCGCAAAGCGGGGCGCTGGTCGGGCGCCTGCCCAACGTTCTCGGCAGCTGTCCTGGCTGGGCAAACGTGGAGTGGTTCTGGAAAAACTGGAAGGATCACTTTTTCTACGCCGTCGCGGAACCCTACCAGCCGGGATCGCCAAACTCGACGCAGCCAAACCCCTGCGACTTCGGGGAATGCCTGACGGTCGATGGAGACGGCCCCTATGCGGCCATCCTGATTTTCGCTGGCGAGCGGCGTGACGCGCAGAGCCGCAACACCAATGCAAATTACACTAGCCCCGAGAAGGGCGATCCGGCGAACTATCTGGAAGGGGAGAATCTGGCCGCCTTCCTGGCGAGCGGCCCGGGCGATGCGGACTGGGGGATTTTTTCCCGCACTGCCGGCAACGACATCCTGGTTACCGTCTGCGCCGACTCGACCCTTTCAGTCAATCAACCTTGCTCTGCCAGCCCGCCGCCGACCAATTGCGAGTCGGACGGATTGCTGCTGCTCTCGTACCAGGACTCATCTGACCCGAAGCAGAACAACTGCAAGAACCCCGACGGCAAGGGCCCGAAAGAGGAGGCGATTCAGGAATGCAAGGACATTCGTGACCGCATCAAGGGCAACTGCAAGAAGAAATGCCGGGATGCGGCCGAAGATTTCATCAAGAAACCGTGCATCGACAATCTCGACGACAAGAAATGCACTCCGGTCATGAACGAACTGGCAAGCTGCGAACCGAAGTGATGGTGCCGCAAAACCATCCGGCCATTGGACGCATCGAGCGCCAGCGCGGTTTCACCCTGATCGAGATTGCGGTGGCAGTGCTGGTGATTACATTGTTGTTGAGCAGCATCCTGGTCCCGCTGACGACCCAGATCGAGCAAAGACAATTTGCCGAAGCCGAGAAACGTCTGGCGGAAGTCAAGGAAGCCCTGATCGGGTTCGCCGCCATCAACGGATACTTTCCGTGTCCCGCGTTCTCCGCCACGATCGGTACCGAGAACCGCACCGCAGGTGCCTGTACTGATGACGGGAGCGGCAACCCCACGCGAACCGGATTTCTGCCGTGGATCACGCTGGGCATAACGCCGCTCGATCCGTGGGGTAACCTCTATCGATACAGCGTTGATCCTGACTTTGCCGATGCCAATGCGTTGTTCTCCTTGGCCGACCAGGGCGACATCCTGATACGTACAAGAGACAGCGCAGGCGTTGCGGTCAACCTGACCAACGCCAGTCCACGCGAGATTCCAGTCGTGGTGTTGTCGCACGGACGCAACGCTCATGGCGCGACCGGCGAAGGCGGAAATGTGCGTGCAGTGCCCGCAGGCTGGGGTACCGGGCTCGACGAATACGAGAACGCCACCAGCGAAATTGACTACTGGATTCGCACGAGAACCGGAAACGTTGCTGCAGCCGGAGGTGAATTCGACGATATCGTCGCGTGGATCTCGCCGAACGTGCTGATGGCACGCATGGTGGCGGCAGGGCGGCTGCCCTGATCCTTCAGCTGGCGGCCTTTCGCGGCTCCAGCGCAAAACACACGCGACCGCGCTCGTTGGAATCGATGTGCAGTTCGTAGCCCTGTTCGCGGGCGAACCGCGCCGCCTGATATAAACCCACACCGAGCCCGCTCTCGGACGCGACGGGTGCTTCGAACAACTGGCGCGCGACATCCGGCGCCACGGGATCGCCGTTGTCGCTGACTGTTAACACGGCGCCGCCATTGCTCCAGGTCAGAGTCACAGAAATGTCGAGCCCAGCGTGCACCTTGCGTTTCTCCAGCGCATTCTGCAGCAGATTCTCCGCAACTCCCTCGAACAGTTCGGCAGGAAGACTGGCACCAGTCGGAAACTCCGTTTCCGGGAACATCACGCGTTCATGCGCAAAGCGCTGCTTGAAACCGGTCCACCATACTTGCGCATCGGCCATCTGCACGACCGGCGCCGGCTTGCTGTTGAGCTTGTCGAGGGTAATCTGCAAGCGGTGCGTGATCTGTGGCAATTGGCGCTGCATCAGTAACCGTACCGCCTCGGCATCGGTTTCGTTGCTGGTTTCTGCCGCAGAACAAAGCGACCCCAGTGTCTGCAACAGGTTCTTGACGTCATGGGTTAGCCGCGATCCGGTCTCATATATCGCCTGCATGTAGGCGTTGCGGCGCTGCTCCTGCTCTCGCACCTTCGACTCATAGTAGTCACCGAGCAGGTGGGCCAGCAGGCGGATGTGCATGACCAGCGCCGGGCCGGGCGACCAGCGCGTATATACGGTGAGCGCCAATCCGCCGAAGCTGAATTCGGTCAAATGCCGGGTCTGGTCTCCGACCTGGCCGCTGGTACCGGCCGCCCGCCAGCGCACACCTGACAGCCAGGGCAGCCCCGCCATCTCATGCACCGCCAGAATCGCAAACTTGTCGGGATCGCGCTCGCGGTCCGCCAAGCCTGCGAGGCTGTGCATCCATTGTTCGAACGGAATGCCCACACTGAGGAAATAGCGCGACAACAGCTGGCCGATTCCGGAAAACCCGGCGCGCGGATCCCACAACCAGGACAATGCCAGCAGAAACACCGCGATGATGAACAGTGCCTGCGAGAGTGCAACGATATAGTTGCCCGAGCTCACCTGCTTGATCGCAAACGACCCGAGGACCAGCACCACCACCATCAGGAACAGCAGCACGCTGTAGAACAGGTCGACCTTGTAGTTCGACTGGAAGCGCGACCGTTCCACCCGAATGAAAAAGATGGCGATGAGCGGAAGGATCAGGCCATAGCGAATCACGGAATGGACGATGTCCGGAAAGGACTGGTCCTCAAACAGACGAGGGAGCACCCACATCAGCAGCACTGCCAGCAGGTAAACCGCCGCTAGCAGGGATACCATGCGCTGCCCGAAATTCTTGATGCCCGGCATGTTGCCGCCGATCAGCGAGAACAGCACCGATATCCAAAGCGCCATCAGCCACCAGCTCTGGGCAGCAACCAGCAGCGTCCCGCCGACCAGGATCAAGACGACATGGCCCGGCATGAGTTTCTGTTCGCCTCGCCAGACCGGCTGCCAGATCAGGAAGAATCCAAAGTGCGAGACCAGCAGCGCCTGCGAAAGCGGGTCGCCCAGTTCGAGGGCGAGCGCGCCGTGCATCGCGAGCAGCATCAGCGAAAGCCAGTGTTCCTGGCGTAGTCCGGAAATGAAACGGCCGAGAATCGATGGCGAGTTGATTTCAGCCCGCATTTCGTGACACTCTCACTCGCGCTCGCACGTTACGAAACTTTGATGAAACTGGCTCACCATGCGTCTGCGCGTCACAACGACCGGGTGCGAACGCTGGCAATCGCACGCTACACCCTGCTCGAAGCCTGGCGCAACCGTTTCCTCCTGACCTTGCTGGCGGTCGTCGCGGGATTGTGGCTCGCAAGCCTTTTCGTCCAGCAGCTTGCCATCACCGAGAGCGAACGCATACAAATCGGATTCCTCGCCGCCGTACTGCGTGTTGCGACAGTTTTCATGGTCAGCCTGTATGTCCTGCAAGGCTTGCTCCGCGAGTTCCATGACAAGGTGGTGGAATTAGTGCTCTCACTCGATCTGCCCCGGGCGAGCTACATTCTCGGCAAATTTTTCGGCTTTTCATTGCTTTGCATTGCCGCCGCATCGATCGCTGCATTACCCTTGGCGCTGATCGCCGACTGGCGCGATGCGGCTGCCTGGGCGTTTACGCTGACCCTCGAGCTCTGGCTGCTCGCCGCGCTCGCGGTATTCTGCATGACCAGCTTCACCCAGCTCATGCCAGCTGCGACATTCGTGCTGGCATTCTACCTGCTCGCCCGCTCGATCACTGCCATTCAGTTGATGAGTACGTCCTCCCTGTTCGGCAGCGGATTCGGTCCACAGGCCGCTGCCTTCATTGCCGACCTGCTTGCGCTGGTCCTCCCGCGTCTGGACGCATTCGCGCAGACCGCTTGGCTGATCGGGGCGCAACCGGTTCCCGTCTCGCTCGCCACCGCAACATTGCAGACCGTGATCTATTCAGCCCTGCTTCTGGCTGCAGCAATGTTCGACCTGTATCGGCGCAATTTCTGAAACATGCGCGAGCGCCCGGTCTCCGCCATACCCGGATTCGTTCCGCTGCTGCTTGCCTTAACACTCACGGCGCAGGTTGCCCTGCGGGCGGTCGAGCCGCATCCCGCGGCGGACGCGCGTGAACTGCCGCCGCCGCCGACGGCAGCCATGCTGCGGCTGGCGGCTCTCGGCGAGCCGATCGCGCTTGCGCAGATGCTGACGCTTTACCTGCAGGCATTTGACACCCAGCCAGGCGTAAGCATCCCGTTCCGGGATCTGGACTACGGCCGTGTCCAAGGGTGGCTTGCCGCGATCATCGGGCTCGACCCGGACGGACAATACCCGCTGATGATGGCGGCGCAGGTGTACTCGCGCGTGCCCGACCCCGCAAGGCAGCGCCAGATGCTGGATTTCGTGCATCGCGAGTTCCTGGAGGATCCGGTGCGCCGTTGGCGCTGGCTCGCCCACGCTGCAATCATGGCGAAACACCGCCTGAACGACACTGCGCTGGCATTGAAGTACGCGCAATCGCTCGCGCGCCACGCCGACCATCCGGAGGTTCCCGGCTGGGCCCGCCAGATGCACATCTTTGTGCTGGAGGACATGGGCGAATACGAAACCGCCCGGGTGCTGCTTGGCGGTCTGCTGGCAAGCGGTGCGGTCACCGATCCGCGCGAAGCCCGGTTTCTCACCGAACGCCTGAATGAGCTGCAAGCCGCCGAGAAATCGACACCCTCGTCGAGATAGCGACGTCGGGTTAACTTGTTACCCAGCCGTAGGCCCAGCCTGCCGGTCGCCCTTCAGAAATCCATGTCGTTTCGATAACCACATGAATTTACAAGTTTAAACATGACGGGCCAGGCAATTTCCACTTGGCAGACCTGCCTGAATCGTCCGTAGCCGTTTGTTTCATCGACATTTTTAATGCTGGCACGAATCTGGCGCATCGTTCGGGCAAGCACTCAATGCTTGGAGACGAAACATGAAACGCAATGCCCAGAAAGGTTTTACGCTGATTGAAATCGCGATCGTGCTGGTCATCATTGGCCTGCTGCTCGGTGGCGTGCTCAAGGGTCAGGAACTGATCACCAGCGCCCGCGTGCGCAACCTGATCGCGCAGCAGGATGGCATCAAGGCCGCATTCTTCGGCTTCCAGGACCGCTTCCGCGCGGCGCCAGGAGACTACGCGCAGGCCACCATCAACATTACCGGCGTCTCCGGCAGTTCCGGCTGCGGACAGACCAGCGGCGTGGGCAATGGCAACGGTAACGGCAACGGCCGGGTCGAAGCGGCGGCCGGAGGCCTCTACGAGAATATTCTGGCGTGGGAACACCTGTCCAAGGCGGGCTTCATCACCGGAACTTACACCTGCGCGACCACTGAAACGCAGACCACCAGCCCGGTGAACCCGTACGGGGTGTATTTCCAGCTGGTATACGACGGCGTCTATGGGGAAGGCACCGCCGCCACCCCAAGCCCCGCCAAGCACAACATCAAGACTGGCGCGCAGATTCCGGTGGAGATCATTACGGAAGTGGATCGCAAGGTCGACGACGGCGCCCCCAATACCGGCGGCTTCCAGTTCTCGGAGTATCAGGGCAATGCGGCCGCCGCACCGGCGCGCACAGGCACGGATACCTGCGTCACCGGAACCGGGGCTTCGGCAACCTGGGCGGCTACCAGCGGCCAGACCAACTGCGGGGGCGCCAGTCTCCTGTAACTCCAGCCTGAGCAATACGAAGAAAGCCCGCCTCACGCGGGCTTTTTCGTTTCCGGCGCTACGCGCAAGCGCCGGCAGACCGGGAACGTACCGCCCCCTGCGCTATACTGCAGCGGCATGAAACCGGCCGTCGGCAAGCTTTCTCCTGAACAGGCTCTCACTCTCGCGCGCCGCGTTCTGGACATCGAGGCACGTGCGGTTGCTGAACTGGCAACCCGGCTCGATGACAGTTTCCTTGCAGCGGTGCGCATCGTCCTGAATTGCAGAGGCCGCGTGGTGGTCAGCGGCATCGGAAAATCCGGGCATATCGCCCGCAAGATCGCCTCAACACTGGCCAGTACCGGCACGCCGGCCTTCTTCGTACATCCCGCGGAAGCCAGTCACGGCGACCTTGGCATGGTGACGCAGAAGGATGTGATGATCGCGCTTTCGAATTCCGGAGAGAGCGCCGAACTGCTGACCATCGTGCCACTGATTAAGCGGCAGGGCGCGAAACTGATTGCGATCACCGGAAATGCAAAATCGACGCTCGCAGGTGAAGCCGATGTGCATCTGGACGGTCGCGTGGGCGAGGAGGCCTGCCCGCTCGGCCTGGCGCCAACCGCAAGCACCACGGCTGCGCTGGCGCTCGGCGACGCGCTTGCAGTCGCGTTACTGGAAGCACGCGGATTCGGGCGAGACGATTTCGCCCGCTCGCATCCCGGCGGCAGCCTCGGCAAACAATTGCTGACCCATGTTTCCGACGTCATGCGAACCGGCGACGCCGTGCCATCGGTCGTCGAGAACGCAAAACTCAGCGATGCCGTGCTCGAAATTTCCCGCAAAGGCCTCGGCATGACCGCAGTCGTGGGCGGGGGCAGGCGCGTCATCGGCATCTTCACCGATGGCGACCTGCGGCGAACGCTGGAGCGCGTCGGAGACATGCGCGCCACACCAGTCAGCACCGTCATGACGCGTAACCCGCGCACGGTGCGCCCCGAACAGCTTGCGGTGGAAGCCGTCAAGGTAATGGAGGACGCGAAGATCAGCCAGTTGCTGGTGGTTGACGAAGGCGAAAACCTGATCGGCGCGCTGAACATGCATGATCTGATGCGCGCCAAGGTAATCTGAGGCGCAACACGTTCCGATGCGGGCATGCGGGCCCCTAGCGGCAAGGAAGAACATGAAAAAGCTGATTCTGCAGCGGGCGCGCGGGATCCGACTGGCGATCTTCGATGTCGACGGCGTGCTGACCGATGGCACGATCTACCTGTCTGACGCCGGCGAAGTATTCAAGGCATTTCACATTCTCGATGGCCTCGGGCTGAAGATGCTGAGAGAAAGCGGAGTGCAGCTCGCGATCCTTTCCGGCCGGAAGTCCGCCGCGGTGACGATTCGTGCCAGGGAAACCGGTATAGCCCACGTCCTGCAAGGCGTAGAGGACAAACTCTCCACGTACCGGAAGCTGCTGCGAAGACTGCATCTGGATGAACAGGAAGCGGCCTTCATGGGAGATGATCTGCCTGACCTGCCGGTGCTGCGCGCGTGCGGGCTGGCGTTGTCTGTGCCGGCTGCACCGGAACTTGTACGCAAGCACGCGCACTACGTCACCGAGCGTACAGGCGGCAAAGGGGCCGTACGCGAAGCCGCCGAATTGATCATGTATGCGCAGGGAACGCTGGATGCGCAGATCGGGTCCTATTTGCAATGAATGACCGACTTGTCGCATGGGCGCCGGTGGCTCTGCTGGTCCTGCTTGCGTTTCTCACTTTGTGGCTGGACTACAAGGTCCAGCCACCACCGGTCAGAGTCGATGGCAGCAGCCGGCATGACCCGGATTCCTATGTGGAGGGATTCGCGGCCGCACGCATGAATCCGGACGGAACCAAACGCTATGCACTGACCGGCGCGCGGCTCGTACACTATCCGGACGACGACAGCACCGAACTGGAATCACCCAAGCTTGTTTATTTTGACTACGAGCGCGCGCCGGTAACGATGCGCGCCGAACAGGCGCAGATCGCTCATGGAGGCGATGACGTTTATTTCACCGGCAATGTTCAGATCGTGCGCGACGCCTATGCGGATAATCCCGAGCTCGGCGTGTTTACCACCTATCTTCATGTCGTGCCGGATCTGGAGATCGCGCGCACCGACAAGCCGGTGACCATGGTCGAAGGCAATTCCAGCGCCAGGTCGGTTGGCTTAGAATTCGACAACAAGACAAGAGAGATCAAACTCTTGTCTCAAGTTAAGGCACACTATGAAACCCCCAGATCGCTTCTGCAGGGCGCTCAGCCCGGCAACAGATAGCACGCGAATGTCTTTCGCAACCAGGTTCTTCGCCGTGCTGCTGGTCGCCATGGCGACCAATGCCCAGGCCGAGCGCGCCGATCGGGATAAACCCGTGTCGCTAGAGGCGGACCGGGTCGAGATCGACGACCAGAAAAAGGAAGCCGTGTTTCACGGCAACGTGACCCTTACGCAAGGAACGCTGAATATCAAAGCCGACCGCATTGTCGTGAAACAGGACGAGGACGGATTCCAGTCGGGCATTGCTTACGGCAAGCCCGCGTATTTCCGCCAGAAACGCGAAGGCACCGAGGAATACATCGAAGGTTTCGCCGAACGACTGGAATATGACAGCAAGGCCGAGACCGTCGAGATGTTCACCCAGGCGCAATTGAAACGCGGCGCGGACGAGGTGCGCGGCAACTATATTTCGTACAACGCCGCAACCGAGTTCTTTCAGGTTCTCGGCGGTGGTACCGAAGCTGCCACGCCTGGCAATCCACAGGGGCGCGTACGCGCCACCATCCAGCCGCGCTCGCGCGACGACGAATCGGGCGCGTCGGAACCGCTGCCGCTGCGACCCTCCGGAGAGGGCGACGCCTCCGCCCGATAAGATGCGCCGGTCACCCCTACGATCATTCCCCCGACGCAATGAGTAAATTGCGCGCTGAGAAGCTCAACAAGCGCTACAAGGCACGCACGGTGGTGAAGGATGTCTCGCTCGATGTCTCCAGCGGCGAGGTCGTCGGACTGCTCGGGCCAAATGGTGCCGGCAAGACCACCTGCTTCTACATGATGGTAGGCCTGGTGGCGGCGGACGGCGGGGACCTGTATCTGGACGAACGCAATCTCACGCATATGCCGATTCATCGACGAGCGCGGCTCGGGCTGAGCTATCTGCCGCAGGAGGCGTCGATCTTCCGCAAGCTGACGGTCGCCGAGAATATTCAGGCGGTGCTCGAACTGCGCAACCTGGACCAGGAGCAGATCCGGGAGCAGCTGGACGTGCTACTGCACGACCTCGGCATCGCGCACCTGCGTAACAGTCCGGCCATCAGCCTTTCCGGCGGAGAGCGACGACGCGCGGAGATTGCCCGCGCGCTCGCCTCGCAGCCGCGCTTCATTCTGCTGGATGAACCGTTTGCCGGGGTCGATCCGATCGCGGTGCTCGATATTCAGAAGATCATCCGCTTCTTGAAGGAGCGGGAGATCGGCGTGCTGATCACCGACCACAATGTGCGGGAGACGCTCGGCATCTGCGACAGCGCCTATATCATCAACGACGGCTCGGTACTGGCCTGCGGGCGGCCCGAGGAGATCGTTTATAATGAGAGCGTTAGAAAAGTCTATCTGGGCGAGCACTTCCGGCTCTAGAGCATCGTCTCGCCCGTCCCGGAATCAAGCCCGCCAGGCAAGCTCATGAAACACTCCCTGCAGCTAAAGCTGTCACAGCACCTCACGCTGACGCCACAGCTGCAGCAATCCATTCGCCTTCTCCAACTCTCGACACTGGAACTGAATCAGGAGATCGAACGTTTCCTGCAGGACAACCCGCTGCTCGAACGCGACGACGAAGAGGAAGACGGCGGAGCTGCGCCGACTGCCGCCAACGCAGCGTCCAGTGCCGATACCGTATCGAATACCACCTCCACCTCGACCACCCCGAGCGATGGCGAGACAAACGAAAACAGCCAGGCAGATAGCGACTGGTCGGTTGAAGACGGCTATTCAAGCTACGGCAATCCGGAATCGGAGGAGGAGGGAGAATCGCAGCCGGTTGCCGCGGAGTCGGCCAAATTGCGCGACCACCTGCTCGAGCAGGTCTCGCTGATGCAGCTATCGCCGCGCGACCGCAACATCGTCGCCTTCCTGGTCGACAGCCTGGACGACGATGGATTCATGAAACAGGATCTCGAGGAGCTGGCGGCGCTGCTGCCCGCCGAGCTCGAAATCGACGCCGAGGAGCTCGGGGTCGCGCTCAAATACCTGCAGTCCATGGAACCACCCGGGATCGGCGCCCGTGATCTGGGCGAATGCCTTGCACTGCAGCTGGAGGCAATATCCGCGGACGTGCCTTTTCGCAGCGAGGCGCTGCGGCTGGTGCGCGAGCACCTCGATACGCTTGCGGCGCGCGATTACGCGAAACTGAAAAAATGGCTGAAATGCGACGACGACACCCTGCGCGGCGTTCAGAGCCTCATTACGCACTTGAACCCGCGGCCGGCGGCGAACTTTGCCGGCGGCGAAGCCCGTTACATCATTCCGGACGTGGTGGTACGCAAAGTCAAAGGCATGTGGGTCGCATCGCTCAACCCCGATGCGATGCCTAAACTGCGCGTAAACCGGCTGTACGCGGACATCTTGCATCGCAATCGCGATGCAAGCTTTCAGCAGCTTGCCGGCCAGCTGCAGGAAGCGAAATGGCTGATCAAGAATGTCCAGCAGCGATTCGATACGATCCTGCGTGTATCGCAGGCAATCATCGATCGCCAGCGACATTTCTTCGAGCACGGCGAAGTGGCCATGCGCCCGCTCGTGCTGCGTGAGATCGCCGATACACTCGGTCTGCATGAGTCCACCGTTTCACGCGTTACCACGCAGAAGTTCATGATGACGCCGCGCGGCATTTTCGAATTGAAGTATTTTTTCGGCAGTCACGTGACCACCGACACCGGCGGCGCCTGTTCCGCCACGGCAATCCGGGCGCTGATCAAACAGATGGTGGGAGAGGAAGACGGCCGCAATCCGCTGTCGGATAGCCAGATCTCCGAGATCCTGAACAAACAGGGCATCGTCGTTGCGCGCAGGACCATCGCCAAGTACCGTGAATCCCTGCAGATTCTGCCGGTCAATCTGAGAAAGACTCTGTGAACCGCTGAATGGAGGCGAGGCAAATGAACCTGAACGTATCCGGACACCACCTTGAGATTACTCCCGCGATTCGCAGTTACGTGACGGAAAAGCTCTCGCGCGTGACGAGGCACTTCGACCACGTGATCGACGTGAACGTAATTCTTTCGGTGAGCAAACTCGATCAGAAGGTCGAAGCCAACGTGCACGTGAGCGGCAAGGATCTGTTCTGCGAGTGCACGGACCCGGACATGTATGCAGCGATAGACGGCCTGGTCGACAAGCTCGATCGGCAAATACTCAAGCACAAGGAAAAACTGGCGGATCGCAGCAACCATGAATCGATCCGCCACCTGCCCGCGTCCTGACCGACTTCCCAGCGATCTTCCCATGAGCCTGTTATCCCGACTGCTTCCGGTTTCCAACGTCATTCTCGACCTGGACGTATCGAGCAAGAAACGCGTATTCGAGCATGCCGGATTGCTGTTCGAGAATGCGGTCGGCGTGGGCCGCGGCCAGGTGTTCGACGCGCTGTTCGCCCGCGAACGTCTCGGCTCGACCGCACTGGGGCACGGCATTGCCATCCCGCATGGGCGCATCAAGGGACTGCGCGAGGCGATCGGTGTGTTCATTCGTCTGAAGGCGCCAATCCCGTTTGAAGCCCCGGACGGCAATCCGGTCGGACTGATATTCGTGCTTCTGGTCCCCGAAAAAGCCACTGATATGCACCTGCAGATCCTGTCCGAGCTCGCGCAACTGTTCGGCGAGCGCGAGGTGCGCGCCGCTCTGGACAGCGCGCCGGATGCGCAAAGCGCCCAGCGCCTCATCACAGAATGGGAACCGCATGCCACGAATCAGCGTCGCGCAGCTGTATAGCGACAACGCGAACGCGCTCCGGCTCGAATGGGTATCGGGACCCCGGGAGGACTGCCCTGCGCTCGACAGCGCCGAGATCAGCCAGTCGTCGCAAGGCTTGATCGGACACCTTAACCTGGTCCACCCGAACTGGATTCAGATCTTCAGCCGCACCGAGGCGGCATACTTTTCGGGTTTGAGCGAGGCGGTACAGCGCGAAGCGCTCGCACGCCTGGCACCGAGCGGTCTCGTATGCGTTATCGTTTCGGATGGTGAACAGGCGCCGGAATCTCTGGCCGACTTCGCGCAGTCCCGCGACGTTCCCGTACTTTCTTCTCCATTGCCCAGCCTGCAGATGATCTGGGTCATACGGACTTATCTTGGGCGCGCGCTTGCGGAGTTCGTGACGCGGCACGGCGTTTTTCTCGATGTGCTCGGTATGGGCGTGTTGATCACGGGCGAATCGGGCGTCGGAAAAAGCGAGTTGGCGCTGGAGTTGATTTCCCGTGGGTCGGGACTGGTGGCAGACGATGTAGTGGAGCTCTATCACATCGCTCCGGAAACGCTCGAAGGGCGCAGTCCCGAGCTTCTCAAGGATTTTCTCGAGGTCCGAGGCCTGGGGATGCTGAATATTCGCACCATATTCGGTGAAACCGCAGTACGCCGGAGGAAGAACCTGAAGCTCATCGTTCAGCTCGAGAAACCGGTCGGCGGAACCATCCCGGGCGTGGAGCGGTTACCGCTGAATGCCAGCTCGGAAGAAATACTCGATGTGGATGTTCGCAAGGTCCAACTCCCGGTCGCGGCGGGACGCAACCTCGCAGTGCTGGTAGAGGCCGCGGTACGCAACTACGTGCTGCAACTGCGCGGCATCGACAGCACACAGGAATTCATCCAGCGCCAGGAGCATTATCTTGGTGCGCACGACTGATCGCCGGCGAGACGAGGGAAAAGCGACCTTTCCGCCACGGTTCGCTGAAGGCTGAGAGATGCAACTGGTCATCGTAAGCGGGCTGTCGGGTTCAGGCAAAAGCATCGCGCTGAACGTGCTGGAAGACAGCGGCTACTATTGCGTCGACAACCTTCCCGCGCAGATGCTGGGCGATGTCATCGAGTTTCTGCGCGACAGTGGCTACAGCCGGGTCGCGGTCAGCATCGATGTGCGCAGCGGCTCGAACCTTTCCTATCTGCCCGCGTATCTGCGGGAACTGATGGGCAAGGATATCGAGACGCACCTGCTTTTCCTGGACGCCAAGACCGACACTCTGGTCAAGCGCTTCTCTGAAACGCGGCGCAGGCACCCGCTGGCCGACGACAAGCGCACACTGCCGGAGTCGATACAGCTCGAACGTGAGCTGCTGGAAACGATCGGCGACCTCGGGCACAGGATAGACACCAGCGACCTGAACCCGGGAACTCTGCGCAACTGGGTCAGGGACCTGCTGGCCGTCAACGATAATGCGTTGGTGATGCTGTTCCAGTCCTTCGGTTTCAAGAACGGCATCCCGCTGGATGCCGACTTCGTTTTCGACGTCCGCTGCCTGCCGAACCCGCACTATGATCCCGTGCTGCGTCCGCTAACCGGTCGCGACCCGGAGATCAGGGCCTTCCTGGAAGCCGACGAGCAGGTACGGCGCATGGCGTCCGACATCCACGCGTTCTTGGAGACCTGGTTGCCGTGCTTCATCCGCGACAACCGCAGCTATCTGACGATCTCGATTGGGTGTACGGGCGGACGCCATCGTTCGGTGTATCTGGTCGAGTTGATCGCGGCCTATTTCAAAGCGCAGCGCAACGTGTTGATACGCCACCGGGAGTTGCAGACATGATGCGATGTCTTTGGCTGGTCCTGATCCTGGCAGCCGGACAGGCGGCGGCCGATTGGGTAGACATCCCCGTGACGCCGGGCGCGGCCACGGTCGCCTACGATTCCGGCAAGCTGGTTATCGAAGCGGATCAGATTACTTACTGGCGCCGCGTGCAGTTCCGCATGCCGCTGCCTGCCGGGGAAGCGCTGGCCTGGAGCGCGCTTTATCGCGAAAGTATCGATTGCGCGCGGAGCACGCTGCGCACGCTGGGTTATCTGCTCTACGCGCAGGACGGCTCGGTAATCGAGAATGTGTATGTACCGGAGGCGGATACCGTTTCGATTGTCGAGGACACCACGGCCGCTGCCTTCGAAGAAAAGCTGTGTGCGATCGTGGCGGCGAAGAAAGAAGCCGAAGCGGCCCAGGCGGTGGATCCGCACGAAGCCGAGTTGCGTCGCCTGGAGGAAGAACTTCGGGCACTGGAGGACAGCATCCGCCGGCTGCGCGAAGAGCCGCTACCGGAACCGGAAGCAGCGTCATCTGCGGACGCCGGCGCCGACGAACCCGCAGCGGAACAAGCCGATGCTGGCGAAAACGGCACGGCGACGGCGGTCGACCCGGAAACGATGCAGCCGACTGACGCCGCGGAAATCGAATCGGGCAGCGATGCGGACATTGCCGGGGATGCGTTGTCGGACGGTGCCGTCACGGTCGACGACCCGCTCGCCACGCCATCTGATGCAGCGCAGCCGACGGCTGGAGACGCGGCAAGCGGGGACCTGATCGAGACAGAAGCCAACGATGATGCAGATGCTTCTGCAGCTGAGCCGGAAGCTGACGCGCCAATTGTCGAGAAGGCGGCGCCAGTCGGTGCAGACGTCATGGACCCTTCTGACCAACCGTCCCAGGAACAGGAGCCGGCGCCGGACCAACCGGAAGCGCCATGAGCGTTCGCACAGTTGCACTCGCCTTCACCGGCGCTTCTGGCATGCCCTACGGCGTGCGCCTGCTCGAGTGCCTGCTGCGCGCGCAGACGCAGGTGTTCCTGCTTTATTCTCCGGTTGCGCAAATAGTCGCCCGCCAGGAAATGAATCTGGCCTTGCCGGGGCGGGCAAAAGAGGCGGAAGCCTTTTTCGCCAAACGTTTTTCGGCATCGCCAGGGCAGTTGCGCGCCTTCGGGCGGGAAGAGTGGTTTGCCCCGGTCGCCTCCGGCTCGAATCCGGCCGACGCCATGGTCATCTGTCCATGCACCATGGGCACGCTCGCGGCGGTCGCCGCCGGCCTTTCCGACAACCTCATTGAGCGGGCCGCCGACGTCATGCTCAAAGAACGCCGGCCGCTGGTGCTGGTGCCGCGGGAGACGCCGTTGTCCGTAATCCATCTGGACAATATGCTCAGGCTGGCGCGGGCCGGTGCGGTACTGCTGCCTGCGAACCCAGGCTTCTATCACCACCCGCAAAGCGTCGGCGATCTGGTGGACTTCGTGGTCGCCCGCGTGCTCGACCACCTGGGTGTGAGCCACTCGCTGATGCCGCGCTGGGGCGATGACCCCGGCGCGAACTGATCGGCGCGACACGCAGCAAGCCGTTTCGGACGACGCATCCGCCGTCAGGAGCATGACCAACCCGATCCCGATCTTTCCGCTGAATACGGTGCTGTTTCCGGGTGGCGCGCTGTCGCTGAAGATTTTCGAGCAACGCTATCTGGAAATGACCAAGGCCTGCCTGCGGGACAGTACGCCGTTCGGCGTGTGCCGCATCCGCGAGGGCGCCGAAGTCGGCATGCCGGCAGCGCATGAATGGATCGGCTGCACGGCGTCGATCGCCGAGTGGGATATGCCGCACCTTGGGCTGTTTCACCTGCGCGCGCAAGGCCAGACGGTGTTCCGTATCGTCGAGAGCGAAACCGACGCCAGCGGCCTGATCCGGGCCCGGATCGAGCCGCTGCCGGAGTCGATCGGCAAGATCGCGGAAGAGGACCTCAAGCTTTGCGCCGAGGTGCTGGAACGGATATTCGCCCAAGTCGACGCCAGCCATTTCGGCACCGTCGCGCTGCACGATGCGCGCTGGGTCAGCTACCGGCTCGCCGAACTGCTGCCCCTGGAAGCCACCGACTGCCAGGCCTTGCTGGAAGAACGCGTGGACGCCGCGCGGATCGCGCGCCTAGTCCGGCTGCTGCAATCCGTCTAGCCCCCGCAGGATGGCGCGTACCGGCGCGGGAATCGCCGCCCCGATCGCCTCGTCCAGGGCCAGCCATACCCGCCCGGGGGCTTCCGCCTGCGGCGACACGCGGGCGACATCGATCTGCAGCGGGGTGATATCCAGCCGGTAATGCGTGAAGCCGTGCCGCACCACCGGCAACGCGCAGACCCGGCCCACTTGCACGCCGTAGCGCTCGATGCAGGCCCGCTCGACCTGTCCCGCGGGTTCGACTTCAGGCAGGCTCCACAGGCCACCCCAGATACCCGCGGACGGCCGCTTTTCCAGCAGCACCAGATTGCCCCGCCGCAGCACCAGCATCGCGGTGGTGCGCTGTGGCAGTGCCTTGCGCGGACGCGGCGCGGGCAACGCCGCCGTCCGGTCCTCTTGCAGGGCAACGCAGCGCGCCGCCAGCGGGCAGGCGTCGCAACGCGGCCGCGCACGCGTGCAGACACCGGCGCCAAGATCCATCAGTCCCTGGGTGTAGGCCTCGACATCGCGCGCCGGCAACAATGATTCCGCGAGCCGCCACAAGGCATCCTGCACGCGTTTGTCTCCCGGATAGCCGTCGATGCCGAAACAGCGGGCGAGCACGCGCTTGACGTTGCCGTCCAGGATCGGCCGGCGCTCGCCGAATGCGAACACCGCGATCGCGCCGGCGGTCGAACGCCCGATGCCGGGCAGCGCTTCGATCGCCTCGAAGCCGCGCGGGAACGCGCCGGCGTGCAGCGCGACCACCTGCTGCGCGGCACGGTGCAGATTGCGCGCACGCGCGTAGTAGCCCAGCCCGCTCCACAGGGACAGCACCGCATCCTCGTCGTCGCGCGCGAGGCTGAGCAGATCCGGGAAGCGCGCGACGAAGCGTTCGAAGTAGGGAATCACCGCATTCACCTGCGTCTGCTGCAGCATGATCTCCGACAGCCAGATCAGGTAGGGGTCACGGGTGTTCTGCCACGGCAGGTCATGGCGCCCGGCATGCCGCTGCCAGGCGACCAGCCGCACGGAAAACCACGCGGTATCCGCGAACGCGGATGCGCTTCCCGCGCGCGGCTTCATCGCAGCAGGTCGCGCAGGCGTTTCTTCAGCTCCTCTTCGGGTTTGGCCTGCGGCTGCGCGGTATCGGGCGGCGGCTCCTCGCCCGCGGCCGCCGCATCCGGCTCGGTCTTCGGGCCGAGCAAACGCTCGCGCAACTTATCCTCCACCCGTTCTTTCAGCGCCTCGGTTTTCTGCTCGAGCTGCTGCCTGCCGGTATCGGTGATCGCGGATCCGAATTCGAGTTTGTATTTCAGGGCGTCGAACGGACCCGATACGCGCACCGGCACGGTGAGGCCCCGCAGTTCGGCGAGATCCGCACCGCCCTGCCCCGAAGCGGTGCCGACCACCGCCGCGCGCGCCACATAGTCGAGGCTGCCACCGGCGATATCGACTTCGCCGGCACCGGTCAGGCGGACAAATGGCGACTTCACGTCGAGATCCTCGTTGCGGGCGACGCCGTTGCGAATCGTAAAGCTGGCAGTGAGCTCGGAAAAGTCGGTTTTCTGCGTGCTGTCCGCCGGCGACTCCGTGTCGCGTTTCGCACTCAACAGGTTACGCCCGCTGCGAAACGCCTGACCGAGATTGATGCCCTTGATGGCGCCGTCTTTCAATGCCAGCCGCGCGCTGCCGTTCAGCGCGCGCTTCAGCGCGCTCACCGTATTGCCCGCAGTCGTCATGTCCAGCCGAACGTCGCCGCGGCCTTCGAGCAGATCCTGCTCCAGCGCATCCATCATCAGCGGGCCGATCGAAACAGCCGTCAGCATCTGCCGGATCTCGAAGCGGTTGGTGTTGGCATCGACCACCACCGCGCCGTTCGCGCTGCCCTGATACAAATCGGCGGAGAGCGGATTCACCTCCACCTTGCCCTCCGCCGCCTTTACATCCACCCGCACGTTGGATGCCTTGACGTTCGACGCAACCAGTTCGCCGACCCGCAGGCTGCCGTTCAGGTTCAGCGCCTTGAGCGCGGTCAGATCGAACGGCTCCTCCGTCTGCGGCTGAGCGCCGGCAGCCAGTTTCGTGGCCGTTTTCTCCGCCTGCGGCAGATAACGGTCGACATTCAGCCGGTCGATTGCGATGTCGAAGCGCATGGCCTGCTGCTCGAAACCACTCAGTCCGAGCTTGGCCTTGATGCTGGATTCATCGAATCGCGAAGTAATGTCGGCACTCACCGTTTCGCGCTTCAGGTCCGCCGCGGCACTGCCGGCGATCGTCAGTTTTGCCTGCTTCGCCGGCAGTTCCGGCGAGCGCAGGTCGAATTCGCCGGCAAGCCGGGAAAGCTGGATGGTCTGCTCTTCCAGGTTTGCGCTGAGCGGCGTCGACAGCCTGCCCTTGATCGCGTTCTCCGCCTGGCGGGCGTCCAGATCGAATACCAGTTCCGCGATACGCAAGGCCTTGGCGGATCCCTCGACTGCCGACAGTCGCAGGTTCGCATCCGCCGCCAGCTGCGGCCCCTGCGCCTTGAGCCCGGCGACGATCGCCGCGCCGCTTGCGCGTTCCGGCGTGATCGCCAGTTGCGGCGCATCCAGCTTCAGCTCAAATGTATTGGCATCCTGTTTTCCACGAGCCGACAACGCCAGCCCGTCGATCAGCACCTGCTGCAGCGCGGGCCTAAGATCGAGTTTCGGCACCGTCAACCTGGCGTCGGCCAGCTCGATGCCGGCCATTGCGCCGGAGGCCACTGCCACCAGTTGCTCGACGATGAGTGCGTCGCCGGCAAAACCGATCCGCGGCGCGGTGACTGTCGCGGTAAACCGGTCCTGCCCGAGTCGCCCGCCGGCCTCCAGCCTGAGCGAGGATATCTGCACGTCCTGCGGTTCGGTCCGGGCCGACACATCGGCGGCGAGCGTGATGTCGAGTGCCGTCAGCGCTGCTGCCGAACCGTCGACACCGGCGCGCAGCCCCTGCAGTTCGAACAGCTGATTCGCCAGATCGGCCACCAGCGTGCCGGACGCCCGTGTGCGCAGGTCCAGCGCCGGCTGGTCGCCCCGCACCTGCGCCGCGAAATCGAAGCGCGTGGGCACGCCGGGCGCGACCCGGCCGGTCTCGAGTTGCAGCCCGGACACGGCGTACTCGGCGCCCGCCTGTTCGTCACGGTAGCTGAATGCGGCGTTGGTGATCCGCACGCCGTCGATTTCCAGTCGCATCGGCGGTGAATCCCCGGTTTCCACCTCGACAGCGGGTTCAGTGGCGGATTCTTCGGCATCGTTTTGACGCAGCAGATCGTCGATATTGGTGCTGCCGTCCGCGCCGCGCACCAGCCGCGCGCGCAGGCCGTCGATGACGATCTCGTCCACCACCACTTCCTGTCGCAACAGCGGCAGCAGCGCCAGCGCGATGCGCACATCGTCCACGCCGGCGAACTCCTGGTCGCTGCGAAACTCCGACAGGCGCGTTTGCCCCAGTCGCATGCCGATCTTGGGAAAAAAGCTGAGACGGATATCGCCATCGATGTTCAGCGTGCGTTGCGTCTTCGCCTCGACCATGCCGGTGATCTGCCCCTTGTAGGCATTGGGGTCGAAGGTAGCGGCGATATAGCCGGCAACTGCGATTGCAACCAGCAGCAATCCACCGAGCACGTAGGCAGCGAGTTTTGCGTACTTCATCGACAGGGATCCTTTGTGTAAACGGGGCGTGGCGACCCGGATTATCTGCGTGCGGCGCGCCGAGCCGGCTTGGATGCGGGTATGCGCAACAGCGTTTCGATTGCCTCAGCCGGCCTTGGTTCGCTGAACAGATAGCCCTGCGCCTGGTCACAGCGGCAGCGCTTCAGGAAGGTGAGCTGCTCGGCCGTTTCCACGCCCTCTGCCGTCACCTGCAGCCCAAGGCTGTGGCCCAGATGAACGATCGCCTTCACGATCGCGGCGTCGTCTGCGTCGCTGCCGATATCGCGCACGAACGATTGGTCCACCTTGAGCCGGTCCACCGGAAAACGCTTGAGATAGTTCAGGCTGGAATAGCCCGTGCCAAAGTCGTCCACGCTGATCTCGACGCCGAGCGCTTTCAACGCGTCAAGCGTGGCAATGAACTCCTCGGCGCTTTCCATCACCAGACTCTCGGTCACCTCGATCTCCAGGAAGCGCGGCGCCAGTCCGGAGATTTCCAGCGCCTGCGCCACATCCGCCACCAGTTCCTTGCGCCTGAACTGGCGAGGAGAAATGTTCACCGACACGGCAATCTGCGGCAAGCCCCGGTCATGCCAGGCGCGCATCTGGCAGCACGCCGCACGCAGCACCCAATCGCCGATCGGCACGATCAGCCCCGTCTCCTCTGCCACCGGGATGAAGCGCGCCGGCGACACCAGGCCGAACTCCTGGCTCTGCCAGCGAATCAGCGCTTCCAGCCCCTCCACGGCACCTGATCGAAGCCCGATGCGCGGCTGAAAAAACACACGGAACTCCTCGCGCTCCAGCGCGCGACGCAGGCTGGCCTCCAGTGCCAGGCGCTGCGACAACCCTGCGTTCATTTCGGCGGAGAAGAACTGGAAATTGTTCCTGCCGGAGGATTTCGCCCGGTACATGGCCGCGTCTGCATTTTTCAGGAGTGTTTCGCCATCCACGCCGTCCTCCGGATACAGACTGATGCCGATACTGCAGGTACCGATCAGCTCCTGTTTCTCCAGCAGGATCGGCCGCTCCACTGCCACGACGACGCGGTGTATCGCCTGGGTCACCGAATCCTTGTCGGGCTGATCGTTCAGCACCAGCACGAACTCGTCGCCGCCGAGTCGGGCAACGGTATCGTCTTCACGCACGCAGGCTTTCAGCCGGCTGCCGATTTCCTGCAGCAGTTCATCGCCCGCACGATGGCCGAGCGTGTCATTCACCAGCTTGAAATTGTCCAGATCAAGAAACAGCGTCGCCATGGCGCAACGGTGGCGCTGCGCATGGGCGATGCCCTGGGCCAGCCGGTCGCGCAACAGGTTGCGGTTGGGCAGTCCGGTCAGCGCGTCATGGTTCGCCTGATGCTCGAGCTGCTCCCGGTATTGCACCGCCTCGGTAATATCCTGGGCAACCCCGACATAATGCGTGATGCGGCCGGACGGATCGCGCACCGGAGACACCGTGAGCTGCGACCAAAACAGGGCGCCATTCTTGCGGTAATTGCGCAGCAGCACCTGCGCGTCGCCGCCACCGCGAATAGCGGCGCGCACCTCGTTCAGCGCCGCCTGATCCCGGTCCTCGCCCTGCAGAAAACGGCAATTGCGCCCGATCGCCTCCTTGGCCGTGTACCCGGTGATGTGCTCGAACGCCGGATTGACGTACTCGACAGGATCGTCAGGCAGCAGGGCGCTGGTAATGATGATTGCATTGGTACTTGCTTGCATCGCGCGGTCGCGCAGTCGCAGCGCTTCTTCCGCCGTGCGACGCTCGGAAATATCATGCGACACCGACACAATGAGGTCGCGTTCCCCCGCGCGGAAATAGCGCCGGTGAACTTCCACCGGGAATATTGTCCCGTCCTTGCGCTTGAGATAGCGCTCGTCGCTTTCGATCACGACTGCATCGGTCCCCATTTCCCGGGTGCGTTCGAAGCGTTGCCGCAAATCCTCTATATCCGGGTCTGGATTGACGTCAGCCACGCCGAGCCCGAGCAGTTCATCCCTTGTGTAGCCGAGCATCTTGCACGCCGTCTCATTGACGTCGAGATAGCGCATGGTCTCGAAATCGGTGAGGAAAATTGCTTCCGCTGCGGTTTCCATGGCAGCACGGAAACGCGCCAGGTCTTCCTGCGCCTTGCGCGCCAGCGTGACATCCCGGGCAACTGCCGCGATGACCTCCTGCCCGCCGACGCGGATAAAGCGCCGATAGACTTCTACCGGCACCGTGGACCCGTCGCGCCGGCGCAGCAACCGCGGTGTGGAATCCAGCTCGTACTGGTCCTCGCCGAGCGACTTCAGGTTTTCGTAACGTCGGCGGAACTCCGCCTCGTCGAAGTCCACATTGATCTCGCGCGGCCCCAGTTGCAGCAGTTCCTCTCGTGAATAGCCCAGCATGCGGCAGGTGGACGCGGTCACGTCCAGGTACTGCAGTGTCCCGAGATCCAGCAAGAAGATGGCGTCTGCGGCCGTATCCATCGCGGCGCGAAACCGAACCAGATCGTCCCGGACGCGTTTGATCTCGGTGATGTCACGGGTGAACGCAACGATGATGTCGCGTCCGCCGATCCGGATCGCAGTGCGGTACACCTCGACCGGGAAGGTACTGCCGTCCTTGCGGCGGTTCAGGCGCCCGATAGAATCAATCTCGCTCGGTTTTCCCCCGAGTGCAATTGCTTCGTCCATCCGGCGCTCCAGTTCAGCTTTCGGCAGTCCCGGATTCAGGTCAGCGGGCCCCATCGACAACAACTCCTCCCGCGTGTAGCCGAACATGCGGCCCGCGGTGGCATTCACGTCGACATAACGCATGGTCTTGCGGTCAATCAGGAAGATGCCATCTCGCGATAACTCCATCGCCACGCGGAAGCGCACCAGATCCTCTTCGGCCTGTTTCTGACGGGTAATATCACGTCCGACGCCGCGGTAACCCCGGAAATCCCCGTTCGCGTCGAAGATGGGCTCGCCGCTGAAACTGAAATGCCGCACGCTGCCGTCTGCTCCTTCGCGCGAGTATTCGATGTCGCGAAACGGTTCATGGCGGTCCAGTAGCTCACGGTGGGCGTCCCAGCCGCCGGCGGGCGGGCGGCAACCCGGGACCTCCCAGCGAGCCTTGCCCGCGTATTCATGGGGTTCCACCCCGGTCGCGGAATGCAGTCCGGCAGACACGAACTTGAAGCGGTATGCCTCGTCCTGTTCCCAATACCAGTCAGAGGACAGCGACGTCAGGTTGCGGAAGCGGGCCTCGCTCTCGCGCAGGGCCTGCTCAGCGGTGCGGCGCTCCGTGATGTCGTTGATGAATCCCTCCAGTACTTCAACCTCGCCATCCGTTTCATAGATGCCGACACCGGTCTCATGCACCCATTTCACCGCACCTGCCTTGTCGAGCAGGCGGTACTCGATGCTGAAGCGCTCGTGGCGCACGAGCGCGTCGCGCACACGGCGGGAAACGGATTCACGATCTTCAGGATGGATCAGGTCGGCGAAAGCTATGACGCGATTGCCGATCAGTTCCTCACGCCGATAGCCGGTCAGCTCCAGTACGCCGTCACTGACGAAATCCATCGTCCAGTGGGCATCGTTCCGGCGACGGTAAACCATGCCCAGCAGGTTTCCGATCAATACGGCGAGGCGATGTTCGCTCGCAGCCAGCGCACGCTGGGTCTCTGAGCGTTTGCGCTCAGCCGACAGGCGGTCGAGCGCAAACGAAATGCCGGCAGCCATTCGCTCAAGCAGGTCGACCAGATCCGCGGCGAAGAAGTCAGTTTCGGCAGCACACAGGGTCAGCGAGCCGACTGCGCGGCCCTGCTCACGCAACGGGAAAGCGGCGATCGCCCGGAAGCCCTGCGCCTGCGCCTTGCATTGCCAGGGTAGCGCCCCCGAATCGCCGGCGAAGTCGTTGCGAATGCATACGCGATCCTCTCGTACCGAAGTTCCAACGGGTCCACGACCTTCCGGCTTCAGGGGATCCAGCAGCATTTCCGATTCGTATGCATATGCGGAACCGTCCCCAGCAGCAGCAACCGGCACCACCTTTTGCCCGGCATCGTCTTTCAGGCCAATCCATACCAGCCCCACCCCGTCCAACTCGATGGCGATCCGGCATACATGCTGGAACAGCTCGGTCCTTTCAGGCAGCCGGGCGACCACCTCGGCCGTCTGCGCCAGCGCTGCATACAGGTTGGAGAGGCGCTCGGCACGCCGCTGGGCAAATTTGCGCTCGGTGATATCACGCGCATAGATCTGAACGGCGGCCTCACCTTGGTAAGCAAACGGCACCGCCAGCACTTCCACATCGACCAAGCTCCCGTCGGCGCGGACATAGAGCTGCTCGATTCGCGGCAGCGACGCGCCCGCATACAGCCGCTCATTGCGCTCACGCGCCTCGTCCCAATAGTCTGGATGCAAGATATCGAACGGCCCTTTGCCGATCAGGTCCTCGCTGCAGGTGACACCGAGCAGCGTTGCCGCCGCGCGGTTCGCATATGCAAAGCGACCACGGACGTTGATCAGCACCGCGTCAGGGGAGAATTCCACAAGGCGCCAGAACGGCGCTCTTCGAACTCCGTGACGCAACCTGTGGAGAACAAACCAAACAGCGCCCGCTGTCCCGAAGAGGGCAAGCACGGCCAAAGCGAGTTGCGCTGGAGTTATAAGAATCTGCATGTCGGCTTCAATGCGGTCGCGTTGCGCGCTCCAATCCGGAGTGCGCACGCAGCGGGAACCAAGTGTACGCGTCGGCCAGGATCGCGCCCAGATTGGCTTGCTGTGGAAATGGCGCCAGCGATTGCAGCGCGCAGATGGCTGGATCGATGAAAACGCGAACGCCTTGTCTCAGATCGATTCGCCCGCGCTACGCAGCGCGGGCCCTCAAGATCGGCGCGTACTTTCTCGAACGCCGGTATTCGGGCGTAAATGAACTACGCCAACCGGTCGACCCAGCGAGAACACTCCAGTACCACCAGTTTCCGAACACACAAGCGCCACAAGTGGACCCTGGTGTGTTTGGAGCGGGTGATGGGAATCGAACCCACGTCTAAAGCTTGGGAAGCTTTCGTTCTACCATTGAACTACACCCGCGACATGGCGGATTCTACGGCAGATACCCCGTATCCGATAAGGGTGTGTGAGGTCCGGCAGCCCCGATCTGCCAGCGGTCCTGCAACAAGCCGGCGCAAGGCCCATCGGAGCTCTTAACAAGCGTAGGGCGCGGTACGGCACTTCTGCCTGTATATTCGGCAGTGGCCGTCGAGTCTTCGACACAGCGGGTTCCGGCTCTCCGCTCTGCCTGCCGTGAAACGAATCGGTCGACCCCATCCGGGCAGCCCACGGCCTGCCGAAACGCCGGCTGGCACAGTGGTATATCCGCTGTTTTTCTCCTTATTTCATGTGCTTATACCAGTTCCACTGGTGATTCGGGCGGCCATAGGCACGCAACCTGCTGTTAACAGGCTGGGAGGCCACCGCAGTGACCATGCAGCAAGGCGCAGCGGCTTGCACTGGCCCGAACAACTTTCACAAGAAACGGACAAGAAGTCATGACGTCTTCTCTCGTTGCCGCTTCAAGGAATGTGGTTGCGAAAGCCACTCGGTGGTTCGCAACGAGCAAGCGCATGCTTCTGATCGTTTCGCCATTCCTGACCATCGTGGCACTGCTGGTCTGGCTCGCCATCGTCAGTATCGACATCTTGGCCGCGGGCCGCGCATACGTGGAAGGCGAAAGCCTGTGGTCCAAAAACCAGAAAGAAGCCGTGTTCCACCTGATGCGCTTCGCCGAAAGCGGGTCCGAACATGACTTCCAAAGGTATGAAAATGCCATCGCCGTTCCGCTGGGTTTCCGCAAGGCGAGACTGGAACTGGAGAAATCCCGGCCTGACTTTGCCGTTGTCCGAGCCGGATTCCTGGAAGGCGGAACCCATCCGGCCGACATTCCCGGCGTCATCAGCCTGTATCAACGCTTCCACCGGATCAGCTACATGAAAAGCGTCCTCGACATCTGGCGAACCGGAGACGAATTCATTGCTCGACTCAACGCCGCTGCGGAGGAGCTCCGCGAGTTCCACCTGTCAAGCAATGCAGGCCGCCTACGGCTCGAACCGATCGCGAACCGCATCATTCAGATCAACGAAGAACTTAGGCCGTGGCAGAACCGGTTTTCGAACACCCTTGGAGAAGCGACCCGCTGGATCCGGTCGATGCTCCTGCTCGTAATCCTGACTGTCGCCGCAACCCTTATTCCAATCGGAATTCTGCTGACGCAGCGAATGGTCAGCCGCGTCGATCGCGCCGAGAGAGAACTCAAGGAACTCAAGCTGTGGCAGGAGTACACGGCAAAGATTGCCTACCATGCCAGTCACGACCCACTCACCAATCTCGTCAACCGCCTCGAATTCGAAAACCGCCTGAAGCAGGCGCTGCGCACGATCGCCAGCCAGGGGCGACAGCATGTGGTGATGTACCTGGACCTGGACCAGTTCAAGATCGTAAACGATACATGCGGACATGCTGCCGGAGACCAGCTTCTCAGGCAGGTAGGCGCATTGCTGAAACAGCAGGTGCGGGAAGGCGACTCGCTAGCTCGCCTGGGTGGAGACGAGTTTGGCGTACTGCTTGAGAACTGCCCGATGCAGGAGGCCATCCGTATTGCCGATGACCTACGGCATTGCATCGCCGACTTTCGTTTCGTAAGTGAAAGTAAGTCATTTAGCATCGGTGTGAGCATCGGCGTGGTCCATATTGCAGACGGCATGCTCAGCCTCACCGATGTCCTGAGCGCGGCCGATGCTGCTTGCTACATGGCAAAGGAGAAAGGGCGTAACCGGGTGCAGTTCTACCGCCCGCACGATAGTGAAGTGTCCCTTCGTCGCGGCGAAATGGAATGGATATCGCGGCTTCAAAAAGCATTGCAGGAAAATCGTTTCGTGCTGCATGCGCAGGAGATCGTTTCGATCTCCGGGCAATCACCCCGGAACAGCCATCACGAACTGCTCGTGCGCATGATCGACGAACACGGCAATGCCGTCCCACCGATGGCATTCATACCTGCTGCGGAGCGTTACAGCATGATGCCCATGATCGATCAGTGGGTGGTTCACAAAGCCTTCTCGACCATCAGCACTCTGGGTTCGGATTGCGGCACTTTCGCCATCAACATCTCCGGCACCTCGATCGGAGATGAACGTTTTCTTGAGTTTGTGCGCGAGCAGTTCCGGCGTTTTGTCATGCCCCCTCGCAGCATCTGTTTCGAGATAACGGAAACTGCGGCAATCGCAAACTTCGACAAGGCGGCACGATTTTTTGGAGAAATGAAATCGCTTGGTTGCCTGTTCTCTTTGGACGACTTTGGCGCCGGGATGTCGTCGTTCGGATATCTCAAGCATCTGCCGGTCGACTTCATCAAGATCGACGGCAGCTTCGTCAAGGACGTGGCGCACGATGCAGTCGACCGCGCCACCGTGCGAGCCATTAACGACGTGGGACATGTAATGGGTAAGCAAACCATTGGTGAGTTCGTCAACGGCGAGCTGGGACTGACCGCATTGCGTGAGATTGGCGTCGATTTCGCGCAGGGCAATTGGATCTCTCCGCCCAGCCCATTCCCTTCGCCGACCTCGACGGCGACGCAGACCGCATCGAATGCAGACCGGGTGCAGATACACGCCTCGCAATCGAGCAGAAGCGCTTTAGCGTCTATCTAGTTGGACTAGTTCTTGATCTTTGACTTCCTAACCTGAGAGAGTGAACGATGGAAACCAGTGCTGTACGCAAAATATCCTCACACCCGCTGTGGGTGGCTTCTTTGTATGAATTTGTGTCCCCGCATTGGGACAATCTCGTAAACGGGGCGTGGGCAAATGGTGTTGCATCGGCGAGCCTCAACGTGGAACAGATGCAGGGGTGGATCCTGCAAATCTACCCATTCATCTACGACTTCCCCAAGTTTCTGGCCGAGGGTCTGATCAAGGTGGAGGACGATTTTTCTCGGACTTTCCTGATCGAGAACATCCGTATCGAGAAAGCACATGCCGAGCACTGGCTCTGGATGGGCGAAGGTTTCGGCCTGAACAAGCAGGAGATGCTGGATCTCGCCGAGGGCGGGAAACCGGTTCTGCGCGATGTGCAGTCGCTGACTGACTGGGTATGGAGAGTAAATACAAAGGGGTCGCTCGCAGAAGCCGTAGCCGCGACGAGCTTCGCCATCGAAGGCGTGGCAGGTGCGCTCGCAAGGAAAATCGGCACAGGTTTCGAGTCTTACCGGGGTCGCCCCGGTGTGGACATGAACCCGAAGACCTACAAATGGATACGGGAACATGCCCATTATGACGACGAGCATCCGAAATTCGCGTTGGAAATCGTGAAGCGATACGCCATTACCGAGCGCATGCAGAAGCAGGTGATGTTCGCAGCAAAACGCAGTCTGGAACTCCTGAACCTTGCGTTGCTGACTTCGACCGGACTGGCGTCCGAATCAGCACGATAACGTAGCGCTTACGTGTTTAAGCCGTATCGCAATCTGCGGTACGGCTTTTTCTTTGCCCGAACTGGGCGAAAAACTTTACTTCCCAATATCCGCAGACGCCCGACGACCCTGTAAGTATGGTCGGCTCCATGCTAGGATTTTGACTTGTGGTCCCAATTGCACGCCTGAAGTGATTACTCTCTCGATCAATGGTCAGCCGAAGGAGTTTCCGGGTCCCCTGAGCGTGACCCACTTGGTCGAAGCGCTTGGTCTCGGCGGGAAGCGCTGCGCAGTCGAACGAAACGGGGAAATCGTGCCGCGTAGCCAGTTCGAGGTGATCGAACTCACTGATGGCGACGTGCTCGAGATTGTCGTCGCCGTGGGAGGAGGCTAGCCCGAAGTGCAATGTCAGGGCCGTTTGCCAGTCAAAATTGCCAAGTTCATTAATTAATGGAACATCTTGTCATAGCAGGAACTACTTATCGGTCCCGGCTTCTGGTCGGCACCGGCAAGTATCGCGACTTTGAGCAGACGCGCGCCGCGATCGATGCCAGCGGCGCCGAGATCGTGACGGTCGCGATCCGTCGCACCAATATCGGTCAGAATTCTGGCGAACCAAATCTCCTCGACGCTGTACCTCTGTCAGAGTTCACCATTCTCCCGAACACCGCTGGTTGTTACACGGCGCAGGATGCGGTACGCACTCTGCGGCTTGCACGCGAACTACTGGATGGCCACGATCTGGTCAAGCTCGAGGTACTCGGCGATTCACACACGCTGTACCCCAATATCGTGGAGACGATATCGGCCGCGCAGACGCTGGTGAAAGACGGCTTCAAGGTGATGGTCTACACCTCGGACGATCCGGTAATTGCCAGACAGCTCGAGGATATTGGCTGCGTAGCGGTGATGCCGCTCGCGTCCCTGATCGGATCCGGAATGGGCATTCTAAATCCCTGGAACCTGCAGGTCATTGTCGATAACGCCAGGGTTCCGGTGTTGGTGGATGCCGGCGTCGGCACCGCGTCCGATGCCGCTATCGCGATGGAACTCGGTTGCGACGGCGTGCTGATGAATACGGCGATTGCAGCCGCGCGTGATCCGGTGCTGATGGCTTCCGCAATGAGAAAAGCTGTCGAGGCGGGCCGAGATGCCTGGCTCGCCGGGCGCATGCCCAAGAAACCGTACGTGGCCTCCCCCAGTTCGCCCACCGCAGGCGTGATCTCGACATCCCGGAACAAGGCAGCCTGAACGCGCCCGTCCGCCGGGCCGCGCCGCTGTACTCGCCAGTGAACGACCGCGCAACGCGTCCAATCCGCAGTTTCGTGCTGCGCCAGGGTCGAATATCAAATGCACAACAACGCGCGATCGAGACGCTGCTTCCACACTGGGGCATCCCCTTCCGCCCGGAAGCGATCGATCTGAACACGGTTTTTGGGCGTGAAGCACCTAAAATCCTGGAGATCGGCTTCGGCATGGGCGAAACTACCGCGGCGTTTGCGGCTGCACACCCGGAGATCGACCTGCTCGGAGTGGAAGTACATACTCCGGGTGTGGGTAGCCTGCTGAAACAGGTCGCAGAACTCGGTATCACCAATCTGCGTGTGATCCAGCATGATGCGGTCGAGGTGGTGCGGCACATGATCCCACCAGCGAGCCTGCGGGGTGTGCACGTATTCTTCCCGGATCCCTGGCCGAAGAAGCGACATCACAAACGCAGGCTCCTGCAACCGCCGTTCGTATCCAAGCTTGTTGACCGCCTGCAACCCGGTGGCTACATCCATGTCGCGACCGACTGGCAGGATTATGCCGAACAGGTGCTTGAGGTGCTGCGGGCGGAACCGCTGCTTGAGAACACGGTCCAGGCATTCGCACCGCGTCCTGCGCACCGCCCCATGACCAGGTTCGAGCAGCGTGGCCTCAGGCTCGGACATGGGGTATGGGACATAGTGTTTCTGCGCCCGTCGCTGTAAACGAGTAGCCGCGCACCGATACGGCGACCGGCTTGCATGCGTTGAGCGTCATCGAGCATGGGAGGCTGGCGATTGACTGCAACAGCACTGCTTCGAATTCACCAAATCCGACGAGGCCATCCGCCGCAACTCGCACCAGCAGCGCGTCCTGACTATCATCGCCGATGTTCTTCATCTGCGGTATCTAAACGTGGAACGGTTCCACTGCCTCGATCTTCAATCTCGATTTCCGTTCTGCGCCGACAGAAATAACTGCAGCAGATCGTTCAGAAAGCGCTGGCCACGCAATGTCGGTTTGACATGGACGTGGTCACGCTCGATCAGCCCGATCTGCTCCGCTTGCCGCAATCCCGCATGGACCGTGACCGCCGGCAGCCCCGTGCGCTCTACGAACAGGTGCAGCGGAAATCCGTCCACCAAGCGCAGTGCGTTCATCATGAACTCGAAAGGCAGGTCATCAGGCGCCACCTCTTGAGTGGTCTGCAACGGAGTGCCTCCCTTGGCGTTCCGCAGGTATTCGCGCGGATGCTTGTAGCGCATTTCCCGCACGATACCGTTCGAGAACGACAGTTTGCTGTGCGCACCTGCGCCAATACCAAGGTAGTCGCCAAAGGTCCAGTAGTTCAGATTGTGGCGCGACTCGCGGCCTGGCTGGGCAAATGCCGAGGTCTCGTAATGCCGGTAACCGTGGCTGGCAAGCAGTTCCTCGATCGCCGCCTGCATGTCGGCTGCGGTGTCATCGGCCGGCAATCTGGGCGGGTGACGATAAAACAGTGTATTTGGCTCAAGCGTCAGGTGATACGCAGAGATGTGCTGCACGCCATATTCTGCAGCCTCCTGCACATCCTGCAGTGCTTGTTCCGAAGTCTGCTCCGGCAATGCATACATCAGATCGAGGTTGATGTTGTCAAAACTGCGTTGTGCAATCGCAATAGCATTGCGCGCCTCAGCATCGTCATGGATACGGCCAATGGCTCTGAGGTGCCGCTGGTTGAAGCTTTGAATGCCAATCGACAACCGGTTTACCCCGGCCGCGCGAAAGTCGGCAAATTTCCTTGTTTCGAACGTGCCAGGATTGGCCTCGAGCGTAATCTCCGCATTCGGGTCGACCGTCAGTCTGGCGCGAATTGCCGATAACAACAGGTCGAGGGCCTCCGCAGACAACAGACTTGGAGTACCACCCCCGAAGAAAACGCTGCTTAGACGACGCCCCCAGACTGAAGGCAGAGCAGAGTCCAGATCGGCAATCAGCGCGCGGACATACTCGCGCTCAAGCTCCGGATCGAGTGAGAGGGATTTTGTCGCGGCTTCGGACGGTGTGACAGCCGCCGAAGTCTTAAGCTCGTGAGAATTGAAATCGCAGTATGGGCACTTGCGCACGCACCATGGCACGTGCACATATAACGCAAGCGGCGGCAGCGCGCATAGCGCGACACTGACAGGACGCGCGCGGGACAAGATACTGACGGGCATGGATAGACGCTCCGGACATACGCCGGCTGTGGTCAGGCAAGCTTGGGAGTGTAGCGGATCAGCCCAATACCATGACGAATGCCGTGGAAATGGCGACTGCGCCGCGCGGCTTCAGCGAAGCGACGGGCGATACGTTCTGGCATGCGCGAGTTCCATGAAATCGGCAACCGGCATGCCTGGCTTATGCGTTTGCGCCGGTTCGAACTCTGGAAGAACACGCACATTCAGTACATGGGTCGAATTAAAGCGCGGGTTCGCGCGTGCAATCTTGCTCGCCGGAAATCTGCCGTCAAATACAGTCGCCCGGTGCGCGTATGCTCGCACCACAACCTTGGTGGATCCTATCCACACCGCGCGTTCCGCTGAAAGTCGAACGCGAAGCGTGACCTCGGCATCGCGCGCGCACCGGCTGAACACGACACCGGCAAAAGTCGACTCGCCCCACATGATCACTTCAGCCAGGAATTCATCGCGCTGACATGCTTGAGCCTCGCCGCACAACGCAAAGCCCAGACAGGTAATGAGTAGGGTTCTGAACACAGCCAGCCTCCGCACTCGATCATCTCTATTCAACCAGACTCCGCAATTGCAGACAACAGAAAATATCCGATCAACATTTCGAAAGTCGCCGGGGCGATAATCGGACATGGAGGGCCGCTCTGGTAACCTCTTGCAGAATGGAACTTTCGCCGACGGGAGAAACCGATGGTTACGTCACAGGAGAGCAAGCCGAATGTCACCGCGGACGAGCAAGTCGCGAAGATATTTGCCTGGCGGCGCGGATTCAATGCCATGCATCTGATCGATCTCGGCATTGAACTCGGGATTTTCAAGGCATTTGCCGAGGCACCGGACTCCTACCCTGCGAATATCGCAGCAAATCTAAGGCTGCACGCGCCTTACGTCGAAACCTGGTGCACAACCGCCTATGGTTTCGGCCTGTTGGATGGGGATGAGGGCAGGCGATTCCGGCTGGCTCCGCATTTAGACCAGATTCTGGCCAGCCCAGGCCATCCTCGCTATCTCGGCGGCTATGTGCGGCTGGGGACGGATTTTGCCGCCGAAGATTTTCGCCGTTGCCGCAATGCGTTTCGCAGCGGAGAGGTTGCGCCTTTCCAGGGTCGCAGCGAAAGCTTCGCCAAGGTGATCGGCGAAGCGATCGGCGGCCTGCATCTCATCACCGCCAAAAAACTTCTGGCGGACTTGCCTGGGCTGAAGCCGCGTCTGGAAGCCGGGGGCAGCCTGCTGGAAATCGGCTGCGGCACCGGACGCTTTCTGATGCAGTTTGCCAAGGCCTGGCCGAGCGCCCGCGCGACCGGTGTGGACATTGACCCGACCGGCATCGCCATCGGACGCGACGCGATCGCGAACGCGGGAATCGAAGAGCGCGTACGCGTGTTGGAAGAGGATCCGGCGAAAGCAGTCGATGCAGAGAGCTGCGACGTCGCGGTCATGATCGAAGTACTGCACGAGATCGCACCTGCATTGCGTCAGCAGATAGTCAGCGCCTGCGCGCGCGCACTCAGACCCGGGGGCTGGCTGCTGATCGTCGACGAGACTTACCCCTCCACCTTGCAAGAGACCCGATTGCCCGAGTTCCAGTTTCCTCTGCAGACCGGATTCGAGGAACTCATCTGGGGCAATGTGATCCCTACACGGGAGGAGCAGGAACAGTTGCTGCGCACCGGCGGCTTCACGAACCCGATTCGACGCGAGCTGATCGGCGAGGGTTTCACCGTGCTGAGCGCGCAGCGTGGAGGTCAATCCGCCTGACCTCGAAACCGGACATTGAACGAAAGTCGGACACAATGAAAGTTTGGACATTGCTTGCCGGACTGCTGACGGCGCCCACGCTACTGAATGCGGAAACTGACGGCTTCTTTGAGGTTCTGCCGCGTGACGAGCCGTGGTCCGTACGCAGGGAAGTGCCCAGACTCGAGTACGCGTTGATCCATGGCGACCCGGAACGGGTATGCCCGTTCACCTTCCGCGTCCGCGCAGAGACACCGCATAGGCTTCCGTCACACACGCATCCGGACGAGCGCACGATAACCGTCATCTCGGGCACCTACCGGGCGGGAATCGGAAAGACCTTTGAAGAATCGGCCCTGCGCGCCTTCCCGGCGGGCAGCTTTTATGTGATCCCGGCAGGTCTGCCGTATTTCAGCGCGGTGCTCGATGGCGAAGTCATGTTCCAGGAAAGCGGCACCGGGCCCAGTCGCAACGACCCGGTCGAACCGAGGCGCTAGCGTAAGCGTGCTGCCTGCGCGCTGAGTTTTGCAAACAGCTCGCGCAAAGCCTTGGCGCGATGGCTCACCCGGTTCTTCTGCTCCGCCGAAAGTTCTGCGCCCGTCTTGCCTAGCGCGGGATCAAGAAACAGCGGGTCATATCCGAACCCGCCTGAGCCGCGCGGTTCTCTCAGAATCTCACCATACCACTCGCCTACTCCGATCAGCGGCTCGGCATCCCTTGCGCTTCTTGTCAGCACCATCACGCAGCAGTAGTGCGCGCGGCGATCGGGTGCCCCGCTCAATGCCTCGAGCAGATAGCGATTGTTGCGCGCATCCGATAGCGGCTCACCCGCAAATCGTGCCGAACGCACGCCGGGTGCGCCGTCCAGCGCGTCGACGCAAATGCCAGAATCATCCGCCAGGGCAGGCAGGCCGGTCGCGAGCGAGGCATGTCGCGCCTTGGCGAGCGCATTTTCCACGAAGGTCCGGTGAGGCTCATCGGCTTCGGTCACACCGAGCATGGATTGCGGCACCGCGTCGATCCCGAGCGGTGCGAGCATCTCGCCGATCTCACGCAACTTGCCCGGGTTATTGCTCGCAATTACGACTTTGTCAATCAGGGCGCCGCTCACAGCTGTACGAAATAACGGAACGCTTGCGGAAAGAGCCTAGAATCGCCTGGAATACGGCCAGCACCATCGGAACCCAAGACGAAGGACTTTTCAGATCCGCCTGCCAACAACGGGAATCTGCAGTTGAGCTGATTCTTCTTCAACCTCACAAGCCCAGTGTCGCCTTCTGCGCGGCGATCAGTTCGCCGATACCCTTTTCCGCAAGCGCGAGCATGGCGTCGAGTTGAGGACGCGTGAATGGCGCCCCTTCGGCCGTGCCCTGTACCTCTACCATGTCACCGGCACCGGTCATCACCACGTTCATATCGGTATCGCAGGCCGAGTCCTCCGCGTAGTCGAGATCAAGCACAGGCGCGCCCTGAAATATGCCGACCGAAACCGCGGCGACCAAGTCTCGTATCGGAGACGCTGCGAGCCGTGACGACGCCCGCATGAACGATACGGCATCGTGCAGCGCCACGAACGCGCCGGTAATGCTCGCAGTGCGCGTGCCGCCATCCGCCTGAATCACGTCACAGTCGACATGGATGGTTCTTTCGCCCAGCGCCGCCAGATCCGTCACCGCGCGAAGGCTGCGGCCTATCAGGCGCTGGATCTCCTGCGTTCGTCCACTCTGTTTTCCGCGCACCGCTTCGCGGTCCATCCGCGTGCCAGTAGAGCGGGGCAGCATCCCGTACTCGGCAGTGAGCCAGCCCTGACCCTTGCCTTTAAGGAATTGCGGCACTTTCTCCTCTATGCTCGCCGTGCAGATCACCTTGGTGTCACCGCACTCGATCAGCACGGATCCCTCTGCGTGCTGCGTGTAGTTTCTCTGAATCAGAATTCTGCGCAACTGTTGCGCTTCGCGGCCGCTCGGGCGCATGGGCAAACCTTTCTGTTCCGCGGCCGTGTCCCGAACCAGCGGCATGACATCAGTATTGAATGGATTGGCCTCGGCGATTCCGACGGGAATCGCTCGACCGGATTGCCCGGGATTATGTGCTATCTTTCCCGGTCTTCGATTTTGGTGGTTTGGTTCCCGCCTTGTAAAGTGCGTTCATGATATTCAGCATGACCGGTTACGCTGCCGTCGCGGGCGAGCTTTCATTTGGCGGCCTGAATCTGGAGTTGCGCGCGGTCAATCATCGTTACCTTGACCTTCAGTTCCGGTTGCCTGACGATCTGCGCCTGCTGGAAGCCATGCTCCGCGAGCGGCTGACCGGCCGCATATCGCGCGGCAAGGTCGAATGTCGGATTACTTTCAACAGGCTCCCGACAGGGCAGCACGCATTGCAGCTCAACGAGGAGCTCTTGGCCCAGCTGACCCAGCTGGATGAGAAAGTGCGCGGCGCGCTTCCGGCCGCGGACCCCCTATCGGTCAGCGACGTGTTGCGCTGGCCAAGCATGCTGGGCAACGACATCTTGCCGACAGAGGAACTGCAGGCGCGCTGCGTCGAACTGCTCGACAAGGCTCTGGAAGATTTCAATGCTGCCCGTGGCCGCGAGGGTGAAAAGCTGAAAACGATGCTGCTGGAACGCATCGAGGCCATGGAAGCGATAGTAAAATCGGTCGCACCGCGGATTCCTCAACTCATCGCCTCATACCAGGAGAAACTGGCCGCGCGACTGAGGGATGCGTTGCTCGACCCAGAAAGCGAGCGATTGAAACAAGAGATCACGCTGTTCGCCGCGAAGATCGACGTGGACGAAGAGTTGTCGCGCCTGCTGACGCATCTTTCCGAGATCAGGCGCATTCTCGACAAGGGCGGCGCGGTCGGCAAACGGCTGGATTTTCTGATGCAGGAGCTGAATCGCGAAGCCAACACGCTGGGATCGAAATCCGTGGACATGGAGGTCACCCAGGGCGCAATGGGACTGAAGGTCCTGATCGAGCAGATGCGCGAGCAGATTCAGAACATAGAGTGAGGCGGCGGGATGATTCGCGAACCCGAACCGACGCCGCCTAACGAACGTGCTGCCGCAGGCTACGCGAAACCGGCAAGCCATGAACGGTAATGTGTTCGTCGTCTGTGCGCCATCGGGCGCCGGCAAGACCAGCCTGGTGCGGACGCTCCTCGCTCAGGACCAGCATGTACGGCTCTCGGTTTCCCACACCACGCGCCATGCCAGACCCGGCGAAGTGGATGGCAGGGACTACCACTTTGTCTCGCGCGAAACTTTCGAGAAAATGCTGGAGAATGCCGAGTTTCTGGAAAGCGCAGAGGTCCACGGGCACCTCTACGGTACCTCGCAGTCGTGGATCGAACAGCAGCGCGAACAAGGGCATGACATCCTGCTCGAAATAGACTGGCAAGGGGCCCGCCAAGTGCGCCGTCTCCTGCCAGACGCGGTCGGCATCTTCGTGCTCCCGCCCTCGCTGGAGACACTTCGTGCAAGGCTGATCGAGCGCCGGCAGGACAGTCAATCGGTCATCGAACGCAGACTCGCCGCTGCGCGCGGAGAGATCTCGCATATAGAGGAATTTGATTATGTTATTATCAACAGGCACTTCGACGAAGCTGTCGAGGATCTTGCCAGTATCGTCCGCGCCGCGCGCCTGCGGTTGGCGATTCAGGTGCCCCGCAACAGCGCGTTGATCAACAGCCTGAAGTAAACTGCGTATGGCACGTATCACCGTAGACGACTGCCTGAAAAGCATTCCCAACCGCTTCGAGCTCACGCTTGCGGCGACTTTTCGCGCGCGCCAGATAGCGACCGGCGCCACGCCTCAGGTCGAGGGCAACAAGGACAAGCCCACCGTGATCGCGCTGCGCGAGATTGCCAACGGCAAGGTCGGCATCGAAATCCTCAAGTCGAGAATTTGAAGCCCGCGAAGGCCCCGACTTAAGGAGGGACAGGCCAACCTGAAGACCCAACCATGACCCCGCTGCAGGCGGCGCAAACTGCCGCCCCACCGCAGACGATGTCCGAGGCGCGCACCCTGTTCTCGGACGCAGCCGCCTATCTCAAGGCGGAGGACGTTTCACAGCTCGAGAGCGCCTTCCAGTTCAGCGAAACGGCGCATCATGGCCAGTACCGCAAGACTGGCGATCCTTACATTTCCCACCCCGTCGCAGTAGCACACATCCTGCTGCAATGGCATCTGGACGGCCAGGCGCTGACCGCCGCCCTCCTGCACGACGTCATGGAGGACACTTCGGTCACCAAGCTGGAAATCAGCGAGAAGTTCGGCAAGATGGTCGCCGAGCTGGTGGACGGCGTCTCCAAGCTGGATCGGATCGAGTTCGAGTCGCAGGAGCACGAACAGGCCGAAAATTTTCGCAAGATGCTGCTGGCGATGGCGCGTGACGTGCGCGTCATCCTGATCAAGCTGGCGGACCGGTTGCACAACATGCGCACGCTGGACGCCATGCAACCGAAGAAGCGAGCGCGGATCGCGCGCGAAACGCTGGAGATCTATGGGCCGATCGCCAATCGCCTGGGGTTGAATAACCTCTACCAGGAACTGCAGGAACTTTCCTTCCGGCATCTTTACCCGAACCGCTATCAGGTGCTGACCAAGGCCCTGCAGCGAGCGCGCGGCAACCGCCGCGAGGTGGTCGACAAGATCCTGGATGCAATCCGGCAGAAGCTGACGGACAGCGGTATCGAGTCCCAGGTCTTCGGGCGCGAGAAGAACATCTACAGCATCTACAAGAAGATGATCGAGAAGGCGCTGTCCTTCGCCGAGGTCTACGACATCTATGGCTTCCGGGTGATCGTCAAGGATGTGGCTGCATGCTACCTGGGCCTGGGCGCACTGCATCAGCTGTACAAGCCGATCCCCGGCAAATTCAAGGACTACATCGCGATTCCGAAGGCGAACGGCTACCAGTCGCTGCACACCACCCTTTTCGGGCCTTTCGGCACACCGCTGGAGGTGCAGATACGTACCCAGGAAATGCACAAGATCGCGGAAGCCGGCGTCGCCTCGCACTGGCTGTACAAGGAAAGTGGTACGTCGTTGTCGGAGCTGCAGACCAAAACCCACCAGTGGCTGCAGAGTCTGCTGGAGATGCAATCGGAGACCGGTAATTCAGCCGAGTTCCTGGAGCACCTTAAGGTCGACCTTTTCCCTGACGAAGTCTATGTCTTTACGCCCAAGGGCAAGATCATGGCGCTCCCGCACGGTGCGACCTGTGTGGATTTTGCCTACGCGGTGCACACGGATATCGGCAATCGATGTGTCGCCGTCAAGGTGAATCACGAGTTGGTGCCCCTGCGTACAGAATTGAAGAACGGGGATCGTGTCGAGATCATTACCGCTTCACATGCAAAACCGAATCCCGCCTGGCTGAACTTCGTCGTCACCGGCAAAGCGCGCTCGCATATCCGGCATTTCCTCAAGACCATGCAATATGAGGAATCGGCGATGCTCGGCGAACGACTGCTGTCGCAGGCGCTGGTAGCCCTGCGATCCTCGCCGGACCGTATCACCGATACCCACTGGGAACGGCTGCTGAAGGAATCCAGCGCCAAATCACGCCAGGAAGCGTTCGCCGAAATCGGCCTGGGCAAGCAGCTGGCGATCGTGGTTGCGCGCAAGCTCCTGTCGATAGGTGAGCCGAAAGATGCCAGCGCCCGGCTGCCAGGAAGCCTGGTTATCCGCGGTTCGGAAGGCATGGCACTCCAGTTCGCGAAATGTTGCCATCCCATCCCCGGCGACCCGATCATCGGTTTCCTGCGCAAGGGTCATGGCTTGATTATCCATACGCATGACTGTCCGGTGGCACTGAAGACGCGTGGCGATCCCGAGAAGTGGCTGGATGTCGAATGGGCGCCGGATACCCGGAAACTTTTCCCGGTCAACATCAAGATGGTGGTGTCCAACCAGCGCGGCGTGCTGGCGACCGTGGCCGCAGAGATCGCGGAAACCGGATCGAATATCGACAACGTCAGCCTGGAACCGGGAGATTCGTCCGCGTACAGCATCATCCACTTCACCCTGCAAGTCGGCAATCGGCTGCATCTCGCGCAGATCATGCGCAGCCTCAGACGTATCCAGGAAGTCATCCGCATCACGCGGCTGAAGGGTTGACGCAGATCAATGGGCAACTCGCCGTCAGCCTATAATTTCCCCGTACTGAGGAACGGGAAACCAGCATGAAGCAAATTGTTCTCGCTGCACTGGCAGCACTGCTCATACCCTGCGCAGCGTGGGCCGCCGAGGAGGCCGAGCCGCCCGCCTATCAACGCACCGATTCGCTGGAGATCCCCGGCTTGACCGCCGGCTGCCATATCTGTGAATGGCGACCGCGACCGAACCAGCGCCCGGCAGAAGAGCAATGCGGGCTGGACGACGATGGCAAGCCGAACGTGGGACTGTTCGAGTGCGGCTTCTCTGAGGACTGCAAGCGGGTCTGTCACTTCATTCGCTGCGGCATGCTCTGAGCACCGGTCAGGATTGGCGGGCCGCCTGGAACCCGCCGGCCGGCTTACCGGTCTAGAGGGTTGGCTACAGTAGTCGATCCCCACATGCGAGTCACGGTCTGCGCGTTCCTGTTGCTGTTTCTTTGCGCCTGCGGTCAGAAGGATCAACCGCCGGCGACGCCCGATGCACTCTCGGACCGCAGACCTGTTCCTGGCCGACAGACGTCGCTGGTCCTGCCCGACTTCTCGGCACTTGTGGAGACAGCGGGGCCGGCAGTGGTCAATATCAGTACCGTGCAGACGGTAAGGCGGGAGGACGCCTTTCCCCGTATCCCCGGCCTGCCGGATGACGACCCCTTGTACGATTTCTTTCGGCGCTTCATTCCGCCTGCTCCGCGCGAATACCAGACGCGTTCTCTCGGCAGCGGCTTTTTCATCTCCGAGGACGGCTATCTTCTGACCAATGCCCACGTCGTGCGGGACGCAAGCGAGGTCACTGTCAAGCTCACGGATCGCCGGGAATTCACGGCAAATGTAGTCGGGGTGGACGTACGCTCCGATGTGGCCGTTCTCAAGATCGATGGCAGCGACCTGCCTACGGTGCGTATCGGCGACCCGGGCCAAGCTCGAGTGGGTGAGTGGGTGCTCGCCATCGGGTCGCCGTTCGGGTTCGAAAACACGGTCACGGCCGGAATCATCAGCGCCAAGGGCCGCACGCTTGCGGATGAAACCCATGTTCCCTTCCTGCAAACGGACGTGCCGATCAACCCGGGGAACTCGGGCGGCCCCTTATTCAACCTGGACGGCGAGGTCATCGGCATCAATGCGCAGATCTACAGTCGCACGGGCGGGTATATGGGCCTGTCCTTCGCAATCCCCATCGATGTGGCGATGAACGTCGCCGAGCAGTTGCGTGCAACCGGGAAAGTAGTCCGGGGCCGCCTTGGGGTGCGCATCCAGGAACTCACACCTGACCTTGCGCGATCGTTCTCACTCGACAGGCCCGCGGGCGCGCTGGTCGCCACCGTGGAGCCCGGCAGTCCGGCCGCCAGAGCCGGCCTGCAGACTGGCGACGTGATACGCCGTTTCAACGGGCGCGAGATCGAGAACGCCAATGATCTCCCGCCGCTGGTGGCATCCACCCGTCCGGGAACACGCGTCGAACTCGAAGTCTGGCGGAACGGCGCGCCCCGGCGCCTGAACGCCACCGTTGGCGAACTTACCGACCTGCCCAAGGGCCGCTGAACCAATGCAGGCGCGGAACACAGGCCGGTCGCCAGCCGGCGACGGGTTTCCAGCCTGAAACCCTGTACATACAGCTTCCGGTCTGCGATTCTGAACTCAACCAATTGATATTTAATACTAAATATCAATTGGCATACCCGTTGCGATAGAGTGTTCGCAAACCCGCAAGCCAATGAGGCATCCCATGTTGAATCCCTATACGAGCTTCTCCGACCGCCCGCTTCGCAACTGCCTGCAGTTGTTGCAGGAAGGCGTGCATACGCTTTTACAGCTGCTTTTTGTCTCTCTGCTGATCATCGGGTTGGGGAGCTTCGCCTTCACTGCCCTGAAGCCCGGAGGATGGCTGCAGTCGCTGTTGAAGCCGATCTGGAGCGCTTATCCGAGCCTTGCCATCGGCGCGGTGATCGCGTTGCTGGTGGGCGGGGCATGGCTGAAGAGTGCCTTCGAACGTCTGCCGATGTTTGGCAAGCGCGGCGACTGGCTGGTTTTCGGTTGCCTCGCCTTCGGCGTGTTCTTCATCGGCAGGTTGCTGCTTTCCGGCGACAGCTGATCGCGTTTCGGGACCCCGTCCGCGGCGCCCAGGCCCCGCGGACGGTGGTGACCAAGGTCACGTCGCCTGTTCGCGACACGCATTCCAACAAATAATCATGAGATTGCTGCATATCCAACAAGGTCCGTCGTCGGACGGCGACCCGACCCAGCCGGAGATTACCTCAGGCGCTTGATTTCCCGATGGTGTGTCCTCCCGGTACGCGGGTTGCGCTTCTCCCATAAGACATTCGATTCCTCCCGCCATGCGCTGCAGAAGCGCAAATTAAAAGGGCCGCGGATTCCGCGGCCCTTCGTTTCCACCCTCCCCTTGCGCGAATCAGGGGCGCTGCATCTTGCAGGTCGTCGGCAGCGCCGTATCCCCTGCCTCGACCCTGCCATCGGTGGCAAAGCCCATGCCCGTGCGTTCGACGTCGTACTTGACCCCGGGCTGCCCGACCTTGGTGAAGGTCGAAACATACAACGGCTGAACCAGTTGATGATTGTCTTCACGCATCCAGACCTCCCCGGTGATGCTCTCGTATCGCGCGCCGGAGAGTGCTCGCGCAACTTCCAGAGGATCCGTCGACTGAGTCTGCTCGATTGCAGCCAGCAAAAGCTCCATCGCGTGCTGCAGTGACAGGAAGAAAAAGTCGTCATTCGCGTCCGGGAAGCGATTGCGGTAGGCCTCGACCAAGGCATCCGATTCTTCGCCGCCGACGTTCGTGTGCCACATGCTGACCTGCTTGACGTGGCCGTCGCCCGCCTCCCCGATCGCCGCAGGACCGCCGACGATTCCGGAGTAATAAGTGTAATAGTCCACTTCCAGCCCGGCGTCGCGCCCCGCCCTGACCAGCAGCGCCAGGTCGGCACCCCAGTTTCCGGTTATGACCGTGTCCGCTCCGGCGGCCCTGATCTTGGAAATATAGGGCGAGAAGTCCTTGATGCGCCCGAGCGGGTGCAAGTCCTCGCCCACGATCTTCACATCCGGCCGCTTCTGCTTGAGCATTTCACGAGCGGCATTGGCAACCGCGTGTCCAAAGGCGTAGTCCTGATTGATCAGATACACCTTCTTGATGTCCTCCTGCTCCGCCATGTAGTTCGTGAGGGCCTGCATTTTCATGTCGGCATCCGCGTCGAACCGGAAATGCCAGAAGTTGCACTTGTCGTTCGTCAGCGCAGGATCGACTGCACCGTAATTCAGATACACGATCGCGGATTCTGGATTGCGCTCATTATGCTTGGCCACAGCCTCGGACAGCGCTCCGGCAACCGCCGAAGAATTGCCCTGCAATACGAAACGCACGTTCTGGTCGATCAACTGGCGCAGCGCGATCAAGGCCTCCTGCGGATGCGCCTTGCTGTCCAGAGCGACGATCTCGAACTTGCGCCCGTCAAGCACGTTGCCACGGCTGTTGATATCCTCGACCACCAGTTGCAGTTCGCGCAAACCGTGTGCGCCTACGTTGCCAAACGGCCCGGATAAGGGATCGATATAACCGATCTTGATGCTCTCTTCCGCGCTTTGGCAGCCTCCCGCCAGTAATATGACCGCCGCAAAAAACGCGGCCCCGAGCCTGGAAAAATTCATTGCGTATGTCCTCCGGATGTTATTCGCGACGCAGTAACTCCGATCGCTCGCGTACTGCGGAATTCGATTGCGGAACAGAGATATTACCGTACTCGCGCGCAAGCATGCCTTAGCCGGCTGAAGTCCGCCGTCGCCGGACCGGATTTCGCAGTTCGCCAAGCCCCGCTATCCGGCATTCGGCTACGTCGCCGTCCTCGACCACCACCGCGCCGGGTGTGCCGGTACTGATGATATCTCCCGAATAAAGCGTGGCAACGTGGGAGTGAAAGGACAGCAGGTAGTGCGGCGGGAACGCCATGTTGCCGACCACGTTCTCGCGATGAAGCTTCCCGTTGCGCCAGGTTCCGACCTTGACCCGCAACACATCGCCGACTTCGTCCGGCGTAATCAGCTCCGGACCAAAGGAGAAAAATGTGTCGAAGTTCTTCGATCGCGTGAGAAACCTTGGATTCTTCTGCAGGATGTCTTCCGCAGTCATGTCGATGATCAGGCAATAGCCTGCGATGTAGTCCGCGGCCTGCGCCTCGGAAATGCAGCGACACTGCCGTCCGGCAATCAGACCGATCTCTGCCTCCGCGGTCACGCGCTCGGATTGCAGCGGCAGTTCGATGGTGTCGCCCGGACCAATGATCGTGTTGTCGCACTTCATGAACGACGCAGGCTCGGTCGGGTATGGCGCGTTCAAGTCTACCGCATGATCGCGATAGTTCAGCCCGATGCCGAGAATCTTGCGCGGATGCCGGTACAGCGGCGCATAGGCCACCAGTCCCGGATCGAGTGCCGTCGGCGTGGCCTCGGCGTCCCTCAGGATCTCCTGGCTCAGACCTCGCCCGATCAGGGTGTACAGGTCGGTAGCCCACGCACGGCCCAGATGCGCGTTGATCGCAGACACCGGCACCAGGCCACGTGTCGTCACTACGGCTGCTTCCTCGCCAACTTCCGTTCTGAGCGTGCACAGTCGCACCGGTAAACACTCCTTGAATGTGCGGGGCTTCGCTGTCCCCGTTGAACGCGGGTCATTATATAGGCGCATCCAAAGGTAGAATTCCGGCAACGACCGTGCGCCCATACGTCCCGCTGCCTGATTCGCGGGTATGAATCCCGCTTGAAACACAAGGTCGTGCGGCTTCCGTCGCAGACAGCCGACTCTGAATCCGAATGCGGTCCGGGGTCGAATCGCGAAACAGAGAAGGAAATGCATGCTCCGAAAACCCCGCAAGGTCGCCTCGATACTCGAGCAGCTCGCCAAGACCTACACCGATGCTCAGCTGGAACACTATGCACGCTCCGGCGTCCATGAATTCATCGTGCGCCTGGCCACGCTGCGACATGTCGTCGATTTCACCGATGACCTGCTGAAGGAAAAGGATCCTGCGGATATCGCCGACATCGTAATCGCCGTGGTCGACCGCGCCGCAATGGAGTCGCTTCCGGTCCATTTCATGGTCCGCAGCGACAATTTCGACACCGTCCTGCGCGCCCAGCGCAAGCTGGTCCGGCACTGACCGACATCTGCCGCCCAACGAGGACAGGCGGTCCATTTGGCAGGCAAATAAATAAA
>JBBDIL010000023.1:69087-82184 GCA_040880425.1 Burkholderiales bacterium | reverse complement strand
CGGACGGCAGCGCCTACGTCAATCACGTCGAGCTGGTACGCAAGGCGCGCGGCGCGGAGATGCCGTCCGAGTTCTGGACCGATCCGCTCATGTACCAGGGTGGCTCCGACTCGTTCGTCGGCCCCTGCGATCCGATCCTCGCCGAGAGCGAAGACTTCGGCATCGATTTCGAGGGCGAGGTCGCGGTGATCACCGGCGACGTGCCGATGGGCATCGCGCCCGCCGCTGCGGGCGCGCATATCCGGCTGCTGATGCTGGTGAACGACGTCAGCCTGCGCAATCTGATTCCGAAGGAACTCGGCAAGGGCTTTGGCTTCTTCCAGGGCAAACCGGCCAGCGCGTTCTCTCCGGTCGCGGTGACGCCGGACGAACTCGGCGATGCGTGGGACGGCGCCAGAGTGCATCTGCCGCTGGTGGTCACACTGAACGGAAAGCCGTTCGGGCGCCCGAATGCCGGCGCTGACATGACTTTCGATTTTCCGCGACTGATCTCGCATGCCGCAAGAACGCGTGAACTCGAAGCCGGTTCGATCGTCGGCTCCGGCACGGTTTCCAACGTCGACCGCAGTGCCGGCTCCGCCTGCCTTGCCGAGCAGCGCATGCTCGAGATCGTCGCCGCGGGAAAGCCGCAGACGCCTTTCATGCGTTTCGGCGACCGGGTACGCATCGAGATGCTCGACGCCGCGGGCAGATCCATCTTTGGCGCGATCGAACAGATCGTGGAAAGATACGACTCCAGAAGCAGGTCCGGGACCCAAGTTCCGACGGCCGGGTAAAAGCTGAAAAATCGGCAGCAACAGTCACCAGCGGAGGAGCGCATCAGAATGCCCGTCCACCAGCCATACTTTCCAGGACCTCGGAACTCAGCCCCCGGATCTGCTTTCTAGATGGATATCCAGATCGCCCTGTTCCTGATCCAGGACGGCCTCACCAACGGCGCGATTTACGCGCTGATGTCGCTGGCCCTGGTGCTGGTATTCTCGGTTACGCGGGTGATATTCATCCCGCAGGGTGAACTGCTCGCCTACGGCACACTGACGCTCGCCGCCCTCGAAACGGGCCGGTTTCCGGGAGTCGTGTGGCTGTTGTGCGCACTCGGCGCGACGGCGTTCGTCTTCGACCTTTTTTCAGTTGCTTCCGGCAACCGCCGCAGAATCCTCGCCAGCTCGGCAGGCTGGAACCTGGCACTGCCTGCATCCGTCGCCGCAATCTGCTGGTGGGCAGCGGCACGCGATCTGTCCTTCCCGCTGCACGTCGCTCTGACTTTCGCCTGCGTGGTTCCACTCGGGCCGATGCTTTACCGGATTGCCTATCAGCCGATCGCGGAAGCCTCGGTGCTGACGCTGCTGATCGTTTCAGTCGCGCTGCATCTGGCGCTCTCCGGCATCGGGCTTCTGCTGTTCGGCGCCGAAGGCTCGCGCACGCCGTCGTTCAGCGACGCTTCGTTCGAAATCGGTGCGTTGCTGGTTACCGGGCAGAGCATTGCGGTGTATGCGTGCAGCATCGCGCTCGCGGCGTCGCTGTTCATCTTCTTCGACCGCACCATCTGGGGCAAGGCGCTGCGCGCCACCGCGATCAACCGGGTCGGCGCCCGGCTCTCCGGCATCAGCGCAGAGTTTGCCGGCAAGGTGTCTTTCCTGCTCGCCGCGGTGATTGCGGTTTTTTCCGGATTGCTGATTGGTCCGATCACCACGATCTATTACGACACCGGCTTCATGATCGGGCTCAAGGGTTTCGTCGGCGCCATCATCGGCGGCCTGGCGAGCTACCCGATCGGCATGGCCGGCGCGGTATTGGTGGGCCTGCTCGAATCCTTCGCCTCGTTCTACGCCAGCGCCTATAAGGAGGTGATCGTGTTCACCCTGATCATTCCGGTGCTGCTTTGGCGCTCGGCACGTTCGCGCGGGGTAGAGGAATGAAGCGCCACGCACCGCTGCTGGCAGCACTGATCCTGCTCGCTTTGGCGCCCTGGGTGCTGCCGGTGTTCTGGGTCACGCTGCTGAACTACATCGGTCTCGCCAGTCTGGTAGTGCTCGGACTGTGCCTGATGACCGGCATCGCCGGGCAGGTTTCCTTCGGCCAGGCGGCATTCGTCGGCCTCGGTGCGTATGCAAGTGCAGTGATGGCAACCGTTTACGGGATATCGCCGTGGCTCGGGCTGTTTGCCGGCCTGGCGCTCACCGCCGCCGTCGCACTGGTACTCGGCGCCATCACGCTCTCGCTGAGCGGGCATTTCCTGCCGCTGGCAACCATCGCCTGGGGCATCAGCCTGTTTTACGTGTTCGGCAATCTGGAGATCGTCGGCGGTTTTTCCGGCCTGTCCGGCATTCCGCCGCTTTCGCTGTTCGGATTCGAGCTGCGCTCGGGCCAGCATTTCTTCTACGTGATCTGGCTATGCGTGGTGCTGGCGTCGATCGCAGTAACCTGGCTGCTCGACTCGCGCAGCGGCCGCGCGATTCGTACGCTGCAGGGCAACGCCGTGATGGCCGAGGCGTTCGGTATCGACACCGCCTGGCTCAAGGTACAGGTGTTCATGCTCGCCGCGCTGCTGGCAGCATTGTCCGGCTGGCTCTATGCACACATGCAGCGCTTCGTAAACCCGACGCCGTTCGGCATCCATATCGGCATGGAGTACCTGTTCATGGCGGTGATCGGCGGTGCCGGCCATGTTGCCGGCGCCATTGCCGGCTCCACGGTGGTGATCCTGCTGCAGCAGGCACTGAAAGACCTGGTTCCGGGACTGCTGGGCCAGAGCGGCGAGGCGGAACTGATCGCATTCGGACTGCTCACCATCCTGGTATTGCATCGTGCCCGCGGCGGAATCTGGGGATTCGTGTCGGATGCTCTGCCTCGCACGCAGCGCCGGAGAACCGTCGCCGACGCGCCTGCGCTGCCGTCGCGCAAGCTGCCCGAAGCCGGCTCGCAGCTGCTCTCCGTGCTGTCGGCGCGCAAATCCTTCGGTGGACTCATCGCGGTGAACGACGTCAGTTTCGAGTTGTGCGCCGGCGGCATCGTCGGCCTGATCGGTCCGAACGGCGCCGGCAAGACCACGACCTTCAATCTCATCACTGGCCTGATGCCGCTGTCTGCCGGCGAGATCCGCTTTCAGGGCCGGATCATCAGCGGACTGGCCGCGCGCGATATCGCGCGCCTGGGCATCGCCCGCACCTTCCAGCACGTGCGTCTGCTGGGAGATCGCAGCGTGCTGGAGAACGTCGCGCTCGGCGCCCATCTGCACGGCCGGGCCGGCATGGCGCGCTCGATGCTGCGGCTCGAGCGCGGCGAGGAACGCAGACTGCTCGCGCACGCTGCACGCCAGCTCGCCCGCGTCGGACTGGAAGACGACCTGCACGTGCCGGCAGGATCGCTGCCGCTGGGTAAACAGCGCATCGTGGAAGTCGCGCGCGCACTCGCCGCCGACCCGGTGCTGCTGCTGCTGGACGAACCGGCGGCCGGATTGCGTTATCTGGAGAAACAGCAGCTTGCCGAAGTGCTGCGTGGCCTGCGCAGTGAAGGCATGAGCATTCTGCTGGTCGAGCACGACATGGATTTCGTAATGGGCCTTGCGGACACCCTGGTGGTGCTCGACTTCGGCACCAAGCTGGCCGAGGGCGATCCTGCGCAAATCCGAAGCGACGCCGCGGTTCTCGAGGCTTATCTCGGAGGCGTGGAATGACCACAACCCTGCTTGAAACCGTCAATTTCGCGGTGGCTTATGGCAAGGTCGAAGCGCTGCACGACGTTTCGATCCAGGTTCCGGAAGGTTCGATCGTCACCGTGATCGGCGCCAACGGCGCAGGCAAAACCACCCTGCTCGGCGCCCTGATGGGGCTGCTGCCGGCCAGGGGAGACCTGTATTACCGCGGCTCGCGCCTGAACCATGCGCCGGTCGAGGCAAGGGTTGGATATGGCATTTCCCTGGTTGCAGAACAGCGCGAGCTCTTCGCCGACATGAACGTTGCCGACAATCTGCTGCTCGGGGCTTTCCACCGCCGTCGCTCGCCGGAAGTGCAGTCCGATCTGCGCGACGTCTACAAGCGATTCCCGCGGCTCGCGGAAAGAAAATCGCAGCTCGCCGCGACCCTCTCGGGCGGAGAACGCCAGATGCTCGCCATCGGACGCGCGCTGATGGCCAGGCCGCGGCTGCTGATGCTGGATGAACCCAGCCTGGGACTCGCGCCTAAAGTGGTGAGGGATATTTTCGCCATCATCACTACGCTGCGCCAGGCAGGCGTGTCCATCCTGCTGGTCGAACAGAACGCGCGCGCCGCACTGCAGGTCGCAGATTACGCCTATGTTCTCGAAACCGGCGAACTCGCGCTCGAGGGCCCGGCGAAGAAACTGGTAAACGACCCGCGCATCGTCGAAACCTACCTCGGCGGACTCGGCACGACGACATAGTCGGCAGTCAAAAAAAACAGAATCACACCACCAGGGACACCAGGGACACAAAGAAGGACAACCCGGGACCAACCTCAGCAGGGTTCCGGGTATCGGTTTTCATCATTTCCCTCTCTTGCTGTCCCTGACGATCGGCACTGACTGTCTGCAGCACCGGCCCATGAGCCGCGTTCATGGATAATCCCGCCATGATGCACAGCATCGCTTCGTTGCTCCGCCGCTTCCTGCGCTGGTCGCTGTGGACGCTGGCCGGGCTGATCCTGGTATTGGTGCTGGGCGTGACCTATGTCGCGCTGGTCGGCGTGCCGGTGGATGCTTCACTACTGCGCGCGCCGGTGGCAAGAATCTTCTCCGAGACCCTGGGCCGGGAAGTGCGCTTCGAAGGCCCGATGGAATTGCAACTTTCAGCGCGCCCGCGGCTGCGCGTCGGCGGCCTGCATATCTCGAACCCACCCGGTTTCGACGGCGACTTCGCCAGTCTGGGCGAAGCGCGCTTTTCGCTCGATCTCTGGCCACTGCTGGACCGGCGCCTGGTGATCAAGGAAATTGCCGGCAGCGACGTGCATGTCCGGCTGCAGCATCGGGCGGATGGCAGCAACAACTGGACTTTCCTCCGTCCGCAGACGTCCGCACCGGAAATGCCCGGCTCCGAAAGCGCGGCAATCGGTCCGCAGGCGATCCTGACCGCGCTCGATATCGGGCAGGTCTCGCTGGACGCGCTGAAAGTCGAATACGTGAGCGCGGAGGGCAGGAGCCACTACTTCGACCTGCACCGTCTCGACGCCAGTGCACCCGCGGGCCAGCCGCTGACCGCGAGGCTGATCGGCGCGGTAGAGAAAACCTTCCCTTACGAACTCGAATTCACCGGTGGCTCGCTCGCCGACCTGGCCGACCTCGACCAGGTCTGGCCGGTCGATCTGACACTCAGGTTTCTGAGCACCACGCTGACCCTGAACGGCCATGTCTCCGGGGCGCGTGGTGAGCTCAATTTCGGCCTCGGCACGGAGAGCTTCAGCGAATTGGAGCGGCTTCTGCAGACCAAGTTACCGGACCTCGGACCCAGCGGCGTCGCCGGCACCGTCATGTACGAACCGGGCAGGATCGGCGTTCCGCGGTTGAGTGGCGCGATGGGCAACACCACGCTGTTCGGCAATCTCGCGATCGATACCGGCGGCGAACGTCCGAAACTGAGCGGTGCGCTGACCCTGCCCGCGCTCGATCTGCGCCCGTTTCTCACGGAGCAACCCGCGGCGGCGCAGGCCGCGGAACCGCCGCAAAGCCTTGCCGAACTGTATCGGGAGCTGTCCGAGGCAACATTCAGCCTGACCGAGCTTAATCGCGTGGACGTCGACGTCATGCTCAGCGTGGACCGCTGGCTCAGCCTGCCCGGCGACGTGCATGAAGCGTCGCTGCGGATCAAGGTGGAGAACGGCCGGCTCGAGGCACCCGTGCAGGCCACTGTCTCCGGCGTCGCGCTATCGGGCCACGCACATGCCGATGCTTCGGTTTCCCCCCCACGCTTCGAGCTGGCGCTTTCGACCAGCGAATCCGAACTGGGTGGACTCGCGCAACTCTTAACCGGCGTAGACGGTGTCAGGGGGTGGGTCCGGCTCTTTGACGTGCGCCTCGCCGCACAGGGCGAGGAGGTACGCGAACTGGTACGCACGCTCGACGTAAAACTCGAACTCGAAGGCGGGCGCCTCTCCTACGGCAATGTCGAAGGCAGCCGCCCGGTGAGCTTCACGGTAGACAAACTCGCGGTGGCGTTGCCACCGGGACAAGCGCTCAGGGGCGACGTGCGCGGGTCGCTGCTTGGACGTCCGCTGGCGGCCGAGCTGCGCGGCGGCGCGCTGGAGCCGATGATGCTCGACCTCCAGACGCCGATCGAATTCACCGCGCGTTCCGGCGGACTCGTCGCGCACATCAGCGGGACGCTGCAGCCGCCCGCCGGCAACCGCGGAACGCAACTGGCGTTCAGCGTCGGCGCCGCGCAGGCCGGCGAAGTCGCAAGCTGGTTCGGGCTGGCAGCTGGCGCAAAGCCACCGATCGTGCTCGCAGGCAAGGCGCGCATGACCGGGAACGAGTGGCGGCTGGACGGTGTCGTGTTTCAGCTCGGACGTACCACCTTGAACCTCGACCTTGCGCGAACCGGCATTGGCAAGCAGCCGCTGATCCAGGCGCGGCTCGACGTCGTGAATATCGACGTGGACGAGCTGGAATCGCTGCTGCCGGAACGCGAGAAGACTGCGGGAACCGGCGGCCCGGTGCTCGACATTCCCATCCTGCCCAGGGGAATCGATCTGACCGATTCCGATATCGCAGTACAGATGCAGCGATTTACCGGCACTCCGGTCGCAATCCGCGATGTGCGATTCAATGGCCGGATACGCGATGGTTACATGCATCCTTCCCGGTTCTCAGCCGACATTGCCGACATCGCGTTGAATGGCGCGGTGCAGCTCGACCTGCGTGGTGATGAGCCGACCGCGGCGCTCTGGCTGTATGCGCAGGATGTCGAGTTCGGCAGGCTGCTGCGCAAACTCAATCTCGCACGCGATCTCGAAGCCACGCTCGGACATTTCAGCCTGCATCTGGTGGCGCGGTCCGGCCGGCTCGGCGACATGCTGGCACGCTCGGAACTGACGGGTGAGATCGGCGGCGGACGCATCACGCTGCGCGATCCGAACACGCGAGCCGAGGCGCTGATCGAATTGCAGAACGGGCTGCTGCGCGCAGCGCCGGGAGCGCCGGTCGGCCTCGAATTCAAAGGCTCGCTTGACGCGATACCGGTTGCAATCCGCATCGACACCGCGGCAGCGCATGAACTTGCCAATCCGACGCTGCGCGTGCCATTCACACTGAAGGCAGACGCCGCCGAATCGGAAGTGACACTTTCCGGTGCGCTCGCACGTCCGATCGGCAGCGAGATCGAACTGGCGCTCGAAGCCGGCGGCAGGCGCTTCGATACCCTGAACCGGCTGGTCCGGGCCTCGCTCCCGCCCTGGGGCCCCTGGTCCGCTGCGGGCCGGTTTCGCATGTCGCCACGAGGCTACGAACTCAGCGATATGCGTCTGCGCGTCGGGGAAAGCGAGCTGAACGGGACCGGCAGTCTGCGCACCGATTCCGCGCGCCCGAGAATCGACATCGCTTTGGATTCACCGAATATTCAGCTGGACGACTTCAGGTTTGGCGACTGGACGCCGGTGCAGAAGAAGCCAGACGAACCCGTCACGTTCACGCCGGACGAGCTCCGGCGCCAGGCTGCGCAGGCAAGCGACGAAGCGCAGAAGCTGCTGAGTCCGGACGTCCTGCGCAGGCAGGATGCCTACATCAGGATCCGTGTGGACCAGGTCGTCTCGGGCAACGACCGGCTCGGCGGCGGCAGGCTGGACGCGCAACTCGAGAACGGACGCGCGGTCATCGGACCGGTCACGGTGGAGATTCCGGGCGGATCGGCAGGCTTCTCGCTGGGCTACGAACCCACGGAAAACGCCGTGCAGGTCGACCTGAAGATCGACATCGACCGCTTCGACTACGGCATCCTCGCCCGCCGCATCCAACCGGCAACCGATCTAGGTGGCAGGTTCAGCGTGCACATGGATGTGAGCTCACGCGCGCAATACCTCTCGGAAATTCTGCGCCACGGCAGCGGCCGGATCGAATTCGCGGTGTGGCCGGAGAACCTGCGCGCCGGCGTGTTCGACTTGTGGGCGGTGAACGTGCTGGTTGCGCTGGTCCCCGCGGTCGACCAGTCGAAGGAATCGAAAGTGAACTGCGCGATCGGCAGCTTCGAACTGCTCGATGGCAAGCTGGTCGACCGCACCATCATCCTTGACACCACGCGCATGCGCGTTACCGGCCACGGCACGGCCGACTTCGACCAGGAACGCATGCGCCTGCGACTGCGTCCGCGCGCGAAGACGGCGCAGTTCCTGAGTCTTGCCACGCCGATCGAGGTCGCCGGCCCGTTCGACAGCTTTCGTATCCGCGTTTCTCCCGGCGACATCCTGGAAACCGTGGGCCGCATTGCCACATCCGTGATCTGGGTCCCGCTGCAGAAACTGTTCGGCAAGCGTATTCCGCGCGACGGCGCGGATGTGTGCGCGTCGCCTGACATATCCTGAAGCGCGAACACGGACTTCCGAACGGCTGGCACAGGCCGCTATCCAGCCGCACGCAAAGCGTAACGGCGCTCCGGCGACGGCAGGCGAGCAAGCCACCACCGCATTCTGTTGAACAATCCTGAAAATCGCCTGTCGCACCAGACACACGCGACACACGCCCTGCAAGTGATTGCAATATATGGAGGCGCCATGAAGAAACTGTTTTCACTTTTAACACTCGCCGGTGTTGCGTTTGCGTTCTCCGGAATCGCCGCTGCAAAAACCTGCGAACTTTCGATTTCCGGAAACGACAAGATGGAGTACGACAAGTCGGAACTGAAAGTGTCAGCCGATTGCGACAAGGTAAAACTCACGCTGAAACATTCCGGCAGCATGGACGTCGGGCAGATGGGTCACAACTGGGTGCTCAGCGAAACCTCCGATTTCGAGGCGGTGGCGAGAGACGGTCAACAGACCGGGCGAGGGAACGATTACGTCCCGCGCAACGACGACCGCGTGCTCGCGCATACAGAGCTGATTGGCGGCGGTGATTCGACCAGCGTCACCTTCGACACATCGAAGCTGGAGTCGGGCGGAGACTACACCTTCTTCTGCTCGTTTCCCGGGCACTTCGTTTCGATGCAAGGCAAACTGATCGTGGCCTGACCGCGGTCGTTGCGGGCGCGGAACGCGCGCGCAATTTCCGGATGGTCACGGCCGGGCGGCGTGTCCGGCCGCCAATGGCTTTCGAAAGCGCTACTGCGGTGCGGGCGTCCGGCCGAGCACCTGCTCCATCGCCAGCCCGATTTCGAGCAACCGCTTGTCGCTGCCGGCAGGTCCGTCGATCTCGACGCCCACCGGCATGCCGGTCGAAGGCCCGAGACCGGCAGGGATCACCAGGCCGGGGATGCCCGCGTTGCTCCCAGGGTCGGCATTGCGGATGAAGAGCAGGAAGGTTTCCAGCGCGCTGGCTTCCGGTCCCTGTATCTCTGCCACCTTCGGCGTGGCCGGGAACAGCAGCGCGTCGATCTCGTAGCTCGCGAACGTATCCGCGTAGTGCCGCTGCAATGCGGGCCGCGCTTCCTTGATGGCCGCTTCATAAATCGGCTTCGCATCCACCGGCTCGTCCTTTCCCGGCAGCTTGCGCGGAACCACGAGCCCATCGTACGTGCCCTTCACGTCCTTGCTCGCGATATCGCGGGCGATGTCCTCCACCGTCTTGCCGGTATCGTATTTCTGCAGGTACGCCGCCAGGTCGTCGTACGCTTCGTACAGGGCAATCGGAAAGCTCGCGCGGCCGTTCAGTTCCACCAGAGCCGGCATGTCGACCTCCACGATCGTCACCCCGGCCATCCTGAGTTGTTCCATCGCCCGGTCCATCACCGCTTGGGTATCGGCATCAAGATCGGCAAAGAAATAGTCGCGATAAATGCCGAGCCGCACGCCGTCGAGTTCAGTCGGCATCGCAGGCGGCTCGCCCGCGATGACCGCGTCCATCAACGCGACGTCGGCGACCGTCTGCGCAATCGGACCGGAGGTGTCTCGTGTCCTGGAAATCGGTGTGATACCCTCGCCGCTGTAGCGTCCGATGGTTGGCCGAAACCCGGCTATACCGTTCACCGCAGCCGGCACCCGCACCGAACCCCCGGTATCCGAGCCAAGGCCGCCCGGTGCAAGACGCCCGCCCACCGCGGCACCGGTTCCGCTCGAACTGCCCCCCGCGAATCGCGTGCGATCGTAGGGATTGCGCACACCGATCGGCTCGGCTTGATAGAAAGCCTCGTTATAGCCCGAAATGCCGAATGCCAGTTCGTGCATATTGGTCTTGCCGAGGATCACGGCACCGGCATCGATCAGGCTCTGCACCACCGGCGCATTCTCCTGCGGCAGGAAGTTCTTCAGTCCCGGTGTGCCAGCCGTGTTCGGCATGCCGGCCACATGCGTGTTGTCCTTGATCACCAGCGGCACCCCGTGCAGGGGACCGCGGACGCTGCCGGCCTGGCGTTCCGTGTCCGACTGTATTGCAGCGGCAAGCGCCTGGTCGGGATCGAGATGAATGAAGGCGTTCAGGTCCTGGTTCTGCGCCGCCTTGTCGAGGTAAGCCTGCGTCAATTCGGCGCTGCTGATCACGTCTTCGCGGATCAGCGCTGCCGCTTCGGTGACGCTGAGCAAGGTCAGGTCCGCCGGTCGCGCCGGTCCTTTTTCTCCGCAACCGGTCAACAGGACGAGTGCTGCAGCGAAAGCTGCCATTCTAGCCAGTGCATACATGACGTCTTCCCCCCAGATAGTTGCGGCCGCGCAGCACCGCCAGCGCTGATGACAGAGAATCGGTACACGAGACACCTCCCGGACCTTCAGAGAGGACGACCCTTCTCCATTCCGGTTCTCATCCTTTGCGTTCCTGCAGCAATCGCATTCACTCTGTCAAACATGATAACGGCGCTGCACGACGCGGAAGCGATTCGCGACAAACGCCGAGTCGGTATAACTGGCGTTCGCCGCCGGGTTCGCACCGGTCCCATGGTAATCGGAAAAACCTGCCGACTGGTTGACATACACGCCGCTCGTCAGGTTCAGTGAGAGCGCCACGCCCGCGCGCAGCGTGGCCTCGGTCATGGCGTCGATCACGTCCTGACTCGTCGAATACAAGCCCACGGTCAGCGCCCCCTTCTGTTGCACGATGCGCTCGGAAAGTGCCACTGCATCGCCGGCGTCCTTTGCCTTCACCACGAAACTGATCGGGCCGAACCGCTCTTCCATGTAGCCTTTTTCGTTCGCTGCGTTGGTCTTGAGCAGCACCGGCGAGCGTACCTGCGCCTTCGGGAAATCCGGGTGCTCGATCTTCCGCGATGTCAGCACGACGTCGCCCCATTTCGGCGCCTCCTCGATGCGCTTCAGGGTCGCCTCGGAATTGATCGCACCGAGCACGGCGGCTGCTACCGCAGGATCGGACAGGAAATTGTCGATCGCGCCGCCGAGGTCGGCTGCGACCCGATCGAACGGTACTCTGCCTTCCGGCGTGCCGATGCCGTCCGACGGCACGATCAGCACTTGGGTGGTGGTGCACATCTGCCCGGAATACAGTGACAGCGTGAATGCCAGATTCTTCAGCAGGCCCTTGTAGTTGTCGGTGGAATCGATCACCACGTTGTTCACGCCCGCCATCTCGGCGTAGACCTGCGCCTGCCTGCAATTCTCCAGCAACCAGCTACCGAACGCATTGCCGCCCGTGTAATCAACCGACTTCACCGCGGGATGCGTGGCGAGCCTCTGCGTGATCGCGGGATCGGGATCGACGCACAGCGTCACCAGATCCGGCGGCACGCCATTCTCCTGCAATACGTCGCGAACGATCTGCACCGTGATCGCGACCGGCAGGATCGCGTTCGGGTGCGGCTTGACGATCACTGCGTTGCCGGTGGCCAGCGCGGCAAACAGCCCGGGGTAACTGTTCCAGGTCGGAAACGTGCTGCAGCCGATCACCAGCGAAACACCGCGGCCGACGATCTCGAAGTGCTTACGCATCACCAGCGGCGGATTCTTGCCCTGCGGCTTTTCCCATGTCGCTTCTGCCGGCACCTGCGACATTTCCTGCCAGGCATACGCCACCGCTTCCAGTCCGCGGTCCTGCGCGTGCGGACCGCCGGCCTGGAAGGCCATCGCCCAGCCCTGCCCGCTGGTCAACATGACCGCGTGCGACATCTCGAAGCTGCGCTTGTTGATGCGGTCGAGAATCTCCAGACATACGCCGACGCGGCCTTCCGCGCCCAGCTTGCGCCAGGCCGACATCGCGGCGATCCCGGCATCCAGCAACGCCCCGGCATCGCTGACCGGATAGCTGACGCCAAGATCGACGCCGTAAGGAGATTCTTCCGTGGCCACCCAGGTCTTCTCTCCCGCCTGACCAAGCGCGAACCGCCTGTTCAGGTGTGCGTCGAAGGCAGCCTTGCCATCCGCCATCGCCGTCTCGCCGTAGGCCTTGGGAATCTCCGGATACGGGCTCCAGAAACCGCGCGCGCGAATGGCGTTCAGCGCGCCATCGAGCGTGGCGCGGTGTTTATCGAATAGCGGATGCGACATCGAAGTCAGAATCTCCCCTGGATGAATGCCCCGCCATGACGCGCGCGATCAGGATGCGTCTTGTCATTGGAAAGCGGCCAGACTACTATTCGCTGACCGATCGGTCAATAATAGTCCGACCGTCCTGATTTATGCCGACAGCGCCCATGAACACCGAATTCCGCGACATCCTGTTCGAAGTATCCGACGGCGTCGGCACCATCACGCTCAACCGGCCCGAACGTCTGAACAGCATTGCCGATGCAACGCATGGCGAACTGCGTGCCGCACTCGCGCAAGTACGCGCAGACAAAGCCGTCCGCGCGCTGGTGTTGACCGGCACCGGGCGGGCGTTCTGCGCAGGCCAGGATCTGAACGACCGCAAGGTCGCACCCGGCGGCGCGCCGCCGGAGATAGCGAAGCGGCAGCTTCGCCGCGCGCGGCTTCGCCGGCCAGGGCAAGCGCGCCGGCCGCTTGCGCGCGGACCGCGCCGGCGTTCCGCATGGCACGCGGCGCGGCCACCGCCACGTTGTC
>JBBDIL010000023.1:0-69077 GCA_040880425.1 Burkholderiales bacterium | reverse complement strand
AGCGCCGGCGGCGCGCCGCCGGACCTCGGCGCCTCGATCGACAACAATTACAAACCATTCGTACTTGCGCTGCGCAGCCTGCCGATCCCGGTCATTGCCGCAGTGAACGGTGTGGCGGCCGGTGCAGGCGCAAGCCTGGCGCTCGCCTGTGACGTGGTGGTTGCAGCGCGCTCCGCCAGTTTCGTGCAGGCGTTCTGCCGGCTGGGCCTGGTGCCCGATGCCGGCGGCAGCTATTTCCTCACCCGCAGCCTGGGCGCCCCGCGTGCGATGGGACTCGCACTGTTCGGCGACAAACTGCCCGCTGAGCAAGCCGCCGATTGGGGGCTGATCTGGAAATGCGTGGACGATGACGAACTCATGCCCACCGTGCGCGAACTCGCCGCCCGTCTCGCCGGCGGACCGACCCGCGGTTATGCGCGCACCAAGCAGGCGATCTACGCCGCGGAAAATCACCTGCTCGAGCAGCAGATCGATCTGGAGCGCGACTTCCAGCGCGAACTCGGCCGCTCGCGCGATTACCGCGAGGGCGTCGACGCCTTTCTCGCCAGGCGCGCGCCGCAATTCACCGGGGAATGAACGACTCCATGGACAAGCCCGTAACGCTCGATCCGCAGGCGGTGGCCGACGCAGTGGGCAGCGGCATGATGGCGGAAGACGCCGCCTCGCGCGGACTGGGTATGCAAATCGAGGCCATGGCGCCGGGCTACGCGAAGCTCAGCATGCCGGTGCGGGAAGACATGCTGAACGGATTCAAGATCTGTCACGGCGGGTTCATCACCACGCTGGCGGATTCGACTTTCGCGTTTGCCTGCAACAGCAGCAACGCGCTGACCCTTGCGGCAGGGATCGCAGTGGAGTTCCTCGCGCCGGCGCATCTCGGCGACATGCTGACCGCGGAAGCAAAAGAAATATCGCTGGCCGGCCGTACCGGCATCTATGACGTCACGGTGATCAACCAGCGCGGCGAAACGGTGGCGCTGCTGCGCGGCCGTTCGCATCGCACCCGCGACCGCAAGACGGTGCCGCTGTAGAAGAGGCATTGCAGATCGTGCCCGCGACCACACCCGGACCTGAAGAACTCGAGCCGATCGAGCGCGCGAGCCAGGACGAACTGCGCGCACTCCAGCTCGAACGGCTGAAGTGGAGCCTGCGCCACGCCTACGACAATGTCGGGCACTACCGGAAAAAATTCGACGCCCATGGCGTTCATCCGGACGACCTCGAGTCGCTGGAGGACCTGGCAAGGTTTCCGTTCACCACCAAACAGGACCTGCGCGACAACTATCCATTCGGGCTGTTTGCGGTGCCTCGCGAGCAGGTCGTGCGCATCCACGCTTCCAGCGGTACCACCGGCAAGCCGACGGTGGTCGGTTACACGCGCAGGGACATCGACACCTGGTCGGACCTGATGGCGCGCTCGATCCGCGCCGCCGGCGGCCGCCCGGGTGACATCGTGCACGTCGCCTATGGTTACGGGCTGTTCACCGGCGGGCTCGGCGCCCACTACGGCGCGGAGCGGCTCGGCTGCACCGTGATCCCGATGTCCGGCGGGCAGACCGAGAAACAGGTGCAGCTGATCCAGGATTTCCAGCCGGACATCATCATGGTGACGCCCTCCTACATGCTCACGCTGATCGACGAGATGGAAAAGCAGGGTGTCGATCCGGCGCAATGTTCGCTGAGGATCGGCATCTTCGGCGCAGAGCCCTGGACCGAGGGCGTGCGCGACGCGATCGAGAAGCGCGCGGGTCTCGACGCGGTCGACATCTACGGCCTGTCGGAAGTAATGGGCCCGGGCGTCGCCAACGAGTGCATCGAAACCAAGGACGGCCCGGTAATCTGGGAGGACCATTTCTATCCCGAAATCGTCGACCCGGCCAGCGGCGAATCGCTGCCGGACGGCAGCCCGGGGGAACTGGTGTTCACCTCGCTCACCAAGGAAGCGCTGCCGGTGATCCGCTATCGCACCCGCGACCTCACCCAGCTGCTGGCGCCGACCGCGCGCGCGATGCGGCGCATGGACAAGATCACCGGGCGTTCGGATGACATGCTGATCATCCGCGGCGTGAACGTGTTTCCGACGCAGATCGAAGAGCTGATCTGCAGCATGCCGCAGCTGGTGCCGCATTACCAGCTGGTACTGGACAAGGACGGTCATCTCGATGCGCTGACCGTCCGGGTCGAGCTGGAGCCGGCCGCAGACCGTGCCGAGCATGTTCGCGCACACCTCGCCAGGGAACTGCAGCACCACATCAAGAGCCTGATCGGCGTAACCGCACAGGTGGAGGTGACGCCGCCGTTCGCCATCGAGCGGGTGACGGTCGGCAAGGCAAAGCGCGTGATCGACAACCGGCCGAAACTCTGAAGGCAGCAAGGAGCATCGCATGTACACCCAGGCAATCGATCTGCCGCAGAAAGCGGAAGCACCGCAAGGCGGTGCGACGCCGGACAATCCGGAGTATCAGACCGGGTTCGACGCCAGGCTGGCGCGCGGCGATTTCATCGAGCCCAAGGACTGGATGCCCGAGGCGTACCGCAGGACGCTGGTGCGGCAGATTTCGCAGCACGCGCATTCCGAGATCGTGGGCATGCTGCCCGAGGGCAACTGGATCACTCGTGCGCCTACGCTGAAGCGCAAGGCGATCCTGCTGGCCAAAGTGCAGGACGAGGGAGGCCACGGGCTCTACCTGTACGCCGCAGCGGAGACGCTGGGTGTGTCGCGCGACGAGATGATCGAAGCCCTGCATTCCGGCAAAGCCAAGTATTCCTCGATCTTCAACTACCCGACGCTCACCTGGGCCGACATCGGCGTGATCGGCTGGCTGGTGGACGGTGCGGCGATCATGAACCAGATTCCCCTCACGCGCTGCTCGTACGGCCCGTATGCGCGCGCGATGATCCGCATCTGCAGGGAGGAAAGCTTCCACCAGCGCCAGGGTTTCGACCTGCTGCTGACCATGATGCGGGGCTCGCAGGCGCAGCGCGACATGGTGCAGGATGCGGTGAACCGCTGGTGGTGGCCGTCGCTGATGATGTTCGGGCCGCACGACAGCGAATCGAAACACAGCGAACAGAGCGCCAGATGGGGCATCAAGCGCATTTCCAACGACGATCTGCGGCAGAAGTTCGTGGATGCCACCGCGCCGCAGGCGGACGTGCTCGGCATCGCCCTGCCGGACCCGAAGCTGAAATGGAACGCGGACCGCGGGCACTACGACTTCGGTGACATCGACTGGCAAGAATTCTGGAACGTGGTGAACGGCCACGGCCCATGCAACCGCGAGCGGCTCGCCGCCCGCGTGAAGGCCTGGGAGGACGGCGCATGGGTGCGCGAAGCCGCCCTCGCCTACGCCGAAAAACAGGCTGAGCGGGAACGGGCGGCGTGAGGATCGTTGTAACGAGAAACTGACCACTAAGGCACGAAGACACAAAGGAACTCGAAGAAAACAGAAAAAACACTCGATTGGACTTTGTGTTTCTTCGTGTCTTCGTGCCTTAGTGGTGAACAAGAGGATTGACCATGAACAGAAAAGAATGGCCGCTGTGGGAGGTGTTCATCCGCAGCCGGAACGGGATGGATCACAAGCATTGCGGGAGCGTGCACGCGCCCGATGCGAAGGGCGCACTGCAGGCGGCGCGCGACGTGTACACGCGCCGGCAGGAAGGCGTGAGCATCTGGGTGGTGCGGGCGGACCAGATCGTCGCCTCGGACCCAGACGCGAAACCGGAAATGTTCGACCCGGCGGAAGACAAGATCTACCGGCACCCGACCTTCTACAAGCTGCCGAAAGAAGTGGACAACATGTAGGAGCAAGGCGGAAGGCGGAAGGCGGAAGGATGAAGGATGAAGGGAGAAGGTTGACACCCCTCCGGGTGCATGTGAGGACGAAGGATGAAAGAGCATTTCGAGTACGTGCTGCGCATCGGGGACAACGCGCTGATCCATGGTCAGCGTCTGTCAGAGTGGTGCGGCCATGCGCCAGTGCTGGAGGAAGACCTCGCGCTGGCCAACATCGCGCTCGACCTGACCGGCCAGGCCCGGCTGCTGCTGACGCACGCGGGCAAACTCGAGAACAGGGGGCACGACGAAGATGCACTTGCGTTTCTGCGCGACGAGAACCAGTACCGCAACGTCACGCTGGCCGAATTGCCGAACGGCGATTTCGGACAGACCGTGGCGCGTCTGTTCCTGTTCAGCGCGTTCCACAACGAACTCTGGCGTGCATTGCAGGCCTCGCAGGATGCGGAGCTTGCTGCCATCGCTGCGAAGAGCCTGAAGGAGTCGCGCTATCACCTGCGACACTCGGCGGATTGGCTGGTACGGCTGGGCGATGGCACCGACGAGTCGCACGCCCGCATGCAGTCCGCGCTCGAGGCCTTGTGGCCATACACCGCGGAGTTTTTCCAGCCGGACGCAGTCGACGATGCAGTCGCCGCGGCCGGACTCGGCGTGGCTTGGTCCACGCTCGAAGCGCAATGGCAGGCGACCGTCCTGCCGGTACTGTGCGAAGCGACCCTGTCGGTCCCGCAACCCACGCCCTTCCGCTCGAACGGGCGGCGCGGGTGGCACAGCGAACACATGGGATATGTGCTCGCGCAGATGCAAACCCTGCAGCGCGCCTTTCCGGGCGCGCAGTGGTGACCATGCTGACCGAGTCGCGCGCGTGGGAAGTCCTGGCACAGGTGCCGGATCCGGAGATCCCGGTGATCTCGGTGACCGAACTCGGCATCGTGCGCGAGATCCAGTCCGCGAACGATTCGGTCACCGTGATCGTCACGCCGACCTATTCCGGCTGCCCGGCCACCGAAGTGATCGAACACGCGATCCGCGAGGCCCTGATCGAAGCCGGCGCACCATCGGTACGCATCGAAACCCGGCTCTCGCCTGCATGGACCACGGACTGGATCCAGCCCGAGAGCGCCGAGAAACTGCGCGGCTACGGCATCGTTCCACCCCGGCCTACGCAGGACACGCAGGTGCTGCACTTCATACCGCCTGCGCCGGCCTGCCCACGCTGCGGCGAACGCAAAAGCGAACGCCTGTCCGAATTCGGCTCGACCGCCTGCAAAGCCCTGTACCGCTGCCCGGCCTGCCGCGAGCCGTTCGAATACTTCAAGCCGATATAAGCGTTCCCGCGATCGTGACACCCAGATTTCATAAACTGCGCATTGCCGAAGTCAGGCACGAGACTACGGACGCGGTCAGCCTGCGCTTCGATGTGCCGGCCGCGCTTGCCGAAGACTATGCATTCATCCAGGGCCAGCACCTGACGCTTAAGGCACAGCTGGACGGCCAGGAAGTGCGCCGCTCGTACTCGATCTGCGCCGGCGTGGACGATGGTGAACTGCGCGTCGCCATCAAAAAAGTACCGGGCGGACTGTTTTCCGGCTGGGCCACTGCGCAACTGAAATCCGGCGACGAGATCGAAGTGCTGACACCCGACGGGCGTTTCTTCACGCCGCTCGATGCGCAGCAGTCGAAGCACTACGCCGCGTTCGCCGCCGGCAGCGGCATCACCCCGGTGCTTTCGCTGATCCGCACCGTGCTTGCGCGCGAGCCGCGCAGCCGCTTCACCCTGGTCTACGGCAACCGCAGTCAGGCCAGTACGCTGTTCCACGAAGAACTGGAAGACCTGAAGGACCGCTATCTGACGCGATTTTCGCTGTACAACCTTTTCAGCCGCGAGCAGCAGGATGTCGAGCTGTTCAACGGCCGGCTCGACGCGGACAAAGTCAGGATCCTGGCCGAGACCCTGCTCCCGGTGACCGACATCGACGACGCCTTCATCTGCGGCCCCGGCGGCATGATTGACAGCGTGGAGTCCGCGCTGATCGACTGCGGGCTTCCACGCGAGCATATCCATGTCGAGCGTTTCGGCGTTCCGGGTAGCGCGCCGCAGCATCATGCCGAACCCGGAGATGCGCCGCATGCGCTGATCACGGTGATCCTGGACGGCGTCAGGCGCGAAGTGGCGTTTCGGCGCGAGCATCCATCGATCCTCGATGCCGCGCTTGCCGCCGGTATCGAACTGCCCTATTCCTGCAAAGGCGGCATGTGCTGCACCTGCCGCGGCAAGGTCCTTTCCGGCGAAGTGCGGATGGACAAGAACTACAGCCTCGAACAGCGCGATCTCGCCGAAGGATTCGTGCTCACCTGCCAGGCGCACCCGCTGACGGGGCGCGTCACCATCAGCTACGACGAAAGATGAAACCCCTTGACTGCGCAGGCAAGACAAAATCCTTTCACCGCAAAGGCGCAAAGGAAAACCTGAAGGGATCATGGGACATGGGATCATCGATTAGCCATTGCATGCACTCCGAAGAGCTTCAGGTTTCCCGGCGGAGGTCTTCCGCCTGCTTCTCCTTTGCGCCCTCTGCGCCTTTGCGGTGAATATTTTCTGAGATCCTGCAATGCCCAGAGGAAAAGCCCCCACCTTCGAGCTGCAGCGCGCAGGCATTCTGCACACCGCCGCGCGGCTGTTCGCGCAGCGTGGCTTCGCCGGCGCCTCGATGTCGGAGCTGGCCGATGCCTGCGGCATCTCGAAGCCCCTGCTTTACCATTACTACCGCGACAAGGAGCACATGCTGTTCGACATTGCGAACAGCTACATGGACGGGCTGATCCGGATCGTGGCGGAAGTGCGCGCCCGGAAGCTGCCGCCGGAGGAACAGTTCCGCGCGCTGATCGGGCGTTTCATGCAGGAATACGAGCACGCTCAGGCACAGCACATGGTCTTGGTGCAGGACGTGAAATTCCTCGGCGAGAAAGAACGCCGCGCGGTCACCGGCAAGGAACGGCAGGTGGTGGACGCCTTTGCCGAGGCAATCGCCGCGCTCAAGCCGCGCTTCAGAAAGAAGGCCTTGCGGGTGCCGCTGGCCATGATACTTTTCGGCATGATCAACTGGACGTTCACTTGGCTGCGCGCCGACGGCCCTCTGACCTACCGGGACATGGCAGATGTCGTGACTGAACTGTTCCTGCATGGCGCGCTGCCCCAGGAACCGGCCGAAACAAACGGGAGAAGAGCGTGACCGACGCCTATATCTGTGATGGAATCCGCACGCCAATCGGTCGCTTCGGCGGCAGCCTTGCCGCCATGCGCACCGACGACCTGGCTGCCGCGCCGATCCGGGCGCTGATGGCGCGCAATCCGCGGGTCGACTGGGAGGCGCTCGATGACGTGCTCTACGGCTGCGCCAACCAGGCCGGCGAAGACAACCGCAACGTGGCACGCATGGCCGCGCTGCTTGCCGGCCTGCCCACAGGCGCGCCCGGCGTCACCATCAACCGGCTTTGCGGCTCGAGCCTGGACGCGACCGGCACTGCGGCGCGCGCGATCAAGTCCGGCGAATCGCATTTCGTGATTGCCGGCGGCGTGGAAAGCATGACCCGCGCGCCGCTGGTGATGGCCAAGGCCGAAACCGCGTTCTCCCGCTCGGTGAAAATAGAAGATACCACCATCGGTTGGCGATTCGTCAACCCGCTGATGAAAGCGAAACACGGGATCGATTCGATGCCGGAGACGGCGGAGAACGTTGCCGCGGATTTCAGCATTGCCCGCGCGGATCAGGACGCCTACGCGCTGCGCAGCCAACAGCGCTACGCCGCCGCCTTCGCACGCGGTTTCTTCGGCGGCGAAATGGTCCCGGTCGAGATCCCGCAGAGGAAAGGCGATCCCGTGAACGTCAACCGGGACGAACATCCGCGCGAGACCAGCATGGAAGCGCTGTCGAAGCTCAAGGGCGTGGTCAGACCGGACGGCACGGTGACTGCCGGCAACGCCGCCGGCATCAATGATGGCGCCGTGGCCCTGCTGATCGCGTCCGAAGCCGCGGCCGGCAAGCACGGCCTGACGCCCCGCGCCAGGGTGCTGACCATGGCGACCGCCGGCGTGCCGCCCCGCATCATGGGCATCGGCCCGGCCCCGGCATCGGAGAAAGCACTGGCGCAGGCCGGCCTGAAGATGGGGCAGATCGATGTCATCGAACTCAATGAAGCCTTCGCCGCACAGGTGCTGGCGGTGACGCGGCAGCTCGGCCTGCCGGACGATGCGCCACAGGTCAATGCGAATGGCGGCGCCATCGCGGTCGGCCACCCGCTGGGCGCATCCGGTGCGCGCCTGGTGCTGACCGCCCTGCGTCAGCTCGAGGCGGTCGGCGGGCGTTATGCCCTGTGTACCATGTGCATCGGTGTCGGCCAGGGTATCGCGGTCATCATCGAACGCATATGATCCGCCGCCCGAGGTTCAGGCCACTGCGAGGAGAAGTTCAGATGAAGTTTCTGAGATCAATTGGGTTCGTCGCGCTCGCCGCGGTAACCCTTTCCGCGCATGCGGACATCAAGGTCGGCGTGACGCTTTCGGCCACCGGGCCGGCCGCCTCGCTTGGCATACCGGAAAGGAACACGTTCGAACTGATGCCGACCACGATCGCAGGCCATCGCGTCGAGTACATCATCCTCGACGACGCGTCGGATACCACCACTGCAGTGAAGAACACCCGCCGGTTCGTGAGCGAGGAAAAGGTGGACGTCGTGGTCGGATCGACCATCACCCCGAACTCGCTGGCGATGATCGACATCGTGGCAGAGGCGAAAACGCCGATGATCTCGATGGCCGCGTCTGCACGCATCGTCGAACCGGTGGACGAAAAGCGGCGATGGGTCTTCAAGACTGCCCAGGACGACCGGCAAATGGCAAATGCCATCCTCGCGCACATGATGAAAAACAAGGTGAAGACCGTTGCCTTCATCGGTTTCGCCGATGCCTATGGCGAAGGCTGGTGGCAGGAATTCGACAAGAGCGCAAAGGCGCGCGGCATCCGCATCACTGCAAGCGAACGCTATAACCGCACCGATACCTTCGTCACCGGCCAGATCCTGAAGATGATGCGTGACCGGCCTGACGCCATTCTGATCGCCGCATCCGGCACCCCGGCGGCGCTGCCGCAGAAAACCCTGCGCGAACGGGGTTACCGCGGGAAGATCTACCAGACGCACGGCGTCGCCAACGCGGACTTCCTGCGGGTAGGCGGCAAGGACGTCGAGGGCACCGTCCTGCCTGCCGGCCCGGTGCTGGTAGCAGACGCGCTGCCGGCAGACAACGCGGTCAAGAAGGTGGCGATGGAGTACGTGCAGAAGTACGAAGCCGCATTCGGCAAGGACAGCGCGTCCACCTTCGGGGCGCACGCATGGGATGCGGGCATCCTCCTGCAGCACGCGATCCCGATTGCGCTGAAGACGGCCAAACCGGGGACGCCGCAGTTCCGCGCAGCGCTGCGCGACGCGCTCGAAGGGCTGAAGGAAGTGCCGGGTGCGCACGGCGTGTTCAACATGAGCGCGACCGATCACCTCGGCTTCGACCGTCGCGCCGCGGTCATGGTGGAGATCCGCGACGGCAACTGGGAACTGCTGCCCTGACCTGAGGAAACCGTTCGCCGCCGACTTGCCTGTCGTTCGACGCCACGCCAGACTGCGCCCTTTGCAATAAACCGGAAACACCACTCAGCCAATGCCAATTCACGCGATGACCATCCGCCTGCCTGTCTCCCTCTGCCTCGCCCTGCTTGCCGTCGTTCCGGCGCAGGCGGAACTCGTCAGGTTCGAAATCGAAAAGCGCGAACTGGTGGCGGGAGGGCAAGCCTTCGGCGAATCCGGGCCATACGAAAAACTGACCGGCAAGGCCTGGTTCGAGATCGAACCGGACCATCCGCGAAACCGCCAGGTGTTCGACCTCGAACGCGCCAAACTCAATCCCGGCGGCAGAGTCGGCTTCTCGGCGGACATGGTGATTCTCAAACCCGTGGACCTGTCTCTCGGACGCAAGACGCTTTTCTTCGCGGTCAACAATCGCGGACGCAAGATTGCATTCGGCCGCATGCACGACACATCGGTGCATGCCGACATGAACAACCCGATGTCGCCGCAGGATTTCGGCAACGGCTTCCTGATGAAGCGCGGCTATGTGATTGCATGGGTCGGCTGGGGCGCCGACATTGCGCCAGGCGATCATCGCCTGACGGTGGATTTCCCGATCGCGATGGAGGGCGACAAGCCGGTCACGGAACGCATCTTCACCGAATTCTCGGACCGCAATTTCGGCGGCGGCAACCCGACCACCTTGCCGCTGTCGGGCAGCCCCGCCTTCAAATCCTTTCCTGCGGTATCGACGGACAAGACCGAAGCGCAGGCGGCCCTGTTCACCGTCCGCAGCGACTCTCCGCGACCCAGTGGCCCGGAGATTCCGCGTGGAGATCCGGTCTCCGCAGATGATTGGGCCTTTGCCGACTGCCCGGACGGCTGGCCCGGCACACCGTCGCGCGAGCACATCTGCCTGAAGGACGGATTCCGAAACGACCGCAACTATCACCTGCTGTATCGCGCCACCCATTCCCCGGTCATGGGTCTGGGCTACGTCACCACGCGCGACTTCGTTTCATTCCTGAAGAACAATGAACAGGATGCACTCGGAAACCCGAACCCGGTGTACGGACTCGAGCACACGCTGTGCCAGGGCATTTCGTCCAGCGGCATGTACCTGCGCGATTTTCTCTACCAAGGCTTCAACGTCGACGAGGCGGAACGGCGCGTCTGCGATGGCATGCATATACACGTCGCCGGCGTGCAGAAGCTGTTCCTGAATTACCGCTTTGCCCAGCCGAATCCGTTCTCGCAGCAGCATCGCGAACGCTACGTACCGGATACCAACTTCCCGCGCCAGTATGCGGCGCGGATCAATCCATTCACGCGCTCGCCCGACGCCATTCTCAAGCGGCCGATATGGGACCCGAAGATCATCCATACCGACACCTCGAACGAGTTCTGGCAGTTCCGTGCTTCGCTCACCGGTGCGAGCGAGGGCGCCACCATGGATTTCAACGAGTCGCCAAAGGTACGCCGCTACCTGCTTTCAAGCCTGCAGCACGGCGGCTTCAAGGATGAAGCGCCGCATCACGGCATCGGCAACCGCCAGTGCGTATATGCAAGCAACCCGGTGCATCCGGGACCGATGCTGCGTGCATTGATCGTCTCGCTGGACGCCTGGGTCACGGACGACCGGAAGCCGCCGGAAATGCGCTGGCCGAAGATTGCCGAAGGCACGCTGGTCGATCCACAGGAACTGAAGCTGCCGGAGATCCCGGGCCTGGAATACCTCGGACTGCATAATGGATCGGGAGACCGAGACTTCGGCCCGCGGGTACGCTGGAACTCTGGCGTCATCGACCTGCTGCTGCCGGAGATCATCGCGCCGCACCGGATCCTGGTGCCACAGGTCGACAGAACCGGCAGCGAGATCGCCGGCGTGCGTCATCCGTTCGTGGAGGCACCGACCGCAACACTGCTGGGCTGGAATACCCGCACCGGGGAATTCGGCGGGCCGGACCTGTGCGACCTGCTGGGCTCGAGCATTCCGCTGCCGGCGACGAAAGCCGAGGCGCGCGCGGCGAACGACCCGCGTCCCTCGCTGGAAGAACTCTACGGCGATCACGCCGGCTATGTCGCCGCAGTCACCGCCGCCGCAAGAAAACTGGAAGCCGACCGTCTGATGCTGCCGGAAGACGTCGAAATGATCATCCGCGATGCGCAGGCGTCGGACGTCCTGCGCTGAGGGAAAAGGCTTTCCTTCAAACCAGCTTCGAGCGTACCGACACTTCCGCATGCAGGGTGCGGTGCACCGGGCAGCGGTCGGCGATTTCGAGCAGGCGCTGGCGCTGGGTGTCGTCGAGATCGCCGGTAATCTCAATCTCGCGATCGATGCGGTCGATTCTGCCCTCGCGGGTTTCGCATTCGGCACAATCCTTTGCATGGATCTTGTCGTGTTTCAGCCGCACCGAAACCTTTTCCAGCGGCCACTTTTTCTGATCTGCATACATGCGCAAGGTCATGGACGTGCAGGCGCCGAGCGCTGCAGACAACAATTGATAAGGCGACGGGCCGCTATCGTTGCCACCAAGCGATTCCGGTTCGTCGGCGTGCAGCACATGGTTCCCGGCGCGAACGATCTGCGCCAGCCGCCCCTGCCCGGCCTCCTCGACCACCACACCTTCAGCCGCTGCCGTGACAGCGACATCTGCGGCCGGCTTGCCGCCGAGATAGCGCGTTGCCCAGGCAGCGAGCACGGCGCCGACATAGAGGGCGTCCTGTTTGCGGGTCAGAAGATGGTCGGCATCGTCCAGCGACACGAAACTCTTCGGATGCTTCGCGGCGGTGAAAATGCTCGCCGCGTTGTCGATGCTGACTGCCGTATCCTGCGGCGCATGGAATACCATGAGCGCGCGCCGCAGTCTGCCGAGCGCGTCGGTCAGTTTGCTCCCGGACACGTCCTCGATGAACTGCCGGGTGATGCGAAAGCGCCTGCCGGCCAGTTCCACCTCGGCCTCTCCCCGGCGTTCGATGGTCTCTACCGAGTCCTTGAACAAATGGAGCACATGCGAAGGATCCGAAGGTGCATTGATAGTCGCCACCGCCACCGCCTCGTCGATCCGCGGCGCAGCCGCGAGCACCGCGGCGCCGCCGAGGCTGTGGCCGACCAGCAGGCCGGGGGCCCGATACGCCTCCCGCAGGAAATCCGCTGCGGCCACCAGGTCGTCGACATTGGATGAGAAATTTGTATTGGCGAACTCGCCTTCGCTGCTGCCGAGCCCGGTGAAATCGAAACGCAGCACGGCGATGCCCGCTTCGGCCAGCGCGTCGCTGATGTACGCCGAAGCACGGGTATCTTTCGAACACGTGAAGCAATGCGCGAACAGCGCATAGGCGACCGGCGTCCCGTCAGGCAGGTCCAGGCGCGCGGCGAGCATCTCGCCGGAAGCGCCGGGAAATTTCACTTGCTTGCTGGTTTTGCTCATGGGCTCCCCCGTTACGATCAACGCGCAGTTTGGGAACCCGCAGCTCGGCGCGTCAAGCGGCCAGCGGTCTGTCTACCGGCTTGGGGTCGGCCTGAGTTGCCCGGTGCTGAGATCGTAGGTCGGGCGCGGCGATTTGTCCTTGTAGAACGGCATCATCTGCGGCACCAGTCCGGCGAGCGTTTCCGTGCGCCGGTCCGGCGACGGATGTGTGGAGAGGAACTGCGGCGGTCCGTTGCCGCCCGCCTTGCCCATTTTCTGCCATAGCGTCACCGCGGCGCGCGGATCGTAGCCGGCCTTGGCTGCCAGCTCGATGCCGACGCGATCGGACTCGGATTCCGCCTGCCGGCTGTTCGGCAGTTCCAGCGCGACGATGGCAGCCAGCGCCGCGCCCTGCACCGCGAGCCCGCCGTGACCGCTGTCTCTCTGCGTCACGGCGAATACCCCCAGCCCGAGTTGCATCGCCATCGCGCGCGACATCCGTTCCGCGGTGTGTTTCAGCAGGGCATGCGAAATTTCATGTCCCATCACCTGCGCGATCTCGTCGTCGGTCGCTTCGAGCTTTTCGATCAGGCCGGTATAGATCGCCATCTTGCCTCCGGCCATCGCCCACGCGTTCACCGTTTCCGGATCGTCGATCACCCGCACGCTCCATTCCCACTTCTCGGTTTCCGGGCGATAGGCGATCGCGTGCGGAATCAACCGTTCCGTGATTTCGCGGACCCTTTGCGTGACCGCAGGATCGTTGTCGATCTGCCCCTTCTCTTCGAGCGGCTTGAGCATCTCGGTGTAGGCGGTGCGCGACGCGGCAATTGCGGAATCCTCGGACACCAGCATGAGCTGCGAACGCCCGGTAATGGGGCTGGTCTGGCAACCGGCAATCGACAACGTGACCGCAATCAACGCGGCCGTGACGATCTTTTTCATGACTTCTCCAAGCTGGGCTTCAATTGGACGGGGGCCTGCGCGGCTTCGCCCGAATGTTAACGCAAGGCGTCCCGAATCCGATGACCGGCGGCCGGCAAACAAAAAGCCGGCCCAGGGGCCGGCTTCAGCGAAACGAGTCGCCACCTCACGCGTGCAGCCGGCTGTGTCGCGGCACTTTCGCCATCAGGTACTCCATCTGGTCCTGCAGGATCCGGCGGTTCTGAAGTATCAGGTGCTCGTACCGGTTCGGAACGTACGGAAGATAGAGCAGCGGCATACCCGCCGATTCGGGCGTGCGTCCGCCTTTGCGGATGTTGCAACTGCGACAGGCCGTGACCACGTTCATCCAGCGGTCGATGCCGCCGCCGTGCACCGGAATCACATGGTCACGCGACAGATCCCGCTCGCGGTAGTTGCCGCCGCAGTATGCGCAGACATGGCGATCCCTGGAAAACAGTGCGGCGTTCGAGAGGTGCGGCTCGTGTTGTTCCTTCAGGAAATCGACCGATCTCTTGATCGCAATGATGCTGTGGGCGGACAGCCTGGAACGCTCGCCGGTCAGGCGCGAGAAACCGCCGTGGTAGGTGCAGACGATATCGCCCAACGACCACGCCACCATCTTGCGGGCGTAGTACGTAATCGCCTCTTCCGCCACCAGCCACCGGCTCGGCACGCCGGCCATGTCCACAGCCAGAATAAGTGCCACCTGTTGCTCCCGCACCCCTCATCCAATGTCCGCAATCCGGCTCCCAGAGCCGGACTTCGTCGATGCTGCAAGAGTATATGGGCAGAATTCCGGAATGGGAAGCCAGCGCGCCGCCAAAATGGCACCTTGGCGGTGCGCTCAATGAGCCGGTTCGGCCAGACTGACCTTCTGGATGGTGATGGCATTTACCGGGCAGACCGCCTCGCAGCGGCCGCAGCGGACACATTGGTTCTGGTCGATCCAGAGCCGGTTGTAGTAGAGCGAATCCGTCTGCCCCGGTTCGACCTTCCGGTATCCGGTTATGCGGCCTTCGTCATCCCGCGCCAGGTCGGCGATCTCGACGATGCAGGTCTCGACCGGTTTCACTTTCAGGCATTCGTCGCACAACACGCACTTCGAGTCGATGATCTCGAACTTGTAGTGGCAGAGATAGCAGCGCGAGGCTTCCTCGCGCGCGGTATCGCCGTCAAAACCTGTCTCCACTTCTGCGGAAGCGTTGCGTTGTTCCACCGGAAGAACCGGCATCGGGTGGATCGGCATGACGTTCATGTCCGGTGAACGTCCGGTCGTGCGCCCGCCGGGAACTTTCGACTGGAACGCGGGACCGATGCGCGCGACACGCCGCCCGCGCTCGCTGCCCGTGAGCCACGCGTCCACTTTCCGGGCGCAAGCGCGCGCATGGCCGATGGCCTGGATGAGCGTCGATGCGCCGAGCGCGCAATCGCCCGCCACGAAAAACTTCGGGTTCGCCGTCTCGTGCGCCGTTCCACTTGCCAGCCAGCCGTCCCGGCCGACCAGCTGCGGCTTCAACGGCGAGTCGATCCAGCCGGTTTCCGGGAACTGCCCGGTGGCGAGGATCACCGAGTCGGCCTGCGCAAGGAATTCACTGCCGTCGATATCTTCCGGCAGACGACGGCCGTCGCTGCCAGGCGCACCCGGCCGGGTGCGGATAAAGCGCACACCGCTGACGGCGGCGTTTCCTTCATAGCCGCGGGGGGCGCAGCTGTTCTCCAGCTTTCCGCCCTCCTCGATCAATTCCTCCACTTCCCCGGGCAGCACCACCATGTCGGCGCGCTCGCGCCGATAGTACACGCCGACCTCTGCGCCGAGGCGAATCGCTGTCCTCGCGCAATCCATTGCGGTATAGCCGCCGCCGATCACCGCCACGCGCCTGCCGATGCTGTTACGGGCGTTCTCATTCACGTCCAGCAGAAAGCGCAGTCCGTGCTCGATACCGGAAAGCGCGCCGCCCGCAAGTTCCAGCATGTTCGGCCGCAGCGTCCCCGCTGCCATTATCACTGCGTCATGCGCGTCGATCAGCTCTGCAAGCGGCAGATCGCGTCCGATCTGCACGCCGCAATGGATGGTCACGCCGACCGCTTCCACCTGCCGGATCTCCCGCTCGATGATGTCGCGCGGAAGACGGAACGCAGGGATGCCCTGATTCATCATGCCCCCGGGTGTGCGATGCTTTTCGTATACGCTCACCGTGTGTCCGCACAGCGCCAGGTCCCGCGCCGCCGCCAGTCCGGCCACGCCGGCGCCGATCACCGCGATACGCTTGCCGGTCGGCGGAAACAGCGGATCCAGCACCACCGGCGCCCGATCGGCAAAGTCAGCGGCGGAGCGCTTCGAAAAACAGATTGCCACCGGCTCGCCGTTGCCTTCCCACCCGTGCCGGCACGCATCCTCGCAGGGCCGTGAACACACGCGCCCGAGCACCGCGGGAAACACGTTGTCGCGCAGGTTGATGCGATAGGCTTCGTCGAAGCGGCCGCGATGGATCGCTTCCAGATACCCGGGTACGTCCGTGCCGGCGGGGCACGCCGCCTGGCAAGGGATGTTCTGCTGCAACCAGAAAAGGTCCTGGACGGATGCGCTGTCGCCTTCGGCGATGGAAAGCGCGCTGCTTTTGCTCAGCTCTGCGGCCATGCGGGTTCTTTCGTCACAGCCCGCATTCTACAAGCAGCCGAACCGAGATTGCCGGGCAACGAGCTGAATGTCGCCTTTGCTCGCCACTTTAGCATTCGACAGTCAGAATAGCCCGACCACCCTGCCATCTTCAGTCACGTCGATCCGGGTGGCGGCCGGCTCCTTCGGCAGTCCGGGCATGGTCATTACGTCGCCGCAGACTGCGACGATGAATTCCGCGCCCGCCGCAAGTCGGACCTCGCGAATGTCGACGATGTGCCCGGTGGGCGCACCACGCAATGACGCATCGGTGGAAAACGAGTATTGCGTCTTGGCGATGCACACGGGAAAGCGTCCATAGCCTTCATCCTGCAAGCGCTGGATCTGCGCGCGTATTTTCGCTCCGGCATCGATGTCTTTCGCGCCGTAGACCCGCACCGCCACCGCCTTTATCTTGTCCCACAGGCCCGCGTCGTCCTCGTAGACGAAACGAAAATCTGCGTCGCCCTTCTCGGCAAGCTCGACCACCGCTCGCGCCAGGTCTTCCGCGCCGGCACCGCCCTGCGCCCAGTGGCGTGCCACCACCAGCTTCGTATCGAGCGCCGCGACCCTGGTACGCAACAAATCGAGCTCCGCGTCGGTATCCGGCGTGAAGTGGTTGACCGATACCACGCACGGCAGGCCGAACCGATTGCGCACGTTGTCGACATGACGCTCCAGGTTTGCAATGCCCTTGGCGAGCGCATCCAGGTCTTCGCGATCGAGTCGTTTCGGATCGGCACCGCCGTGGTACTTGAGCGCGCGCACGGTGGCGACGATCACGCAGGCATGCGGCCGCAGCCCGGACTTGCGGCACTTGATATCGATGAATTTCTCCGCGCCGAGATCCGCGCCGAATCCGGCTTCGGTCACCACGTAGTCCGCCAGCTTCAGAGCGGCTTTGGTCGCGATCACCGAGTTGCAGCCATGCGCGATGTTGGCGAACGGGCCACCGTGGATGATCGCCGGGTTGTTCTCCAGCGTCTGCACCAGGTTCGGCTTGAGCGCGTCCTTGAGCAAAACCGTCATCGCGCCATGTGCTTTCAGGTCGCGCGCACGCACGGGCTGCTGCGTGCGCGTGTAGCCGACGACGATGTTGCCTAGCCTTTCCTTCAGGTCGGCAAGCGATTCCGCCAGACAGAAGATCGCCATCACTTCAGACGCGACGACGATGTCGAAGCCGTCTTCGCGCGGGTAGCCGTTGCCGGGGCCGCCGAGCGCAACGGTCAGCCTGCGCAGCGCGCGATCGTTCATGTCGAGCACCCGCTTCCAGGTCACGCGACGAACATCGATGCCGAGTTCATTGCCGTGGTGGATGTGGTTATCCACCATCGCCGCCAGCAGATTGTTGGCAAGCTGGATGGCATTGAAGTCGCCGGTGAAATGCAGGTTGATGTCTTCCATCGGCACCACCTGCGCATGGCCGCCGCCCGCCGCGCCGCCCTTCATGCCGAAGACGGGGCCGAGGCTGGGTTCGCGCAGACATACCACCGCCTTCTTGCCGATCCGGTTCAACGCATCGCCAAGGCCCACGGTGGTGGTCGTCTTGCCCTCGCCGGCCGGTGTCGGGCTGATCGCGGTCACCAGTACCAGCCGCGATTCGGGTTTCTCCGGCAGCGCCGCCAGATAGTCGAGCGAGATCTTGGCCTTGTAACTTCCGTAGGACTCCAGTTGCCCGTCGGGTATGCCGAGCCGGTCCTCCGCCAGTTCCGGGATCCGGCGCAGCCGCGCCGCCTGTGCGATTTCGATGTCAGACTGCATGTGCGTCCTGTCGATTCATAAACGAAAAAGGCGGCAAAACTGCGAGCAGTCCTGCCGCCTTCGGAAAGAGCCGATGTTACCGGGACTTGCCAGTCCGCCCGAGTTCCGGACGGATGAAGTGCGTGCCGCTCGGCCCGACGCCGGCAAGTTGCAGGATCACCTCCTCGTCCTTGGCGCCGTCGAAATGCGCGGCGCCGGCCGGATGCAACATATAGCCGCCGGCACGCACCGGCGCGGTCGCCTCCGGCGCGAACGTATCGCCGGTACCTGTCCACCATGTGCCCTTCAGCACCGTGGCCAGCCGATCCTCGGGATGATAGTGCGGCATGCTCACGGTGCCGGGCAGAAAGCGCACCCGAATCACATACACGCCGGGCTGCGAAGCATCACCGTAGACCCTCATCATCCCTATCCCGGGAATTCCCGGATAGGCCTCCCAGCGTTCCTCGCCCAATTGCAGCGTGACGAAGCCCTTCTCGTCCACCGAGAGGTCGGCCCGCGCAACCGCCACCGGCAACATCAGCGCGATCGTCGCAACAGCAGCGAATATCGAGTCGAACAGCGTCTTCATTTATGCGCTCTCCCTTGCGACGGCAGTGTAACCGACCGCGCGCTCAGGGTTTTACGAACTTCAGCGTCATACGGTCCGATTCACCGATGGCACGATATTTCGACTTCTCTGCATCCGGGACGCCGCGCAAGTTCGGCGGCAGGTTCCAGACGCCGCCCGGATGATCGGCCGTGTCTTTCGGGTTGGCATTGATCTCGGACTTGGCGACCAGCTTGAATCCTGCCTGTTCAGCTGCCTTGATCGTATACGCCTCGGTCATATAGCCCGATTCGATCTGTCTCTCGAAAGGGGTTCCCGGCTTTGCACGATGCTCGACCACACCCAGGGTGCCGCCCGGCTTCAGGGCATCGTAGAAGCCTTTGAACATGGCTTCCGCGGTCCCGAACTTGGCCCAGTTGTGCACATTGCGGAAAGTCAGGACCATGTCCGCGGATTCCGCCGGTGCAAACACCGGCGCCGCCGGATCGAATACCGAGAGCTGGACATTCCCGTACAGATCCGGGTTGGAGGCCAACAGGTCCCGATACATGCGATCCAGCCGCTTGATGATGTCCGGCGAGCCGTCAGTCACCTTGTAGATGGCCCCATAAAACGTGCCGTGGTCCTTCATCACCGGTGCCAGCACCCGCGTGTACCAGCCTGCGCCCGGGGTAATCTCGACCACCGTCATGTCGGCTGCCAGCCCAAAGAACAACAAGGTTTCCTTTGGGTTACGAAACTTGTCGCGGGCCTTGTCGGCGTCCGGTCGATGATCCCCGACGAGCACTTCGTCCAGCATGGCCCCGGTATCCCCCTTGGGTACCGGATAGGCCTGCGACAGGCCGGTAAAAATCAGCACAATCGCCGCAAGGCTGGAAATCAGTCCTTTCTTTATTCTGGTCATACACTCCTCCGTTTATTCAAAACATCTGATTAATAGCCGACGATCAGCGCCTCATGCCCGATCGTTGTTCGATTCCGTGTCGCCGTATTTTTCCGGAAAGTGCCGTCGCGCGCCGGGCGCGTGTCTCGACCAGCCCCCTGATTTCCCGGCCCCGCCTGACTCCACTCTGGACCGCTCGCTCCCTTTGCTGCACAGCCAGTATGCTGCGCCAGTGCCGGTCCGCCGATGCTGCCGCATCGTCATCGATTCTTCGGTCCAGCGCCGTTCGCGGCAGCCCGCGGCCATACTCGTTCGACTTTACTGAATACTCCTGACGGTCCCGTGCCGCTTTCGCCCGCTCGATCCGGTCGGAAACCTGTGACTGCGCCAGCCCAGGCCCGGTCCAGACGGCACACGCCAACGACACCGTGACTGCCAAAAAAACCCCTGCCGCCGACGAATCGGAAGAGTGTATCCAGCGCAAGGTTTTCATGTCCATCCAACAGACCAGACCACGCCGGCAGGCGCGCGTTCGCACACCGCGTATCGCAAAGCCCTTCCCGGCTTGTTCGTCGATATTTTTATAACTGGAACAATGCGATAGACAGGCTGCCTGTACACCCGAGCAGAAAAGTGTGCGGTGCAGCATTTTTATAGAATTAATGGAACTTTTCTGGTAAACTTCGACTCTGAATGAATAAGTTAACTTCTTTTTTTGTCACTCATGCACTGCAATGGCACCGGGTGACGCCAGATTCCCAGGGAGTATCCATGAAGAACGCGATTGCACAGCTTTTGAAATGGCTCAGCGCGGAAGACTCGCGCGACCTCGACCGCTACCTGTCCCGTGCGACCAACACAGCCGATGTGGAAAGGTTGCTGCGCAAGTGGGAAGGTCAGCAACGCCTCAACACCTACCACCTGGTCTGAGCCCGTCGCACTGACGGGTCACCCTGTCAGGCGATCAGGCAGACGACCCCTGCTGGCGGGCGTCGTCGAAGGCGATCATCTCAGGCGGCCGCGCGCTTGCGCAGCATGCCCTGTTCCTCGATGAACGAAACGATGTCATCGAGTCCCTGGCCGGATTTGAGATTGCTGAATACGAAAGGCCGGTCACCGCGCATCTTCCGGGCGTCCCGGTCCATCACTTCCAGCGATGCCCCGACCAGCGGGGCCAGATCGATCTTGTTGATCACCAGAAGATCGGATTTCATGATCCCGGGCCCGCCTTTGCGCGGGATCTTGTCTCCCGCAGACACGTCGATAACGTAAAGCGTCAGATCGGACAGCTCCGGACTGAACGTCGCCGCGAGATTGTCGCCGCCGCTCTCGACGAACACCACGTCCAGGTTCGGAAACGCGCGGCTCAGCCGCCCCACCGCTTCAAGATTGATCGAAGCGTCCTCGCGGATCGCGGTGTGCGGGCAACCGCCAGTCTCCACGCCGATGATGCGCTCCGCCGCCAGCGCCTCGTTGCGCACCAGAAACAACGCGTCCTCCTGCGTATAGATGTCATTGGTCACCACCGCCACCTCGTAGCGCTCGCGCATCGCCTTGCACAAGGCCAGCGTCAGCGCCGTCTTTCCGGATCCCACCGGCCCGCCAATTCCCACTCTCAATGGTTGCTGCGTCATGTCGTCTGCCTTTCGAAAAATAATGAACCACGGAGGAACACCGAAAACAAGATCTCAACGCCAAGGACCCCTGAAAAATGTTCTCTGTCATTCTTCGTGCCTTCGTGTTTTGTTTTTCAGGTTTTACTTCCGCGTCCTCCGTGGTTCAAAAAGGTTTCAGGATCTGAACAATCGCGTGTACTGCGTCTCATGGCGGCTGCTGGCAATCGCATAAAGCGGCGCGAAGTTGGACAGGTCGTCGTCTTCCAGCACCATCGCGGTTTCCACCGCCTGCGCCATCTCCGGCGTCAGGCGCGCGAGGATGCGCTGCCCGGCGCCCTGCCCCAACGGCACCAGTTTCATGGCCGCCGTCACCTGGCCTTCCGACCAGGACCATGCGTAGCCAAGCGCGCAATCTTCGGGTGATATTTCCCAGGCTTCCGCGGCAAATGCAAAGGCTGCAGGAAACGTGATCGAATCGATCGCATCCAGCCTGGCCGCCTGCGCGGTGTCGAACTCGCCACTGGCGGCAAGCGCCAGCCTGAGCGCGGAACCCATCTGCAGGGTTTCGGCTCGCAGTTCGGCGGTCTCCCGGGACGCGCGGAACTGATTGTTCCATTCACACGCCGGGGCGAGGTCTGTCGCACTCCATGCACGATGCAGGCGGACCAGCAGCGGCAACTCCAATCGGGTCATGGTGGTTGCGAGCAGCGCGCCGATCCAGTCGCCGCAGCTCTGTTCGTCACGCACGTCATTCGCCTCGACTGCCCATTCCAGCCCCTGCGAATAACTGAAGCCGCCTACCGGCAACGCCGGACTGGACAGGCGCAGCAGATGCGCCAGTGCAATGCCGTTCATTCCCGCAGCGCCCCGGACCGGCTCGCACCGAACTGGTGGATGATCCCGCGATGCCCTGCCGGATCGTCCCGGTGATGATGACCGCCACCGTACGCGCCGGCCTCCGGTTCGAACGGAGCCTCGAGCGCTTCGACCTTCGCGCCGAGCCCCTCGACCATCTGCCTGAGTACGTAATCGTCCGCGATGCGCAGCCAGCCGTTGCCGACCTGCAACGCTACGTGGCGATTGCCGAGGTGGTAGGCGACCCGCGTCAACGCCTCGGCACTGTCGCAGGCGATCTGCAGCACTTTTTCAGGACGGGCGCAGACTTTCACCACGCGGCCGTCTTCGGACTGCAGGTAATCCCCGCCGCGCAGGATCTGGCCGCGATCCAAAAACAGTCCGATGTCTTCGCCACTGTCGAGCCGGGTACGCAAGCGGCTTTTCTGCCGCAACTCGAATGGCAGCACCAGCTCCACGTCATGAGTGTCGCGCGCCGCGATGCGCTTCGATATCACCAGCATGATCAGAACAGGAAGTAGCGTTGTGCCATCGGCAGCACCTGCGCCGGCTCGCAGGTCAGCAACTGGCCGTCGGCGCGCACCTGGTAGTTCTGCGGATCGACTTCGATGCGCGGCGTGTAGCCGTTCAGCGGCAGGTCCTGCTTCCTGAGCTGGCGCGTGCCCCAGGCCGGCACCAGCGGCTTCTGCAGGCCGAGCTTGCGTCCGATATCGGACTCGAGCGCCGCCTTCGAAACGAAGGTCACCGAGGAGTGCGTCAACGACACGCCGAAAGCGCCGAACATCGGACGGTAGTGCACCGGCTGCGGCGTCGGAATCGAAGCATTCGGATCGCCCATCGCCGCCGCCGCGATCACGCCGCCCTTGAGAATCAGCGACGGCTTCACGCCGAAAAACGCCGCCTTCCACAACACCAGATCCGCAAGCTTGCCGACCTCGATCGACCCCACTTCGTGGGCGATGCCGTGCGTCAGCGCCGGATTGATCGTGTACTTCGCGACATAGCGCTTGACGCGAAGGTTGTCGGCACCGTCACCGTCTTCTGGCAGCGCACCGCGCTGTACTTTCATCTTGTGCGCGGTTTGCCACGTGCGGCAGATCACCTCGCCCACGCGGCCCATCGCCTGCGAATCGCTGGCGATCATGCTGAACGCGCCGAGGTCGTGGAGGATGTCCTCGGCGGCGATCGTTTCCTTGCGGATGCGCGACTCGGCAAATGCCACGTCCTCCGCGATCCCCGGATCGAGGTGATGGCAGACCATCAGCATGTCCAGGTGCTCGTCGATGGTATTGACGGTGTAGGGCCGGGTCGGATTGGTCGAGGATGGCAGTATGTTCGGTTCGCCGCAGGCCTTGATGATGTCCGGCGCGTGTCCGCCGCCCGCACCTTCGGTGTGATAGGTGTGGATGGTGCGGCCCTTGAACGCGGCGATGGTGTTCTCGACGAATCCGGATTCGTTCAGCGTGTCGGTATGGATTGCGACCTGCACGTCCATCTCGTCCGCCACCGCGAGGCAGTTGTCGATCGCGGCGGGCGTGGTGCCCCAGTCCTCGTGCAGCTTCAGGCCCATCGCGCCGGCGGCAACCTGTTCGCGCAGCGGCAGCCTGAGGCTCGCATTGCCCTTGCCCATGAAGCCGAGATTCATCGGGAATGCCTCGGCCGCCTGCAGCATACGTCCGATATGCCACGGTCCCGGCGTGCAGGTCGTCGCATTGGTTCCGGTCGCCGGTCCGGTGCCGCCCCCCAGCATGGTGGTAACGCCGGACATCAGCGCCTCCTCGATCTGCTGCGGACAGACGAAATGAATATGCGCGTCGATTCCGCCCGCGGTCAGGATCGAACCTTCGCCGGCAATGATCTCCGTGGCCGCCCCGATCACGATCGTCACGTCCGGCTGCACATCGGGATTGCCGGCCTTGCCGATGCCGCTGATGCGGCCGTTCTTGATACCGACATCCGCCTTGACGATGCCCCAGTAATCCACGATCAGCGCGTTGGTAATGACCGTGTCGGCCACTTCATGCGCGCGGCGCTGGCTCTGCCCCATGCCGTCGCGGATCACTTTGCCGCCGCCGAACTTCACTTCCTCGCCATATGTCGTGTAGTCGCGCTCGACCGCGATCCACAGCTCGGTGTCGGCCAGCCGCACGGTATCTCCCGTAGTCGGGCCGAACATCTCTGCATACGCCTTTCTGCCGATGCTGCGCGCCATCAGACTTTCCCCATCACTTTGCCCTGGAACCCGTACACGGTCCGCGCGCCGCCGTACTCCACCAGCTCGACCGTGCGGCTTTGCCCCGGCTCGAAGCGCACCGCGGTGCCGGCGGGAATATTCAGCCGGTACCCGCGCGTCTTGTCGCGATCGAACTCGAGCGCATCGTTGGTTTCGTAGAAGTGGTAATGCGAGCCGACCTGAATCGGCCGGTCACCGTTATTGGCGACCTTCAGTTCGATGGATTTTCGGCCCGGGTTGATCTCGATCTCGCCGTCTTTCGGTCTGATTTCACCTGGGATCATCTTTCACCCGCTTTCGCGCGCCGACGCTGGCGAATCGCGGCAACCGTTGCGCAGGCGACGGCCGCCACGATCAGCGTCAGATGAAACGGATCGGCGACGAGATGCCAGAGTGTGCCAAGCACGCCGGCATGATGTTCGCCGGGGTGGGCCAGTGCCGGAACGCTTGTGGCCAAAACAAGAAATGCCGCGAAAATACGCATGCTTCCTCCGTTCTAGACGATGGGACTGTGGACGGTGACCAGCTTGGTGCCGTCTGGAAAGGTCGCTTCGACCTGGATATCCGGGATCATCTCGGGCACGCCTTCCATGACGTCCTCGCGCGAAAGCAGCGTCGCGCCCCACGACATCAGATCAGCCACCGTCTTGCCGTCGCGCGCGCCTTCCATGATCGCCGCCGAGATGTAGGCGACCGACTCCGGATAATTCAGCTTCACCCCGCGCGCCTTGCGCCGCTCCGCCAGCAGCGCTGCAGTGAAAATGAGCAACTTGTCCTTCTCTCGTGGTGTCAGCTCCATGCTCGAGTCTCTCTTTCCATTCCTGATTGCTTGTTTCTCGTTTTTTGCTCAGCGCCGCTTTGCAGACAGTACTGAGGACTGAGGCGAAAGGACTGAGCAACAGCTCGCACTTTCCACTCAGCACTCAGTACTCGACCCTGTTTCTACGTCGCCCAAATCCGTGGCACTACCGCCCGCCTTCCGCAGTACCACGGGCGCAGCACCCTCCAGATATCGACGAACGCGGCTTTTGCATCTTCCGCCTGCGCGCCGACCCAGCGTGCGACCAGCACCTCATCCAGTATCGTCACCGCAGTATTCGCGTGACGCTGCGCAGCCGCGCGCGCGGCGTCGAGCACACCGGCAGGACTCGCAGGACCCGTGGCCACCAGCGTCGCGAATGCAGTGGCGTCGCCGAGTGCGGTCCGGGAGGCGACCAACCGGTCGCGCGCAGCAATCACGGCACGTTCAAACAGCACCGGTCGTCCCGAGACGGTTACGGCGAGACGCTGGCGCAGTTCTCCGTTCCTGAACGGTTCGCCGCCGGCAATCCGTCCGAGGCAGGTGATTTCCCACCCGCAGTACGCACCGCCTTCGGCGACATCGACTTCGAGCGCCATCTGCGCCATCGCGCCGTCGAAGACGATATTCTCCTGCGGCATCCATTCGCAGGTATCGTCGCTGCCCACGCGCACCTGCACACGCTGGCAGGCGGATCGCCCGAACCCGCGATACCACTTGGTCGCGCCGGGCGTGGTGAGCTGCGCGTGCGCACCGTCCCTCGCATCCACCGCGATCTCCAGTGAATCGCCGCCGGCGACGCCGCCCGGCGGATGCACCACGATCGCCTGGCACACCTTCCCGTCTTCCGGATAGAGCGGCCTTTGCATCACCAGCGGGCCGAAATGTTCCCGCCGATGCAGACGCGTGCGCCCGCCTGCACCGTCGAAACCCAGCCGCAGGCGCGCGCGCCAGCCCTCGATCGCGATCGGTTCGACCGGCTTCATACCGCGAGGAACCCGCGGACACCGTCTGCATCCATGTCTGCGCCGCGTCCGGATTTCACGATCTCTCCCCGCCGCAGCACCAGGTAGCGGTCGGCCAGATCGCGGGCAAAGTCGTAGTACTGCTCGACCAGCAGGATCGCCATGTCGCCTTTGTCCGCCAGGCGCCGGATCACCCGCTCGATGTCCTTGATAATAGACGGCTGAATGCCTTCGGTCGGTTCGTCGAGTATCAGGATCTTCGGCTGCATCGCCAGCGCGCGGCCGATCGCAAGCTGCTGCTGCTGGCCGCCGGACAGGTCGCCGCCGCGACGCTGCAGCATGGACTTCAGTACCGGGAACATGTCGAAAATTTCCTCCGGTATGTCTGTGCTGCGCCCGCGCTTCTTCGAGGCGAGGCCCATCAACAGGTTTTCCTCGACTGTCAGGCGCGGAAAGATCTCCCGGCCCTGCGGCACGTAACCCATTCCCAGGCGCACGCGCGCATAAGGCGGCAGCGCGTTCATCTCCGCGTCATCGAACACCATGCTCCCGTTCGCGACCGGCAACACGCCCATCAGGCACTTCAGCAGCGTGGTCTTGCCCACGCCATTGCGCCCGAGCAGCGCGGTGACCTCTCCGCGCGCCACCTCGAAACTCACGTCCCGCAGCGTATGGCTGGAACCGTAATACTGGTTCACTCCGTCGACTTTCAGCATGGTCACGCCTGCCGCGCATTCGACGCGTAACGGTCGACAAACGGAGAAAAGCGAAACACGAAGGCACGAAGACACGAAGAAGAGCGGAATCTGAAACGGACGCGAACCGGGAATGCTCCTCTTTCTTGCTTTGACGATGTGCGGGATGAGAGAGAGCTGAAAGGATCTCGATAGACCTGATGAACCTTCGTGTCTTCGTGCCTTCGTGTTTCGCTTCTGTCTGCTTTCGCCAATCCGGGATTCATACCTGCCCTCATCGTCCAAGGTAAACTTCTATGACTCGTTCGTCGGACTGGATACGCTCCATCGGCCCTTCCGCCAGCACGCTGCCTTCGTGCAGCACGGTCACCGTTCTGGCGATCTTCCCGATGAATTCCATGTCATGCTCGACCACGATCACCGATCTGTCTCCGGCGAGCGAGTGCAGGAGTTCCGCGGTCTTCGCGGTTTCCTCATCGGTCATGCCTGCGACCGGCTCGTCCAGCAGCAGCAATCGCGGCTCCTGCATCAGCAGCATGCCGATCTCCAGCCACTGCTTCTGCCCGTGGGCGAGTGAACCCGCCGGCCGCGACGCGTCCGTCGTCAGGTCGATCAGCTCCAGGGTTTCGGCGATGCGGTCGTGCTGTTCTCCGCTCAGCATTGCCCGCAGGCTGGCCCAGACGCTCTTGTCGGTCTTCATCGCCAGCTCGAGGTTCTCGAACACCGTGTGGTTCTCGAATACCGTCGGCTTCTGGAACTTGCGGCCGATTCCCGCGTGCGCAATCTCCGGCTCGGTCAATCGCGTCAGATCGATGGTCTGTCCGAAAAACGCCGTTCCGGAATCGGGCCGCGTCTTGCCGGTGATGACGTCCATCATGGTGGTCTTGCCGGCGCCGTTCGGGCCGATGATGCAACGCAGCTCGCCGGCATCCACCGTGAGGGTCAATGCGTTCAGTGCGCGAAAACCGTCGAAACTGACGCTAATGTCTTCCAGGTACAGGATCGGTCCGTGCGAAGTATCCACGGCATCCGATGCGACATGCCCGAGGCCGGTCGTCGCTCCGCTCGGCACGAAGCCCTCCTGCTGGCGGACTGCGGTCTGCGTCATTTGCGTGCCCTCAGGATCTGTGCTGCCGCGCCGACCAGGCCCTTCGGCAGGAACAGGGTTACCAGGATGAACAGCAGCCCCAGGAAGAACAGCCAGTACTCGGGGAACGATTGCGTGAAGAATGTCTTCGCCCCGTTCACCGCAAAGGCGCCGATCAGCGGGCCGATCAGCGTGCCGCGCCCGCCGACCGCGACCCAGATCGCGATCTCGATCGAGTTTGCCGGCGACATTTCGCTCGGATTGATGATGCCGACCTGCGGCACGTACAGCGCGCCGGCGATGCCGCACAACACCGCCGACAACGTCCACACGAACAGCTTGTAGCCGAGCGGGTTGTAGCCGCAGAACATCAGCCTGTTCTCTGAATCGCGGATCGCGGTCAACACCCGTCCTGCTTTCGAGCGCATGAGATACCGCGTCAAAAGGATGGTCCCGATCACCAGTGCCGCCGACAGCGCGAACAGCACCGCGCGGGTCGAAGGCGCGGTGATCGGAAACCCCAGAACACGCTTGAAGTCGGTGAAGCCGTTGTTGCCGCCGAATCCCGTCTCGTTGCGGAAGAACAGCAGCATGAAGGCGAAGGTCATCGCCTGGGTGATGATGGCGAAATACACGCCCTTGATGCGCGACCGGAATGCGAAGAATCCGAATACGAACGCCAGCGCGCCCGGCGCAAGCACCACCAGCAACGCCGCCCACAGGAAGTGCCCGGTTCCGGTCCAATGCCATGGGTAGGCGTCCCAGTCGAGGAACACCATGAAGTCGGGCAGTTCACTCTGATACTGGCCTTCTCCCCCGATCTGGCGCATGAGATACATACCGAACGCGTAGCCGCCGAGCGCGAAGAACACGCCGTGACCGAGCGAAAGAATGCCCGCGTAGCCCCAGATCATGTTCATCGCCAGCGCCACCACGCAATAGCAGAGGATCTTGCCCGCCAGCGTGATGGTGTAAGCGGAAACGTGCAGCGGGCTGTCCGGTTCGGTGAATACCGACAGCGCCGGCATGATCAGCAGGGTCACCGCCGCGAACACCGCAAGCGCAACCCAGCCCGCGCCGGACAGAAAGTTCTCTGGTGATCTCATATCACGCATTGCGCTGCCCTCAGCTCTCAACCGCCCGCCCCTTGAGGGCGAACAGTCCCTGCGGGCGCTTCTGGATCACCGCGATGATTAGGACCAGCACCAGGATCTTGGTCAGTACCGCACCGATGTGCGGCTCGAGAAACTTGGAAAAGACACCGAGCCCGAGCGCGGCATACACGGTCCCCGCGAGTTGACCCACCCCGCCAAGCACCACCACCATGAACGAGTCGATGATGTAGGCCTGACCGAGATCCGGACCGACGTTGCCGATCTGCGAAAGCGCGACGCCGCCAAGCCCCGCGATTCCCGATCCCAGCCCGAATGCGAGCAGATCGACACGCACCGTGGGCACACCGACACAGGAAGCCATGCTGCGGTTCTGGGTGACGCTGCGGATGAACAGTCCGAGCCGCGTGCGCGCAAGCAGCAGCCACATCAGCACCAGCACGCACAGGGCAAACACAATGATCACGATGCGGTTGTAAGCCATCGCCACGTTCATCACCGTCACGCCGCCGGACATCCAGGACGGATTCGCCACTTCGACGTTCTGTGCTCCGAAAATCTGCCGCACCGCCTGAATCAGGAACAGACTGATGCCCCAGGTCGCCAGCAGCGTCTCCAGCGGGCGCCCGTACAACCACCGGATTACGGTGCGCTCCAGCGCCATGCCGACCAGTGCAGTCGCGGCAAAGGCCACCGGCAGCGCCGCGACCACGTACCAGTCGACCCACTCCGGAAAGTAACTTCTGAAAATCTGCTGCGTCACAAACGTGGCGTAGGCGCCGATCATCAGCATCTCGCCGTGCGCCAGGTTGATCACGCCGAGCAGCCCGTAGGTAATGGCAAGCCCGAGCGCCGCCAGCAGCAGGATGCTGCCGAGGCTCAGGCCCGAAAACACGCGGGCCAGAAAATCCGACAACAGCAGCCGGCGGTCGATCGAGCGCAGCGCATCGAGTGCCGCCGCACGTACTTGCGGATCCGGTTCGAAGAACGCGCCGGTATGATCGAGCTCGGTCAGTTGCGCGACCATCGCACGCACCCGGGCGTGGCTGGCGCCACTGAGCGTCTCGACCGCAGCGAGGCGTCGCTGCGGGTCGTCGCTGCGCAGATCGAACTGCGCCTCGATGCGCTCGAGCAATTCACCAATAGCTGGATCGGTCTCGCGATCTCGTGCTTTCCTGATGACCGACAGCAATGACACATCTTCTGTCCATTGCAGGGCGGTGGCGGATTCCGCGCGCATGGCACGATCCGGCGATAACAGGCTGAGCGCGCCGATCGCTGTCTGCATCCTGGCGCGGATGCGATTATTGACGACGATCGGGGCGACGGTCTCCGGCGCGGGATCGATCGGCTGCATCGTCACCGCGTCCAATACGGCCTGTTCCGAATAAATTACAACGCGATTGCCTTCCGCCACGAACACTTCGCCGTTTTGCAGCGCCTGCAGCAGCGCAAGTGCATCGGTTTCGCCGGATACGGCGATCTCATCGATCGCGGCCAGCTTCTCCATCATGTCGTCGCTTGCGAGCCGGTCGACGATCGCCCGGTCGAGCGCATGCGTATCTGGCGCGGCCAGTCCGATCGACAGCACGGTACAGGTGCAGGCAATCAGCCGCAGGAAGTTTCTCGGCATGGCTTCGGTCAAAAAAAGGAGCCTGCGGCGGCGTCGATTCGTTACCGCAGGCCCTGCCGTGAAGAACAATCCGCCGCTTGCGATACGGCGCTCCCCGGAGCGCCGTATCCACGGACGGATCAGAGGTTTTGCTTGCTCTCGTTACCCGGAATGAACGGGCTCCACGGTTGCGCGCGCACCGGCTTGCCGGTATTCCACACCACCTGGAACTGCCCATTCGGGAGGATTTCCCCGATCATCACCGGCTTGTGCAGGTGATGGTTGGTCTTGTCCATGGTCAGCGTGAAACCGGACGGCGCCTTGAACGTCTGCCCGTACATGGCCTGCCGGACCTTGTCGACGTCGGTGGTGCCCGCTTTCTTCACCGCCTGCGCCCACATGTGGATGCCGACGTAAGTTGCTTCCATCGGATCGTTGGTCACAACCGAATCGGCACCTGCGATCTGGTTCTTTTTCGCCCAGTCCTTGTACTTCTTGATGAAGCCGTCGTTCACCGGGTTCTTGACCGACATGAAGTAATTCCATGCCGCCAAATGACCAACCAGCGGTTTCGTGTCCACGCCGCGCAGCTCTTCCTCACCTACGGAAAACGCCACCACCGGCACATCGGTCGCCTTGAGGCCGGCATTACCGAGTTCGCGGTAGAAGGGCACGTTCGAGTCGCCGTTGATGGTGGAGACCACCGCAGTGCGGCCACCGGCCGAGAAACGCTTGATGTTGGCGACGATGGTCTGGTAGTCGCTGTGGCCGAACGGTGTGTAGACCTCGGCGATGTCCTTGTCGGCTACGCCCTTTGCCTTGAGGAAGGCCCGCAGAATCTTGTTGGTGGTGCGCGGATACACGTAGTCGGTGCCCAGCAGGAAGAAACGCTTGGCACCGCCGCCTTCCGCGCTCATCAGATATTCCACCGCCGGGATCGCCTGCTGGTTCGGTGCGGCCCCGGTATAGAACACGTTCTTCGAAAGTTCTTCGCCCTCGTACTGCACCGGATAAAACAGCAGCCCGTTCAGCTCTTCGAACACCGGCAGCACCGACTTGCGTGATACCGACGTCCAGCAACCGAACACAACGTCCACCTTGTCCTGGGTGATCAACTGTCGCGCACGCTCGGCGAACAGCGGCCAGTTCGACGCCGGATCCACGACCACCGACTCCAGTTTCCTGCCAAGCACGCCGCCCTTGGCATTGATCTCTTCGATCGTCATCAGCGCCACATTCTTCAGCGCCGTCTCCGAGATCGCCATCGTCCCGGACAGCGAATGCAGGATGCCGACCTTGATGGTATCGGCGGCCAATACCTGGCCTCCGACCAGCCCGCTTGCGCCAAGTGCGAGCGCCAGCATCGATTTCAGGAACTGCTTGCGGTTCATGTGCTCCCCTTTATGTAGAGAAAAAGTTGAATTGCGTCGGCCGGCAAATGCTGCGGGAGATTCTTCCGTCATGACTGCACAGCCGCTGCGCCGCGCAGAGTTCCGCAACAAGCGTGCCAAACTGCGGCGAGTATCGTGTTCGCTTTGTTTTTCATGCTCTTGCAATTTATGTTTGTGTTTTTTCCAAGATGATTTCGCGATCGGTTCATGTGCGATCGATTTGCCGCGGCACTGTTGCGGTGCGCGGTTTCGGATGCGCGCACGAAAATGAGGTGCGACTGATCCGTTGCTGGTGCAGACCACGGAAGAATGGTGCAGACGCGACGTCCGCAGATGTCGGCCGGGCTTGGCAAAGGCCGGTACCTGTATATAATCACAGTATTCTGGAGACATGCCATGGATGAACTGACACCCCGCCAGGCCGAGGTACTGCAGGCGATCCGTGACTTCGTGCAGGCGGCCGGTTTCCCGCCGACCCGCGCCGAGATCGCAAAATTGCTCGACTTCCGCTCGCTGAATGCCGCCGAAGACCACCTCAAGGCGCTGGCACGAAAGGGTTTTATCGATATCCTCCCCGGCGCCTCGCGCGGCATCCGGCTGCGCGAAGGCGCGGGCCTGCCGGTGGTCGGCCGCGTCGCCGCCGGCAGCCCGCTGCTGTCGGAGGCGCATATCCAGGGACGCGCGCAGATCGATCCGCTGCTGTTCAAACCGCGGGCGGACTACCTGCTGAAGGTGCGAGGCATGAGCATGCGCGATGCCGGCATCCTCGAAGGCGACCTGCTCGCGGTGCATCGCACCCGCGAAGCGCGCAGCGGCCAGGTCGTGGTCGCCCGCATCAACGACGAAGTCACGGTCAAGCGCTTTCGCCGCCAGGGCGCTCAGGTCCAGCTGCTGCCGGAGAACCCCGACTTCGCACCACTATATATAGACCCGAAACGCGATCGCTTCGAAATCGAAGGCCTCGCCGTGGGCCTGATCCGCAACGGCAAACTCGCCTGAGAGGTGGGGAAGGCTGGCATTGGATTAACCACGAAGGCACGAAGGAAACACGAAAATAAAAGCTCAACGCAAAGAGCGCAAAGAAGCGCAAAGGCCGCAAATAAAACGTTTCTTTATTTCTTTGTGTTTCTTCGTGCCTTCGTGTCTTTGGCTGCGGCATCACGTTAGCTTCGCGAACGCGAGCCTACGCCGCAATAAGTCGCTGCGCGACGTATTGTGTGGTTCGCTTTTCTGTCTGCCGAGGCACTTTTAATTCTACTTCCAGATGTCCGCTGCGCTCGAGAACCTGTTGCAGAATGCCGCCGTCTGGCGCGGCGACGAGCATTCGCGGGTATCCGCGCCTGCGGTTTCGTCCGGGTTTCCCGCGCTGGATGAAAAGCTCGGCGGCTGGCCGGTCGGCGCGCTCGTCGAATTGATTCCGCAGCATGAGGGCGTGGGCGAGCTGTCGATGCTGCTGCCTGCGCTCGCGCGGCTTTCACGGGAAGAACGCTGGATCACCTTCGTCAATCCGCCCCACCTGCCCTATGCGCCTGCGCTCGCCGTCGCCGGTCTGAATCTCTCCGCCATCCTCGTCGTGCGCGCCGCCGGCACAGCGGATGTTTTGTGGGCGATGGAACAGGCACTGCGCTCCGGCGCCTGCAGCGCGGTGCTCGGCTGGCCGGGCTTCGTCACCGAGCAGGCAATCCGCCGGCTGCAACTCGCGGCGGCAACCGGCGCAGCACTCGCGTTCTATTTCACCGCGCCCGGCGCGCAGCCGCGCAACTCCCCCGTTCCCTTCCGCCTGCGCATCGGTGCGCACAACGGCGCCACCGAAGTGGAAATACTCAAGCGCCGCGGCGGCGGCGTGACCGCACCACTGATTCTGAATGATGCACGGGTTCTGAAAGATGTTCTGGCTGTGCCTGGATTTTCCGCGCCTGCCGATCGAGCTGTTCCTGCAGGCCGGCACGCCGCCTGACCCGCTGGTCGTCTCGAACGGCGGCAACCGCCCGTCGGTCGTCGCCTGCGACGCGCGCGCGCAGGCGGCCGGCATCCGGCCCGGCATGCTGCTGTCCGCCGCGCATGCGCTCGCGCCGCAGATCGACACGCGTGTGCGCGATCCGGCGCGGGAGCGCGAAGCGCTCGAAGCTGCCGGACTGTGGGCACTGCAGTTCACTTCGCACGTCAGCATCGTGTCGCCCGGGTCGCTGCTGCTCGAAATCGGCGGCAGCCTCAGGCTGTTCGGCGGTACGGATGCGCTGCGTGACAAGGTGCGCGATGCGGCTGCCGCACTCGGCCACGAGGTCACGCTCGCGGCTGCGCCGACGCCGCTCGGCGCGCAGTGGCTGGCGTGCGCCGGCTTCGACATGCTGGTTCCCGACCGTAAGGCGCTGCGCCATCATCTCGAACGACTGCAGGTCGAGTCTCTCGAACTCCGGCCGGATGCCGCCGCCTCGCTCGACAGGCTGGGTGTGCGCACGCTCGGCGAACTGCTGGCGCTGCCGCGCGACGGACTGGCCCGCCGCTTCGGTCAGACGCTGCTCGACCTGCTCGACCGCTCGCTCGGACGACTGCCCGACCCACGACCGCCGCTCATTCCGCCGGAGCGCTTCCGCGCGGGTCTCGCGCTGCCGTCACCCGTCGCTGAAGTCGAGGCACTGCTGTTCGCGGCGCATCGGCTGGTGCTGCAGTTATGCGGATTCCTTTGCGGCCGCAACGCCGGTGTAACAAGATTACGGCTCGCGCTGATCGACGAGAACCATCACACGACGGAAGCAAACATCTCGCTGTCGGTCCCCAGCCGCGATCCGAAGCATCTCATCGCATTGCTGCGGGAACGGCTGACGCTCACCCTGCTGCCGGCAAGAATCGAATCGATCGTGCTGGAAGCACCCTACGTCGCGCAGCTCGCGCCGCGCAACTTCTCCTTCTTTCCGGACCGCGAGCAATCGCGCGAAGAAAAAGCCGTGCTGGTGGAAAAACTGCGCGCACGGCTCGGCGAAGATGCGGTGCACGGCCTGTCGCTGTATCCGGACGCGCGGCCCGAACTCGCCTGGCGCGAAGCAGAACCTGGCGCGAAGCCCGGTGACGCGCCGCCGCTGCCGCGCCCGGCCTGGCTGCTTGCGCGTCCGCGCGCGCTGCAGTGGCACGACGGCCAGCCCTGCCTGGATGGCCCGCTCGCGCTGCTGGACGGGCCGGAACGCATCGAATCCGGCTGGTGGGATGGCAACGACGCGATGCGCGATTACTTCGTCGCGCGCAACCCGCACGGTGCGACGTTCTGGGTGTATCGCGAACGCACGCCGCAAGGCGGCTGGTTCCTGCACGGCATCTTCGCTTGATTGCCAATGTCCTGCGTCTACGCCGAACTGCACTGCATCAGCAATTTCAGCTTCCTGCGCGGCGCCTCGCATGCGGAAGAACTGGCCGCGCGCGCCGCGGAGCTGGGTTACGCGGCGCTCGCGGTCACCGATGAGTGCTCGATGGCGGGCGCGGTACGTGCGCATGTCGCGGCGAAAGAAGCCGGCCTCAAGCTCATCATCGGCAGCGAATTCCGTCTCGAAGATGGCCTGCGCCTGGTGCTGCTGGCGCAGAACCGCGCAGGCTACGGCCAGCTCTGCGCGCTGATCACGCAGGGCCGGCGGGCAGCGAGGAAGGGCAGCTACCGGCTGACCCGCGACGATCTCGGACAGGACCTCGCTCACTGCCTCGCGCTCTGGCTGCCCGGCGACGATGCCGATGCAAGCGATGCGCGCTGGATCGCGGAGAGATTTCCGGGCCGTGCCTGGATCGCGGCCGAGCTGCTCGCGCGCGCCGGCGACCGTGTACGGCTCGCGCGGCTCGAAGCGCTCGGCCGCGAGACCGGCCTGCCCCTGGTTGCAGCCGGCGACGTGCACATGCACCTGCGCGTGCGCCGCACGCTGCAGGACACACTCACCGCGATCCGTCTCGGCGTGCCGGTGGCAAAGGCCGGTCATGCGCTGCACCCGAACGGCGAACGCCACCTGCGCCGGCGTGAAACGCTCGAACGTATCTACCCGCGCGCACTGCTGGAAGAAACCATCCGCATCGCCGAACGCTGCGATTTCTCTCTCGACAGCCTGCGCTACGAATACCCTGAGGAAATCGTCCCTGCCGGCGAAACACCGGCGTCGTATCTGCGAAGGCTGGTGGAGGAAGGGTTACGGTGGCGATTTGAAAAGACAGGACCGAGTAAAAATACAGGACTGAGGACTGAGTCGAAAGGACTGAGTAAAGGCAAAAGCACTGCCGCTCCACTCAGTACTCAGCACTCAGTACTCAGTACTCGCTCCTCTCTCAGTCCTCAGTGCTCAGTCTTGTCTTTTCACTCAGTCCTTTCGACTCAGCACTCAGTCCTCGATCTTCCTGCAGCAGTACCCGTACATGTCCGCTCCCAGATCGAACACGAACTGAAACTGATTTCCGATCTCGGCTACGAGCCCTACTTCCTCACCGTTTACGACATCGTGCGCTTCGCGCGCAGCCGGGGCATCCTGTGCCAGGGGCGCGGGTCGGCGGCGAATTCGGCGGTGTGCTACGCGCTGGGCATCACCGAAGTCGATCCCGGCCGCATGCAGATGCTGTTCGAGCGCTTCATCTCGAAGGAGCGCAACGAACCGCCGGACATCGACGTGGATTTCGAGCATCAGCGCCGCGAGGAAGTCATCCAGTATCTGTACGGAAAATACGGTCGCGAACGCGCGGCACTCGCCGCGACCGTGATCACCTACCGCTCGCGCAGCGCCTTCCGCGACGTCGGCAAGGCGCTCGGCCTCGATCTCGCGCAGATCGACCGCATCTCGAAGAGCTTCGCCTGGTGGGATCGCCGCAACGAGCGCGCACAGCGCCTGCACGAGGCAGGCTTCGATCCGGATACGCCGGTCATCCGCCGGCTGATCGCGCTGACCGATACGCTGATCGGCTTCCCGCGCCACCTGTCGCAGCATGTCGGCGGCTTCGTCATTTCGCGCGGCCCGCTGCCGCAACTCGTGCCGGTCGAGAACGCCGCCATGGAAGATCGAACGATCATCCAGTGGGACAAGGACGATCTCGATGCGCTCGGTCTGCTGAAGGTGGACGTGCTCGCCCTCGGCATGCTCTCCGCGATCCGCCGCGCGCTCGACCTGGTCGGCCAGGTGCGCGGCCGGCCGTTCGGCATGGCCGACGTGCCGCCGGAAGATCCGCAGGTGTACGCCATGCTGCAGAAGGCAGACTCGATCGGCGTGTTCCAGATCGAATCGCGCGCGCAGATGAGCATGCTGCCGCGGCTGAAACCGGAAACTTATTACGACCTGGTAATCGAAGTCGCGATCGTGCGTCCCGGCCCGATCCAGGGCGGCATGGTGCATCCCTACCTGCGCCGCCGCCAGAAGCTTGAACCGGTCACCTATCCTTCGGAAGACGTGAAGAAAGTCCTCGAACGCACCCTCGGCGTGCCGATCTTCCAGGAACAGGTGATGCAGCTCGCGATCGTCGCCGCCGGATTCACCCCGGGCGAAGCCGACCGCCTGCGCCGCTCGATGGCCGCCTGGAAAAGGAAAGGCGGGCTGCAGCATTTCGAGGAACGGCTGAAGCGCGGCATGGCGGAACACGGTTATACGGCCGGGTTCGCCGACCAGATCTTCCGCCAGATCCTCGGCTTCGGCGAATACGGCTTTCCCGAATCGCATTCCGCCAGCTTCGCGCTGCTGGTCTACGTCTCCGCCTGGCTGAAATGCCACGAACCCGCCGCATTCACCTGCGCCCTGCTCAACAGCCAACCCATGGGCTTCTATGCTCCTGCGCAACTCGTGCAGGACGCGCAACGGCACGGCGTCGAGGTCAGGGGGGTGGATGTGTTTGAGAGTGAGTGGGAATGTTCGCTGGAGACAGGGCTGGGTAAAAATATAGTACTGAGGACTGAGTCGAAAGGACTGAGCAAGGACACAGGACTGAGTGCTGAGTCGAAAGGACTGAGTAAGGACACAGGACTGAGTGCTGAGTCGAAAGGACTGAGTAAAGGCAAAGACACTGTCGTTCCACTCAGTACTCAGCACTCAGTACTCAGTACTCGCTCCTCACTCAGCACTGCCTTATCGCCGGCCCAGCCGGCGATAAGGCTGGGCTTCCGCATGGTCAACGGCCTGTCGGAAGCCGGCGCGCAGCAATTGATCGAGGCGCGCGCGCAGGGTGAATTCGACAGTATCGAGGCACTGCTGCTGCGCGCCGGTCTGTCGCGAAAGGATCGCGAGTGCCTTGCCGCCGCAGGTGCATTCGCCTCGACCGCCGGCCATCGGCGCAACGCGGCGTGGCTGGTCGCCGGCATCGAGGCACGCCCGGAATTGCTGCGCGATGCGCCGATCCGCGAAACCGCGGCCGATCTCCCTGCGCCGGGCGAAGGCCAGGACATCGTCGCCGACTACGCCAGCCTGGGACTCACGCTCGGCCGCCATCCGCTCGCGCTGCTACGGCCGCGGCTGCAGCGCCTGCACATGTCGACCGCGGAAGAACTGCTGCGCACACCGCATGGCAGAACGGTGCGCACCGCCGGACTGGTCACCTGCCGGCAGCGGCCCGGCACCGCGAGCGGCGTGATCTTCGTCACCCTCGAAGACGAAACCGGCCACATCAACGTCGTGGTGTGGAACAAGGTTTCCGAACGCCAGCGCCGCCCGCTGCTCGCCGCGCGCCTGCTCGGCGTGCACGGCGTACTGCAGCGCGAAGGCGAAGTCGTGCACCTGATCGCCGGCAGGCTGGTGGACCACTCCGGCCTGCTCGGCACCCTCCTCGCCCGCTCGCGTGACTTTCATTGAGGGGGCGCCCCCTCTCAACACGAAGGAGCACGAAGGGACCACAAAGGACACGAAGTAAACCCGGGGGGATCCAACTCCGTGGACATTCCAGAATTTAGTTCTTTTGCGCCAGGCTCCCTCTCGTTTCAGTTTTTGCCATCCTTCGTGTACCTTCGTGCCTTCCTTCGTGAGCCTTCGTGTTAACGCGTTTACGCCTCTCATGCCAAACGGACATTTCGACTTCGATACGCCGGTCGATCGCCGCGGGACTTCCAGCAGCAAGTGGGAGAAGTACGCCGGGCGGGACGTGATTCCGCTGTGGGTCGCGGACATGGATTTCCGCTGTGCGCCGGCGATCGTCGAGGCGCTGCGCGCGCGCGTCGAGCATGGCGTGTTCGGCTACACCAATCCGCCCGCCGAACTCGGACCTGCGGTTGTTTCTTCTCTCAAGGCCGATTTCGACTGGGAAGTCGATCCGCAATGGATCGTCTGGCTGCCGAGCCTGGTGGTCGGCCTGAACGTGGTGAGCCGCGCCTTTGCGGCGGAAGGCGAAGACATTCTCACCGCGGTCCCGATCTATCCGCCTTTCCTGTCCGCGCCGCAGTACGCCGACCGCAATGCAGTGCGCGTGCCCTTGTCTGAAACGCAGGGTGGCTGGCGCTGGGATTTCGACGCGCTGGAACGTGCGGTCACATCGAACACCCGCCTGCTGCTGCTGTGCAGCCCGCACAACCCGACCGGCCGCGTCTGGTCACGCGACGAGTTGCAACAGCTCTCCGCCTTTGCGCGGCGCCACGACCTGGTGGTCGTATCCGACGAAATCCATTCCGGCTTACTGCTGGACGAAGACAAGACCCACCTTCCGTTTGCCTCGCTCGAAGAAGACGCGGCGCAGCGCAGCGTCACGCTGTTGTCGGCGAGCAAGACCTTTAATCTCCCCACGCTGGGCTGCGCCTTTGCAATCGTGCCAAACGCCGAACTGCGCCGGAAACTCACCCGAACCATGGCCGGCATCGTGCATCACGTCGGCGGGCTGGGCTATGTCGGCACGCTCGCGGCCTATCGCGACGGCAAGCCCTGGCAGGTGGCGCTGGTCGAATATCTGCGCACCAACCGCAACCTGGTCGAAACCGCGATCGCCGGCATGCCGGGCCTGCGCACCTGGCATGTGGAATCCACCTATCTCGCGTGGATCGACGCACGCGAATTGAACACGCAGCAACCCGCGAAGTTCTTCGAAGAAGCCGGCGTCGGCCTTTACGACGGCGCCCTGTTCGGCACTCCGGGATTCCTGCGTCTCAACTTCGCTTGCCCGCGCGCGCTGCTGGAGCAGGCATTGGAACGCATGCGCTCCGCCGTCGATCGGTAAAAGATGCACCAACTATTATCCGTGTTGACGCGATTTGGTGAACCACAAAGGCACTAAGGCACCAAGGAGCACAAAGAAACCCTTCTGAGTACTTCTTTGTCTCTCCTTCGTGTCCTTTGTGTTCTTCGTGTCTTAGTGGTGAACTCCCCGATGTCCGCTTGTCAGAACTATGCCGCAATCCGGGAGTTGTCAGAACCGCCCGCTCAACGTCACACGGAAGTGCCGTGGCTCGACCGGGTGGAAATGCACGTCTTCCACCGGCGCGCCTTCGCCGGCGAGTTGCGACTCGTAGAAGTAGTCGATGTCGTTCGCCTTGCGGTCGAACAGGTTGAACACGTCGAGACCGACGTTCCAGCGGCGGTCGATGCGATATCCCGCGCGCAGGTTCACCAGCGTGGTAGCGCCCGAGCGCACGGAGTTGTCCTCGACCAGCGGCCGCGAACCGAAGTGGCGCAGCAGGACAGTACCGGACCAGGGGCCAACGTCAACCACGGACACGCCGACCGACGCGACCTTCTCGATTGCGCCGGGGATGCGGTCGCCTTCGAGAACATCGTCGGTGAAGCGCGCACGCGACCACGCCAGATCGACGTCAAACAGGTAGCGCTCGGCGAAGATCCAGTGATTGCTCCACTCCACGCCGCGCCGCTCACTGGGCCGGCTGGCCTCGGTGGCGCCGGCGTCGCCGACGAACAGCAGTTCGGAATCCATTTTCAGACGCCAGTAGGCCAGCGTGCTCTGCAGGCCGGGGACGATCTCGGTACGCACGCCGATCTCCTCGCCGCGGGTCTTGACCAGCGGATCGACCCGGTCGACCGGCGTCAGCGAACCGGGATCGACCGTGATCACCGTGCCGCGCGCATCGTTGCTGTGGAATCCGTAGCCGACGTTGGCGAAGTACTCGGTCTTTGCCCAGGGCCCGAAAATCATCGACAGCTTCGGTGAGTAGATCTCGTCGCTCAGCTGACCGCTGTTCTCCGGAATGTTGCTGTTCACGTCGAAGCGGTAGAAGTCTGCGCGCACGCCGGCCACGGTGCGAAACCAGCCGGTCCAGTACGTGGTGTTCTCCGCATACAGCCCGGCGCTCGCCTGTTCGACCTTGTCTTCGCGCGTGACGCCCAGCCGTTGCCGCGCGCGCGTCGTGTACAGGCCCACGTTGCCGATTTCATCGTAGCGCAACTGCGCGCCGAAGGTGGTCGCGCTGTCGCTGGCGCCGAGTCCATGGAAGAACGTGGCGCGCGGGTGCAGGCCGACCACCGTGCGGCTGTCAGCCTGCTCGAACTGGTCGCCGTTCACCGGATCATCTAGAAAATACGTGAAGTTCGACCAGAGATTCAGCTTGTAGCGCAGTGCGTAAGCATCGACCTTCCATCCCCAGTCGTCCATCTGGTCGAAGGTGCGCACCGACAGGCTGTAGCGCGAGGATTCACCGCCGTCGGTCGGATCGATCGCGCCGAATCGTCCGATCAGCCCCTGGTCGACCGCGCGCTGCGGTATCTGGTCGCTGGCGTTCCAGTCGCCGCGATACGCCATGCCGGTAATGCTGAATCCCGACTGGCTGCTGCCGCGGCTGTAGCGCAGCACGCCGTTGAGTTTCCGGTAGTCGTTCGGATTGTCCCAGGGACCGTCGTACTCCTGATACTCGAATGCATACAGCAGCGTGCCGTCGGCGAGTTCAGGTGCGTTCACCAGCAGGCCGCGCCGGTAGTCGAAGCGCCCGAGCGTGACCTTTCCAAGCCCCTCGCCCAGCGTGTTCGCCAGCGAAACGTCTGCATATCCCGCCGACGAAAAATCACCCTGCGATGCAAAGTAGGGTCCCTTGCCGAAGTCGATACGTCCGATCAGTTCAGGAATCAGAAAACCCGCATCCGCATAACCCTGACCATGCCCGTGGGTCGGAAAGTTGACCGGCATGCCGTCAACCGAGATCGCGAAGTCGGTGCCATGGTCCAGATTGAACCCGCGCAGGAAATATTGGTTGCCCTTGCCGTCGCCGCTGTGCTGCGTGACGATCAGGCCGGGAACGGTTTCCAGCACCTCGCCCTCGCGCAGGACCGGACGCGTTTCGATGCGCTTCGCAGTAACCGCCCCTGCGCTGGCTGCATCCGAAGTGCCGATGCCGAACTCGTAGTGACCGGTGACCTCGACTTCCGGGGCAAGCAGTGACTCCTGGGCCGGGGCGGCGACCGCCGAGAATGCTAGCGCAAGTCCGACAATCCGGCAGGTACCGGCGCTTGTGGATAATTTCCAACTCATAGTGCACACCGCCCCAGCCGCCAGGCTTCGTTGCATGTCGCTTCCCAGTTTTTCCAGGAATTTCAACTAAGTTGCGGAGTAAGATCCATATCAAATTTGTAAGATACCGGCTTTCCTAGGGGGGTGTGAAGACTGCCCATTACTAGTAATATTTCGGCAAGCAAAAAAGGCCTTCAGAAAATGGAACGATTCACCATCTCCCTGAACGACGATCTCGCCCATCAGTTCGACGACCTGTTGCGCAAGCGCGGCTACCAGAACCGCTCGGAAGCGGTACGCGACATGCTGCGAAACGAGCTCGCGAGCGCCAGTATCGAGCAGCACGAAGCGCCCTTCTGCGTCGCCGCCCTCTCGTACGTCTACAACCATCACGCACGCGACCTGGCCGAACGCCTCACCGAACTGCAGCATGCGCATCACGACATCGTGGCCTCCGCCATGCACGTGCATCTCGATCACGACAACTGCATGGAAACGCTGATCCTGCGCGGCGCCACCGATCATGTGACCCACTTCGCCAATACGTTGATGGCCGAGTCTGAAGTCCGGCATGGCCGACTCAACCTGGTGCCGGTCGACATGGCGCAGGGACACACGCACGAGCACCACGTGCACAGCAAGCCGCGCAACTGACCTTCCCCACCGGTCCCCGGCGCGTTCCGCATTGCCGGAATCTCCTCCCCGAAGTACAGTCCTGCGTGCGCCGCCCGTCCGGGCGGCTTCTTATCGCATTGCAATCACGAAAGCGCACATGTCCGACACCCCTTTGCTCTTCACGCCGCTCGATCTGCGCGACGTTCGCCTCAAGAACCGCATCGTCATTTCGCCGATGTGCCAGTACTCGTCGAAGGACGGGTTTGCAAACGACTGGCACCTGGTCCATCTCGGCAAGTTCGCGCTCGGCGGCGCGGCGATGGTGTTCACCGAAGCCGCGGCGGTGGAAGACCGCGGCCGCATCACCCATGGCGATCTCGGCATCTGGAAGGACGAACACATCCCCGGCCTGAAACGCATTACCGGATTTCTCAAGGAGCACGGCTCGGTCCCCGCCGTCCAGCTTGCGCATGCCGGGCGCAAGGGCAGCATGCAGCGCCCGTGGCATGGAAACGGACCCCTGGACGACAGCGACCGCGCGCGCGGCGAGGATGTGTGGAAGGTGGTCGCTCCAACCGCGTTGCCGATGGATACCGGCTGGCTGCTGCCGCACGAGCTTTCGGTGGAAGAGATTCACGCCCTGCAGGAATCCTGGCGGCTTGCGACCTTGCGCGCGGTCGAAGCCGGCTTCGAGGCTGCTGAACTGCATTCGGCGCACGGCTATCTCGGCCATGAATTCCTTTCCCCGTTGTCGAACAGGCGCACCGACCAGTATGGCGGCGACCTGCAGGGCCGTATGCGTTTCACCCTGGAACTCGCTGAGATCGTGCGCGCTGCCTGGCCCGCAGACAAACCGTTGTTCGTACGCGTGTCGTCGGTCGATGGCGTCGATGGCGGCTGGACGCTGGACGACACCGTGGTGCTGGCACAGGAACTCAAAAAGCGCGGCGTCGACGTGATGGACTGCTCATCCGGCGGCCTGCTCGGATCGGCCACCGCGGCACGTATCAAGCGTGGGCCAGGGTTCCAGGTACCTTTTGCAGAGCGCGTGCGCAAGGAAGCCGCCATCACCACCATGACGGTCGGCCTGATCCTCGAACCGGATCACGCAGAGAGCATTCTGCAGTCCGGGCAGGCGGATCTCATCGCCATCGGCCGCGAGGCGCTGTACAACCCGAACTGGCCCCTGCACGCGGAAGTTGCGCTCGGCTGCAGCGGCAGCTTCGAGTCCTGGCCGGTGCAATACGGATGGTGGCTGGACAAGCGCCAGCAGATGCTGGATCGTCATGCCGCACGCGAGAAGGCGACCGCGTAAGCCGCGGACATCGCCAGGGAGTACGAATGAGCATTGACGGAATGAACCACTTCACCGTGCTGACCGAGGATCTCGACGCCAGCCGGGATTTCTACATCGAGATTCTGGGCCTCGAGGAAGGCTATCGCCCTCCGCTCGGTTTTCCGGGTGTGTGGCTGTATTCGGGCGAACAGGCAGTGCTGCACATCATCGCAGGCCGACCGCTGCCCGAGCCGCGCGCCGGCGTGCTCGACCACATGGCATTCAGCGCAAGCGATCTTCCCGCAACGGTAAACAAGCTGCAGTCACGCAGGATCGAGTACACCTTGCGCCGGCAGGCGGAGTCGGGCGTCTGGCAGTTGTTCTGCTTCGACCCGAGCGGCGCAAAGGTGGAACTCGACTTCGATCCCTCGGAGCAACCGCCGGCCTGACTGCCCGCTCCATCTCCGGAAGTTTTCCCGGACGCGCTTCCGTTCCTTCCCTGCGCCTCACCGATGTCCTCCCGCCACGCGCGGGACGCAATCCCTTTTGTCGCAAGCCCCCGCAAAGTTAACGTTCCTCCCTCGCAATTGCTCGCGAATTCAGAAGAAACGAGGGAGGAATCATGATTCATTCGCCTCTGCATTTACGGAGGATGGTGCAGTCGGTCGCCGGTGCCGTCGCATTCATGGGACTGGCAACCAGCGCCGCTGCGCAATCCGACAGCGCGCTCGGACTCAAGGCGCCGGAAGTCCTGGTTACGGGTATCGTGCCTGCATCGCTCGAAGGCGTGCCCGGATCGGTATCGGTCGTATCCAAGGAAGACATCGAACGCCTGCAGCCGCCGACCATCAAGGAAGTTCTGCGTCTGACGCCCGGCGTGCACGTGGTCGACGAGGACGCGCTCGGCGTCAATCTCAATATCGGCGTGCGCGGTCTCAATCCGCGCCGCTCGTCGCGCACGCTGCTGCTGGAAGACGGTATGCCGATCCATCTGGCGCCATACAGCGACCCCTCGGCCCACTATCATCCACCGGTCGAACGCGTCGAGCGCCTGGAAGTCCTGAAAGGCTCGGGCCAGATCGTGCATGGTCCGCAGACCGTCGGCGGCGTAATCAACTTCATCACCCGGCGTCCGCCTGCCGAGCGCGAGGCGCAACTGCGGCTCGCCGGCGGCAATCAGGGTTTCGGCAGCATCTACGCCCGCTACGGCAATGGCGACCAGGACAAGGGTTTTGCCGTCGATTTCGTGCACAAGCAGATCGACGGTTCGCGCGACAAATACGAACACAAGGTCACCGACGTCGCCCTTTCCGGCCGATTCAACATCGCCGACAACCAGCGGTTGTTCCTCAAGGGCGGGCACTACATCGAGCGTTCGAAGACCGCTGAATGGGGAATCACTGACGCGCAGTTCGCGACCGATCCCTACGGCAATCCGTTCAACAACGACGTGTTCGATCTCGACCGCACCCACGGCCATGCGGTGCACGAACTGGATCTCGCTGACAACCTGATGCTGTCGACACGGGCTTACTTCCAGCGCACCTTCCGTGCCTCGTACCGCCAGATCGACGATTCGGAGGACCGCATGACCGCCGGCGGTGCCGGGTCAGGCTGTACCACGAATGCGGAACGCGACGATTACAGCAATGCGGACAACTGCGGCAACAAGCAGCGACCGAGAAACTACTTCTTCTGGGGCGTCGAACCGCGGATCGACTGGACCTTCGACGGGTTCGGCGCGGAAAACCACCTGGTCGCGGGCGTGCGCTATCACCATGAAGACGTAATTCGCCGGCGTTACAACGGCAGTGTCGCAAATGCCCGCGCTGACACGCCGGGCACGCGCCTGCGTGACTGGAACGAGATCGAGACGAAGGCCTACTCCGCATTTGCCCAGAACACCTTCACCTATGGCGCGCTCGGCATTACGCCGGGTGTGCGAGTGGAACGTATCGAGTCGAAGAATACGGCGACCGTACTCGGCTTCGCCGCAGACGGCAGGAGCATCAGCGATACCCGTACCGAAGTATTGCCCGGCCTTGGCGCAACGTACCAGGCGGCCGTCGCCACGACGGTATTCGGCGGCGTACACCAGGGCTTCGCTCCGCCACGGCCGGATGCAAACCTGTCGCCGGTCGATCCTGCGCTGGTGCCCGTCGATCCCGAGAAAAGCCTCAACTACGAACTCGGTATCCGCACTGCACCACGTGCCGGCGTCATGCTCGAAGCAACGCTGTTCCGTATCGAGTTCGAAGACCAGATTGTCCCGGGCGCATCGGTCGGCCTGCCGCTGCAGACATTCGCCAATGCGGGCGAAACGCTGCACCAGGGGTTCGAACTCGGCTGGCGCCTCGACTTCGGCGAAATGCAGAACACGACAGGCAATCTGTACTTTGTCGGTGCGTACACCCATGTTGCCGATGCCGAATTCTCCTCCGATCGCATCAGCGGCGGGCAGAACATAAACGGTAACCGGCTTCCGTATGCGCCCGAGCATTTGCTCAGCGCATCGGTAGGCTACGCACTGCCATGGGGGCTCGATATGCGCGTGGGCCTGGAGCACATCAGCGAACAGTTCACAGACGAGTTGAACACGGTGGCAACCGATGGGAGCGGTCAGGCGGGCGTCATTCCGTCTGTCACCACCTACAACTTCGCCATCAACTACGACACTTCGCGCGAAGGCCTGTCGGTGTTCCTTGCCGGCACCAATCTCGCTGACAAGACCTACATCGTCAGCCGCGTCGACGGCATCCAGGTATCGCGTCCGCGCACGGTGTTCGGCGGCATCGGCTGGAAGTTCTGACAGCGATCTCTCGAAGTCTCCCTTGGTCTCCCCGGACCCGGGAAATTGGAAAGGCCCGCTTCGGCGGGCCTCTTTTTTTTCAGAAGGCAGGACGGACAGAAAACAAAAAGAGATAAGCTGCCCGGTGAAACTTTGCCGCTACTCTCTCCGCAAGCGGTGAGAGCATCGCACATGAGCTTCGGCCTGAAACCTCGTCGCGGGGACGCCACTGTCGTGGGTACCGGCACAATCGCCACCGTAAGGGAGGTCGACAGCGGGTTTGTGCCGGCGAGAACGCCGAGGCTTCCTGGGCTGGACCGGGGCAGCTTATCGAAATTCCCGTCGCGGCTCGCACCGTCCCGGGAACCCCTCTGCTCAAGGGGGTAACTCCAGATCCAAAACCTTCAAAAGCGATTCGACCTTAGCCAACAATCCGAAAAAGATCAAATCTATCAAAATGATAAGTTTGATCGTTTCTCGCGCTTAATCAGCGATTTGGCAGGAAAAGCGGGTGTGAATTAGTGTTGCGCCTACGTGTTTCCGACTGCAATCGGAACGTCACATTCCACAGGTCGGTGCACATCAGCCGGCGCGCAAAGCCGGGATGCTCGGAAACTCCGCCTGCAGGAAATCGATGAATGCGCGCAGCTTGGTGGAAACGTGCCGTGCGGAAGGATAGACCGCGCTGATATCCATCGGGGTCGGCTCGAAGTTGGGCAATATCGTTTTGAGGCGACCGGCTGCAATCTCGCCGGCGACGATCCATTCGGGCATCACCGCAATTCCGCGGTCTGCGAGCACGGCCAGGCGGATTGCATCGCCGTTGTTCGCGCGGAAATTTCCGGAAACCTTGACGCGAATCTCGCCTTCCGGTCCCTGGAACATCCACTCGTTGCCGGTGGAAAGATAGGCGTAGAGAATGCAGTTGTGCTCGGCGAGATCCTGCGGCACTTTCGGCATGCCGCGTTGCTTGAGGTATGCGGGTGTCGCAACGGTCAGCCGCCGCGCCTTGCCGATGCGGCGCGCGACCAGGCTGGAGTCGTTCAGCCGTCCGACCCGAATCGCGACGTCGATGCCTTCCTCGACCACGTCGACAAAGCGGTCAGCGAGCGCCAGATCGATCTCCAGGTCCGGATGCAGCTCCTGGAATTTCAGCGCAAGCGGCGCCACGTACATCTGCCCCAATGCGATCGAAGTGTTGATGCGCAGCTGTCCGGCCAGTTGCCCCTGCAACCGTCCGACGTTGCCCTCCGCTTCGTGCACGCTGTCCAGTATCCGCTTGCACGCCTCGTAGTAAGAGGTGCCCGCCTCGGTAAGGCTCAGTTGCCGGGTGCTGCGATTGAGCAGGCGGGTCTTGAGGCGCAGCTCCAGCGCCGCCAGCTGCTTGCTGACGGTTGGCTGCGTCATATCCATCTCGCGCGCCACAGCCGAGAAACTGCCGGTCTCCACCACACGCACGAACAATTCCATCGCGGTCAATCTGTCCATCGCAGTTTCCCTGATTTCAGCACGCGGAGCCGCGCACGGTTTCGCGCAGCGCACAAGACGTTGCAGGTGGCCGTACCGCAGCCCCGCCGCGACCCGGATTGACGGAGATCATCGCCTCTGTCCGGAGTCCTGCGAAGTGGGTTGAGGCGCCGGAACCGAAGAACGGTCCGCTTCCGGACCCGCAGATTCTCCGCTCGTTTTACCCGGCGGCTCGCTGCGCTGCAGATTCCTGGCCCGCTCCCTCTCGTAGTACTCGATCCAGTTCTGCACGTTACCTTCCTGCGCCTTGATCGCTGCCTCTGCCAGAACCTGCACGCATACGCACGCAAGCCCTCCCGCCAACAGCGCCTGCAGCATGAGTGCCGGCACGCGCCCGTGTCGTTCGCCTTGCCGCGCGAACGAAAGTTCCCCGCCCTGTTAAATCTCTGCCTGCAACCGTTTTCTCATGACGTGCGTCCGCCCCGCCACCGCTGCTCTGCAGCACGATTCAAGTCTAGCAGAGCGCATGGTCTGCCCTACAATCGAGACGGGTAGAACCGCATCGCAACTGACGACAAGCCCAGACCGTCCGGCCGTGCAAACGGCGCCGGTCGACCGGAGAACTTGATGCGAAGAATAATCGTCGTTTTGGCCGCGCTGTCCGTACTGATATCTGCCGGCCCGGCCGTGTCCCGTTCGATTCCGCTCGAGGAGTGCATCGAGGGCGGTGAGTTCATCAAACACGCAGCCATGTCGCGCGATGCGGGGATCACCAGGAAGTTCTTCATGGACAAGCTCGCAGAAGACATCATGCTGATACAGGCGTTTCCACCGTATCTGCGCTGGTTCGTTCAGGACGAATCGGATGAAAAGCTGCTGACCGGCGCCGCGGCACGCGTGTTCGACGAACCGCTTGCACCGGAGGAGCACGAGGCCGGATTCATCGAGGAATGTCTGCGAACTTCGACCGCCATGCGGCACGATCGGCCGATCTGATCACCGCGTCGCGTTTGGGAAAAAATCCGCCCGCGGATGTGAAGATCGCGGGAAGGGAAGGAGCAATCCACACCTGGCTCGCGGGCGGCGACCTCAATCAGGTCGGTCCGAACCGGCCGTAACCAGTTTCGCACGAGGCCACTCTAACCTGCGGGCAAAGCCGGGCAATCGGGGTTTCCCGCATCCGCTTCAGGGAATCCCCTAACAGGCTGCCGAAGTTCGCTGGATCGACGAGCCATCCGTCGATCGTTCAGCAAGGCCAACGCGCTCGACGCATAAGGCGCGCAGGCGCCGAAGAAGACCCGTCGATTCGGGCGCGGTAATACCCGGACTCACGAACATGCGGACGCGCGCCGACTGCGGTCAGGTCGTTCTTGTCGCGCCCCTGCATCCCCTGCCTTGTGCGCCTGTTTCAACGGCGATCCGGAACTCAGCCCACTCAACAGACTGTCGGGCCGCGACGTTGCAATCATCCGAGTGCGCGCAGCACTTCTTCGTGTATCAGGCCGTTGCTGGTGACCAGGCTTCCGCCGTAGTGGTTGATTTCTCCTCCCAGCGTTGTCGCCCGTCCGCCGGCTTCCTCGACCAGCAGCTTCAGCGCCGCCACGTCCCACGCCGAGACGGCCGGATCGATTGCGGCTTCGCCCGCGCCCTCAGCCACCAGCACGTGCTGCCAGAAATCGCCGAACCCGCGCGATCGCTGCGCGCGCTGCGCCAGCACGGCGATCCGCGTCATCACCTGAGGATCGCCGCGATCGCCCAGGCCGGAATGAAAAATCTGCGCGTCTGGAATTCTCGCGATGCCCGATACCTGCAGGCGCCGCCCGCTGCTCCAGGCTCCTTCCCCCTTGACCGCATGCCATCGACGCGCAAACGCCGGTGCGGATACCAGGCTCGCCACGACTTCGCGATCGGCTTCGATTGCAAGCAGCGTGGCAAATACCGGAATACCCCTGGCGAAATTCGCGGTGCCATCGATCGGGTCGACGATCAACCGCGTGTCGCCTTCCGCGGACTGCGCGCCGGTCTCCTCACCGAGAAAACCCAGTTCCGGCGCCCGCTGCATCGCTATTGCACGCGCGAGCTGCTCGATCTCGCGGTCGGCGGCGGTCACAGGTCCATCGGCGCCCTTGCTGGTGACATCGAGGTCGGGACGGCCGAAGTAATCCAGTGCGATGCGGTCGCCGCGATCGGCGATTTCAGTCAGCAGCGGAAGCCAGTCTTTCGCGCGCATTAGAGAACGACGGTTGAAACGATATCCCGCAAGGTTCAGCCGGCGATCGAAGACACGTGAAGATCATGCGACCCATTGGCGGAAAAACCGCGCTCGCAACGGACGCTGATACCGGCGTGCCGCGTACCGACAACGGAAGAATGCAGCACCAGGAGAACTTTCACCGGTGCCTGCCTGTTCTTTCCGGTGCCGCTGGTGTACGTGATGGCCCGACGTGATTTTTTCTGTTGAACTGCGTACGCCACGGTTTGTCAGCGTGCAGATCCGGCGTCGGACGGCCTGAGCCGCGACATGGCTTCCTCGAACTGGTCCAGCGGTGTCTCGTCCACATCGTATCCGCCGCCGGGTTTCTCGCGGCCGAAACCCTGCGCCATGTAGAGATCTTCCTGTGCCGCGTCCTTGCCCAGCACCGAGACCGGGAACCGCCAGAACACGCGCTCGACCTGCAGGCCGGTTTCCTTGCGGACCTCTTCGATCACTGCAAGCTCCACGACCTGGGACGAGCGAAGTTTCTCGCTCGGCTTGGACTCGATCAGCACCACGAAGCGCCGGCCGCCCAGTACCGGATACGTGGTCACATGCGCTTCCACGGTATTCGCCTTGAGGTATTTGGTAACCGCCCCGTTGATCCGGCTCATCGCATTGCGATTGCGCCGTTCGCGGTGTTTCGTGATCAGGATGTAGAACAGCAGGCTGAGCATGATTGCAGCAACCACGTACAAAGCCTGCAGATTGAAAACGATGCTCACTGTGACCACGCGCTATCCCCTGGTATGTCCTGTCGCACGTGCGCTCGGTCTGGTTCTTCTTTCCGCTGCGGACTCGCATGCGGTTCGCGTAAGGCGGCGCTGCGCGACTGTCGAGACGGGTCAGCGACCCCGTGTGGAAGATCGATGCATCTTAGCACGCGAGGGAGGCCCGGCCAGACTGCTGGCCGGGCAGGATGCCCGTCGTTATAACCACAGGTTAATAGAATGTAAATATTTATTCCTTCTTGCGCAAGCATGCGCCCCTTAGCATCCGTTCCACGAGACAGATCACCCGTGGGCTGTTGCAGAATCCATGACATTGTTTTACGCGCTTTCCGGGCTCGCGGTGGGATTCATCGTGGGGCTCACCGGTGTCGGCGGCGGTTCGCTGATGACGCCGCTGCTGGTGCTGATGGTCGGCATCCACCCGGCGATCGCGGTCGGCACCGATCTGCTCTATGCCGCCTTCACCAAATCGGTCGGCGTTGTCGTGCACGCGCGCAACAACGCGGTGAACTGGCGCGTGGTGGGTCTGCTCGCAATGGGCAGCATTCCCGCCTCGCTGATCACCGTCCAAACGCTTAAGGCCCTGGCGGTCGACACCAGCCGCCTCGAAAGTGTCATAACCACCAGCCTCGGCATCGCGCTGATTCTGACCGCGAGCGCGTTGCTCTTCATCGACCGCATCCGGCGGCGGGCGAAGGCAAACGCCGAATCCGCCTGGCGCAAACGCTGGATCGATCCGGTGACCGTTGGCATCGGCGTGCTGCTCGGCGCGCTGGTGACGGTGTCATCGGTGGGTGCCGGCGCGCTTGGCGTGGTCGCGCTGCTGTTTCTCTATCCGCGGCAGTCCACGTTGCGCGTGGTCGGTACCGACATTGCGCATGCGGTGCCGCTGACTTTCGTCGCCGGTTTCGGTCATGCCGCGATCGGCAACGTCGACTGGACGCTGCTCGGCAGCCTGCTGATCGGTTCCATCCCCGGTATCTGGATCGGCAGTCAGCTAGCGAGCCGCGCACCGGAGCGCCTGCTGCGCTCCCTGCTGGCGACCGTGCTGATGCTGATCGGCGGAAAACTCGTCATTTGAACAACCTCAAGGAACACTGAAGATGGGCGCAACCGAACGCTTCGACAACCTCGCTGATCTGGACGAGATCTCGCGCTACGAGGATGCGCTGCGCGCCTACCTCAATCTCGAGATCGACGAGGAACGCTTCACCGCGATCCGCCTGCAACAGGGCATCTACGGCCAGCGCCAGGGCGGCGTCAACATGATCCGCGTGAAGATCCCGGGAGGATTGCTGGTGCCGGAACAGCTGGAAGCCATTGCCGACGTTCTGGACAACTGGGCGCAGCACGAAACCGTGCACATCACCACCCGCACCTCGATCCAGATCCACTACGTGCCGCTCGCAGATACCCCCGACGCGCTGCGCCGCCTGGCCGCCGCCGGACTCACCTCGCGCGAAGCCTGCGGCAATACCGTACGCAACATGACGGCCTGCCCGATGGCCGGCGTCTGCCCGCGCGAACACACCGACATCGACGTGCACCTGCAGGGTGCGCTGCGGCATTTCCTGCGCAATCCGCTGAACCAGCAGCTGCCGCGCAAGTTCAAGATCAGCTTTTCGGGCTGCGAGACCGACTGCGCGCAAGGCATGCTGCACGACCTCGGCGTCGTCGCCGTGCGCCAGGGCGAACGCTTCGGCTTCAAGCTGCTCGCCGGCGGCGGGCTCGGGCACAAGCCGCGCGAAGCGATCGTGGTCGAGCCCTTTCTCGAGGAAAGGGAACTGCTGCCCGCGATGGAAGCGGTGATTGCATTGCACAGCAAGTATTCGGACCGCACCAAGCGCGCAAAGTCGCGCATCAAGTTCCTGGTCGACCGCTTCGGCGCCGAAGGCTTCGTCGAGAAATTTCGCGAAGAGTTCGAGCGCACACGCAGCGCACTCGCCGCCGCCAGCCATCCAAAGGGCGAGTGGCGCAAAGGCGCCGAATCCGAGGTTCCGGGCAGCGGCGCACCGCGCAGACTGTTTGCGCAGAAGCAGCCCGAACAGTACGCACTGCCGCTGGCGGTGCCGCTCGGCGACCTGAGCGCGAAACAGCTGCGCGGCATCGCGCACATCGCAACCGGACATGGACTGCGCGACCTGCGCACTACCCAGGACCAGAACCTTCTGGCGCTAAACGTGCCGGCGTCTAAACTCGAAACGCTGCGCGCGGAATTCTCAGCGCTCGGGTTGCGCGAACCGCAGACCGGCGACGACGTCGTCGCCTGCCCCGGCACCTCCACCAGCCGCCTCGGCATCACCTCGAGCACCAACATCGCCCCCAAGCTGCTCGAGATCGGCGGCAACGACCTGCGCATCCGCGTCTCCGGCTGCCATAACGGCTGCGCGCAACCCGAAATGGGCGACATCGGCATCTACGGCGAAGGCCGGCGCATGCACAAGAAGCTGATTCCGCACTACCAGATGTACTTCGGCGGCAACGGTCTCGGCGGCGGCGCGCTCGCGCTCAAGGGTCCGTCGGTGCCGTCGGCGCGCATCGAGCAGGCGATCCGGCGCGTGAAACAGGCCTGGATCGACGGCCGGCGGCCCGGCGAGACATTCTTCTCATGGACGCGGCGGCAGGAAGCCGGTTATTTCGCCACGCTGCTGGCCGACCTGATCGAAGTCAGCGAAGAAGACGTACCCGCAGTCTCGCAGGACCATGGCCAGGACGCCGACTTCAAGGTACTGCAGCTCGGCGGCGGCGAGTGCGCCGGCGCCAGCCAGGTGCAGATCGGCTCGGCGTTCTTCGAAGCCGCGCATGAACGCGGCTACCGCACCGCGCTGTACCACCAGCGCAAGTACGCGGAAGCCGCGCAGTGCGCGGAGAACATCGTGCGTCTGATCGGCCAGGGGTTGTACGGCCTGGTGACGTCGGCGAAGACCCTGCCGAAGGTGGACGAACTTCGGGAACTCGCGACGCTGCTGGACGGACAACTGCCGGCCGATCTCGCCACGCAGCTTTCCGGGCTGGCGGAGGAGTTCGCCGCGCAGGATGTCGAATGGGACGAACCGAAGGTCAAGGTGATCTCCGCATCCATCGACGCATGGACCCACGCCGCCGCGGCTTTCAGCATCGAACGTGACCGCCAGCTCGACCTGACCGAAGCGCTGCCGCCGAAGGCGCAGCCGATCCGCCTTGTCGACACACGCAAGGCTGCCGGCGGACAGGTCGCGGCATGACGCTCGATCGCAAGGTCGAACAGGCGCGCGCGCTGCTGGCCGACATCGGTCAGCAGTACTCGCCCGCCACGTTCGGCACCAGCTTCGGCGTCGAGGACATGGTGCTGCTCGACCTGATCTCACGCGGCAATCTCCCGATCGAGGTCTTCACCCTCGACACCGGGCGTCTGCCGGAAGAGACCTACGCGCTGATGCAACGCACCGCAGAGCGTTACCGCATCAAGGTCAGCACCTACTTCCCGGACACCGCGGCGGTCCAGGATTACGTACGCATCAATGGCATCAACGGCTTCTACGACAGCGTCGCGCAGCGCAAGGGCTGCTGCGAAGTACGCAAGGTCGAGCCGCTGCGCCGTGCGCTGGCGGGCAAGCGCGCTTGGGTCACCGGTCTGCGGCGCGAGCAATCGCCGACCCGCGCCGCGCTGCCGCTGTCGGAGCACGACCCGGTTCACGCGTTGCAGAAGTTCAATCCGCTCGCGGACTGGTCGCTGGATGACGTCTGGAACTACGTACGCCGCCATGACCTTCCCTATAACGCGCTGCACGACCGCGGCTACCCGAGTATCGGCTGCGCGCCCTGCACCCGCGCGGTCAAGCCCGGCGAAGACCTCCGCGCCGGCCGGTGGTGGTGGGAAAACACGGGCGCGAAAGAATGTGGCTTACACCCCGAACCCAGAGAAGCTACAGAGGTCGCGCGATGAACGATGCAGCGCCCTTGTTTCGGCGAAGGGTCACGTTTAGCGCGCGTAGCGCGATCAACGTGAGCCGGAGGCAAAAGGCTGGAGCGAAGGAATACGGCCTGCATCGTCAACGCTGTCAGTCCGTGCAGGAACAGCCAGATAACCACGTGCGTGAACCTCTCAGCGAAGGGTCACGTTTAGCGCGCGTAGCGCGATCAACGTGAGCCGGAGGCAAAAGGCTGGAGCGAAGGAATACGGCCTGCATCGTCAACGCTGTCAGTCCGTGCAGGAACAGCCAGATAACCACGTGCGTGAACCTCTCAGCGAAGGGTCACGTTTAGCGCGCGTAGCGCGATCAACGTGAGCCGTAACTAAAACACGGGCTTCGACAACACCAATCGATTAACGAATGCTTCGGAACTCATACGCACCATGAACCAGCTTGCAGAACCCCTGGCGGCCGCCCAGCCGACGCTGTCGCACCTCGACGTGCTCGAAGCCGAGGCGATCCACATCCTGCGCGAAGTCGCGTTCGAGTGTGCCGATCCCGCCCTGCTGTTCTCCGGCGGCAAGGATTCGATCGTGTTGCTGCGGCTCGCAGAGAAAGCGTTCCGTCCCTGCGGTTTTCCGTTTCCGCTGCTGCACATCGACACCGGCCACAACTTCCCGGAGGTCATCGCCTTCCGTGACAAGCGCGCGGCCGAGCTCGGCGAGCGGCTGATCGTGCGCACGCTGGACGAATCGATCGCAAAGGGCCGCATCCGCCTGCGCTCACCGGAGGACGGCCGCAATCCGTACCAGTCCATCACGCTGCTGGACGCGATAGAAGAGTTCGGCTTCGACGCCTGTATCGGCGGCGCGCGCCGCGACGAGGAGAAGGCCCGCGCCAAGGAGCGCATCTTCTCTTTCCGCGACGAGTTCGGCCAGTGGGACCCGAAGAACCAGCGCCCCGAACTGTGGGACCTCTACAACACCCGCGTGCGTCGCGGCGAGCACATGCGCGTGTTCCCGATCAGCAACTGGACGGAACTCGATATCTGGCAGTACATCGCGCGCGAGCGCCTCGAAGTGCCGGCCATCTACTTCGCGCACGAACGCGACGTGATCCGCCGCAACGGCCAGCTCGCGCCGGTCTCGCACCTGGTGCGGCCGCGCGACGGCGAAACCGTCGAGCGCATCTCGGTGCGATTCCGCACGGTGGGTGACATGACCTGCACCTGCCCGGTGGAATCCACCGCCTGGACCTACGAAGAGATCGTGAGAGAAACCGCCGTGTGCCGCATCACCGAGCGCGGCGCCACCCGCATGGACGACCAGACTTCGGAAGCATCGATGGAACTGAGAAAGAAGGAAGGGTATTTCTGATGGGCGCCACGGATACGTTCGTCTCCCGCGAAGTGGGCCTGCTGCGATTCATCACCGCCGGCAGCGTGGATGACGGCAAGAGCACGCTGATCGGCCGGCTGCTGTTCGACTCGAAAGGCATTTTCGAGGACCAGCTCTCCGCGATCGAGCGCGCGTCCGCCCGCCGCGGCCGCGCCGAGGCCGACCTCTCCCTGCTCACCGACGGCCTGCAGGCCGAGCGCGAACAGGGCATCACCATCGACGTCGCCTACCGTTATTTCTCCACGCCGCGGCGCAAGTTCATCATTGCCGACTCGCCCGGCCACGAGCAGTACACCCGCAACATGGTGACCGCCGCCAGCACCGCGCAGGTCGCGGTGATCCTGCTGGACGCGCGCAACGGCATCCTCACGCAGACGCGCCGCCACACCTACATCGCGAGCCTGCTTGGCGTACGCCACGTGATCTTCGCCATCAACAAGATGGACCTCGTCGATTACGCGCAGGAGGCCTTCCTGGCGCTGCGCGATGAGCTCGCGCAGTTCGCCGCAAAGGCCGGCATCGTCCACGCCTGCTACGTCCCCATGTCCGCGCTGTATGGAGACAACGTGGTCGAGTCGGGAACGCGCATGCCGTGGCACGACGGGCCGACCCTGCTGGAACTGCTGGAAGACATCGACGCCCAGCACGATCTCGCGATCCTGCCGTTCCGCTTTCCGGTGCAGGGCGTGCTGCGCCCCACCGGTGCGGACGTCGACCGCCGCTGGGTCGACTTCCGGGGCTATGCCGGCCGCATCGAATCCGGCACGGTGGCGGTCGGCGATCGCGTGAGCGTCCTGCCTTCCGGAGCCGAGACGTCGATTCGCGAAATCCACACGCTGGACGGCAGCCTGGAAATCGCGACCGCGCCACAGTCCGTCACGCTGCTGCTCGCCGATCCGGTGGACGTATCCCGCGGCGACCTGATCGTGCGCGCGGACGAGGCCCCGGCAGTATCGGCCGACCTGTCCGCAACCGTCTGCTGGCTGGACGAATCGGCACTCGATCCCCGTCGCAAGTACCTGCTGAAGCACGGCACCCGCACGGTGAAGGCGCGGCTTGCCGATATCGAGCACCGCATCGACATCCAGTCGCTGGAGCGCAATCCGGCGGACGGAACACTCGGTGCGAACGAAATCGGCCGCATCCGCCTGAAGCTGCAGCAGCCGCTGGCGTTCGACGCCTACCGCGAGAACCGTTCGACCGGAAGCTTCATTCTCATCGACGAATCCACGCACAACACCGTGGCTGCGGGGATGATCGATCATGGGTAAGGTCTGGCTGGTCGGTGCCGGCCCCGGCGCACCCGACCTGATCACGCTGCGCGCCGCGCGACTGCTCGCACAGGCGGACGTGGTGCTTTACGACGCGCTCGCCAATCCGGAACTGCTCGCGCTGGCGCCGAAGGCGCGCAGGATCGCGGTCGGCAAACGTTGCGGCAGGCATTCGACCGCGCAGGAATTCATCAACCGCAGCCTGGTCAACGCCGCGCGCCGCAACGAAACCGTGGTCAGACTCAAGTGCGGCGACCCGATGCTGTTCGGCCGCGCGCAGGAAGAAATCGACGCGCTCCGGAACGCCGGCATCGACTTCGAGGTCGTGCCCGGCATCACTGCCGCCCTCGCAGCCAGTGCGGATCTCGGCATGCCGCTGACCGTGCGCGGTGTGAGCCGCAGCGTCACCTTCGTCACACCGCGCGTCGGCGCCTCGGAAAGCGAATCGGACTGGGCGCAGGCGGTGCTCGGCGCGGATACCGCAATCCTATACATGGCGGCCGGCCAGGCGGACCGCATCGCGTTCGAACTCATGGCACGCGGAAAGCCGGCCGGCCTGCCTGCGGTGGTGGTCGAAAACGCCTCGCTGCCGGACCGCCGCATCTGGGCGCTCACGCTTGGCGAACTGCCGCAATTCGCTGCCGCCCGGCTGAACGGCCCGGCGGTGATCCTGCTGGGAGAAGCCTTCCGCAAACTCTCCGCGGCCGAAACTTTCGAAACCGCATCGCGCGCAAACGCGATCGCCCGCGCCAGCTGACCCCAAACCAGGCACCGTACGCGACCGCACGCCGGCCGCGCGCCGGGGAATTGCCAACCGAAATCTTTCGACTTCCCACTTTCGACTTCCCACTTTCGACTTTCGCCTTTCGCCTTTCGCCTTTCGCCTTTCACCTTTAGACAACCCACAGAAATGACCACAGCAGCCGAAGACAAGTACACCACAGAAACCATTCTCGACATCCGCACCTGGACGCCGAACCTGTTTTCCTTCAAGACCACGCGCTACCGCGGCTACCGTTTCGTTCCCGGTCAGTTCGCGCGACTCGGCGTCAGGAAGGAAGGCCGTGTGGTCTGGCGCGCCTATTCGATCGTCTCCGCGGACTACGACGAGCACCTCGAGTTCTACTCGATCGTGGTTCCCGGCGGCGAGTTCACCACCGAGCTCACCCGGCTGCAGGTCGGTGACGAGGTTCTGGTGGAAAAACGCAACTACGGTTTTCTGACCACCGACCGCTTCGAGGCAGGAAAGGATCTGTGGATGCTATCCACCGGCACCGGGCTCGCGCCGTTCATTTCCATCCTCTACGACTTCAAGGTGTGGGAGCACTACGACAACCTGGTGCTGGTGCACAGCGTGCGCGTACGCGACGAACTCGCTTACGAGGAACTCATCCGCGGCTTCTCCACCCACGAGTTCTTCGCGGAATTCGGCGACAAGCTGAAATATCTGCAGGTCGTCACCCGCGAACCGGTCGAAGGCGCACTCGACAAACGCATCCCCGATCTGCTCGAAAGCGGCGAACTGGAATCGCAGGCCGGCATTCCCCTCGACCACGAGCGTTCCCGCATCATGATCTGCGGCAACCCGCAGATGGTCGACGACACCCGCGAATGGTTCACCACCCGCGGCTTCGAAGTCAGCCGCCGCGGCCAGCCCGGGCACCTGGCGGTCGAGAATCTCTGGTAGTTGACACAGGGTGGACTCACCACAAAGGCACGAAGGTACGAAGGTACGAAGGAACCCGGGTTGCTTCGTTTGCTTTATGTTCCATCCGCGGGGTTGGCTGTCGAACTACTTTGTGTCCTTCGTGTACTTAGTGCCTTCGTGGTTCATCCCCGATCGCCGCTTTGCCGGTGCCGTCGGCGATCTAGCCGAGTGAGGCATGCAGCAGGGCTTCCGTCGCCTCGCAGCGGGCGCTGAAGGCTTCGGTGCCGTCGTCGGCGAACCAGTGGAAAGCGTCCCCTTCGACGCGCAGGCGATCGATGCGGTCTTCGTGCAGGTGCAGGTCCAGGCCCGGATCGAGCACGTTGATCCAGCCGCCGCGATCCGAGCGCTTGATGCGCTCGAGGATTTTGACGGTGCGTTGTGTCGCCGCGCTGTTCGCCACCGCGATCTCCACCGGCTGCGCAAGCCGTGCCGCCGCACGCAGAAAAGACGCGAGCGACGCGCGTTCCGCCCGCCGCTCTTCCGCAGGCGCGGCATTGCCGACCGTCACAGATTCCTCCACGCCTTGATCGTCCGACGCAAACGCTTTCACCAGCGCTTCGAACGCCTGCCGGTCAGAAGCGTCGGTCAGAAAGAACTTCGCGGCCGACTCACCGCTGGCGGTGAAGAACTGCAGACTGCGCTTGATGCCGTACTTGCCCGGTTCGACCAGCGCGAATGCCCTGGCCAGCGCGTGCGGTCTCGCACTCAGCAGGAACACATTGCCTTCGATCGTGAGACCGCCATCCGTATGCAGCACGATCGCATTGGCCCGACCGGTGCGCTCCTGCACCGCGTACGCATTTCTGACCACGCTTTTGATCTCGGCGAGCGCCGGCAGGCCGCACAGCAGTTCCGGCAATTCGCCGCCGAGCCGCGTGACGAAACGCCCGCAGCCCGAGGCCACCAGTTGCGCTTCCGCTATGCCCAGCGCATTCGCCGCGGCACGGTTGTTCAGGCCGCGGCTGCGCGCATGCCCCCAGTCGTCAATCAACGACACTGCATTCCCCGGAATATGGAAACGGAATTGACGCTCGACTCCCCGCGCCGCTACACTCGATCGCACTCATCCGCACACCCGGACCCCGAACATGACCCCGAACATGAATGAAAAATATGGCTGGTTCATCCGGTACGCCGCTGTCATCGTGGTCACGCTGGTGCTGGCGATGGCGCTCGGCAGCATGGATCTGTTCAAGTCCACACCGCTCGTTGGAAAAAAACTCTCGGCTGCGCACCTGGTCGAGTTCCTCGGCTTCGGCGGCGCGCTGGCGGTTTTCTGGCTGACCGCCCGGCGCGCGGCGAAAATACTCGCCGAGGACGGCGGCCGCTGGTCTTTCGTCCATTACGTGCTGGTACCGGCTGCCACCCTGTTCGTCATCGCCTGCGCGCACGGCGTGCTGCTCCTGCTGCTGAAGCCGTTCATGGGAGACGGCGCCGGCACACTTTACAACTGGCTGTTCATCATCGCCATCCTCGCGGCTTCGGCTTGGCTGCTGCTGGCCGTCATGAACCAGTCCACCAACCTCTCGAACCTGGTCGCGAGCGCTGCACCCCGCTCGCAGAGCGAGCCGACCGCCGAACTGTGCCGCGAATGCGGCGCGCCGATTCACCCGGACGCACGCTTCTGCGGTCACTGCGGCGCCGACCTGCAATCGGGCTGACGCTACTTCTTCCTGCGCCGGACGGTCTTGGCCGGTTTGGCGCTGCTGCCGGTGACCGCCAGTTGATCGCGCCCGGCCTCCTTCGCCTGATACAGCGCCGCGTCCGCCGCCTGGAATAATTCGCCTGCGCTGGTGGCATGCTCCGGGCAGCTCGCCAACCCGATCGACACGGTCAGTTTGCCCAGGGCCTGGCCCTCGAACTTGAGTTTCAGCTTGCGCACTTCCGCGAGCAGCGCCTTCGCCTTTGCCGTGGCGTCTGCAACCGAAGCCCCCGGCAGCAGCAGTACGAACTCCTCGCCGCCGAAGCGGCAGGCGATATCGCTCTCGCGGATGAAACGCCCGAGCAGCCGGCCAAGTTCCTCCAGCACGTAATCGCCGGCGTCGTGTCCGAAATCGTCGTTGAAGCGCTTGAAGTGGTCCGCATCGATCATCAGCAGCGCGAGCGGCGTCTCCTTGCGCTGCGCGCGCGCGATCTCGCGGTTCAGCGATTCCTCGAGAAAGCGCCGGTTGAACAGCCCGGTGAGCGGATCGCGGATCGACTGGTTGCGCAAAGTCTCGCGCAGCTCGATGTTGGCCAGCGCCAGCGCGAGCTGTTCTGCCAGGGTCGCCGCCAGGCGCTGCCGCGAACCCGGGTCGCTCTCGAGCGGCGCCGAACCGCGCTCGAGATACAGCACGCCGACGGTGTTGCCTTGCGCGATCAGCGGTACGCACATCGATGCAAAAGCCTTTGCGCTTGCGGGATGCGCATGCTGGCACACCAGTCCCTGCGTGGCGGCGTCTGCGGCGTGCAACTGCCCGCGCCGCAGGGCCCAGCACTCTTCCCGGCCGAAGGCTTCATCGGAACGGATGCTCCCGTTCCACCGGCTGCGCAGTTCGAACGTGCTGCCGGCACCGCCCTGCAGATACAGGGCGCCCGCATAATCCGGAAACAGCCGCGGTGCAAATGTCGCAACCACCCGGCAGCCTTCCTCCACGTCCATGCACGACTGCATCATCTTGATCAGCTCGTTCAACAACTGGGTCTCGCTGTTGCGCTTCTCGAGTTCGCGGTTTGCCGCTTCCACCTCCGTGGTGCGCGCCTGCACACGCGCTTCCAGTTCCTGGTTCAGATTGCGGATCTCTTCCTCCGAGCGCTTCAGTTGCGTCACGTCGCGCAGCACCGCCACGCCGCCCATGACCTCGCCTTCCATCGCATACAGCGGCCGACCATGCACATTCACCGCCACGCCTTCCGGATTCGCCTTGTTGCGAATCACCACTTCGACCCCGTCGGTGGGCTGCCCCTTGAGCGCGAGCGCCAGCGGCAACTCCTCCGCCGGATACGGCGTCTTCCCGTCCGCGCCGAACACGCCGAGATGCTCGGGCCAGCCGCCCAGTGCGACGCCCTGCGGATACGCCTGCCCCACGATGCGCCGCGCCGCCGGATTGGCCATCACCAGATGCCCTGCCTTGTCGACCACCACCACGCCGTCCGCGATCGCGTCCAGCACCGACTGCATCAGCCCGGTCTGGTCGCGCAACCGTTTCTCGGTGTGCTGCCGTTCCAGCTCAGTCGCGGCGCGCGCCGCAAAGATATGCAGGGTGGATTCGATCTTCCCGGGGTGCTCGAGCGGTTCGCTGAACATCGCGCCCAGCAGACCGATCGGCTCGCGCTCCGAACCCAGCAGTGGCACGCCGGAATAGCTTTCCACGTCCATGGTGTCGAACATGCGGTCGTCCGGGAACCGTCCCTTCAGCTGCGCGGCAACCGTGTACGTCTCGGCCTCCATCACGTTCCGGCACGGCGTGCCCGCGAGCGGGTAACGTATGCCTTCCTTCATCTCGCCCTTGGCACTCAGCGCAACCATGCGGATCGCGTCTTTCGCTGCGCCGTCCAGTTCGCCGACGAAAACGTAACTCGCGCCCAGCAGGCCGGCCAGCTCGGTCACCAGGGTTTTGAAGAAGTCGCGCCCGGTTTCGATCGTTGCGCCGCGCGCGATCTCGAGGATCGCCTGCTCCGCCGCCTGCCGCTGCATGGCGCTGCCGAGCGTGGTGGCCAGCAACTGCACCAGCTGCTGCGTCTGATCGGTAAATGCATGCGGTTCGCCCGAGAACACCAGCAGCACGCCGGCTGCCTTGCGCTCGCGGTAGAACGGCGCCACCACCATCGAGCGCATTCCGAGCCGGGAAGTCTCCTCGCGGTTCACGCGCGGATCGGCTTGGGTTTCGTTACAGCGCAGCGCCTTGCCATCGCGGATCGCCGTCCCCGGCAGACTACCTTCCAGCGGAAACGACAGCCCGAGCTTCGGCAGGATGTCGTCGGTGCCCGCGCGGTACACCAGCCTGTCGCCCTCCACCATTTCGATCGCGGCGCCGCGGCTGCCAGCGATCTCCTTCGCCCGCACCACGATCATGCGCATCAGCCGTTCGAGATCGGGCGAACTCACCGCGATCTCCTGCTGCATGTTGATGATCGCGGTCAGCCCGGCGACATAAGCCTGCAATTCCTGGCCCACGCGCTTGCGATCGGTGACGTCCTCGCAGATCACCGAAACCATTGGCGCGGAACCGCTCGCGTGAAACTGATACTGCGCGCGGCTCAGGAACGTGGTGCCGTCCTGGCGCCGGCATTTCGCTTCCACTTCCACCGACCTGCGCGCGCCGGTTCGCAGCAGCTTGACGTCGCGCTCCAGCGTCTCGCGTTCGAGTTCGGGGAAAAGCGCGCCGTATTCCATCTGCTGCAGTTCGGTGAGCGTGTAACCGGTCTGCGCGAGCGCACCCTGGTTGGCATAGACGCAGCGCAGCGTCTGCGGATCGAGCAGGTAGATCTGGCTGGAGGACTGGTCGAGCAGCTCGCCGAGCCTGCCGCCTGCCTGGCGCCCGCTGCGGCGCCATTCGAACATTGCCCCGAGCACGCCGGCGAGACGCTCCAGGGCCTGGCGCTGCGATGCATCCAGTTTGCGGGGCTGGCGGTCGATCACGCACAACGTGCCCAACGCATGCCCGGAGGCATCGCGCAACAGCACGCCGGCGTAGAAGCGGATATGCGGCGCGTTGACGACCAGCGGGTTCTCGCGAAAACGGTCGTCCTTCAGCGTGTCCGCAATCTCGAGATAGGAATTCTGTGCGACTGCATGCGCGCAGAAACTCGCATCGCGCGGCGTTTCACGCGTGCCCGGCAGGCCGTGCGCGGATTTGAACCATTGCCGGTTCTCGTCGACCAGGCTGATCAGCGCGATCGGTACGTCGCAGATCTGGCTCGCCAGCCGCGTGATCTCGTCGAACGCCGCCTCAGGCGGCGTATCCAGCAGGCCCAGCCGGCGCAGCGCCGCCTGCCGTTCCGCCTCATTTTCCGGCGTTTCCGGTTTCGCCCACTTGGTTTCCAGATCGATCGTTTTCATCGGCTTCCCTGCGAGAACGGCGCCGATGTTAGCACGCCATCCCGGCCCTGACCGCCCGCGACTTCTTCCAAAAAAACAGCAAGAAACAGCAACTTCCTATAAGGCAGTCACGCTCGCGGAAAGTTGCTTCCAGAGGCCCGCCGAGCGGCCTTCGCCGCGGGTCGGCCCCTGCCGGGGCCGCCCGGCGGTCTGGAGCCCGGGCGCCGCGCGCGATACAATGCGTGCGCGATGTAGAGTTCGTCCACTTCCCCTCCCCAGCCGGGCCTTTGCGCGCCCGCACCCGATACCCGCGGCAGGCTTTGCCGCCGCACCCGAAGTGGAATCAGCAATGGATCAGTCAGTACTCTCTCCCGCCGCATCCGCAAACATCGCGAAAGAAGTTGCGAAGCGGCGCACCTTCGCAATCATTTCGCACCCGGACGCAGGCAAGACCACGCTCACCGAGAAGCTGCTGCTGTTCGGCGGCGCGATCCAGGCCGCCGGCACGGTGAAAGCACGCAAAAGCGGCAAGTTCGCCACCTCGGACTGGATGGCAATCGAAAAAGAGCGCGGTATCTCCGTCGCCAGCTCGGTGATGCAGTTCGAATACCGGGACTGCGTGATGAACCTGCTCGACACGCCCGGCCACCGCGATTTCTCCGAGGACACCTACCGCGTGCTGACCGCGGTCGACGCGGCGCTGATGGTAATCGACGGCACCAAGGGCGTGGAGGCGCAGACCATCAAGCTGCTCGAAGTCTGCCGCAACCGCGGCACGCCGATCGTCACCTTCATCAACAAGCTCGACCGCGAAGGCCGCCATCCGCTCGAACTGATCGACGAGATCGAGGACATCCTGAAGATCCACTGCGCGCCGATCACCTGGCCGGTGGGCATGGGCAAGCGCTTCGCTGGCGTATACGACCTCATCAATGACCGCACCCTGCTCTACGCCGCCGCCGAAGATCGCGACCAGCGCGCGGTGGAGGCGGTCCCGGGTCTCGACCACCCGCGCGTGGCGGAACGCTACGCCGCGGAAGTGGCGGACGCCAGGGAAGAAGTCGGCCTGATCCGTTCGGACGTGCGCGAATTCGACCGCGAGCATTTTCTCGAGGGCGAACTAACGCCGGTATTTTTCGGCTCCGCCATGAACAACTTCGGCGTCGACCAGGTTCTGGACATGCTGGTCGCCGAGGCGCCGCCTCCGACCGTGCGGGCCGCAGTCCAGCGCGAAGTGCGCGCGGATGAACCGAAGTTCTCCGCGTTCGTGTTCAAGATCCAGGCCAACATGGATCCGCAGCACCGCGACCGCATCGCCTTTTTGCGCATCTGCTCAGGGCGCTTCGAACGCGGCATGCGCCTGTTCCATACCCGCACCGGCAAGGAAATTCGCGCCAGCCAGGTGGTGGCCTTCCTCTCGCAGCGCCGCGAGATCGTGGAAGACGCCTGGCCTGGAGACATCATCGGTCTGCTCAATCACGGCAGTATCGACATCGGCGATACCTTTACCGAGGGCGAGAAGCTGACCTTCACCGGCATCCCCTTCTTTGCGCCCGAAATGTTCCGCATGGTCGAGATCGCCAATCCGATAAAGGCCAAACAGCTCCTGAAGGGCCTGCAGCAGCTCGGCGAGGAAGGCGCGATCCAGGTATTCCGGCCGCTGGTCGGCAATGACATCATCCTCGGCGCAGTCGGCCAGTTGCAGTTCGAGGTCACCGCCCACCGCCTGCAGGCGGAATACGGCGTCGACGCCCGCCTGCGCGCCGCTTCTTTCTACGGCGCCCGCTGGATCTCCAGCGACAGCCCGCGCAAGCTCGCCGAATTCGAATCGCACCTCGCGGCCCAACTCGCGCGCGACGCCTCCGGCAGCCTCACCTTCCTCGCCACCTCGAAACCCAACCTCGACCTCACCCAGGAGCGCTGGCCCGACATCAAGTTCCACGCCCTGCGCGAACACGCGTTGTCTTTTGCCGACGTGGGTGGACGGTAGAGAAAGGGTTCTTCACCGCAAAGGCGCAAAGGGCGCAAAGCTAAAGAACAAAACAATGGCCTGCAATTGAACTGCAGTTCGCGTCCGCCAATAGTTTGCGCCAGCACCATCGACAAGGATTGCCGCTCAGATCCCGAGACATGACTCGGTTTTACTTCGCGTTCTTTGCGCCTTTACGGTGAAAGGTTTTCGTTTTCAAGGTCAACCGCTATAATGCGCGCCTCGCGCCCGTAGCTCAGTTGGATAGAGTATCTGGCTACGAACCAGGGGGTCGGGAGTTCGAATCTCTCCGGGCGCGCCAGATAATCAATATGTTACGTCGCATAGCCGCTCAATAAATAGGCAGCAAAACCACGGGCTAGCGGCGGGCTATCATGCAAAAAGGGGCCGAAAACGACCCCTTTTATAACCTAATAGCAGGGTCGGGCACGTAGCCCTCGGCAGTCCGCTTGTCTCAGCAGCTTTGACGCTTGCTCGCGGCTCACATTCCCCAGATTTGGGGAAGGTTCTAAATCTGTTCTCTCACCTTGCCGCATCGTCGCAAGCTTCTCCGCCACCATAGCGCGCTGCGATCTTGTTAGTAGTCACTAACGATAGGCTGGCTAACAAATACGACTTAATGCTTGACTTGTTCTTGCTCACTCTCTAACGTGATATTCACTCAAGGTTATACATCCCATGACTTGGGAAATTGAATACACGGATACGTTTGAGAGCTGGTGGGGCAAGCTCGACGAAGCCGAACAGGAATCAATCGGCGCATGTGTGGGGTTATTGGAAGAGCTGGGGCCAGACCTTCGCCTGCCGCATAGCTCAGGTATTGAGGGGTCAGCGCATGGGCGCATGCGGGAGCTAAGGGTGCAGCATAAAGGGCAGCCGTATCGTGTGCTCTATGCTTTTGATCAACGGCGAGTTGCGATACTGCTGCTCGGCGGCGACAAGACGGGTAATGACCGCTGGTATGAGGAGTTCGTGCCGATAGCCGATAGGCTTTACGACGAACATATCGAAACTTTGCGAAAGGAGGGACTGATAGATGGCTAAGAAATTCAGCGCGCTGCGTGACAAAATGTCAGCGGACGCACGCGGGCGCGCGAAAGCGCGCACGGAAGTCATGCTCGTCGAAATGGCGCTCCCTGAGCTACGCAAAGCGTTTGATGTATCCCAAGAAGACTTAGCGAAGCTCCTTAGGGTTACGCAGGCCAGCATCTCCAAGACAGAGAATCGCGGCGATTGGCATCTGAGTACCATTATTGCCTACATTAATGCGCTCGGCGGGGAAGTTGAGATTCTTGCTCACTTCCCAAAGATGGCAGGCAAAGGCGACGACGACGTTGTGCGCCTCAAACCTTTTCTAGAACGACGCGCAGCCTAACCGTTCACTGCGTTTAAAATCTAAACGCGCTGGAACACGGCCCCGCTTCGGCGGGGCTTTTCATTTCCCCTATCGCGGGTCATCGCCCACGCAGCAGCCGGAATAGAGACGTAGGCACGCGGGAGAAACGTGCCAGGGTAGGAAAATGCGCTAACCCCTGGTTTGGAGATTGGACGCAACTATCGGCCAGTCCAGCAACACGGGATCATCGGGAGGCTCGCCGCCATTGCCCCATTTCTTGTTGGTTAGACGCGCATTGCCGGAAGTATGGTGACAATGCCGACTTGGTATACGGCAGATCAAAATCTGGTTTTCGATACTGCTTCACAATTCCCCAAAAAGACGCCGCTCCCATCTTCTAGTGACCACGAAAATCGCCCCGTAGACCTGCTGACTTGCAGCTGCCATTTATCGTCGGACCACGCCGTGATGAACGCGGGCGTGAATTCTACCGAACTCGCAAGTTTTCCCTGCACAGTCAGGCGGCGCTCGCTTTCCGAAAAGATAATCGATACGAGGATACCTTCGAAGCGGGCAGGCGCATCCACAACACAGGACAAATAGACATCATCTTGCTCTTGACCACTTACCACGCGTTCCACTATTCCGTGATCACGAAGAAATCTGCGGACAATGGGTTGTAGTTGCTCTACCGTTCCCAATATTTCTTTCTTCTTGTTAGTCTCCGATTCGAGAATAGCAATCACCTCCTGAAGCATCGTTAGACCGCGTGCTGACTTTGCCGTCCTCAACCAGCTAGAGACGAGAACCGGCGAGGTAAGCAGTACGCGCTCGACTTCGCTGCCTCGGTACATACTCCAAAGATCGAAAGCTACACCTGCAAAGTCAAGTTCCTCAACTGTCTGCAACGACGCGGAGCTGAGCTTCCCCCGAAATTTCGTCTTCCAGGAGGTGGGGTATAACCTCAACTGA
>JBBDIL010000022.1:0-15476 GCA_040880425.1 Burkholderiales bacterium | reverse complement strand
ATCCGCGAAGGCGGACGCACCGTGGGCGCCGGCGTAGTGTCGAAAGTTATCGAATGAATGTACGGGGGCTCCGTCCGGTGAGAATGATCACGGTTCGGCGCCCGACGCAACGCTGCATAGGCCAGTAGCTCAATTGGCAGAGCGTCGGTCTCCAAAACCGAAGGTTGGGGGTTCGAGACCCTCCTGGCCTGCCACCTCATACGAGCCCGCAACACCGGTTGCGGGCTGAATATTGGGATGGCGGCCGCAATAGAGAACACGATGGCAGACAAGATAAAGCTGGTACTGGCATTTCTGATGGTCGTTGCGGGCATTGCCGGCTTTTACCAACTGGGGGACAGCCCGGCGGTGCTGAAGGTTGCATCGGTGCTCGCGGGCCTCGCAGCGGCCGCAGTTGTTGCCTGGACCAGTGCGCCCGGGAAGACATTCTTCGCTTATGCGCAGGATGCGGTTGCCGAAACCAAGAAGGTTGTCTGGCCCACGCGCAAGGAAACAGTTCAGAGCACCGGGCTGGTGATGGCGTTCGTGATCGTCATGGCGATTTTCCTCTGGATTGTGGACGCGGCCTTGGTCTGGCTGGTGAAGCTGTTGCTCGGGACGGAGGCGTGATGAGCAAGAAGTGGTACGTGGTTCATGCCTATTCCGGGTTCGAGAAGACCGTGCAGCGTACGCTCAAGGAAAGGATCGAGCGTGCCGGCATGCAGGACAAGTTCGGCGAGATCCTGGTTCCGGTCGAAGAAGTAGTCGAGATGAGGGGTGGCCAGAAGGCGATCAGCGAGCGGAAGTTTTTCCCGGGCTACGTGCTGGTCGAGATGGAAATGACCGACGAGACCTGGCACCTGATCAAGAACACCCCCAAGGTTACCGGGTTCATCGGCGGCACTTCCACTCGCCCGACCCCGATCAGCGAGAAGGAAGTGCAGAACATCCTCCACCAGATCCAGGAGGGTGTGGAGAAGCCCAAGCCGAAGGTGCTTTTCGAGGTCGGTGAAGCGGTCCGGGTTCGCGAGGGTCCGTTTACGGATTTCCACGGTTCCGTAGAGGAAGTCAATTACGACAAGAACAAACTGCGGGTTTCAGTGTCCATTTTCGGCCGCGCCACACCGGTCGAACTGGATTTCGGTCAGGTCGAGAAGGCCTGAGCGGGCAGTACCAGGGGAGCGCGCCATGAGGCGTGCGCCATTACCCATATATTATTTAAGGAGTTACTGACGTGGCAAAGAAAGTGGTCGGTTTCGTGAAGTTGCAGGTGCCGGCCGGCAAGGCCAACCCGAGTCCACCCATCGGGCCAGCCCTGGGGCAACGCGGGCTGAACATCATGGAGTTCTGCAAGGCGTTCAATGCCCAGACTCAAGGTGTCGAACCCGGTCTGCCGCTGCCGGTGGTGATCACGGCATACGCCGACAAGAGTTTCACATTCGTCATCAAGACGCCGCCCACGTCGGTGCTCATCAAGAAGGCCATGAAACTCGACAAGGGCAGCCCCAGACCGCATACGGACAAGGTCGGCAGGTTGACCCGGGCCCAGGTCGAGGAGATCGCCAAGACCAAAATGCCGGATCTGAACGCGTCCAGCCTGGAAACGGCAATGAAAATGGTCGCGGGCAGCGCGCGCAGTATGGGCGTGGAAGTGGAGGGGGTCTGAACATGACACGGTTATCGAAACGCATCAAGGAAGTACGCTCGAAAGTCGACCGCGCCAAGGCCTATCCGCTGCCGGAAGCGATCAAACTGGTGAAATCCAACGCCACGGCGAAGTTCGATGAGTCGATCGATGCCGCAGTGAATCTCGGAGTCGACGCCAAGAAATCCGACCAGCTGGTTCGCGGTTCGGTCGTGCTGCCGAAGGGCACCGGAAAATCCGTTCGCGTTGCCGTGTTTGCCCAGGCAGACAAGGCGCGCGAAGCCAAGGACGCCGGGGCCGACGTGGTCGGTTTCGAGGATCTGGCCGAACAGGTTAAAGCCGGCAATATCGACTTCGATGTTGCGATTGCTACTCCCGACGCGATGCGGGTGGTGGGCAGTCTGGGGCAGATTCTGGGTCCGCGCGGCTTGATGCCGAACCCCAAGGTCGGCACGGTGACGCAGGATGTGGTCGGAGCAGTCAAGAACGCAAAGGCGGGTCAGGTACAGTACCGCACCGACAAGGCCGGCATCGTTCAGTGCACGATCGGCCGGGCCTCGTTCGCCGAGGATGCGTTGCAGGAGAACCTGCGCGCGCTGATTGACGCGCTCAATAAAGCTAGACCGGCAAACGCGAAGGGAATCTATCTAAAGAAGATTTCGCTCTCGAGCACGATGGGGCCGGGAGTGCGGGTGGATCAGGCCAGCCTGACCGCCCAGCAGTAAGGAACTTTGGGCCGCTCCCCGCAAGGGGGCGCGCTGTCAAAGACCGTAGGAGCCTCCAGGGGCTTAATCGTCGCAGCAGGATTCGGCGTCCTACGCAGATAGCGCACCCAAGAAACAGGTTTGGCATCAGTGCGGTGAATTGCGAACGCAGCAGCCGCGGCAGCACCTGGATCGAAGGTCGCTATGCAGCAACAGGGTGGGTGGAGTGCGCAAGGAGTGCACGAAGCCTTTTTGTGAAGCTTAAGGAGGGCAGACCTTGGGTCTCAATCTAGAGCAGAAGAAAGCGGTAGTGGCCGAGCTGAACGAGCGAGTCTCGCAGGCGCAGGCCATCGTGCTCGCAGAGTACCGTGGCCTGCGGGTCGAGGGCATGACCGAGTTGCGCGCGAAGGCGCGCGGCGAGGGAGTGTACTTCCGGGTTCTCAAGAACACCCTGGCACGCCGTGCGGTTGCCGGCACTCCGTTCGAGAAACTGGCGGACCAGATGGTCGGTCCGCTTGCTTACGGTATGTCGAACGATCCGGTGACGGCGGCGAAGGTGCTGCATGAGTTTGCGAAAAGCAACGAGAAGTTTGTAATCAAGGCAGGCGCCATGCCGAACGAGGTGATGTCGGCAAAAGACGTGGCGACGCTGGCAACAATGCCGAGCCGTGACGAGCTGATCGCAAAACTCATGGGGACCATGCAGGCGCCGATCGCGAAATTCGTTCAGACACTCAACGAGGTGCCTGGCAAGTTCGTGCGGACGCTTGCTGCCGTCAGGGACCAGAAACAGGCTGCGTAGCCAGTAGCGCGACGCAATCGCTTACAGCATTCAGGAGAAATCATCATGGCAGTTGCCAAAGCAGAAATACTCGATGCAATTTCGAGCATGAGCGTCCTTGAGCTCTCCGAGCTTATCAAGGAAATGGAAGAGAAGTTTGGAGTGTCGGCCGCCGCCGCCGCGGTTGCCGTAGCCGCTCCGGCCGGGGGCGGCGGCGCTGCTGCCGCCGAAGAGCAGACCGAGTTCAACGTGATCCTGGCCGCCATTGGCGACAACAAGGTTAACGTAATCAAGGTGGTGCGCACGATTACCGGCCTCGGGCTGAAGGAAGCCAAGGATCTGGTGGACGGTGCTCCGAAACCTGTCAAGGAAGGGGTGTCCAAGAAGGACGCTGACGACATCAAGAAGCAGCTGGAAGAAGCCGGCGCGAAAGTGGAAATCAAGTAACGCTGTCGCCTGGAAAGCCGGCGGGCAGCGCCCGCCGGCTTCAATTTTCCGGTTTCGGCACGAGGCCAAAGAAAAACTCCGCGGGTTTTTCTTTGTCTTCTGATCCGACTGCAGAAGGCAGGTATGGTCGGGCAGCGAGGTCCCTCGTTGCCGTCAGCCAGCGGTTGGTAGCGGCCAACCACCAGCCCATCACCACCAGTCGATGTACACAGGGCGTGCCACCGCGTCCCTGCGCGATTCGGAGAGACCATGCTTTATTCCTTCACTGAAAAGAAACGTATCCGCAAGAGCTTCGCGAAACGGTCGAGCGTGCTGCCGGTACCGTATCTGCTAGCCACCCAGATTGAGTCCTACGCGTCTTTTCTGCAGGAGGGTGTGCAGCCCGAGGACCGCAAGAACCAGGGCCTGCAGGCCGCTTTCCAGTCGATTTATCCCATCTCCAGTCACTCCGGCAATGCGCGGCTGGATTTCGTGAGCTACCAGCTCGGTACGCCACCGTTCGACGTCAAGGAATGTCAGCAGCGTGGGCTGACGTTCGCGGCGCCTCTGCGCGCAAAGGTGCGCCTGACCATCATGGACAAGGAGGCCGCCAAGCCGACGGTGAAGGAGGTGAAGGAACAGGAGGTGTACATGGGGGAGATTCCCCTGATGACGACAACCGGTTCCTTTGTCATAAATGGCACTGAACGCGTCATCGTCTCGCAGCTGCACCGCTCGCCCGGGGTGTTCTTCGAGCACGATCGTGGGAAGACCCACTCTTCCGGCAAGCTGCTGTTTTCGGCACGCATCATTCCCTATCGGGGCTCCTGGCTCGATTTCGAATTCGACCCCAAGGATTACCTCTACTTCCGCGTCGACCGGCGTCGCAAGCTGCCCGTCACGATTCTGCTCAAGGCGATTGGCATGACGCCGGAGCAGATCCTGGGGCTGTTTTATGTATTCGATACTTTCCATCTGACCAAGAAGGGCATCGATTTCGAGCTCAAGCCGGAACGCATGCGTGGCGAGACCGCGCGCTTCGATATCGTGACCAAGCAGGGCAAGCTGATCGTTCAGAAGGACAAGCGGATCACCGTCAAGCACGTGCGCGAGATGGAGGCCGCTGGTCTGAAGAAGACAAGCGTCTCTGAGGATTTCCTGATTGGCCGCACTCTTGCACATAACGTCGTCAATACGGAAACAGGCGAAATTGCGGCCAATGCGAACGACGAGATCACCGAGGACCTGCTGAAGAAGATCCTCGAGGCCGGCGTCACCACGATCCAGACCATCTACATCAACGATCTCGACCAGGGCGCGTATATATCGCAGACGCTGCGCACCGACGAGACCGCCGATCAGCTTGGGGCGCAGGTGGCCATCTACCGCATGATGCGCCCTGGCGAGCCGCCCACGGAGGACGCGGTCAAGGCGTTGTTCAACAGCCTGTTCTATGCCGAGGAACGTTACGACCTGTCCGCAGTCGGCCGCATGAAATTCAACCGCCGTGCGTATCCAGATCAGGTTGACGAGCGGTCTGCGGAGTGGCTCAAGAACTTCTACGCTGCGGTTGGCAAGCGCGGTACTACCGGACCGACCACCCTGTCCAATGAGGACATTCTCGCGGTCATCGGCATCCTGCTCGAACTGCGAAACGGCCGTGGCGAGATCGATGATATCGATCATCTCGGGAACCGCCGCGTCAGGTCTGTCGGCGAACTTGGCGAGAACCAGTTCCGCGCCGGACTGGTGCGCGTCGAGCGTGCGGTGAGGGAACGGCTGTCGCAGGCGGAGTCAGACAATCTGATGCCGCATGACCTGATCAACGCCAAACCGGTGTCGGCGGCTGTGCGCGAGTTCTTCGGCTCGTCACAGCTGTCTCAGTTCATGGATCAGACCAATCCGTTGTCCGAGATCACCCACAAGCGGCGTGTTTCCGCGCTCGGACCGGGCGGACTGACGAGGGAGCGGGCCGGATTCGAGGTGCGTGACGTACACCCGACGCACTACGGCCGCGTCTGCCCGATCGAGACGCCAGAAGGCCCGAACATCGGCCTGATCAATTCCCTGGCACTTTATGCCCGCACCAACGAGTACGGGTTCCTCGAAACGCCCTATCGGCGCGTCCACAACGGCCGCGTGACGGACGAAATCGTGTTCCTTTCGGCAATCGACGAAGGCCAGTACGTCATTGCCCAGGCCAACGCCGCCATTGACAAGAAGGGCAAGCTGCTCGACGAGATCATCTCCTGCCGCTTCCGCAACGAGTTCTCGCTGATGCCGGCGGAGCGTATCGAGTTCATGGATGTGGCGCCCTCGCAGATCGTTTCAGTGGCAGCGTCACTGATCCCGTTTCTCGAGCACGACGATGCCAACCGCGCATTGATGGGATCAAACATGCAGCGCCAGGCCGTGCCGTGCCTGCGTGCCGAGAAACCCCTGGTCGGAACCGGTATCGAGCGCACCGTGGCGGTCGACTCGGGCACCGCGGTTCAGGCCCTGCGGGGTGGCTCGGTGGATTACGTGGACGCGTCGCGCATCGTGGTGCGCGTCAACGATGACGAGACTTCGGCCGGCGAAGTCGGCGTGGATATCTACAATCTCGTCAAGTACACCCGTTCGAACCAGAATACCAATATCAATCAGCGGCCGATCGTGAAGCCGGGCGACGTGATTGCGCGAGGAGACGTGATAGCGGATGGCGCGTCGACCGACATGGGAGAGCTTGCGCTCGGCCAGAACCTGCTGGTCGCGTTCATGCCCTGGAACGGGTTCAACTTCGAGGATTCGATCCTGATTTCGGAGCGGGTGGTGTCCGAGGACCGCTTCACCTCGATTCATATCGAGGAGCTGTCGGTGGTCGCGCGGGACACCAAGCTCGGGCCGGAAGAGATTACGCGCGACATTTCGAATCTGTCCGAGGCGCAACTGGCGCGACTGGACGAGTCCGGTATCGTCTATATCGGCGCGGAAGTCGAGGCGGGAGATGTGCTGGTTGGCAAGGTCACGCCCAAGGGGGAGACCCAACTCACGCCGGAAGAGAAACTCCTGCGCGCAATCTTCGGCGAAAAGGCGTCCGATGTGAAAGACACCAGCCTGCGCGTGCCGTCGGGCATGTCGGGTACGGTAATCGATGTGCAGGTCTTTACGCGCGAGGGGATCGAGCGGGACAAGCGCGCCCAGAGCATCATTGACGACGAACTCAAGCGTTACAAGAAGGACCTCGGCGATCAGCTGCGGATTGTCGAGGCGGACACCTTTGGCCGTATCGAACGCCTGCTCATCGGCAAGACTGCCAACGGCGGACCGAAAAAACTTGCCAAGGGCAGCAAGATCACCAAGGCCTATCTGCAGGATGCCGAGCCGCACAACTGGTTCGATATCCGACTGGCCAACGAGGAAGCTGCCCAGCAGCTGGAGCAACTGCGTGAAAGCGTCGATATGACGCGCCGCTCCTTCGATGCGGCATTTGAAGAGAAGAAAAAGAAACTCACCTCCGGGGATGAATTACCGCCGGGCGTGCAGAAGATGGTCAAGGTGTACCTGGCGGTCAAGCGCCGGCTGCAACCGGGCGACAAGATGGCCGGACGTCACGGCAACAAGGGCGTGATTTCCAAGATCGTGCCGGTCGAGGACATGCCGCACATGGCAGACGGCACCACGGTCGACATCGTGCTGAATCCGCTGGGGGTGCCGTCACGAATGAACGTCGGCCAGATCCTGGAGACGCACCTTGGCTGGGCCGCAAAAGGCCTTGGCCGCAAGATAGGCGACATGCTCAAGGCCCAGGCCAGGGCGGCAGATCTGCGGAAAGCGTTGACTCTGGTCTACAACTCGAGTGGCAGAACAGAAGAGCTGGGCGAACTGTCCGACGAGGACGTGATCGAGCTGTCGCGTAATCTGAGCGCGGGCGTGCCGTTTGCCACGCCGGTGTTCGACGGTGCCAACGAGGAAGAGATCAAGAACATGCTTGAGCTCGCCGAGTTGCCGCGCAGCGGCCAGATCAATCTGATCGACGGACGCACGGGCGAAACCTTCGATCGGCCGGTTACCGTTGGCTACATGCATATGCTGAAGTTGCACCACCTGGTCGATGACAAGATGCATGCGCGCTCGACCGGGCCTTACTCGCTGGTCACCCAGCAGCCGCTGGGAGGCAAGGCGCAGTTCGGAGGGCAGCGTTTCGGCGAAATGGAGGTCTGGGCCCTGGAGGCTTACGGAGCCGCCTATACGCTGCAGGAAATGCTCACCGTCAAGTCCGACGATGTCTCGGGTCGCACCAAGGTGTACGAGAACATCGTCAAGGGCGAGCACAAGATCGATGCCGGCATGCCGGAATCGTTCAACGTGCTGGTCAAGGAAATCCGCTCGCTCGCGATCGATATCGATCTCGAGCGCCGCTAGTTGGCGCCCTCAAGCTAACCAGACTGACGAATCAAGGAGTCGGGAATGAAAGCTTTACTCGATCTGTTCAAGCAGGTTACCCAGGAAGAGGAATTCGATGCGATCCGCATCGGCCTTGCCTCGCCGGAGAAGATCCGTTCCTGGTCCTACGGCGAAGTAAAGAAGCCGGAGACCATCAACTACCGCACCTTCAAACCGGAACGTGACGGCCTTTTCTGCGCCAAGATTTTCGGGCCGGTGAAGGACTACGAATGCCTCTGCGGAAAATACAAGCGGCTCAAGCACCGTGGAGTGATCTGCGAGAAGTGCGGTGTCGAGGTCACCCTGTCCAAGGTCCGTCGTGAGCGGATGGGGCATATCGAGCTGGCTTCGCCGGTAGCGCACATCTGGTTTCTGAAGTCGCTGCCTTCGCGGCTGGGAATGGTGCTCGACATGACGCTGCGCGATATCGAGCGCGTGTTGTATTTCGAGGCCTATGTGGTGACCCATCCGGGCATGACCCCGCTCAAGCGTGGCGACCTGCTGTCGGAAGATAACTACCTTGAAAAGATCGAGGAATTTGGCGATGAGTTTTCCGCCACCATGGGGGCCGAAGGCGTGCGCGAACTTTTGCGCAATCTCGATCTGAACGGCGAGATCGACAAGCTGCGCCGTGAGCTTGAGGCGACCGATTCGGAGACCAAGATCAAGAAGTACTCCAAGCGGTTGAAAGTGCTTGAAGGCTTCAAGAATTCCAACATCAAGCCCGAGTGGATGATCATGGAAGTGCTGCCGGTGCTGCCGCCGGAACTGCGCCCGCTGGTACCGCTCGACGGCGGCCGTTTCGCCACCTCGGATCTGAACGACCTCTACCGCCGCGTGATCAATCGCAACAACCGCCTGAAGCGTCTGCTCGAACTGAAGGCGCCGGAAATCATCGTGCGCAATGAAAAGCGCATGCTGCAGGAAGCGGTGGATTCCCTGCTCGACAACGGCCGGCGGGGCAAAGCGATGACGGGCGCGAACAAGCGGCCGTTGAAGTCGCTTGCCGACATGATCAAAGGCAAGGGCGGGCGTTTCCGCCAGAACCTGCTGGGCAAGCGGGTCGATTACTCGGGCCGTTCGGTGATCGTGGTCGGTCCGCAGCTTAAGCTGCATCAGTGCGGCTTGCCGAAAAAGATGGCGCTGGAACTGTTCAAGCCGTTCATTTTCCACAAGCTGGAAGTGTTGGGACTCGCTACCACCATCAAGGCTGCCAAGCGACTGGTCGAACAAGAGGTGCCCGAAGTGTGGGACATCCTCGAGGACGTGATTCGTGAACATCCGGTGATGCTGAACCGGGCGCCGACGCTGCACCGTCTCGGCATCCAGGCTTTTGAGCCGGTGCTGATCGAGGGCAAGGCGATTCAGCTGCACCCGCTGGTATGCGCCGCATTCAATGCAGACTTCGACGGCGACCAGATGGCGGTCCACGTGCCGCTTTCGCTCGAGGCGCAGATGGAAGCGCGCACGCTGATGCTTTCTTCGAACAATGTGCTGTCTCCGGCCAATGGCGAGCCGATCATCGTGCCGTCGCAGGATATCGTGCTTGGCCTGTATTACATGACACGCGAGAGGATCGGCGCCCAGGGCGAAGGCATGGCGTTCATCGATATTCCGGAAGTGCAGCGCGCCTACGACAGCAAGCTTGTGGACCTGCAGGCGCGCTGCCTGGTGCGCATCAAGGAGCAGGTGCGAAATGAGAACGGCGACCTCGAGCCGAGGACCACCCGTTACCAGACCACGGTGGGGCGCGCGTTGCTGTCCGAGATCCTGCCGGCCGGCCTGTCGTTCGAACTCATCAACAAGCCGCTGAAGAAGAAGGAAATTTCCAAGCTCATCAACAACAGTTTCCGCCGCTGCGGACTGCGCGAAACGGTGATTTTCGCTGACAAGCTGATGTACACCGGGTTCAGCTATGCGACCCGCGCCGGCCTGTCGTTTGCGGTAGGTGACATGGAGATCCCCCCGGAGAAGGAGGCGTTGATCGGCGCCGCAGAAAAAGAAGTCCAGGACATCGAAGCGCAGTACACCTCCGGCCTGGTCACGCAGGGCGAGCGCTACAACAAGGTGGTCGACATCTGGGGGCGGGCAGGTGATCTGGTGGCCAAGGCGATGATGGAACGCCTCGCCACCGAGCCCGTGATGGCATGGGATGGCAAGAAGAAGGAAAGGGTGCCGATGAAAGACAAGAAGGGTGCCCCGATGATGCAGGAGTCCTTCAACTCCATCTACATGATGGCGGACTCTGGCGCGCGCGGCTCAGCGGCGCAGATACGCCAGCTCGCAGGTATGCGGGGGCTGATGGCCAAACCCGACGGCTCGATCATCGAGACGCCGATTACCGCCAATTTCCGCGAAGGCCTGAACGTACTGCAGTACTTCATTTCCACGCACGGCGCGCGCAAGGGCCTAGCCGATACGGCGCTGAAAACTGCGAACTCCGGGTATCTGACGCGCCGCTTGGTCGATGTAACCCAGGATCTGGTGGTAACCGAGGAAGATTGCGGCACGGCTGAAGGGTTCACCATGAAAGCGCTGATCGAAGGCGGTGAAGTGGTCGAGCCGCTGCGCGAACGCATTCTCGGACGTGTTTGCGCGAACGACATCATCAACATCGAAGACAATTCGGTGCTCTATACCGCCGGGACGCTGCTGGACGAAGAGGCGGTCGAACGCATCGAATATCTCGCTATCGATGAGGTCAAGGTACGCACGCCGCTTACCTGCGAGACTCGATACGGTATGTGCGCAAAGTGCTACGGGCGCGACCTCGGGCGCGGATCGACGGTCAATATCGGCGAGGCGGTCGGTGTCATCGCCGCGCAATCAATTGGCGAACCGGGCACGCAGCTCACCATGCGGACCTTCCACATCGGTGGTGCCGCTTCCAGAACTGCGGTGGCCAGCCAGATCGAATCGAAATCGAATGGCACGGTGCGGTTCTCTCCCACGATGCGTTATGTCACCAACGTGCGTGGCGAACAGGTCGCAATCTCGCGTTCCGGCGAAGCTGTGATTGTCGACGACAGCGGGCGCGAACGCGAACGGCACAAGGTGCCATATGGCGCGATGCTGCATGTGAACGACAGCACCGCGGTGAAGGCGGGCAAGGTGCTGGCCACCTGGGATCCGCATACTCGCCCGATCATTACCGAGTACGCGGGCCGCGTGAAGTTCGAGAACGTCGAGGAAGGCGTGACGGTCGCCCGCCAGATCGACGAGGTCACAGGCCTTTCCACGCTGGTCGTCATCGATCCCAAGCGCCGCGGTTCAGCGCAAGCCAAGGGATTGCGCCCGAGCGTGAAGCTGATCGACGACAAGGGTAACGAGGCAAAAATTGCCGGTACCGACATGTCGGTGAACATCACCTTCCCGATCCATTCCGTGATCACTGTCAAGGATGGCCAGCAGGTGGACATCGGCGAAGTGCTTGCGCGTATTCCGCAGGAGACTTCGAAGACGCGCGACATTACTGGCGGCTTGCCGAGGGTGGCGGAGTTGTTCGAGGCGCGTTCGCCCAAGGACTCGGGCATGCTCGCCGAAGTGACCGGCACGGTGTCCTTCGGCAAGGACACCAAGGGCAAGCAGCGTCTGGTGATCACCGACCTGGATGGGGTCAGCCATGAGTTCCTGATTCCCAAGGACAAGCATGTGCTGATGCATGACGGGCAGGTGGTCAACAAGGGCGAGATGATCGTGGACGGCCCGGTCGAACCGCACGACATTCTGCGACTTCTCGGGGTGGAGGCACTGGCACGCTACGTCATCGACGAGGTGCAGGACGTCTATCGCCTGCAGGGCGTAAAGATCAACGACAAGCACATCGAGGTGATCGTGCGCCAGATGCTGCGCCGGGTCCTGATCGCGGAGCCGGGTGATTCCGAGTTCATTCAGGGCGAACAGGTGGAGCGTTCGGAAGTTCTCGACGTGAACGACCAGCTGGTGCAGGAAGGCAAGAAGCCCGCCGCATTTGATGATGTTCTGCTCGGAATTACCAAGGCATCGCTGTCGACGGACTCCTTCATCTCCGCAGCTTCCTTCCAGGAGACCACCCGGGTGCTGACCGAGGCGGCGATCATGGGCAAGAAAGACGATCTGAGAGGTCTGAAAGAGAATGTGATCGTCGGCAGGCTCATTCCCGCGGGCACTGGACTGGCTTATCACCGGACCCGCAAGGCGCGAAGCGAGGAGCCAGAGTTGACCGGGGAGTCTGTTTTCGGCGTGAATGAGGCACCCGCAGAGACGGACGATCAGCAGGTTGCTTGACACCGTAAGCTGCTGAAAATAAAATCGTCGGTCTTTTGACACGACTTTCCGGCAGCAATCCCGGGTAGTCGAGTCGCGCAGTGTAGACGTCTGGGACGGCGGAAACGCCGTCCCGGATTTTTTGGGGATCGAAAGAATGCCAACTATCAACCAGTTAGTGCGCAAACCGCGGGTCAAACCGACCACCAAAAGCAAGGTTCCGGCGCTTGCCGGCTCCCCGGCCAAGCGAGGCGTCTGCACCAGGGTTTACACGACGACGCCAAAGAAGCCGAATTCCGCGCTGCGAAAAGTCGCCAAAGTACGCCTGACCAATGGCTTCGAGGTGATCAGCTATATCGGCGGCGAAGGCCACAACCTGCAGGAACACTCCGTGGTGCTGATCCGCGGCGGACGTGTGAAGGACCTGCCAGGCGTGCGTTACCACATCGTGCGCGGCAGTCTGGATACGCAAGGGGTAAAGGATCGCAAGCAAAGCCGTTCGAAGTACGGTGCCAAGCGCCCGAAAGCGGCCTGATCAGGCCGGGCAACTAAAGATCTAGGACTGAGGAAGTCATGCCAAGACGCAGAGAAGTGCCGAAGCGCGAGACGCTGCCGGATCCGAAATACAAGAACCAGGAGGTCGCGAAGTTCATGAACGTGATCATGACCCGCGGCAAAAAGTCGGTTGCAGAACGCATCGTCTACGGCGCGTTCGAGCATATTGCCAAGAAGGGCGGCAAGGATCCGGTTGAGGTGTTTACGCAGGCGCTTTCCAATGTGCGTCCCATGGTCGAAGTCAAGAGCCGTCGGGTGGGCGGCGCCAACTACCAGGTGCCAGTGGAAGTACGGCCGATGCGTCGATCCGCTCTGGCCATGCGCTGGCTCCGGGAGGCCGCGCGTAAGCGCAGCGAAAAGTCCATGCCGCAGCGCCTGGCGAACGAGTTGCAGGAGGCCGCCGAGGGTCGCGGCGGCGCCGTGAAGAAACGCGAAGAAGTGCACCGCATGGCGGAAGCCAACAAGGCCTTCTCGCATTACCGCTTCTGATCGAACACAGGATTCAACACGTACCCGAAAGCCGTTTACATGCCCCGCATTACACCCATTGAACGTTATAGGAACATCGGCATCAGTGCGCACATCGATGCCGGCAAGACCACGACCACCGAGCGCATCCTGTTCTATACGGGCGTGAGCCACAAGATCGGTGAGGTGCATGATGGTGCGGCGGTGATGGACTGGATGGCACAGGAGCGCGAGCGGGGCATCACCATTACTTCTGCGGCGACGACCTGCTTCTGGAAGGGCATGGCGGGCAACTATCCCGAGCATCGCATCAACATCATCGACACTCCGGGCCACGTGGATTTCACTATCGAGGTCGAGCGCTCCATGCGCGTACTGGACGGTGCGTGCATGGTTTATTGCGCGGTCGGCGGCGTTCAGCCGCAATCCGAGACGGTCTGGCGTCAGGCCAACAAATACAAGGTCCCGCGTCTGGCATTCGTCAACAAGATGGACCGGCAGGGCGCGAACTTTTTCAAGGTCTACGACCAGATGAAGTCCCGTCTCAAGGCCAACCCGGTGCCGATTCAGATCCCGATCGGTGCTGAAGAGAATTTCGCCGGGGTGGTTGACCTCGTTACCATGAGAGCGATCTATTGGGACGACTCGACGCAGGGAATGAAATTCGACGAGCGCGAAATTCCCGCAGAGTTGAAGGATAAGGCGCAGGAATGGCGTGAAAAAATGCTCGAGGCTGCCGCTGAAGCCTCGGAAGAGTTGATGAACAAGTACCTGGAGAACGGCGATCTGGAGGTTGCCGACCTCAAGCGCGGGTTGCGCGCGCGCACCATCGACTTCGAGATCGTGCCGATGATGTGCGGATCGGCGTTCAAGAACAAGGGCGTGCAGGCCATGCTGGATGCGGTCATTGACTACATGCCGGCGCCAACCGATGTTCCGCCGGTGAAGGGACACCTCGAAAACGGCAACGACGCGGAACGCAAACCCAGCGACGACGAGCCTTTCGCCGGACTTGCATTCAAGATCATGACTGATCCCTACGTGGGACAGTTGATCTTCTTCCGCGTTTACTCCGGCGTGATCAATTCCGGCGACACGGTCTATAACCCGATCAAGGGCAAGAAAGAGCGGCTTGGGCGTATTTTGCAGATGCACGCCAACCAACGCGAGGAGTTGAAAGAGGTGCGAGCGGGTGACATTGCCGCCGCAGTCGGGCTCAAGGAAGCGACCACCGGCGATACCCTCTGCGACCCGAACAAGGTCATCATTCTTGAGAAGATGGAGTTCCCGGATCCTGTAATTTCGCAGGCGGTGGAGCCGAAGACCAAAGCTGATCAGGAAAAGATGGGCGTCGCGCTCGGCCGTCTGGCGCAGGAAGATCCTTCATTTCGCGTGCGCACCGACGAGGAATCCGGTCAGACCATCATTTCCGGGATGGGGGAGCTGCACCTGGAGATTCTGGTGGACCGCATGAAGCGCGAGTTCAACGTCGACGCTAACGTCGGCAAGCCGCAGGTTGCGTACCGTGAAGCCATCAAGAAGCCGACTGAGGTCGAAGGCAAGTTCATCAAACAGTCGGGCGGCAAGGGACAGTATGGCCACGTCTGGCTGAAGCTGGAACCGAACGAGGCTGGCAAGGGCTACGAGTTTGTCGACGCGATCAAGGGCGGCACGGTACCCCGCGAGTACATTCCGGCCGTCAACAAGGGTCTGGAGGAGGCAATGCGCGGTGGCGTGCTGGCCGGGTATCCGGTGGTCGACGTCAAGGTGACGCTGTTCGACGGCTCCTACCACGAGGTCGACTCGTCGGAGAACGCGTTCAAGATGGCGGGCATCCTGGCTTTCAAGGAAGGCATGCGCAGGGCCACTCCGATCTTGCTGGAGCCGATGATGTCGGTCGAAGTGGAGACGCCGGAAGAAAAGATGGGCGACGTGATGGGCGACCTGTCTTCACGCCGCGGCATGATTCAGGGTATGGACGACTTGGCGGGTGGCGGCGGCAAGGTGATTCGCGCAGAGGTGCCGCTGGCCGAGATGTTCGGCTACTCCACCACGCTGCGCTCCCTTACACAAGGGCGCGCCACTTACACGATGGAGTTCAAGCATTACGCCGAGGCGCCGAAGAACGTGGCCGAGGCCGTGATCAACAAGAAGTCCTGAATATCGGAAACCGCAAGCTTAAGGAATACGACCATGGCGAAGGGAAAATTTGAGCGCACCAAGCCGCACGTGAACGTTGGCACGATTG
>JBBDIL010000021.1:0-82539 GCA_040880425.1 Burkholderiales bacterium | reverse complement strand
GAGAGTGCGGACTGGTCGGCACTGACGAAGCGAGGCGAGGTGGTGTTCTTCGACCGGGCGTTCGCGGATGTGAACGATGCTGCAGGTGCGCTGGCCGATTTCGACATCCTGATCGCGATGCGCGAGCGTACGGCGTTTCCGGGAACGCTGATTGCACGGCTGCCGAAGCTGCGCATGATCGCGCTCACCGGCGCGCGCTCGTGGACAATGGATATCGACGCGTGCAGCGAACGCGGCGTCCTGGTGTGCAATACCGGCGGCATGGCGGCGAGCGCGGCAACCGCGGAACTTGCGCTCGGGCTGCTGCTTGCCGCGGCGCGCGCGATTCCGGCGGCCGACGCGTCGATGCGCGCGGGCCGATTTCAGCAGGGCGTACCGGCGGGCATCGCGCTCGAGGGTAGAACGCTCGGCATTGTCGGGCTCGGCAAGATCGGCTCACGGATGGCGCGCTTTGGACTGGCGCTCGGCATGCGCGTGCTGGCATGGAGCACGAACCTGACGGCAGAAACCGCGCAAGCCGCCGGCGCGACGCTCACCGGCAAGGCGGCGCTGCTCGCCGAGTCCGACGCGGTGTCCCTGCACCTGGTGCTGTCGGACCGCACGCGCGGCATCATCGGCAAGAACGATCTCGCGCGGATGAAACCGGACGCGATCCTGGTCAACACCTCGCGCGGCCCGCTGGTGGACGAGGCGGCGCTGGTCGAACAGCTGCGCAGCGGCCGGCTGGTCGCGGCGCTCGACGTGTTCGACCGTGAACCGTTGCCGGCGGATCACCCGCTGCGCGCATTGCCAAACGTGGTGCTGGCGCCGCACCAGGGATATTGCACGCGGGAGGTCTACGCCCAGTTCTACCGCGAGTCGATCGAGAACGTACTCGCCTTCCTCGACGGCGCACCGATCCGCGCGATCAATCCGGAAGCTGTTCGCGCGTCATGACGGCCCGCGGCACTTGCATGCTGCCGCCACGATGGCAACATGCGCGGCAACGACGTTTTTCCTTGATGCAATGAGCAAGGTCGATCGGGCATTTCTGGCGAAGGACGGCGTGCGCAACGCGGTGCGCGCCGCCGGGCACGCGCACATACTGATGCCGGACGAGGAAGTCGCGCGTTCTCTGTCCGAGACCATGGCCTCGCATCCGCGCGGCGCACCGGTCTGGGTATTCGGCTACGGGTCGCTGATGTGGAATCCACTGATGGAGCACGCGGAACGGCAACCCGCACGCGTGCATGGCTGGCACCGCGGTTTCTACGTCTGGTCGAAAGTGAACCGCGGAACCCCGGAGGTGCCGGGGCTGGTGCTGGCGCTGGATGCCGGTGGATCCTGCCATGGCATCGCCTACAGGTTGCAGGAAACCACGCTGGACGAAGATCTGCTGCTGCTTTGGCGGCGCGAGATGGTCGGCGGCACCTACCGCCCGCGCTGGATGAAAATCGATCTCGGCGGGCAGGCCGTGCATGCCATCGCTTTCACCGTCGACCGCACCCGGCCCGGCTACACCGGACGCCTGACGGATGCGCAGATTCTCGAGGTCGCGCGCAACGCCGTTGGCCACTATGGATCATGCGCGGACTACCTGATCCGGAGCGCATCCAGCCTGGAAGGGCTCGGGATGCCCGACCGGCGGTTGAGCCGACTGGCGAGCATGCTGCAGGCCGGCGCCCGCACGCAACTACCTGGAGACTGACCGGACAGCCAATATGCTTCGATCGGAGGGCAAGCGGGCAGCGCGGTATCGAACGCGGTTCTCGATCAGCAGGATCCCCGCCCGCACATCGCGCTTCGCCACCAGTTCCTGAGTTGAACACGCTGCTCCTGGTTCAGCAAAGCATCAACGCTGTTGCGCGAACCGACGGAGAGTTCGAGCAGTTGCCGTTGCAGGTCCGCAACTTTCGCATATTGTTCGCCTGCGACAACGGCTTCCGCACCCGCTGACCGAAGTATTTTCTCCAACTGGAAGCGCTCATCGCGCAGCTTTCCCAGGAGAACCCATTGCTTTTCGCGGACTTCGTCTTGAATTCTCGCGATTTGGTTACGTTGCTGATCGTTCAAATCAAGGACCCTGGCGGCAGTACTCCACGCCGTCATGTCTTGTCCACCCATCATTCCGTCCGCCTCGAATCCAAGCATTAAGTCCCCGTGCATCATGCCTCGATCGAGTGCCCTGCCGTGCATCGCGCGCGGATTCATCATCGCTGCATCCATTCCCCAACGGGAATACGGCCCGCTCATCGGTTCTACCCAGCGCATCTGCATGTGATGGTTACCGGCGACGCCCCCCAATGCAAGCGCAACCGCCAGAACGATCAACAGAACCCCCAACCACTTTCGATTGTCTCGCATGATTCGCTCCTTTCAGCCCACAAGCCGCTTGGCTTGGGTTGCTACCTCTTCAGAATATCCTGGCGCTTCTGCACAAATTCTTCACGGCCGATCTCCCCTTGTGCATAGCGCTCTTCCAGAATGGCGAGCGCGCGGCTCTCGGTCTCCCGCCCTCCTTGTTTCGTGGTTGGTCCACCCAGCATCGAGTCGCTTCCCGAGAAAAGGAATTTGATTCCCGCCAACAGCAGCACCAGGGCAACCACCCAGAACACAAGCATGGTCAACCCGCCCAGACCCCACATCCACCCCATTCCGTCCATCATTCCCATTCCTCCTTCTCGCAATCGACTTGCATTCACGTGCCCTCGTCTGCCTCAACGCAGGCTGCATCTTGCCCCGCCCAAGACGCCCTGGACTCCTCGAGCTTGACTGCAACAACTGCGCTTACGTTCCGCCATGCACGCGTGCGCCGGAGTCCTCTACCATCCTCGGCAAGCCATCCGAACAGCAATCGACCAAACATCGAACCGCTTAATTGTCTGGCAATCGACAAAATCCCTGTGCCGGAACATCCAGCGCGCTGTTGAACTTGCTCGACAAGTTCTGAAAGGCGATCAGTCCCGTCAACTCGACAATCGCGTCCTCGTCAAAATACCGTCGCAATCTCGCACTCAGATCATCGCCCACGGTACGGTCGGTAATGGTCACGGCCTCCGTATACTCGAGCGTCGCACGTTCTCTCTCGTCAAATACGTCGCTTTCACGCCAGTGTTCCAAGGCCTCGACCTTTTCCATTGAACCAGCGCGTTTCGCCAATACCATGGAGTTAATGTCGATGCAGAACCGGCACCAGTTGATCTGCGATACCCGCACCGTCACCAGCGAACGCAACATTGGATCGAGCGGCGAGCGGCGACGATCCAGCGCACCATAGAGCAGCGCCACCGCCATGAACACCAGCGGCGAGCGCCCCCACAGCAAGCCAGGCATCAGCACCTGACCGTACTTGCGCTTCTGATTCCAGAAAAACGGGCGGAGATACCACGGATATCGATTTAGCGGTTTTCCGGGAATTCTCATGGCCATACCCACTTAAGCCGACGTCCAGCGCACGAGCCTACTCCCTCGCCCGACACCAAGTTTGCTTCAAATCAACGCCGGTCCGATTGCATACATACTTGCTCGTTCGTCCGATAAGTAAGACATCGACCTCGTACGCTGCTATCCGCCGTGTCCGGCATTGGTTTTGCATTGGAGACATTCCATTCGGCGTCTGACTTCCGCCTCCCGCGTGGGATGCTGCAGCCTGCGCACAGACCTGACCACGCCGCTACGCTGTTCCTCTGTTGCCTGCGCGGAACCGATTGTGGCGGTGATCAGCGCCCGCCAAGGGCGCGCCGCACCAGACCGATGATCGCGATCATCATCCCGGCGAAGAGCACAGCGTAGGCAAGAAATGAAAGCGCCAGGCCTGGCTCGATCACCCGCACCACCATCGCCATCAGCAGCGCCAGCCCGGCAAGCGTGATGCAGGCGCCGGCGGCCACCAGCTTCATTTGTGCAGCCAGCAGGCGGAATAGTGACCGGCGCGCGGTTCAAACACCGGGGGAATCTCTTTCTCGCACAGGCCGGCGATCGCCTTCGGGCAACGCGGATGGAAGCGGCAACCCGGCGGCGGGTTGAGCAGGCTCGGCGCTTCCCCGCCGGGCACTTCCTGCATGTGCGCAGCGTTCTCAGCGTCCGGGTCGGGGATCGCGGCGAGCAATGCCTGCGTGTAAGGATGCTGCGGCGATTCGAGCAGTGCATCGACCTGCGCCTGCTCGACGATCTTCCCGGCGTACATGACGAAGATTCGCTCGGCGAAGTAGCGCACGGTGGAGAGATCATGGGTGATAAAGGCGAGGGTCAGCTCGCGCTGGCTCTGGATCCTGCGCAGGAGATTGAGAATCTCCACGCGCACCGAGGCATCCAGCATCGATACCGGTTCGTCGGCGACGATCATCGCCGGCTGTAAGATCAGCGCGCGCGCGATCACCACGCGCTGCTGCTGCCCGCCGGAGAGCTGGTGCGGAAACTTGCCGAGAAAATCATCGGCAGGCGTGAGCCGCACCTCCTCCAGCACCGCACGGATGCGCTTTTCGCGCTCCGCGCGATCGCTGACGCCGTGCACGATCAGCGGCTCGGCGAGGATTCGCCGCACGTCCATGAATGGCGGCAACGCACCGTACGGGTCCTGCTGCACGTAGCCTACGCGCGCGCGGAACGCCTTCAGCGCCTTGGCATCGAGTTCGTGCAACGGCACGCCGTCGAACACGATTTCGCCGCGCGTCGGCCGGTGCAGCCCGAGCAGCGTGCGCGCGAGCGAACTCTTTCCGCAGCCGCTCTCACCGACGAAGGCGACCGATTCGCCGCGTTTCAGCTCGAAGCTCACGCCGTCCACGGCACGCACGAAACCCACGCGCATGAAACCGAAGCGCCGCAGCTCGAACCAGGTATCGAGTTCGCGTACCGAGACCAGCGGTGCGTTCATCGTCCGCCCCCCTTCTCATGCAGCCAGCAGCGAGCCTGGTGCCGGTCCGGCAGATCGAACATCGGCGGATCCTGCGAGCAGCGCTCGAAGCGCGACGGGCAGCGCTCGGCAAAGCGGCAGCCGGAGGGCAGCGCGAGCAGGCTCGGCGGCTGGCCGGGGATGTGCTCCGGCCGCACCACCTGCCGCAGCCGCGGCACGCTCGCCATCAGCAGTTTCGCGTAGGGATGTGCCGGGTCGCCGAAGAACCGCGAAGCGTCGCAGAACTCCACGAGCTGTCCGGCATACATCAGCGCCACGCGATCGGCGATCTCGCTGGACGTGGCGATGTCGTGCGTGATCAGCAGGAAACTGGTGCCGGTTTCGCGCTTCACGCGCTTCAGCTGGTTCATGATGCTGGCCTGCGTGAGCACGTCCAGCGCCGATGTCGGCTCGTCCAGGATCAGCAGGTCGGGTTCGGTCACCAGCGCCATCGCCAGCACCGCGCGCTGGCGCATGCCGCCGGAAAGCTCGAACGGGTAGCGCTGCAGGAAGTCCGGCGAAATGCCTACCAGTTCGAACGCCTCGGCCGCGCGCTGCATCGCGCGCGCCTTGGGCAGATTGCGATGCACGCGCAGCGGCTCCGCCACCTGCTCGCCAACCCGCACCACGGGGTTGAGCGCATTCATCGCAGTCTGCATCACCATCGACACGCGCACCCAGCGCACTTCGCGCCGGAACTGCTCTTCGCCGAGCTGCATTACGTCGCTGCCATCGAGGAGCACCTTGCCGGAATACTCGGCTACGTTGCGCGGCAGTACCCGCAGCAGCGCACGGCTGAGCGAAGTCTTGCCGCAACCGGATTCGCCCAGCACCACCACCGCTTCGCCACGACGCACCTCGAAGCTGACATCGTCCACCGCACGCACCACGCCGGCCGCGGCACGGTAATGCAGCCGCAGATTCTCAACGCGCAGCAGGGTTTCGCCGTTCCGCGCCATCTACATCGCCCTCAGCCGCGGGTTGAAAATGCGATCGAGCGCGAAGCCGAGCATCGCGAACCCAAGCCCGGTCAGCATCAGCAGCGCCGCCGGTTCCAGCACCCAGTAGTAGTAGCCGTTGTAGAGCGCGCTCTGGGTCTGCGCATCGTTCAGCACCTTGCCCCAGGTCGGCAGCACCGGATCGCCAAGCCCCAGCACCGCGAGCGACGCTTCGAGGAAGACGAAGCTCGGGATCAGGGTCACGAATCCCGGGATCAGCACCGGCAGGATGCGCGGGATCATGTAGCGCAGGACGATGCGCGTGTGCCCTGCGCCGTAGGCGCGCGCCGCCTCGATGTAGGCCGATTCGCGTATCGGCAACAGCATCGCCCGGTACATCTTGATGCCGGCACTGAAGATGCCGAGCGCGACGACTACGCCCAGCATGAGCCAGATGTTGGTCGAATACAGCGTGCCGATCATCACCAGAATCGGCAGCACCGGCAGGATCATGTTGACTTCGGTGATGCGCTGGATCGCAGCATCGATCCAGCCGCCGAACCATACGCCGAACGCGGCGATGATCAGCGTGGTGATGGTGGTACCAACCGCCGCGATCAGTCCGAATGCAAGCGCCACCGGCGTGCCCCACAGCAGCGCCACCATCAGGTCGCGGCGCTGGTGATCCGTGCCCGCGAGACCGTGCACGCGGCCGTACAGCACGAGATCCGCTTCGAGCGTTGCGTCCTCTTCGAACAGCAGGGCGTCGATGCGCAGTTCGTACCGGCCCGGCAGCAGCTCCGGCGACAAGCCATCCGGGGCGGCCAGCAGGCCGATGTGCGTCGGCTGCCCCAGCCTGCGTTCCAGGCTCCAGTCCTGCGACACCGAGATCCGGTGGTCGCGCGAGATGCGATGCCCGCCCATCGGAATCTCGCGTCCGTCCGGCGTGTGCCAGGTGAGACGCACAAACGGCTCGAACTCGTCATAGTCCGCCCGCAGGAAGATATTGATCTCGGACGGAAACGCACCGTACTCGTAGTCGAAGGCCAGCGGGATGCTCAGCCGCCTGCCGCCGGCAAAGGTTTCTTGCGTCACCGGCGCCGCTTCGCTGTCAACGACGATGGTGCTCGGCAGCTTCTGCGCGCTGAACAGGTTCGCCCACGCGGGGCGCGCGCTCTGCGGATGCATCTGCCACTGCTCGCCGCCGCGCCACAGTTCCAGCGCCTGCGAATAGGGGATCGCGATCACCGTGTAGATCGATATCCCGATCAGGAAAGCGATGATCGCCAGCCCGACCACCGCCGACGGGTATTCGCGCAGTTGACGCAGGCGTGCGTTCCACGGACTCATCGCGACGCCCCCTGCAGCCGCACCCGCGGATCGAGGATCGCGTAAAGAATGTCGAGCAGGAACACGGTTGCGGCCAGCAGGTAGGCAAAGATCACCACCGAGGCGATGATCACCGGCGTGTCGCGCAATCCGATGGCGCGGAACATCAGCGTGCCGAGACCTGGCCAGTTGAATACCTGCTCGAGAATGATCGCCCCGCCCCACAGACCGATCAGCATCAGCGCAAAGCTGGTGACGATCGGCGACAGTGTCGGGCGCAGGATGTAGCGCCGCTCTACCAGGCCGTCAGGCAGACCCTTGGCGCGCGCCATTTCGACGTAGTCCTCGCTCGAATGGATGAGGAAGAACGTCCGCCACGAGTATATGGATATGAAGATCGACGACAGGAACATCGCCGACAGCGGCAGGATCATGTGCCGCATCACGTCGAGCGCATACTCCAGCGTGCCTTCCGGCGGCGGCGCTTTCACCATGCCGCCGGGCGGCAGCACCGGCAGCAGGAAAGCGAAGATCAGGATCAGGAAGATGCCGTAGAACCAGCCCGGCGCGGCGGACGTCGGCGCAAGGCCGATCACCGCGCGATCCAGCGCGCTGCCGTATCGCCGGGACAGCGACAACGCGACGAAGATCGACACGAAGAACACCAGCAGGTTGGCGGTACCGAACAACAGCAGCGTGGCCGGCAGACGCTCGACGATGATCGCGTACACGTCGCGCGCGCCGGCGTCGCTGTGCAGGTGTTCGGCGCGCCCGAGGTTTAGCCGCATCGCCTGGTACAGGTAATCGACGCTGCGCAGGATGAAGGGCTGGTCCAGCCGCAGGCGCTCGACCTCGAGTTGCACGCGGCGCTCGATCAGTTCGTTGCGTTCCGCGTCGTTCATGGCCTGGAATGCCGGGTCCTCGCGCACCGCATCGACCGCGGACAGCCTGATCTGCACCATGCGCAAATCGTCCACGCGGCCGCCCATGTTGGCGATCAGGATCGCAAGATAAACGCCGATCAACACGGTCACGAACAGCGCAAACAGGCGCAGCGTGGCGAACACAACCAGCCGCCGCACGTCCCTGAGTACGCCGCTCGCCGGCACGGTTGCCTGTTCCGCGTTACTCATGTGATCCCCGCAACGCCGCGGTTCGCCGCGCACCGGATGCCGCCGGGCCGCGCGTGCCCGGCACGGTGGCAAAGGCGTGCGATGCGAACGACGGCAGCGCGACCCGGCGCGAAGTCACCGCCACTTCGAGGCTGCTCGCGCCGGTCCCGAGGCGTTCCAGGTCGCGGGCACTGAGCGAGATACGCCAGCGTCCGGCCGCGCCATGCTGCGCCTGGCCTTTCACCACCAGCTGGCCTGCACTGCCGAACACCAGGAACTGCGCGGCTTCGATCTCGCTCTCCGGATACGGCTCGCCGTCGAAGCTGATGCCCAGTTCGAAGTGCACCGGCTCGCCGGTGGTCACCACCATCGGTCCGTCGAGTTCGAGATCCGGAATCTCCGGCCGCGTGAAACGCAGCCACTTGTCCGCGGCATCGGGAAAGTCCGCGTAACGGCGTATCACCACGCTGCGCTCGACCGGATGCACCGAATGCAGATAGAAAGGCCCGTTGCCGACCCAGAAATGCCGACGCTGCGCGTACCAGTCGGCCAGCGCAGCGTAGCGCGACTCTGCTTCGCCCTCGCGCATCAGTCCGCGCAACACCTTCTCGTAGGGCACGAATGCCTGTTCGCGTGCCGCTTCAAGCTGGCCCGCGAGCGCGCTCAGGCTCGGGCCGGCGACCAGGCTCATCCAGTCCACGCTGTTGCGGTCGGCCTTGTTCGAGGAAAAGGCCAGCTCGCCGTTGCGCTCCGCGAGTATGCCGAGCGCCAGTGTGTGCCACGGCGACACCGATGCCGCGCGCGAGGCAACGATCCACTCCGCATCCGGGTAGATCTGGTCGCTGTAGATCTCGATCGTGAGCGGCGAACGCGAAACGATGCGCCAGCCGCGGAAGTGCCGTTGGAACACATCGAAAGTCGGCACGTAGCTCGGGTCGAACAGCCGGCTGTGCTCGTCGGCGCGCTCGAAGGTCAGGATCCATGGCAGCACCATGTCCGCGAGCGAGACCTGGGTACCGTCGTGCCAGCGCCGATCGAGATACGCGTCTTCGTAACGCACCACGGTGCGCGTGCGCGCGCTGACGCCCTGCGGGTACTTCTCGCCGGCGGTGATGAAGCGGCCGGCCTGTGCGTCCCAGTCGATCCACGTGTCGGGCGGCACGCGGATCTCGGACGCGCGGTCTACGCTCAGCCAGTCGAGCGTGCGGATGACCGGCATGCCGCGCTGAACGGTGACCTGCGCGGAGGCGATGCGCTGCGGCCAGAACAGGCCGGTGAACGGATCGGGGATCAGCGGCGGATCGTCCAGAGCGCGCATGATCATGTTGTCGAAGATCCAGTTGCTGCCCGCTACCGGGTTCCAGGGCTCAGTGAGCAGGCTCGGCGTGCCGAATACGATGCGGCCGCCGACGCGGTCGCGGAAGCGGATCGTGTACGGCCACAGCGCCGAACCGGAAATGCCGCCGGCGAGGTCCACCGCGAGGTCGACGTTGCGCGCGCGCGGCCACACGTTGAGCTGATCGATCAGCCAGATGCGCACCGAGTCCTGCATCGCGAGGTCGATGCCGCGCGCCATCAGCGCCTGGCGTTCTTCCCATGTGCGGTAGTCGCGGCGTTGCAGGCGGTCGGCGATTTTGTCCAGCTCCGGGTCCGGTTCATACGCCTGCCACAGCGGTTCCGGTCGCCCGCGCGGCGTGTAGTAGTAGCTGAGATTGCCGGCTTGGTCGCGGTTGATCGACAGCGAGATCCAGGCGCCGGTGTAGATGTGCCATTGCCCGGCATACGGGTCGCCGACGATCCAGATTCGCGAGGCTTCCTCGGCGGTGCGATACAGCCGTTCGGTTTCGAATCCCGCGTCGTCCAGCAGATTGGCGACATAATCGCCGACACGCTTGCGTTCGTCCTCGCTGCGGATCAGCACGGTGATGCGCACCGGCGCGCCTTCGTGCATCCAGCGCCCGTTCTCCCGCCGCGCGCCCAGCTTTTCCATCTCTTCGGCGATCGTGCGCTTCGCGCTTTCCGGATCGTGCTGGTAGCGCATCTCGATCGCGCGCGCCACGTCGGCGAGCCGCGCGTAGTCCGGAAACGCGGTCGTAAGCGGGAGAAAGCGGGGCACCGCCAGCCCGCCATACAGCTCCTCGGCGATGTGCCGGCGGTCGACCAGCCTGTTCATCGCCTCGCGGATCTCCGGCACGTGGAACGGATTGATACGCCCGTCCTTGAACCGCGGGCCCGCGGGATTGATCGAGAGTTCCGCCGTCGAACCGTAGGAGAAATCGTAGGCCGCGCGGCCGGAATCGCGCACGCGGCGGAACACCGTGGCGTTGGTGATGCCTTGCGCAAAAACGTGATGGCTGCCGGCCTCGATCAACTCGGTGATCTTGCCAACGTCCGCTTCCTGCGTGAATACGACTTCGTCGACCAGCGCACCGGTACGTTCGGACAGGTCCGCGCGCGATGCTTCCTGCGTCGCGTCCGGCTGTTCCGGCACCGACGGCCCGGTGCGCGTGAACCAGGCGACTGCGCCCGCTATCAGCGCCACGACGACAACGGTGGAGACGATGTTCTTGTTCATATGCCGGGGCTATTGTGCCCTGAAATCGCGCCGCGGTAATCCCGGCGCCAGACCCGTGCACGAATGACCGCCGCGCAAACGATAGGTTCAGCCCGGTGCATGCATGATCGAAGCGAAGCGGTCGATGAAGCGCGACCCGGGTCACGGCTCGCCCCTGAACGCCAGGGCTGTCCTGACTTTCACCGGGCCATCGCCCGTACAGAGTTCTCGTCACGCGGTCCCCGGTCCTCTCCGCGCGATCCTGGTGTCTAATATGTCTCCATGTGCGGACGCTACGTCTCCCCTGCGGAATCCGAAATCGAACGTGTCTGGCACGTTGGCAGGGACAGCAGCAACCCGTTCCCGCGGCGCTACAACGTCGCGCCGACCGCGCTCATCCCGGTACTCCTGCGCAACCCCGAGTCAGACCGCCTTGCCTTGCACATTGCCCGCTGGGGCCTGATTCCCCACTGGTGGAAGGATTCGAAGCCGCCGCGGCTCACTTTCAACGCGCGCGCGGAGGAAGCATCCGCCAAGCCGATGTGGCGAACGCCTTTGCGCAATACACGCTGCCTGGTGCCAGCCGCCGGCTGGTACGAATGGAAAGAGATCGAGCGCACCGATCCCGCGACCGGCGAGATCGTCAAGGCAAAGCAGCCGTACTTTATTCACCCACCGGACGACCGGCTGTTCTGCTTTGCGGGCGTGATGTCGCACTGGTCTAAAACCGGTGAAGACCCGCAGCTTTCCTGCGCCCTCCTCACCACCGCCGCGGCCGGCCTGCTGAAGGAAGTGCACGAGCGTATGCCTGTCGTGCTGCCCGACGAAGCGCATGCCGCATGGCTCGATCCGGAATTGAACGACGGAGCAGACGCGTTAGCGCTGGCCCGGGAACACGCGCTGACCCGCTTTGCTTACCATCCAGTGAGCACGCGGGTGAATGCGGCGACGAACGACGATCCGAAGCTGATCGAGGCCTCGAACTGAGTCCGCAAATCCTGTTACGACCAGGTTCATTTCGCCGCGCGGACGAGGCACGAAACAATCACGCAAGGCCTGCATCGCCGAATGCTTACCGAGGACTCATCGCCCTGACAGCGCTCCATACCACTCACCAATGCGACAGCCCGCTGTGATCCTGGACCGCCTGGTGTAGAGCTTCCATTGCAATTTGGCTCGCGGCTGGCATATACACAGTTGCAGTCGGACAGCATCATTGGGAAGCTGGACATCTGGGAATATCAGGCGGCATAATGTCCGCAAAAATACCCAGAGGAGATCATGGCAACTGTCCTGGAAACCGGCAATTCAGGGGTGGCAGCCCTTGCGTACCTGCAGGCCGCCCGTCAACGCCACACCCAGGCTGCCGTCGCAAAGGCGCTTGGAGTCGATGTCAGGACCATCCGTCGCTGGGAATCTCGCCAGACCCACCCGCCTACATACGTAATTCATGCACTCCAGCGAATGCTTCCGCTGCAGATGCCTCTTCCGCCGGAAAGTGCGTTCGATTTCATCGATCTGTTCGCGGGTATCGGCGGCATCCGGATCCCGTTCGAAGAAATCGGCGGCAGATGCGTCTTTACTTGCGAGTGGGACCCATATGCACAAAAAACGTACGCTGCCAATTTTTCTGCAAGCCACAACATAAGCGGTGACATAACGCAAATTCCAGAAGACGAGATACCGGATCACGATGTTCTTCTGGCAGGCTTCCCCTGCCAACCTTTTTCAATCGCTGGTGTCTCGAAAAAGAATGCGCTCGGGCACGCTCACGGCTTTTCCGACGTGACGCAAGGCACGCTTTTTTTTGACGTCGCAAGAATCATTGCACGCAAGCGGCCACGGGCGTTCCTGCTGGAGAACGTAAAGAACCTTCAGTCGCACGACAAGGGTCGTACATTCAAAGTCATCCTGCGGACGCTGCGCGAGGAACTCGGTTACGACGTTCACTACAAGGTGCTCGACGGCGCGCATTTTTGCCCGCAGCACCGGGAGCGAATCTTGGTTGTAGGATTTCGGGAACCGGTAGCTTTCGACTGGTCCGTGCTGCAGCTCCCACCGAAGGGCGTCATCAAGCTTCGAGAAGTTCTTCACCGGACCGACGGTAGCGAACCGGTGCTGGAATGGGACGAAGACCGTTACTTCAACCATAAAGCGCGTGTCGTCCATGAGAAGTACACCCTGACAGACCACCTCTGGGCATATCTCCAGGCTTATGCAGAGAAGCACCGCGCAAAAGGCAACGGATTTGGCTATGGACTTGTGGGGCGCAACTCCGTCACGCGAACATTATCTGCGCGCTATTACAAGGACGGATCGGAGATTCTTGTGCAGCAACCGGGAAACAGAAATCCTCGTCGCCTTACGCCAAGGGAGTGCGCACGACTTATGGGTTTTCCCGATTCCTTCCGTATTCCCGTTTCAGATACGCGCGCCTACGAACAGTTTGGAAACTCCGTTGTGGTTCCGATGATCCAAGCCGTGGCTACGGTTATGCGCCAGTTCGTCGTATCCGAAGCGTCAGCGCAGCCCGAACTGCCCATGACGCGGAGTTGATGGCGGACATTGTCGACAGGGCAACCCGCAGCCGGATGATGTCCGGCATCCGCTCGCGCGATACCAGACCGGAACGTGTTATCAGGAGCCTTCTGCACAGGTCCGGTTTCCGCTTCAGGCTGCACCCGACGAATATCCCTGGCCGTCCGGACATCGCGCTCCCGAAGTACCGTGCCGCGATTCACATTCACGGCTGCTTCTGGCACGGTCACGACTGCAGTCTTTTCAGGATGCCTGCCACCCGCAAGCAGTTCTGGAAGGACAAGATCGGAAGGAACCGGGCACGCGATGATCAAGTCATCGCTGCCACTCTCGAGATAGGCTGGAGACATCTTACTGTGTGGGAGTGCGCTTTTCGCGGTCCCGACCAGCTGGGACTCGGGAAGACGGGCAACCGCATTTGCAAGTGGATCAAGAGCCGGAACCGCCAAGGCACGATCCGGTCCTGACGATCGGGAACCCACCGATGAGCAGACCGAACTCGAACGAACTGACACTCGAACCAATGAGCCGCATGATGCGGGACCGGGGCGTCGAGCGCCTGTTCTACAAATCTCTTGCCCCGAACGACAACTCCAAGAATCAGATCTATCTCGGCGGCGAAATCTCGGTATTGAACGTGATCCCGTCAGGAGAACTTATCGAGGAAGAGTCCGAGTCGAAGAAACCCGGCGCGAAGAAAGCCCAGCGACTCAAGGCAAAGGTTCCGCTTTCATGGCTCGACGCCGAGGGCAGCGTTTACCCTGCGCCGTCCACCCAGCTGATTCTTTATCCACAATACCCCGAAGTTCGCCTTTCCGGTTTTCTACAGGGAAGTTCGACCAATCTCGGCGAATGGTTCAATCCCCAGAAAAAAGGGCGAACTTTAGGTCGCGTACTGCTTCTTGGTGTAGCCCGAAATGGTCACGTGTATGCACATCTGGCGCCGCCGCAGTCGGCGCTCTCGAGACAGATCCCGCTGGAAACCAGCTTGGGCACCTTTGGGGCACTTACCGAGCTTCAGTTTGGAGAGGACGACGGAACTCAGAAACTGCTCTCCGAACTCTGCCGCATTCACAGATTGGGCTGGATGACCGGACGAAGACTCGACGCCTCGGGAGACAACCACCCGTGCAATAGTCCCAACTGCGGCGGCTACACGCTTGAGGCGGAGCTCGGAATCACGCCGAACGGGTTCTCGGAACCCGATTTTCTCGGGTGGGAGGTCAAGACGTTCACCGTTGCGAATTTTTCGAGGATTGAGTCCCGTGTCACTACGCTCATGACGCCAGAACCCGATGGCGGTGTGTATAAAGAAGATGGCGTTGAGGAGTTTGTAAGGAGGTTCGGATACCCCGACGAGATGGGCCGCAGGGACCGACTAAATTTCGGCGGCGTTCACGTGGCTGGCGTGCCGCACCCGAAAACAGGGCTACGCCTTACGCTAATCGGATACGATGAACAAAGCGGCAAGATTCAGGACGTCAACGCGGGCATTGCACTGATGTATCGGGACACGTGCGCAGCAATCTGGACCTACCGCAAGCTGATCAATCACTGGCGAAAAAAGCACGACAGGGCGGTCTTTATACCCAACCAAGGCGAATCTGGGCCACCTCGGCGGTACCGTTATGGCTCCGAAGCCTTGTTCGGACGCGGCACTGATTTCGAACTGTTGCTCAAAGCCTTTTCTGCAGGCCGCGTTTATTACGATCCCGGAATCAAACTGGAGAACGCCTCAGGGCCACATTGCAAGGTGAAGCGAAGAAACCAGTTCCGGATCAAGGCGGGTCAACTGGAATCTTTATACAAGGAATTTAACCGTCAGCTCGTCTGTGCTCAGTCAGGACCACATTGACCTCTTGGCGCTGGCGCCTCTCCATGCGTCCGACTGCGTTTCCAATCCTCAAATGCCTGATATACCCATTTGCTCCGTGCCCGGACAACTCGCAGACGCACTAGATAAAGCCGCCGCCTTGTCGAACCACGATCAGGTAGCCGTCTATTACGCGATGGCTTGCAAGGTCATCCGGTTCTACCTAGGATCGGATTGGGTCACGACAAATGTACAGCTGTCGGACACTCCAGACTCCTTCATGCAAAACGGATTTGACGAGAGGAGCGATTCTCGTTTTGTACATCAGCACCGCGTCATTTACTTGGCTGATTATCTGTTTCGTCTGCGCGTATGCCCTGGTTTCGACATCCTTTGCGAGCGGTTTCACCGCCAGAACACCAAATCCTCCTTTGCGGAAGCGCAAATAGCCGCATCATTCCTAGACGAAGAACTTCAGGTCAACATCACTGCAACGACAGGCAAACGAGGGGAAGACTTTGATTTTACGGTAAGCAGGGAAGGACTGAACATCAGTGTCGAAGTCACATCTCGGGACGTTGCTCCGTTGTCGGTAGAAACCGTAATAAATACCTTGCAGAAAAAACGCACACAAGTCCCCACAGATCGGCCAGCGGTCCTCTACATAGTCATCCCAACGGAGTGGACCGCAGACGGAAAGACCGCGGAAGCAATATTCGCGGAATCCACCACGGCATTCTTTCGTAATTCTGCTCGCATCAACGCAGTGGTTTTCGTGTGGGAGCCGATGATTATTATTAACGAGGGAATGATCGTGGGTCTCGCCCAAAGACCGTATGAACATCCACACCCACGACATTGTATTGGCAACTCCCAGTTTCTCCGACCGGAACATCCAATCGGTGACCTTGAAGCTTTGCGGTATCGGGCAGCGTACGACACCGCAAACCTGGAGAACGAGCTGAAGGTGGGCATGCACACCACCACACCTTCATTCTATCTATGGCAGAAAAACCGTAACCAGAAAAACGACCAAGGGTCCCCCGCCAGGTAGACAGTTTGGAATATCACGGTATTGCGCCGATGGCCAAACTCGATGTCCTCACCAGTAGTGGTTCCGCATTTCTGAAAGGCGGCTTCCCCTGTTCGCAGGGCGTCAAAACGCTGGAGGGTTTTCGCGATCGAGCGCGATGCGATTTGCGCAGTCGGTGCCTATCGCGGCGGGACTCGCGGCGATCGAGGCGCACCTGAAAGCTCTCGGGCGGCCACGGACGGCGTTCTGTGCGTGTGAGTTGCGCACGCTGGAGCCGTGTATATCGCCTACTGGAGTTCCCAAGATTTAGTGGACACTCAATAGTATCAATCCGACTGTCGGAAGGGAGCGCCAATGGCTGCTCGAAAGAGTTCCGGGAATGTTCGCCAGATCTATGAGTTCATCAAGACGAACCGACATCAATACAGCGTCGAGACGATGTGCCGCGTTCTCGAGGTTGCCCGCAGTGGCTACTACGCGTGGTTGCAAGCGCCAATTTCGTGCAGGGCACGGGAGGATGCTCGGCTCCTTCGCCTGATTCGCGCCTCATTTGCGGCCAGTTACGGAGTTTATGGTGCTCCACGCGTGTTCCTTGATCTTCGCGAAGTGGGCGAGACCTGCAGCAAGCATCGTGTTGCACGCCTCATGCGGGACAACCGCATCCAGGCACGGCCCGGATATCGGACTGGATGCCGCCCCGCAACGAAGCTCTCGGCACTGATACCCAATGTCCTGGAGCGCAATTTCAACGTCTCCAAACCCAACAAGGCCTGGGTCACGGATATGACTTATATCCGCACCTGGCAGGGATGGCTCTATCTCGCGGTGGTGATGGACCTCTTCTCCCGCAAGATCGTCGGATGGTCCATGAAGCCTACGATGGGACGCGAGCTCATCCTCGATGCCGTCCTGATGGCTGTGCGGCAACGACGCCCCCGTCAGGCCATCATTCACTCCGATCAGGGCTCGCAATACGGCAGCGACGACTGGCGGCGGTTTTGCCGAAGCCATCGCCTGGAGCCGAGCATGAGTCGCCGGGGCAACTGCTGGGACAATGCGGTTGCCGAGTCCTTCTTCGGGAGCCTGAAGAAGGAACGGATCAGCAAACGCATCTACAAGAACCCGGAAATCGCACGAGCGGATATCTCTGACTACATCGAATCGTTCTACAATCGATCACGTCGTCACAGCTATCTTGGCGGAGTCAGTCCAGAGGCATTCGAAGCGGCGGCCAAACAGGACCGTAAACGTGTCCAGTAAATCTTGGTAACTCCAGGCTGACCCCAGCCTTTGCCGACGCTGGGTTCACCCTGACCCTTTGCTTTCTTGCACTAATCGTTCAGACGGAGGCCATCTGGAGTGGGGATTATTTCTCAGCCTCGACTTGTTTCTCCCATGCGAACATTGCCGCTTTAATGCCAATCGCTACAGCGGTGCCAACTTCGGCCCAAAAGTCGAATCGCGGACCCAAGCCTGCTTCTATCCCTGGTGGAGTCACTTTCTGAAGCTCGCCGAGTTCGGTTGCCGCGCCGGCGGCAAACCCCACGAGAGATGTCGCAGTCTCCCACATAGACATAGCCCCCCCGGACAATCGTATTAGTTGCGCCGACCCTGTTTGCAAGTCAGCCGTAAGAGTAAGTGTCGAGCGATAGCTTTTTGCAGCAAAGCCGAGCGCTGCCGGTCCTACTTTAAGCCCTGTAACGACGACGACTGGAAACAGGAGCGCCCCCCCTAACACAGCTCCAAACACCCGATCTGTTTCCCACCTGGCTTCACGCTGCAAGCGTCGAGCGTCCTCATGTTTTTCACGGAAAATTTTCTTGAAGTCCTCTCTATACTCCTTTTCCGCCACGTCCCTTCCGTAAAGTCTCTCAGCCTCCCTATAAGCCTCATTCAAGCTATACAGTAATTGACGTCGATCAGGCGTGGCGTGCGTATGAATGTATGCTGCATTGAGCGTCCCTGTGGCCCGCTCGGCATTAGTTGATCGCGAACCTTCATGGCTTTGAGTTTCAACATAACTGCCAGCAGCGTCATACTTCGAATTAGACTCGATCTTTTGTAACTCAGTACCTCCGGCGATTTTCTCGGAAGAATCCTGAGCAAATGCTCCAGCAACACTCCCTCCAACCCCATGAAAATCGAACCCGCCCCCGGGTAATTCAGTCACCTGAGACAAATCAATCCCTTCTCCTACCATCGACATATCAAGGTTATCAGTATTAATCTCGCTTGCCTGCTCACCAAACAAGTCAACGAACCCAATTGGATTATTGTTTGCGTACATATACAGATTTAGTCCACCTTCAAGATAAATTGGGTCGTAACTACTCCATCTCGCCAACCACGACGCATAGTACCTAGCCCCGTGGTAGTACAGCCCACTCTCCTCATCCCGCTCCTTCCCCGTAAATCGGTATCTCTTCGCCGTCTCTGTCTGACTGCGCACCGCTTGAAAAATCGAACTGCCCCATGGTGTGAACTCCTCATACGAAATGATTTCTGCCTGATCATCGAGTTCCAGGCTGGTCGAGCCAAGGTGATTACCGAGCTGGTAGCGGATCAGTTGTCGTGGCGCCTGGTCGTGCCCGGCCGCATCGAGGGTGCGCGTCTCCACCAAGGCGATGCGCTGCTTGTCGTCCATCACGTGCAACGTCTCGCGCTCCAGTGTGGCGTTGTTGGCGCCGATGAGGCCGCGGTGCCTGCGGAAGATCTCGCAACCGCCGAGGTAGATGCGTTCCTCGATGAGGCCCGGCGCCTTCTCCCACACCTTGCGTACGCGCTGGCCTGAGGCGTCGTAGACGTACCAGGCCGTGCCGCCGCCACGCAGATCGGACTGGCGCAACTGGTCCTTGTGGTCCCAGTGCATGTTAGGCCGAGGCAAGTCGCCGCCTAGGTGCGGCATGTGCAGGATGTTCCCGTGGGCATCGTGCTGGTAGGGCTCGGGTGCGGCCGCGACCCCATTGCCCACCTGCGTGCTGCTCAGCCGGTTGCTCTGTTTCCTCGCCTCGATCAGGCTCGCTTCGTCGTACGTGTAGCGACGCGTCCAGCCGTTATGGGCCGGATGGCTGCCGCGGTGCTGCATCTGCAGGAAATTGCCCACAGCGTCATACACGTATCGTTCGATGTACGCGCCCATAGCATTGCAATCATTCGGATGCGGCAGGCCAACGCGGCCCTCGTCGGTGTGCGAGTGAGGGATGGGTGCGCCGTTCTGGCCTAGGTGTTCGCGGCCCGTTGCCTGAATCAGCCGGTAGAGCGCGTCGTATGTGTAGTCGTTGCTCGGGTCGACGCACTGGTTGTTGAAAAAGACACGCTGCTGCGCGTCGTCGTGGATGTTGGTGAGGTTGCCGGCCGGGTCGTAGGTGTAATGCAGGTTCTGCAGTCCGCAGGACTTTCCTGCAGGCGGCTCTTCGGGGGCAGCGATGGTGTCCGGGGGTGGCGGGTCCGGGTTCTCGCAATCGTCGGTGAAGGCCACCCCTCGCGCGGTCTTGGGGTCCACGCCCCGGCGCGTATATAGATGGGTCAGGCGGAAGGTCTCGCGGTCGTAGGCGTAGGTCGTCCGGATGACCGTCGCGTCCCTTGTCTTGTAGTCGATGAGGGTTCTTTGGCCCTTGGCGTTGTAGTCGATATCTGCGACGCCGACCGGGGACGGCGCCTCGTCGTCCGGGTCAACCAGCACAGCGGGTTCGGCGGCGCGCTCCAACCACACGTCCACGCGCTCCAGGAGGTTCGCTTCGTTGTACACCGGCTGAATGACGTTGAACTTGCCACGACCCAGGCTGCTGTGCGGCGCGACGGACTGGATGGGGCGGTTGAGCGCGTCGTAGCGTGTTCTGTCCTCGAAGGTCTGTACATCGAGCTGCGGGTTCAGTGACCAGTCGGGAATGGCTTTGTAGTCGCTCACCAGACGGCGCGTGCTGTGCAGCAGGTTGCCCTTGAAGTCATAGGCCGCCGTCGGGTTGCCGTTGGCATCCAGGCGCGCGCTGGTAACGACGCCGGCGGAATCGGAGTGTCGGTAGATGCGTGTTCGCAGATTGAGGCGTTGCGCTTCGCTTTCCTGAGCATCGGTCGCGTTGGGTGGAGGTTCTCCGTACTCGATCCTGTCGACCAGGACGTCGCGGTTGAGCGTACGCGGATCGGACTCTGCAGTGGTGCCACGGACGGTTTGCCCGACGGGGCGACGCAGCGCGTCGTAGGTAGTGGTGAAGTTGTGGCCGCGACTGTCCCAGGCACGAACGGGTTTGCCGGCCACGTCATTCAACATCCAGCGAGCGCCCGCTTCCATGCTGAGCTGGTGGATGCGGTTGCCGAGCATGTCATAGTCGTAGAGCATGACGATGCGCTGCTCGCGTGCACCGGTCGGCAGGTGGTCGACAGGCAGTTTGCGCTCATCACGCACGACGCGCTGGTTGCCTTCGATATCGAGGTCCACGCAGGTGGCGAAGCTGTCTTCGGTGCCGTCGAGGTCGTGGCCGGGGCAGACCACGCGGTTGCGTGCGACGGTCAGGAAGGGGCGGCCCAGGGCATCGAAATGCGCCGCGGTCGGCGTGTCGGCATGCGCGGCGGCTTTCTGGGCGGCGGCGCGCTCGTGATTTTCCATGGCGCCGCCGATGCGTTGCGCGTGCCAGGTCTGCCAGGTTGTGGCTTGCGTCTTGAAGTACTCGGCGACGTAACCGCCGATGTCGGCATCGGTACGCGGATCACCGGTCTGGGTATTGCGGGGCGCGCAGGTGTCATTGACGTCGTACGTGGTTTGCTGCCAGGGGTCGAACACGACTTTCTCGAACGTGTGGTTCGAGTGCAACGTGGCGATGACGCGCTCGGCCGGATCGTAGAACAGCACCGGGCTGACGCCGACCATGACGCCGAACTCGTAGTTATGCATGGCGCTGAAGAAGGGCTCGAACTGGCGAACCGGTTTGCCCTTGTTGTTGACGATGGTCCAGCCGCTGCAGACCCAGCGCTGATTCACGACGGGCGCCTGCAGGTCGTTGACGTCCAGCGGTCCCGGTTCGGCCTGGATTTTCTTCTGAATCTCGCGGCCGAAGCCGTCGGAGTAGGAGAGGCTGACCTGTATCTTCGTTGAGTTCCTCGCCTGCGGGTCGTTCACATGCGTCTCGCGGGCGAGCGTGGCGGCGACGGCGGGCAGCTTCCTGGCCGGGTCGGGCTCGCACCAGTACGCGGTCAGGTCATAGACGATGCGGGTGGTGGCGTCGGCGAGCAACGTCGCCGCCAATGGCCCCTTGGGATTCTCCAAGAACTGGTCCATCTCGGACTGGGTGAGATCGGCGCTGAATCCGTTGAGCGAATCGCCTTCCGCTGGGGCTGGTGCGGGCTTGCCCATAAGCGCGGTGCCGACCACCAACCCTAGAGCATCATAGGCAACTTCCGAACGGTTACGGTTCGGATCCATGATCAACCGGGGCTGGAGCACGCGATAGTCGTTACCGTCCTCGTCAAACGTGTTGTCCTCCTTCCGTGTTCCGGCTGTGTTGCGGTTTCCAAGCGCGTCGCGTGTTTCGCGCACCAGAAGGTCCATGGCGTCGTAGGTGACGAAGCTCTCCGTACCCGCTTCCCGGGTTTGGAAGGGATCGCGGTAGCGATGCGGGAGGAAGAAGTGCTGGCGTGCGTACGCGAGTTCGCGCTCCGGCGGATCGTCCGGATCCGGAGAGTAGAAAACCTGCCCGGCCGGAATCCACCAGTTGGCATCCCCCTCGGTGCGAACATATCGACCTTCGTCCCGGAACATGGCCTCCGTCGCCCGGCCCCCGTATATTTTCGCGACAGTGACGGGCGTGAAGGCAAGCTTGTAGCTGTCGAAAGGAAGCGCCAGCGACTGTGCCGTGTACAACGGCAGCGCACCGTCCAGATCGTTGCTCCGGTAGTAGGTGCGAACATGCTCGATCAGGCGGCGGCGCTGCCTGCCACCGGACGGACTGTCTTCATGGGCAATCTCGTCATCGAATACGTGTACCGGATGCGTATCGACACCAGACCGCACAAAGTCGGTGGCGCGGAAGCGGCCTCCCACCCCCGTCGGGGTGTAACCGGTCAGTTCCCAGGTGCGTGTTTCGCACGGCAGCGGTGCGAGGTAATCATCGGAGTCCTCGATGGGCTTTGTGAAACTGTTCTCGGTGTATGTAATGAGGGTCCGGGCCTGGATGTCCTGGTCCGCCGGCTGCAATGCGGGATCCGCATAGCGCCGCCCATATCCGATCGAAGCGGACTTCAGGACGTTGCCGAAATCGTCGACTTCAAGCGTCAGTGAGTGCGCAGTTCGCGGATCGGCAAGTTTTTGTCCCAAGACACTGAAGACCTTCCGCTCATACTGCAGATCAAGCTGCTCCAGCGGATGCGCGAAGACCACTGCGTGCTTCGCTTTACCGGCAGGCTGAAGCACCCGTATGCAGTAACTGCTCTCTGAGATGCCGTACGGTCTGTTCTGTGCGTCCGGTCCGTCGCAGGCATACGTCTCCCGCCGGAGCACTGACCCACGCAGCGCGCGCCATGCATCACGGCACTCCGTCGGGGGCAAGCCGGAGCGAAACATGTCTGGATCGTAGTGCAGCCGGCTTCCCGGCAAAGACAGTAGACGAGCCTGCTCCGCAGCCATCGAAGTCCAGCGGTCCTCGGTGCAGTACTCGCCTGCCAGTGGCGTGGCCTCGCTGCCATCCCCGGGAAACGCGCCTGTATGAAACCAGGTTTTGGTGAGTACGGGAGGCACGAACCAGTCACGACTCGCGTTGTTGAACGGGATGTCCGGCCCGTGCAGCCCTGGCGCCGAGAAATCCTCGAATACTTCACTGTCGAGTTGGTCCACACGGGCGAAGCCACGAAGCTCCCGGTCGTGACCTGCGAAATAGCCGTGATGGTACGAATAGGCCGTGACCAGCTTGGTCCGGCTGACGTGGTCGATAACCTCGACCTTCTTCACGACCTGTACAGGAAACGGGAGCGTCGTTTGCCAGGGCCGGCCTTTGCTCAGATCCGCGAGGTACTCGCTGCACGATGACGCATACTCGACCCGTGTCGTCGCGCCCAGGTTGTTGGTCATTTCGGTGAGCAGGTTCGGTTTCCGGCCCCCTGCGAGATCGAGGAACACGTAATGCGTGCCGTCGTTTCCCCGGAAGTCGCCGGACCAGAGGATGCCATTTGTTCCATTGCCTAACATGTCCGCCACCTGAACGGACGTATAATTAGAGATCTTCGGGGTTCCGTCGATGACTTGCTCTTCGCTCCAGCACTTACCCGCTTGATTCAGCCAGTATCGGACTCGGCCAGATTCAATTAAACACAAATCTTCTGTTCCGTCCCCGTCAATGTCCAGCAGCAACACGCGGAGCGGATCAAAGTTTGCACCGAAATTTGGCGCATTGTTCATGAGAACTCGTTTGCCGAAATTGCCGTAACCCAAGTTCGGATACCATGCGCAGGTCCCACTGTAGACAAGACAGATCTCTTTGAGACCGTCGCCGTTCATGTCCGCCATGCGGACACGCCCCGTTGCATCATTGAAGTAGACGTCCGGGAATTCCTCCAGGTTGTGTTGGCGTGCAATTCGCCTGGGCTTGTCGAATCCGTCTTCACCCAGGCACGGAATGAATACGAAAGAATCCGCTTCCGTTCGCAGCGCATCTGCTGTGCCGTCTCCCGTGAGATCGACCATTCGAACATTCGGGTCGTCGGGCTCGAAAGTCGGGAAAGTCCGATAAGGGTGAAAACGTTTCCAGCCGCCTTCATTGGTTGCTTCCCAGTAGCCCTTTGTTGGTCCGGAATGCACCATTAGATCCGCCTGACCGTTTCCGTTCATGTCTCCGAATCCGACCCCGCGCTGCCCGAGTACCACTCCGGCGGGTTGTTCGCGCAGGACGTTCCGGCGGTCAAAGGTCCCTCCGCGGTTACGCCAGAAGTAGTAGCCGGCCGAGGTGGTCTGAACGACGTCCTGAAGGCCGGTTCCAAACAGGTCGACCAGCGCGACGTTCGGAGAGCCGAGGTTACTCGGCGGCGCGTCGCCATCCACGGACTCAATTGGAATGCGCCGTTGTTTGCCGGGAACGAACTCCGAGTAACCAAACTCGACAGGAGGCATGGATTTGATATGAAAGACTTCGCTTCGTACACCTTCGAACCCGAGCGCAATGTCTTCGGATTCGAAAGGGCCGTGCGTTCTTGCTTTCGCGTACCCGCGCTGCGTTACGGACACGAGGCGTGAGACCAAGGTCAAGGGGGCGTTCGAGTATCGAAAGTCGGTCGACTTTACGAGCACTGGATTCTGCTCCCCCGGAATCGCCGTATGTATCATCAGCACGCGCTTACAGCGACGCTGCGTTCGCAGCTCGATCCCTGCTCCCGCCCGGAAGGTACCGAAGGGGTCGGAGCGAGGCTCCCACTTCTTTGTCTCGAGGTGGATGTCAGCGGTTATCGTCGCTGTGCCGTCGGGGTCGATTGCACCGTGTTCGCCATAATCGAACAGCGCGAGGAAGAATGCGTCCTTATCAGAAGGCGGCGCGGTCAACAGCTTCTCTACTGACCCCTCCGATTCGGGAAAAAATGGAGTGAAGTTTCCGTAACGGATTCGCTTCAGATACTTCTGATTCTGACCACGACTTGCCTCGTAGGGATCGTTCTCGATGCCGCTCAGATCCTCGGCCTTGTACTCGTAGCGGATGTAGTTGCCCTTCGAGTCAAAGGTCAATTCAAGAAGCCAAGCAAAGACTTTCTGTCCCGTCTCGACATCGGCAATCGTCGCCTGCGGGGTCCGCCCGTAATAATTCGTGATGTTGTCACGAGTGATGACCCGCCAGAAGACATCCTGCAGGCCCGTTGAAGCAATGCCGCTTTCGCGCTCCCATTTCTCGATTTTGGCAAAGAGGCCTTCGACACGTGGGTGGTAGGTAGTGACTTTGAAATCGCCGCGGACGAACTGGGGCCGTCCAACGTGCTCCACGAGGTCCTCGACTCCAGAAAGGACGAAAGTATCTTTTTGCTCCTCCGATTTCCTATCCTCCGGGCGGTCTTTGTACTGTGGCAGGCCTTTTTCAGTCTTGCGGGTGATGTGCGGGACGGACAAACCCCATCCGAGGCCGAATGGCCCGTTTCCGGATCCGCTCGAATAACTCAGAGAGAGTTGTGGCCCGAAGCCACTGCGGCCCGGCGAGGTGGCAATGGGGACAGAAAAACTGGCGCTGCCCGTAAACGGATCTGCCTTGAACGTTTCCCCGATTCCCTGAATGGCTCCACCACCCTTGGGCAGAGACAGGACATCGGACGCGGCCTTACCAGCGCTGGGAGGTTCCGCAGCGGCCACTTGCTTGCTGATTCCAACGCTCGCCCCGAGCGCCGTACCGAGAGAAACAGCGCCCGCAGACTTCAGAAACTCGCGCCGATTGACCGGAGCCATGGCGATGCTCCTTTAGCGAGGGTACTGAACCTCTCCGTCGTATTCAATGACCAATATCAAGTCAGAGACCCAAGAAAGCGCGGTTGATGCAGCGTCTGTTAGCTTGAGGATCCACTTGCCGTAAGGAGTCTTGGGATATCGTGGTGTTACTTTTGAATCTGTGGTTGATTTGTACTTCGTCTTACCGTCTACAGTGAAGGAGACATCCTCACTCCCGTCCATTTTGCAAGGATCCTTCTCACAGAACTGCAGATCGACTTTGAGCTTCTGATCCCCTAATTTGTCTCTGTCGAATTCCTGCTTAACAGCGGCCACCAGCGTGACTTTCTTGACGTTCCGTCTTTCTTCGTTAGGTAGGAAATGAAACTGCTTCAGCTCGAGCGTCGCGGATGCCAGTGTCGTATTTTGAGGAGGCGGCTCCACGCCATTGCACGGCGCGCCACAAGATTGTCCGGGCCTGCTGTTCAGCAGGCCGTACCACTGGTCTGGAAACTCGCTCCGCAGGCTGAAGAATCGCATGTTCTGGATCTCGCCTATCCCCGTTGGCCTCATGTTGAACGGAGGCGCAACAAGTACCTTGTTGCGGTAGTTCGTGTCTTCCAGTGCCGTGTACCGGACGGTGAACTGAACATCGAAGATCGTATCGAAATCGAAGCGGTTGGCGCTCTTGGGTAGTTCGAGGCGCCAGTTGCTGCTGACACCACTCCCTTCGAAGGGAAGCAACATCGGATCATCCGGCTTTAGCTCGAAAAGCCCCGTAGCGTTCTCCGCACCGGTAATTGCAATAGATTCCGGTAGACGGTAAAGCGTCGTCATGTTTTCGAAGGGCGGGCCTGTCATCACATGCGATACCCCGTCGTTAGATAACGTCGCGTGTATGGCCTCATTTGGCGGGATCACCGCGCGGGTTGACACGCTCACATCACGGATTAGCCGCATGTAGTGGCCCGGGAAGTCTTGATCGTACCAAAGCATGGATGTGGTGAAATCCAGCACTCCAGTACGCTTGAACTCCTCGAACCGAATCGGGTCGACCGATGCAAGAGAGATGGTTTTCTGAACTTCCCTCTTGCGTTGGGCGGTTCGCAGACGCTGTTGTTCCATTTTGGCGAGGTCGTCCGCCAGCCGTTGGGCACCCACCATGCCCATGTGGTCATCGTCCCAGTAATTGTTCCCAATGAAATCGAATCTCGCCTGACGCTCGAATTCGAGCGCGTGCCGCGCGGCGATCGCAGTTGCGACCGCCATGTTCAGTTGCTCACGGTATAGGCGGCGCAGATTCTTCTTCATCCATTCGTAGAGCTCGGCGTTGTTGGCCTTGGACGTCAGGAACTCAATCGTATCGGAGGCGAAACCTGCACGGATATCGGCAATGTTTCCCTCCTGGTCGACGATGTCCAGTCTGTCTTGCGCCATGCTAACGCCCAGGGTTGCAATTTTCCTGTCGAAGCCTGCGAGTTTCGTCTGATGTCGCCATTCTTCATACCGGCGGTGATACGACGCTATGGACTGCATGAGCGTTGCTGTAGCCTGCGCCAGCTGCATCGCCGCGCCACCAGGATCCCCCGTTAGCCCAAATGAGAGAATCGTTTTGCCTGCCTCGTGACCTTCTCTGAGCATCCCGAAACCTATCGCCGTCGTCTGTGCCGCCAGTGCGGCAGCCTCCCATTTGGATAGACCTGTTTTGAATCCTCCGCCCAGCAGCTTGTCATAATAGCCCCATGTGTAGTCGGACCGATCAACTTGAACCTCTGCCTGCTGCAATCCGTGACTCGCCTCACGCTGACGAAGATCTTGCAAGCTCACGTTCGCATTTTCGAGCGTCATGTCCTGCTGCGCCTTAAGGAGGCTGTACCGCTCGGAAGACTCTTTCTCGATCGCAGCAAGGTACGCAAACTCCGACTGCTGCGCCAGGGTCGCGAGGTACTTGGACCGCTCCAGCAGGAAACCGTAGCGATAAATCGGCGGTGGGGCCACGGGACCACCGCCCAGCGTTGGATCGTTCCCTATACGTCGCGCGTTCCCGGTGACGAAGCCACGCGGATCGGCCGCCGCAACGTAAGGCGCTAGTTGGCGTGGCATACCGGCATAATTGAGGTTCTGGCGAATCTTATCGAGCGCCGCGATCACTCGAAATCGATAGAGATCCACTTGCGGATTCAGGGGGATGCAGAGCCCGGGAACCAGGGCTGGGATAACGGTCGGTGCCGGCAGCGCGTCGCTCGGGACTTCTGTTTCGCTGGACAAACTGACGAGCGCCGCAAGATCGGCGATTGTCTGTCCAGATCCCATCCGTATTCCAGGCAGACGGGTTGCCCGGTCAGTTTTCACCGACGCAAAGGAGGTCTTCCTGGCTTCGCTCGCCACACCCGAAACGAACGAGGCCCAGATTTTGTTATCACTGGCAGCAGGCGCTGTGGCAGGGGATGTGGCAAGTGCCTGATTTTTGGCATTGAGCTGGCTCAGAAAAGAAGTCCACTTGCCAGCATCAAACTTAGCTTTGTCTCGTCTCACCTCGAGTGCCTCATTGCAGAGGGTATAGCGCCGATACGGAGGGATGAAGAACGATCGCGTGGTTTTCGCAGAGTCCCAAACACTCTTCCAAGCAGCCTCGCAGCCATCATCAGGCCACCCGCCGAGGTTCAAGACGGCTGCCGCCTGCTCGTACAGTTCTCGTGCGCGATTTACCGATTCGTTGTCATCCAATGCGAACAGTCTATCTGCCCATTGCAGATAGTTGTCCGCGAGCCGAAGCTTGACGTGCAAGAGATAGCTAGGCTTGTTCAGATCCGCCAACGCATAAGGATCGAACGGGTCTGTCACCCAACGGGTCAGATACTCAGGGACCGTGACGCTAGATGGGAAATCCTTGAAGTCGGCGTATATCCTGCGTTTCTGTTCGGATGACTGATTGGGGTCGTATATTCGCTTCAGCCACTTCTCTGCCTCGCTGTACTGGCCCTGTTCGGTAAACCGCTCGGCGACGAGCAATGGCAGGTGCAGGAACGCTTCCTCCAGGTAATTCTTCGACGGATCGCCCTCCTCCAGTTCCTTGAATAGCTCCTCCGATTTCGCCGAATCGAATTTGGAGATATCTTTGACCTGCGGCGGCAATGACACAAGCCTCAAGGCACCGTTGTCAACTGCCATGTACTGGCGCCAGCTGTCCTGGCTGTAGACACCGGTAAAAAATGTAAACAACTTCGATGCTCCGATCGCCACTCCCGTCGGCGTAATTCCATCGCCAACGAACGCAACCTCCTGCGAAGCTACGAGCGGCATGCCGCCTTGATTGTCTTGTACCGCGGCACTCAATGACGCCATCGGCATCCACGCTACACTTGCCGTACTGCGTACCTTCCGGGCATTGTCCACGAACACTAAGCGAAATTGTGGATACGAACCGGCAGTCGTGGGGTCCTGCGTCATATACACCTGACCCGATTTTGGTAGCTTGTGGTCTAGTAAGGTTCCAGAAGAGGAGGCATCATAGGTTACGTACCAACGAACTTTCTTATTCTCTCCCGTGGCCTTGGGATCGCCCTTGCTGACGCCCCAGAGAAAATATGGAGCGGTAGTCGGACCTCCCACTCCAATCACCGAGTGAAGTTTTGTGAGAAAACTCCAGCCATCGTCAGCCGACGTTAGCAACGGATCAGCCTGCCCTTGAGGGCTTCGCCCCCCCGGTTCGGTCGTGACCGTTATTCTGTGAATTTCCGCAGGGGTTGTCTCTCTTGTCGCAAGGACGACTCGCACAGTTTCAGTCTGTTTTCCATCACGACCCGACTCGAGTTGGACTGCGGAAACTGCGAAGTGTGCGAATCCGGTCTCGCCTTCCAAGTCGCTGGATAAAATCATCTGAGAACTCCCGCTGGTAAGCCCTGGGAGAGGCTTGTCGAAATCCGCAGTGATGATCCCATCCTGGCTACAGAAATAAAAACCAAGCTCCCCATTAGGAAAGGTCTTTTTTTGTGTAACGGTACTGGTGAGCGTGATATCTTCTCCCAACAAGGTCTGCCAATCAGATCCTGCGGAACTCCCGCCTGCCGTCGATTCCATTGATGGTGTTGTCGCGATTGGGCTGGATTTGGTCCGAATCGGCACGGTGCGCATTTGAAGTTCGACACTCCGAGATGCCTTCTGGCTGGCCGTGAAACTCGTTACAGCCTCTATCGCGTTGAATCCCATTACCGAGAAAAGCCACTTGCACTTCCGATCGTATTCCTCTCTGGGATGAAGCACCGCATCTCCCTTCGGAAGGAGTCTGAAGAAGTACAGAGAGTTGCTTTCTGGCGAGAACGTGATGTCCATTCCCAAACCCATGTCTCCCAAGTCATCTAGCGATTTCCAGGCACTCCAACTCCCGTCCGCACTTATCTCGGTATAGAAATAGCGAGGGCGCCTCTCCTCATTCCGAGGGGCCGCGTACCCTACTAACAAAACATAATCTCCTGCGTTGAATGATTTGAGAATCTGCAGGCCAGCAATTTTCTCTATTGCCTCAAGGTAATTTATGCTGTTTGAAGACGGTTCGATATCTTCTGCGTGTAGTGCATCAAGGAACTGTGGTGTTGCGGTGGTTCTCAAATGCTGAAAAAGGAAATTCTCCGGGAAGCTCTCGACGTTCATCGCCGCATGCCACGTCCCGTAGCTGGAAAGCCAGCGCCAAGTGGCACTATCGACGCCTCCCTTGATGTTCTTCTCAGTACCCAACTCAACGGCCTGGAAGAGAGTTTGAAGCTGCCGTATGGCCGCCGCGACGCGGGTGGTCTTGTAACTTTCGTCCACGGTGAGGTCGATAAACAGGTAATCAGTTAGCTTGGCTACATTTTCTGAAGCGAGATAGGGCTTAGTCACCTTCGGATAAGGCATTGCATTCTCTTGCGCCTGTGTCACTCCCGCCAGGCGTCTGAGTACAACCGCAGCCAGATTCGTACGAAGCCTCTGGTGGAAGCCCGTTTCCGCCCGGCCCAGCGCCTCCTTTAGACGGAACTGCTTCTCTTCCTCGACATCCGAGTCGAAGGCCTCCTTCAGTGCAGGACCGATGCTATTGAACAGTTCCGTCGATATGCATTCGAGAAAGATTGCGAGTGCCCTATCGTACTGAGCCGGGTCTGGTGTCTGGTTTGATACTTCGACATCTAACACAGGCGGGGGCTCGTAAGGCCTAACACAAGTCTTCGTTTCGCTGGGCGGGGACGCGAGAAGCTTGGGGTACTCCGTTATAGACACCGCTTCCTCTTGACCGGCAGGCGTGCCTGGACGAAAAATCTTGATGTGTTTGACCAAGAGTTCGAATAAGGGTGTGTAAGGCCGCCGCCATTTCTGTGCCAACTCTCCGTTTTGCTTGTGGCAGAAGATGTCCTTCTCTTCATCCGTTCCGTCTATGCAGCGCAAGGCCTCTTGCCGCACAGATTCGAGATCCGATGGGTTCGGGTTCCTCACGCTAACGTAGTCCTGAATAATCAGAGTGCGCGCGGAATCAGTGGCGACGTCAGCAAGTCTCCGCTCCTCCTCCGCCATGTCTCGCTTGTATTCCTCCGTAAGTTTCGTTGTGACCGCCATCTTGACATACGCCTCGAAGACAAGGCCCCTGAGGATATCTATTTGGAGGATGTCGATAGATTCTCTGGTCTTTCGCGAGTCCTCAAGCTTCGCCGGAAAGTCCGCAAGCTTGATCGTATCCTTCGTCAACTTCAGTTTGTCTTCCTCGAGTTTGTCTATCCCCGCTTCCCCAAGCGAGATATATCCATAAAGATCATCCCAATCGATACCAAGCTCGCGGAGATAGCTGTCGTAAAGATCCGCGAGCAAGCCCGGCTCGAATCCCTGTTCATCCTTTAATTCTGCGATTGCGAAGTCCTTGTAGAGCTGCCGCCGCTTCTTGTCTAGGGACTGAGTCGGGTCCTTGTCGAGAGCAATGCCCAAGGCCTCGAGATTTTCGTTCGTGTACTTGATGTAAACGTCACTGTCGTCCGTCGCGTCAGTGGAAATGCCTTTGGCCTTGCCATAGTCCTGACGAAGTCGTGTTTCGATGGCTTTTTCATCCTTGAAGTTCTCGGGGAAAGAACGCCGAGTAAAGTCCAGCAGGTAGGCGAGATAGACCACCGGATCGAATGCGCCGACTTTTCCCGCGCAGCTTCGGCAAGGCGTGTCCTTGGGTTCCTCGTCCGGCTTCTTCCCCTGGATTATTGAATCGAGCGTTCCCTTACCTGTTGCCTTCCGAAGGTTGCCCAGGGCCGCCGCCCCCTCCATGCCTTTCATCCAAGCGAGTAGTTCTCCTAATCGCTTTTTGTCGATCAGGTTCTTGCTTTCCCCAGCAAGCTTTTCCACGGTCAGATCTTCAATTCTTTCCGTTCCAATCTTGGACAGCGCCAGGGCAACGCTTGCTGGGGTATTCCTGGTCGCCGCATTCCACAATCTGAAGCCATTCAACTTATCGACCGATGCTGCAAGTGATTTCCGATCTTCGCCATTTGTCGCCGATGTCGCCAGTGCGAGACTCGACCGGGCATCCTTGCTAAGGCCGTACCAATACAGAAAGTCCTTCAGCAACTCCGGTGCTTTCGCCATCCGTTCAAGGATATCCTTCTGAAGCGGCGTTGTTGCAATGGCGACGCTGGGAGATACACTTTCAATGGGATCACCAAGAACTGCATCAATTCGAGAATGCCATTTCAGGAACTCATGGGATGTATCCCGTGAGCGGGCGAGCCGGTTCAATGATTGTTTGCCGATAGGCAGAGTCGCCAACCCCAGACTGGCTTTTGTGTCGCTCAGTTTCTGACTTGCATGAGCTTCCTTGCCACTGCCGGTGTCCAGAACGTTGAGATGAGCTCTGGCTCCTTTGGTGAGCTCGTGCCAAGACTGGAAATCTTGTTGCTGCTCAGGGGAAGTCGTGAGAGTAAGGGTTTTGCTGGTCCACACATCGAACGTGCGTCCATACCAATCGGCAAATTGCTGAGTCGTCGATGAAGATTGGAGGATCGTTTGGAGCTCATCTCCAGAAATATCTCTGGCTGTCGCAGTGGTCAGGGCAAGACTGGCCTCGGGATTCTTTGTCTTGTCATAGATCCCACTAAATTTGTCCAGATCAAAATCCTCCGCTGCCACCGCGATGGCAACGTTGGGTTTCCTCGTTTTCCCGTACCAATCATCAAATCTTTTCCGTACAGCGGGTGTTTCGAACGTAAGCGCGACACTCACATCTGCGTCGTGGACTGCTTCATATGTTGCTTGGTATTTCTTGCGGAGAGAGGAATCACTCATGAGATTCTTCATCTGGTCCTTCGTCGCAGAAGACACAGCGAGGGCCGCCATTGGAAGCGGAGCGTTGGCGTCCTGTCGACCAAGGAGTTCCTTGAAGACCTGGAACTTTTCTCTTGAAACCTGCAACTCGGCGAAAATATTAGGTGGCGCCTGCGAGGTTGCGAGCGCAGCACTCGCCGGTGTGTCCTTGGTGACGGCAAAGATCTCAGTGAAGCGCTTCATCGCGTCGCTTGATGTTTTCAGCCCTTTCGTCTGCTGGTCAGGGAGATTTGTAACGGCCAATGCCAAACTGGCGGCGGCATCGCCGCTGAGCCGATACCAGAATATGAGATTCTCTGGAACGTCGGTTTTTGTCGAAGTCGCCGCCTCTGCACTGATTTTGGCCTCCCTGGTCAGCGCATACAGTGACTGAAAAGTTTTCCAAACATCTTTTCCTTCCTCAAGTTTAGCAATTGTCGTCTTTTCGATGTCCGCCGTTGCCAGATCAACGCTCAACTGAACATCATTCGACTTCGCATGCCACGATCGAAACCCATTCATTTTCTCCGCATCGTCTTGCAGCTTTTTGACCGCCTCGTCATTGAGGTCGAAACCGGCCAGTTCCGCGCTAACCTTGGCATCTTTCGTCTTGGCATAGAGCCTCGTGAATAGCGATAGCCGTTCGGGAGACTCTTGCAGCTTCCGGAACGCTTTCTCGTCTGGCCCCGCGGTAAATAGACCCAAACTCGCTGCTGCGTTCCCTGTAGCACGGTAGATCGACATGAACTGGGCGCCTTTCTCATGCGATTTGCCAAGGGATCGAGCGGTTGTCTCGGGTAGTGACGAACTGGCAAGAGCCACAGCCTCGTCGAACCGCCCAGTAATGCCTTGCCATGTCGCGAGTTTGGTAAAGACTTGGCGAACAACATTCCCGCCGCCCTTCTCTTCGAGTTCAACGACGTCGATGAACTTTTTGAATACACTTTCGTCTTCGATCAGCGCTAGCAACTCTGGCACTGTGCAAATGTCGAACTTCTTCAGTGTGGAGATCGCAGATCGTGAAAGGTGAAGATCGACCAGACTCACTTGAAAGACCTTGTGATCGGAGTCTGAGCATACAAATTGAGGGCTGGCCGACAACGCAGAAGGCGGTGCGGGTGTCTCTCGCGCTGCACGCAGCGCGTTATCGACGGTGTCCTGCGACTTTAGGTGGCCACTTGTGGATAGCAGAAATGCAGTGAAAAGAAGTGCGGTCGGTCGCAACTGATTTCGTAGTGCGTTCATCTTGGCCCTCCTCCGCGGTCGAGCATCATGCACAACGCGCCAATGTTGCCAAGGCGCTGCTACTTCTATAAGAAATCCGCATCCATTGTTTTCACTGCGTTAGCTCGAGGAGCTGATATAAAAGAGTAATCGCATTCCACTTACGGATCGCTTACGAATCGCCGGAACAATGCTGACTGGAACCCATCCCGACGATATCGCCGGCGCCGAAGATGCCGCCTGTCATCGCCGATGTTTACGTCCGGTTCCAGAGCGGGCGCTGATCAAGAGAGGCAAATGAACCTTGAGACGTTAATCTTACGAACGCGTGGGCGTAGCGGACAGCAAGCAGGCACATCAAACCATTAATGGCTTGACTCACCGTCCCGTTCGCTACAAATGCTTTCTCCTTCTCGGGGGCATATACAAGGTATCTCACCCGAAGGGATTTGGAGGAGACTCGACGAATTGGCACGCTTCGCATCCTGATGCTCAATGCGTCCTGAATGAACCCGTCACCGTACGCCGCGGCGGCTCCTGCTTCTCTATCTCGAAAATCTCTTGACGTCTTAAGACTCGCTCCTTTGTTGCATCTCCCCTCGCGTTAGTCCTTGCCTTTAGCTTGAGAACTTGAGTTTCCATCCGAAGTGAATCGCTTGGCGCGCCTCTCTTTATGAGGGCCGCATCTACTGCTTTTATTTCTTCCGCAACAAGTTCTCTTAGACGATTCGTTCGGGTCTCCAGGTCCGCCAATTGCTCCTTGGAGAGCGGTGCGCGCTTCCCAATCCCCGCAATTGCTAATTGCTCAGTCTTTATTCTGCTGCTCAAATCCCCCAGCATCTGGTCCTGCAAGCGCACTAAGGATGATACGGCTGACTGCGAGACTCCTCTGAATAGACGTCTACATGCGCACTCCGGCCCATTTAGCTGATCAATCAGGAATTGTTCGCGATCCGGTAAGAATACGTCTTTGAGGGCCGGGGAAATTGGATGGCCGATATTTCCAGACGCGGTCATACTTGGTCCGTAGACCGGACCAGGAAGCTCAGCGAGTTGACCTTCAGTGCCATCTACGTGAACAAACCCAAGCGCTAACGGCCACGTGTCAGTAACACCACCACCAGGAAGATTTGCCGGCCCTATCAGGCTTGGGGTACCCGGTGGGTCCGAAATATTCAACTTGAATGTTTGCGGCATGTGACATCCCGCGCAGCTGTTGGCCAACGCGCGACCTGCGATCTGGCTTGGGGTAAGGCTAATTCCAAGTTCGGTCAGGCGCGCTTGTAGCTCCGAGACAAAAGTGTTTCCAGTGACTTCTAGTCCGAGTACGTAGTCATCCTTAACTCTCCCTGGAGTCTGCGAGTCGCTCTCCACTGCATCGTGGTCAAGATCTACGGAGTAACTGATCTTCATGAGATCGCTGGATGAGAGACCCGCGATCTGAAGAAGGAGGTCAGCCCTAAATGCAGCGCCATGTGGGCGTTCAATGGTGGACGTCCATTGCTCGCCGAACGGGTTTGTCTTCACCATCACTGGCACCAGGTCAAATGCGCAAGGGAGAACGCCACAGTCGAGAGCTACCTTGAACTCCTTAAGAAGCCACGGACTCTGCAAAAACTGATTGGTCCTGATCTGTCCACTCCCCGAAGAACCATATGTACCGGTTACGCCAGCGGCGCTGTAGTGATTAACGTGCACAACTGGCCTGAATCCCGGTAACCCCTCGTAAAAGAACCTCTCCAGAGCGTGAGCCCTTGAACTAGGGCTCGGAAATCTCACTGGATTCGATAGACCACCCCAGAACTGCGCTACTGGCAGGCAACTTTCCCGACAGCCTGGTTTCGGATTGGGGAGTACGGCCTCGAAGATGATGAAGTTCTTCTGACCGGAAGCTGTCACTTTTCCATAAACAATCCTGTGTTCTCCACAGTTCCGCCATCCCTCATGAGCAAGATCGAGGCGATTAACTAGTGCGATTGGTTTGTATTCGTCTATGAGGCAACTACCAACGAGGCTGGTTGCCTCACCGCCCTCTCCCGGACGGCAACTCAGGGGGAAATCGTTGAGAGTGGTTGTCACGCCATCTTCCGCGATTTCGTCATCACAATGCGCGCCTAACTCTAAACCTGGTTTTCTGTTCTGAGTATCCCAGAGTTCGCGAAAAATCTCTTCGGGCCTTGCTATCGAGGCTCCCGCGGCATTCGCTTGAAGCCTGAGCTGGGACAAGGTTCGCCTAAGGGAGAAGTCTCCCGCATCGAGCGTTGCCTTGTCATGTACGAACAGAGACCGATGGGGATCAATATCTGACCCTGAAACAACGTTGGGAGGCGTGATGCAAAATTGTGGAGGTATTGGCGCACTGAACTCGAGATTGCGAATAATCGTAAGCCGACGACTTTCCTGTTCTTTAAGTTTCAGCCTGCGCTCCTCCAGAATCCTAGTGAAGGACTGGTCTTGGCTCCATGCAGGGCCCGAAGCAATTGAGCCAAATAAGAACAAAAGGACGATCCTGATCTTATTTTTTGGCCGAAACATTTTCATGCCCCTGTTCGAAGAATTTCACTACGAACTATGCTTGACCGCACTTTGCCTGCGGATTATTCAAGGCGCCAATAGAATGCTCTTGGAATGCCAAAAGAATCAAATGTATTTGATAGCGCTTTAAGCATTGCGCGGAATTGCTTGATTTACGCTAGCAAATTTGTTGGTGGCAATTACTACGATGGAGACAACGTAGCACTGTTGATACGCAGCGGCATGACTTTGCAAATGTCCGATGCTTACCTAAGATTCCCGTCAAGCAGACATTGCAAAAGTAGAATTCTGACGCGTTTTTGACGGTACTCGATGGGGGTGAGGCCATCGAGGGAGTCGTGCGGTCGCTGCTCGTTGTACTCGATCATCCACCACCAGGCGGCTTCCCGGACGTCTTCGAGCCGCACGAGCACCTCCTCGCGGAAGGTCCGGTTGAAGCGTTCGATGAACGCGTTCTGATTGGGTTTGCTCGATCGATCCGTCCGCGTCTGTGAAGCAGTTCACTCCGTTTCTCACCTACTTGCGCATCGCAGCGAAGCATAAGACTCAAACCGCAATTGTTCTGGAATAGGTAATCGGATCGATATATACCATATTAATATGGTAACTAGGTCCAATGCCTGAACTCATCACATTTCCAGACGGCGGCTTTTCTTTTCTAAAGGGCGGATTTCCCTATTCGCAGGGCGTCAGGGCGGTCGCCGGGTTTGCAATCGAGCGGGTGCGGTTCGTACGGCCGATGCCGGTGGCGATGGGATTCGCGGCGATCGAAGCACATCTGCAGGCCATCGGAAGGCCGCGAACCGCATTCTGCGCATGCGAGTTGCGTTCGCCGGAGCCCTTCAGCCCGCAGGGGTTCAAATCCTTTAACGAGGGGTATGTCGACGTGCTGAAGGACTGGGGGCTGTTCCGCGACGGGGTGAACCCGGTGGCGCGGTCGAACGTGGCACCTGAAATCGATCCGTCGGCGGAACCTTGTTTCTACGCGTTCAGCTATAGCGTGCCGGCAGCCGGCGCGGCGCCGACGTTCGTGGTGTCCGGCAGCGGCGAGTGGCCTGAAGGCGGGAAATTTCCGCAGGACATCGTCGCGCGCGGCGACGTTTCGGCAGCGGGGATGAAGGCGAAGGCGCGCTTCGTCCTGGAACGGATGAACGACCGGCTGCAGGGCCTCGGTGCGTCATGGAGCGAAGCGAGTGCAGTGCAGATCTACACCGTGCACGACATCCATCCACTGATCGAAGACACGATCTTGCCGCGCACCGGCAACGGCGCGGGGCTGACCTGGCACTACTGCCGGCCGCCGATCAAAGAGCTGGAGTACGAAATGGATCTGCGCCGCGTCCAGAGCGAAAAGCTGCTCAACGGCTGAGTTCCCAGGGAATTTCAAGACAGAAGCGAAACACGAAGGCACGAAGAACCCCAAAAAAGAGAAACTCAACGCAAAGACCGCAAAGGAACGCCAAGAACGCAAAGGAATCCGTGAAGGAGGTTTTAACCTTCTTCGTGTCTTCGTGTCTTCGTGCCTTCGTGTTTCGCTGTTCTCTTATGCCGGAACTGAGCGAGGGCTTGCGCGGTACTTCTGCCACGCCGCGAGGATGCCGCCCAGGATGCCCTTGGGCATGAAGATGATGAACAGCACCAGCATCAACCCGTAGATCGTGGTGTCGAGGCCGTGGATGTCGTGGCCGAAGGTGAGGCGCAGGCTTTCGGCCAGCAGCAGGGTAAATACCGCGCCGACGGTCGGGCCGAGTCGCACGAACATGCCGCCGACGATCGCGCCGAACACGATCTGCAGGCTGATGGCGATGCCGGACACCGTTTCCGGATTCACGTAGAGCTGGTATTGGGCGTATAGCGCGCCACCGAGACAGGTCATCATGGCCGAAATCACCGTCACCATCAGCTTCAACCGGGTGACGTTCATGCCAACCGATGCGGCCGCATCTTCTTCCTGGCTGATCGCCTCCAGTGCGAGCCGGGCCATCGAGCGGTCGACGCGGGTCCAGACCCAAAGACCGATGAACCAAACGGCGAGGATGATGTAGAACCACACCAGCCTGGACGAGAACTGCAGCGCGGTGAGCGACCATGCGGTTTCGGCGAGCGCGCTTTCCGGCGTCGTGCCGAGCGAGCCGCCGGTCTGATCGCGCAGTGCGATGACGATCATGCGAACCACTTCGCCGAGCGCCAGCGTCACCAGCGCGAAATAGTGGCCGACGATCTTCAGCCGAAAACACGGATAGCCGATAACGCATGCCACCGCCGCGGCAACTGCGAGCGCAACCGGAATGCCGAACCAGGGCGACAGCGCGAAATGATTCCACAGCATCACCACGCCGTAGGCGCCGATCGCGAGGAATGCGCCGTGCCCGAGGCTGGTCATGCCAAGCCGGCCCATCAGCGCCCAGCCGGTGTAGATGAATGCCCACAGCAGGCACATGATCATCAGGTGCAGCGGGTAATTACCCATGCCTCCGAGCGGCACCAGCGCCAGCACCGCGACCCCGATCCAGGGCAGCGCGCGGGTCACGACTTGCCTCCCAGCAGGCCCTGCGGCCGCCAGAACATGAAAGCGATGAAGAACAGGAAGGCGGCCACATAGCCCCACTCGATATGGAAGAAGAAGCCGCCCACCGAAATGAACTGCGCGAAGATGAACGCCGCGATGAAGCCGCCGACCAGGTTGCCCAGTCCGCCAAGCACGCAGATCAGGAAGGTGATCGGTCCGAACGACAGCCCGATTGCCGGGTGGATGTCGTACTGCAGCACCAGCAGGCAGGCGGCGAGGCCCGCGAGCCCGCCGCCGAGTGCGGAGGTGATAACAAAAATCCGCCCGGGATTCACACCCATCAGCGGCATGATGCCGCGGTCCTGCGCGATGGCACGGATGGCAATGCCGAGATAGGTACGGGACAGGAACAGGTACATGCCGACCATGCTGGCGAGCGCCACCCCGAAGGCGATCACGCGTGACATGCTCAGGAACATGTCGCCGATCTCCAGGGTCGGCAGCGACACCCCCAGATTCCTGAACTCCACGCCGAACGCCAGCGTCGCCGCGCCCTGCAGGAAGAACAGTACGCCGCCGGTGACCAGCAGCTGGTTGATCGGCTCGGCAGTGAGCACCGGCCGGATCACCAGCACGTGCAGCAGCACGCCGAGCACCGCCACCACGGCGACCCCGCCCGGAAACGCCAGCCCCAGCGGCCAGCCGTAACCCACGTGCAGGAAAAAAATGGTGTACATGCCGATCATGATCAGCTCGGCATAGCAGATCCATACCACATCGATCACGCCAAAGATCAGGTTCAGTCCGAGCGCGAGCAGCGCCAGGATGCCGCCCAACAGCAGTCCATTGACGATCGCTTCCAGCAGGAAGATGTCAAAAATTTCCATCGGTCGGTCCAACGGCAAAGTCAAAAGCGAACCACCAAGACACCAAGGACACCAAGGACACCAAGAAAAACAGGAATGCTTCTTGAATTCTCTTGGTGCTATTGGTGTCTTGGTGTCTTGGTGGTGAGTTTTGCTCTTTTCGCATTTCCTTCGCGTCCTTTGCGCCTTTGCGGTGAGAGTCTTTTACAGTCCCAGATACGCCTTCTGGATTTCGTCGGTTTCGAGCAGCTCCTTGGCGCTGCCGGCGGCGCGGATGCGGCCGGTTTCGAGCAGGTAGCCGCGCTGGGCGACTTTCAGCACCTGGCGGATGTTCTGTTCGACGATCAGCACGGTATAACCTTCGTCGCGCATCTCCCTCACCACTTCGAAGATCGACTGCACCACGACCGGCGCGAGCCCGGCCGAGGGTTCGTCCAGCAGCAGCAGTTTCGGTCCGGACATGAGCGCGCGGCCGATGGCGCACATCTGCTGTTCGCCGCCTGAGAGCGTGCCGGCGAACTGTCTGCGGCGCTCGTGCATGCGCGGGAAAAGCTGATACACGCGCTCGAGCCTTTCGGCAAAGTGCGCGCGCGCCTGTGGCACGTACGCACCCATGCGCAGGTTGTCTTCGACGGTAAGCTTCGGAAACAGCCGGCGATTCTCCGGCACGTGTGCAATGCCGCAGCCGATCACATCGTGCGCCGGCAGACCGTTCAATCGCCGGCCTTCCATCTTCATCTCGCCATGGGTGACGTCGATCAGCCGCGAGATGACGCGCAGCAGCGTGGTCTTGCCCGCGCCATTCGGGCCGATCACCGCCACCGTCTCTCCTGCTTTCACTTCCAGGCTGACATCGAACAACGCCTGAAAGCTGCCGTAGCCGGCGGAGATGTTCTTCAGCGACAGCATCAGATGCTCCTCGCGGCAACCGTGGCCTGCACGTCCTGGGCGTCGGTGCCGAGATAGACCTCGATTACCTTCGGGTCGTGCGCAACCGCTTCCGGCTTGCCCTGCGCGATCACTTCACCGTGGTCCAGCACCACGCACCTGTCCACCACGCGCATCAGCACGCCCATGATGTGTTCGACCCAGACGATGGTGACGCCGCGCTGCGCGCGGATGCTGGCAAGCAGTTCCGCGGCCTGTTCCATTTCCTGTTCATCCAGACCGCCCAGCGACTCGTCGGCGAGCAGCAGTTTCGGTTTGGTGGCGAGCGCGCGCGCAAGCTCGAGCTTCTTGAGGCCGGCGGCACCGAGTCCGTCCACGCGCGCGTCGGGACCCGCAGGAAGTTTCAGCATTTCCAGTACTTCTCTCGCCTGCGCAAAGGCCTCTTCGCGGGACGGGCGGTCCTCCTGGCCGTAGTACGCGGCGAGGGCGACGTTCTCGACCAGCGAGAGCCTGCGAAACGGGCGCGGGATCTGGAAAGTGCGGGCGATGCCGTGATGCGCCACGCGATTGGCGGGCTGGCCGGCGAGGTCGCGTCCGAGAAATTTCACCGCGCCGGCAGTCGGCGTCAGCGCGCCCGAGATCAGGTTGAAGGTGGTGCTTTTACCTGAACCGTTCGGGCCGATCAGCCCGAGGATCTCGCCTTCCTTCACCTCGAACGAGACCCCGTTCACCGCAGTGAACCCGCCGAACACCTTGGTCAGCCCCTCAACGGCCAGCATCTCCCTCCCCCAGATTCGAATCCACCACAGAGGCGCAGAGACACAGAGAAAGCACTCAAACGAACATGAACATCCTGCAACTTTGCTTCCGGTCACGGTAGCAACTGCATGCCGTATCGCGGCTCTTTTCGATCTGCACGACCGAGTCTGTCGTTCTCTGTGCCTCTGTGCCTCTGTGGTTCGCGTGTTTTGTTTTATTGGTTCGAGTAACGATGGCCCTTGGGCAGCGGCAGCACCGGGTCGGCGGTGCGCAGGTTGGCGGGCCACACGACTTTGGTGTCGCCGCCGGCGTACTGCATCACCACCGGGAACGAGCGTTCGTTCTGCCCGGCCATTGCATGGCCCGGCCGGTGGAACTTCACGCCGTAGCCCTGGATGGTGCCGCCAACCGGAATATCGGTATCGAGGGCAGCCTTGCGCAGCGATTCCGCATCGACACCGCCGTACTTCCTGATAGCACGCGGCAGCACATCGGTCAGAAAGATCCAGGTCTGGTTGAAACCCATCGCCACATGCGGCGGCACCACATCAGCACCGCTCTCGGCCTTGTAGCGCCTGATCATCTCTTTCGTCAGATCGCCGAGCCCGGGCTTGAGCGTTTTCGGGTCCAGCAGTTGTGCGGCAACCGGATCGACGTTGTAAATGTACTCGGCGTCTTCGCCGAGCGTGCTGCGCAAGCGGTCGTATTGCCCGTAGCCCGCGCCGTGGCCGATCAGCGCCGCCCAGCGCAACCCCTGCTCGCGGGCCTGGCGCCAGAACAGCGTGATATCCGGGTTGTAACCGGTATGCAGAATCACGTCCGCGCGTGCGCGGCGCAGTTTGGTGACCAGGCTGGAAAGGTCGGGCGCGGTCGCCGCGTAGCCTTCCTTCATCACCACGCGCATGCCCAGCGTCTTGCAGGCGCGCTCGTTGCCCTCGGCAACACCGGCGCCATACGGGCCATCCTCGTAGATGATCGCCACGCGCAGGTCTTTCGGTTCCTTCTTCAGCCGGCTCTTCGCGTTCTCATTGAGAAAGGTGCAGGAGGCTTCGCCAAACTGATCGGTGTGCGTCTGCGCGCGGAACACATAGTTCAGGTTTCTGTCCTTCAGCACGCTTGAGGCGACGCACACGTTGATCCACATGAACCGTTTCGCGGCGTCCACACGCTGCGCCATCGGCACGCAGTGCGCGCTCGAATACACGCCCATGATGAGATCCACTTTCTCGCGCTCAAGCAAGCGCGTGGCCTCGTTGATCGCGACTTCGGCGCGCGATTGCGCGTCGGCGTAGATGGCGTTGATCTTGTAGCCTTCCACGCCGCCGCGCTCGTTGATCATGTCGATTGCAATCTTGGTACCGACCGCGGCCGCCTGCGAGCCGCCGGCGGCGAACGGGCCGGTATAGTCGAAGATGACGCCGACTTTCAACTCCCTGGCCTGTGCCGGCGCAAGTGCGAGGCATGCCACCGCGATCAGTCCGGCGATCGACGCGGGTTTCAGCCGTCCGAACAGAAATGCAAAGGCTGCAGGCAGATGAACTGCTCTCATGCTCTCCTCCCGTATGCACGGTCCCGGGTCGCGTCGAATCGTCGCGCCTTGCGGACTCCGGATAGCGGCCATCATAGTGGAGTTCCGTGCCTGCGGGCCAGCGCACCCATGGTGCTGTGCAAGATCAGGCGACCATTTCCTGCCTGGATCTCATCCGGTGATGGCTGCCTGTGCCGCAGTTCACGTGGGCGTCAGCACATGCAGAAGGCGATCTGCCGCGCTACAGGAGGGAGTTGCGGTACCGCCCGGCGCCGCACGCGCGAAGTGTGCGACAAGGACAGGCAGAAACGGTTTCAGTCCACCGTCCAGTTGTTTACCCGCTTGCCGACGAGATCGCCGATCGTGTTCCAGAGTTCGGTTTCGGAGGGCACCGTGCCCCACGCGGTGGTGGAGTGAATCATTGCCCAGTATACGAAGCCGGTATCCTGCTCGATCACCTGCCGCTGCAATTCGAATTCCACCAGGCACAGGTAGCGGCTGGGTGCACCGATGTGCTGCGAGGACACTCGCACCAGCAGGCGGTACTTCCCGCCCCGCTCGACCTCCGGAATCCGTGCCACCGGCCCTGTCACCCGCTCGCCGACAAACTCGACCACGCGGTCGCGCTTCATCAGCGGCCCTTCGATCAATGCCTCGATCGTGATCGCTTGCGCTGAACCGGCCCCCAGCAGAGCCGTCAGCATGAATGCATAAACGATGGTTCTCATGACGACCTGCATTTTGCCTGCTTCCGATCGATCAGGGCTACTGCAATTTTGCCCTGCAGCACGGGCCGCGCCGTCACTGGGATAAAATCGCGGCAAACATCACTCGTTCTGCGGCGACCCTGTCCGCAGTCTCGCTGCGCGAGTGCCCTGCAACAAGACGGAGAGCGGAAGCGTTTCGAAACGGCTTCCTGTTCTTCTGATGCATAGAGAGGCTACCGTCATTTCCCCGATCCAATGGCCGGCAGGAAGATCGCCCCGCACGACTGGCAACCGCGCAGTGCAGCGCCTGCGCGGAGAATCGCCGTGCTGACGCGACTTGCAGTCGGGCTGCTTTGGCTGCTGCGTTTCCTGCCTCTTCCGCTGCTCGCCCTGATCGGCGCGGGTCTGGGCAGGCTCGGTTATCACCTGATCCACGAACGCAGGCGCGTCTGCCTCACCAACCTGGCGAAGTGCTTTCCCGACATGCCGGAACACGAACGCGTTGCGCTCGCCAAGCGTCACTTCGCCGCCGTGGGGCAGGCGCTGTTCGATCATGGAATACTGTTCTGGTCTTCGGCGCGCCGGATCAAGCGTCTGGTACGCATCGTCAACCCGGAACGCTTCGCCGAATCCCTGTCGAAGCCAACGATTCTTCTGGCGCCGCATTTTGTCGGACTGGACGCCGGTGCGACGCGCCTGTCGATCGAAAGCGAGGCGGTCAGCATGTACGCGAACCAGAAAGACCCCTTCATCAACGACTTGCTACGGCGCCATCGCAGCCGCTTCAAGCCGGTCCGGCTGTTTTCTCGGCAAGACGGCATACGGCCGGTGATCCGCGAAATGCGCAAATGCCTGCCCTTCTACTATCTGCCGGATCAGGATTATGGCCCGCGCGACTCGGTGTTCGTGCCGTTTTTCGGCGTTTCCGCCGCCACCATTACCGGCGTGTCTCGCGTGGCGCAGCTTGCGCATGCGCAGGTAGTGCCGGCGGTTACGCGCATGCTGCCCGGCGGCAGGGGCTACGAGGTGCGCGTCTACCCGGCCTGGAAGGATTTCCCGAGCGGCGACCTTGAGGCGGACGCCCGGCGCATGAACGCGTTCATCGAGGAGCGCATCCTAGAAATGCCCGAGCAATACAACTGGATGCATAAACGCTTCAAGACCCGTCCGCCGGGTGAGGCAAGGTTTTACTGATATCGGAGAGGATCCATGGAGAAGCGAAACACGAAGGCACGAAGGCACGAAGGAACAGCATAAATAGAGAACCTCCACGCAAAGGGAGCAAAGAAGCACCCGAAAGAGTTTTGTTGCTTTTCTCCGTGTCTTTGCCTTCGGCATCATGTTGGCTACGCAAACATGAGCCTACGCCGCAACAAGCCGCTTCGCGTCGTGTTGTGTGCCTTCGTGTGTCGCTTTTCTCGGATTTCATTCGTATTGACAGACCAGGGCTGGCTGATTACGGGAACACGCCATGAAAACGGTACGCGTAGCGGTAATCGGGGTCGGGTATTTCGGCAGCCGGCATGTCGACAGGCTCGCGCGCCTTCCAGGCGTCATCATCGAATACATCGTCGACACCGACAGCGCTCGCCGCGACGAGATCGCAGCCAGGGTCGGCGCGAGTTCTGTCGCCAGTTTCCGGGATGTGATTGGAAAAATTGACGCTGCGACGGTGGCGGTACCGACACAGGCGCATGCCGAAGTGGCAGAAGCACTGCTGCGCGAAGGCATCGACGTCCTCGTGGAAAAACCGCTCACCGCGACACTGGAGGAAGCGGATCGCGTCGTGGCGGCGGCCACGGCGAGCGGCGCGGTCCTGAACGTGGGACATCTGGAGCGATTCAATCCCGCGCTGATCGCGGCGCGCAGCCGCATCAACGCGCCGCGATTCATCGAATCTCATCGTCTCGCGCCGTTCAAGCCACGTGGAACCGATGTCGACGTGGTGCTCGACCTGATGATTCACGACCTCGACATCATCCTGTGGCTGGTCGACTCGCCTGTCGCAGAAGTTCGCGCGAGCGGCGTGCCGGTACTGACTGACGGCGTCGACATCGCCAATGCGCGGATCGAGTTCGAGAACGGCTGTGTAGCCAACGTAACCGCCAGCAGGGTGAGCGCGAAGTCGATGCGCAGGCTGCGCGTGTTCCAGCCCGAAGGCTACATTGGCATCGACTTCCAGGACCGCGTGATCGATAGCGCCTGCAAGGATGCGAGTGCGACCCGCGGCCCAATACCCGGCATCGCGCTGGACCGCAGCGAGTTCCCGGAAGGCGATCCCCTTGAAGCGGAGCTCGCGGCTTTTATCGAAGCGGTGCGCAGAGGCAAACACTCAGCCGCAAACGGCCAGGAAGCCCGCCGCGCGCTCGAGCTCGCGCTGCTGATCTGCCATCGCATCCGCGGGCGCTGACTAGTTTCCCTTGATGGGCACAGAACAGAAAAGCGAAACACGAAGACACGAAGACACGAAGAGAAAATACATAAAGGGAATCTCAACGCAAAGGAGCGCAGAGGACGCAAAGGAACCCAGTAAGGGTCTCCTTGTTTTCTTCGTGCCTTCGTGTCTTCGTGTTTCGCTTTTTATCTTCGCCTTCAGCCAGTTGCTTTCCCCACAGCATCGATGATCGTGTCCTGGGTGGCTTCGTCGAGGTCGGGATACATCGGCAGGCTCATCACTTCGCGCGCGAGTTGTTCGGCCACAGGATAGGACTCACCGCGGTGCATGGCAGCATAGGCAGGCTGGTGATGGAGCGCCACCGGATAGTGGACCGCGGTGGGAATGCCGGCTTCCGTCAGCTTTGCCCGCACCCGGTCGCGATTCGCCACGCGCACCGTATATTGCGCATATATGCAGGTACGCTCCAGTTTGACGTGCAGCAGGCGCACCTTCGGCGCACGCTCGCGCAGCAGACTGTCGTAGCGCGCACCAATCGCCTGCCGGCGTTCGATCTCCCAGTCGAAACGGTCCAGCTTGGCCAGCAGCACCGCGCACTGAATGGTATCCAGCCGCCCGTTCACGCCGATACGCGTATGCCGGTAGGCGCTTTCCTGCCCATGGCTGCGGATCTCGCGCATGGCGGTCGCGAGCGCGTCGTCGTTGGTGAATATCGCGCCGCCGTCGCCATAGCAGCCGAGCGGCTTGGACGGATAGAAACTGGTGCAGCCGATGGTCGAAAGGTTGCCACTGCAGCGGCTCTGGTAACGTGCGCCGAAACTCTGTGCCGCGTCTTCCACCACCGGCAGTGTGTGGCGCGCAGCGATCGAGTTGATTTCCGTCATGTCGGCAGGTTGACCATACAGGGCAACCGGCAGGATGGCGCGCGTGCGGGGCGTGATGGCCGTTTCGATTCCGGTGAAGTCCATATTTGCGGTGTCTGCTTCGACATCGACGAAAATTGCACGACCGCCGAGCAGCGAGATGGCTTCCACCGCGGAAGCGAAGCTGAAAGGCGTGGTGATCACCTCGTCGCCGGGCTTGAGCTCCAGCGCCATCAGCGAGATCAGCAGCGCGTCGGTGCCGGAAGCCGCGGAGATGCAATGCTTTGCCCCGGAGTACACCGCCAGCCGCTCCTCGAGCTCTCGCACCTCGGGGCCGAGAATGAATTGTCCATGTGCAAGCACGCTGGCAATGCGCGCGTCGATGGCGTCGCGCAGTGCGTGGTACTGGGTTTTCAGATCGATGAACTGCATCTGCCGGCTTTCTACAGCCAGACGACTGTGTCAGTTCAGTCAGGCTTCCAGGTTTTGACCCGCTCGTCCATCAATTCGACGACGGCCTCGCGCAGTTCCGTTTCCGAAGGCACCGTGCCCCAGGACGTCGCCGTCTGTGTCCACGCCCAGTAGATGCGCCCGGTCTCGTAGTCGAGCACGCGACGCTGCAGCTGAATGTCGACAAAGTACAGGAAGCGGCTGCCGGGGCCGACGTGCTGCGATACCACGCGCACATACAGCCGGTGATTTCCGCCCTGTCCGACGTCCGGCACCTGCGCGACCTCGCCGCCGACCTTTTGCCTGACGAGTTCGATCGCGCGCTGCTTCGTCAGCAATGGGCCCTCGACATTCGCTTCGACGTTCAGGCCGAAGGCTGGCCCCGCGCAGAACAGCATCACGCCGGCCAGGTTAAGAATGGATTTTTTCATGTGTCCTCCTGCGAGGATCGGCCGCGGCCGTATACCGGGCCGCAGTCGACGAGCCGGCGCGGGATGCCGCCCTGTTTCCGTCGGAAACATCCTACCCGAACTTGCACCGCATTTCGTTCCGGAAAAGCGTCGCCGACCGCTATCCTGCCGCGAACAGCGGCGCGCGTGCCTCGGCTTCGTGCGCGAGCAGCATGCGCTTGCGCTCGAGGCCACCGGCGTAACCGGTAAGCGAACTGTCAGCGCCGATCACGCGGTGGCACGGCACGATGATGGAGATCGGATTGCGCGCATTTGCGTGGCCGACCGCGCGCGAGGCCTGCGGGCGGCCGATCCGACGCGCCAGTTCGCCGTAGGAAATGGTTTCGCCGAACGGGATGCCGCGCAGCGTCTGCCACACCGTGATCTGGAACGCGGTTCCCTGCGGTGCGAGCGGCAGGTCGAACGCGGTCAGCCTCCCCGCAAAGTATGCATCGAGCTGCGCACGCGTGGATGCAAACGGTTTCGCGTCATCGTCGCGTATCCAGCCTGCCTGGACCGCCGGACGATGCTTGTCGTTTTCGGTATGCAATCCGACCAGCGATGCACCATCCGACATCAGCAGCAGCGGACCGATCGGGCTCGGATACTCGGTGAAATAAGTGGTCATGTCAGGGTTCTCCACAGATGCATCGCGGCATAGCCGCGCCACGGCCGCCAGGACTCGGCGCGCGCCAGGATCTTCCGTTCATCGTCCGCGCCGAGCGCCTTGCGGATGCCGAGGTCGGTCGCAGGAAACGCATCCGGCCAGGCAAACGCACGCATTGCAAGGTACTGCGCCGTCCATTCGCCGATGCCCGGAATCGTCTTGATACGCTTGAGCGCAGCATCGACGTCCGCGCCGGGGTCGAGCAGATTCGGATTCTCCGCCATCGCGCGCGACACCGCGAGCAGGGTATGCGCGCGCGCCGAGGTCACGCCGATTCGCGTCAGTGCTGCGGGCGTGCTGCGAGCGACTTCCTGCGCGGAAGGCATCAACAGGCGCAGTTCGGGAAAGGGCATTTCCACCGCTGCACCGTAGGCCTGCGCGAATCGCCCGGCCAGCGTAGTCGCCGCCTTGACGCTGATCTGCTGCCCGAGTACGGCGCGGATCGCAACCTCGTAGCTGTCGAAGGCGCCCGGCAGACGCAGTCCCGGGCGCTTCGCCGCGAGCTTGCCGAGGCGCCGGGCGATGCGCAGCGGCTCGGCGCCGAGATCGAACAGACGCCGCACGCGCGTCAGCACGGCGGGGATCGATCGCCCGAGTTCCGCCGCCACTTCCACCGCCAGTGCGTCGCGGCCTTTCGCCGGCCCGACACGGATCCAGCCGCGACGCCCGTCCAAATTCACGGTGCGCAGATAGCGTCCACCGATGATCGCTTCGACGCCACCGTACAAGCGGTTCGACAGAAACTCCATTAGCGCCTCCCAGTCCAGCGGCGGGCGGTAGCCGAGCTCGAAGGTGAACTGCCCGGCTGCACGCGCGCCTGCAACGCCGGAATCGCGCCTGAACCGGGACGGGCTCAGCCGGTAGTTCGAAACGAACGCGTCGTTGAACCGTCGCAGGCTGGAGAACCCGCTCGCATACGCGATCTCGGTGATCGGCAGCGTGGTATCGGTGAGCAGCAGCTTCGCGGTGAGCAGGCGCTGGGTTTCCAGCAGTTTGTTCGGCGACACGCCGAACTCTTCCTGGATCACTCGGCGCAGGTGCCGGTCGCTGATACCCAGTTCCGCCGCTAGGCCCGGCACGCTGATCTCGTTCAGCGCACCCTCCTCGATGCGCCGCCCGAGCGCGACCGCCAGCCGGTTATGCGAATCGACCAGTGCATTGCCCGGCGCCAGTTCCGGACGGCAACGCAGGCAGGGGCGGTACCCTGCCTGCTCCGCCGCGGCGGCGTTCGCGTAGAAGGTGCAGCTGCGCCGCAGCGGCCGGCGCGAGGTGCACACCAGCCGGCAATAGATGCCGGTGGACGCGATGCCGACGAACATCAGCCCGTCGAACCGGGGATCGCGGCTGATCAGCGCCTGGTAGCAGGCTTCGAAGTCGAATGGCATGTCAGCATCCTGCCCGCTCCCGGGGTCGCGCGCTAGCCATTTTCGGACATTCAACTCCGGCCCCGTACCCCTCAATGCTCAACGCCGGGTGAGGGCCAGATAGAAAAGGAAAATTTTCATCACCAAGACCCCAAGGGCACCAACAAATGCAAGAACCGTCGGTCCGACTTCTGGTATTCCTGGTGTTCTTGGTGTTTCGCCTTCATCTGGGCTTATCTGCCTTTGAACTTCGGCGAGCGCTTTTCCATGAATGCGCGGCGCCCTTCCGCGTAGTCTTCGCTTTGCATACAGCGCTCGACCCTGGCGACGCCTTCGCTGAAATCGCCATGCGGCTCGACGATCGCATTGATGACGCTCTTGGATGCGGCGATGGTCAGTGGCGCATTTTTCGCGATCTGCCCGGCGATTTCGCGCACCGCCCGGTCCAGTTCGGCGTCCGGGAAAACACGATTGACCAGTCCCATTGCGAGCGCCTCTCTGGCGTCATACCGGCGCGCGGTGAACATGATCTCGCGGGCGGCGGCATGACCGACGGTCGCGGCCAGGCGGTTCAGCCCGCGCACGCCATACCCCACGCCGAGGCGCGCGGCCGGAATCGCGAAACGGCTGGATTCGCCCGCATAACGCAGGTCGCATGACAGGGCGCACGCTAACCCGCCGCCGACGCAGAAGCCGTGTATGAGCGCGATCACCGGCTTGGGCGATTTCTCGAGTGCAGCATGCGCGGCGTCGACTTGCGCTTCATAAGCCTTCACCGCGTCGCTGCCAGCGCGCTTCTCCTCGAACTCCGAGATATCCGCGCCGGCGGCAAACGCAACCTCCCCCGCGCCGCGCAGGACGATGCAGCGTATGGTTTCATCGGCGCCGAAATCCGCAAGCGCCGGCGGAATCGCGCGCCACATGTCCGCGGCGATCGCATTGCGCCGCGCCGGGTTGTCGAACAACATGATGCCGACCGGCCCGTCGCGCTCCACCCGCAGTTTCGCTTCGCTCACGCCTGCTCCTCAGATCACCTGTTCGGCACGCAGCCCCGCGATCTCGGATTCGGAATAGCCGAGCTCGCGCAGGATGGCTTCATTGTGCTCGCCGGCTGCACCCAGTGTGCGCCTGAGTTTTGCCGGGGTGCGGCCGAGACGCATCGCCGGCGCAACCAGATCGACTTCGCCGCCATCCGGTTTCGCGACCGGCGCCGCCATGCCGAGATGACGCACTTGGGCATCTGCAAATACCTGGTCCATCCTGTAGATCGGGCCGCAGGGCACGCCGGCGCGGTTCAGCAGTTCGATCAACTCGGCAGAGGCGTACCTGCACGTGCGTTCCGCGATCGCCTCGTTGAGCGCCGCTCGATGCTCAGAACGCAGCGGCGGCGTCGCGAATCGCGAATCGTCGGCGAGCTCGGGTGCGGCAAAAGCTTCGCACAGGCGCCGGAAGATGACATTGCCGGCAGCTGCGACGTTTACGAAACCGTCCGCCGTCGGATACACGCTGGTCGGCATCGAGGTCGGATGATCGTTGCCAGCCTGCCCGGGAACTTCGCCTTCGACCAGCCAGCGCGCAGCCTGAAAATCCATCATGGACACCATCGCGGACAGCAGTGACGCCTGCACCCATTGACCCTTGCCGGATCGGCTTCGCTCCTGCAGCGCGATCAGCACACCGAGCGCGGCGTACAGCCCTGCACTCAGGTCCGCGACCGGAATGCCTGCCCGCACGGGACCCTGTCCGGGCAGTCCGGTCACCCACATCAGCCCGCCCATGCCCTGCGCGACCTGGTCGAAGCCCGCGCGTTCGCGATACGGCCCGTCTTCTCCAAAGCCGGAGATACTGGCGTAAATCAGCCGCGGGTTAAGCGCCGACAGCGTGTCGTAGTCGATGCCGAGCTTGTGCTTCACGTCCGGCCGGTAGTTCTCCACCAGCACGTCAGCGGTCATCACCAGACGCTTCAGGATCTCGACGCCGCGCGGTTGCTTCAGGTTCAACGTGATCGAGCGCTTGTTGCGATGCAGGTTCTGAAAGTCCGATCCCTCGCGCGCGCCGAGCGGCTCGTCGCCGATCCCTGGCGGCATTTCCACCTTGATCACATCCGCGCCCCAGTCCGCGAACTGCCGCACGCAAGTCGGCCCCGCGCGCACGCGCGTGAGATCGATGACCCGGAGATGCGAAAGCGCTTCGTTCGATGGCATGCACGTACTCTACAAGAACTTCCTGCCACGGAGGACAAGGAGGAAAGACCTGAAGAGCGAAACACGAAGGCACGAAGACACAAAGAGATTCCTGGTTTTCCTTTGCGTTCTTTGCGCTCCTTTGCGTTCTTCGCGTCAAGTTTCTCCTTATTCTTGGTTTTCCTCCGTGTCCTCCGTAGTGAATCAGTTCTTTGCCTGATTTCCGCCTGCCGGCAGCGTTCGCGATAGCCAGCGGCCGGTTTCGACCTGGCGGAAAAAATCCTCGACCACGCGGTTGAACAGCGCGGGTTCTTCCAGGTTCATCATGTGTCCGGACTTCGGCAGCACGACCAGCGCCGAGGTGGCGATGGTGCGCTTGAGCATCAGAGACGGTTCGAGCGTGGGCTCGTCTTCGTCGCCGGCGACGATCAGCAGCGGCGCGGGAATGCGCGCGAGGTCGGAGCGCAAATCGTACAGCGACGGCCGTCGCGCCATATAGCCGCGCATGGTGTTCGCCGAGCCGGTCGCCGAGTGCTCCGCGAGATTGTGCAGGAATTCCGCGAAGCCGCGGGGATCCTTGTCGCGCAGTTGCGTGCGATAGGCGCTGTGCCCGTAGGTTTCCGCCGCGTGCGCCATGCCTTTCTCGAGGATGGTGTCGGCGAGGGCAGCCGAGTCGCGCTGAAACTGCTCGGACTGCGCCGGGTGCGCGCCGTGCCCGATACCGGCGGTAACGAGGGAAAGTGCGCGCGCGCCATGCGCCATGCCGAAATGCAGTGTGGCAAACGCGCCCATCGACAGGCCGACGATATGCGCGCGATCGATACCGAGTGCATCCAGCACGCAGCGGATGTCGTCGCACACGCGCTGTTGCGAGTAGCGATCCGCATTCGGCGGCACATCCGAGGGCGGATAACCTCGCGCGTTGTAGGCGATGCAGCGGTAGCGGCGCGAAAAATGCCGGAGCTGCGGTTCCCAGCTTCGATGATCCCCTGCGAACTCGTGCGCGAATACGATGGGCGTACCCGAGCCGGCCTCTTCGTAGTACAGCTTTACACCGTCGTCGGTCTCGATCGTGGGCATGCGTCGTCAGACGGCCAGGTAGCCGCCATCCACCACGAGTTCGCTGCCCGTGACGTAGGACGCCTCATCGGAAGCGAGGAACAGCGCGGCGTAGGCCGCCTCTTCCACGGTACCGGCACGGCGCAGCGGGACCGATGCGAGCACCTTTTCACGCAGCTTGGGATCTGCCGCCGTCACCGAGGTGCGCATGGGCGGCATGATGCCGGGATGCACCGAGTTCACGCGGATGCCATCCGGTCCGTACTGTGCTGCCGCGGACTTGGTCATCACCCGGATCGCGGCCTTGGCGCCGTTGTAACCCATGTGAATGAACTCCTGCCCGACAAAGCCGGAGATGGACGAGAAATTGACGATCGAACCGCCGCCGGCCTTCTTCATCTCGGGAATCGCGTGCTTCATGCCCAGAAAGGTGCCGCGCGCGTTCACCGCCATCAGCTTGTCGAAGTATTCGGTGCTGGTACGGTCCGCCACCGCGCCGCTGATGCCGGCGTTGTTAACGAGCACGTCCAGCTTTCCGTAACGTGCCAGCGACACTACGATCGCGGCACGCCACTGGTCCTCCTTCGACACGTCGAGCGCAACGAACAGCGCCTCGTCGCCGTCCGTCAGGATCGATTTCGCCACTTCTGCGCCCTCGCTTTCGAGGATGTCACCGATCAATACTTTCGCGCCCTCGCGCGCAAACAGGCGTGCCATGGCCTCGCCCATGCCGGACGCGCCGCCGGTGATGAACGCCACCTTGTCCTTGAGCCTCATGTTCCCTTCCTCACTGGGTTGTTCTTGTTCAGATCGCGCAGGATAACGTCAATCCGTGCCGCCTTCCCACTCACGCCACCCCGACAGCAACGGGAAGTAGAGCGCAAGCATCGGGCGCTGCGCCCGCAGGGCAGCAGCATAACTTTCCAGTTGCGCACGGTAACGCTCCCGCTCGCGATCGAGAAAGGCCTCAATGTCGGCGCCTTCGTGACTGCTGGTCTTGTAGTCGACGATCCAGCACCGGCCGTCCGCGTCGGTAAACGTACGGTCGATGACCAGCCTGCGGCGTTCGCCGGTGGCAAGCGTGGTGATGCGCAGCTCGCTGCGGGCATCGCGCTGCGGCCCGAGCAGCCAGCGCCCGCGCGCATCTTCCAGGCAGCGGCAGAGTGCCGCGATCACGCGCGCCACGGCCGCATCGAGTTCGGCGTCCGCCACGCCGCGCGCTGCGAGCATGCCGCGGGACAGATCCCGCAGGCCTTCTATCCGCCGCCGGTCCCATCCCTGCATCGCGTCGTCCGCAATGGTCTGCAGCCAACGGTGCACCACGCTGCCGGCGTGGCGCGCGGTGACGCCGACCCAGGAGAACTCGATCGGCACGGCAGGTTCCCGATCCTCGGGCGGACCACCCCACGCAACCGGTTCCGGCGCATCAGGCAAACGGAAGTCTGCCGGCAGCCTGCGCAGTGCGCCGGCCGGGCTGATGCCGTCGCCAATCGCTTCCTTTTTTTCGGCCGCGTTCCCGCTGGAAGGCGACGGGAGCGGCAGGTTCGGCAGTGCGGCGCAAGCCAGGCCCAGCAGCGAACGCCGAGACGGCATCTTCACCACTCCGTCGTCGTCCACCTTCAGGCAGCCAAGCAGATGCAGGCGCGCCTCGGCGCGGGTCGCCGCGACATACAGCAGCCGCCCGGCCTCGATGTCCTCGGCCTGACGGTCGAGTTGCTGCACATAGTCATACAGGGGCTCCCGGTCGCCACCGGTTTCGTCGATCGGAGCGAGCAGGAGATGTCTCGCTCCGGCAGCCTGCGCAGGGGACGCCGGGGCGCGTTCTTCGTCCAGCGGCGAAGGCAGAAATCGCCACGCGAAAAGCGGCTTGCTTCCCGAGCGCGGGGGGCGATCGAGCCCCGGAACGATGACAGTGTGGAACTCAAGGCCCTTCGCCTTGTGGATGGTCATGATCTCGACCGCCTCCGGGCCGGCGCTGACATCGGGGAGGGCGAAGAGCTCTTCCAGGCTTTCGCTGAGCGCGGAGAAATCTTCGAGCTCTCCTGCCTGTTCCAGGCGTTCGAGTTCGTCGAAGAAGATCTCGGCGTCCTCGAGGTCCGTGGCATCCTCGACACAGGCCGGGCCGCCAAGCGCAAGCCACACGCCCTCGACGCAATCGCGCAGGGTGCCGCGCGTGCGCCCGCGGAGTGCGTGCGCGAGCACTTCCCGCATGCACGCGAGCCGCGGTTGCTCCTGCATCAGTTCCCAGATGGTGTGTGCGTTCCTGCCTTCGAAGAAGGCGGAAAGTTCGTCCAGTGTGAGGCCGCACCACGGCGCACGCAGGATCGCGAGCCAGGCCACGCGGTCGGCAAGGTGCGTCAGTGCGCGGGTCAGCGCGTAGAGATCCTGCACCACCTGTTTCTCGCCAAGGTGTTCGATCTCCACCGCACGGTAGCGGACGCCGGCCGCCTTCAGCGCCGGCACCACGGCATCGAGATGGCTGCGGTTACGTACCAGGATCGCGGTCTTGCCGGTCGCTGCTTTCGCCAGCTCGACCACGCGGCGCGCTTCGGCGTCGCGGCCGGCAAAGATCTCCAGCGTGGGTTCGCCTGCGGGATCGGGCTCGTGAAACGGCACCGACGGCGAGTAAGGCACCGCGCCGGATGCTTCGTCCTCCGCCGGAGGCAGCACCCCGGGAAACACGCGATTGACCCACTCGACGATGTTCGCCTGCGAACGGAAGTTTGTCGACAGCGTAAGCGGATGCAGATGCACGGCGGGCAGACCATGCCTGCGCGCGTGCAGAAACAGCCCGACCTGCGCGTCGCGGAAGCGATAAATGGATTGCATCGGATCGCCGACGACAAACACCGTGCGCCCATCTCCCTGCTGCCAGCCGGCAGTCAGCCGCTCGAGCAGTTCCCACTGCGAGTTGGACGTGTCCTGGAATTCATCCACCAGCAGATGTCGCACGCGAACGTCCATCGACAGCAGGAGGTCCGTCGGCTCGTCCGGCGTGCCGAGCGCCTGCAGCGCACCGTGCGCAATCTGGGTAAAGTCCACCTCGCCGCGCTCGCCGAACAATATGAGCAACTGCGCGACCGCAGGCTTCAGCAAGGCGAGGATGGCGTCGAGCGTTTCCCATTGCGATTCGGTATAGGCGGGTGGCGGCAACTGCAGCAGCGCCGCGAGCGCCTCCTCGAGCCCGGGAACCGCCGTCAGCTCCTGCGGTGCGGGCGGCCGTTTTCGCCACTCGCCCTTTTTCGTGAGCACTTCCTGCGCGAGTTCGGGCGACGCCCCCGCGTGAAGCGCGCGGGCGCGATCGATCATGCGCGCACGCTCCGCGACAAGCGCGGCCTCGAGTTCGGCGCGGGTCGGCGCTTCTCCCGTCTGCCGCAACCACTGGTCGCGCCGCTCGAGCATGCCGGCCAGCAGTCCGATGGCCTGCGCCACGTTGTTGTCCAAATGCGCGAGCAGCCGCGCCACTGGCGACGTGATTTCCGCCAGCGTGCGCGCCGCAGCTTCGCGGTATAACTCCGAGGGATCCTCGGCAATGCCCGGTTGCGCGCCGAAGCGCGAAAGCACCGGCATCTGCACGGTCAGCGCGGCGCACAGCGCGTCGATGGTCTGGATTCTCAGACGCGATGCCACTTCGGGCGAAACCAGGTCGATCACGCGGCTGCGCATTTCCGCCGCCGCCTTCCGGGTAAACGTGATGGCGACGATTTCCTCCGGCTGCTGCACCGACTCCAGCAACCGCAGGTAGCGTCTGACGAGCAGCGCCGTTTTGCCGGAGCCCGCCGGCGCCTGCACGATCAAGGAGCGCGTGATATCCAGCGCGGCTTCGCGTTGATCGTTGTCCGGCGGAATTCGATCAATCATCGTTGCCGTCCTCGTCGGCCTCGATCGCAGCGATGCGCTCGTGCACGCGGCACAGCGGCTGCAGGTCACAGTAGCGGCAGGTCGCGGGGTAATTCTTGGGATCGACGCGCGCGTCGCCGACGGCGAATCCCTTGCCGAGAGATTCCGTCTCCTGCTTCCAGCCGTTGAGCAGCGCGTCCCAGTCCTGCGCCTGCTGCACTTTTGGAATGACGTCCTTGTGCCGGGAGAACCCCATATAGCGCATTTCGCCGGTCCGCAGTTTGGCGAACGCGACAGCGACGATGTCCTCTTTCGCGTTGAGCGCATACAGCGGCAACTGCGGGTCGTCAGGGCGCGCGCCCGCCCATTCATTCGGCGTTGGCCGTCCGGTCTTGTAGTCGATGAGCGCATGGCCGCCGGCTTCCAGCCTGTCCATGCGATCGATGCGCCCGTTCAGCTCGAGGCCGGCAACTTCGAGCTTGCGCTTGTCTTCCATGGCAATCACTTCGAACGGTGAGCGCAAGCGCTCGACTTCCAGCCAGTCGTTCGCGAGCTTCACAAGGCGCAGGCGTTCGAGTCCGGCGAAAGGTTCTTCCAGGCCGGCATCCGCAACCGCCGCCGCCGCCGCAGTCCGAATGGCGGGCACGCAATCGCCGGACAGCGCCGCGCTGCCCCGCAGTTCGCGCCACAGTTCTTTCATCAGCGTGTGCAGCAGCTGGCCGCGGTCCCGCGCGTCCGGCCCCTCGATCGGCTCTTCCAGCGCTTCGGCCGCGAGGCGATGCCGCGCGAAGGCACGGAACGGACACGCGGCCTGGTCGGACAGGATGCGCGTACCCCCGCGCGGTGTCCTGGTGCCGAGCGGTGGCGCATTCGCGTCTTCCACGGTGTCGAATCGCCCGGCAGCGAAGATACGATTGCGATAGCGCGGGCATTCGGCCGTAGTCACTGTTTCCGCAGATGCGGCGGCAACCCCGGCGATCAAGGGCGATGCGATCAGCACCCGGTCGCCTTCCATCGACGGCCAGGACACGATCACTTCATCCGCCGCCGTGAGCCAGCCCTCCGTGATGCGCCGGCCGCGCGCGAGGGTCGACTCGGGAGAGGCTTCCGGAATGCCCGCCCTGCGTTGCAGCGCCGGCGGGATGAACGGGTTGGGCTTTGCGCGCAACGGCCATGCGTCGTCGATCATTCCGCTCACCCAGAGCGCGTCGAATTCGAGACCGGCGGATTCGAGCACGCCAAGGATCTGCACCGGCGCGTCCGGCGTTTCGGGCTGGAACAGCGTGTCCGCACACAGTCGCTGCAAACGTGCGAGCGCTTGCGCGAGGCTCATCCTGGGCGCAACACGTTCGAGGTTGGCGAACTCGGCCAGTGTTTCACTGAATTTCGTCTGCGTCTGAAATTCGTCCGAGTCCAGACCGCGCTCACCCGGAAACCCGACTGCAGCCAGCAGTTCGGAGAAATGCCGCCCCCAGTCATGCGGCGACCGCTCGCCGCCGGGTGCCTGCTTCGCGGCGGCGAACAGCGCGTCCAGCCGCACGCGCAGTTCCTGCGCGGCCGCCGTCAATGCCACCAGTTTGCCCAGTGAAATACGGGCGGGCGCGGTGCGGCGAATGGTCGCGTCCAGCCGCGCGCGCTGCGCCATCTCGGTTTCGGCGCCGGCCAGAAACGGGGAGCGGATGATTTTGCTTGCCTGCTCGAAGGGGATCTCGCGGGCGGCAAGTTCCAGGATCGAGAGCGCGGCGCGCGCCAGCGGGTAGTCGTCAAGCGGCGCGCCGAGCGAAATGTTGTATGGCACTGCCGGCCGCGTCGCGCCCGGCAGGTGACGCGACGGATGCATGACGCGGGCGAACACACGCGCCACCTCCCTTCTGCGCTGTCCGAGGTCCGGCACGACCACGCCAATGCGCAGGCTCCGGTCCGCTATATCCGGTCCGGGCGGCGGCGCGATGTGCATTTCGAGCTTCGCACGTGCCCACTGCGCCGCTGCCTCGAGCTCCTCGCGCGCGGACGGGAATGCAATGCGATGCGCATTGCCTGATTTCGGCTCCTGTGCGCAGGCGCGCACTTCGATTCCCTGCGTCGCGCAGGCATCGAAAAACTCCTGCGCCTGCGGCGCCACCACGTCGAAACCAAAGACAACCAACAGTGCGGGGGTTCTGAGCGCGGACTCCTGCAGCATGGGCGCGACGACGTCGGGCAGACGCGCAGCGTCGGTGTTGCCGTCCTTTTTGCAGCGGCGCGAATAGTCTGCGGCCCACTCGGCGAACGCCCTGGCATCCTCGTTGCCGGGAAAATTGCCCAGCGCCCCGGCGATCCGCCACTCGTGTGCCAGCTGCCATGCACGCCGGCAATCTGCGGCAGCCTGCGAAACCGCAAGCAATGCATCGCCCCACTCGCTTGCGCGAATCGCCGCGCGCCAGAGTTCCTCCTGCTGCGCTTCGGTGAGCAGCATCGGCACCTGTGCGGCGAGGCCGGAATACATCGCGTCCTCATGGAGGCGCTCAATAAAGGCGCTGAACGGCAGGATGTCCGCCGTCTCCCAGACGGCAAGCCCGCTGCGGGCCTGCTTTTCGTCGAACTGGCGGGCGAGTTCTTGGGCGAGTCGCCGGTTTGGCGTGACCACGGCGACGTTCGCCGCAGGGCTCCCGGCGAGCCGCGCCAGGAGTTCGCGTCTGGAAATCGAAGGGAACCGGGCGCCAACCATCATAGCACCCACATTAATGGAATCCTCTGCCTCCCGTTATTCGGGAGCGAGCGCACGTCTCAACCGCGATCGATCAGGTGGCGCTTCTCCTTGATGTCCTTCCAGTCGTCGGCATCCGGCGGGGCGTCTTTCTTCTCGGTGATCGGGCCCCAGGCTTTCGCGAGTTCGGCGTTCAGCGGGATGAAGTCCCGCTGTTCCTCCGGCACGTCGTCTTCTGCGAAGATCGCCTCGACCGGGCATTCGGCAACGCAGAGTGTGCAGTCGATGCACTCGTCAGGGTCGATTACCAGCATGTTCGGCCCCTCGCGGAAACAGTCCACCGGACAGACGTCGACGCAGTCCGTATATTTGCACTTGATACAGGTTTCGGTGACGACGTAGGTCATTCAGAGCATCCTTCGAAATTAGGTAGAATTCAGCGTTGCAGACTGTATTTCCGCGACTCGCATACCCTTCAGATCGGGTAGTTTCCTTCACAGCAGCATGCCCGCCGAAGGGGCGACATTGTAGCAAACCTCGGCTCCAATTCTGCTTTCGCGAATTCCGTAATTTCGCTATATCTCACGGAGGCATAAAGGATTTTCAGAGCGCATTAGGCCTTGCGCGAAGCATCGATTGCCTACCCTGGAGGTTTTTAGCTAGCATTGGGCGCAGACATCCCGCTTGACGGCCCATCCGGACCCGTCCACCCCACTTCAAACACACGCTATCGTTTCGAGGCAACCCGTAAAAATGAGTGACCACATACAACACGTAACCGACGACACGTTCGATTCCGAAGTTCTCCAGTCCCAGGTACCTGTCCTGGTCGACTACTGGGCCGAATGGTGCGGCCCCTGCAAGATGATCGCTCCGGTGCTGGAAGAGGTGGCACAGGAGTATTCCGGAAAGCTGAAGATTGCCAAGCTCAACATCGACGAGAACCAGGGCACGCCGCCAAAATACGGCATCCGCGGCATCCCGACCCTGATGCTTTTCAAGGGCGGCAACATCGAGGCAACCAAGGTCGGCGCCCTCTCGAAATCACAATTGACAGCGTTTATTGACAGCAACATCTAAAGTCGTTTAGGCTTCGCCGCAACGCCGTATAGCAGGCTATACAAAAGAAGCGGCGTTTGCGGCCTGCGGCGGGTCAAACTCTTCTCCCGCCCCCTTCCTTTCCCAAGCGATCTTTCCTGAATCAGCGGCACCCCTGAACACGTCCCTCGTATGCACCTATCGGAACTGAAGAACCTGCATGTCGGCGAACTCGTCGAAATGGCGATCACCAATGAGATCGACAATGCCAACCGGATGCGCAAGCAGGACCTGATCTTCGCGCTGCTGAAGAATCAGGCGAAGAAAGGCGAGGGCATCTTCGGTGGCGGCACGCTGGAAGTGCTCCCGGACGGCTTCGGCTTCCTGCGATCTCCGGACACCTCTTACCTGGCCGGCCCCGACGACATTTATGTCAGTCCCTCGCAGATCCGCCGATTCAACTTGCACACCGGCGATTCGATCGAAGGTGAGATCCGGACCCCGAAGGACGGCGAACGCTATTTCGCGCTGGTCAAGGTGGACAAGGTCAACTCGGAGCCGCCCGAGAATTCGAAGCACAAGATCCTGTTCGAAAACCTCACCCCGCTCTTTCCGACCGAGCAGTTCATGATGGAGCGGGAGATCAAGTCTGACGAGAATCTCACTGGAAGAATCATCGACATCATCGCCCCGATCGGCAAGGGTCAGCGCGGGCTGCTGGTCGCGAGTCCGAAGAGCGGCAAGACGGTGATGTTGCAGCACATCGCTCACTCGATCGCCGCCAATTTCCCGAATGTCTACCTGATCGTTCTGCTGATCGACGAGCGCCCCGAGGAAGTAACCGAGATGCAGCGCTCGGTGCGCGGGGAGGTGGTGTCGTCGACCTTCGACGAACCGGCCACGCGCCACGTGCAGGTCGCCGAGATGGTGCTGGAAAAAGCGAAACGCCTGATCGAGCACAAGAAAGACGTGGTCATTCTGCTCGATTCGATCACGCGTCTCGCGCGCGCCTACAACACCGTGGTGCCCGCGTCCGGCAAGGTGCTTACCGGCGGCGTCGATGCAAACGCGCTGCAGCGTCCGAAGCGATTCTTCGGTGCGGCGCGAAACATCGAGGAAGGCGGCTCGCTCACCATCATCGCCACCGCGCTGATCGATACCGGCTCACGCATGGACGACGTGATCTACGAAGAATTCAAGGGTACCGGCAACATGGAGATCCACCTCGACCGGCGCATGGCAGAGAAGCGGATCTACCCCTCGATCAACGTCAACCGGTCTGGCACGCGCCGCGAAGAACTCCTGCTCAAGCCCGAGATCCTGCAGAAGGTCTGGGTGCTGCGGAAACTGCTTTACCCGATGGATGAACTGGAAGCGACTGAATTCCTGGTCGACAAACTGAAGTCCACCAAGAACAACGCGGATTTCTTCGACTCCATGCGCAGGGGTTGATGTCCGGACCTCGCCCGGCTTCGTGAACGCTGTGGAGAAATCCGCTCGCCGCGCTCCCCGCAAACGGGGCTTCGCCTAACGGGTCCGCGCGGCACTTCTTCGACTCCATGCGCAGGGGTTGATCGGGTAAAGACGTACGATGCATGCGAACTGAGAACGGCCCGAGACCGCTACGCAGTCCTCAGTCCCCAACCAATGTGTCCTGCGCCGGCCAGAGTTGCCAAACAGTTGTTGTGCATGGATAATGCGCGGCTTCCCGATGTGGTCTGCGCAAATCCCGCGGGCCTGAAAGAAAGGACCAAGCCATGAAAACCGGCATTCACCCTAAATACACCACCGTCAACGTCACCTGCAGCTGCGGAAACCGCTTCGAGACACGTTCGACGCTGGGCCGCGACCTGACAATCGAGGTCTGCTCTGTCTGCCACCCGTTCTACACTGGCAAGCAGAAGATCGTCGACACCGCGGGCCGGGTCGAGAAGTTCAAGCAGAAATACGCGAGGACCGGGACCCGCAACAAGGCCGCCTCGGCCTGAAATACGCGTGATTCACTCGGAAAAGGCAGCTTCGGCTGCCTTTTTTCGTTTTCGGCGACCGGGGCCGCGCCTAGAATAGCGGCAAGCAACCTGCGGCCCGGGCAGGCGCCGCCGGCGCGGCAAGCTCCGCTCCGGCATGAGGACCAAGACACTGTAATGAGACAAGCCCGGCACGCCGAGCACAAAAAATAGCGAGAAAGAACGATGCTGCGCCCCGCACAACTCCTGCGTCAGGAACGGCTCGCGAGTTACCTCACCGAGCATCCGGTCCGGCTCACGGTTGCCATCTGCACCGCCTGGATCCTGATCGGCCTGGTAGGGCACGATCCCTGGAAGCCGGACGAGACCCACACCTTCGGCGTGACCTACCGGATGCTGCTGACCGGTGAGTGGATCGTGCCGATGCTGGCCGGCGAACCCTTCCTCCAGAAACCACCGCTCGTCTACTACACCGGCGCGCTGTTCGGCTGGCTGCTGTCGCCGCTGCTGCCCCTGCACGACGCGGCGCGGATCGCCGCTGGAGCGTGGATCGGCATTGCGTTGCTGTTCACCGGATTTGCTGCACGTGAACTCTTCGGCGGCAATCGCGGCTGGGTCGCCGTGTTGATGCTGATCGGCTCGGGCGGACTGCTGGTGCGCGGACACCTGCTGATCAGCGACGTGATCGTGGTGGCTGCTTTCTCAATCGCGCTCTACGGCCTTGCACTTGCGCCACGGCTGCCCCGGCCCGGCGGCATCTGGATGGGCGTGGGCTTCGGATTTGCGATATTCGCAAGCGGCCTGTTTGAACCGCTGATGCTGCTTACCACTGCGATCGCAATCGCCATCGTCTCGCCGATGTATCGCACCCGCTCCTACGTCCGCAGCGTGCTGATCGCATTGCTGATCGCCACGCCGATCGCGATCGCATGGCCGGTCGCGCTTTATCTGCGTTCTCCCGAGTTGTTCGAGCACTGGCTTTGGGCGGAGAACGTGGTGCGCATTCGCGGGATGATTCAACCTGAAGGCGCACAACGCTACTTTTACTATCTGCGGGTGCTGCCGTGGTTCGCCTGGCCAGTGTGGCTATTCGCGCTGTGGTCGGTGTGGATCCAAGGCCGTGAAGGATTGCGCAGGCGCGAGATCCAGTTGCCGTTCGTTGCTTTCATCGTGTTCTTCACCTACCTCACGATCGCCGGCGAAGGCCGTGAAGTACTCGGCTTGCCGCTGCTCCTGCCTCTGACAATACTGGCTTCGCTCTCGTTCGCGAGGCTGCCGCGCGGCGGACTGAACGCCTACTACTGGTTCTGCATCATGGTGGTGACGGTGTTTTTGCTGGTGGTGTGGGTGTATTGGAGCGCAATCGATCTCGGTGTGCCGCGCAGGCTTGCAGAGCACATGCAGGAACTTCAGCCCGAATACTTTGCGAGCACGCATCCGATGACGATCGTGCTTGCGTTGCTGCTTACAGTTGCGTGGTTCCTGATCGTGTTCAACATCAAACGCACGCCGGAACGCGCAGTAATTCTGTGGGGCGCGGGCGTGACCACGGCATGGGCGCTGGTGGTGCTGCTGCTTTTTGGCTGGATAGACACCGGCAAGAGCTATAGAAGCATGGTCAACGAGTTGAAGGCGGAACTGCCCGCAGGCCACGGTTGCATCTACAGCCAGGGTCTGGGCGAGACTCAGCGCGCCATGCTGGACTACCACGGACAACTTGTTACTGTGCGACTGGAAACGCCTGGCGAAAGACCGCGCTGCGAGTTGCTGATTACGCAGGACTCGTGGAACATCGCCGGCGCGATGGGTACGCCATGGTCATTACTCTGGGAAGGCGGCCGGCCCGGCGACCGTCACGAGCGCTACCGCTTGTACGAACGCATCGAAACCGGAAACTCGAAGCCTGTCGGCGAAAGTTGACCAATACGAACCCGTAGTGCATGTCTGATTCGCTTCAACGTTTCCTGCTCGAAAGCACGCCGGTGCGCGGCGAACTGGTGCACCTCGATGCAACCTGGCGCGCGGTACTCGAGCGCAAGACTTATCCCGAACCACTGGAAAGACTGCTCGGCGAGATGATGGCCGCGGCGGCGCTGCTGTCGGCCACGTTGAAATTCGAAGGCGCATTGATCATGCAGATGCAGGGCTCGGGACCCGTCAGGCTGCTTGTGGTCGAAGCCACCAGCGAGCACACGCTGCGCGCGACGGCCAAGTGGGATGGCGATCTAGCGGCAGGCGGCCTAAAGGAACTCTTCGGAGATGGCCGCTTCGTGATCACCATCGTTCCTGATACGGGTAAGCAGACCTACCAGGGCATCGTCGGCATCGAAGGCGAAACGATGGCGCAGGTGCTGGAGCACTACATGGCGAAGTCCGAGCAGCTCGAGACACGCCTGTGGCTTGCGTCGGATCCGCAGCAGGCTGCGGGCATGCTTCTGCAGAAACTTCCCGCGCCGGCAGGCGAAGATGAGGACGCCTGGAACCGCGCGACAAAGCTGGCGGAAACCATTACCGAAAAGGAATTGCTGTTGCTTCCCGCGACAGAGATCATCCGCCGTCTCTATCACGAGGAAGATGTGCGTGTGTTCGACTCGCGTCCGATCGCATTCCGTTGCTCGTGCTCGCGCCAGCGCGTCACTTCGATGCTGCGCATGCTGGGTCGCGAAGAGGTGTTGTCGATTCTCGAAGAGCGCGAAACAATCGAAGTCGATTGCGAATTCTGCGGCCGCCACTACAAGTTCGACGCCGTGGACGCGGAACAGGTGTTCGCATCGGAAGTCGCGATGCACGCACCGCAAATGCGGCATTGAGCGTGCAAGCCGGCGCAAGGAGCGCCTCGCTACAGAGGCGTGATGAATTCAGGCAAAGAACGCGGAGGAAGGATAGACCGATCTGAATGGATTCGCGCAGTAGCGCCGAAGCACACGCGAAACTCAGGAGAGTCTGCTTCGCGTTCTTTACCCTGCCTGGCGGTCATTGAGTTGCACATTTCCTGTTGGCTTTTCCACCGTGTCCATGGATAACTCAAGCGAACCGGTCCGTGTAGACAAATGGCTATGGGCTGCGCGATTTTTCAGGACGCGGTCGATTGCCGCCGCCGCGATCGAGGGCGGGAAGGTACAGGTCAACGCCGAGCGCGTGAAGCCGGCCAAACTGCTCAAGCCGGGAGATCGCGTGCATGTGCGCAGCGGGCAGTTTATCTGGGACGTCACCGTAGTTGCGCTTTCCGAACGGCGTGGCCGTGCCGTCGAGGCACAGAAACTGTACAGGGAGAGCCCGGAGAGCCTCAAAGCGCGCGAAGACAGGGCTGCCGTGCTGAAGGCGGAGCGGCAATCCGCACCGATGGTCAAGGGACGGCCGACCAAGCGGGATCGCAGACAACTGGCCCGCATCAAACAGGGGCGCGGTTAGCCAAGCTCACGGGAGATATCGCAACCGACTGTTTTTGCATAACTAATGGATCTTGCAACGCAACATTTTTCTCGACAAGGGGCAGAACCGGGGCGTAAACTCCGGCCTCCTTCACCGCAAGGCTGCATGCCGGCCAAGCTGCGGTTGACCCGAGCCCGGATCCGAACCGGGCCACCCGTGAGGAGTTCAATATGGACGATGTAGTCATCGTCGGCGCGGTACGCACCGCGATCGGCAAGTTCGGCGGCACACTCGCCAGGACACCAGCTGCAGACCTCGGCGCACACGTCATCGCCGCGCTGCTCAAACAAACCGGCGTAAACGCCGACCAGATTTCCGATGTGATCCTCGGCCAAGTGCTGACCGCGGGCGTCGGCCAGAACCCGGCGCGCCAGGCGGCGATCAAAGCCGGCATTCCGGACATGGTTCCGGGCATGACCATCAACAAGGTGTGCGGCTCCGGACTGAAGGCGTCCCATCTCGCGGCGCAGGCGATCAAGGCGGGCGACGCCGAGATCGTCATCGCGGGCGGACAGGAGAACATGAGCATCTCGCCGCACGCGGCGTTCGGCCTGCGCGACGGCGTGCGCATGGGCGAATCGAAACTCATCGATACCATGATCGTCGACGGCCTGTGGGACGTATACAACCAGTATCACATGGGCATGACTGCGGAGAACGTGGCGAAGAAATGGAAAGTCACGCGCGAGGAACAGGACGCATTTGCCGCCGCCTCGCAGCAAAAAGCCGAAGCCGCGCAGAAGGCAGGACGTTTCAAGGACGAGATCGCGCCGATCATCATCAAGACCCGCAAGGGCGATGTCGTGTTCGACGCCGACGAGTATCCGCGCGCCGGAACCACTGCGGAATCGCTCGCCGGGCTGAAGCCCGCCTTCGACAAGAGCGGCACCGTCACCGCCGGCAACGCCTCCGGAATCAACGACGGCGCGGCCGCGGTGCTGATGATGCCGGCGAAGAAAGCCGAGCAGCTCAAGCTGAAGCCGCTTGCGCGCATCAAGGCCTATTCATCGGCCGGCGTGGATCCGAGCATCATGGGGATCGGACCGATTCCCGCTTCGAAGCTGTGCCTGAAAAAAGCCGGATGGAATCCGCAGGACCTGGACCTCCTGGAGATCAACGAGGCCTTCGCCGCACAGGCGATCGCAGTCAACCGCGACATGGGCTGGGACACGTCGAAAGTAAACGTGAACGGCGGCGCCATCGCGCTCGGCCATCCGATCGGCGCCTCCGGCTGCCGGATCCTGGTGACGCTCCTGCACGAAATGATCAAACGCGACGCGAAGAAAGGCCTGGCCTCGCTGTGCATCGGCGGCGGCATGGGCGTGGCATTGGCCGTTGAACGCTGAGTTTCATGAAAAAGCATTGAACCACGGAGGACACAGAGGACACGGAGGAAAAACGAACCGAGGCAACTCACTGCCAAGACGCAAAGAAAATGAATGAAGTCTTCGTGCTCCTTTGTGTCTTCGTGTCTTCGTGGTTCGTTTTTTCTTCTGCTTCGCTCCGTGTCCTCCGTGTCCTCCGTGGTTCAGATCTGATTCTCGCACTGGAGATAAAGCATGAACAACGGACGTGAAGTAGTGATGGTATCAGGCGTACGCACGGCGATCGCGGATTTCGGCGGCAGCCTGAAGGATTTTGCGCCGACCGACCTGGGTGGCCGCTGCGTGAAGGAGGCGATTTCGCGCGCGAAGATCGCACCGGAGGAAGTCGGCCACGTGGTGTTCGGAAACGTGATCCACACCGAGCCGAAAGACATGTATCTGGCGCGCGTCGCCGCGATCAACGGCGGCGTGCCGAAGGAAACGCCGGCGATGACGCTGAATCGCCTGTGCGGCAGCGGGCTGCAGGCGATCATCAGTGCGGCGCAGGTGGTCGCACTCGGCGACGCTGATGTGGCGGTAGCCGGCGGCGCCGAGTCGATGAGTCGTTCGAACTACTGGATCCCGTCCGCACGCTGGGGCATCAAGATGGGCGACCAGGTGATGATGGATGCGCTGATCGGCGCGCTGTCCGATCCGTTCCACGGCATTCATATGGGCGTAACCGCGGAAAACGTGGCCAGACAGTACGGCTTTACGCGCGAGCAGCAGGATGCCTTCTCGGTGGAATCCCACCAGCGCGCGGCTAACGCGATCGCCAGGGGCTACTTCAAGGAGCAGATCCTGCCGGTCGAGATCAAGGACCGCAAGGGTACCAAGGTATTCGACACCGACGAACACGTGCGTGCCGACGTGACCATCGACAACCTCGCCAAGCTGCGGCCGGCGTTCCAGAAAGATGGCTCGGTGACCCCGGGCAACGCCTCCGGCATCAACGACGGCGCCGCCGCCGTGGTGCTGATGGAACGCACAGCCGCGGAGAAAAAGGGCCTTAAGCCGATGGCGCGCCTGGTCGCTTACGGTCACGCCGGCGTCGAGCCCACACTGATGGGCCTCGGCCCGATCCCCGCGGTCAAGATGGCGATGGAAAAGGCGGGACTCAAAGTCTCCGACATGGACGTGATCGAATCGAACGAGGCGTTCGCAGTGCAGGCCTGCGCCGTCGCGAAAGATCTCGGCTTCGACCTGAAAAAAACCAACCCGAACGGCGGCGCGGTCGCGCTCGGCCACCCAGTCGGCGCCACCGGCTGCATTCTCACGGTCAAGGCACTCTACGAACTGGCGCGCATCGGCGGCAAGTACGCGCTGGTCACCATGTGCATCGGTGGCGGGCAGGGGATCGCCGCGATTTACGAGCGAGTCTGAGAAACGGGGAAGCGGTTGGGGATGAGGCGGCAACGCGTGACGCAGTGATCCAACTGCGCTGAAAGGCGTGGCGGCCGCGAAGCGGATGCGCTCGCGTGTAGTCAACCACCGTTTATTGACCGCCTTTCACCTGCCGATTTTCATCGGCCCATTTCAGATCGGCACGCGCCTGCTCCACTTCCATCAGTCCGAAGTGAATGAAGGCGAGCGCGGCATAGACCGGCGCGATCAGATTCACGATCGGTACGAAATACAGAATCCCGGTCAGCATTCCCAGCGCGAACAGCAGATGCCAGCGCTGCTCGACGAAACGGTGAATTTCGTCGGCACTGGCGTGTTCTGCCAGCGCGTCGTAGCGGAACAGACGCTGATTCAGCTGCGCGGACAACAGCCAGGGGATCACCACTGCGAGCGGCCCCAGAAACAGCCACGCCGGAAGCGTCGCCAGCCAGAGCACCGCAAAGCTGACCAGGGCGACCAAGGCGTTCCAAATGCTGCCGGCGAACGTGCCGCCCTTACGACGTTCAAGGCCGGGATAGCTGCGCGTCGCCACCAGTTCGACCAGCATCGGCATCGCGAACACGGCGGCAATCAGTACCGCCGTCGCGATGATGGCGGGCGCCAGCAGCAACACCATCAGGACGACTGCGGCGATGCCGGCGAAATCTGCCACATCGAAATGCGAAAGCCAGGTGTCGTCGCCCATGTTTGTCAGCAGGTTCTGCAGGCTCACGGTCCAGGAGTCCCAGAACCACCAAGCCAGTCCGAGCCACAGCACGCCGGCAACGGCAACCGGCACCATCAGGACAGCGAAGACCGACGGATTGAACAGGTTTGTCGCAGCGCGAGTGAGCGCCCTGAAAATATTATCCACAACCCATCCTGCTCGGCGTAGCCTGTATAAAACGTATAATCAATAGGTTAAGCATTCCTCCCCAGTATCCCCACTTATATTGGCGCTATTGACAGACATCTTCTGGAGTGTAGAATGGCCTTGTTTTGTGCGACGCACCATATCACTACGGCAGCACATGGGAGCATCTTAGACGGCGTCGTTCTTTCAAACGCAACTGAACTTCTACTGGAGGCTGGATGTACAACGTACCCGAGCAGGTCGCAGCAGCGCACAAAGAGAATCTGGAAACCATGATCGAACTCGCGGGCATCACCGCGACCGGTGCCGAGCGGCTCATGGAGATCAACCTCAAGACGGCGAAGGCGACGTTCGCTGATGCCATGAAAGGCGCGCAGACCCTTACCGAAGTCAAAGACGCCCAATCCCTCGCTTCTCTCGGCAGCACCTGGGCACAACCCACCGCCGAGAAAACCACCAGCTACTTCAAGACGGTCTACGGCGTGATGGCCGAGACCCAGGCCGATCTGACCAAGCTGTTCGAACAGCGCGTGAACGAATTCAACAAGAACTTCGCCACCGCGGTCGACCAGGCCGCCAAGAATGCCCCGGCCGGTTCCGACGTGGCGGTCGCCGCCGTGAAGTCCGCGATGGCAGCTGCGAACCAGGCCTACGACGCATTCTCCAAGGCCAGCAAGCAAGTTACCGAGACTACCGAAGCCACGATCTCCGCGGCCACCGGGACGACCTCGAAGAAAAAAGCTGCCTGATACACCGTACACCCCCCTCCCCCTGAGGGACTAAAGGGCTCCCGGAGCGATCCGGGGGCCCTTTTTTTGCGCTTCGGCCGGACGCCTGCTGCACCTTAGAATCGGGGCTGTGCTTCAGACCGAAAGACTGTCCAGAACATGTCCCGCCTGACCGAACGCCCTGCCTGGAAAGCCCTGACCGCACATGCGCATGAGCTTCGCGGTCTGCGCATGCTCGACTTGTTCTCCGAGGATCCGGCGCGCGCGCAGGATTTTGCCGCCGAAGCTGCAGGCCTGTACCTCGACTACTCGAAAAATCCACTCACCCGGGAGACGCTTGGCCTGCTGGTCGCACTTGCCGAAGAGGCCCAAGTTCCGGACCAGATCGCAGCCATGTTCGGTGGCGGCAGGATCAATGTCACCGAGCAGCGTGCGGTCCTGCATGTCGCGCTTCGCAACCGCTCGGGCCGGCCGATCATGGTCGATGGTCAGGATGTAATGCCGGAGGTGGTGGCAGTGCTCGAACAGATGCGTGCATTCTGCGACGGCGTTCGATCCGGTGCCCTTTCCGGGTTTACCGGCCGCCCCTACTCGGACGTGGTCAATATCGGCATCGGCGGCTCGGACCTCGGTCCCTTGATGGCGTCGCGGGCACTGGCGCCGTTTGCCGCGCGCAAGCTGCATTCGCATTTCGTGTCCAACGTGGATGGCGCCCACCTGGCCGAAACGCTGGCCGGACTCGACCCTGAAACCACCCTGTTCATCGTCTCTTCCAAGACCTTTACCACCCAGGAAACGTTAACCAATGCCAGATCTGCGCGAGAGTGGCTACTCACTCGCCTACAGGGGAGCAGTCCGCCGGAAGCGGTCGTCGCCAGGCATTTCGCCGCGGTGTCGACCAACCTCGACGCCACCGCGCAGTTCGGCGTGCCGCCGGACCGGGTGTTCGGTTTCTGGGACTGGGTCGGCGGCCGCTATTCACTGTGGTCCGCCATCGGCCTGCCGATAGCATTGACCGTCGGCTTCGAGCGCTTCGAGGAACTGCTTACCGGGGCGCACGAAATGGACGAGCATTTCCGTACGACCCCGCTGTCGAGCAACCTGCCGGCCCTGCTCGGCCTGATCGGGATCTGGCACGGCAACTTCCTCGGCGCGAACACGCATGTGGTTCTGCCCTATGCGCAAGACCTTGCCTGGTTCCCGGCCTTCCTGCAGCAGCTCGACATGGAAAGCAATGGCAAGCGCGTCGACCGCGCGGGCAACGTGGTCGACTATGCCACCGGGCCAGTCATCTGGGGTGCGCCCGGCACCAACGGCCAGCACGCGTTCTTCCAGCACCTGCACCAGGGCACGCAGGTGACGCCGTGCGATTTCATCGTTGCCGCCAACAGCGAATGGCCGCTCGCCGGACACCACGAAATCCTGCTCGCGAATTGCGTTGCACAGACCGAAGCGCTGCTGCGCGGCAAGACCACTGACGAGGCATTGGCGGAAGCTAAGGCGCAGGGGCTTGCGGGCGATGCTGCCGCAAGGCTCGCGGCACACCGCACTTTCCCCGGCAACCGTCCCAGCAATACCATCGTCCTCGACCGTCTGGATCCGCGCACGCTGGGCGCGCTGATTGCGCTCTATGAGCACAAGGTATTCGTTCAGGGCGCGGTATGGAACCTAAATTCCTTCGACCAGTGGGGGGTGGAACTGGGCAAGCAGCTCGCCAAGGGCGTGCTTCAGGATCTGAATCAGGGCCGCGCCGCCAGCGGGCATGACCCATCGACGGCGGCGCTGATCGGTAGAATCGTCAGGACAAGGAGAGGAAATCCATGAACGAAGAAAATTTCAACATGAGCATCCGCAAGTTTCTCAAGCTCACCGGTGTCGGCTCCCAGCGCGAGATCGAGCAGGCGGTATCCAGGGCTCTCGCCGACGGCAAACTGAAAGGAAGCGAGCGGCTGCCGGCGAAGATGAAGCTCACCATCCCGGCGATCGGGCTGGATGTCGACTTCGACGGCGAGATCACGCTCGAATAGCGTCTGGAGCGAACAAGGCCGGAGATCGGCTACCGCGAAAGGCCTCATCGCGGAGTACGCAGCGGAACAAAAGAGAGGGCGCGAAGCAGGTCCGGCGGAAATTCTATTGTCCGAAGAGGTTTGTCTCTGCGACCTCTGCGTTGAACGCCTTTGCGTGACGACCGGCGGTCGGTGCCTTTCACAGTTTCAGAAAATTGTCCCGGTAGTACTTCATCTCCTCGATCGATTCGTAAATGTCGGCGAGCGCTTCATGCTTGCCGTGCTTGGTCAGGCCGGCAGCGATCTCGGGTTTCCAGCGCTTGGCAAGTTCCTTCAGCGTGGAAACATCCAGATTGCGATAATGGAAGTATCGCTCGAGCGCCGGCATCCATCGCGCAAGAAAGCGCCGGTCCTGGCAGATGGAATTCCCGCACATCGGTGAAGCGCCCGGCGGCACATGCGCTTGCAGAAAGGCGAGCATCTGCGTCTCCGCCTCCGCTTCGCCCAGGCGCGAGTTCTTCACCTTGTCCGTCAGGCCGGATTTCCCGTGCGTCGACGTATTCCACGCGTCCATGCCCGCAAGCACCTCATCCGGCTGATGCACCACCAGCACCGGTGCTTCGGCCACGGTTGCCAGATCTGGTGCCGTGATCACGATCGCCACTTCGAGAATGCGGTCCGTATCCGGGTTCAGACCGCTCATCTCCATGTCGATCCAGATCAGGTTGTCAGGGTCCTGTGCCATAATAATGTGCGATTTTTCTTGAATTTTCCGGGCGTTATTCTGTCACACGTGACCCGCCTGTCCCAACCGGATTGTTGAAATGAACAGTTTTTCAGTGGTTTTCATCGTGGCTCTGGTGCTCGCGACCGCAACCCGATTGTGGCTCGCGGCGCGTCACGTCCGTTACATCCAGACGAACCGAAGCCGCGTGCCCAACGCATTCTCGACCGAGATCGATCTGGAAGCACATCAGAAGGCCGCGGACTATAGTTCGGCCAAGACCCGCCTCGCCTCATGGGCGGTCGCCTTCGACGCCGTGGTGCTGCTCGCTTTTACCTTCGGCGGGGGGTTGCAGCTGCTGGACGACCTGGCTGCCGGGTTCTTCGCTGGAGACATTCTGCGCGGCACCGCGTTCATAGCGCTGCTGGTGGCCGTCACTTCACTGCTGGAAATGCCATTCGGCCTGTATCGTACATTCGTAATCGAAACCCGCTACGGGTTCAACAAAATGACACTCGGAATGTATTTCACCGATCTTGCGAAGCACGCAGTGATCGGCGCAATGCTCGGGTTGCCGCTGGTGCTCGCGGTGCTCTGGCTGATGGGCCAGATGGGCGCATTGTGGTGGCTTTACGTCTGGCTGCTGTGGGTGGGTTTCAACTCGCTGGTGCTGATGATCTACCCGACCTTCATCGCCCCGCTGTTCAACAAGTTCTCGCCGATGGCGGACGGCGAAATGAAGTCACGCATTGAAAAACTGATCGAGCGCTGCGGTTTCACCTCGAACGGCCTGTTTGTCATGGACGGCAGCAAACGCAGCAGCCACGGCAACGCGTACTTCACCGGTTTCGGCAAGTCCAAGCGCATCGTCTTCTTCGATACCTTGCTCGACCGGCTGGAAATTCCGGAGATCGAAGCAGTGCTCGCGCACGAGCTTGGCCATTTTCGCCGGCGCCACGTATTCAAGCGCATGGCCTGGACCTTTGCCGTCAGCCTGGTGCTGCTGTGGATTCTCGGTGCGGTCAAGGATCAGGCCTGGTTCTACATGGGACTGAATGTCGCCTATCCGGCAACCGACGCCATGGCGCTGGCACTGTTCTTCATGGTGGTACCGGTGTTCCTGTTCCCGATCCAGCCGCTGATGGCGATGTACTCGCGCAAGCATGAATTCGAGGCCGACGAGTACGCGGCCAGCTACGCACCGCCCCGGGACCTGGTCACCGCGCTGGTCAAGCTGTACAAGGACAACGCTTCGACTCTCACCCCTGACCCGCTGCACTCGGCGTGGTATGACTCGCATCCGCCCGCCGCGGCGCGTATCGAACGCCTGCAGCAGCTGGCCAGGGCGTGAGAAAACCTTTAACCGCGGAGGCGCGAAGGCACAGAGATGACGCAGAGTTAATCAGGCTTGACCGGATTCACAAGGGTGCGGTGACCACTCATCTTGATGCATGTCCCTGCATACCGTGGGTAGTCTTCTCTTCCATTCTTCTCTGCGTTTTCTCTGCGTCTCCGCGCCTGTGCGGTTAATTCTTGAACCCAGGAGTCGATCATGAGCGAAATTTCTGAAGGACTGGTACGGAAGAAATGCAAACCCTGCGAAGGCGGCGTGGCGCCGATGACGGAGGTCGAGATCGGCCGCATGCTCAAGGGCCTGCAGGGCTGGGCGTACAAGGACGGGATGATCCGCAAGACCTACGATTTCAAGAACTACTATCAGACCACCGCGTTCGTAAACGCCACCGCGTGGATTTCCCACCGCGAAGATCATCACCCGGACATCGAGCTCGGCTACAACAAGTGCACCGTCTCCTACATGACCCACGCCATCAAGGGAATATCGGAAAACGACTTCATCTGTGCGGCGAAGATCGACGCACTGTTCGATCTATGATCGAACAGCCTGCGAAGCAGGCAGATGAAGTCGTTTCAGTGAAGGCTAACCTGCGCAGCAGGTTAAGCCCGCAGCGCGGGCGGCCGGAACTAAAACATCCCAGAGTTCGCGGCACAACACGCGGCGCAGCAGCTTGGTGCGGCGGAAACTCACGCTGGCATGATGTCGAAGCCGAAGATCGACGCACTGTTCGATCTGTAACTGCACTGGCGGCACGCTCGTGATGCGGATCTGAATGACAAAACGCGGCGAGACGGCAAGAGGGCTCGTCGTTGGCGTGCACGGGCGCCATTACATGGTTGAAGTCGACGATGGCCCGGTCGTCCACTGCTACCCGCGCGGCAAGAAAAGCAGCCTCGCCTGCGGGGATCGCGTCATACTGGACCGGACTGCACCGGATCAAGGTGTAATCGCTTCGGTCGAACCGCGTGCATCCCTGATCTACCGATCCGATCAGTACCGTGAAAAGGTCATCGCCGCGAACGTGACACAAGTCGTGGTCGTGGTTGCGGCCAGACCTGCATTCGACGAGGATCTGCTCATGCGCTGCCTGGTCGCTGCGGAACAACAGCAGCTGGGTATCGTCATCGTCCTGAACAAGGCCGATCTGGTCGAAGAGACCACGGAAACACTGGGCAAGCTGCGGATCTATGCGTCACTGGGCTACAGCGTGATTCTGCTGTCGGCAAAGCAGGACATAGATCCGTTGCGACCGAAACTGCAGAAGCAATTGAGTGTACTGGTCGGCCAGTCCGGAATGGGCAAATCGACTATCGTCAACGCGCTGGTTCCGGACGCGCAAGCCGCGACCGGTGAGTTCTCCGAAGCGCTCGATTCCGGCAAGCACACCACCACCAGCGCGCGGCTCTATCACCTGGATGCGCACTCGCACATCATCGATTCGCCCGGAATGCAGACCTTCGGACTGCACCATCTCTCATCCGACGACCTGGCAGAAGGGTTTCGTGAGTTCAGGCAACTGCTCGGCCACTGTCGCTTTGGCGATTGCCGGCATCTGGTCGAACCCGGATGCGCAATACTGGAAGCGGTCGCGAAAGGAAATGTGGCGCGGCACCGCTGGGAAGCGTACCGCAAGCTGCGCGGCGAATTCGACCGCGCCCGTCCCGACTGGGGTTGAACGTCAGGCGCCGAGCCAGTTGGCGACCGTGACCAGCCCGATGATGAACATCCAGGTCACCAGCGCACGCCAGACCAGGCCGATGGCGCTGGTCATGTGATTCACGTCTGCTTCTTCGCCCAGCCCGAGTTCCGGTCGGAAGCTGACCGTGCCGTTGTGATGCAGCGTCTCGCCGAGCCGCACCCCAAGTGCGCCCGCGCCCGCCGCCAGCACGATGCCCTGCTCCGGATTCATCCAGGCCTGCGCCTGCGCGCGCCAGCAGTAGATCGCATCCTCGAAATCACCGGCGATCGCGAAGGTGATCGCCGTCACGCGCGACGGGATCCAGTCGATCAGCTCGAAGGCACGCCGGGCAAAGGCGCCGAAGTCCCCGAATTCCTCGTCTGCGGTGGTTGTGCCCCAGCGATCATTCAACATGGCCGACAGCCGGTACAGCACGGCCCCGGCAGGTCCCGGCAGCACCAGGAACCAGAGGATGACGGCGAACACGTGCCGGTGCGCCCCGACCAGACCCTCCTCGATCGCCACTTTTGCGATCTCGGTGCTGCTGTACTCGTCGGCCGGCTCGGTGCGCCACTCGCTGAGTTCCGCACGCGCGTTGTCGAGTTCGCCTTCGCGCAGCGACTCGGAGATTGCGGTAAAGCCATGGCTGAATTGGCGAAAGCCCATCATCACGTAGAGCACGGCCACGTTCCACGCCCAGGCCAGGAGCACGCTGATGGACATCAGCAGGTAGTAGACGATCCAGGACAGCGCCACCCAGGGCAGCACGCCGAGAACCCAGGCCACCAGTCCCTGGCGCCTTTCCCCCGCGTTGAAATGGCGGCTCAGGTTGCTTGCATAGCGCACAAACACCCGCAACACGGTGCACCGCGGGTTCAGCGGGCGCACCTGTTCGATCAGCAGCGCGGCAAGCAGGGAAAGGAACGACATGCAGGGGATTCTACAACAGGCGCCGGAATCCCCCCATTCCGGGCAACGCCGGCAGCGCTCAGTCCGGCGGCGCGCCCCGCGCGAACCATTGCGCCGTGGCGTCGTCGGCGGGAAAGAACAGCTCCAGCCGAAGATTCTGCAGCGACACATCCATCGGCGTGCCGACGGTGGCGATCATCGAGAACAGGGAAAGCCGCAGGTCATCCTTGCGGAAACGCACCACCAGCACCGGCGGGAAATCCTGCTCGGCCTGTGAAACCTGTGCGACCTCCGCCACGCCAGGCAGCGTGAGCACGTGTGTGAGCAGCGTTGCGGCCTCCGCTCCGGCGCCCTCGAGCATCGATTCCGCGCGCAGCCGACGGATCAGCAACACCGCGACCTCTTCCCAATTCTCGATCAGCGGCCGCAGGCCGTCCGCGCGCAGGACGATTTCGACCGCGTTCAGCGGTCCGGCCTCAGGCGCAGGCGCGCTTCCCGTCAGGAACGCGAGGAAGGCGCCCAGCGCGCGATTGGCGCGCAGGATGTTGTAGGCCCCGTCCACCGCGATCGCCGGGAATGGCTCCTGCTGGCGCAGCGCATGGGCCAGCGCCTGCTCCACCGGACGCATGTCGGGTGCATCGAGCGGGCGTTCCTTGTAAACGGGCGCAAATCCGGCCGACAGCAGCATCGCATTCTGCTGACGCAGCGGCACGCCCAGGGCGGACGCCAGGTGCAGCACCATACCGCGGCTCGGCCGGCTTCTGCCGGATTCGAGAAAACTCAGGTGCCGCTGCGACAGCCCGCAGTTGAGCGCCAGATCGAGCTGGCTCGCGCCCCTCGCGCGGCGCCATTCGCGCAGCATCGGACCGAAACCCGACACGGAACGCCCGCTTGGCCGATGTGCATTGCCGGTATCCATGATGCCGTTTTCCTCCAGGCTGCGCGGTCCGGCAATTACCTGTCAGGTAATTGCCCGTGCATTTTCGCCGCAGGATGATCCGTACGCAATTTCAACTCATAAAGGAGGACAGCATGTCTGCGATTGCACATTCCGCTTCCGTGTCACGTCCCGCGAGCCGCGGCCTGTGGCCCTTCCACCTCGGTGCATTTGCCGATGTCGTGGTTGGCCTCGACCTGGTTCTGTTTGCCGACCACATCGCGCGACTCGCCATGCCGCATCAGGCGACCATCCTCGGCTTCGAACCGGAATCCGTGATGCGCGGCCTCGGCGTGTTCCTGATCCTGTTTGCAATCGAAACCGTGGTGGTGGCGCGTTCCAGTGGCGCGCTCGCCCGCTTCCGCGCCTGGGTCGTCGCCGCGAACTGGGCCACGGTGGCATTGGCCGCAATCGTGATTGCGTTCTGGCACGGCGCGTTCTCGGCGATCGGCATCGCTGGCATCGCCGCCATCGGCCTGGCGCTGGCCGTGCTCTCGACGTTTCAGCAACGCGCGCTCTGAGCGTGTGGTGGGCGCGCGATGCAAAGGCATCGCGTGCCTGCGCCACCCGGGATCGCGGCACTGCCTGAACCGAGACCGCCGCGCCGCTGAGCGTGGTTACGGCGAAACGAAAATCGCCAGACCGCGGCCGGTCTTGTAGGTGCTGGAAGTGAAAATGCCGGTGCTGATGATCACGCCGCCGCCGGAAGAAGCGCCGACCCCGGTGCCGATTCCGCCGCCGCCTCCGCCCGATCCGGTGTCCTGCAGCAGCACGCCGTTCGCGCCGAGCGCAGCCGCGGCCTTCTTCAGCCGCTCGATGACCGCGTCCAGCTTGTTCTGCTCGCCGACCGCAAAAGATCCGCGGCTGTGCGCTTCGATCACCGCGATCTCCTCGTACTGCGGCGGCGCCGACGTATAGAGCCTGACATCGGCCGCGTCCACCGGCGTGCGCGGCTGCCCGGTGATCACCTGCGACGTGCCGGCGCAGCCCGCCAGCGCCGAGACTGCGAACCAGACAACAAACAGTACCGTCGAATGCCTAACCTTCACGTGCGCCTCTCGAAACCATCGGAAACTGCAAACTGGCTGTTCTTTGCGCCTTTGCGGCGAGCGCTGTTCTCGTTCGACATCAGAAGCACGCCTTCACTACACCACCGTCCACCCGCAGCGCAGCGCCGTTGGTGGCGGCAGAAAGCGGACTGCACACATACGCAACCAGGGTCGCCACTTCTTCCGGCGTGGCGTAGCGTTTCAGCAGCGAGGTCGGACGGTACACCTCGAAAAACTCCTTCTCTACTTCCGCGAGCGGCTTGCCCGGCGCGCGCTTTTCGATGTTGCGGCGATTGCCTTCGGTCAGGGTCGGTCCGGGCAGCACGGCGTTCACCGTGACGCCGGTGCCCACGCAGTTTTCCGCCAGTCCACGCGAGATCGAAAGCTGTGCCGACTTTGTCATCCCGTAATGCACCATGTCCGGGGGGATCTGGATACCGCTTTCGCTGCTGACAAACACGATCCGCCCCCAGTTGCGCTGCTTCATTCCAGGGAAGTACGCGCGCGACAGCCGCACCCCGCTCATCACGTTGACGTCGAAATATTTCTGCCAGTCCCCGTCGCTGATCTGCTCGAACGGCTTGCGCTCGAAGATGCCGAGGTTGTTGACCAGGATGTCCACTTCCGGATAACGGCGTACCAGTTCGACCACCGGCGCCGCCACCGCAAGGTCCCCGGCAAAGCCCTCGACCTCCGCCTTCGGCGCGGTTTCGCGAATGCGTGCGAGCGCTTCTTTCACCGCCGGCTCAGTGCGGCCGTTGACGATCACCCTGGCCCCTTCCGCGGCCAGCAGTTGTGCAATCGCAAACCCGATGCCCTTGGTGGAACCGGAGACCAGGGCAGTCTTGTCGTGCAGCTTGAGATCCATGTGATGCGCTTCCTTTCAGGCTGAAACTTTCTTCATGATCATTCAGGAGCCACCTTGCATGCGACGCCCGAGGCGCGCCGCAACTGGCGTGCCGCTTTCGGCGGAGGGGTCACGCCCTGATTTCCGTTTCATTTTGGGGCAGCCTTTGCCTCATCTTCTCGTCGCGCCGGAACACCAGAACCCGGTTGTTTGCCGGCATGGAGTGGTCCGCCTCGAAGATCAACCCACATCTGCGCGCGGATCTGCAGACGTCATCGAAATCACGGATACCGCTCTCCGGGTCGCGGCTGCGCAGCATGGCGTCGAACGCTTCGTTGCTCGGCGAAGTAAAGCGCCCGTCGTAGCTGAACGGTCCATAGATGCAAAATGGCCCGCCCGCAGCAAGTATCCGGCCGACGCCCCCGAGCAGATTCTCCACCGATTCCCAGGAAACGATATGCAGGGTATTCGCGGTGAACACGGCGTCCACGTTGTCCACCGGCCATTCGTCTTCGTCCACGTCAAGCAGCATCGGCGGCGGGACGTTGCCCAGACCGGATTCCTCTATCCACGCGCTGATCCCGGGATGGTTCTCCGCCAGGTCGGAGGTCTGCCACACCAGGTGCGGCAGCGCCTTCGCAAAGTGGACCGCGTGCTGCCCCGTGCCGGAGCCGATCTCCAGCACGCTGGCCGCCCGCGCGAATGCTTCGCGCAACACGCCGAGAATGGGTTCCCGGTTGCGTTCACAGGCCTCGGAGAATGGCTTGAATCCGTTCATGCGGTTTTGTTCTGCGCTGGCGGCATGATGAAAGACTCAAGCTCGTCGCGCCTCGCCATGGTATCGCGATAGCCAAGATCGATCAGCGCACGACAATAGCCCGGTTCGAACAGCAGGTAGCTGAGCAGGTTCGCGCCTCCGCGACGGGTCGCGCCAACGCCGCTGAACAGGACGCGCACCGCACGCGGGAGCGTGTGCGTGTAATGCGACGCGATCTCGTCAAGGTCCTCCGAAGGACGGATCACCAGCACGTCCACTTCGCGCAGCGGGAAGCCGGTGCGCATGCGCTCTTCCACCGGAATCAGGCGCACGGTCCGGTTGATGCGCTCGAGGCGTTCCAGATCGACTTCCAGCGTATCGAGAAAGACGCTGTTCAGCGCGTGGCCGGCGATCTGCGCCAGCGAGGGATAGCTCTCGGCGGCGACGCGTGCCTCGTGCCCTGTCGTCTGCCGGCCGGCGCCGATCACCAGCACGCGGTCGGCTCCCAGATGCAACGCCGGGCTGATCGGCGCGATCTGCCGCATCGACCCGTCGCCGAAATACTCGCGCCGTATGCGTACCGCGGGAAAGATGAAAGGCAATGCACTGGACGCCAGCAGGTGATCGACATCGAGCGTGGCGGGCACGCCGATGCGTCGGGCCCGTTGCCACCCGTTGAGCCCGGGCGCGCCCTGGAAGAAGGTGACGGAGTGCCCGGAGGTGTACCCGGAAGTGGTCACGGAAACAGCGCGCAGCGCCCCTGCGTCGATCGATCGTTGTATGCCATGCAGTTCGAGTCGCTCGTGAAGCAGCTCGCCGAGCGGGGAGTTGTCGAGCAACGATGCCGGGTTCCGGTTGCCCAGACCACCGAGCATCATCGCCGCCAGCCAGCGTGCGCCGGTGGCGAGGACGCCGGAGAGATCGGCGCGGTAAATCCGCTCGACATGGAAGTCGCGCCAGACCAGCACCAGGCGCAGCACCGCACGATGAAAATCGTAGGCTGACGAGGCCAGTGCGCTTGCATTCACCGCACCGGCCGAGGTGCCGCAGATGATCGGGAAGGGATTGGGACAGCCGCGCGGCAGGACGTGCGCAAGCGCGCGCAGGATTCCGACCTGGTAGGCGGCGCGCGCACCGCCGCCGGTCAGAACAAGTCCGGTTCTCGGTGCTTCGCCGGCAGGCACCTGTGGCTCGTCAGCACAAGGATCAGCCGCTTTCCGCAGCGCCCTCGCGGTCGATCTCGGGACGCACCAGTTCCAGCGCTTCGCGCAGCGTTTCGTCGGAAAGCGTGTTCAGCGCCTGCGCGAGCACATCGGCCGCGGCATAGGTATCTTCCGGCAGGCTCGAACTGTCGAGTTGGGCGACGAACACCGCAGCAGCACCGGACGCGCGCAGCAGACCCTGTCTCTCGCCCATCAACATTTCGATCTCCGCACGCAGCATGGAGATTTCCTGATCGTGCTGGTTCGACGTCATTGCCTGCCTCCGATGGATCGTTCCGGCATGTTGCCACAATGCCCATGCCGACGTCACGTGGCGGTGTCCTGTGTACACTAGAACCTATCTCATGATCATTCGCGCGATGCGTTGCGGCCAGAACAGGCGGCAAGGCGCGAGGCGCAGCCAATACACGGGCTATT
>JBBDIL010000020.1:0-90228 GCA_040880425.1 Burkholderiales bacterium | reverse complement strand
ACTCCAAATCCCAAAGCACCCACACGCTTCGGCTGTTCGAATTTTTAAAGAGCAGGGAATGATTGGTTGCGGGGGCAGGATTTGAACCTACGACCTTCGGGTTATGAGCCCGACGAGCTGCCAGACTGCTCCACCCCGCGACCGTCAAACGAGAGGCGGAATTCTAAAGTGCGGACGCACCTCAGTCAATAAACGAATGCGATCGCGACGTATTTCTAGCGTAGGCCTAACTAAGTCTCTTCGACCCATTCCAGCAAAGGTTCCCACTGCTCGACATCGCGGCCAGCCACATATTCAGGCAAGTCGAATACGCTTAGCCCATTGAACGCGGCATTCACGTAGACCTGGGTATCCCGGAGGTAAGTCAACACCGGGAGACTGAACTGCGAGAGAAATACCTCGAGCGTCGCGGCCGCGCGGGTTCTTGGATCGACCCGCATGCCGATGACCCCGATGTAAGTCCTGTGACGGCGCACTGCTTTTGCCGCAAACAAAGTCTGGAGAAATGCACTTGTCGCGGCCATGTCGAACACCGATGGCTGAACCGGCACCAGCACCTTGTCAGCCAGTTTCAATGCGTAATCCAGATTCTTGCCGTGTAGACCGGCCGCCGAATCGAGGATCATCCAGCCTGGACCCTTGGCTGGAACAGCACCTTCCGGGCGATGGCCGTCCAGCCGGTGAATGACCGGGTATGAAGGGGGGCGCATTGCCAACCAGCCCAATGAACTCTGCTGCCGATCCAGATCCCACAGCACAACTTTCTCATCGCGGGAAGCCAGCGCAGCGGCCAGATTGGTGGCCAGGGTCGTTTTGCCGGATCCGCCCTTTGGATTGGCAATCAAGACCGCTTTCATTAGCCCTCCATATATTTTTATTTACATTAACTTACGGCTGATTTCTGCGTGTTTTCTTTAACTTTTTCCTCAGTCCCGGATTCTTCTTCTGAAGATGCCTCAGAGTCGGACCGCCCATCCGTCTCCGGCTCTGCCTCGATCAACGATCCCAGATCCTCAAGCGGAGGCAGTTCGGCCAGTGAACGGAGGTTCAAATCGTCCAGGAAAGTCCGGGTGGTCGAATACAGGGCGGGACGCCCAGGTGCCTCCTTGTGGCCGACTACATCAATCCAGCCCCTCGTCTCCAACGCCTTCAAAATATTCGAGGAAACCGTGACGCCGCGAATATCCTCGATATCTCCGCGGGTTACAGGTTGCCGGTAGGCGATGATCGCCAGAGTCTCCAGAACTGCCCGTGAGTATTTCGGGGGTTTTTGGGGATTCAGCCGATCGAGGTATTGCTGAAACTCCGTGCGAACCTGAAAGCGCCAGCCACTGGCGACGTTTACCAGTTCCACACTGCGTTCCTGCCAGTCCGCTTTTAGCTCTTCGAGCAGACGCCTGACAACATCAGCCGACACCTCCTCCTGGAACAACCTCCGGAGCACGGCAATCGGTTGTGGTTCCTGGCTCGACAGCAGGGCAGCTTCCAGCACCTTCTTCAATTCGGTTACATCAGACTGCGGTAAGTCCATGATTCAACTTTACATATATTGGTGAAAAGACACCTTGCTGCGCCACGCTGACCAGGCTTTCACGGGCAAGTTCGAGTATCGCGAGGAAGGTCACGACCAGAAACGGCACCCCTTTCGAGGGATCGAACAAATCCTCCAGTCTGACGAAGCGCATCGTCTGCAGCCGGCGGAGGATCTGGCTCATATGTTCGCGAACCGAAAGTTGTTCACGTGACACGCGGTGGTGACGGTTTACGTTCGCTCGGGCGAGGAGCCCGAGCCAGGCATTGCGCAGGTCTTCAGGATCTACATCCGGGAGCCGCTCTTGCGCGGTTTTCTCGATCCAGACCTCCACGGTCGAAAAATCCCTGCCAGCCTGGGGCAAATCGTTCAGGGAATTTGCGGCAAGTTTCATGCGCTCATATTCAAGCAACCGCCGGACGAGTTCGGCGCGCGGGTCTTCCTCCTCGTCATTCAGCTGCGCCGGCCGCGGAAGCAGCATCCGCGACTTGATCTCGATCAGCAGCGCAGCCATCAGCAGATACTCCGCCGCCAGCTCAAGCTGGTGCTTTCTCATGATCTCGACGTATTCCATGTACTGTCGGGTCAGGTCAGCCATGGGGATGTCCAGCACGTCGATATTGTGGCGCCGGATCAGGTACAACAGCAGGTCAAGCGGCCCTTCGAAAGTTTCGAGGACGACTCGAAGCGCCTCGGGCGGAATATAAAGGTCGCTCGGAACCTCCAGTATCGGTTCACCTCGAAAGCGGGCAAACGGCTCGGCGGAAGTTTCGACGGTCATAGGCATATCCGGGGGCATGTTCAGAAAAGCGCGCACGTTGCCCGACGAAAAGGACTCGCAACGAGCGCGTCTTCCAGGTGGAAGGCGTTCTAGCCACCCAGAGGCCGAATTATCGACGAAAACCGGCCTATGAATCCACCGCAGCAGCCTCCTCGACGGGATTCTCGACTTTGGCGAAACGGACGCGATTATCCACAATCGAGGCGCGGATGCTGTCTTTGGCCGCAACCCGCCCTTCCAGAATCTCTCGCGACAGCGGATTCTCGATCATGGTCTGGATGGCACGCTTCAGCGGCCTTGCGCCGTAAATCGGGTCAAATCCAACCTTCGCGAGTTCTTCCAGGACCGCGTCTTCGACTTCCAGCTTCATTTCCATCTTCGCTAAACGTTTTTCAAGATAGCCGAGCTGGATCCGTGCGATCGCGTGGATGTGTTTCTCGTCAAGCGCATGGAACACCACTACCTCGTCGATCCGGTTGATAAACTCCGGACGGAAATAGCTTTTGACTTCGCCCATGACCGCCAGCTTGATGACCTGATAGTCATCGCCCGACATCTGCTGGATCATCTGCGAGCCGAGATTTGAGGTCATGACGATCACCGTGTTCTTGAAATCCACGGTGCGCCCTTGCCCGTCCGTCATGCGGCCATCATCCAGCACCTGCAGCAGTACATTGAAGACGTCCGGATGCGCCTTCTCGATCTCGTCCAGCAGGATGACCGAGTACGGTTTCCTGCGCACGATCTCGGTCAGGTATCCGCCCTCCTCGTAGCCGACATACCCCGGCGGTGCGCCGATCAGCCGTGCCACCGAATGCTTCTCCATGAACTCGGACATGTCGATCCGGATCAGATGTTCCTCCGAATCGAACAGAAATCCGGCCAGGGTCTTGCACAGCTCGGTCTTGCCGACCCCGGTCGGCCCGAGGAAGAGGAAAGAACCATAAGGCCGATTGGGATCCCCCAGGCCCGCTCGAGAACGGCGAATCGCGTCCGCAACCAGCCTGACGGCCTCATCCTGACCGACCACGCGCTGGTGCAGGTGGTCCTCCATCTGCAACAGCTTTTCGCGCTCGCCCTGCATCATCTTCGACACGGGTATGCCGGTCGCGCGGGATACCACCTCGGCAATCTCTTCGGCGCCGACCTGCGTGCGCAGCAAGCGGAAGGTCGGGACCTTGTCCCCACCGGACTCCGCTTTCTTGATCTGCGCTTCGAGCTGGGGAATGCGCCCGTACTGGAGCTCGGAGACCGTCTGCCAGTCACCTTTGCGTCTGGCCGCATCCATCTCGAGCTTGAGTTTCTCCAGTTCCTCCTTGATGTGCTGCGAGCCCTGGACATGCGATTTTTCCGCCTTCCACACTTCTTCCAGGTCGGCGTACTCGCGCTCGAGTCGGCTGATCTCGTCCTCGATCAACGCCAGCCGTTTCTGCGAGGCCTCATCCTTTTCCTTCTTGACGGCTTCGCGCTCGATCTTGAGCTGGATGAGCCTGCGCTCCAGGCGATCCAGCGCTTCCGGCTTGGAATCGATTTCCATCTTGATGCGCGCCGCGGCCTCATCGATCAGGTCGATCGCCTTGTCGGGCAGGAAACGGTCGGTAATATAGCGATGCGAGAGTTCGGCCGCCGCAACGATGGCCGGGTCGGTGATCTCTACACCATGGTGCACCTCATACTTTTCCTGCAGGCCCCGCAAGATCGCGATCGTGTTCTCGACGGTCGGCTCATCCACCAAGACCTTCTGGAATCGCCTTTCCAATGCCGCGTCCTTCTCGATGTACTTGCGGTACTCATCAAGCGTGGTAGCCCCGACGCAATGCAGCTCACCGCGCGCCAGCGCGGGTTTCAGCATGTTTCCGGCGTCGATCGCGCCCTCGGCCTTGCCGGCGCCAACCATGGTGTGAATCTCGTCGATAAACACGATGGTCCGGCCTTCGTCCTGCGCAAGCTCCTTGAGAACTGACTTGAGCCGCTCCTCGAACTCTCCGCGGTACTTGGCGCCCGCCAGCAGCGACGCCATGTCGAGCACCAGCACACGCTTGTTCTTCAGCGTTTCCGGTACTTCCTCGTTGACGATACGCTGGGCCAGACCTTCGACGATCGCGGTCTTGCCCACGCCTGGTTCCCCGATCAGCACCGGGTTGTTCTTGGTGCGTCTCTGCAGAATCTGGATGACGCGGCGGATCTCGTCATCGCGGCCGATGACCGGGTCCAGCTTGCCGAGGCGCGCGCGCTCAGTGAGATCCAGGGTGTATTTCTTGAGCGCCTCGCGCTGGCCCTCGGCCTCCTGGCTGCCGACCGACTCGCCACCGCGGATGGCTTGAATAGCCTGTTCAAGTGCCTTGCGCGTCGCCCCGTGCTGCTTGAACAGCCTGCCGGTTTCGCCGTTGTCTTCGGTCAGCGCAAGGAGAAACAGCTCGGAGGCGATAAACTGGTCTCCACGTTTCTGCGCTTCCTTGTCCGTCACGTTGAGAAGATTGGCCAGACTTCTGGACAGAGTCACCTCGCCCCCGTGGCCTTCAACTTTCGGTATGCGGCCGATAGCCGAGCGCAAGGCTTCGCGCAGCGGAGCCGTATTGACCCCGGTGCGCGACAGCAACGACGCGGTGGACCCGTCCTCCTGGTCGATCAGCGCCGCAAGCAGGTGCTGGGGCTCGATATATGGATTGTCCTGTCCCACGGCGAGGCTCTGGGCATCCGCCAGCGCCTGCTGGAATCGGGTCGTCAGCTTGTCGAGACGCATTGCAATTCCTTTTGTTCCGATGTTTGCATTACATTGGGCATAGGTGCCGTGGTTTCAACTGTTTGCGCCATAAATGGCGCCGGACGCGACCATTTGTCCTGATCCCGGGACCAGGGGTCGCTTATGCATGGCAAAGTCGGGGATCTGATCTTGAGCCGGAACGGAGTACACATGAACAAGCTCTTCTGTGCGGTTTGCGCCATTGCCCTGCAAGGCTGGGGCGTCGCGCATGCGGATGACTATATATCCGAACATCGCCGCGTCGCCGGTGAACTGGTACAGCAGCTCGGCGCGGCTCTTAAACAGGAACTGGGGCAATCCGGGCCGGAAGGCGCGGTTGAAGTCTGTAAGGATGTTGCGCCGGCAATTGCCGGGGAACTCTCGCGATCAACCGGATGGAAAGTTTCGCGGGTCAGCCTGCGCCCGCGCAATCCGATGCTGGGACAGCCGGACGCCTGGGAGCAGCGCGTCCTCGCGCAATTCGATCGTCGTGCAGCCGCCGGGGTCAAGCCGGATGCCCTCGAGTATTCCGAGATCGTGAGCGAACCGGGCGGCCGATATGCACGCTACATGAAGGCGCTGCCGGTTCAGCCCTTGTGCCTCGCCTGTCACGGTACCGCGGAGACCGTGTCCGAGGGTGTCAGGGCCAGGCTGGCCGCCGAGTATCCCCACGATCGCGCTGTCGGCTACGCCGCCGGCGAGATTCGCGGCGCCGTCAGCATCAAAACGCCTCTGCAGCCCAGGCACTAGCCCGGCCGACCCCATTGCAGAACAGGATGACGCGCGATATCCGGGCATGGGTTTTCGATGCTTACGGGACATTGTTCGACGTGTATTCGGTCAGAGACGAATGCGAGGCGCTGTATCCTGGAAAAGGCGATGCGCTTTCGCGTCTTTGGCGCCACAAACAACTCGAATACACCTGGTTGCGCAGCCTCATGGACCGGTACCGGGATTTCGAGTCCGTGACCCTGGACGCACTGCGCGCAGCCTCCCGCGCACTGTCCCTGAGCTCGTCGGAGACCAACGAATCTCGCCTGATGCAGGCTTACCTCGTGCTGCACGCATTCCCCGAAGTGAAAGTGGCGCTGGGGCGACTTTCCGGGCACAAGCGGGCGATTCTCTCGAACGGATCGCCGCGCATGCTGGATGCCGTCGTTGACAATTCCGCGCTTCGCGGCCTGCTGGACGATGTCATCAGTGTCGATACACTGCGCATTTTCAAACCCCACCCGTCGGTCTACGCGCTGGTTCCGCCCCGTCTGGGCGTCGACAGGATGCAGATCGGTTTCGTGTCTTCCAACTACTGGGATGTGTGCGGCGCCGCGGCGTTCGGCTTCCACGCGTACTGGATCAATCGGGCCGACAATCCGCCGGAGGAACTCGGCATCGCGCCTGAGGCAATCCTGCGCAATCTGAATGATCTCGCGGACGTCGCGAAAACCTGACCCTGCCCCGCTGACGCGTCCCGCGCCGGGCCCGGCGAGCAGGCGATAGAATCACGCGATCAACCGATATGGAACAGGCAATGAACCTGGCGGACGATATCGCGCGCAACGTCGCGGCAGCGCTGAACGAAGATATCGGCAGCGGCGACCGCACCGCCGAACTGGTGCCCTCCGGCGAACTCAGCCGTGCGCGCGTGGTTGCGAAATCGGAAGCGGTCATCTGCGGCGCGCCCTGGTTTGAGGCGGTGTACCGGCAGATCGACCCCTCGGTCGTGGTGCAGTGGCGCATGGACGAAGGTCAGTTCGCCGAGACCGGCGCAACCGTGTGCGAGATCCGGGGCTCCGCCCGGTCGCTGCTGACCGGGGAACGCACGGCGCTGAATTTTCTGCAGACGCTGTCCGCCGTTTCCACCCGCACGCGGTACTTCGTGGAAGCGGTTGCGGGCACGCGCGCGCGCATTCTCGATACCCGCAAGACGCTGCCCGGACTGCGGCAGGCGCTCAAGTATGCGGTACGAACCGGTGGCGGAACGAACCACCGCATGGGACTCTACGACGGCGTCCTGATCAAGGAGAACCATATCGCCGCGGCCGGCGGAATCCCGCAGGTCATGGCTGCGGCGCGCAAGGCCGCCGGCGGCACGCCGGTACAGATCGAGGTGGAATCGATCGCGCAACTCGCGGAAGCGATCGAGCATGGGGCGAAGCTGATCCTGCTGGACAACTTCGATGTCGCCGGCCTGCGCGACGCCGTGCGTGCCGCTGCCGGCAGGGCCGAGCTCGAGGCTTCGGGCGGAATTACCCTGGACAACGTGCGCGAAATCGCCGAGACCGGCGTCGACCGGATCTCGATCGGTTCACTGACGAAAGATATCCAGGCGGCAGATTTTTCGATGCGCTTCGACGCCCGCTGACCTCAGTCAGGCAGTTTGCCGGCGATGATGTCCTCGATCGCCGCACGTGTGGCATCCACCACCACCGGTTTCGTGCTCTGGGCAATTGCCGTATCCGGATCCTTCAACCCGTGCCCTGTCAGCGTGCATACGATCGTCGAGCCTGCGCCGATCACGCCGCGCGCCAGATCCTTGAGCAGCCCGGCTATGGAGGCTGCGGACGCCGGCTCGCAGAAAATGCCCTCGGTCTCCGCCAGCAGCTTTTGTGCAGCGAGGATCTCGTCGTCGGTGCACTCGTTGAACCAGCCGCCCGACTCGTTCTTCGCCGCCCACGCCAGATCCCAGGATACCGGGTGGCCAATGCGGATCGCGGTGGCCACGGTTTCCGGTTCGTCGACCATTTTGCCGCGCAGGAATGGCGCCGCGTTCGCGGCCTGGTAGCCGATCATGATCGGACGCTGGCTGGCGAGCTTGGGAGCATCGAACCTGCAGATTCCGTTGCAGTGGTTGCAGCTTTTGGTGGTCATGCCGACCGCTTCGCTGTAACCGATCCAGTGCGCAGAAATATTGCCGGCGTTGCCCACCGGCAACGCGTGATAGTCGGGCGCATCGCCCAGTGCCTCGACGATCTCGAAGGCGATCGTCTTCTGGCCCTGCAGCCGGTAGGGATTGATCGAATTGACGATGTTCACCGGCAATTTTTCCGCGACCTCCTGCACCAGGCGCATGCCGTCATCGAAGTTGCCGCGGATCTGGATCACCTCGGATCCATGCATCATCGCCTGCGAGAGCTTGCCGAGCGCGATCTTGCCCTCGGGGATCAGCACGAAACAGGTGATGCCCGCGCGCGCCGCATAGGCTGCCGCAGCGGCCGACGTGTTCCCGGTGGAGGCGCAGATGATCGCGCGCGACCCGCCTTCCACCGCCTTGGTGACCGCCATGGTCATGCCGCGGTCCTTGAACGACCCGGTCGGGTTCAATCCCTCGAACTTGCAGAAGATGCGCACCTTGCGGCCTGTGCGCGCCGGCAGGTTGCGCAGCTCGATCAGCGGCGTGTTGCCCTCGTTCAGTGTGATGACCGGTGTCTCCGGGCCGACCGGCAGCCGATCGCGATAGCGCTCTATCAGCCCGGTGTAATGTGGTTTGCCTGCAGCGTCTGCCGCCATTTCATTTCCCGTCCAAAGATTCGATACGAATGCGCGTGACCCGGCCGGCAACCACCGGCAGCGCCTCCACGCGCTGGATCGCGGCGTCGACGTTCTTCTCGCGGCTCATGTGGGTCAGGATGATGATATCCACCGCCTCTTCGCCTTCGACCGGCTCGCGCTGGAGCATGGCCTCGATCGATATCGACAGGTCGGCAAGTATGCGGGTGATGTCGGCCAGCACCCCGGGCTGATCCAGCACCCGCAGTCGCAGGTAATACGCCGACTGCACCTCGCTCATCGGCAGGATCGGCGTATCCGACAAGCGATCCGGCCGGAAGGCGAGATGCGGCACCCGGTGTTCGGGATCGGCGGTATGCATACGCGTGACGTCCACCAGATCGGCCACCACCGCCGATGCAGTCGGCTCGGCGCCGGCGCCGGCGCCGTAATACAGGGTCGGCCCAACCGCGTCGCCTTTCACCACGATCGCGTTCATTGCGCCTTCCACATTGGCAATCAGCCGCCGATAAGGAATCAGCGTCGGGTGCACGCGCAGTTCGATCCCTTCCGCCACCCGCTTGGTGATGCCGAGCAACTTGATCCGGTAGCCGAATTCTTCGGCGTAACGGATGTCCTCTCGCGTCAGCCCGGCGATGCCCTCGGTGTACGCCTTGTCCAGCTGCATCGGCACACCGAACGCGAGTGCGGCCATGATGGTGAGCTTGTGCGCGGCGTCGATCCCCTCGATGTCGAAGGTCGGATCGGCTTCCGCGTAGCCGAGTTCCTGCGCCTGCTTCAGAACCTCTGCGAAGCCCGCGCCCTTGTCCCGCATCTCGCTGAGGATGAAGTTCGTGGTGCCGTTGATGATGCCGGCGATCCATTCGATACGGTTCGCAGTCAAGCCTTCGCGCAAAGCCTTGATGATCGGGATTCCTCCCGCCACTGCCGCCTCGAAAGCGACCATTACACCCTTTCCCTGTGCGGCCAGAAAAATCTCGTTGCCGTGCTTCGCCAGCAACGCCTTGTTGGCGGTCACCACGTGCTTGCCGTTCTCGATCGCTGCCAGCATCAGTTCCCTGGCAATCGTGGTGCCGCCGATCAGCTCGACCACGATGTCGATGCCGGGATCCCGCACCACCTGGAACGGATCGGTCACCAGGTCGATTTCCTTTCCGACCAGTCTGCGCGCCTTGTCGACGTCGCGCACCGCCGCCATCCTGACCACGATCTCCCGGCCGGCGCGGCGCGCGATCTCCTCGCGGTTGCGCTTGAGCACGGTGTAAGTTCCGCCGCCGACGGTGCCGACGCCGAGCAGGCCGACCTGGATCGGTTTCATCAAAGTTGATTTCCGTTCAGTTCAGTAGTTGAAAACACACTCGCAATCCCTCAGCGCCGTGCGCCCCGCGGACCGGGGTCGCGGCACCGGATCGCCTTCTTCGGATTGTCCTGCCGGCTCGAATCAAGAGGTTCCGCGTCAGCCTGCGGCGCGCAGCAGGCCGTTCTGCGCCCCGTCCCTGCGGAACATTTCCTTGATTCCGCGGATCGCCTGCCGGATGCGGGCTTCGTTCTCGATCAGCGCCAGGCGCACGTAATCATCGCCGTACTCGCCGAAGCCGATACCGGGCGATACCGCCACTTTGGCGTCCGCCAGCAGTTTCTTGGAAAACTCCAGCGAGCCGAGCCCTGCGTAGAACTGCGGGATACGCGCCCAGATATACATCGCCGCTTTCGGGTTATCCACCATCCAGCCGGCTTCCCGCAGTCCCTTGACCATCACGTCGCGACGCTTCTGATAGGTCAGGCGGATATCTTCCACGCAATCCTGCGGTCCTTCCAGGGCGATGATCGACGCTACCTGGACCGGCGTGAACATGCCGTAGTCGTGGTAGCTCTTGATGCGCGCGAGCGCATTGACCAGCTCGCGGTTGCCGACCATGAAGCCGATGCGCCAGCCGGCCATGTTGTAGCTCTTCGACATGGTGAAGAATTCCACCGCCACCTCCCGCGCACCTGGCACCTGCATGATCGAAGGCGCCTTGTAGCCGTCGAACACGATGTCGGCATAAGCCAGGTCGTGCACCACGAAAATGCCATGCTCCCGCGCCAGCGCAACGATGCGCTCGAAGAACGGCAGTTCCACGCACTGCGTGGTTGGATTGCCGGGGAAGTTGATGATCAGCATCTTCGGTTTCGGGAACGACTCCTTGATCGCGCGTTCCAGCTCATCGAAGAAATCCACCTCGGGCGTATTGCGCACATGGCGGATGTCGGCGCCGGCGATCACCGGCCCGTAGATGTGGATCGGGTAGCTCGGGTTCGGCACCAGTACGATGTCGCCGCGTTCCAGCGTGGCCAGCGCCAGATGCGCGATGCCTTCCTTGGAACCGATGGTGACGATGGCCTCCGCGTCAGGGTCCAGCTCCACACCGTAGCGCCGCCGATACCAGCCGCAGATCGCCTTGCGCAGTCGCGGAATGCCTTTCGAAACGGAGTAACCGTGCGTGTTCGGCCGCTGCACCGTTTCCACCAGCTTGTCGACGATATGCTTCGGCGTCGGTCCGTCCGGGTTGCCCATCGACAGGTCGATGATGTCCTCGCCCCGGCGGCGCGCGGCCATTTTCAGGTCCCCGGTGATATTGAAGACGTACTGCGGCAGCCGTTTGATGCGCGGGAACTCTCTCATTCTGGGCAGGCTCGAACCGGGGTAAGCGTTTGTCGGAACGCGAAAAGATATAATCGTACCGGATCGCACACCGCCCAGCAAAAGAGCCGCGCTTGAAACTGCATATCTCCAGACCTCAAGGCCGCAATGCCGTAACCGGCTATGGCGCGGGCTACGTCATGGTGAACCGGGTGCGTTACGAGCAGAGCCTCGTGGTGCTGCCGGACCAGTTGCTGGAGGACTGGAATGTTTCCGGATTCGACGCACTGAACGAAACAGCGGTTGGCGAGCTGGCCGCGCTCGATGTCGAAATCGTCCTGCTGGGAACCGGGGCCAGGTTGCGCTTCCCGCATCCGCGGCTGCTGCAGCCCCTGTACGCGGCAGGCACCGGCGTCGAGGTGATGGACACCGCCGCCGCCTGCCGCACCTACAACATCCTGGTCGCGGAAGACCGTAAAGTCGCCGCGGCATTGCTGCTCTAGCTGCCCGACAACTTGTCCTGATTGCCAGGCGGCGATCCGGCGACCGCAACCCGGTTTCTGCCCTGCTGCTTGGCCCGGTACAGGGCAGTATCCGCAGCCTTCAGCACCTCATGCCAGTTCGCCCCATGATCGGGGAAGCTCGACACGCCAATCGAGATGGTCACTTGCCCAAGAGACGTGCCTGCGCGTTCCAGCGGCAGTTCCGCTACCGAGCGGCGCAGCTGGTCGGCGCGTCCCCGCGTGATCCCGGGTGATGCCCCCGGCAGTACCACGCACAGCTCTTCTCCGCCGTAGCGGCAGGCCACGTCCTCGGTGCGCGTGTGTGTCTGCAGCACCTTTGCCAGTTCGCGCAACACCTGGTCGCCGGCATCGTGGCCGTGGGTATCGTTGAACGCCTTGAAGTGATCCACGTCGATCATCATCAGTCCGATCGAAGTGCCCTTGCGCCGGGCCAGGCTTTCCTGCATGTCCAGTGTTTCTTCCAGGAAACGCCGGTTGTACAGATGCGTCAGCGGATCGCGGATCGATTGCGCGCGCAGCGTCTCGCGAAGCCTCAGGTTGACCAAGGCAAGATTCGTCCGTTCCGCCACTGTCTGAACGATACGCAGGAACTCGGACCGGTCTTCCCCGATGTCATGTCCGGCGTTACCCCACTCTCCGCTCAAATGCAGGATGCCCAGCGTCTCTCCCTGTGCGACTATTGGTGCGCACAGGTAAGGACCGTCGTGCCTGACGTGACGGCAGCGCGGCTGCTCGCGCGAGCCATCCGCCACGATCATTTTGCCCAGCAGCAGCGCCAGGCATTCCCCCTGTCTGAACAACTGTTCTTCAGCGCTGACATCGCCCCAGCAGGAGACGGCCTCAACCAGTTTGCGAGAAGAATCCACCAGGAACACACCGCCGGCGTCCGCCAGCCGCCGCAAAAACTGCGCCGCCGCACACGCAGCTTCCTTCACGCTGGTGCAGGCTTGAAAGCGGTTGCTGATTTCTCCAAGCTGCGTCAACTCTTTCGCGTAACGCTGCAGCCTGACGTTGGCGGTCTCGAGTTGCAGCGTGCGCTCGGCGACTCTCTTTTCCAGGTTCGTCGCCAGCTTCTCGATCTGCTGCTGCGCACGTTTGCGCTCGGTGATATCGCGCAGAATCACCGTGTACAAGGTCTTGCCTGCAGCGGTCGTGCGCGAGACCGTTACCTCGACCGGAAATGTCTCGCCGTCGGCGCGCAGCGCGCTCATGCCGGTGAGTAATTCCGCCGACCGGGCGTCGCCGTCCGCCCTGTCCAGGGTTTCGATTTGCCGGCGGTACGCCGCCCGGTCGGCTGAGGCGAAAAAGCGTTGCACCGGTTCTCCAACGCACGCGCTTGCCGGATTACGGAACATGCGTTCCGCGGCCTTGTTGAAGATCACGATGTTCTGCCTGTCGTCCACGGTGACGATCGCATCCATTGCCGAATCGATGATGCCTGCCCGCTGTGCCTCGCTTTCACGCAACGCCGCTTCGGTGCTGGTTCGCACGTCAAGCATTTCGTTTAGCGCGCGCGCAACGTCTTCGACCTCGGCAAGGCCGTGGACTGCAATCCGCCTGTCGAGCTTGCCGGCGGCCACCTCCCGCGCGGCTCCGCGATTGCCCGCACCGGCCGCTCGATGCTGCGTCCGAGACGTCAGGCCAACACTCCGAGCAAGAAGACGATTGTCGACAGGAACACTATCTTGCGCCAAACATCGGCAAGTGCCGTGGCGTGCACCGCCTGCACGGGCAGGCCGGCCAGCGCGTACCAATCGCTGCCATGGACGCGGGTGTAGCCATATACGCGCTCGATGCCGTCGAAGGCGGCGGCGCGCATGACGCCCTGCTGCCGCCCGGAAACTGCCTGCATGACCTGCGAGTCGCGCACGCTCGTCCCGGCGAACCGCTCCGGTTGGATCGAACTGGAGATCACTAAGCCGTCGCCATCGACCAGCGCAACGATACTGCCCGGCCGGTGCGTTGCGCCAGCAGTCACCGGTTGGTAGCCGGCGAGGCTCAGGCTGATGCCCAGCGCCCCGCTCAGCGTCCCGTTTGCGTCACGTACCGGCACGCCGAATGCCACCGCCCTTGTACCTGTGACCAGGTCGACCATGACCTCGCCGATCGCGAACGGGCTGCCGGCGCTTACCGCCCTGAACCACCCGCGGTGCGCGATCGATATCGATCTGCCATTTGCCACCGGCAGAGAAGTACACACCAGCCTGCCCTCGAGGTTGGCCAGGCCCATGTTGGCGAACCGCGCCTGCAGTAGCGAAAATTCACGCACCAGCCCGCAATCGCCGCGCTCTGCCTCGCCGATCACCATGCGCCGCGCGAAGCGCGTGAGCATGTCACCCGAATCTCCGAGGAATTCCGCCGTGTCGATTGCGGTGACCTGTGCCAGGGTCAGCATCTCCCGCCGCGCTTCCCTGAACTCGTCAGCGATGTGATTCGCGATATCGTGTGCCACGTAGATACCGGCAGGCACGGCCACTACCAGCGCCATAGCGTACAGCCGCAGGCGCAAAGGCCATCGCTTGCGTGGCCAGGATTGAACGCCGTCCGCCTTGCCGGCCTTGCTCCTGCCCTGCATTGCAGCGCCCGGCGTATTCATGCTCGCTAGGCCGCGCGCGCGACCTTCCCCGAACGCGCGTCCTGCAGCAGCGTGGCGATTGCGTCCGCCGGTACCGGACGCGAGAACAGGTAGCCCTGCGCCTCGTCGCAGTCGTACGCCTGCAGGAAGGCCAACTGTTCCGCGGTTTCCACGCCCTCGGCGATCACTTTCAGGCCGAGCTGATGCGCCATGATGATGATGGTGCGCGCGATCGCGGCATCGTCGGCATCGGCCGTGACATCGCGCACGAAGCTCTGGTCGATCTTCAGGTAGTCCACCGGGAAGCGTTTGAGATAGCTCAGGCTGGAGTAGCCGGTGCCGAAGTCGTCGATCGCGATGCGCACGCCGAGTTCGCGAATCTCCGTGAGCATCCGCACCGCTTCGTCCGAATTGCGCATCAGCGAGCTTTCGGTGATCTCCAGCTCCAGCATATCCGGCGCAATAGCATAGGTTTCGATCAGACTGCGCACGCGCGTTGTCAGGGCATGGTTGTGCAGCTGGCGCGGCGACAGGTTGACCGCGACCGGCAGCGGTTGCCTGCAGGCCTCCGTCCACGCCCGGTGCTGCCGGCAGGCTTCCTCCATAACCCAGTCGCCTACCGGCAGGATGAGTCCGGTCTCCTCCAGCAGCGGCACGAATTCGCCAGGAGAAACCATGGTGCCGTCCGACCGCTGCCAGCGCAGCAGCGCTTCCACGCCGACAATGCGGCCGGAAGTCGCGTCGACCCGCGGCTGATAGTGCAGTCGGAATTCCCTGCGCTCCAGCGCGCGGCGCAGGTCACTTTCCAGCTTCAGGCGATCGGTCGCCCTGGCATTCATGTCGCTGGTAAACAAGGCGAAGGTATTGCGGCCGTCGTCCTTGGCCCGGTACATCGCGGCATCCGCATTGCGGATCAGGGTGTCGGCGTCCTGTCCGTCGTTCGGAAACACCGTGATGCCGACGCTGACGGTCACGAAGGTCTCGTGCCCCTTGCTCTCGAACGGCCGGTCGAATGCGCACATGATGTTCTGCGCCACGATCTGCGCATCCTGTGCTTTCGACAGGTTGGAAAGGATCACCGCGAACTCGTCCCCGCCGAGGCGGCCGACGGTATCGCCGGAACGCAGGCACTGTTCCAGACGCGCCGAGACCTCCTTGAGCAGCCTGTCGCCAACCGGATGCCCGAGCGTATCGTTCACCCACTTGAAGCGGTCGAGATCGATGAACAGCAAGGCGCCGGGCCGGTTGCTGCGCAATGCCTGCGCCACCGCCTGCCGCAGGCGATCCTGGATCAGCACGCGGTTGGGCAGATCGGTCAGGCTGTCGTAATGCGCCATGTGCAGCAGACGGGTCTCGGCGGCCTTGCGTTCGCTGACGTCGCGCAGAAACGCGGTGAATACGGTCTGATCATGCGTACGCGTCGAGACCACAGCGATCTCCGCGGGAAACTCGCTGCCGTCGCGTCGCAGCGCCTGCACTTCGCGGCGCCGGTTCAGCGCATGGAAATCCGGGTTCTCGAGGTGCCGGGTCATGCCGCGGAAATGCGCCTCGCGATACCGCTCCGGAATCATCAGCGACGCCATGTCCTGCCCGAGCGCCTCGGCACGTGAGTAGCCGAAGGTTTTTTCGGCGGCGGGATTGAAGTCGATGATGCGACCCGCGACATCGATCGAGATCACGCAATCGAGCGCCGCATCCAGCGTCGAGCGCAGGCGCTCCTCGTTATCCCGCAGCGCGGCTTCCGCTTCTTTCTGCAGCGTGATGTCGCGTCCCACGCCGCGATAACCCTTGAAGTTGCCCCGTTCGTCGAAAATCGGCTCGCCGCTAATGCTTACGAAATACGTCCCGCCGTCGGCGCGGGTGCGCGAGAACACCAGGTCACGGAACGGTTGCCGCGCATCCAGCATCGCCCTGTGTCCGGCCCAGTCGGCCTCCGTCATGTTGGCGTAGCCGATCTCCCAGCGGGTCTTGCCGATGTGGTCGCTCGGGTTGACACGTTCGGTACCGCCGGGCAGGCGAATGAATCTGTAGTTCTCGTCCTGCTCCCAGTACCAGTCGGACGACAGTTCGGTCAGGCTGCGGAAGCGTTCCTCGCTTTCGCGCAGTTCACGGTCGGCCTGCTTGTTCGCCGTAATGTCTTCATGAGTAACCACCACGCGCGTTGGGCCTTCGCCTGCGAACCGCGAAACGGTCATCAAAAACCAGCGTTCGTTCTCCGGGCCATGACACGGATACTCGATCGAAAACTCGTCGCGGGTGCCGGCGATGATCCCGCGCAGCGCTTCAGCTACGATCGGCGCCTCATCGGCGTGGGCGCCGGCGGCGCGGTCGCACACTTCCAGATAGTTGCCGCCCTCGAACATCGAGTCGCTCTGCAGTCCGCCGTTGCTTTCGGCAAACGCGCGCCAGGCGCGGTTTACAGCCAGAATAGTGCCGCTTTCGTCTAGGACGCAGACATGATTCGACAGAGCATCGATGGTCGCAATGGCAAACCGCGCCGACTCTTCCAACGCCCGCTCCGCCGCGAGGCGCGCATCACGGTTGCGCAACGCCGCCACGCCATATGCCGTATCGGCGGCCAATTCCTCCAGCAACGCCACTTCCTCGCGCGAAAAGGCGTCTGGTTCGCCGGCATGCAATACCAGAACGCCCAGCACTCTGCCCGTGGAGACCAAGGGCAAGCCGATAATCGAGCGGAATCCGTTCGCCATAAGCGCCAGCCGCCATGGTGCCATACGGGGATCGCGTGCCGTGTCGGCGATGATGGTCGTCACACCGGTGCGTACCGCGGTCCCCGCAGCGCTCTGCGCGCGTTCGTCGCCGTCACGCCATGTGACGCGCATGGCATCGAGATAATCGAGACCGACGCCGGCGCCCGCCGCGACTCGAATTGTCCTTCCCTCGTCTTGCTGCGGGATTCCGATCCACGCCATCCGGTAGCCGCCGCTTTCGACCGCGGCCTTGCACATGTCATCGAACAACTGCTGTTCGCCCATGGCGTGAACCAATACGCGGTTGGAGTGGGCCGCAAACGCGCGTGCCCGTATGGCCGCGCGCATGTCCGTTTCAAGCTTCTTTCGGTCGGTAATGTCGTTGATTATCGATATGAAATAGGACGGCTGCCCTGCAGTGTCGCGCACCAGCGTCATTACCTGCTCCGCCCACAGGACCGTGCCGTCCTTGCGCAGATAGGATTTCTCCACGACTTCACGCTGCGAGCTTCCTTCCACGAGTCTGCGCCGGAAACCCAGTGTCGAGTCGAGCTCGGCGGAGAACACCAGGTCCACCAGTTTCAACCGGCAAAGCTCCTGCTCGGTATAACCAAACATGTCGCACAACCGCGCATTGACGAGCAGTATCGTGCTGTCCATTGCGGTATGCGCGATGCCGGATGGTGCCAGATCGAAGGTCTGCCTGAATTTCTCCGCGCTGTCGCGCGCCGCCCTGACCGAGATGGCACGCAGGCGCAGATGCGCCTCGACCCGCGCGAGCAGCTCATCCTTGCCAAGCGGTGCCCGCAGCACATCGTCGAATCCGCGGCGGATCCAGTCGCCGATACGGGCGCGCTCGGGCACCAGCACCAGGATCGGCAGCACCACCGGCTCCATGGCACGCTTGAGTGCCAGCAACGGATCGGCAAACGACTGTGCTGCCTGTTCGTCCACGATGAGCAGGGATGCGGTGTCGAGTTGCGCCGGGTCGAGGGTGTTTACCGGCCCGCCGGTGACGCGGTAGCCGAGTTCGCCGAAGAACGCTTCCAGCAGATCGCGATCGGCCCGCTCGCCGATCAGCAGGCCGATGGTCGCCTCCGGGCCTTCAGCTCTGACGATCATTCCCGTTGCACCTGGATCGAAGGCGCACCCGACAGCACGCCGCGCAGATGCCGGAGCTTTTCGCCGACATGAATGCCGGCGGCGTCCACGGTCAGTTGCCGCAACTCGGGCTGGAAACCGCTCACGCGCTTCTTCAGGCAGCTGACGACCTTGATGATCTCGCCCCCGGTCTCCGCGTAGCGCAGCAACAGCACGGTGTCGGCGAGATGACTCACGCCCTGGTCGGTGATGGGCAGATCGGCGCTGGTGATGTATTCCACCTCGCTCACCAGCACCGTGGTCACGCCGCGTCCGGAAAGATAGGCCACCAGATTATGGATGTGCGCCTTCGCCATGCCGAACTCTTCCATCGCCAGTTCGTACCCGCGCAGGCTGTCCACCATGACGGTGGAAACGCCACCCTGTTCCACCGCGCGGCGCACCATACCGAGAAACTCGTCCGGATAGAACTCGATCGGATTTACCCGCACGATACGCAGGCGCCCCGCCCTGATTGCATCCTCGACGGGGATGCCGATGCCCCGGCTGCGGGCCAGTACGGAATCTTCCGATTCCTCGAAGGTGTACATCACCGAGGATCCGCCCTCTGCCACTTTGCGCACGAGGAACTGCAGCCCGAGCGAACTCTTGCCTACGCCCGCGGGGCCGCTCAGCAAAGTGGTGGTGCCGCTGTCCAGCCCGCCGCCCAGCAACTCGTCCAGCGCCGCGATGCCGGAAGGGATCTGCACCTGGCCCGGATGGGTCCTGCCGGGCTGCTCCACCCAGTGCGGATGCACCTCGATGCCGCTCGGTCGGATGCGCAGCGGGTGCCGGCCCGAAAGGAAATCGGACCCGCGCAGCTTCTCCACCTGCACGCTGCGCAGACCGGCGCCAACTCCGGCGGAAATCGTGTTGTTCAGGCGAATGACGCCATCGGTCGCCAGGCCGACCGCCGCCTCGCGTTCGAGTTCGGCGGGTTCGTAAGTCATCAGCGAGGTGCAGCCCGATGCGCTCAGGTGATTGATCAGCGTCAGAATCTGTTTTCGGAACTGGTACTCGTCGGTACTGATGAAGCGCAGGTGCGTCAGCGAATCGATGACGAGGCGCTGCGGGCGGCAGCGGGCTACCGTGTCGTAAATGCCCTGCCATACCGGAACATGCTCGACTTCGGAAGCCCTGAACACGTGATACTCGTCGCCGCCGGTGGGGCCGCGGTCGCTCAGCAGGTCGACGAACTCGATGCCGTCCAGCGACCAGCCGAAACTGTCGGCATCGCGCGCGATGTCGCTGGACGGTTCCGCCAGCGTCACGTAAACCGTGCGCTCGCCGCGGCGTTGTCCTTCCATCAGAAACTGCAGGGACAGAATGGTCTTGCCGCTGCCGGCGCTGCCGACGACCAGATAGCTCCGTCGTTCGGGCAAACCGCCGCTGACGATTTCATCCAGTCCGGAAATGCCGATCGAAATGCGCGGTGTATTCATAATGTGGCGAGTGAACCTGTTTCCTGGTAACTGCGGAGCAGGACCTTCCGTCAGCTCTCGGCCTGCAGTAACGTTGTGAGCAGCGGCCCGATCTCATCGGTGAAAGCCGGCTTGGAGAGGAAGGCATCGCAGCCCTCCGCCAGGCTTTGCTCCCGGGTTTCGGCGTTCAGCGATGCCATGATGACGATCGGAGGCCGCGGGAGCGCCTTGATGCGGCGGGTCGCTTCCAGCCCGTCCATGCCAGGCATCCTGAAATCGAGCAGCACCACATCCGGCCGCAGCGTTTCCGCCAACTGCACGCCCTCTGCACCGGACTGCGCAGTGCCCACGACCGTCGCGTCGCAGAAATCCGTCAGATACTGTGACGCTGCCGCAAGAAACGCGGTGTTGTCGTCTATCAGCAGAACTCTTGGGCTGCCCATTCCTGTATCCAATCCTCTGGGTACGCGAATCCATTCATCCTGGGCATGCAGGGGCAAACGCCTGAAGCGAGGATGGGTTTCAACATGGATGCAACGTTAACAGCCCGTCACGCAAGGAAAAATCGGGGTTTTCCCTAGTCAGGGGCGCGAAATACCTTAAGCCGCTTCGTTGCGATCAAAGGTCAATGCGGGTGCGAGTTCCTGCATTGCCCGGCTGGAACCCGGACGGCGTGAGGATCAGCTCCCGCAGCCGGGAACACGGTGGCGTGACGAACGGGGGATGTCGATTCGCGAAAGCTGCCGTACCGCCAATGCAGCGGGACAGCAGTGATCAGAGGTCAGCCAGCACGCGGATGTGCGCGGCCACGCTGCGCGCCAGCGCCTCGATGTGGTAGCCGCCTTCCAGGCTGGAAACGATACGGCCGCCGGCAGACAGGTCGGCGATCTGCTTGATGCGGGCGGTGACCCAGCCGTAATCGGCCTCGGTCAAGGCCAGCATGGCCAAATCGTCTTCCCGGTGGGCGTCGAATCCGGCCGACACGAAGATCATCTCCGGACGGAAATTTCCGAGTGCAGGCATCCATGCATGATCCACCGCTTCGCGGAACTCCCGGCTGCCGGCATAGGCTGCGAGCGGCACGTTGACCATGCGCTCGGACCGCCCTTCAGCTCCGCTGTAAGGGTAGAACGGATGCTGGAAGGTCGATGCCATCATCACGCGCCCGTCGCCGGCAAAGATCTCCTCCGTGCCGTTGCCGTGGTGCACGTCGAAGTCGATGATCGCAACCCGCGACAGGCCGTGTGCTTCCAGCGCATGTGCGGCAGCGACTGCGACGTTGTTGAAAAAACAGAAACCCATCGCGCGCCGGCGCTCGGCGTGATGTCCGGGCGGGCGCACGTTGCAGAAAGCGTTGTCTGCCTCGCCGCCGATCACCATGTCGGTCGCCGCCACCGCAGCGCCGGCAGCCCGCAGCGCCGCCTGGTGCGTATGCGGGCACATGGCGGTATCCGGATCCAGGTGCATGATCCCCTGCTCGGGGATCGCCGCCTTGAGCATGTCCACGTAATCGGCTTCGTGCACCCGGATAAGCGCTTCACGAGACGCCAGCGGCGCCTCCCTTTCCAGCAGGTGCGGCAGCACACCGGTCGCCAGCAGGTGGTCTTCGATTCCGGTCAGACGCGCGGGACTTTCCGGGTGATGCGTGCCCATGTCGTGCAGGCGGCAGTCGCTGTGATGAAAGAAGGCGGTGGGCATGCTGTAATGAATAATGAAACGGATGATTGTCTGCTTGCGTTCGCCGCCGCGATTATTCACGGTTTGGCTCGGCAGCGCACTTCCGATAACCTAACTTAGATTCCCGCGTTCGTGCCAGTGCCGTGAAAAATCATCCCCTCGCCCCGCTGCTCATGCCGGCTTCCGTCGCGGTGGTCGGCGCCAGTGAGGACCCCGCCAGCGTGGGCGCGGCGCTGATGCGGCATCTGCTCGATGGTTTCGGCGGCCGGTTGTACGCGGTCAACCCACGTCGTACTGCCGCCTTCGGCGCCACCGTGTATGCCACCGTGCGCGAACTTCCCGAAGCGGTCGATCTGGCAGTGATCGCCACGCGGGCCGAGTCGATCCCGGGAATCGTCGAGGACTGCGGCGCCCGCGGCGTGCGCGCGGTGGCGATCGTGTCATCGGGATTGACCGACGCAACCCCGGCGGGCGCAAAACACCTGCAGGCGGTGGCAGATTCGGCCAGGCGGCATCGCATACGGGTGCTCGGTCCGAATTCGCTCGGGGTCATGCGCCCGGCGAGCGGACTGAACGCCACCTTTGCGTCCAGCCGCGCCAGTGCGGGTTCGGTGGCGCTGGTGGCGCAATCCGGCGCACTGGTTTCCGCCGTGCTCGACTGGGCATACAGCGACGAGGTCGGTTTCTCAAGCGTGGTGTCGCTCGGTAACAAGCTGGACGTCGATTTTGCCGACGTGCTGGATTTCCTCACGCTGGATCCCGCCACTGAAAGCATCGTGCTGTACGTGGAAGGCATCCGCAACGCCAGGAAATTCATGAGCGCCCTGCGCGCCGCTGCCCGCGCCAAGCCGGTGATCGTGCTCAAGTCGGGCCGGGAGGCCGCGGGGCTGCGCGCTGCGATTACGCACACGCGTTCGCTCGCCGGGCGAGACGAGGTTTCGGATGCCGCGCTCCGGCGTGCCGGCGCGGTACGTGTGCGCACCTTCATCCAGTTGTTCTCCGCCGCCAAGTGCCTGTCTTCGCGCTATCGGCCGGTAGGCAACCAGCTTGCCATCATCACCAACGGCGGCGGGCCCGGCGTGATGGCCGCGGACTGGGCGAACCAGATCGGGGTAGAAGTCCCGGAACTGTCCGGCCAGACCATCGCCCGGCTGGACCGCGTGCTGCCGCCCGACTGGTCTCGCGACAATCCGGTGGACCTGCTGGAGGACGCCGACACCAGCCGCTATCGCGCAGCGGTGCATGCCTGCCTGGAAGATCCGCGCGCGGACGGACTGCTGGTGATCCTTACGCCGCAGTTGATGACCGAGCCGGTCGAGGTGGCGAAGACCGTGATCGATCTCGCGCGCGACAGCAGCAAGCAGCTGTTCGCCTGCTGGATGGGCGACCGCACGGTGGAGCAGGCTCGCGCGCTGCTAACCGACGCCCGCATCCCGGTGTTTCGCACGCCTGAGCCCGCGGTCGAGGCGTTCGCCAATGTCGCTTCGTTCTATCGCAACCAGCGCCTGCTGATGCAGGTGCCGGGCCCGCTCGCGCACCAGGAACCGCCGGACATCGAGGCCGCGCAATCGTTGATCGATTCGGTGCTGGCGCAGGGCCGCGAGGTGCTCACGGAGCACGAATCGAAAGCCCTGCTCGCCGCCTTCAGGATTCCGGTGGTGGCGGCGGAAGTTGCGCGCACCGCCGGTGAGGCGTCGGCGATCGCGCAGAGGATCGGTTTTCCGGTAGCGATGAAGATCAGTTCGGCCGATGTCCCCCACAAGCGTGCGGCCGGTGGCGTACGGCTGCATGTGCGAAGCGTCGAGGAAGTGCATGCGGCATTCGAACAGATTCTTGTCGCAGTCGGCAGGTCGGCACCGGACGCGAAGATCGACGGCATTGCAGTGGAACCGATGGTGGACAAGCCCGACGGCCTCGAACTGCTGGTGGGTCTGTTCACCGATCCGTTGTTCGGGCCGGTGATCGCGTTCGGCGCAGGCGGCGCGCAGGTCGAGCTGATCGGCGACCGCGCCGTCTCGCTGCCGCCGCTGAACAGGTTTCTGGCCCACGACATGGTGGCGCGCACGCGGGTCGCGCCGTTGCTGGAGCAGACCGGTGCCGGCGGCATGCAGGCGCTGGAAACCGTCCTGTTGCGCGTGTCGGAGATGGCCTGCGAGCTGCCGGGCCTGCAGGAACTCGATATCAATCCGTTGACGGTGGATGGCAACGGCGCAGTCGCAACCGACGCGCGCGTCGTGGTGACCCGCGTGGAGCGCCCGCTGCCGGGGCAGCGCTATGCCCATATGGCGATCCATCCCTACCCCGCCCACCTCGAGCAACGCTGGACCTTTGACGACGGCGTCGCCATCGTCGTGCGCCCGATCCGCCCCGAGGATGCCGAAACAGAGAAGGCTTTCGTCGCCGGACTGTCGGAGGAATCCAAGTATTTCCGCTTCATCAGCGCGCTGCGCGAGCTGTCGGAGCGCATGCTGGTGCGGTTTACCCAGATCGACTACGACCGCGAGATGGCGCTCGTCGCCATCGCCGAAGAAAATGGCAGGGCCACGCAGATCGGCGTCGCACGCTACGCCATCAATCCGGACGGCGATAGCTGTGAGTTCGCCATCGTAGTCGCCGACGGCTGGCAGGGCAGGGGCATTGGATCGCGGCTGATGCACGCGCTGTTCGATGCCGCTCGCGAAAAAGGTCTGAAGACCATGGAAGGCTACGTCCTGCACAACAATGACAGGATGCTGCGGCTGATGACGGCGCTCGGCTTCAGTGCGCGCACGGATCCGAACGATCCCACCCTCAAACACCTGGTCAAGACCCTGGTGCCGTCCTGAGCCTGCGGGGGCCGTGGCGGCTTGGGTTACACTTCGGGGCAACGTGAAACTTCGCGCCTCCTGCGCTGCCTGATTGCACGTACGTCAAATCATTCCTTTACCGTTCCGTCATGTCCCATCCGCTAGATCCTGTTATCGGCCAGATCAGCCGCATCATCCTCGGCAAGGAGCATCAAATCAGACTGACCCTGGCGTGCGTGCTTGCGCGCGGGCATCTGCTGATCGAGGATCTGCCCGGCGTGGGGAAAACCACGCTCGCGCACGCGCTCGCCAGAACTCTCGGACTGGATTTTCAACGCATCCAGTTCACCAGTGACCTGCTGCCGGCTGACATCCTCGGCATATCGGTGTTCGACCGGGACAGCTCGACTTTCAAGTTCCATCCGGGGCCGGTCTTCTCGCAGGTGATCCTGGCGGACGAAGTCAATCGCGCCACACCGAAAGCCCAGAGTGCGCTGCTGGAAGCGATGGAAGAACACCAGGTCACCGCCGAAGGCGAAACGCGCCCGCTTCCGGAACCGTTCTTCGTCATCGCCACGCAGAATCCGTCGCACCAGGTCGGCACCTTCCCGCTGCCGGAATCGCAGCTCGACCGTTTCCTGATGCGCATCCATCTGGGCTACCCGGACAGCGCGGCGGAACGTGTGCTGCTCGAAGGGCGCGAACGCCGGGACATGATTTCCGATCTCGAGCCGGCACTGACCACGCCGGAACTGCTTTCGCTGCAGAAGCGGGTGCGCGACCTGCATACTGCGCCGGCGCTGATCGACTACCTGCAGGCGCTGCTGGCCTATACCCGGCAATCCCCGGACTTCGTGAACGGTCTGAGCCCGCGCGCGGGCCTGTACCTGCTGAATGCCGGGCGCGCCTGGGCATTCATGGACGGTCGCAGGGAAGTGATTCCCGAGGATCTACAGTCGGTGCTGCCGAGCGTCGCGGGCCATCGGCTGCATCCGGTAAACGGCTATGCGTCGCTTGACGGCATGGACCTCGCACAACGCCTGATCGAAGAAGTCGCGATCCCCTGAGCGCAACGGCTGTTTTCAACAGGGCGTACGCATGAAGAAAACCGGTTCTCTGGGTTCTGCGTTGGGCCTGCTGCCGCGATGGCCGTCGTTCGGTATCCGCGATCGCATCGGCGACTGGATCTTTCCACCAAAGGGACCCGAGTCGGGCGCGGTGCAACTCACGCAGCGTCGCGTCTACATTCTGCCCACGGCTGCCGGGCTGATGTTTGCCGCGACACTGGTACTGATGCTGATCGGGTCGATCAACTACAACCTCGCACTGGGTTACGGACTCGCTTTCCTGCTGGCAGGCACCGGCATCGTCTCGATTCTGCATACCTGGCGCAATCTTGCACACGTGCGGCTGCGCGCCGGGAAATCCGAGCCGACATTCCTGGGCGACGTCGCGCGATTCAGAATCCTGGTCGAGAATCCCGGACAGGTTTCACGTGTCAGCCTGTGGATCGCTTTTGGCGATCGCCTGCAGACGTGTTTCGATGTTCCTGCCGCAGGCAGTACCGAGGTGGAAGTGGCATTGACCGCCTCGCGCCGCGGCCTGTTCCGTCCCGGACGATTCCGCATCTACACCACGTATCCTCTGGGACTGTTCCATTCTTGGGCAAATGTCGAACTCGAGCTTGCCTGCCTCGTCTATCCTCGCCCGGAAGCCGGAACGGTTCCGTTGCCGCAGCCGGTCGCAGCCTCGGGCGACGGCTCGGCGAGCGGCACCGGGGACGAGGATTTCTCAGGCCTGCGCACCTACCATGCCGGCGACCCGCCCAAGCGCATCGCTTGGAAAGCGACGGCGCGGGGCCAGGGATTCTTCACCAAGCAGTTCTCGGGCTCTTCCGGTGCGGAAATCTGGCTGGATTATTCGGACACGCCGGAATCGCTCGGTATGGAAGGTCGCCTGTCGCGGCTTGCGCGATGGGTGGTCGACGCGCATCAGGCCGGCTACCGCTATGGGCTGCGGCTGCCGGGCGCGGAATTGCCGCTGGCTGCCGGCGAAACGCAACGCGCGCTGGCGCTGGAAACGCTCGCGCTGTTCAACACTGCATCGGATGAACGACAACAAACCGCTCGCGCTGCATAACCTGGCCGCAATACTGGTCAGCGTTGCAGTGGTGCTGGCACCGCATGCCGGGCGAGTGCCGGGATGGATCGTCGCATTCTGCAGTACTGCATTGCTGCTGCGTTTCTACCTCGGCTGGCAGCAGCGAAAACTTCCCGCCGGCTGGCTGGTCATGCTGGCAGCCGCGCTGGCGGTCGGAGGCGTACTGCTCTCGTACCGCACGCTGTTCGGGCGCGATTCCGGGGTGGCGCTGCTGCTGGTAATGGTATCGCTCAAGCTGCTGGAGATGCGGCGCTCGCGCGATGTGTTCATCGTGGTGCTGCTCGCTTACTTCCTGACCATCACCAACTTCTTCTATAGCCAGACGATCGTCACCGCGATCTATTCGCTCGTCGCCATCTGGGTGATCACCGCCACCATGGTCAGCTTGCAGCATGCGGCCGCACCTCCGCGGTTCGGCACCGTGTTCCGCGGCTCCGGCACCCTGCTGATGCAGTCGGTGCCGGTGATGCTGGTGCTGTTCATCCTCTTCCCGCGCGTGCAGGGTCCTTTGTGGGGGCTGCCGCAGACGCAGATCTCCGCACGCAGCGGTCTGTCGGACACGATGTCGCCCGGCAGCATCACCGATCTATCGCTGTCTGACGAGATCGCGTTCCGCGTGCAGTTCGAAGACACGCCGGACAATCCGGCGGAACTGTACTGGCGGGGGCCGGTGATGTGGTCGTACGACGGCCGCACCTGGCGCACCGGATCGCCGGTCACCATGTCGGAGCCGGCGCATGAGGCACTGGGCCCCACGCTGCGGTATACGGTGACCATGGAACCGCACGAGGAGCGGTGGCTATTCCTGATCGATCTGCCCTCGCAGCTTCCGCCCGGCAGCGTGCTGACGCGCGACTACCAGGTGCTGTCGATCCGTCCGGTACGCGAACGCAGGCGCTACGACGGCCAGTCGGTGCTCGCGTACCGCATCGGCAAGGAAACCGTTCCCGGGCAACTGCAGCGCGCACTGCAACTGCCGCCGGATGCCGCGCTCCGCGCACGCGCGCTTGCCGAAAGCTGGCGCGCGGAAACCGACGACGATCGCGCCATCATCGAGCGCGCGTTGCAGATGTTTCGCGACCAGCCTTTCATCTACACGCTGGCGCCGCCGGAACTCACTGGCGATCCGGTGGATCAGTTTCTGTTCGAGACGCGCAGCGGGTTCTGCGAACACTATGCGTCGAGTTTCGCGGTGCTGATGCGCGCGGCCGGCATCCCGACGCGTATCGTCACCGGCTATCTCGGCGGCGAAATGAATCCGGTGGACGATTATCTCGTGGTAAGGCAGGCCGAGGCACATGCCTGGACGGAAGTCTGGCTGGAAGGCGCGGGCTGGGTGCGCATCGATCCGACCGCGGTCGTGTCCCCGTTCCGCGTTTCGTTCGGGGTTTCGCGGGCGGTACCGGAGACCGACCCGCTGCCGCTGCTGCGCCGCACTGGCGTGAACTGGCTGCGTTCCGCCCGGCACACATGGGACGCGGTCACCAATTCCTGGAACCAGTGGGTACTCGGCTATTCGAGGGAACGCCAGTCGCAGTTCTTCGCCTCCATCGGCCTGCCGAACGTTACCTGGCGTGACATGGTGATCGTGCTGTTTTTTGCTACGGGCGCGATCCTGCTGGTGTTTGCTTTCGGCATGCTGCGCAAGCTGGCACGGCGCACTTCCGATCCGGCGCAGCGCGCATGGCAGAAATTCTGCGACACGATGGCAGCGCGCGGCGTACCGCGGAGGAGCTGGGAGGGACCGCGGGATTTCACTGCGCGCATTGCCGCGCAGTTTCCGGAGACACGGGAGCGTATCGAGCGCATCGGCTCGCTCTATATCCGCCTGCGCTACGGCGGACAGCGGGATGCGCGCCAGCTCGAGCAGTTGCGCAAAGCCGTGGATGCGCGGTGAGCTGAAACGAAGGGCGTACGGAATGTGCCGGAATCACAACGACGCCGGGTGATTCAGTCTGTCTGATTTAACCTGATGCCTTGGCACCCTGGTGGTGCATCCAGCCTCTAGCAATCCCGGTGCAACCCGCTAGAGCAGCGTGTCGCGCGACATGCCGAAGCGCTTGAGGATCCTGCGCAGGCTGGTCAGCGCCTCGATCTGGATCTGCCGTACCCGCTCGCGGGTCAGGTCCAGGCGCTGCGCGAGTTGCTCCAGGGTCAGAACCTCGGCACCATTCAGTCCATAGCGCTGTTCGATCACGCTGCGATGCCGATCGGAAAGCTGGCCGAGCCAGGTCCTGATGTATTCAGCAATCTCTTCATTCTCGAGCTGGACGTCCGGGCCGAGCATATTGTCGTCCGCGATCGCCTCCCCCACCGAAAGCATCGGATCGACATCCAGCGGCGCATCGAGCGAAGCCATGCGCTCGTTCAGGGACAGCAGCCGTCTGACCTCCGTGACTTCCCAGCCGAGCAGGTGCGCCACGTCTTCCGGCGATGCTTCGCGCGCGGAATGCGTCTCCAGATGCCGTGCGGCGCGCAACACGGTATTCAGTTCCTTGATAACGTGCACGGGAAGGCGGATGGTGCGCGACTGGTACATGATCGCGCGCTCGATCGATTGCCTGATCCACCAGGTGGCGTAGGTGGAGAAACGGAATCCGCGCTCGGGGTCGAATTTTTCCAGCGCATGGATCAGCCCGAGATTTCCTTCCTCGATCAGGTCCAGGAGCTGCAGGCCGCGGCCCGAGTAGTGTTTCGCCACGTTGACCACCAGCCGCAGGTTGTGCTCGATCATCTTCTGCCGGGCATCGAAATCGCCGCCCCTGGCAAGCCGCGCGTAGGCCTGCTCTTCGTCGATCGTCAGCAGGTGGTTCTGGCCGATGTCGTTGAAGTAGAGCTGAGTGACATCGCGCAGCAGATCCGCGCTTGGAAAATTTTCGCGCTCGCCTTTCTCAGGCCCGTCCGTTTCTTCTTCCTCTAGCCCGGTCGGCAGGTCGTCATCGTTCATGAAGCATTCTTCGGCAGATGCCGCAGCGGATCAACCGGTTTGCCGAGCCGCCGGATCTCGAAATGCAGCGTAACGCGGTCGCTGTCGGAATCTCCCATTTCTGCGATCTTCTGTCCCTGTGCCACGGACTGGCCTTCCTTCACCAGCAGCTGGCTATTGTGCGCGTATACGCTCAGGTAAGTCGGATTGTGCTTGATGATAACAAGATTGCCGTAGCCTCTCAGTCCGCTGCCGCTGTAAACGACACGCCCCGGCGCACTGGCGACGACCGGCTGTCCTTTCGTGCCGTCGATGCCGACGCCTTTCTGGTTCGATCCCTGCCCAAAGCCGTAGCGAATCCTGCCGTTTGCGGGCCATTCCCAGGCGAGCCGTTCGTCGCGCATTCCGCTTACACCGGCTTGCACCTGCGCCGGCGCGACCGGTGCGGCGGCCCTGGGCGGTTCCGGCTTCGGTGCCGCGGCGACAGCGGGAGCGGGTTTCGCCGTATGCGGCGCACCGAGCTCGGCGACAGCCTGTTCTGAATAAGGCAGCTTGCGGACCTTCGGTTCGCTGAACGACGGGATTTCCCGTGCGACCTGTTCCGCCACCGCTGCCGCAGGCAGGCTCGCCGGCGGCAGTGCCACGGGCTCGGGTGAAACCGGTTCGGCCGTCCCACCCGCAGGAAACAACCGCAGCCGCTGGCCAATCTGGATGTAGGCCGGATCGGCAAGGCTGTTCCAGGCGGCAAGATCGCGGTAATCCTGCCCGTGATCCAGCGCGATGCTGTACAGCGTATCTCCGCGCTTGACGGTGTAAAACTCGGGGCGCCAGTCGCCTTCGCGATACGGGCGTATGACCGGTCTCTCGACTTCACGCGAGGGCGCGGGACGTGGCGCCGCCACTTCGCGCACCGCGGTTTCCTGCACCGCTCGCACGGTCGGCGCAGCTGCTTGCTCGCGCTTTACGGGCGCAGGCGCAGGTGCAGGGGCGGGCGCAGGGGCGGGTGGCGCCGGCTTCGGCGTTGCGACCGCCGACTGGACGCTCTGTGTGCCTGACTCGTCAACCGGCGAGGCGGAGCGATCCACGATGGGTGCCGCCACATGCGTGGACGCGCATGCCGCCAGCAACAGAAGCCCGACGCCCGCGAATGCGCGCAGCCATGAAGAAAATCCGATCATGCAGAAGTACCGGCCAGCAGTGGCACGAAATTGACCTCGTCCAGTACAGACTGCTCGAAACCGCCCGGGGTTCGCGTCACCAGCACCAGCCGCTGGTCGCGGGTGCCCAATGGCAGCACCAGGCGTCCGCCGTCGACCAGCTGTTCGATCAGTTCTTCAGGAATGTGCGCTGCGGCTGCAGACAACACGATGGCATCGAAAGGTCCTGCATCGCTGAAACCGATGCGCCCGTCGCCATGCTTCACCCTGACATTGCGGCAGTTCAGTTCGCGAAGCCGCACGCGCGCACGCCGCAGCAAACCGGCGATGCGTTCGATCGAATACACTTCGCGCGCTACCCGCGACAGCACCGCGGTCTGATAGCCGCAACCGGTGCCGATCTCGAGTACCTTTCCGATCGCCTGTCCCGCACGTGCGACCTCGACCTGGCGCGCAACCGTGAACGGATTGGAAATGGTCTGGCCGAAACCGATCGGCAGCGACACGTCGTCGTAGGCGCGGCTCGCGAGCGCCTCGTCGACAAAGATGTGCCGCGGGACTTCGCCCATCGCGTCCAGGACCACTTCGTCCACGATCCCCTGCTCCCGCAGCCGCTCGATCATCCGCAGGCGGGTTCGCTGCGAGGTCATGCCGATTCCGGACAGGCGCGTGTTCATCGCGCTGCCGCCGGTTCTGCATGCGGCTCCTTCAGCCACTGGCGCACGCTGTCCAGGTTCGCGTACTGGGTCAGGTCCACCTGCAGCGGCGTAATCGACACCCGATTACTGACGACGGCATGGAAATCCGTGCCCTCGCCGGCGTCCTGCGCGTCTCCGGCTGCGCCGATCCAGTACACCGTCTCGCCGCGCGGGTTCACGGTCTTGACTACACCTTCCGCCTTGTGCCGGCGGCCCAGGCGGGTGACGTCGACACCCTTGAAGTTCTCGTAGGGAATATCCGGCACGTTTACGTTGAACAGCACCGGAAACGGTATGGGACTGCGCTGGAACCGCTCTATCAGCTCGCAGGCGACGCGTGCCGCTGCCGGATAGTTTCCGCCCTGCTTGCTGGCGAGCGAAACTGCGATCGAGGGAATACCCAGCAGAAATCCCTCGGTGGCGGCTGCCACCGTCCCGGAATAGATGGTGTCGTCGCCCATGTTGGCGCCGTGATTGATTCCGGATACGACCATGTCGGGCAAGCGGTCGAGCAGCCCGGTAACGGCAAGGTGCACGCAGTCGGTCGGCGTACCGTTGACGTAGAAGAATCCGCTGTGGGAGCGTTTGACGGCGAGCGGCCGGTCCAGGGTCAGGGAATTGCTGGCACCGCTGCGATCGCGTTCAGGTGCGACCACAATCACCTCGGCAAGTCGCGAGATCGCTTCTGCCAGCGCGGCAAGCCCGGGAGCGAAATAACCGTCGTCGTTACTGAGGAGTACACGCATTGCGAAGCAGGATACGCAGCGGCGGAATATCGAACGATGCGACCAACGACAGACCCGGGCAAGTACTTTTCTGTCTGATCATTCCTCGCGTCGTCAAACGGCTTTTCTCGCCTCGCAGTGGCGGATTGGTCGGGGCGGCAGGATTTGAACCTGCGACCACCTGCACCCCATGCAGGTACGCTACCAGGCTGCGCTACGCCCCGAGAAGACGCTCGATTATAACAGACGGTTTCTGCGCAACGCCGCAGTATCAGGCGCGGAACAGCTCGAGAATGGTCTGGATTTCCCTGCGCAGATGGGATGGAGAGATGCCTGCGCCGGCGACGCCCGCCTTGTCCGGACTGCCTGCCTGATCCAGCCGCGCGCGCGCGCCGCTGATGGTGAAGCCCTGCTCGTACAGTAGTTCACGGATACGGCGGATCAGCAACACTTCGTGGTGCTGATAATAGCGCCGGTTGCCTCGGCGCTTTACCGGTTTGAGCTGCGTGAACTCCTGTTCCCAGTAGCGAAGCACGTGCGGCTTCACGCCACACAATTCGCTCACTTCGCCGATCGTGAAGTAACGCTTGGCGGGGATGGGAGGCAGCGGCGTCTTACGGCTGTTGCTGGTGCTGTGGTTGCTGCTGCTCTCCATCATAGTTCTTTTCCACCATCGCCTTGAGTTTCTGGCTGGCGTGGAAGGTGACGACGCGACGCGCCGTGATTGGAATCTCTTCCCCAGTCTTAGGATTGCGCCCGGGCCGCTGCGGCTTGTCCCGCAACTGGAAATTGCCAAAGCCCGACAGCTTCACCCCCTCTCCCCGCTCCAGAGCGGAGCGCACTTCCTCGAAAAAGGATTCGACCATGTCCTTCGCTTCCCGCTTGTTCAAGCCGACTTTCTCAAACAGCAGATCCGCCAGATCAGCCTTGGTGAGAGTCATGGGTTCCCCTTATTTTCTGAGCTCGGCACCGTATTCTTTTTCCAGGACCTCACGCAGACGCGCAACCGCGGCGTCCACCTCGGAATCGGTGAGAGTTTTTTGAGTATCTTGCAATAACACACGGAAAGCAAGACCTTTTTTTCCCTGCTCGATCCCTTTCCCACGATACACATCGAACACGGAAATGTCCTCGACAATGTCAGCCCGGACCCTGGTCAGACCACTCAAAAGGCTCTGGACCGGGACATTTTCGTCGATCACGACGGCAATATCGCGTCGCACCGGTGGATACTTCGACACCTCCCAGTATCGAGGCAGCGCCACTGACAGCAAGGGTGCCGCATCCAGTTCGAACAGCACGACCGACTCCGGAAGCTCGTATTTCTTCTGCCATCTGGGATGAAGTTCGCCGATCCAGCCGATAGGCTCGTTCTCGAACAGCACTTTCGCGCTGCGGCCGGGATGCAATGCAGGGTGCAAAGCCGGCTCGAATTCGACATTGCGAGGCGCCAGCAGGGTTTCGAGGTCGGACTTGACGTCGAAGAAGTCCACCGTCCGCGTCGGCGCCCCCCATTGCTCTTCCATCAGCGGCCCGTATGCGGCGGCTGCCAGCCGTGTTGGCTGCCGAATCCCGGATACTTCCAACCCGCTTTCCGCAACGGACGGATCGCGCAGAAACACGCGCCCGATCTCGAACACTCTTATCCGCGCGAGCTTGCGGTTCAGGTTGTAGCGTATGTTGGCAAGCAGCCCGCCGATGAGCGATGAACGCATCATCGCCAACTGGCTCGCGATCGGATTGAGCAGCCGGATTGGATCGCCGTTGCCGGCGAGGTCCGACTCCCACGCTGCGTCCACGAAACTGTAATTGACCACCTCCTGGTAGTCGGCAGCCGCCAGCAGGAACCGCAGGTCGTGTTGAGACCGGCAAGTTTCACGATCCCGCAGCATGCGTGCCGGCACCAGTGGAGGCGCGGCCGGAATGCGCTCGTAACCGTACAGGCGCGCAACCTCCTCGATCAGATCTTCCTCGATTTCGATGTCGAAGCGATACGAAGGCGGAGTCACCGTGAAAATCTCATCCCCCGCGGAGCCATCGCGCGTGAACCCGAGCTGGAGCCGCTCGAGCATGCCGGCGATTTCCTGCGCTTCGACCGGCACGCCGATCACCTTCCTTGCGCGCTTCGCCCGCAGCCGCACCGGCTGCCGTTTCGGCAACCGCGCCACGGTGTCCGTTACCGGACCCGGTTCGCCGCCGCAGATATCGAGGATGAGCCGTGTCACGCGTTCGATGCCGTCGACGTTATTCTCGAAATCCACACCGCGCTCGAAACGGTGCGATGCGTCGCTGGTGAAGTTGTAGCGGCGCGCCCGTCCGGCAATCGCGTCGGGAAAGAAGAATGCCGCCTCCAGGAACACATCGCGGGTATCGAGTTCCGCCTTGGTGCTGTCTCCGCCCATGATGCCGGCGAGCCCGATCGGACCGCTGGCATCGGTGATCGCAAGCACGTCTTCGTCCAGCTCGACCGTCTGTTCGTTCAGCAGCTTCAGGCTTTCGCCTTTGCGCCCGAAACGCACGTCGATGCCCTCGCGCAGCCGGGACAGATCGTAAACATGCAATGGCCGGCCGAGTTCGAGCATGACGTAGTTGGTGACGTCGACCAGTGCCGAGATGGAACGCTGCCCTGCCGCTTCCAGCCGCCGCTTCATCCATTCCGGTGTGGCCGCGGCTGCGTTCACGCCGCGTACCACGCGGCCGGTGAAACGACCGCATCCGTCCGGGTCGGAAATGCGCACCGGGAACACGGCATCGATTGCAGCCGGTACCTGCGGGATCCGAAGCGCCCGCAGGGGAGTACCGGTCAGCGCCGAAACCTCCCGGGCGATGCCGAGCACCGAGAGGCAGTCGGCGCGGTTGGGCGTGAGCTTGATGATGAAAACGGTGTCATCCAGTTCCAGGACTTCGCGCACGTCGCGCCCAAGCGCAGCGTCCTCCGGGAGTTTCAGCAATCCGCTGTGGTCGTCCGACAGGCCCAGTTCGCGCGCCGAGCAGAGCATGCCGCGGCTCTCCACGCCACGCATGGCGGCGGTCTTGATCACGAACGGTTTGTCCGGTGTCTCGCCGGGAAGCCTTGCGCCGACCAGTGCGCATGCCACTTTCATTCCGGCTGCGGCGTTCGGCGCTCCACAGACGATGCTGAACCGTCCGCGCTTGCCGGTATCGACCTCACACACCGTCAACCGGTCGGCGTTCGGGTGCTTCTCGGCCCTGAGGATTTCACCGACCACCACGTCGGAAAATGGCGGCGCGACCCGGCGGCTTTCTTCCACCTCAAGGCCCGACATCGTCAGCAGATGAGCGAGTTCGTCCGTGGACAGAGACGGATTGACCAGCGATCGCAGCCAGCTTTCGGAAAATTGCATGTTATTGGTTGAACTGCTTCAGGAAACGCAGATCGCCCTCGAAAAACAGGCGCAGATCGTTAATGCCATAACGGAGCATCGTCAACCGCTCGAGGCCGCTGCCGAAAGCAAATCCGATATGCTGCTCGGGGTCGAGGCCGAAATTGCGAACCACGTTCGGATGAACCTGGCCGGCGCCTGAAATTTCGAGCCATTTACCGCGCAGCGGTCCGCTCGAGAAGGCCATATCGATCTCGGCCGACGGTTCGGTGAACGGGAAAAACGATGGCCGGAATCGCACCTGCAGTTCATCGGTCTCGAAGAAGCAGCGCAAAAAATCCGTATACACGCCCTTCAGGTTGGCGAAGCTGATGTGCTCGTCGATCCACAAGCCCTCAACCTGGTGGAACATCGGCGAGTGCGTGGCATCGCTGTCCACCCGATAGGTCCTGCCCGGCGCGATTACCTTGATCGGCGGCGTATGCGAGCGCGCATGGCGTACCTGGATCGGGCTGGTATGCGTTCTCAGCAGGAAGCCGCCCTCCACATAGAACGTATCGTGCATCGAACGCGCCGGATGATTTTCCGGCTGATTCAGCGCCGTGAAGTTGTACCAGTCGGTTTCGATCTCGGGACCGTCCGCGATCTCGAAGCCGATCGAGCGGAAAATCGATTCGACCCGCTGCCACGTGCGAATGACAGGATGAATTCCGCCGCGTCCGCGGCCGCGTCCGGGAAGAGTGACGTCCAAAGCCTGCCGGGACAACTCGGTTTCCAGCGATTGCGCCTCGATTTCCTCGCGGCGTTCGGACAGCAGGCGTTCTATCGTTTCCTTCGCCTGGTTGATACCGGCACCTGCGGTGCGGCGTTCTTCTGCGGGGAGCTTGCCGAGGCCTTTCAGCAATTCGGTCAGTGCGCCATTCTTGCCGAGAAACCTTGCCTTGGTCTGCTCCAGGCGCGCCATATCGGACGCGCCTGCAAAAGCGGCTCTTGCGTCAGCGACAATCTGTTCCAGCTGGCTCATCTCTCACTATTCCGGCAGATATCCCGTCCGCCAACAAAAAAGGAGGCCCGCAAGCCTCCTTTTGCTCCCCTCCGGCGGCCTAGGCTGCGAGGCTCGCTTTCGCCTGTGTCGCGATCTTCTCGAACGCGGCCCGGTCGAAAACCGCGATGTCCGCCAGAACCTTGCGATCCACCTCGACCTGCGCCTTCTTCAATCCGTTTATCAGCGTGCTGTAGGTCAACCCGAATTCGCGGGCCGCGGCGTTGATCCGCACGATCCACAATGCACGAAATTCGCGCTTTTTGTTGCGGCGGTCGCGATAAGCGTACTGCCCCGCCTTCATCACCGCCTGCTTGGCGACGCGGTAGACGTTCTTGCGCCGCCCGCGGAATCCTTTCGCCTGTTCGAGAACTTTCTTATGACGCGCCCTTGCGGTTACTCCGCGCTTTACTCTTGGCATGGCTTCGCCTCCTTACGAATTGGGCAACATCGCGCGGATTGCGCGCTTGTCCGATGCGTTGACCAGTGTCGTCCCGCGCAGGTGACGCTTGCGCTTGGTCGACTTCTTCGTGAGGATATGGCGCAGAAAGGCGCGCGAGCGTTTTATTCCGCCGCTTCCGGTGAAGCGGAAGCGCTTCGCCGCGCCGCTCTTGGTCTTGAGCTTGGGCATGACTACTCCTGTTTTAGCCTGACTCCAGGCGTCCCCGGCGGGGCGCTTCAGTGCCTGGAAATCACTTGTAATGGAAATCCTGATCTGCGGCATTCGAGTTTTGCCGCGACCGTTGCTGCTTCTACTGTCCGTGAACCGGCAACCCGGCCTCCGGTCACTGCTACCTGTGTTGCGCTACTTCTTTTTCGGGCCGATCACCATCACCAGTTGCCGGCCTTCCATCTTTGGAAACTGCTCGACTACGCCGTGCTCTTCCAGATCCGACCTGACACGCTCGAGAAGCCGTATGCCGAACTCCTGGTGCGCCATCTCTCGCCCGCGAAAACGCAACGTAACCTTGGCCTTGTCTCCCTCATCCAGAAAACGAACGAGGTTGCGGAGCTTGATTTGGTAGTCGCCCTCGTCAGTACCCGGCCGGAATTTGACTTCCTTGACCTGGATCTGCTTCTGCTTGAGCTTGGCCTCGTGCCGCTTCTTCGCCTCGTTGTACTTGAATTTGCCGTAATCCATCAGCCGGCAAACCGGAGGTTCCGCGGTCGGCGCAATCTCGACCAGGTCGATTTCCTGTTCTTCCGCCATCGCGAGCGCCTTGTCGATCGGCACGATCCCGATCTGCTCGCCTTTGGTCCCGATCAAGCGGATCTGCGGCGCGTTGATCTCGCCGTTGATCCTTGCATCCTTATCCTGAGCTATCGGCAGTCCTCCTTCACAAAAAAATTACGCCGCACCGCCCACGGCAGCCTCGGACCGGATGCGCTCCAGAAATGTCTCGAACGGCATCTGACCGAGATCGCCACCTCCTCGGGTTCGCACGGCGACCATGTTCGCTGCCACTTCCTTGTCCCCAACGATCAGCTGGTATGGCAGCTTTTGCAAACTATGTTCGCGGATTTTATAGGTTATTTTCTCGTTCCTCAAGTCGGCGAAGGCCCTGAGGCCCGAACCCTGCAACCGGGTGGCGATGTCCCGGGCATAGGCAGCCTGCCCTTCCGAGATGTTCATGACCACCACCTGCTGGGGCGCGAGCCAAAGCGGCAATGCGCCCGAGTAATGCTCGATCAGCATGCCGATGAAGCGCTCCAGCGATCCGACGATCGCCCGGTGCAGCATCACCGGCACCTTGCGGGAATTGTCTTCGTCTACGTATTCCGCGCCCAGGCGCTCGGGCATCATGAAGTCCACCTGCATGGTGCCGCACTGCCAGGCCCGGCCGATGCTGTCCTTCAGGTGATACTCGATCTTGGGCCCGTAGAAGGCACCCTCCCCGGGCAATTCTTCCCATTTCACTCCGCAGCCAGCGAGCGCCTTGCGCAGCGCAGCCTCCGCATGGTCCCAGACAGCGTCGCCGCCGAGGCGTTTCTCGGGCCGTAGCGCGAGCTTGACCTTGACATCCTCGAAGCCGAAATCCGAGTAGACCTTGAGGGCGAAACGGTGGAAATCCATCACCTCGGGCTCGATCTGCTCCGGCTTGCAGAAAATATGGCCATCGTCCTGGGTAAAGGCCCGGACGCGCATGATCCCGTGCAGCGCGCCGGACGGCTCGTTGCGATGGCAGGAACCGAATTCCGCCAGACGCAGCGGCAGATCCCGGTAACTGCGAACGCCCTGGTTGTAGATCTGCACATGTCCGGGGCAGTTCATCGGTTTCACCGCGTAATCGCGCTTCTCCGACTCGGTGGTGAACATCAGGTCCCGGTAGTTTTCCCAGTGACCGGATTTCTCCCACAGAGAGCGGTCCATCACCTGCGGGGTACGCACCTCCCGGTAACCGCGCTGTTCCTGGGCCCGCCGCATGTACTGCTCGACTTGCTGCCAGATGGTCCAGCCCTTCGGATGCCAGAAGACCATGCCGGGCGCCTCATCCTGGGTGTGAAACAGGTCAAGCTGCCGGCCTAGACGCCGATGGTCGCGTTTCTCGGCTTCCTCCAGCCGGTACAGGTAGGCGTCCAGATCTTCTTTCCTGGCCCAGGCGGTGCCATAGATCCGCTGCAGCATTTCGTTCTTCGAGTCGCCGCGCCAGTAGGCGCCGGCCACTTTCAGCAGCTTGAAAACCTTGAGCTTGCCGGTCGAGGGCACGTGCGGCCCACGGCACAGATCGACGAACTCACCCTGCCCGTAAAGCGATATCGGCTCTTCGCTTGGAATCGCCTCGATGATCTGCGCTTTGTAGTGCTCACCCTGGTTCTTGAACAGATTGATCGCATCGGTGCGCTCCATCAGCTTGCGGCTGACCGGGTAATCGCGCTTGGCGATGTCCGCCATGCGCTTCTCGATTGCCGTCAGGTCCTCCGGCGTGAAGGGGCGCTTGTACGAGAAGTCGTAATAGAAACCGTCTTCGATCACCGGCCCGATCGTCACCTGCGCATCGGGAAACAACTCCTTCACCGCATGCGCGAGCAGGTGCGCGGTGGAATGCCGGAGGATCTCGAGCCCATCGGTATCGCCAGGCGTGACGATCGCGATATCGGCGTCCCGATCGACAACGTGAGACGTATCGACCAGCTTGCCGTCGACGCGCCCGGCAACCGCCGCGCGCGCCAGACCAGGACCGATTTCGGCAGCGATTTCAGCTACCGTCACCGGTTTATCGAAGCGCTTCACCGCGCCGTCTGGCAGACGAACATTAGGCATGAATTGATCTGGCTAAAAAAAAAGTGCGGTTAAACCGCACTTTCTCCGACAAAACAAACGAAAAAATGGGTTCGACTGCCTGGCTAGCAACCCGTCTCGGTCGTTCGAAACCCGCTCATGTTCATTCTGTCCTGGATGTTGGTAGGCGCGATTGGACTCGAACCAACGACCCCCACCATGTCAAGGTGATGCTCTAACCAGCTGAGCTACGCGCCTGTCGAGCGGCGGATTCTATCCGAAAACCTTTTGCGGCATCAAACTCTTCGCCCACGCGACCGCGTTTCCGCTAGCGCCGCCTCGCGCCGAGGACGCCCGGCACCCCGCGGATCTGCGCCAGCAGGCGGGTGAGCTGATCGAGCCCGGTCACTTCCAGCGTGTAGCCGATACGCAGGTTCAGATCGTGCAGTTGCCAGCGGCTGCCGAGTACCTTCACCTTCTCCCTGGACAACATATCCAGCACGGCCTGCATCACTTCTTGCTGACCGCCTGCCTCGATCTCGACATCGACCGGGAATCGCGCCTCCCGGGTGTCCTCACTCCAGCCGGCCGCAATCAGCCTTTCGCCCGGAAGCCGCTTCAAATTACTGCATGACCTTCGATGCACCGTCACGCCTTTGCCGCGGGTGACAAACCCCACGATCGGGTCCGGCGGCGCGGGTTTGCAGCAGCGGCCGAGCGCGGTCAGCAACTTGTCCACGCCGACGATCAGCACGCCGGGCGCGCCTGCACTGCGCGACTCGCTGGAGGTTGCCGGCGGCGAAGGCGCCGGCGGTGCGGGTTGTTCTTCTCCGCGAACGGCAATCTGCATCTGCCGGCTGCTGATGTCGCCCCGCAGGTAGGCCGCGAACAGGTCTTCCGGACGGGCATGACCCAGCCGGGATGCAAGTTCCTCGAAACCCAGTCCGGACGCGCCCAGCCGGTGCAGTTCCTTTTCCAGCGCGGCCCGTCCCTGCGCGACGACATCGTCCAGCGCCTGGCTGTTGAACCACTGCCTGACCTTGGTACGCGCGCGATTGCCGCGCAGGAATCCGAGCGCCGGGTTCAACCAGTCCCTGGACGGTCCGCCCTCCTTCGCCGCAACGATCTCAACCACCTGCCCGTTCGACAGCGTGAAGTTGAGCGGCACCATCTGTCCGTTCACCCGCGCGCCGCGACAGCGATGCCCGAGATCGGTATGCACGCGATAGGCAAAATCTACCGGCGTCGCGCCCTGCGGCAGGTCGATCACCCGGCCCTGCGGCGTCAGCAGGTAGACGCTGTCTTCCAGCAGCTCGCCACGAAAGGATTCGGCGAGATCGGCGGCATCCGCCAGATCTTCGCGCCAGTCGAGAATGCTGCGCAGCCAGGACAGCTTGCGGTCGTAGCGTGGATCCGGCCGCGCCGACTCCTTGTACCGCCAGTGCGCCGCCACCCCGAGCTCTGCGTGCCGGTGCATCTCGCGGGTGCGGATCTGCACCTCCAGTACACGGCTCTCCGGCCCCACCACCGCGGTATGCAACGAGCGGTAGTCGTTCGCCTTCGGCTTGGCGATGTAATCGTCGAACTCACCCGGAATCGGCGTCCACAACTGATGCGCCAGTCCCAGCACCGCATAGCAATCGCGAGTGTCTTCCACCAGCACGCGCACGGCGCGCACGTCGGACAGGTCCTCGAAGCCGACGTTCTTGCGCTGCATTTTCCGGAAGATGCTGTAGATGTGCTTCGGCCGGCCCATGACGTCGGCGCGGATTCCGGCCTGCGCAAGCGCTTCCCTGAGCACTTCCGTCACTTCGCCGATATACGCTTCGCGGTCGATGCGTTTCTCGTCCAGCTTGCGGGCGATGCTCTTGTAGGTATCCGGCTCGAGACAGCGGAACGCGAGGTCCTCGAGTTCCCATTTGAGCTGCCAGACGCCAAGCCGGTTGGCGAGCGGCGCGAGCAGTTCCAGCGCATCGCCGGCGGCGTCCTGCCGCTCCTGTTCGCTGCCGCCCGCCGCCAGTTCGCGCAACAACTGCACCTGGTCGGCGAGTCTGACCAGCACCACCCGCACGTCCTGCACCATGGCCAGCAGCATCTTGCGCAGCGCTTCGAGCTGGGCCGCCTTGTCGGAGGAGCGCGCCGCGGTCTGCGCACATTCCCGCAGCGCCTGTATCGGCGCCATGCGGGCAACGCCGTCCAGTAACGGCAGCACGTCGCTGCCCACCGCCTTTTCCAACGCCTCCCGCTGCTGACGCTTTTCAAGGTCGACGCCGAGCAGCAGGGCGGCGGCCAACGACTCACCGTCCATGCGCAACGCTCCCAGGACTCCGGCGACACCGCGTGCGTGAGCCATCATCCTGCCTCCCTCGCCGTACGCGCGACTTGCATACGCATGCGCGCGCGCCACCAGGTCGCGTTCGGCCTCCGGCAGCCTGACGGTCAGCGCATCCAGCCAGCGCTCAGGTTCCAATGCGGATTCGGCCGCCTTCGTCCGGGGAATGCTCATTGGCCGTGCCAGAACCGCGGCGCCTGCGTACGCCAGTGCGAGGTCTCGATACCGCCCTTGGTCAGCCTGAACGTCACCGCACCGGCGACGTCGGTACGGTGCAGCTGCGCACCGCGCGCGCGATAGCGCGCCACCACCTGCGGATGCGGATGACCGAAGCGGTTGCGATGACCGACCGCGAAGACGACATGGCGCGCGCCCACTTCCGCGACGAATCTCTCCGAGGACGACGTGCGGCTGCCATGATGCGGCGCCAGCAGGATGTCGGCCGCCAGCGCACCGCGCCGGTTGCGCAGCAGCTCCAGTTCAGAACGCATTTCGATGTCGCCGGGGATCAGCACGCTGCCATGCGCCGATGAGATATGCAGCACGCAGCTGCGGTCGTTGTCGCGTATGCGCGTTTCATTATAGCTGCCGGTCCGCGGATGCAGGACCTCGAAACCTACCCCGTCCCATACCCAGGATTGCCCCTGCGCGCAAGGTTCCGACGCCGCTGCAAAACCATGCGCTGGGTGCGATGCGGGCAGCGACGAGCGCAGCCGCGCCACCGGCAGCGCAGACAGCACTGCCACGGCGCCTCCGCTGTGATCGGTATCGTCGTGGCTCACCAGCAGCGAATCCAGACGCCTTACGCCGTCTCCGCGCAGGTAGGGCACGACGATCCGCTCGCCGGCGTCGGTGGAAGCGGAGAACGCCGGTCCGGTGTCGTACAGCAAAGCGTGCGAACGGGTCCGCGCAACCACCGCCATGCCCTGCCCCACGTCCAGCACCGTCAGCCACAGCTCGCCGGGCCCGGGGCGCGAAGGCGTGACCAGGAACAGCGGCGCGAGCGCGACCAGCCCCAGCCAGCGCGCGGGGAATCCGCGCGGCAACAGCATCCAGGCGGCGCCGGCCAGTGCAAGCGGCACCGACCAGGCAGGCGGCGCATGCTGTTGCCAGGCCGCGTCCGGCAGACCCGCCAGCAACTCGAGAAAACGCATGCATAGCGCCATCACTACGTGCGCGGCCTGCGCAATCGCATCGAAAGGCAATACGATGCTTAGCAGCGCCATCGGTGCCACCAGCAGGCTGACCACCGGTATAGCTACCGCATTCGCAATTGGCGACACGATCGATACCTGCTGGAACAGCGCCAGAAGGAGTGGTGCGAGGGCGATGGTCACGGCCCATTGTGTGCGAACGAGCGTGTGGGCCCAGTTTCCCGGCTGCAGTATGGAACTGCCCGTCATCAGGATGGCGGCGACGGCACCGAAGGACAGCCAGAACCCGGGGGCGTTGACCGCCATCGGGTCGAACAAGAGAACCGCAAACAGCGCCAGCCCGAGGATGGTCGGCCAGGGCCAGCGCCATCCACTCCACAATGCCGCGGCAATGACCATCAGCATGCAGATCGCACGCTGCGCCGGCACCGCGAATCCGGACAGCGTCGCATAGGCCAGTGCCGCAGCGGCACCGAAAGCGATCGCCGCCCGCATCGCCGGAACACGCGCCGACAATCCCTCGAAACGCCGCCAGACACGCATCATTACCGCGTACACCAGGCCGGCCACCATGGTGATATGCAGCCCGGAGATCGAGACCAGATGGTTGGTTCCGGTCCGCGTGAACACTTTCCACTGCGCGGGTGGAATGGCTCGCTGGTCGCCGATGGCCAGCGCGACGATGACTCCGCGGTATTCCCTATCGTCGAGCGAACGCCCGAGTCTCGAGCGCACCTGCTCTCTCGCACGCTGCACCAGGTATCCCGGGTACGGCACCAGCCCCGTGATCAGTTGCCCCGCCGGCGCATTCCGGACATAGCCGCTGGCACGTATGCCACGTTCCAGCATCCATGCCTCGACATCGAAACCATGTGGATTGGCGCTGCCATGCGGACGCCGCAGGCGTACCGTCATCCGCCAGCGCTGCCCCGCGCGCAATGCGCTTGCCGCGGAAGCGATCGCCCGGGAGTCCTCGTACCAGCTGAGCGAGATTCGGCGTGGAATCGCGGCTCCGGGCGTATAGGTCTTCTCCACCTCGAACACAAACCGTGTGGATCGGTCGCCGGGCTGGGTCATTTCCGCGACCACGCCTTCGATCTCCACATCGCGGCCCTGCCAGTGATGCGGCAGGGACTCGGCCAGCCGCAGTTGTGCGGCTCCGGCCGCCCACAGGAATCCGCAGATCGCGAATGCCGCCAGCACGCATGCGAAGCGCAGAACCGTGAACGTCACACCGCGCAGCCGTCCGAGAAACCAGGCGCACACCGCGAATGGAACGACCGCCGGGAAAGCGGTCAAAGGTGGGAGAATGGGCTGCTGATACAGCGTCCATGCGCCGATGGCGAACGCAACTGCAAGAACCAGGGTCTTCATCGAGTTCCAGTACAATCCGGCCGCCTAATGCCGCGCAAGTTATTTCGCAAGTACCTCCCGAGCAACGAAAGCATCCGCGACAACCGGTGGCTTCGGTTTCTCGGCACGGCGCTTCACCATCACAATCTCTGGCACCTGAATCGCAAGTCGGTCGCCGGCGGAGTCGCCGTCGGCATGTTTGCCGGCATGATTCCCGGACCGGTGCAGATGGTGTCGGCAGCCATCATTGCCGTGATTCTGCGGGTCAACCTTCCGGTGGCTGCCATTACCACTTTTTATACCAACCCGTTCACCATCGTTCCGTTGTATTTCAGCGCCTACAAGCTCGGGCAGATGGTGATCGGCACCGGTCCGACCCGACCGCCCCGGCAGATCGATCTCTGGGCGCTGCCGGTGAGCGACTGGATCCCGGCGGTGATCGGCTGGGTTTCCTCCATGGGCAAACCCTTCATTGTCGGCGCGTCCCTGCTCGCAATCCTTCTCGCCGTTGCCGGCTACGTGCTTGTCATCGTGACGTGGCGCATTCATGTCTGGTGGAGCTGGCGCAAGCGGCAGCGCAACCGGCTCGCCGACGTGAAGCGCTGAAGCGAGACCCCCAGCTCCGGGAAATTGCCATGTATACTCGCGCAGATTCATCGCATGACATTTTCGGGTCCAGTGCAGCAGCATAGCCCGCCTTCGTTGCATTATGACGCCATCCTATTGGGCTGAAGCCTCTTCCACGCTTGCCTCGAAGGACAACGTGCTGCGGGTACTGATCCGCAATCACGACGGTCCCAGTCTGCAGAGTCGCGGCGACGCGTTCGTCACGCTCGCGCGTTCCATCATCGGTCAGCAGATTTCGGTTCAGGCGGCGGAAAGCGTATGGCAGAAGCTGCTGGAATCGGTCGGCAGCCTCGGCCCCGCGACCATTGTGAGAATGGATCCGGCCCGCCTGCGCGCATGCGGCTTGTCCAGCAAGAAATCCACTTATCTGCTCGACCTTGCCGAGCATTTCCTTGACGGTTCGCTGGACATCGAGAACTGGAGCGATCGCGAGGACGAGCAACTCATCGAGGAACTCACCAAGGTCAAGGGCATCGGCCGCTGGACGGCGGAGATGTTTTTGATCTTCTTCATGATGCGCCCGAATATTCTGCCGATCGACGATATCGGACTGCAGCGCGCCATGAGTCTGCACTACAACGACGGCAAACCGCTGTCCAAACTCAAGATGCGCTCGATCGGCAACGAATGGCAGCCCTGGCGCACGGTGGCCACCTGGTATCTGTGGCGATCGCTGGATCCGATTCCGGTGGAATACTGAGACTGCACGACTGAGGGCTGAGTAAGCCGGCCGAAGGCCGGCCTTGAATTCCTCACCGCAGAGCACGCGGAGGACGCAGAGGAAACCGGAGATGGATCAGAACTTTCTCGGCACTGGGCACCCGCCTTTGCACAGTCCTCAGTCCAGACCCAATCTGCCGTCCTCCAGCCTTACCACCCGTTGCATGCGGCCGGCGATCGCTTGGTCGTGGGTCACCACAATCAGGCTGGTGGCCAGTTCGCGGTTCAGTTCCATCATCAGATCCAGAACACCGTCGGCGGTATGCCGGTCGAGGTTGCCGGTCGGTTCGTCTGCCAGCACGCATGCCGGCTCCGTCACCAATGCGCGCGCCAGTGCCGCGCGCTGACGTTCCCCGCCGGACAGTTCGCCGGGCGTGTGTGTAAGCCTCGGTCCCAGCCCCACTCTCTCCAGCATTTGCCGCGCCCTGTCACGCGCCTGTTGCGCGCCGAGCCGCCGGATCAGCAAGGGCATGGCCACGTTCTCCAGCGCGGTGAACTCCGGCAGCAGATGATGGAACTGGTACACGAAGCCAAGCGCGTGGTTTCGCAGATGTCCACGCTCGCGTTCGGAAAGCGCTTCCATTTCGCGCCCGAGCACGCTCACCCGGCCTTCGGTCGGCGCATCCAGACCGCCCAGCAGATGCAGCAGCGTGCTCTTGCCGGAACCGGACGCGCCCACGATGGCGACCGTCTCGCCACGCGCGATCGAGAAATCCACGCCTGCCAGCACCGGCACCGCATAGCTGCCCTGGCGAAAAGTCTTGTGCAGGTTGCGACAGGACAGCACGCTGTCCATGTACGGCCGGCCGGGGATAGTGGTGGCTTCACTCATAGCGCAGCGCCTCCGCTGGGTTGACGCCGGCAGCACGCAGGCTGGGATAAATGGTGGCCAGCAGACTGAGCACGAACGCCGTTATCCCGACCGTCGCAACATCCACCGCATGCAGGTCGGACGGCAGGTCGCTGATGTAGTAAACGTCCTTTGCCAGGAACTGTATGCCGAGCGCCCGTTCGATCGCCGGCACCAGCACGTCGATATTGACCGCAAGCAGCACCCCGGCCGCGACCCCGACGATGGTTCCGATCAGCCCGATGAGCGAACCCTGGATGATGAAGATCTTCATGATGTCGCGCGGCGCGGCGCCGAGCGTGCGCAGAATCGCGATATCGGCGCGCTTGTCGGTCACCGCCATCACCAGCGTCGACACGATGTTGAATGCCGCCACCGCCACGATCAGAAGCAGGATGATGAACATCACGCGTTTTTCGATCTGCACCGCCCTGAAGAACGTGGCATGGCTGCGGGTCCAATCGGTGACATAGACATCGTCATCGAGCTGTGCCGCGAGGTCGCGCGCCACCCGCGGCGCGTCGAACAGTTCGCGCAGTTTGAGCCGCACGCCGGAAACCCTGTCATCCAGCCGGTACAGGCGCTGCGCATCCCGGATATGGATGAACGCGAGCCCGGCGTCGTATTCATACATGCCGACTTCGAAGATCCCGGCCACGGTGAACTGTCGCAGACGCGGAAGGATGCCCGCCGGCGTCACCTGTCCCTGCGGTGCAATCAGCACCACCCGGTCGCCGACGCGCGCGCCCAGGGAAAGTGCGAGTTCGTTGCCAAGCACGACGCGGAACTCACCTGGCTGCAGGTCGTCCAGCGCCCCGTAGCGCATATGCCTGCCGACATCCGCCACCCGGTCCTCGGCCGCCGGATCGATTCCGCGCACCACCGTGCCCTGCACGGATTGCCGATGCGAAAGCAGTCCCTGCGCCATCACGTAAGGCGCCGCCGCGGCGACGTCCGGGTGCTGCGAGGCCTGCTGCAGGACGTTCTGCCAGTCGTCCAGCGGCGCCCCCAGCCCCACCACCTGCACATGCGAGGCCACGCCAAGAATGCGGGCGCGCAGTTCCTTCTGGAACCCGTTCATCACCGACAGCACTACGATCAGCGCCGCGACGCCAAGCCCGATGCCCGCCATCGATGTCACCGAGATGAACGAGATGAAATGGTTGCGCCGCTTGGCACGCGTATAGCGAAGACCGACAAACAGCTCGTAAGGCGTCAGCATGCGGAAGGCGGTGGCGGGTTGTGGTTCATTCGCCGCGCAGTCTGCCACATCCCCGGGCCGATGACTAAGCCGGGCCGTTCATGACGCGTGTTAAACTCGATGCGCAATTCAAGACCGCAACCGTGCAATCCCTCACGCTGTTCGCCCGAGGTTTTTTCGATCCGCAGGCCGCCGTTCCCCGGCTGCCGGTGCTCGAAATGATGCTTGCCCGCGGCGACACCCGAATCCTGAAGAGCCTCGACGCCGACCGCTGGCTGTGCCAGCGCTTCGCCGTCGGTGCCGGACACGACGACCCGATTGCCTCCCTGACGCTGCTGGGCGCCGGCACCGATCCTGGAAACGAATTCTGCATGTGCGCGGACCCTGTGCACCTGCAAGTCAGGCATGAGCGTCTGATACTGGTATCAGCGCGCGAGATCGCCCTGCGGGAGTTCGAAAGCCGCAAGCTGGCCGATGCGCTGGATGAGCATTTCGCAACGGACGGCCTGCGTTTTACCTACGTTTCGCCTTCACGCTGGTGCGTTCGCGCCGGCAACCCCGGCCGCCTCGTCACCCAGCCCTTGCAGACCGCACGCGGCCGCGATATCGATGCTCTGCTGCCACGCGGAGAAGATGCCGGGTACTGGATGCGTATTGCCACGGAAGCGCAGATGCTGCTGCATGCGCACCCGGTGAATGCTGCGCGCGAAGAACGCGGCGAGGCGCCGGTGAACGCCATCTGGCTGTGGGGCGGCGGCAGACTGCCCCGGTCGGCGACGGATTTCGATGCGTTCGCAGGCGCCGATCCGGTGGGACGCTCGCTGGCGATGCTGTCGAACCTGCAGACGGGCAGCCATGCCGCAGATCTCGTGACGACCATTCGCGCGCAGTCCGCACAGCGCATGCTGGTGCTGCTGGCGCCAGCGGATGGCGACAGCGCGTCCGACGCGCTCCGGTCGCTGGAGCGGAACTGGATCGCGCAGGCGTGGGCAGCCCTGCGCACGGACGTGGTGCGGCAGTTGCGGTTCGCATGCGAGCTGCCGTCCGGCATGCTCGAGTGCACGGTAAACGGACGCGCCGCCTGGCGTGTGTGGCGGCGGCCGCGTTCGATCGCATCGCTGCTGGAATCGCCGCAGCCCGACGCATGAACTCGCCGCGCATCGCCGAGCGGCCGGTGCCGCAGTCCGCATACCGCGCGCTGCTCGCCGGCGGATTGCATCCGGTACTGGCGCGCGTTTTCGCCGCGCGCGGCATCGACGATGCCAGCCGGCTCGAACTTGCGCTGGACCGGATGCTTCCATACCAGCCGCTCGCGAATTGCACCGAAGCCGCCGGGCTGCTGGCCAGCGCAATCGAAAGCAAGGAACGCCTGCTGATCGTTGCCGACTACGACGCCGACGGCGCGACCGCCTGTGCGCTCGCGGTATCGACGCTGCGTGCGCTCGGCGCGACGGTCGATTATCTGGTGCCGAATCGCTTCGAGTACGGCTACGGCCTGACTCCGGAGATCGTCGAGCTCGCCGCCAGCCGCACGCCCGACTGGCTGATCACGGTGGACAACGGTATCGCCAGCGTCGAAGGCGTCGCAGCCGCCAACCATCGCGGCATGCGGGTGCTGATCACCGATCACCACCTGCCCGGCGCGCAGTTGCCGGACGCGGCCTGCATCGTCAACCCGAACCAGTCCGGCTGCGGCTTTCCGAGCAAGCACCTGGCAGGCGTCGGCGTCATGTTCTATGTTCTGAGCGCGTTGCGCGCATGCCTGCGCGGGCGCGACTGGTTCGCCACCCGTAGTGAACCGAACCTGGCCGAAGCCCTCGACCTGGTTGCGCTAGGAACGGTGGCGGATGTCGTGCGCCTGGACGACAACAACCGCATGCTGGTGTCGCAGGGACTGAAGCGCATTCGCGCCGGACGCGTACGCCCCGGCATTGCCGCATTGTTCACGGTCGCGGGGCGCGATTGCGCGAGGGCCTCGGCCTACGATCTCGGTTTCGTCGCCGGGCCGCGCCTGAACGCGGCGGGACGACTCACCGACATGTCGCTGGGAATCGAATGCCTGCTTGCGCAGGATGCCGCGCGTGCCGGAGAACTCGCGGCACAGCTGGATGCGCTCAATCGTGAACGCCGGGAGATCGAGCAGGACATGCAGGAAAGCGCACTGGCAATCGCCGGTAAGATCGAGGTCGGCGATCGATACAGTCTGTCCCTGTTCGATGCGGCCTGGCACCCGGGCGTGATCGGCATCCTGGCGGCGCGCTTGCGCGAACGCTTTCATCGCCCGGTCATTGCTTTCGCGCCCGGAAACGACGGCGAGGCCAAGGGATCCGGTCGTTCGATCCGCGGCCTGCACCTGCGCGACGCGCTGGACCTGGTGGCGAAACGCGAGCCCGGCCTGATTCTGCGCTTTGGCGGTCACGCTGCCGCCGCCGGACTGAGCGTGGCGCAGACGGACGTCGCGCGCTTCGGCGAGGCGTTCGAATCGGTGGTCAAAGAGCTCGTCGGGCCTGCAGACCTCGAGCAGCTGATCGAAACCGACGGCGCGCTGGCTCCGGGAGAAGTCTCGCTCCCGGTCGCCGACCTGCTGGCCGCACAGGTCTGGGGACAGGGATTTCCCGAGCCCCTGTTCTGCAACAGCTTCGAAGTGGTCGATCAGCGCGTGGTGGGCGGCAAACACCTCAAGCTGCGGCTGAGCCAGCCGGGCAGCCGGCAGGCGATCGACGCCATGCGCTTCGGCGAGACGGCATCGCTGTCGCCACGGGTGCAGGCGGTTTACAGGCTGCAGGCAAACGAATACAACGGCGCGAGAACGCCGCAACTCATCATCCAGTGGTGTAAGGCGGAAAGGGGCTGAACGCGCATATGGAGATTTCCTGGCTGCAGGGCACCGACCTGGAACGCTTGCCGGCGTTCGCGACCGCACTCGCGATCGGACTTCTGATCGGACTGGAACGCGAGCGCCACCCGGGTGCCAAGGCCGGTCTGCGGACCTTTGCGCTGGTGGCCTTGTTCGGTGCGCTGGCCGCCTTCCTTTCCGAGCACGCCGGCTCTGCTCTGCCGCTGGCGGCGGGGCTGGTCCTGGTCGGCGCGATGATGATCGCCGCCTATGTGCAGCAGGAGGAACCCGAGCCTGGCACCACCACGGTGGCGGCGGTACTCGTCTGCTACGGTCTGGCGGCAATGGTCTGGTATGGCTATGCACAACCGGCGGTGATGCTGGCGATGGTCACGGTAATGCTCCTGTATTTCAAGCCGGAACTGCGCGGCTTCACCCAGGGGCTGGACCGGCGCGACCTCATCTCGGTGCTGCAGTTCGGTGTGCTGATGTTCATCGTGCTGCCGATCCTGCCGGATCGTACCTACGGCCCTTACGACGTGCTCAATCCACGCGAACTGTGGATCATCGTGGTGCTGATCTCGGGAGTCAGCCTCGCAGGCTATGTCGCGTTGCGCGCGGTTGGCGCGCGGCATGGCGCGCCGCTGCTCGGGTTCTTCGGCGGCATGGTGTCGAGTACCGCCACCACGCTGGTCTATTCCCGCTACGGAGGCAGCAAACCGGCCCTGCGCAACCTTGCCGTCATCGTCATCGTGCTGGCCAACATGGTGCTGATGCTCCGCCTGACGCTGCTGACGGGCGTGCTCGCACCGTCGCTGCTGGCTTCGCTGGTGCCGGTGCTGGGCACGGGATTCGTCGCCGGCCTGCTCAGTCTCGCCTATCTGTACAAGCGCGGTGGCGGCGTTGGTGAACCGCCGATGCCCGACATCAAGAACCCGACCGAGTTACGCACGGCGCTCACCTTCGCCGTGGTATACGCAGTGGTCCTGCTGCTGGCGGCATGGCTGTCGGACATCGCCGGGTCCGCCGGACTGTATGCGGTGGCACTCGCGTCGGGGTTGACCGATGTCGACGCCATCACACTTTCCACGCTGCGGCTGTACCTCGCTGAACGGGTGTCGACAGAGGTGGCACTGACCGCCGTGGTTCTGGCAATTCTTGCCAACAATGCCTTCAAGCTGGGGATGGTCCGCGTTGCGGGCGGCAGCGCGCTGTTCTGGCGCTGCGGAATCGGCATCGCGTCGGTGTCGGCCGGCCTGGTGGCTGCACTGCTGCTGCTCTGAATCAGGACGCGGTTCGGTTAGAATTCGCAGCTTTCATGCAGGACAATCAAATGGACGCAGAACGCCTGAACGCGATTGAAGGCCGCATCGAGAACCTCGGACAGCGGGCCCGGGATATTCGGAGGTATCTTTGACTTCGATGCCAAACACGACCGGCTGACGGAAGTCGTCCGGCTGACCGAGGATCCCGACATCTGGAACGACCCGAAACGCGCGCAGGATATCGGGCGCGAACGCAAGGCGCTGGAGGACGTGGTACTGAACGTCGAACGGATGGACAGCGGGCTGCGCGATGCCGGCGAACTGTTCGAGATCGCGCGCGCGGAAGACGACGAAGCCACCCTGGCAGCGATCGAAAACGATCTGGATTCGATCGAAAAGACGGTATCGACGATGGAGTTCCGCCGGATGTTCTCCAATCCGATGGATCCGAGCAACTGCTTCGTCGACATCCAGTCCGGCACCGGCGGTACCGAAGCGCAGGACTGGGCGGCGATGCTGGAACGCATGTACCTGCGCTATTGCGAACGCAAAGGCTTCGATGTGGAGGTGCTGGAAGAGTCTCCGGCCGAAGTAGCCGGCATCAAGAGCGCGGTGCTCAAGGTCACGGGCGACCATGCTTATGGCACCCTGCGCACCGAGACCGGCGTGCACCGGCTGGTGCGAAAATCCCCTTTCGATTCCAACGCGCGCCGGCACACTTCGTTTGCCAGCGTTTTCATCTACCCGGAGGTGGACGAATCGATCGAGGTCGACATCAATCCGGTGGACCTGCGCATCGACACCTATCGCGCCAGCGGCGCCGGCGGCCAGCACGTCAACCGCACCGACTCGGCCGTACGTATCACGCATTTGCCCACCGGAGTCGTGGTCCAGTGCCAGGCCGGCCGCTCGCAGCACAAGAATCGCGCCGAGGCGATGGCGATGCTGAAGTCGCGGCTGTTCGAACTGGAGCTGCGCAAGCGCGAAGCGGAAAAGCAGAAGCTGGAGGACGCCAAGAGCGATATCGGCTGGGGCCACCAGATCCGCTCCTATGTGCTCGATCAGTCGCGGATCAAGGACCTGCGCACCAATGTCGAGATCGGCAATACCCAGGCCGTGCTGGACGGCGACCTGGATCCTTTCATACAGGCGAGCCTGAAACAGGGCGTATAAGGCGCGGAGCGCCATTCCAATGAACGACAACAACGACACCACGCAGCCGCTCGACAGCAACCAGATCATCGAGGAGCGGCGCGCCAAGCTGCGCGAACTGCGTGCCACGGGCAATGCCTTTCCGAACGATTTCCGCCGCGAACACCTCGCCGCGGACCTGCACGGCGAACACGGCGCCAGCAGCAACGAGGCGCTGGAGGCTGCGCCGGTCGCAGTCATCGTTGCCGGGCGCATGATGCTGAAACGGGTGATGGGCAAGGCAAGCTTCGCCACGCTGCAGGACATGTCCGGGCGCATCCAGCTCTATGTCAGCAACGATGCCATCGGCGAGGCATCGCACGCCGCCTTCAAGCACTGGGATCTGGGCGACATCCTCGGTGCCGAGGGCACGCTGTTCAAAACCCGCACCGGTGAGCTCACGGTGAAAGTGACGCGCATTCGCCTGCTCACCAAGTCGCTGCGACCGCTGCCGGAGAAGTTTCACGGCCTCGCGGACCAGGAACAGAAATACCGCCAGCGTTATGTCGATCTCATCGTCAGCGAAGATACACGGCGTACGTTTCTGCTGCGTTCGCGCGTGATCCAGGCAATCCGCGAGTTCTTCGTGGCCGAGCGCTACCTCGAAGTCGAGACGCCGATGATGCAGCCGATTCCGGGCGGCGCCAGCGCCCGGCCTTTCGTCACGCACCACAACGCGCTGGACATGAATCTGTACCTTCGCATCGCCCCGGAGCTGTACCTCAAGCGGCTGGTGGTCGGCGGATTCGAGAAGGTGTTCGAGATCAACCGCAACTTCCGCAACGAAGGCATTTCCACGCGCCACAACCCTGAATTCACCATGCTCGAGTTCTACGAGGCGCATCAGGATTACCGCTACCTGATGAGCCTGACCGAGCGCCTGCTGGCCACGGTATGCCGCGCGGTACTGGATACCACCCGCATCGAATACCAGGGTGACACCATAGAATTGGGAGAACCCTTTGACCGGCTGACGATTGTCGAGGCGATCCGCAAGTATCACCCGGAGTATTCGGTGGAGCAGTTGAACGACCGCAAGTTCCTGGTATCGGAATTCGGCCGGCGTGAAATCGCGTTCAAACCCGAGGACGGCCTTGGCGGCCTGCAACTCAGCCTGTTTGAGGCGACGACCGAGCAGCTTCTGGTGCAGCCGACCTTCATCGTCGAGTACCCGGCAGAGGTATCGCCGCTCGCCCGCCGCAGCGAGACCAACCCGGACGTCACGGACCGCTTCGAGCTGTACATCGCCGGACGCGAGATCGCGAACGGTTTTTCCGAGCTGAACGATCCGGAGGACCAGGCCGAGCGCTTTCGCGAACAGGCGCAGCAGAAGGACGCGGGAGACCAGGAAGCAATGCACTACGACGCCGATTACATTCGCGCACTCGAATACGGCCTGCCTCCGGCTGCCGGAGAAGGCATCGGCATCGACCGGCTGGTGATGCTGCTCACCAACAGTCCGTCGATCCGCGATGTGATCCTGTTTCCGCACATGCGACCCGAGTAGCCACGCATACGTGGCCGGGAACCCTTTCGTACAAAATGACTGCAGACAACACACCCGCCATCCTCTGGCAGCCTTCACCCGAACGCATTGCCGATTCGAACCTCACCGCTTTCATCCGGCTGGTAAATGAACGCTGGCAGGCGGCAGTTGCCGACTCCGGGCAACTGTATGACTGGTCGGTACGCGAGCCGGAGCGGTTCTGGGTTGCCGTGTGGGAGTTCTGCGAAGTGATCGCGGCAACGCGAGGGGATCGCGTGCTGACCGACCCTGACCGCATGCCGGGCGCACAGTGGTTTCCGGATGCGCGGCTGAACTACGCGGAAAATCTCCTGCGCCGACGCGACGACGCGCCGGGCCTGGTGTTCTGGGGGGAGAACAAGGTCCGCCGCGGCATCAGTTTCGGTGCGCTCTACGACGAGGTTTCGCGCCTGGCGCAGGCGCTGAAGGCGGCCGGGGTGAAGCCGGGCGATCGTGTCGCCGCCTTCCTGCCGAACCTGCCCAAGACCATCGTCGCCATGCTGGCGACCTCCAGTATTGGTGCGGTGTGGTCCTCCTGTTCGCCGGATTTCGGCGTGCAGGGCGTGGTGGACCGCTTCGGCCAGATCGAACCGAAGGTGCTGTTCGCAGTCGAGGGCTACTACTACGGCGGCAAGGCCCTGGACACGCTGCCGCGCGTGGCGGAGATTGCGGCAAAGCTGCCGAGCGTGGAAAAAGTAGTCGTCGTGTCCTATACCCGGGCACAGGCCGACATTTCCGCAGTGCCGCGCGCAGTGCTGTTCGAGGATTTCATCGATCCTTACCCTGCCGGCGAAATCGCCTTCGAACGGCTGCCGTTCAACCATCCGCTGTTCATCCTGTATTCGTCAGGCACCACGGGCGTGCCGAAATGCATCGTGCACGGCGCCGGCGGCACCCTGCTGCAGCACCTGAAAGAGCACCGCCTGCACACCGACCTCAAGCGCGGCGACCGGCTGTTCTATTTCACCACCTGCGGCTGGATGATGTGGAACTGGCTGGTGAGCGGACTCGCCAGCGGCGCCACCCTGCTGCTCTATGACGGCTCGCCCTTCTATCCGAACCCGACGGTACTGTTCGACCTGGCCGATGAAGAGCGCATGACCGTGTTCGGCACGTCTGCAAAATATATCGACGCGTTGAACAAGGCCGGCGCGCGGCCGATCGAAACGCACCGGCTTGCGGAACTGAAGACCATGACCTCGACCGGCTCGCCGCTGGTGCCGGAAAGTTTCGACTACGTGTACCGCGCCATCAAGAAGGATCTGCTGCTGTCCTCCATTTCCGGCGGCACCGACATCGTCTCCTGTTTCGTGCTCGGCAATCCGACGCTGCCGGTCTACCGTGGCGAGATCCAGTGCCGCGGCTTCGGCATGAACGTGCAGGTATTCGACGAGAAAGGCCATGGCGTAACCGGCGAGCGCGGCGAACTGGTGTGTACGGCGCCCTTTCCCTGCATGCCGGTCAACTTCTGGAACGACGCCTCGGGCGAGAAATACCGAGCCGCGTACTTCGAACGTTTCCCTGGCGTCTGGTGCCACGGCGACTTCATGGAACTGACGCCGCGCGGCACCGCGATCATCTACGGCCGCTCGGACGCCACGCTCAATCCCGGCGGCGTTCGCATCGGCACGGCGGAAATTTACCGGCAGGTCGAACAACTCGATGAAGTGGTCGAAAGCCTGGTCATTGGCCAGGACTGGGGCGGCGACGTGCGCGTGGTGCTGTTCGTGCGGCTGCGCGAAGGCCTGGCGCTCGACGAAGCGCTCATCAAGAAGATCAAGGATCAGATCCGCAGGAACGCCTCGCCGCGGCACGTCCCCGCCAAGGTCCTCCAGGTTCCCGATATTCCGCGCACCAAGAGCGGCAAGATCGTCGAACTCGCCGTTCGCAACATCGTCCACGGCCGCCCCATAAAGAACCTCGACGCGCTGGCCAATCCCGAAGCGCTGGACCATTTTCGCGACCGTGCGGAACTCAAGAAATGATGGCGGCCCGCGCAAGCCGGCAATAGACGACGAACGAAACGCGGCCTGCGATGGTGCGATCCGCGCAGAAACCCCAGCGGTCCACCCGTCCCGCCACCCGCACGTCAGCCCGAATACAGCCTTTCCCCGGAACCGTCTGCCTTCCCGCGGCCCGCAAAGCCCGATCGCTTTGGCAACCCCTTTCCGCTCTTGACTAATACCCCTATGGGGTATTATTGTGCTCAGCATGAACAGCCCATCTGCAGCCCCCGGCGCACGCAACCTCGATTTGCCCATCGAAGGCATGACCTGCGCCGCGTGCGCCAACCGCATCCAGGGAGCACTGAACCAGCTGCCCGGGGTTTCCGCCTCGGTCAGTTTCGCCACCGAACGCGCCCGGGTGCTGTTCGATCCGGCGCAGACGCCAGCCGACGCGCTGGTGCGCACCATCGAAAAGACCGGCTATGGGGTGCCGCCACAGACCGTGGAACTGGGACTTTCAGGGATGACCTGTGCCGCGTGCGCAGGCCGCATCGAGAAGGCGCTGAACGCGCTGCCGGGTGTGAACGCAACCGTGAACCTGGCGACCGAACGCGCCCGGGTGCATTTCCCCCCCGGCGCAACCGATCTGTCTGCGTTGATCGCGGTGGTGCGCAAGGCAGGTTACGACGCGCACGAACTCGCCGAAGGATCGCGGGCAGCCGAGAAGGCGCGCCACGCCGAAACCTACCGGCGGGAACTGCGCCGGTTCTGGATTGCCGCGGCACTGAGTGCACCGCTGGTAGCGGGAATGCTGCCGATGCTGGTCGGTCAGCATGTCGAATGGGTGCCGCGCTGGCTGCAGATGCTGTTTGCGACGCCGGTGCAGTTCTGGATCGGCAAGCGCTTCTATATCGGTGCATGGCACGCGCTGCGCGGCGGCGGCGCGAACATGGACGTGCTGGTCGCGCTCGGTACTTCCATGGCGTGGCTCTTCAGCGCAGTCGTCACGATATTCGGTCTGCACGAGCAGCACGTCTATTTCGAAGCGAGCGCCGTCATCATCACCCTGGTGCTGATGGGCAAACTGCTGGAGGCGCGCGCCAAGGGGCGCACGTCGGCAGCCATCGAACAGCTCCTGCAGCTGCAACCGAAGCGTGCCCGCGTCGAACGCAACGGCCGCGTGGAGGAAGTCGACCTCGCGGCAGTGGTTCCGGGCGACGTGGTGATCGCAAGACCCGGTGAGCGCATCGCAGTGGACGGCGAAGTCATCGATGGCGATTCCAGCGTCGACGAAAGCATGCTCACCGGCGAAAGCATGCCGGTGGGAAAACGCACCGGCAGCCGCGTCTACGCCGCGACCCAGAACCAGTCCGGGGCGCTGCGCCTGCGCGCCACCGGCGTGGGCAGCCAGACCCAGCTCGCCGAGATCGTGCGGCTGGTGGAGGATGCGCAGGCGAGCCGCGCGCCGATCCAGCGGCTTGCGGATCGCGTGTCGGGCGTGTTCGTGCCGGTCGTGGTATCGATCGCCGTGCTGACCTTTATTTCGTGGTGGGCGTTTGCGGGCAATTTCCCGCAGGCGCTGATCAGCGCAGTGGCCGTGCTGGTGATCGCCTGCCCCTGTGCGCTCGGACTGGCGACGCCGACTGCGATCATGGTCGGCACCGGGCGCGGCGCCCAGTCCGGCATTCTGTTCCGCAGCGCGGGTGCACTGGAACGCGCGGAGAAGATCCGTGTGCTGGTGGTGGACAAGACCGGCACGCTCACGATGGGAAAACCGGCCGTCACGGATGTCATTGCCACGGCCGGCCATGATGAGCGCGACATGTTGCGGCTGGCGGCAGCGCTGGAACAGCACTCCGAACATCCGCTGGCACAGGCAGTGCTGGCACGCGCTGACGCCAACGGCCTCAGCCTGCCACCGGTTTCGGAATTCAAAGCCGAAGCCGGAATGGGCGTAAGCGGGCGCGTCGAAGGCCGCGCGCTGCTGCTCGGGTCACCCGGTTTCCTGCGCGCACGCGGTATCGTCCTCGACCAGGACACCGTTGCCCGGCTCGCAGGCAGCGGCAAAACCGTCGCGGTTCTGGCAGCCGCCCAGGCACCCTTGGCTTATTTCGGAATCGCGGATCAACCCCGTCCTTCCTCGGCTGCCGCGGTTTCCCGCTTCAAGTCCATGGGCGTCGAGGTGACGATGATGACCGGAGACAACCGCGCAACCGCGGCCGCCATTGCCGGCCAGCTCGGCATTGCCGATTTCCGCGCAGAGGTGCTGCCGGCCGACAAGGCCGCCGAAGTGAACCGCCTGAAGCAGACGGGCCGGCTGGTCGGCATGGCCGGCGACGGTATCAACGATGCGCCGGCGCTGGCGGCTGCCGACGTCAGTTTCGCCATTGCCGCCGGTTCGGATATCGCCATCGAGGCTGCAGACGTGACACTCATGCGCAACGACCTGGCGAGCGTGGCGGATGCAATCCGGCTGTCGCGGGCCACGCTCGGAAAAATCCGCCAGAACCTGTTCTTCGCGTTCTTCTACAACGTGCTCGGCATTCCGCTGGCGGCTTTCGGCCTGCTCAACCCGGTCATTGCCGGTGCAGCGATGGCATTGTCCTCGGTATCGGTGGTGACGAACTCGCTCATGCTGAAACGCTGGAAACCCGATGCGTCGCACGCATCTGCGCATGCAGATGTTTAACTTAAAGGAGCGTTCATGGAAACAACGTTGATCGAAGTAAAGGGCATGACCTGCGGCGGCTGCGTGCGCAGTGTGACTCGCGTGCTCGAGACCGTGCCGGGCGTAAAGTCTGCTGACGTATCGCTCGAGCGCGGCGAAGCCAGGGTCAGCTTCGACCCGGCACTCGCCAGCCTGGCGCAAATCAGGGGAGCGATCGAGGATGCCGGCTACCAAGCGCGCTGAGGCACCGCACCGCCATGTACACCGTGCGGACAAGGCGGGGCTGGTACGCCGCCTGAATCGCATCGAAGGCCAGGTGCGCGGACTGAACCGGATGGTCGGGGAAGACCGCTACTGCGTGGACATCCTGACGCAGATCGCCGCCGTGCGTTCGGCGCTCGATGCGGTGGCGCTGGAACTGCTGCGCGACCATACGCACGGCTGCGTCCAGGATGCCGTGCGTTCCGGCAAGGGTGACACCGCCATCGACGAACTCATGAGCGTGATCGGCGCATTTACGCGCTGACGAAGCTTCAGCCCGGGAAAAGGCTTACCAGAACATCCACCAGGATCTGCGGTTATCGCGAACTGCCAGTTTGCTGTCTGGAAAATTTTCTTTAAGTGTGCGCTCCGTATCGTCGCGCAGCGTCTCCAGGCCCATCTGGTCGTAGGACTTGACCATGACCACTAGCGCCCGCTCGATCGCCGGCGCCTGGGGATATGTGGTCAGCACCAGTTGCGCGCGGTTCACCGCCGCCACGTATGCCGCGCGCCGGTAGTAATACTCGGCCACATGCGTCTCGTGTGCCGCCAGCGCATTCACCAGGTATTTCATGCGCGCTTCCGCGTCCTTCGCATAACGGCTGTGCGGAAACCGGGTCACCAGGGTCTTGAACGCATCGAACGCCTCGCGCGCCGCCAGCGGGTCGCGCTCTGACAGATCCTTGCGGCTGATGAAACCCAGCAGGCCGAGGTCCTCGTTGAAATTGATCCTGCCTTTCAGATAGTAGGCGTAATCCACGTTCGCATGATTCGGATGCTCGCGGATGAAGCGGTCGCAGGCGGCAAGTGCCAGTCCCGGATCGCCGTCCTTCCAGTAGGCGTATGCGGTGTCGAGCTGCGCCTGCTGCGCGAAGCGTCCGTACGGATAGCGCGATTCAAGTTTCTGGTAATAACCGATCGCCTTTTGGTAGTTTTTGCCATCCATTTCCTCGCGCGCCGCATAGTAGAGACGGTCCGGACCCCAGTCGCGCGTCTCGTCCCGGGCCTGCGAGCACCCTATGAGCACCAGTACGGCGATAACAGCTAAACTACGCAGCACATTGAACCTCGAGAAAAATTTCGCGAATTATAAGGTAAACCCCCCGGACACAGCGCCCCGGGAACTCACTGTTCCGCCGGACTGCGCAGGAATGCGCCTCGACCAGGCGCTCGCGCGCCTGCTCCCCGAATATTCCCGCAGCCGCCTGCAGCGCTGGATGCGCGAGGGACACATCACCGTGGATGGGCGCGCGGCTGCCGCGAAGGCCAGGGTGTGGGGCGGTGAACGCATCGCCGTCTTGCCGCAGCACGACGCCGAAGCGCTCGCCTTCCATGCCGAATCGATCCCGCTCAGGATCGTATTCGAAGACAACACCATCCTGGTGGTCGACAAGCCCGCGGGTCTGGTGGTTCACCCCGGCAGCGGAAACTGGAGCGGCACGCTGCTGAATGCCCTGCTCGAGCACGATCCGGCGCTGCGCACGCTGCCGCGCGCGGGGATCGTGCATCGCCTTGACAAGGACACCAGCGGGCTGCTGGTTGTCGCCAAGACCCTGCAGTCGCAAACCAGTCTGGTCAGGCAGTTGCAGGCGCGCAGCGTCGGCCGCGAGTATCTCGCGCTGGTGCACGGAACCCTTTCGACATCCGGCACCATCGAAGCACCGATCGGACGCGATCCGGTCGCCCGCACGCGCATGGCCGTGGTCGCAAAGGGCAAACCCGCGGCCACGCATTTCGAAGTGATCGAGCATGGCGCGGGCTGGACCTTGCTGCGCTGCCGGCTCGAAACCGGACGCACGCATCAGATCCGCGTCCATCTGACGTCGATCGGGCATCCGTTGCTCGGCGACCCCGTGTACCGCTCGCGGCGCTCTGCGGCAACCCTGCCCGAGGCTGCACGCCGTTTTCCGCGACAGGCCTTACATGCCGCACGGCTGACATTATTGCATCCGGGCGGGGAACAGCCACTCGCGTGGGAATCGGACCTGCCCTCCGACATGGCGCAACTGCTTGCCGATCTTCGCGGCGAGGCATCGGAACATGGCCCCACGGAGTGAACCGGTTTCCGACTGGATCCGACCCGATTGGCCGGCCCCGGCGCGCGTGCAGGCCCTGATCACGACACGCGCCGGCGGCCACAGCAGCGGCGCGTACCAGAGCCTGAATCTCGGCGATCACGTCAACGACTCGGCGGAGGCAGTCGCGGCAAATCGCGCACGGCTGCGCGCGCTGCTGCCGGCAGAACCGGCGTGGCTCAACCAGGTGCATGGCACGCGGGTGATGGAAGCCGACACCTGGACGGCACCGGTGGAAGCCGATGCCAGTTTCGCGCGCAGTCCGGGCACTGTGTGCGCGGTGCTGGTCGCGGACTGCCTGCCGGTACTGCTCGCCGACCGCAAGGGAAGCGTCGTTGCCGCAGCGCACGCGGGTTGGCGCGGCCTTGCCGCCGGCGTGATCGAGAACACCATCGAAGCGATGGCACGCCCGCCGGAACAGTTGATCGCCTTTCTCGGACCGGCGATCGGACCGGACGCCTTCGAGGTCGGCGAAGACGTATACCAGGCATTCGTTGCCCGCGACGCTCAAGCCGCCCGGGCGTTTCGACCGCATGTCCACGGGAAATGGATGGCCGACCTGTTCCAGCTCGCGCGCCAGCGCCTCGCCGCGACCGGTGTCGGCGCAGTGCATGGCGGCGACCTGTGTACCTGCTCGGATCCGCGGCGCTTCTTTTCACATCGCCGGGACAAGGTCACCGGAAGGATGGCCGCGCTGGTCTGGCTGACCTCCTGACCAGCCGCTCGATACCGGTTGCGCCCGACCGATGAGCTTGACACGCCCGCTATACTCGACGGCTTCTTCCCCATTCCATTCTCATGTCGCCTCTTGCCTGGATTGTCCTGACAACCTTCGCCGGCGCTGTCTTGTCCGTATGCGCGGCCGCCGCGTTCGCCCTGCGCGCATCGCCGGCACGCATTTCTTCGCTGATCAGCTATGCGGTGGGCGCCCTGCTGGGTGCGGTATTCCTCGAGATCCTGCCGCATGCGGTCGAAGCAACGGACAACGTCCGTACGCTGACCATGACCGTGCTGCTGGGCATCCTGGCGTTTTTCATTCTCGAGAAGCTGATCCTGTGGCGGCATTGTCACAATGAGGTCTGCGAGGCCCATGAAGTCCGCGAACAACATTCGGACCACGGCCGCAGCGGACTGATGATCCTGATCGGCGACACGGTGCATAACTTTGTCGACGGCGTCCTGATTGCGGCGGCATTCCTGATCGATATCGAACTCGGCATCGTGACCGCGCTGGCGATCATCGCGCACGAGATTCCGCAGGAAGTCGGCGATTTTCTGGTACTGCTGCATTCGGGCTATTCCCGCACCAGGGCATTCGCTTTCAACCTGATGTCGAGCGGCGCCACGTTGATCGGCGGACTGCTGGCCTACGCCGCCCTGCAGTCGCTGCAATCGTGGATCCCGACGCTGCTGGGCTTCGCCGCAGCGAGCATGATCTACGTGGCCATCGCCGACCTGATACCTGGCCTGCACCGACGGACCGAGCTGCGCGCAACGCTGGAACAGGTGCTGCTGATCGGCGCCGGGATTGCCTCCATCGCCCTGGTCAAGGCCGTTCTCGGACACGTGCCGGTCTGAGAGTTGCGTCGCCAACGGCAGCTTGACGCGCGCGCCGGAACCACGCCGGTTCATCGGCTTGACTTGACCGCTCATGCCGCCAAGAATGGATGCAACGCGCAACCTGCGCGCCGCGCCCTTTCCGATGAATTCCCCGAAAGACAACCCGGCAGACGTCGTCCGTGCCCTGACCGACGCCGGACAGGCGCTGGTCGACGCATTTCTGCGCGATCTGCCGTCGCAAGGCCTGGATTACGCGGAACTGGTCTCGGCACTGACCGGCAGCGCCGCACAGCGCGAAAAACTCGCCGACCTGCAGTCCCGCTTCTATCGCGACTGGCTTGCACTCTGGAACGACGTCGACGCAACCAATGCCCCCGGGACCCAATCCGTCGACCGTCGCTTCGAAAGCCCGGAATGGCGTGAAATCCCCTGGTTTCGCCTGCTCCATCGCGGCTACGCACTGCATGCGGCCTACCTGCACGACATCGCCGAACTGGCAACGCTCGAACCGGAAAAACGCAAGCGACTGCGGTTCGTCACGCGTCAGATCATCGATGCCCTGGCGCCCAACAACTATGCGCCGACCAATCCGGACGTGATCAAGGCCGCGATCGAAACGCGTGGCGAAAGCCTTGCCCACGGGCTGCAGCACCTGTCGCGCGACCTCGCGCGCGGTCGCATTTCGATGACCGACGAGAGTGCTTTCGAAATCGGCCGCAACCTGGCGCTCACACCCGGCGACGTGATTTTCGAGAACGAAGTCATGCAACTGATTCAGTACGCGCCGGCCACGGATCAGGTGTACGAGCGTCCGTTGCTGATCGTGCCGCCATTCATCAACAAGTACTACATCCTGGATCTGCAGCCGCAAAACTCCTTCGTGCGCTATTGCGTGGAACAGGGCTTCACCACCTTCATCGTCTCGTGGCGCAATATCCCGGAAGAACTCGGCGCGCTCGGCTGGGAGGATTACATGGAGAAAGGCGTATTCGCACCGCTCGATGCAATCTCGCGGATCACCGGCAGCCGCACGGTGAACACGCTCGGCTTTTGCGTCGGCGGAACCCTGTTGGCAACCGCACTGGCGGTACTCGCCACGAAGCGGCGTAAGCGCGCTCACTCCCTCTCGCTGCTCGCCACCATGCTGGACTTTTCGGATACCGGCGACATCAGCGTCTATGTGGATGAGGCGTACGTCGAGCGTTGCGAGGCAGAGTACCAGGCAGGCGGTCTGATGCCCGGGTCGCGGCTCGCTGCTACTTTCGCAACGCTGCGCGCCAATGATCTGGTGTGGAATTTCGTGGTGAACAACTATTTGATGGGCCGCGAACCAAAGCCGTTCGATCTGCTCTATTGGAATTCCGACGGTTCGAATCTGCCGGGCCCGCTGTACGCGTTCTACCTGCGCAACATGTACCTCGAGAACAATCTGAGGGTTCCCGGTAGACTCCGCCTGTGCGGCGCTGACGTGGATCTCGGCAAATTACAGCTGCCGGCTTACGTGTTCGCTGCGCGGGAAGACCATATCGTGCCGTGGGAGAGCGCATACCACACCGCGAGATTGCTCGGTCCTCGCACCGAATTCGTGCTTGGCGCGAGCGGGCATGTTGCCGGCGTGGTGAATCCCGCCTCTCTTAACCGGCGCGAGTTCTGGACCGGTGGCAGTCTGGTTCGGGATCCCCGGCAATGGCAGGCCATGACGCAACGGCAGCCGGGAAGCTGGTGGCGACACTGGAGCGCATGGCTCGCGGCGCGTTCGGGGAAAACCCGCCCCGCTCCACGCGCGACCGGGAGCAGGCAGTATCAGCCGACCGAGCCTGCGCCCGGCCGATATGTGAAGGAACGCAGGGGCTGAACGACGGCAACCACCAACACGAAATTGAACAAGGGGGAAAAGATGGCAAAACGCATCGTGGTCGTCACCGGCGGCATGGGCGGACTTGGCGAATCGATCTGCACGAAAATGGCCGACCAGGGTTATACCGTCGTCGCCACGCACTCGCCCGGCAACAAGAATGCAAAGCCATGGTTGGCATCGATGAAGGAGCGCGGCTACGCGTTTCATGCATACCCGGTAGACGTATCCGATTACGACTCCTGCGAAGAATGCGTCAAGACCGTGGAATCGGACGTGGGCCCGGTCGACGTCCTGGTGAATAACGCCGGCATCACCCGCGACATGACGTTCAAGAAAATGGGCAAGGAGGACTGGGACACGGTCATCCGCACCAACTTGTACAGCGTGTTCAACATGACCAAGCACGTGATGGACGGCATGGTCGACCGCGGCTGGGGCCGGGTAATCAATGTTTCCTCGGTTAACGGCCAGAAAGGCGCGTTCGGCCAGACCAACTACTCGGCCGCCAAGGCCGGAATGCACGGATTCACCAAGGCGCTGGCGCTGGAAGTGGCCAGAAAAGGCGTCACCGTCAACACCATTTCGCCCGGATACATTGGCACCAGGATGGTGACCGCGATCCCGCAGGATATCCTCGACTCGAAAATCCTTCCGCAGATCCCGCTCGGCCGGCTGGGACAACCAGAAGAGGTTGCCGGATTGATCATTTACCTGGCATCCGACGAAGCGGCCTTCGTTACCGGCGCCAATATCTCGATCAATGGCGGCCAGCACATGTTCTGATTTCGCGCTCGGGTTGGCCGGCCGGAATGGGCGCCGGTATCGACGGCGGCCATACCGGTTTATGCCGGACGCATCCCTGAGGCAGACCGGGTCAAAGACTGTCCGGCCACGCGTACGAATTCGGTGACGCAGCGCGTCAATGTGTTGACGCTGCGCGTCCGGAAACGAGGAAAAAAAAGCCCCGGCGGTTGCCCGCCGGGGCTGAACCTTTACTAAAGGCGAAACCTTTAGGTAAAGGGGGAGGAGACTTGCGCTAACCTTACTTCCCCGCAGAGGCGTCTAGCGCCTCCGCCGCTGCTGTTACGGTTCTCATCGCCGCCGCTTCAGCCTGCCCGGCCGCCATTCCTGCAGCCGTTCCGGATTCCTGCTGGGACTTCAAGGCATCCAGCCCGCCCGGGAGTCTCGATTCCAACCCGACTCCCCACTGCCAACATCTGCTCTTGCATCAATAGGACGCAATTCTCGTTCCAACGTCCATGCCACCCAACCGGCCATCTGAAAGTCCGGCAGTCACCAGCCCGCCTTTTTTTGGCTGCCCCATGGCGCGCCGGTCGACCTGCTTCACTGCGACCGCTGTCGCATCCCAAAGCCTGTTCAGGCCTCTTTCTGCTTCAGTGCGGCAAAGCCTATCGGGCTTGAAAATTATACATTATCTTACTGATATTGATAAGGTATTATTGTCAACTTAATTTTTAGACAAACATAATTACCGCATCGCACAATGGCAATACTAGAAGCCTGAAACGCTAAAGTCAACACTGGATTTGGCGCAATGCATGAGCCTCCCTTTGACCTGATATTCAAAAGGTTATATTTTCTCACTCACGCAATGCGGCAGACCCGGCTATAGTCCGGGTTCCGCTTCCCGCCGCACTGCGGCAACCTTTTCGGGATGGTCGTAGAGATGAGTGAAGAGATCCGCCTGATCAAGAAGTACCCGAACCGCCGCCTGTACGACACGGCGACCAGCAGTTACATCACGCTCGCTGACGTCAAACAACTCGTGCTCGACCAGGTCGCATTCAAGGTCGTGGATGCAAAGTCCGAGGAAGACCTGACCCGCAACATCCTGATGCAGATCATCCTGGAAGAGGAAAGCGCCGGCGCGCCAATGTTCACCTCGGCCATGCTCGCGCAGATCATCCGATTCTACGGGAACGCGATGCAGGGCATGATGGGCAATTACCTCGAGAAAAACATCCAGACCTTCATCGAGATTCAACGCAAGCTGCAGGAGCAGAATCTTCCGAAATTCGGCGAGAACCCGGCGGTGAACGCAGAGGCCTGGTCCCAGTTCGTGAAAATGCAGGGGCCGGCAATGCAGGGGTTGATGTCGAATTACCTCGAGCAGAGTGCGACGGCGTTTCTGGAAATGCAGCAGCAGATGCACAAACAGGCTCGCAATATCTTCGGAACCTTCCCGTTCGGCGGCTACAACGCTCCAACGTCGGAGAATGGCGAACCCGGCAACGAATCTTCTCCCTCGAAACAGGAACCGCAGAAGAAAACCGGCTCCTGAGGCACGCGGCTCTGTTACTGCGGCGCAGTGCAAAGCCCCTGCGCGCTCACGCTCATGAATAAGACCGTTCCGCCGTCTACGCGGGCGAAAACCCCGCGTGGACAAACTCCACGTGTGGGTTTTGTTTCACTGGGCTGCCCCAAGGCGCTGGTGGATTCCGAACACATCCTCACCCGGCTGCGTGCAGAAGGGTATCTGATCGCACCCAGTTACGATCAGGCAGACCTGGTCGTGGTCAACACCTGTGGTTTCATCGATTCTGCGGTAGAGGAATCCCTGGACGCGATCGGCGAAGCGCTGGACGAGAATGGAAAGGTCATCGTCACCGGCTGCCTCGGCGCCAAGGGCGATGTCGTGCGGCAGACGCATCCGCGCGTGCTCGCCGTCACCGGGCCGCACGCGACCGACGAGGTGCTCAACGCGGTGCATGCACACCTGCCGAAGCCGCATGACCCCTTCGTGGACCTGGTCCCGCCGCAAGGCATCAAACTCACGCCGAAGCACTATGCCTATCTGAAGATCTCCGAAGGCTGTAACCATCGTTGCAGCTTCTGCATCATCCCGTCGATGCGCGGGGACCTGGTCAGCCGTCCGATCGGCGAAGTCATGCGGGAAGCCGAAAACCTGGTCAACGCGGGCGTGAAGGAGCTACTGGTGATCTCGCAGGACACCAGCGCGTATGGCGTGGATATCCGCTACCGCACGGGCTTCTGGGGTGGCAAACCGCTGAAGACGCGCATGACCGAACTGGTGCGCGCGCTCGGCGAGCTGGGCGTCTGGGTGAGGCTGCACTACGTCTACCCTTATGCGCATGTCGATGAAGTCGTGCCGTTGATGGCCGAAGGCAAAGTCCTGCCCTACCTCGATGTACCGTTTCAGCATGCGAGCCCGAGAATACTCAAACTGATGAAACGCCCGGCTAACGCGGAGAATAATCTTGAACGCATCCGCAGCTGGCGCAAACTTTGTCCGGACATCACCCTTCGCAGCACCTTCATCGTCGGTTTTCCCGGGGAAACCGAGCGCGAGTTCGACCAGTTGCTGGAATTTCTCGAAGCAGCCGAACTCGACCGCGTAGGCTGTTTCGCCTACTCGCCGGTCGACGGCGCCGCTGCCAATGCGCTGCCAGATCCCGTTCCCGAGCCTGTAAAGGAAGAACGTCGCGAGCGATTCATGCAGACGCAGGCCAGGATCAGCACCCGGCGCCTGCAATCGCGGGTTGGCAAAACGCTGACCGTCCTGGTCGACAGCGTCGATGGCAATCAAGCCGTCGCGCGTTCGAGTGCGGACGCACCCGAGATCGATGGTGTCGTGCATATCCGCAATGCACCGGACCTCGCACCGGGCGATTTCGCCCGGGTTCGCGTAACGGACGCCGCGGAACACGACCTGTATGCCGAGTTGAGTTGAGCATGCTTGCGCGGCTGAAACAATGGGCCGCGAACCTCAAGCGCGAGATCGTCGCCCTTTGGTTCGCCAACCGCGACCCGCGTACGCCCTTGGCAATCAGGCTGTTTGCCGTGCTGGTCATTGCCTATGCGTTGTCGCCGATCGATCTCATACCGGATTTCATTCCGGTGCTTGGCTTCCTGGATGAACTCATCCTTCTGCCGGTCGCGCTCTGGATCATCCTGCGATTCATGCCGACCGAGGTGATGGCCAGCGCCCGCCGGCAAGCGGACGGCTGGCTCGCTGCGGGAAATTGCGCTCCCCGCAGCGTACTCGGACTCATGGTCGTGATCGTGCTGTGGTTACTTATACTCTGGTTCGCCTGGTGGGCGTGGCGGCAGATGCTGCTCGATTAGCACCCGGTTTAATCCATTCCGCGCGTGAACAGATAGTTATTGTCGGCGTGCGGAATGTGGCACGCAAAGCAGGCCTGCTGGTCCTTGACCACGCGCTGCTTCGGATCGCCGCCCTTGAACGCCTCGAATCCCCAACCGCCGGTATCCGCATAGCGTTCTTCGTCGCGCAGCATCACCGCAACAACCTTGCGACCGTCTTGGTTGATGGTGTGGTTGTCGCCTTCCGCGTATTTGAATCGGTCGACGACAAACATCGCGCCCTTCGCGAAATCGCCGGTGCGCAAGCCTTCCACCGCGAGGTCGTTGGCGTACACATGCTGAATGCCGACATTGCCCTCGGGAGCATGCCCTTTCAGATTGACCGTCGAATGATGGTGATACCAGTTCCGGTAGCCTTCCGGAAACGAAATGTCGGTTGTCGCTGCATAGACAGACGCCGCGAATCCCAGAATCCCCGCTATGGCAAACAGTTTGCTGCGCATTTTCCCTCCTCGGAATGAACACGTCGGACAACGGTTCCGGGATGTATTCTCTGATCGAAGAGCCGAGCGGACCACGGAACTACGGTGAATTCCGCATACGGATTTTCTGCAAAATTCCTTACGCAAACTTACTGCAGATCAACGTAGGGTTATTCAGGCGGCGGCGCCGGTATCCGCGGGTTCGTGACGAAAGAACGCCCGCACCGCCGCCGCATCACGGGTCCGCGTCATTGGCGGCAGACTCTGCCAGATGCGGCGGCCGTAGGGTTTCGAGATCAACCGCGGATCGCAGATCATCAGCACGCCACGGTCGGTCTCGTCACGGATCAGGCGCCCGGCGCCCTGCTTGAGCGTAATGACGGCCTCGGGCAGCTGGTACTCCATGAAAGCATTGCGCCCCTCGTTGTTGATCTTCTCGATGCGTGCCGACAGCACCGGATCGTCCGGCGGCGAGAACGGCAGCCGATCGATGATGACCAGCGAAAGCGCTTCGCCGCGCACATCCACGCCCTCCCAGAACGACTGGCTGCCGAGCAGAACCGCATTGCCCAGTCTGCGAAAGCGCTCCAGTAGCTCGGAACGCGACCCCTCGCCCTGCATCAGCAGCGGAAAGTCCATTCCCATGCGTTTCATCCCGATTTCCATCAACTCGCGGGCCTCGCGCATCGCCCGCAGGCTGGTGAACAGGAAGAATGTGCGTCCCTCCGCCGCCTCAATTACTGGCAATGCGGCTTGGACCGCCGCCGCGGTATAGCCACCGGTGTTCGGGTCCGGCAGTCTCTCTGGCACGTAGAGCAACGCCTGGTTGGCGAAATCGAATGGACTCTCCCACGCCGCGGTTATCGCCTGCGGCAGCCCCATTTCACTCTGGTAATGAGAAAATTCGCTCCGCACCGACAGCGTCGCCGAAGTGAATATCCAGGCGCGTGGACTGCCTTTGATCTGGCGCTGGAATACATCGGCAATCGAAAGCGGCGTCGAATTGAGGTGCACGGCGACCGCGAAGACTTCGACCCAGCGTACGCGCTCCGGGTTGTCGTCATCGCGCCAGCGCGTCAGCCGGTCGAGGAGTGCCAGGCCGCGCTCCCAAGCATGATGCAGGCCCTCGGCGCGTTCAATCTGCGATTCGAGCGCGGCGATCAGGTCCATCACGGAACGTTCCACCGCGTCCAGCGCCTCGCGGAAATCCCTGCGATTCGCTGTCGTCGCGTAGGGCTGCCTGCCTTGCTCCCCGCCTGCCGCAAGCCGGAGATCCCGCGCCGCCTTCTCCAGCGCCTGCGCCGCGTCAGGAATGCCGGCGTTGTCCTTCGCGCTGGTAGCCGCTTCCATGCGGGCATCGCGTGCCAGTTCCACCAGCTGGTTGGACGAAACGGTTTCGCCGAAGAAAAGGCTCGCCGTCTCCGGAAGCTGATGCGCCTCATCGAAGATCACCGTGTTGCATGCCGGCAGCAGCTCTGCCACGCCCTCGTCGCGCAACACCAGATCCGCAAAGAACAGGTGGTGATTCACCACCACCACGTCCGCCTCCATGGCCTGCTTGCGTGCTTCCATCACGAAGCAGTCCTTGTACTTCGGACAGTCGCCGCCAAGACAGTTCTCGCGCGTCGACGTGACCTGCGGCCAGATCGGCGCGTCCTCCGGCACTTCCGCGAGCCCGCTGCGGTCGCCGGTATTCGAGGTGCGGGCGTAGCTTTCTATCCGCGCAAGATGAACCACGTCGTCACGCGACAGGAAGCGACCCTCGTTCTTTGCCCGCTCAAGGTAATAGTGGCAGACGTAATTTGCGCGGCCCTTGAGCAGCGCTACCGTGACTGGCGCCTGCAGTGCCTTGCGCACGGTCGGAATGTCGCGGTCGAACAGCTGGTCCTGCAACGTCTTGGTGCCGGTGGAGATGATGACCTTGCCGCCTTCGGACAGCGCGGGCACGAGGTAGGCGAAGGTCTTTCCCGTGCCGGTTCCGGCCTCAGCAATCAATACCGAATGCTCTTCGATGGCCTTGCGCACCGCGGCGGCCATCTCGAGCTGCTGCGCGCGCAGCCTGTAACCGGGAATCATCCGGGCGAGCGGGCCGTTTTCCGAGAAGAAATGTTCGAGATCGGTGCGCAAGATGTGCGTAGTTTAGCTGCAACTCATGTCGCGCTCGAGCCGCCGCCATTCGGCGCGGGCATCCGTATCGGCTTTTCGCCCGTCCGCCGCAGATATGGCGTGCAGGCAAGCTTATCGCAACCGACGCGTTGAAAGAGGTGGACACACTCCTCGGCCTTTCTTAGCATCGCGGCTGGTCGAACGTCATGCACGCGTGACAGAAAAAGGAATCGATAAGACCGCCGTGCCTTCATCACTTGTCGAGATTCGCCGGAAACGCGCTCCAATCGGGTGCTGCAATGCGCAATCGTGACTGGGGCGACGTCATCGGCGGCATTTTGCTGGTCATCGTCGGACTGTACTTTTCGATACAGGCGGGCGAATACGATCTGGGCACGCTGCGCCGGATGGGACCGGGCTTTTTCCCGCGCACGCTTGGCATCTTCCTTATCGCGCTAGGCCTTCTGATCGCAACATTGGCGTTGTTCCGCGACGGCGACCTGCCCAAACCAAGGCTGCGGCCTTTCGCGGCGATTCTCGGGGGCATTCTGGCCTTCTCGCTTTCGGTCGAATGGGTCGGCATGGTCCCGGCCACGTTCCTGCTGGTGGGAATCTCCACGTTCGCCGAACCTGCCGCCCGGCCGGTTCCGACACTGATCCTCGCGGTTGCGCTTTCGGTCATCGCGGTGGTGATCTTTTCGCACGGGCTGAGCATTCCGCTACCGGCATTCAGGTGGCCGTTCTGATGGAGATCCTCGCCAATCTCGGGCTCGGGTTCGCGACGGCATTCTCGCCGATGAATCTGCTTTACTGCTTTTTCGGCGTCTTTCTTGGCACGCTGATCGGCGTGCTGCCGGGAATCGGCGCGCTCGCCACCATTTCGCTGCTGCTGCCGGTGACTTTCCATCTGCCGGCTACGGCGGCGCTGGTGATGCTGGCCGGCGTCTACTACGGTGCCCAATACGGCGGATCGACCGCTTCCATCCTGCTCAATCTTCCCGGTACGCCGGCGGCGGCAGTGGCCTGCCTCGACGGCTACCCGATGGCGAAACAGGGACGCGCCGGCGTGGCCCTGTTCATGACCACCGTCGGTTCGTTTGCCGGCGCCAGCCTCGGCATCGTTGCGCTGTCCGTGTTCGGTCCGAAGATCGCGGAGATCGGACTGGCTTTCGGCCCTGCGGAATATTTCTCGATGATGCTGCTCGGCCTGATCGCAGCGTCCACGCTGTCGCAACAGTCTCCGGTCAAGGGCATCGCCATGGTGGTGTTCGGCCTGCTGCTCGGCATGGTCGGCACCGACGTGAACAGCGGCGCATTGCGATTCACCTTCGGTCTGCCCGGACTGATCGACGGCATCAATCTGGTCGCCATTGCGATGGGGCTGTTTGGCGTGTCGGAAGTCATCGCCAGCATCACCAGTCTGCACGCCGGCCGGGTCGCCAAAGGCGGCATCAGCCTGCGTTCGATGGTCCCGACACGCGATGACCTGTCGCGATCGTGGCTGCCCATGCTGCGCGGCGGCGGCGTGGGTTCGTTCTTCGGTGCGCTGCCTGGCGCCGGCGCCAGTATTGCGTCCTTCATGTCCTACGCCGTGGAGAAGCGCGTCGCGCGCGATCCGTCGCGCTTCGGCAAAGGCGCGATCGAAGGTGTGGTCGCACCCGAAACCGCCAACAACGCTTCCGCGCAGACCGCGTTCATCCCGACCCTGACACTTGGCATACCCGGTGATGCAACCATGGCGTTGATGCTGGGTGCGCTGATGATTCACGGCATCATTCCCGGCCCCGGCCTGGTCAGCGAACATCCTGATCTGTTCTGGGGACTGATCGCCAGTTTCTGGATCGGCAACGTGCTGCTGGTGATACTCAATCTCCCCCTCATCGGCATCTGGGTGCGCATTCTGGCGATCCCCTACCGCCTGCTTTACCCGGCCATCCTGTTGTTCGTCTGCCTCGGCGTATACAGCATCAACAACAGCGTATTCGACGTCGGCGTGGCGATGGTATTCGGTGCAGTCGGCTACGTGATGATCCTGCTTCGTTTCGAACCCGCGCCGCTGCTGCTCGGGTTCATCCTCGGCCCGTTGATGGAAGAACATCTGCGTCGCGCACTGCTGCTCTCGCGCGGCGAAGTCACCGTGTTCTTCGAGCGCCCGATCAGCGCCGGCTTCATGATCGCCACCTTCCTGCTGCTTGGATGGGCCATCCTGAGCATGATCCGCCGCCGCCGTCCCGCCGCATGAGCAGGAACCGAAAAGCATCGAAAGCAAATGGAAAGCAAAGAGCGAAACACGAAGGCACGAAGGCACCAAGAGAATCAAGATTCCAGGCGTTGCGAGATTAGCCGCCTCGCGCCCTGGATCGTGAACACGCGGCGCGGCGGTCAGCTTGTCATTCAGAAGCAACAGTCCGACAAGGGCGACGCTTCCTGCGAATCATTTTGTTTCTTTCGTGTCTTCGTGCCTCATATGCACCCGGAGGGGTGTCGTGTTTCGCTCTTCAGGAATTTGATTGATACCGTACCGACAAGGAGCGCCCCATGCTGGAACTGCGACCGAACTGCGAATGCTGCGATCGGGACCTGGCTCCGGAGTCGCGCGAAGCGATGATCTGTTCCTACGAATGCACCTTCTGCACGCAGGGCGTACTGCTGGGCATCTGCCCGAACTGCGGCGGTGAGCTGGTACGCAGGCCGATTCGCCCGGCGGCGAAACTCGCATAGAACCCGCCGTCCACCCGGCGCGTCAACAAACCCGAGGGTTGCAGGAAGCCGGCGTGAACCGCTTGCAGCGATCTTGCCGTGCAGCAGCAGGCCCGGCATTTCTGCCCGGCCCTGTTTCTGCCGGGTATCCCGGGACGGAACCGGAAAGGCCATCCAATTGTCTGTGATGCTTTCCCGCTGAGCCCCGCAGCCTGACAACTGATGTCATCGTCCGCGCACAACGCCCCGATCATCCAGGCAGGACACAACTGCTGGCGCACAGCCAATGCCAGCCGCGCCGCGATGCTGGTCGACGGCCAGGAATACTTCCGCGCGGTGCATGGTGCGATCTCCGCGGCACGGCATTCGGTATTCATCCTGGGCTGGGATATCGACAGCCGACTGCGGCTGATCGACGAGCCCGGCAGTGATGACCTGCCGGCCGAACTGGGACATTTTCTCGATGCGGTTCTTGAGCGGCGTCGCAATCTGCACGTGCGGGTGCTGTCGTGGGACTTCGCGATGATCTACGCACTCGAGCGCGAGTGGCTGCCGGTGTTCCGGCTCGAATGGAACAGCCACCGGCGCATGCACTTTTTACTCGATGACAAGCACCCGTTCGGCGGATCGCAACATCAGAAAATCGTGGTTGTCGACGACCGCGTGGCATTCTGCGGCGGCATGGATCTCTCGAAATGGCGCTGGGACACGACGGCGCACGCGGCCGATGAACCCGGGCGCATCGATCCCGATGGAAAAAACTACCCGCCCTATCATGATGTGCAGATGCTGGTCGAGGGTGATGCCGCCGCTGCGCTCGGCGAGCTGGCCCGTCAACGCTGGCAGTGGGCCAGCGGCGAGAAGGTCGCCGCCGCCGACAGCGACGGAGAATCGCCGTGGCCGTCGCACGTATCGGCGGATTTCGCAGACGTCGACGTGGCGATCGCCCGTACGTTTCCGGCCTACGCCGGGCGCGAAGAGGTACGTGAAGTCGAACGCATGCATATCGACGCCATTGCCGCCGCCCGGAACAGCATCTACATCGAGAATCAATACCTGACATCGCACAGGCTGGTTGCCGCACTTGCGGACCGGCTGCGCGAGGACGACGGTCCCGAAGTGCTGGTGGTGTTGCCGAAGCAGACTGGCGGCCGGCTGGAGCAGCTCACCATGGATGTGCTGCGCGCGCGCGTCCTCGGGAAGCTGACCGATGCGGACCGCCACGGACGGCTGCGCGTGCGCTACCCGGAGACTCCCGGGCTTGGCGATCGCTGCATCTCGGTGCACTCGAAACTCATGGTGATCGACGATCGCATTCTGCGGATCGGATCCTCCAATCTCAGCAATCGTTCGATGGGTCTCGACTCGGAGTGCGACCTCGCCATCGAGAGCGGCGGGCGCGACGGGATTCGTGCCGCGATCGCACGCTTGCGGAACCGGTTGCTGGCCGAACATCTGGATTGCACACCGGAACAGGTGGAAACAGAAATTGCGCGCACCGGTTCGCTGCTCGCCGCCGTGGAGCGCCTCAACACCGGCGATCGCGGCCTGCGGCGACTGGAGGCCCGCGTCGACGAAGACATCGATCGCCTGGTACCGGATTCGGCAATGATCGATCCCGAGAAACCGATCGATGCCGATGCGCTCGCGCGCGAATTCATCGACGAACAGGAGGCCGAACCCGCGCGCAGATCGGTGGGTGTCGCCACCGCGGTACTGCTGGCAGCGCTTGCTCTGGCGGCGGCGTGGCGCTGGTCGCCACTGGCGGAATGGCTGGACCTGGAAACGCTGCAAGCCATCGTCCGGCAGGCGGCAGGCTCGCCGCTGACCCCGGTGCTGCTGATTGCGGGGATCGTTCTCGGCAGTGTCGCGATGGTGCCGCTGACCCTGATGATCGTGGCCTCGGTACTGGTGTTCGGCCCGTTTATCGGCGGACTGTACGCGCTGTGTGGCGGCTGGCTCGGGTCGATTGCCGGCTACGGCATCGGCAGCGGGCTTGGCCGCAGCTCCATCCGCCGGCTGGCCGGCGCCCGGCTCAACACCATCAGCAGACGCCTCGCGAAGCGCGGCGTCGTAACCGTGGCAGCTGCGCGCCTGCTGCCGGTGGCGCCGTTCACCATCGTCAACATGGTTGCCGGGGCCTCCCACATACGCTTCCGGGACTTCGCCATCGGCAGCGCCATCGGTCTGCTGCCGGGCACGATCGCTGTGGCTCTGTTCGTCGAGACCGTCGCCAGCGCCGTACGCACCCCAAGCATGTTCGAAGTGGCGATGGTCGCGGCGGTGTTGCTCGCGATCCTCGGCGGCAGCTGGACACTGCGCGTTTGGTTGCGCAGGCTCTCGAATTCAGCGGACAGCGGCGCTTCCGTCGCAGAACGCTAGCGGCTTGCGGTTCGCCACGTACAACATTCATGGCTGCGTCGGTACCGACGCACGCTTCGATCCGCATCGCATCGCCAAGACCCTCCAGGCGCTCGACGCGGATGTCATCGCATTGCAGGAAGTGGAAGCGAGCCGCTTTGGCGGCGACGACGTGCTGGCTTTCCTGGCCAGCCGGACCGGCATGACCGCGCTTGCGGGCATGACGCTGAAACGCGGCGACGCCGACTATGGCAATGCGCTGCTGACGCGTCTCCCGGTCGATGCGATGGAACGGATCGATCTAAGCGTCAAGGGTTGCGAACCGCGTGGACTGATCGATGTGCGCCTCCGGCATCGCGATGGCCCGGTCCAGGTGCTCGCCACCCATCTCGGCCTGCGCGCGGCAGAACGGCGCGCCCAACTGGATCTCCTGCTTGCACAGCTCGGCCGCGATCCGGCGCCATCGACCGTGCTGCTCGGAGACTTCAACGAATGGTGGCCCTGGTCGAATACATTGCGCCGGCTCCGCGCGCGCTTTCCCTACTGCCACGCGCCACCGACTTTCCCGACGCGCTTTCCCCTGCTTTGCCTCGATCGCATCTGGCTCAGTGCCGGGGACCGGCCGCAACGGGTCGGGCGCGAACGAGGCCGGACTGCGCGCAAGGCGTCAGATCATCTCCCGGTATGGATCGAGCTGGACTGGTGATCCCGGCTGCGGCGAGCGCGAGACCGGCTGGCATCCCGCAATCTGCCGCATCCCAGGCAGGCGGTTCAGACCACCCCGACCAGCCTGAGCAGCGGCGGCAGCAGCAGCGACGACACCACGGTATTCAGCCCCATCGCCAGGCCCGAGAACGCGCCTGCTTCCTCGCTCTCCTGGAACGCGCGGGCAGTACCGATGCCGTGCGAAGTCGTGCCGATCGCAAAACCGCGCACCGCGGCGTCGCGCACGCCGCACAGGGTCAGCACGGCCGGCCCGATCACGGCGCCGAGGATGCCGGTGGAGACCACGAGTATCGCGGTCAGCGAGGCCGGGCCGCCCAACTTTTCCGTGATGCCCATTGCCACCGGCGCGGTGACCGACTTCGGCGCCAGTGCGAGCGCCGTCTGCGTGGATGCATCCAGCAGCCAGGCGACCCCGACCGCCGATAAGGCGGCAGTCACCGCACCGACGAACAATCCGGCAGATAACGGCAGCCACAGGCGTTTCAGCTTCGCGAAGTTGTAGTACAGCGGCACCGCCAGCGCGACGACCGCGGGGCCGAGCAGAAAGTGTACGAACTGCGCACCTTCGAAATAACGGTGGTATGTCGTGCCCGACACCGTCAGCACGCCGACCAGAACCGCCACGGCGATCAGCACCGGATTCAGGAGCGGGTTCCTGCCGGATTTCTGGTACAGCCAGTCGCCCGCAAGATAGGCGACGATGGTCAGCGCCAGATGCAGCAGCGGAAAGGTCGCGAGATAGACCCAGACGTCTGTCAGGCGCTCGGTCACCGGTTCTCGCCCGCGTTGCCGCGCCCGGCGAACAACCGCATGCAGAGCCGGATCGTCAGGGCGGTGAACACAATCGTCAGGATGGTGCTGATCGCTACCGCCAGCACAATCGCAATCCATTCCTCCGACAGCCTGGCGACATGCAGCATGACGCCGACCCCGGCAGGCACGAACAGCAGCGAGAGATGCTGCAGGATGGCGTTGGCGGTTTCACGCAGCCGTCCGGCGAGTTCTTTCGATACCGACAGCGCGGCAAACAGCAATGCCATGCCGAGTACCGGCCCGGGCACCGGGAGCATCAGAAAATGGCTGAGCGCCTCACCGGCAAGCTGCAGCACGAGTAACGCCGCCAATGCATGCAACATCGATCTGCTCCTTTTCCCGGAGGCAGCGTACCATGCCGGAATCCGGCGATGACGCGGCCGCTCGGCGCCTCTTGCGGTGCGCGCGGCACCCCGCGCACGGGATGCGTGGTTGTACAGGCCACGCGGCAGCGCAGGCATGCACCGCCGGCGCCATTCCGATCGGGTCCCGGATACCCTCGCCCGCCGATCAGCTTTTGGGAGTCGATATGAAACCGCTGTTGGCCTTGTTCGTATTGTTTCTCGCCACTGGCGATGCCGTGCTCGCGCAGAACACGCCTGCCCCGGGCCATGCACGCGCCGCCGAGGAGCTGCTGGCGCTGATGGACATGAAGCGCATGCTCAAACGGACCTCTGACGCAATGCTGGAAGCACAGATGCAGCAGTCCCCGCACCTGGTGCAGTTCGAGGACCTGATGCGCGAATTCATGGACACGCACTTGCGCTGGGAATCGATGCGAGGCGATTACGTCCGGCTGTATACCGACCTGTTCAGCGAACGCGAACTCACGGATCTGGTGGCGTTCTACCGCACGCCACTCGGCCGCAAACTGATCGAAACCACGCCGGAACTCACCGTTCGCACCGCCAACATCACGCACCGCCACCTGCAGCAGCACATGCCGGAGCTGCAGCAGAAAATCATCGACCGGATGCAGAACCAGTGACCGGGACGGCGCGGGCGAGGCCGACCCGACCTGCTCCGGGCCGGCCGGTGCAGATGTGCGAACCGGGATCGGGCAGACGGCATCGCACATGACGGGCGGCGGTTCCTGCTCCCGTACAATGTCCCATTCCGACATTCACGTGAACATTGCGATCCATGATTCTCCGCGTCAATTTTCTGCTCGCTGTCGCCACGCTTGCCGCGATGGGGTTCTATCTGGTTGGCCGCTACCTGATCGTCGCCCCGGTGGCCCTGCTGAATCCCGAGTGGGCAGGTTATGTGGCGGCCGCAGTGATCCTGGTGGCGCTGATGCTGATGGTGCAGACGCTTGCAAAGGTCATGGACAGGCTGGTGCGGCTGACCAACACGGCGCGCGCCGCCCGCAACCGGGGCACGGGCCCCCTGGGCATCTCCGCCCAGGGCGCGCTCGCCGCCGGCCATCTGGCCATGGCGTATGGCGTGTATGGATATTATTTTGCCGGCAATGACCCAACCCGGCTGTTGAGCGTCGCGCTCGCGGTTTTCCTGTATGCCGCAGGCGTCGCCAGCGCGTTGTCAGACTGGCGGCGCCAGGCCGGGGGCGCTGTTGGCGACGGCTGACCCCCGTTTTTCAGTCACATGATCGAAAGGAATTTCAGGTGCAGGGTTTCAACCATCGACTGATCTGCGCAACCGCCCTGCTGGCGCTGGCATGGGCATTCCCGGCGGCAGCCGACGAGGACGTCTGCGCGCCCGAGAAAATGCTCAAGGTCGTCACCGTCGCGGAATCGGACCGGATCGATCCGGACAGCTCCGCCGCGAAACCGAGAACGCTTTACCGCCAGGGCGAGAAGTACGGCAGGATCGAGGAACCGGTCGACCCGCGCACCGGCGCCCACCTGGTATTCGTCGTAAACGAACCGGACCTCTGGGTGGCGGACCTCGTCAGCAAACGCGGACAGCACGCGGTCGATCCCGGGCCGACGTATACCTTCCGTGCCCAGATTTTCGGCCAGGCGGCCTCGAAGAACAGCGTGATCCGCACGATCGAGTTCGGATGCGAAGCGAGGGCCATGCGCGCTGCAGGCGCGAAGGAAACCCGGACCACCCACGACGAAATCGGCAAAGTCACGCGGCTCGAGCACACCGAAGCCGGCGAACAGATCGTGCTTCTGCTCGACCGTGAAACGCAAAAACCAAAACGGCTGGAGCTGTATTTTGAAGACCGGCTCGCGTTTGCGATGAACTACAAGGAGTATCGCGACGCGCTGAAATTCGATCCGGACCTGTTCCAGAAACCGGCCGGCATCGAGTACAGCGAAGCACAGGGCGCGGGCAGCCCGTAAACCGGGACGGCGACCGATGGCTGCGCACCGGCTTTGCGTATGGTCCCTGACAGCGGCAGCGGCGTTCGCCTTGCTGGCGTTTCCGGCGGAAGCGCCGGCGCGCGGGGAAACCGTTGAAATCACCCCGATGGTCGGCACGCGCTTTGGCGGAAGCTTTCGCGACACCGGCACGGATGCAAAGCTGAAAGTCGACGAGCACGCAGCCTTCAGCCTTGCCATCGATATCGCGTGGGATCGCAATACCGAACTCGAAATCTATCTGAGCCGCCAGCCTACCCGTCTGACGTCGAAGCAGCCGGTCGCCCCCGGCGCGCTGTTCGATATCGATATCGACTATTACCACATCGGCGGCACCTACCTGTTCGGGCCCTCCGGCAATGTACAGCCCTATTTCCTGGCAACGCTCGGCTTGAGCCGGTTCAAGCCACGCGGCGCCGGCCTCGAGTCGGAAACGAATTTCTCCTTCTCTACCGGTGCCGGCTGGAAGGTCCCGCTGACCCGCCGCATCGGGCTGCGCCTCGAGGGCCGCGGGTTCTTCACCTTCATGGACAGCGAGCGCAACGTTTTCTGCGATCTGCCGGGCGCCTGCAATGTGAAAGTGCGCGGCAATACGTTCAATCAATGGGATGTTTCCGCCGGACTGATTTTCCGCTTCTGACCCAGCCGGCTTGCGCGTGGAGTTCTTCACCACAAAGGCACGAACAAGAATCAAAAGATTTTCTTTGGGCTTTTTTGTGTCTTGGTGAATGATCCCTCGAACGACGGTCCCACGGGTCCGGGATCGCCCCCCTCTCCTGCTATAGTCACGCCTTGAAGCACGCGCCTGGACGTCGGGGCGCGCCCGCAGTCCGGAGGAACAACGTGACCCGCCTGAAAATTCGCATCGAGCCGCCAGCGCATACGCGCAAGCCGCAGTTTCCCAGAGAACTCGGTTTTGGCCGTTATTTCACCAACCGCATGTTCACCCAGCATTTCACCGAGGACAAAGGCTGGCATGACGCTGCAATCGTGCCCTACCGTTCACTGGACCTGGATCCTGCCGCGCAGGTCCTTCATTGCGGCCAGGACGTGTTCGAAGGCACCAAGGCCTATCCGCGACCAGATGGAAAAGTCAATCTGTTCAGAATCGACCGCAACATGGCGCGCTTCAACCGTTCCGCGGTGCGCATGGGCATGCCGGAACTCGATCCGGACCTGCATATCGAGGCAGTCGAAGCACTGATCGCCCTCGAGCATGAATGGATCCCGGACCTGCCCGGTTCGGCGCTCTACATCCGGCCGGTCATGGTCGCGACCGAACCGACCCTCGAGGTGCGCGCAAGCCGCAGTTTTCTGCACTTCATCATCCTCAGCCCGGTCGGTCCCTACTTCGGCAGCGGGCTCAGCCCGGTACCGGTTTTCATTTCGCACGATTACGTGCGCGCCGTGCGCGGCGGCACCGGCGAAGCGAAAACCACCGCGAACTACGCCGGCAGCATTTTCGTCACCGAGGAAGCACGCAAGCTCGGTTTTCAGCAGGTACTGTGGCTGGACGCCACGGAGCGCCGCTATGTCGAGGAAGTCGGCGGCATGAACATCGCGTTCGTCTATGACGGCAAGCGCATCAGCACGCCGGCGCTGTCAGGGAGCATCCTGCCGGGCGTCACGCGCGAATCGATCCTGCAGCTCGCACCGGATCTCGGCTACACGGCCAGCGAGGACCGCATCGAAGTCAACGACATGCTCGCCGACCTCGAGCGCGGTCGCATCACCGAGGCGTTCGCCATCGGCACCGGCGCCGTCGTGGCGCCGGTGGGCAAGTTCGGCTACAAGGGCAAGGAGTACCCGGTCAACGGCGGCAACACCGGACCGGTTGCGCAGCGCATCTACGATGCGCTGACCGCGATCCAGTACGGCCGCGCCCCCGACCCCTACGGCTGGACCCGTACGCTGTCTCTGGAAGACACCCGCGTCGCCGCCCGCGCGTGAACCCAGCAGATCCTCTGAACCACGGAGGACGCGGAGAAAAGGAGAACCGAAACAAATCACCGCAAAGACACAAAGTACGCAAAGAAATCGAACGAATCTTCGTGTTCCTTTGTGCCTTCGCGCCTCATATGCACCCGGAGGGGTGTCGTGGTTCGCTCTTGCGGGTTCTATTGCCCCGCGTCCTCCGTGGCAAGTTTTCGATGCAACACCCCTGACCATGCAAACTTTCGAAGGTGGATGTCTGTGCGGCGCGATCCGCTATCGCGCCAGCGGCGAACCGGTGAACCAGAGTTACTGCCACTGCACCCTGTGCCGGCGCGCATCGGGGGCGCCGGTGGTGTCGTGGCTGACCATGCCGGCCGACGGGTTCGCGTTCACGCAGGGCCAGCCCGCGCGCCATGACTCTTCCGATTTTGCTTACCGCGAATTCTGTCCGCGCTGCGGCACGCAGTTGACCTACCGCGCGCTCGCCAAACCGCACGAAGTCGACATTACCAGCGCCAGCCTGGACGAACCGGAACGCGCGCCGCCGAGAGATCATATCTGGACGCGATCGCGCATCCGCTGGTTCGAGGTCGCCGACGATCTTCCGCGCCACGAACAGGCGCGCAGATCCGATTAACCCGGTGCGTGCCGTGAAGCTCTGGGCCATCGGCCATTCCAGTTCGCCCGCCGATACCTTCATCGCACTGCTTGGTGCGCACAACATACGCACGGTGGTCGACGTGCGCCGGTTTCCCGCTTCCCGACGCTACCCGCATTTCGACCGCGCAGCGCTGGAGCGGGCACTGGCGGCAGCCGGCATCGGCTATCTGCACGTTGCGGAACTCGGCGGGCGGCGCGAGCCACGGCCGGATTCGCCGAACACCGGCTGGCGGGAAGCCGGCTTCCGCGGCTACGCGGACTACATGGAAACGCCCGGCTGCCTCATGGCGCTGGAGCGCTTGATCGCGATCGCCGGCGGTGCACGAACGGCCATGATGTGTGCCGAGGCCGACTGGCGAAACTGCCACCGTGGTCTGATCGCGGATGCGCTCAAGCTGCGGGGGATCGAAGTGCTGCATATCCGCGATGCCCGCGATCCGGAGCCGCATGCGTTCACCGGTCCCGCGCAGGTCGTCGATGGCCGGCTTTCTTATGCCCTCCGACCGCCTCGCCAGCACAGCCTGGATCTCTGACCGACCACCGGTCGGCTAAACTGCCCGCTGGAATTTTGGAAGAACAAGAAGATGCCGGAACAGACACGCTGCCAATGGGCAACAGGCGGAAATGCGCTTTACCTCGAATACCATGACACGGAATGGGGTGTGCCGCTGCACGACGACCGCGCGCTGTTCGAGTTCCTGATCCTCGAAGGCGCGCAGGCCGGGCTTTCGTGGTCCACGATCCTGAACAAGCGCGACGGTTACCGCAGGGCTTTTGCCGGCTTCGATCCGCAGAAAGTCGCCCGCTTCACCCCGGCGCGGATCGGGAAACTGCTGCAGGACCCGGGCATCGTGCGCAACCGGCTCAAGGTCGAGGCCGCGGCCACCAACGCCCGCGCCTTCCTCGCGGTGCAGGAAGCATTCGGCAGCTTCGACGCCTACATCTGGCGCTTCGTCGACGGCAAACCGGTCCAGAACGCGTGGAAACACATGAAGCAGGTTCCTGCCAGCACGCCGGTATCGGATACGATCAGCAAGGATCTGAAACAACGCGGTTTCAAATTCGTCGGCAGCACCATCCTCTACGCGCACATGCAGGCAACCGGTATGGTCAATGACCACACGACCGACTGCTTTCGGTGGAAAGAACTGCAGACACGGAGAAAGAGCAAGACATGAAGCCCGAAAAAAACTACACGGCATCCACGGACAAGCGCCGCGCAGGCATCGCCGATGCGCTGCTGCTGGTGGCAGCAAAGAAGGAAGGCCTGCCATCGGCGGCGGTTTTCGAACACGGCACGCTGCAGGTGAAGATGTATCAACCGCACCAGGTCGACCAGCAGACGCCCCATACGCGTGACGAACTCTACGTGATCGCGTCCGGTTCCGGCTGGTTCGTGAACGGCAAGGACCGGCATCCGTTCCAGACCGGCGACGTGCTGTTCGTTCCCGCCGGCGTCGCGCACCGGTTCGAGGAATTCACCGACGATTTCTGTACCTGGGTCATTTTCTACGGCGCGGAAGGCGGCGAGCACCCCAGCGCAACGTGCTGACTGACAAGAGCGTTAACCACAAAGACACGAAGGCACAAAGAGAAACGAAGCACGATTGTTGGTGTATCTTTGTGTTACTTGGTGTCTTCGTGTCTTCGTGGTTCGCTTTTAATGGTTTTCTCTGCGTCGTCCGCGTTGAACGTTTTCCTTTGTCCACATAACGCCTGACCCAACCACAGTTATCCAGCATGCCGACCTTTCGACGCCTGCCCGGGCTGATCTTCATCGCCGCCGTCAACGCGGTCGCGGCGGCGGTGCTGTTCGGCATGATTCCATTCCTGACCGACCCCGACCGTGCCGTTGCCTATCTGGTGTTCGGACTGCTGCACGGATGGCTGGCGTTCGGTCTGTATTTCGGCTCCAGCATCACGCGTATCGTCATGATCGGAGCCGCGGTATTTCACGTTGCAGGCTTTCTGATCAACATCGTGGTGACACTGATGCTGACCGGTGAGACCGGATTCACGACGGCGATTGCAGCCAGGCTTGTCCTGAGCATCGGAATCGTGGTGTTCATGACCTGGGCCGCTTTCTACCTCCTGAACGGATTGACCAAAGGCTGGTTCACTTCCGTAGTGGGCGATGTCGACAACCACGCTGACGCTCGCGAGCAGGAGTAAGGCAATGTCCATGCGTCCGCTGCCGATTCCGATACTCGTTCTGATCATCCTGAACGGGCTCGCGGCATTGATGAGCCTGATTTCGCTTCAGATCGTGGAGGGCTGGGGCGCAGCCATCGCGCTGGTGCTGCTGGTTTTCCACATTTTCGCTGCCCTCGGCTTGACCCGTCAGATGAACTGGGCGAGGCGCTCGATGATCGCCTATGCAGTCCTCGGACTGATTGCCATCGGTGCAGGAGTGCCCTACTCCATGACCGAAGGCCGCGAGCACGCCTGGGGGCTGATCGACGCACTGGTCATCGCGGTCGCGATCGCCTTTGCCGCATTCTTCGTATGGGTGGTCCATTACCTGCACAAACCGGAAGTGAAGGACGTTTTTCATTGATTCGAGGTGAACTGCCAAGCGCAGCAGGAGAACCGGGCGGCTGATCCGGATCTTGCACTGATGCTGTTTTTGTTGATGTTCCCGCTGACCCTGGTGGTTCAGTTTCTCTTGTCCGTTCTCTTTTACTTAAAGGTTCCTGAAACATGGCGCAGGACAGCTCGAAGCCGGATTTCTGGGAGACCCGCTATCGCGACGGGGTCATTCCCTGGGATGCCGGCAAGGTGCCGGCGGCGCTGCGGGATTACGCGCAACGGATTGCGCCCGGCAGCCGGATCCTGATTCCCGGCTGTGGTTCGGCCTACGAGGCTTACTACCTGCTGGAGAACGGCTTCGACGTGCTGGCGATCGACTTCAGCCCGGCCGCGGTCGAAGCCGCGCGGCGCAATCTCGCCTGCTTCGCTGATTCGGTGCAGATTGCCGACTTCTTCGCCTTCGACTTCGGCAGCCCGTGGGACGTCGTCTACGAACGCGCCTTTCTATGCGCCCTGCCGCCGCGCATGTGGCCGCAGTACGCAGAGCGCATGGCCGCACTGATCCGTCCCGGTGGCACGCTCGCCGGCTTTTTCTTCTTCAAGGAAACCGCAAAAGGCCCGCCCTTCGGCACCACGCCCGAAGAACTGCATAGTCTGCTCGACCCGTTTTTCGATCTGACCGAAGACCGTCCCACCGAAGACACGATCGAAGTGTTCCGCGGCGCCGAGCACTGGATGCTCTGGCAGCGCCGCTGAGGTCCGGCGTTTCGGCGTCGAGACGCCATCCGCCCGGATACCGGCGGTCCATTCCGCCTCAGGTCGAACCGGTACGCGATTGCAACTGCCGGTCATGCCATCCCGCCAGCGCGACCTGCGCGATGATCGCCCCGCACAACGCAATGAACATGTCCCACTGCGTATCCCACACGTCGCCCTGGGTGGCGAGGAAGTCGTCGGCGGCGGTGCCCGAGGCGACAGCCACCCACCATTCGATCAACTCGTAGAACGCGGAGATCGCTAGGGAGACGCAGCAGATCAGAAAGAACATCCACCTGCGGCCATTGACGATGCGGCCGCGCAGGAAGATCTCGCGCGCGATCATCGCCGGCACGAAGCCCTGGAAGAAATGGCCGACGCGATCGTAATAATTGCGGGCAAGGCCGAATTCGTCGCGCAGCCAGCTGAACAGCGGCATCTCGGCGTAGGTCCAGTGTCCGCCCAGCACCAGTATCAGCGCATGCAGCCAGATCAGGCAGTACACCAGCATGGTCAGCCTGATGCGCGGGTAAATCCCTACCAGCACCACTGCGGCCGCCATGGCGGGAAAGACTTCCAGAAACCAGATGAAATGGTCCTTCGGCGCAATGCCGGACCAGACGAGGACCGCGAGGAAGGCAGCGAGGAGTACGAGATGCTGGCGGGATTCAGTCATGAGCGCGAGGGCGCAAGGAGTGATTCATGTTCACTTCATCGGTTCGGTTCGTGTCGCTCGATTGTCTTTGCGTTCTTTGCGCTTCTTTGCGGCCTTTGCGTTTCGCTTCTCTTTTCGCTCGTCACGTCGTCACAGCGTCACGGTATCTGGTCCACCCTGATGTACGTCCTGCGCCGGGCGCTGCTCGCGGTAGCGCGGCGGGACACGGTGCCGGTTTCGACGCGGCTCGCGTCTTCCGCGATGCTGCCGACCTCGATCCACTCGCCCAGGCGTCCGCTCACCACGCTGTCCACGCGCTGGATGCGCGCGGCGCCGGTATCGCGGTCGAGCACGGCGTCGCGGCGGGCGGAGAGCTGGATGGTAACCTCGCCGCCGCTGACGCGCGGCGTGGCGTAGAAACCGGTATCCACGTTACGGTATTCGACGCTCTCGACCTCGCGCACGCCCTGCGGCGTGCTGATTGTCGTCCGACTGCGCACCGGGACCGACTCGCCCAGGCGGATGAATGCGGCGTTGCCGTCCAGCACCTGCACGGTCTGCACGTTCGTTCCCGAGCCGTCTGATCGCGTGCCCAATACACGTGCGCGCAGCGCGTCGTCGCCGCTGCCCCCTTGCACCGTGCCACCGCCGGTGGCGCCGGTGCCCGGAACGCCCACCCGGGCACGATCGCTGCCGACGCTGCCGGAGATTTCGACCTCACTGCCCTCGCGGGTGGCGCTGTCTTCCTGACGCACGCTGATCACCAGCCGCTTTGGCGCGGCATCGATTACGTCCAGCACCCTTCGCAATTCTGCGAGGTTCGCCGGCGTGGTACGCACGATCAATCTGCCCTGCAGACCACTGATGGTGCCGCCGGGAGCAAGCAACGGGCGCAGCACCGGGATTACGTCGTCCGCCCGGCGCGCGCGCAGTTCGATGACTTCGAGCACGGTCTGTTGCGCAAAGCCGGCGCGGCCAAGCGGCGCGACTGCGCAGAACGCCAGGAGCAGACGCAGAAACCGGCGCCTCATGCGCGCCTCAATCGCCATTCGCGCGGCAATTCGCGCGCGGCCGGATCCTGCCGGTAGAAGGCGGCGAGTTGCCGGTAGACCTTCGGATAGATCTGCTGCATCACGTCGGGAAGCTCAAAAAAGGCCTCCGATATCACCGCAAAGAATTCTCCCGGCGCCTCCGAAGCGTAGGGATCGATCTCGGTGTCCTCGCCCGCCTCGACACGCCGGCAGAAGTCATCGTACGCCTGCGTGAAGGCGTCTGCCCATTCCTCGCGAGACATGCCCGGGTGCAGCGGCGGGAAACCGTTGGCATCCCCGTTCAGCATGTCCAGCTTGTGCGCGAACTCGTGGATCACGACATTGGCGCCATCCCCGATCCAGGCGTACTCGACATCCGCCCACGACAGGATGACCGGCCCCCGCAGCCATGCCTGGCCGGAGTAAGGCCGGTCGTCGACTTCGACCACGCCGTCCTCATTATGAAACTCATGGCGCGATACGAACTCGTCCGGATAAACGATGACCTCCACCCAGCCGTCGTACCAGTCGAGGTCCAGATTGAGGATCAGAATGCAGGCCTGGATCGCAATGCCGAGCAGGCGCTCGTCGTCCAGTTCGAGGCCGCCGGCGGCCGAGATCTGCTTTTCGTGCAGGAACAGCACGCACAGGTCCCGCAGCCGCGCCTTCTCTTCGTCGTTCAGCCGGGCAACGAAACCGAAACGGCTCGCCACCCGTTCCCACACCTCGGGGGCAAGTCCCGAGCGTCGCAGGATGCGGCGCCGGCGCCACGCCTTGATCGCTGCGAACATGACTTATCGGGATTGCTCGGGTTCGCCCGGCTCCTCATCCGGGAACTCGAGCACGTCATGCTCGAGCCGACGAACGTGCTCGATCTGGTCGAGCTCGACGCGTTCGATCTGGGTGAAGCGGCGCGTGATCTTGTCGCTGCTGATCTGCACCTTCTGCGCATCCTCATGCGCCTGGCGGATGTGGTCCGCCAGTTTGCGCATGCGCTCGTCGAAGCGCGAGAAATCCTTGCCGAGCTTGCCGAGTTCGTCCTTGATGATATGCACCTGTTCACGGGTTGCCACGTCCTTCATGACTGCCCGCGCGGTGTTGAGCACCGCCATCAGGGTCGTCGGCGAAACGATCCACACGCGCCGCTGCATCGCGTAATCCACGATCTCACCGTGATAGGCGTGAATCTCGGCAAATACCGCCTCGGCGGGCACGAACATCACGGCACCGTCCGATGTCTCGCCCGGGAGTATGTATTTCGACGCGATGTCCTCCACGTGCTTCCTGACATCCGCGCGGAACTGGCGCTGCGCCTGCAGGCGGTCAGCGTCACCGAAAGCCGCTTCGAACATGCGGTGGTAATTCTCCATGGGAAACTTCGAGTCCACTGCCACCATGCCGGTCGGCGCCGGCAGTTTCAGCACACAGTCGGCGCGGCTGCCGCTGGAAAGCGAAAACTGGAACTCGTACGCCGACGGCGGCAGGATATTGCGCACCAGGCCCTCGAGCTGCACTTCGCCGAACGCACCGCGCGAGCGCTTGTCGCCGAGCAGTTCCTGCAGGCTCACCACGTTGGTGGTGAGGCCGTCGATCTTCTTCTGCGCCTCGTCAATGGTCGCCAGCCGCTGCATGACGTTGACGAAGGTCTCGTTGGTTTTCTTGAAGCCTTCTTCCAGCCGCTCGTTGACCTTGCCGGAAATCTGTTCCAGCCGCGAGTCGGTCGTCTTGGTCAACTGCTCCACCGACGCGGCCAGCTGCGCAGAGGCATGACGCAGCGTAGTCTGGATCATCTCCTGCCCGGCGCGGTTCTGTTCGGCGAGCTTCTCCAATACCTTCGTGATCACTTCGCTGCGCAACTGGTCATGCTTGCTCTGCATCTCCGCGCTCATTTCGGACAGCTTCAGCGCGGTGTTCTCGCGCGTGGCCGACAGTTCCTCGACCTGCTTTACCTGCAGCGCCCCCATCGTGCTGCGCGTCTGTGTGAGCTCCTGGGTCAGCGTATTGCGCAGCCGGTCGATCGCTTCGGTCTGGGACGCACCCAGCCGGTCGCCGAGGGCGTTCATCGCCGAGTTCATGTCCTTCACCATCGCCATGTGCTTTTCTTCGAGCACGCGGGCGAGCGATTCCGGGTGCGAAACCTGGCGCCTGGCCATGGACCAGACCATGGCAATCACCACGATCACTGCAAGCAGCGTCGCGGCGGAAACTACGAGGGATACGGGAAGGTCAAGCATCGGCTCATTTTAGCCGATGCAGGTTGGAGATTTCTGGAGAGATATCATGGCCGAAATGGAGCGCGACGCGATAATTGAGCGCCGTCCGACGCGATAATTGCCTCTCGGAAT
>JBBDIL010000019.1:0-20197 GCA_040880425.1 Burkholderiales bacterium | reverse complement strand
AAAAGTGTCAACCATTTACCCGGTTTGCAGTGTCAAGGATTTGCCCGGCTCGACAAGGCAAAGCTGAGGCGAAAGTGCTGAGGACTGAGGGGAAGAGCAAGGATGACACCCCTTCGGGTGCATGTGAGGCGGAAAGCAGTACTGAGGCGAAAGTGCTGAGGACTGAGTAAAAGCCAGTGCCCAGTGCCCAGTGCCCAGTGCCCAGTGCCCAGTGCCCAGTGAATTCTAGTTGGTCTCCGCGTTCCTTTGCGCTCTCTGCGCCTCTGCGGTGAACGCTTTGAAGCAGGACTGAGGCGAGAGTACCGGGGACCGAAGGGCCGACGTGGCAATCTTACTTCCGGGTTTGCGTATGGAGCCCTGTCATGGGATTTCTACTTCCGAATAGGTTCCCGGTTTGACCATGTCGACCGCGCGAACAACTGTCGCCAAAGCGCGCTCGATTCGCGGCCAGCTTGGCGGCGACAGAACTACGAGGGCAATGCGGCGGGATTCGAGGTTCTGCTGATACTTGGGATTGCGGTCGGTGCTGACAAGAACTTCAAAGCCTTCATTCTCGGCGGCGTCCAGAAGGTCGCCATTCCTGTGGCGGGCTCATCCGCGCTCGTACGCGGTCACTACATCGTGGTTTGTCAGCGAGGATCGCAGCGGGACGGGAGTCCCCTGATCGAAAAGTACCCGCACTTACGCAGGAGCAAGCGCGCTTCGTGCCGTGTGTTCCAGTACGACCCGGACCTGTTCCATCGTCACGCCTGGAAACCACTCGACGAACTGGGTTACGAGTGCACCATCTTCGAGATTCTCGAACAACGCAGCAACAGGCACCCGTGTGCCGCGGAACACCCAGGCTCCACTCACACGTTCGGGATCGCGCTCTACCGCCGGGCAAGTTGACCAGTCAATCATGCGGAAAAGATTACCACCACGAGAGATGCCCGTCTAACTTCCGCCCGACAGGTCGAAAGCAGGACTGGGGGGAGAGCAAGGATGACACCCCTCCGGGTGCATGTGAGGGGGAAAGCAGTACTGAGGCGAAAGTGCTGAGGACTGAGGGAAAAGCGGATTGCCGCGGGAATCTGGACTTCCAGCGACTGTGCCCGGTACACCCTCGGGGAAAGAACCGCGAGATGCTTTGGCTAGGCAGGTGTTTCTTCCAGGAAGCGTTTGACGAAATCGAGGGCGGAGACGATGCCGTAAATGGTGCGATTGTCGGAGACGACCACGACGTGATGGACTTTGTGCTCGATCATCAGCCGCGCGACTTCGCGCGTGTGGATTTCCGGGCTCACTTCAATAACCCTGTAGGTACAGACTTCCCACGCACGCACGGCATTCGGGTTCCGCTTCTCCACGTCGAAATGTACGATGTCGGGCGCACAGATGATCCCGAAGTCCCTTCCGCTCGAGTCCGCCACCGGCACGCATGACAATTTTGTCGAGTACAGCACCGCCGCGACTTCGCTGATCGTCGCTTCCATGTCCACGACCTTCACATGTTTTTCCATCATGGTGGAGATCGGCTGGTCCATTTCAGTTTGTCCGCTCTATTGGAGCTGTGGATGCGGCAAGCATAGCGCATGGACCGGCTTCCGGCACGCGCCGCTTGCGCCCGATGGCTGCCGCGGGCTTCGCACGTTGCCGTCAGTACGTTGGCGGAAGTCATTCAGGGTGGGCAGCAGCGTTACGGCACGCTCCCCGCAATGACGGCTTGAAAACTACCCTGCTGTCATTGCGAGGAGGCCCACTGGGCCGACGTGGCAATTGCGTAGTTGTTTTGTCCGGCGATACGGCGGGAGCCGGTTGGCCCGGGTAGTTGCGTGCGTGGATTCAGGCGGCGGGATCTTTCGCTGGTTTGCCGACGGAGCGGAGCAGGTCGGCGGTTTCCTTTGCGTCGAGCGGGGCGCTGAAGTAGTAGCCCTGGTACTGGTCGCAGCCATTTGCGAGGAGGAAGTCGAACTGTTCGCGGGTTTCGATGCCTTCGGCGACGGTGGTCAGGTTCAGCGTCCTGCCCATGGTGATGATGGTCTGGGTGAGCGCCCGGTCTTCGGCGTTGCCGGGGACGTCGTGGATGAAGGCGCGGTCGATCTTGAGGGTGTCGATCGGCAGGCGCTTGATGCTGGACAGCGAGGAGTAGCCGGTGCCGAAATCGTCGACCGCGACACGCACGCCCATCTCGCGCAACCGGTTGAGTTTGTCGATGACTTCGTCGATGCGATGCATGAACGCGCTCTCGGTGATCTCGACTTCGAGATATGGCGGCGCGAGGCGACTGTTGCGCAACGCAGCGGCGATGTCGTCCAGCAGCTGCTCGTCACCGAAGTGCCGCGCGGACAGATTGATCGCCATCACCAGCGCGGGCAGCCCCTGCTCCTGCCATGCCCTGTTCTGCTTGCACGCGGCTTCCAGCACCCATCTGCCGATGGGCACGATCAGCCCCGTCTCTTCGGCCAGCGGAATGAACTGGCCCGGCGGCACGATACCGAGGCCGGGCTGCCGCCAGCGCACCAGCGCTTCCAGCCCGCAGATTGCGCCGGTGCGCAGATCCACTTTCGGCTGGTATTGCAGAAAAAACTGTTCCTGTTCGACCGCGCGGCGCAGGCTCGCTTCGAGCGTGAGCCGCTGCAGAGACAGCCTGTCCATCTCCGCGGAGTAGAAGCGGGAGTGGTTTTTGCCGTCTTCCTTGGCGCTGTACATGGCGATGTCGGCATTCTTCATCAGCGTCTGCTGGTTCTCGCCATCGTCCGGAAAGACGCTGATGCCGATGCTGGCGGTGACGCGGAATTCCTGCTCGTCTACGTGCACCGGCTGCACGACGTCGGCAAGAATTTTGCGCGCCACCGAGGCCACGTGCGATTGCTCGCCGATATCTTCCAGCAGGATGACGAACTCGTCGCCGCCCAGCCGCGCGACGGCGTCAGTGTCGCGCACGCACAACCTGATCCGCTGCCCGATTTCCTTCAGCAAAAGGTCGCCCTGATCGTGCCCGAGGGTGTCGTTGATGTTCTTGAAGCGGTCGAGGTCGACGAACAGCACGGCGAGCTTTCCGCGGACCCTGCGCGCGCGCTTGATGCCGCGGGCGAGCATCTGACCGAACAGGGTGCGGTTCGGCAGCCCGGTCAGATCGTCGTGATAGGCGAGATACTGGATGCGCTCGTCGGCGACGCGGGCGGCAGTGACGTTCTTGCCGACGCCGCGATAGCCTTTGAACCGGCCGTCCTGGTCGAAGATCGGTTTGCCGCTGATGCTGAAGTAAATCAGTTTGCCCTTGGCGTCGTAGCGTTTGTAGATGAAGTCGGTGTAGGGCCGGTGCGCTTCCAGGATGGCCCGGTGCGCCGCCCACTCCTCCTCGCTCATGGCCAGGTTCGTCTGTTCCCAGCGCGTCATGCCGATCGCGGAACCGGGGTTCAGCCCCATCTGGAAACTGACGTCTGTGGAAAGAAAGGTGAAGCGGAAGTTTTCGTCCTGCTCCCAGTACCAGTCGGAAGACAGCTCGGTGAGCTCGCGGAAACGCGCTTCGCTTTCGCGCAGTTGCGCCAGTGCGTTCTCGCGCTCGGCGCGCAAATGCGCCTCGTTGATGGCGGGCGAAAGAAACTCGGCGGTCTGCGACAGGAGCAGCAGCTCACTGGTGCGCCAGCGGTGCGGCGACGATGCGCCCACGCACAGCACGCCCATGGCTTCGCCGGGATGGGCCACCGGCGCGGCGGCAATCGCCGCCACCGGAAACGCCTCGGGCTTGCCAAGCCGTTTGATCGCGGGATCCGTAGCGACATTCGACACGGCGACCACCCTGCCCGCGCGCAGATCCGGGAGGTGGCCGAAGTTTGGCGGAAGATCGACGTTCAGCCAGGCTGCGGACATTTCCTCGCCGCCTGCCGACTGCCGCACCCGCCAGCAGCCGTCGGTGCCGATGGTGGCGTAGGCGACGCACATGCCGTCGAAGCGCGTGACGAGTGCGTTCATGGCGGCACGCATGAATTCTTCCAGCGGCAGGCCTTGCATCGCATGCGCGGCGATCTCGTTGCGCAGTTCGAGCTGGACGTGGCGGTCGCGCAGTTCGCGTGCGCGTATCAGCTGCAGGCGCAGACCGTAGCGATAGAGCCACGCAAAGGCGACGCCCATGAACGCGATCAGGACGAACGGCAGCCACACGACGTCCAGCCATGCCTTGGTCACGGCGTTGCCGGAGATGGCGACATATGCCGTCAGCGGATAGCCGGGCACACGATGGTGGGACAGCAGGCGGTTGCGCTTGACCAGGGTACCCGGGCCTTCGACGCGGCCGCGTTCGTTGCGCGAGCCGGCGCGCAGTGCGTCCCAGAGATCGCCTTCTATGGGTGCGGAATAGATCTCGGCCGGATCGCCGACTTCAGGCCAGCGGCTTTGCAGCAGACCGTCGTCACGGATCAGGCCGATGGCGCCATCGTCCTGCAGCTGCACCGGCTGCCAGATCCGCTGCTGGTCGTCGAGCGAGATGTTGGAGGTGACCACGAACAGGGGCCGGCCGCTCCCGTCGCGAAAGGCCCAGCGCATGGTGATCACCCATTCGCCGCTGGTGAGCCCGAGGTTGACGCGGCCGATGCTCAGGCCGGGCTCCGATGCCGCCCTGCCGATGTCCTCGGGAAGCCCGGGTGATTGCGAGGTATCGGGCAGCGGCTCGCCGGGCGGCACGAGCGACGACGCCGCAAAGCGCCCGTCGATGGTGAACAGATTGGAAACGACGACTTTCGGGTCGTTCGCCTGATAGCGCGCCAGCAGCCTCTGCGCTTCGCGCGGCGCGGACAGGCCGCCCGCGGCATGGATTTCCTGCGACAGCGTTCGCAGGCTGACTTCGAAGTGCTCGAAGAACAACGCCGATGCGCTCGCCGCCATGAACGCCATGTTGTCGAGCGCGGCGAATCGGTTTTCCTTAGCCGCGCGCCAGCTCTGAAACCCATAGACTGCGATGGCCAGCGCAATCACGGCGCCCAGCAGCACTATGGCTCGGAATGAAGGCTGGCGCGACGCCGTTGTCATGACTCCCACTCCAGGAGAGCGCGCTCTCCAAATGGCGAGCGGTTTGTTCTTGGATTTTCCGGCAGGGTACACCGGGGCCGCCATTGGCGACAAATTGGGGCCAGGAACGGAGGCCGGGAGAAGAGGAGTGCCCAGCGGTCAGTGGCAAGGAAACGCAGGACTGAGGACTGAAAAAGGCAGGACTGAGGCGAAAGTACTGAGGACTGAGTGAGCCGGCCGCAGGCCGGCCTGAAAGCGTTCACCGCAAAGGCGCAGAGTACGCTAAGAAACGTGCGCGGGAAATGGGGTCAGGTCTTGTTTCTTGCAGAGAAAAGCAGGACTGAGGCGAAAGTGCTGGGGACTGGAGGACAGAACGAGTGCGCGGACCATTTCAGTTCGTCTCCGTGTTCCTTTGTGTACCCGGCGTCCTATGCATCGAGCGTTTAAACGCCGGCACCCGTCGGCTCACTCGGTGCTCTCGTCTGCCGACTTGGTCCCGTCATGCCGCCGCGCTATGGTGCGCGCAGTTTTGACTGGAAACCGGATTCACTGAGGAGAAGCATGATGGAAATCGGGAACGCAATCGGGCTGGCGGTGATCGCGGTTGTGATCGTGTGGTCGATCATGATCTACAACAACCTGGTCAACCTGAAGCACAACGTCACCAAGGCGTGGTCGAACATCGACGTTCTGCTGAAGCAGCGGCATGACGAGCTGCCGAAGCTGGTGGAGACCTGCAAGCAGTACAAGGAGTTCGAGCAGGACACGCTGCAGCGGATCACGGATGCGCGCAGCCGCGTGCAGGACGCACGCGTCAAGCAGGACATTCCCGCTCTCGGCCAGGCGGAATCGGCGCTGCGCATGGGCCTGGGCAATCTGTTCGCGGTGTTCGAGGCCTACCCGGAACTCAAAGCCGTCGAGACCTTCCAGCACCTGCTCGCCCGCATCTCCGGCCTGGAAAACTCGATCGCTCAGCGCCGCGAGTTCTACAACGACAGCGTGAACATCAACAACATCCGCATCGAACAATTCCCCGACGTCCTGATCGCCCGCTTCTTCAACTTCAAGGCTTTCGACCTGCTGAAGTTTCAGGAAGAAGAAATCAAGGATGTGGATTTGAAGAAGTTGTTTGCCTCTTAAGGTAGAACAACCAGTGCCCAGTGCCCAGAGAAAAGCAGGACTGAGGGCTGAGTGACGAGGACTGAGTCAAGGCCAGAAGCAGGACTGAGGACTGAGTAAGGGCGTGAAGCAGGACTGAAGGCTGAGCAGGTGCGGGGGGACCGGAACGAGGATTCAGGAATGACCCGATCGGACCGGTGAAACGTGAAAGGGTCATGGGCGTCCTGTCGACGTTATTACACTGACTGCGCATAGGGAGAGATCAAGTGAACAGAATCGAACGGTTCGAGGATTTGATTGCCTGGCAGAAAGCTCGTGTCTTGACTCGTCATATCTACCTGGTGACCCAGAAGGGTCGCTTCGCGAGAGATCACCGCCTGTCGGATCAGATACAGAGTGCGTCAGTTTCCGTTATGTCGAATCTTGCGGAAGGGTTCGAGCGCGGCACCCGTAGGGAATTTCACCAGTATCTTGTAATTGCCAAGGCATCCTGCGGCGAGGTGCGTTCTCAGTTATACGTAGGCTGGGACGTCGGCTATCTGACCAAGCCCGAGTTCGAACGCTTGAGCGCCATGACGATCGAGATCGGGAAAATCATCGGCGGGCTCCGCGCCGCCGTCAAACGTCAACGAGACAGCAAGAAGTAACCGACCGCACCGCCGCAGGTTTTACTCAGTCCTCAGTCCTCGTCCCTCAGTCCTCGACCGCCTGTCAATGCTTCGCTCAGTCAAACTGCGCATCATCGAACCCCTCCTCGCCGGCGGTTATGTGGTGTTGCTGGTGATCGGGTACGAGTTGAACACGCGGCAGGGGTGGACGGTGGTGTTGGCGCTGATGGCGATGCTGGCGTTCCTGGCGTGGACGATGAGTTTGCGGCGGGCGCGGTTGATCGCGGACACGCCGACCTCGCGGATTTTTTCGGCGGCACAAGGGTACGTGGAGATCGCGGGCCAGGGGCTGGCGCACCCGCAGGGAATGCTGAAGAGCCATTCGGGTTCGCTGCCCTGCATCTGGTACCGCTATGTGGTCGAGCGTCGCACCGGGAACAACAAGTGGCGGCGCATCGACAGCGGCACCAGCACGGAAAGTTTCTTGGTCGACGACGGCAGCGGGCGCTGCCTGGTGGATCCGGATCACGCAGAGGTCGTCAGCACGCACAAGCGTCGCTGGATGACCGGCGACTACCGGCACACCGAGTGGGTGCTGCTGCCATCCGACAGGATCTATGCAATCGGCCAGTTCTCCACCGTCGGCGGCGCCGGCAGCGACCTCAGCCTGAGCCGCGACGTATCGGAACTGCTGGCGGAATGGAAAGCGAACCGCCCCGCCCTGCTGGAACGCTTCGACCTCGACGGCGACGGCGAGATCGGCGAGGACGAATGGCTGCTGGCCCGCGGACAAGCGCAGCGCGAAGTGAAGCAACTGCACCGGGAAATCCGCACGCAGCCGGGAACGCACATCCTGCACATGCCGCACGACGGGCGACTGCTCCTGATCGCCAACATCGACCCCGAAAAACTCGCCAGGCGCTACCGCATCTGGGCAGTGCTGCACCTCGCGGCGTTTATCGGGGGGGTTGGGGGGATGGCGTGGGTGGGGATCAATTTGTAGAAACAGGACTAAGCGCGAAAAAAAGACAGGACTGAGTGCTGAGTGACGAGGACTGAGTAAAGACAAAAATACGAGATCGCCACGGCCTGCGGCCTCGCGATGACGGCCTTCAGGAAAAGCCGTTATTGCGAGGGCCCTGGGCCCGCGGCAATCTCGCTTTTACTCAGTCCTCGTCACTCAGCACTCAGTACTTTTTTTCTTTACTCAGTCCTGAACTTTGAGAACCGCCACCACCCCCTCTTTCTTCAATTCGCCGGCAATGTCGAGGGCGGATTTGCCGCGGTCATCCTTGAGCGCGCGGTCGGCGCCGCGGGCGAGGAGCAGGCGGACGGTATCGGCGCGGCCGTAGCCGGCGGCCCACATGAGGGCGGTGAGGCCGTGGCGGTAGGTCTGGTTGACGTCGATGCCGGCCTCGAGCAGGACGTTCACGACTTCGTCATGGCCCTCGGCGGCTGCGTAGATCATGGCGGTCTTGTAGACGTGGTCTTCGCGGTCGATCTGCGCACCGCGCTCGAGCAGCAGGCGCACGATACCGGCGTTGCCGGAATAGGCGGCGGCCATCAGCGGCGTGACGCGATCCAGGTTGGGGAGATCGATATCGGCGCCGCGCGCAAGCAGCAGGTCCACCATCTCCGCATTGCCCTTTTCCGCAAACATGATCAGCGCCGTATTGCCGCCGCGATTGCGCGCGTTGATCGCGGCGCCGGCATCGAGCAGACGCCGCGCGCTGGCGTCGTCGCCGTTTCGCGCCGCAACAAGCAACTGCGCATTGATTGTGTACCGCGCCGGATCGGACTGCTGTGCCAGCGCAACATGGGAAACGAGAAGGAGAATCAGCAGCGAGGTGAGATACTTTAGCGTCATATTAAGAACTTTTTCCCGAAGTTTTGGTCAGTGCAATTCCTGTTGTTGCCCGGGAAATTGTCCTCTATAGTCAATCTGTTCGCAATTGGTGCGGCGGCAGGGGACTCCTGGGTGCCGCAGCGCTTGCGATCCAAACACAAAACATTCCGGAGGCAATCCAATGAAGTTACAAACCCCATTGAAGCTGTTGGCCGCCGCAATACTGGCAGGCAGCTTCCAGGCCGCGGTAGCACAGGACGACCTGACACGCGTCACCAAGCAGATGTCGTCTGCGCTCAAGCCCGTCACGCAGAGCCGACTGAACAACATGGACAAGCAGCGCACCGACTGGCTGCATGTCAACGGCGGCTACGCGCAGACGCGCTACTACCCCGGCACCAAGATCAACACGCGCAACGTGAAGAAGCTGCGCCCGGCATTCGTGTTCCAGACGGAAGTGCTGGAGTCGATGCAGGTCGCGCCGCTGGTGGCGGACGGCGTGATGTACGTCACCACCTCCTTCAATCACGTGCACGCGATCGATGCGGTGACCGGCGAACAGTACTGGCACTACAAGCACGACATGGGTCCGATCACCGTCTACTGCTGCGGCCCGAACAACCGCGGCGTAGCGGCGTATGACGGCATGGTGTACATGGGCACGCTGGATGCGCGCCTGGTCGCGCTGGACGCGAAGACCGGCAAGCGCGTGTGGGACGTCGAGATCGCCAACCCTGAGAAAGGCTATTCGGAAACGATGGCGCCGATCGCGGTGGACGGCAAGATCATCATCGGCACCAACGGCGGCGAGTACGGTATCCGCGGCTTCGTCAAGGCGTATGACGCCAAGACCGGCGACCTCAAGTGGACATTCCACACCATTCCTGAAAAGGGCCACGAAGGTGTGTGGGAAACGCATGACGCGGTCGGCCGCGACATGCTGCGCGACATCGCCAAGGAGAAGCGCGACCTGGCGGAAAAAGGCGGTGACTTCTACCAGACCCTCGGCGGCGGCGTGTGGATGACGCCGGCGGTCGACCTGGAGACGCGCACGGTGATCTTCGTGGTGGGCAACCCCTCCCCCGACCTGTACGGCGATATCCGACCCGGCGACAACCTGTACACCAACTCGATGGTGGCGGTGGACCTGGACTCGGGCAGGTACAAGTGGCACTTCCAGTACATCGCGCACGACGTCTGGGATCTGGACGCGGTCAGCCCGGTGATCCTGACGGAAGCCAAGGGCAAGGACGGCAAGATGCGCAAGGTGGCGGTGCACGGCGGCAAGACCGGCTTCATCTACGTGCATGACCGCGAGACCGGCGAACTGATCCGCCACTCCGAGCCGATGGTGCCGCAGGAGAACGTGTGGGTGCTGCCGACGCCGGAAGGCGCGCGCATGCTGCCCGGCGCGAACGGCGGCGTGGAGTGGAACCCGAAAGCGATCAATCCGAGGACCCGCATGGTCTACGCGGCCAACCTGCACCAGCCGATGACCTATCACGTCGAGCCGGCCGAGTACCCGGGCGGCGACCGTCTGTGGCTGGGCGGCGCGTTCAAGGTGATCCCGGACGAGCGCCAGTGGGGCCGCCTTGCCGCGGTCAATATGGACACCGGCAAGATGGAGTGGAACGTGGACACCGAGCAGCCCCTGATGGGCGGCGTGCTGGCTACCGCCGGCGGACTGGTGTTCACCGGCGAGGGCAACGGCTGGTTCCGCGCCTATGACGCCCGCAACGGCAAGAAGCTGTGGGAGTTCCAGTGCGGCGCAGGCGTGAACGCTCCGGCGGTGTCGTACGAGGTCGGCGGCAAGCAGTACATCGCCGTGGCGGCCGGCGGCAACAACCAGCTGGACTTCAAGCGCGGAAACAACATCTTTGTTTTCTCGGTGCAGTAAACTTTTGGTATAGACAGACGTTCCTAGTCTGTAGTCGGAAGGGCCGCCTTCGGGCGGCCTTTCTTTTGGCCCCCTGCCCCGAACGACTGAGGGTCGGGAGAAAAGTGAACGGAAGAAAGGTGAAATGAAGAAACTTCTCGTATTGGCTGCGCTGCTCGGATTGCTGCCGTTCGCCGCGTCGGCCCAGAACGTCGAGGCCGGCAAGGAAAAATCGCAGGTGTGCGCGGCCTGTCATGGCGCGGACGGCAACTCGACCGACCCGCAATACCCGGTGCTTGCCGGACAGACGACCCAGTATCTCTACATGCAGATCCGCGACTTCAAGGAGGGCAAACGCGAGGATCCGCAGATGAGCCCGTTCGCGAAGGACCTGAGCCGCAAGGACATGTTCGACATCGCGGCGTACTACAACGCGCAGCCGATCCGCGGCAAAAAGGAAGACGGCAATCCCGACCTGGTTGAAAAAGGCAAGGAAGTCGCGAAAGGCGGCCTGTGCACCCAATGCCACCTCGGCGACTTCAGCGGCCAGAACGCCATGCCCAGGCTCGCGGGGCAGCATTACTCCTACCTGAAGAAATCCCTGCTCGACTACAAGACGCGCAAGCGCACCAACGACGGTGGCGTCATGACTTCCATCATGACTACCATGTCGGAAGAGGATATCGAGGCGGTGGCTTCGTATATCGCGACGTTCTGAAAGGCGCCGCCAAGGGCGAAGTGATGAGTACTGAGGACTGAGTGCCGAGTAAAGGCAAGGCGGCTGGGCGTAGCCCAGCCTCAAATTGCTTTACTTTTCACTCAGTACTTTCGCCTCAGTCCTGCTTTTCCTGTGTACTCGACTCTCCGCCCCTGGCGGCATGGCATCATCCCCTCTACCAGACACTCCCACGCTGCAAATGAAAGAAAACGCCATTCAATGTCTCGGCCCCCACGGGTTTCACCGCATGCATTACACCGAGTGGGGCGAGGCGGACAATCCGCGCGTGCTGGTGTGCGTGCACGGGCTCACGCGCAATGGGCGCGATTTCGACGAGTTCGCGCAGGCGATGTCGAAGGACTACCGGGTGCTCTGCCCAGACGTGGTCGGGCGCGGCCGGAGCGACTGGCTGACGCACGAGGAGGATTACGGCTACCCGCTCTACTGTTCTGACATGGCGGCGCTGATCGCACGCAGCGGCGCGCAGTCGGTGGACTGGGTGGGCACCTCGATGGGTGGCATCATCGGCATGGTGATGGCATCGCAGCCGCACACGCCGATCCGCCGCTTCGTGATCAACGACGTCGGCCCGCTGATCCCGAAGTCCGCACTCGGGCGGCTGAAGAAGTATGTCGGCAAGGACCCGCGCTTTACTTCGCTGGACGAAGCGGAAATGTACGTGCGCATGGTGTCGGAACCGTTCGGTGCGCTGACCGATCCGCAATGGCGGCACCTGACGCAAACCAGCGTGCGCACGCATGACGACGGCAGCATCGGGCTGGTATACGACCCGGCGATCGCACACGCCTTCGCTGGGCCGGGCACGGATGTCGACCTGTGGATGTACTGGGACCCGATCCGCTGCCCGACGCTGGCCCTGCGCGGCGCCGATTCCGACCTGCTGCTGCACGAAACCGCGCAGGAAATGACCCGCCGCGGCCCGAAGGCAAGACTGGTCGAATTCCCAGACGTCGGCCACGCACCGATGCTCATGAGCCCGGACCAGATCGAAGTCGTGCGAGAATTCCTGCTTGGTGGTTGAAAGAGCGAACGGACAAGAGCGAAACACGAAGGCACGAAGACACGAAGAAATACGAAAGACCTTAGATAGCTTGGAGCGCTTTTCGAGGTGTATCCGGCTGTGCTTCTTACCGTAACCTTGATTGACCAGGAAAGCATGCAATGCGCGGAAACACGTGTTTGGTTTTCTTCGTGTCTTCGTGCCCTTGCCTTCGGCTCACGTTGATCAGGCTGTGCCTGCTAAACGTGACCCTTCACCGCAACAAGCTGCAGCGCGGCGTGTTGTGTATTTCGCTTTTCGGATATTTAGCCAGGAGAACAGATGAATCTGCGTGATTACGAAAGGCCCGATGCGAAGCTGGTAGAGCGGTATCGGTCGGTGGCGAAGTGTTACAGCGCGTCGTGCGTGTTTGCGGATGTGCAGAAGCGCGGCGGGGTGATGCATTCGGGGCTCAAACCGATCTTCAAGGGCAAGGCTGTGGGGCCGGCGCTGACGGTGAAGCTGTCGCCCGGCGATCTGCAGGATCCGCTCGCGGCGCTGCGCGTGGCGCAGCCGGGCGACGTGGTGGTGGTGGATGCCGGCGGTGAAACCGAGACTTCGGTTTTCGGCGGCCTGATGGGCAGCCTGTTCAAGAATCGCGGCGTGCAGGGCGCGATCATCGAGGGCGCCTGCCGCGACACCGACGAACTCACGGACATGGGATTCATCCTGTTCTCGCGCTCGGTTACCGCGCGCGGCACGCACACGATGTTCTCCGGCCGCAAGGAAGACATCGAGCTGAATGTTCCGATCGTGTGCGGCGGCGTGGTGGTGAATCCGGGTGACATGATCGTCGCCGACGAGATCGGCATCACCGTCATTCCACGCGCGGACCTGGAACCCGTGCTCAAGGCTGCAAAGGAACAGGCGGACCGCGAAGAAGCCACCCGCAAACGCATCGCCGAGGGCAAGACGTTCGAGGAGCTGCTGGAAGAGTTTGGGAGAATCTGAAACGACAGGACTGAGGACTGAGTGAAAAGTAAATCAACTTGAGGCTGAGCGACGCCCAGCCGCTTTTACTCGGCACTCAGCTCTCAGTCCTGTATTTTATGATCGCCATCGACTGGGGCACATCTTCGTTTCGCGCATACCGCCTTGACGCACGCGGCAAGGTGGTGGAGCAGCATTCGTCCGCGAAGGGGATTCTGGCGGTGAACAACGGGCAGTTTGCCGAGGCGCTGCAGCGGGAGATCGGCGACTGGATCGCCGCGGGAGATGCGCCGATCATGATGAGCGGCATGATCGGCAGCCGGCAGGGATGGGCGGAAGCGGCATACGCCGAATGCCCGGCGGGCTTCGAGGAAATCGCCAGCAGGATGTGCGAAGTGCGCTGGGGCGAGCGACGCGCGTGGATCGCACCGGGCCTGACCTGCCGTGACGGCAGCGGCGTGCAGGATGTGATGCGCGGCGAGGAAATGCAGATCATGGGCATCCTCGATGAACTGCAGGAAGGCGAGCAGCGAATCTGCATGCCGGGCACGCACAGCAAGTGGGTTACGGTGAAAGAGCGCAGAATACTTCGCTTCTCGACCTACATGACCGGCGAGGTATTCGCGGTGATGCGCAATCACAGCATTCTCGGACGCATGATGATGGAAAAGGACACCGAGACCGACGGCGCCGCGTTCGACGCGGGTGTCGCCCGCGCCGGGGAGCCCGGCGGAATTCTGCATCACCTGTTCGGCGTGCGCGCGCGCAGCCTGTTCGGCGAACTCGACGAGAAGCAGTCGATGTCGTATCTTTCCGGAATCCTGGTCGGCCACGAAATGCACTCCGCCCGGGAAGATGCGCGGCATGTTCACCTGCTCTGTACCCCGCAGCTCGCAACGCTTTATCGCCGGGCAGCCGAGATCATCGGCATCACGACCTCGACGCTCGACCCGAACGCCGTAGCACATTCGCTGTACCGCTTGTCTACATTCGTTTCGCAGGACGCATGAAGAAGACGATTTTTTCAGACTGGCTCGCAAAGTTTCCGCTGGTTGCCATCCTGCGCGGGGTAAAACCGGGCGAAGTCGCGGCGATCGGAGACGTTCTGGTCGAAACCGGCTTCTGCATCATCGAGGTTCCCCTCAACTCGCCGGAGCCGTTTGCAAGCATCGTGAAGCTGTCCAAGCGCTTCGGCGACGATGTCCTGATCGGCGCCGGCACCGTGACCGACTGGGCGCAGGTCGCGAAGATCGCAGACGCCGGCGGCCGCATCGTGGTGATGCCCCACTCAGACGAACGCGTGGTGGAGGCGGCGAAGCGGCGCGACATTTTCGTGCTGCCCGGGTTTGCCACGCCGACCGAAGCGTTTCGCATGATCGACGCGGGCGCGGACGGACTGAAGCTGTTCCCGGCAGAAGCGTATCCGCCAAAAGTGTTGAAATCGCTGCGCGCCGTGCTGCCGGCAAACGTTCCCGTGCTGCCGGTGGGCGGCATCACGCCGAAGAGCATCAAGGATTACCGCGAAGCCGGCGCCAGCGGCTTCGGCCTCGGCTCGGCACTGTATAAACCCGGCTCAACCGCGAAACAGGTGGCGCAGGCCGCGGCGGATTTCCGGTTCGCGGTGGATGCACTTCCGCGAAAGACCGATTGAACCACGGAGGAAAATCGAAGGCAGATCTCACCGCAAAGGCGCAGAGGGCGCAAAGAAAAACCTGAGTGTTCTTGAATTGCTTTGTGTCTTGGTGCCTTGGTGGTGAGATTTCTTTTGGTTTTCCTTGGGCTTACTTTTCGTCGACGACGATCCGGAGTTTCGTCATGTTCGCCGGATCGAGATCCGGTTCGTCCATGGGTGCAGCGGCGCTGATGGGTTTGCCGGGGCGGGCGAGGATTTCCCGCACGTAGTTGGGCATGGCCATGACGGCGCGATGAGTGGCACCGTTGTAGTACCTGAGGTCGGTCAGGCCGCGCTCGGCGATGCGGCGGTCGATCTCCTGCTCCGAAATCGCCAGCGGATCGACTTCGTCCGACGCTGCGGCCATGCCCCACCAAGTGCCGTAGAGCGGGACGTACACCAGGTACGGCCGCACCACCTTGAACACTTCTCGCAGCGAGCTCACCAGGCGATGAAACACGTTCGGCCGCGTCACCGGTGAGCCGAGGTGCATCGACATGACGCCGCCTGGGCCGAGCACGCGACGGATCTCGCGCAGGAATTCGACGCGGTAGAGCATCTCCGCCGGGCCGAACGGATCGGTCAGGTCGAGCATGATCTGGTCGAACTGGTCCCTGCAGTTCTCGACGTAGGCCTTGCCATCGGTGATCAGCACCTTGAGGCGCGGATCGTCGAAGGCGCCGCGGTGCACGTCGGGCAGATGTTCCTTGCAGAAGTCCACCACGACGGCGTCGATCTCGGCCATGACGACTTCCTGCATGCTCTTGTACTTGAGGAACTCTTCCGCGGCGCCGCCGTCGCCGCCGCCGATGATCAGCGCGCGCTTCGGGCCAGGATGGGCGCAGGCGCCGACGTGGATCATGTTCTCGTGGTAATAGAACTCGTCCCCGTCGGACGTCATGAAGTAGTCGTCGATGCGCAGCGTGCGCCCGAATTTCGGCGTCTCGAGCACTTCGATGTCCTGGAACGGCGACTTGACGTGCGCGATGCGTCGCGTCGCCTTCGCCCAGAAGCCGAAGCCGTCGTTCAGATGCTCGAGCAGGTAGAGATCGCTCTTGTTCGCCGCCATGCCCGCAGCTTCCTACGGCCGCTCAACGAAGTGCGCGTTGTGCTTTTCCGGCTGAAAGGTGTCGAGCAGCGAGTCGTAGAGCTTGCGCGCCTTCGGACGGTTGTCCGTCGTATAGCTGCAGACGTAGACGTCGATGGTGACGAAGCGCTTTTCCGGCCAGGTGTGCACGGACATGTGCGATTCCGCGAGCACGATCATGCCCGTGACGCCGCCGCCGCCGTCGAACTGGTGGAAATAATGGCCGACCACCGACAGCCCTGCGTCTTCGACCAGCTTGAGACAGTGTTCCGTCAGAAGCTTGCAATCGACGAGATAGCGGTCGTCGCACTGAACCTGATAGAGATCCCCCATTGCGTGCAGACCAGGGGCCTCTTTGACCTTCTGAAGCGTCTCCGTATCGTCTACCGGAAGAACCTGCTTCAGCTTGAGATTACGCATCTCATTACCTCCCTCCGTAATGCGGAGTCCCAACCCGAGAACCCGCGCGTTGCGTCGAGGACGCGTACCCAAACCAACCGATTCCCGCTACCGCGACTTGGCGGATGATCCGGAAAAAATGCCATCCGGATGATCCGAGTCAGCCAGAACCAGCAGCGACCCAGCGGCCGGACGGAGACGTATTGCTCACTTGCCGGCCAAATCGTAAAGGCGTGCAGTGTACGGTTTACTGCGAGAAATTCAAGAGGTTTTGGCGGATTTCTGCTGATTTTTTGGCGGCTTGTCTGCTGCTTCGCCGTCTGCGTCATTCGCAAGCAGAAAAACCGAGGAGGATTCGACGCCGTCATCGCGTATGAGTTCCACGCCGTTGGCGGCAAACCGCTGCGCGGCCAGCAACGGCCGGCGATCGCCATCGTGATCGAGCGACCACTGCGCCTGGCGCGCGAGCAGCAACAAGGCGAAAGCCCGGCCGATGGTCATGGCAAATCGCCGCGCGCCGGTCTCCAGGCTGCCGGCATCGGCCTGCTGCGCCCAGCCCTGCGCGTGCGCCAGCGCCGCCAGCGCGCGATTCGCCAGCTCGAGCAGCAGCGGCTCGCGCGCGGTTGAAGCGAGCGTCGCGGATTCCACTTCCAGCGCTGCCAACGCACCGCCCGAAGCAATCGCCCGCAGTACATCAAGCGACAGCACATTGGTGGTGCCTTCCCAGATCGGAAAAACCTGCGCATCGCGCAGCAACTGCGGTATGCCCGTGTCTTCGACATAGCCGGCGCCGCCGAAGCATTCGACGATCTCGGAGAGCACCGCCACCGACTGCTTGCCGGTGACGAGCTTGGCGACCGGCGTCAGCAGACGCAGCAGTTCGAGTTGCGCGGCGTCCGCCTCGCCGGCCTCCTCGCGGCCAAGCAGTTCCACCACGCAGAAAGCGAGTTGAAATCCCGCCTCGGTTTCCGCCTGCAGGCCGGCAAGCGTGTCGGCGTGCAACGATTTGCCGGCGAGCGGAGAACCGAACGCCACGCGCCGTGCGGCAAAATCCCGCGCGAGCGCCATGCCGCGGCGCATGTAGGAAACCGCGCTGATGGCATTCCAGGTGCGGGTGACATTCAGCATCGGCGCGATGTTGCGCACGCCATCCGCACGCCCGGCGACCGGTTCGGCGATGGTGCCGTCCAGCGTGAGTTCCGCGGTCGGCACCTTGCGCGTGCCAAGTTTGTCCTTCAGCCGGTGCACGAGAATGCCGTTCAGTCGGCCGTCGGCGCCGCGCGTATCCAGGAAGAACAGCGCCAGCCCTTTGCCGCCGGCCGGATTGCCTTCGGGGCGCGCCAGCGTCAGCGCCATCTGCGAAGTCACCGCAGAGGTGAACCACTTGCGCCCATACAAACGCCAGATGCCTTTGTCATCCCTGCGCGCCACGGTCTCCGACAGACCAACGTCCGAGCCGCCGGTGGATTCGGTCATCCACTGGCCGCTGGTCCAGAACTGCGACGGGTCGCGGCTGGTGAGATGCGGCAAGGCGCGATCGGCCAGTGCGCTGTTGCCGGAGACGGACAATGCTTTGGCGGCGCCGTCGGTCATCGCCAGCGGACAGGAATAGACGTCGGTTGACGGCGTGAACAGATACACCAGCGCGAACTGGTGCGCGCGCGCATGGCGCCCGTGCCGGCGTTCGTAGGCCGTCGCCACCAGCCCGTAGCGTGCGGCGATGCGCTCCGCCAGTTTCCACAGCGGCGAAACCTCGACCAGGTCGATGCGATTGCCCCAGGCGTCCCACGACGTGTGCCGCGGCTCGTTCAGCCGGTCTTCGAGCTGGAATCGGTACAACTCCCCGCCCGCGAGCGCACCCATTTCAACGAGCTGCGGCTCAATCTCCGCGAGCATCTCCGCCGGCAGCGCACGCCGCAGATAAGCGCGCAGCACGCGGTCGTCGGTGTACTGGTTACCAAGTTGGGGCGGGGGTTGGGTGAAGGGCATTTTAAAAAAGGACTGAGTGAAAAGGACTGAGGACTGAGTGACGAGGACTGAGGACTGAGCAAAGACGGGATTGCCGCGGGCGCAAGGCCCTCGCAATGACGGCTTTTCCTTGCAAGACCGTCATCGCGAGGCCGAAGACCATGGCGATCTCGTATTCTTGCCTTTACTCAGTCCTTTTCACTCAGCACTCAGTACTTCTTTTCTTTACTCAGTCCGCGAGAAACGCCGCATTGTCCTGGCCCGAGCAGTCTCTACAGTCCACCAACACACATGTACTTCACCTCCAGAAATTCCTCGATGCCGTACTTGGAGCCTTCGCGGCCGACGCCGGATTGCTTGACGCCGCCAAAGGGCGCGACTTCGTTGGAAATGATACCGGTGTTGACGCCGACGATGCCGGATTCGAGGCCTTCACCGACACGCCAGATACGGCCGATGTCGCGCGCGTAGAAATAACTCGCGAGGCCGAATTCGGTGTCGTTCGCCATCGCCAGGCCCTCTTCCTCGGTCTTGAAGCGGAACAGCGGAGCGACCGGGCCGAAGGTTTCCTCTTTCGTGACTTTCATGCTGGTATCGACGCCGGTGAGCACGGTCGGCTCGAAGAACAGGCCGCCGAGTTTGTGTTTCTTGCCGCCGACCACGATCTTCGCACCCTTGGAGACCGCGTCCTGGATGTGTTCCTCGACCTTGGCGACAGCGTTCTCGTCGATCAGCGGGCCGATGGTGACGCCGGACTCGGTTCCGGAGCCGACCTGCAGCGCTTTAACTTTCTCGACGAGCTTTTTTGCGAAGGCGTCGTACACGCCATCCTGCACCAGGATGCGGTTCGCGCACACGCAGGTCTGGCCGTTATTGCGGTACTTGGACATCATCGCGCCATCGACCGCGGCATCGAGGTCGGCATCGTCGAATACCAGAAACGGCGCGTTTCCGCCGAGCTCGAGGGAGAGCTTCTTGATGGTGTCGGCACTCTGCTTCATCAGCACGCGGCCGACTTCGGTCGAGCCGGTGAAGGTCAGTTTGCGTACCAGCGGATTCGCCGTCAGTTCGCCGCCAATCTCTTTCGCACTGCCGGTGATCACGCTCAACACGCCTTTCGGAATGCCTGCACGCTCGGCCAGCTCGACCAGCGCGAAGGCGGAATAAGGCGTCTGCGTGGCGGGCTTGAGTACCATGGTGCAGCCGGCAGCCAGCGCCGGCGCCGCCTTGCGGGTGATCATCGCCGCGGGGAAATTCCAGGGCGTAATCGCCGCGCAGACACCGATCGGCTGTTTGATCACGACGATGCGCTTGTCGCCCTGGTGCGGCGGAATGACGTCGCCGTAGACGCGCTTGGCTTCTTCTGCGAACCATTCGATGAAGGACGCCGCATAGGCGATCTCGCCCTTCGATTCGGCGAGCGGCTTGCCCTGCTCCATGGTCATGATCAGCGCGAGGTCGTCCTGGTGCTGCATCAGCAGGTCGAACCACTTGCGCAGGATGTTCGCGCGCTCCTTGGCGAGCTTGGAGCGCCAGGCCGGCAGCGCGGCATGCGCCGCCTCCACTGCACGCCGCGCTTCGGCGTCGCCCATCTTCGGGATATTGCCGATCACCGAGCCGTCCGCCGGATTGGTGACGTCAATGGTGGCCTTCGAATCGGCATCGACCCACTTGCCGTCGATATAGCTCTGCTGGCGAAACAGCTTCTGATCCTTGAGTTGCAGCGCAAAATGTCCGTCTCTGGGTGCGTTCATGGAGGCCTCCTGAAGATACTGTGTGGAGATGGGGAGATTATAGACTTCGCCACCGAAGCAAAGTGCCCGAAGAAATCAGGACTGAGGCGAAAGTGCTGAGGACTGTAAGAGTGACGTGGGGTCAGGTCTTGTTTCTTGCAGAGAAAAGCAGGACTGAGGCGAAAGTGCTGA
>JBBDIL010000018.1:0-102059 GCA_040880425.1 Burkholderiales bacterium | reverse complement strand
TCAGTTGAGGTTATACCCCACCTCCTGGAAGACGAAATTTCGGGGGAAGCTCAGCCCGCCGCCTTTCGTTCACCGCTGCACGTTTACCGCATCTCGTTCACCGCTGTTCGCTCGCCGTCGTTTAGCTTATTTCACATCTTTAGATAGTCGTAGTTTCCATCCTTCCAGACGTAGACGACATAGCCCTCGAGTTCCGGGTCGCCCTTCTTGTCGAACGACAGGTCGCCGAGCACGGTCTTGAACGTGCCCTTGTTTATCGCATCGATAACCTTGCGGGTATCCGTCGATCCGGCGGCCTGTACCGCCTGCGCATAGACCTGGAACGCGGCATAGGTGTAGAGCACGTAGCCTTCTGGCTCGATTCCCTTGTCCTTGAAGCGCTTCACGATCGCGGCGTTCGCCGGCAGTCGCGTCGGATCGGGCGAAAAGGTCATCAGCGTGCCGTCTCCAGCCGCACCGGTGATCTGCCAGAACTCCTTGGTCACCAGTGCATCGCCCGACATCAACTGCGTCTTCATGCCCTGGTCGCGCATCTGGCGCACGATCAGGCCGGCTTCCGTGTGATAGCCGCCGTAGTAGAGCACGTCGATCGATGATGCCTTGAGTTTCGACACCAGCGCCGAGTAATCCTTTTCGCCTGCCGAGACCGCCTCGTACATCTTCTCGCGCTTGCCGGCGGCGCGCATGAACTTGCGCGTATCGTCCGCAAGTCCCTTCCCGTACGCGGTCTTGTCATGCACCACCGCGATGTTCTTGTCCTTGTAGCGGGTCGCCAGGAACTTGCCGGCAAACGAACCCTGCTGGTCATCGCGGCCGCATACGCGCATGACGCCCGGCCCGGGACGCTCGTCGGTGAACTTGGGATTGGTGGACGCCGGAGAGATCATGATAATCCGCTCCTCCGCGTAAACGTGGGAGGCCGGAATCGAGGAGCCCGAGCAGAAATGTCCGGCCACGAACTTCACTTCCCTGCGTGACAACTGGTTGGCGACCGCTACCGCCTGTTTCGGATCGCAGGCGTCGTCGCCGATCTCGAGTTTCACCTGCTGTCCGAGCAGACCGCCTCCGGCATTGATATCGGCCACTGCCATTTCGGCACCGGCGCGATATTGCGCGCCGAAAGCCGCGTACTGGCCGGTCATCGGGCCGACCACGGCGATCGACACCTCGGCGTGGGCCGCCACGCTCGCGGCGAAACCTGCGATCAGGGCCAGGCACCATCGTCTAACGGGTCGCATGCTGCTCCTCCTCAAGGTTTGGCCGATCCGGCTGCATGGTTTTCTTTCCGCCCACCGCGTCTGGATCGAAGGTTGTCGCGGCTGAACCGGCCCTGCGCCTCCAGGTAAAAGGGCCGGTCCTCTCGTACAGCCACCGGTATTGCGTGGTCATCTGGTAAACGCGGGTCACGCGCCAGCCGACCGCAGCTGCGATCATAAGCACAACCAGGTCGACCGTCATGAAATACAGCGCCGCCCGGTTCTGTTCCGCCGACTCCAGCGACACGAACGCCCCCTCGAACAGCGCGAAATGCAGGAAGCGCAACGCCCCGGTGAGCAGCATCACGTAGGCGCATAGCGTCCACAGCGGCCGCCAGTTCATGGCCACCGCCCGCCCCGTCAGCCACGCCGTCCCGCCGCCGATCACCACCGTCATGATCAGAAACACCCACGGGGTGGCCTCCTCGTAAATCACGCCCTGCATCTGCTCATCCCTTCAGCAGTATTCCGCACAGTCAATAGACCACACAAACTTGAAAAGCGAAACACACAACACGCGACACTGTCGCTTGTTGCGGCGGAGGGTCACGTTTAGCTGGCGAAGCCTGATCAACGTGAGCCGAAGTCAAAGACACGAAGACACGAAGAAGAACAAAAATGCTTGATCGCTCGCCTGCGTGTTACAAGATTACAGGTGACTTCCTGGTCACGCATTCGCTTTCCGTCCTGCTTCGTGTCTTCGTGCCTTCGTGTTTCGCTCTTGTCCTGTTCCGGGCCAGGCACATCGTTCGTGCCTTTCGGAGCACGCCCTCACTGCCGGGCCCCTTCGAGGTAGGCGGCGCGCACTTCGGGTTTCGCCAGCAGTTCGCGCCCCGTTCCCGACAGCGTGATGGCGCCGGTCACCATGACACAGGCGCGGTGAGCGAGCCGCAGCGCGTGATAGGCGTTCTGCTCGACCAGCAGCACGGTCAGCCCGTCGTTTCTGTTCAGCTCGCCGATCACTCCGAAAATCTGTTTCACCAGCAGCGGCGCGAGTCCGAGCGAAGGCTCGTCCAGCAGCAGCAGGCGCGGGCGCATCATCAGGGCTCGCGCGATCGCGAGCATCTGTTGCTCGCCTCCGGACAGCGTGCCGCCGCGATACTGCAGGCGTTCCTTCAGGCGCGGGAAGATCTCCAGCACGCGCTCGAGGTCTTGTGCGAAAGCCGCGAAACCCTTGATTGCGGCGCCCATCTGCAGGTTCTCCATCACCGTCATGCGCGGAAAGATCCGCCGCCCTTCCGGCGACTGCGCGAGGCCCAGCCGCATGATGTCGTGCGTCGGCATCCTTGTGATGTCCTTGCCGTCGAATTCGATCGAACCGGAACGTGCACGCGGTTCACCGCAGATGGTCATCATCAGCGTCGATTTCCCCGCACCGTTCGCGCCGATCATGGTGACGATTTCGCCTTCGTGCACGTCCAGGTCGACGCCCTTGAGCGCGCGCACCTGGCCATACCAGGTTTCGACGCCGCGCACCGCCAGCAGCGGCCGCTTCATTGCCGCGCCTCCGCTTCCAGCGCGTGCTCGACGTCCTCGACTTCCTCGTCTTCCACGCCGAGATATGCGGCGATCACCCGTGGATCGTCCCGGACCTGCACGGGCGGACCATCGCAGATCTTCTCGCCGTAGTCGAGCACGATGACATGGTCGGAAACGTTCATGACCAGCGACATGTCATGCTCGATCAGCACGATCGATACCGCGTGGTCCTTGCGAATGTCGCCCAGCAGTGCCGTCAGTTCAGCGGTCTCGCGCGGGTTGAGGCCGGCTGCCGGCTCGTCCAGGCAGAGCAGTTCGGGCTCGGTGCACATCGCGCGCGCGATTTCCAGTTTGCGCTGCGCGCCATAGGCCAGGTCGCCCGCCGGATCATCGGCGCGATCCAGCAGCCCGATCTTCTGCAGCCAGTAGACGGCCTTCTCCACAGCCGCAGCCTGCGCATTCCGGAACGATGGCAGCCCGACGATTCCGCCCACCGTCCACAGCGAAGCTTTCATCAGCACGTTGTGCTGCGCCACCAGCAGGTTCTCCAGCAAGGTCATGCCTGCAAACAACCGGATGTTCTGAAACGTGCGCGCAACCTTTGCCCTGTGCGCGATCTCGTTGTCGGTCATGCGTTCCAGCAGGAAGGTGCGCCCGTTGCGCTGGTGCAACGTCACCATGCCCTCCGTCGGCCGGTAGAACCCGGTGATGCAATTGAACACCGTGGTCTTGCCGGCACCGTTCGGGCCGATCAGCGCGGTAATCGCGCCGCGTCGCGCCTCGAACGACAGGTCGTCCATTGCCACCAGGCCGCCGAAGCGCATGGTCAGATGTTCGACCGAGAGGATGGCGTCGCTCATCCGCGTCCCTGGCTTACGAGTTCTTCCCCGATCGCCTTCCGGTGTTTCAGTCCGATCGACGGGGTGCGGGTGGAGATCAGGCCCCGCGGTTTCCACACCATGATGATCACCATGGCCAGGCCAAACAGCAGCATGCGGTAGCGTCCCGGATCGAACCCGGCGCCGAACACCGACTGCAGCCAGTCGAGATTTCTCAGCACCTCGATACCGCCGATCATTACCACCGCGGCGATGGCAATGCCGAGCTGGCTGCCGAGCCCGCCCAGCACCACGATCGCCAGGATCAGCGCCGACTCCATGAACACGAACGACTCGGGACTGATGAAGCCCTGGCGCGTGGCGAAGAACGAACCGGCGAAACCGCCGAACATGGCGCCGATCGCGAACGCCGTGAGCTTGGTGTTGCGCGTGTTGATGCCGAGCGAACGGCAGGCGATCTCGTTCTCGCGCAACGCCTCCCACGCACGGCCGATCGGCAGTTTGCGCAGGCGGATGGTGACCAGCAGGGTGATCAGCGCGAGCGCGAGGATCACGTAGTACAGGAACACCATGCGGTGCGTCACCGCAAACTCCAGACCGAAGGTGGCGGCGAATCCCTCTTCGCCGTCGGTAAACGGGATGCCGAAGAACGACGGCCGCGGAATACCGGAGATGCCGTTTGGGCCGCCGGTGAAATCGGTCCAGTTAAGCAGCACCAGGCGGATGATCTCGCCAAAGGCGAGCGTGACGATCGCCAGATAGTCGCCGCGCAGCCGCAGCACCGGAAAGCCGAGCAGGATGCCCCAGAATGCCGTGAGAATGCCCGCCACCGGCAAGCACAGCCAGAACGACCAGCCGAAATACTGCGCGAGCAGCGCATACGAATAGGCGCCGACCGCGTAGAACGCGACGTAGCCCAGGTCCAGCAACCCGGCCAGACCCACCACGATGTTCAGCCCCCACGCCAGCATCACGTAGGTCATGACCAGGATGCCGATGTCCAGAAAATAGCGGTCGGTGGTCGGCAGCAACGGCCACGCAAGCGCAGTGAGCAGCAGTGCCGGGCCGGAAACCCTGCCCAGCCACGCCATCGCCTTTGCCCGCAGCGCACCTGCGGTGTGCGCACGCCGCGGGCGCCATAACAGCAGGCGCAGCAGCAGCCTGCCGATGAACACGCACACCACCGCGATCGCTACCAGGTGCCAGCGGGTCTCGAGCGCCAGCCCTTCGGTCGCCGGAACCGTTCGCAGCCCCAGGATCGGCGCGGCGAGCACCGCGGCCACCAGCGCCATCAGCGCGGCATCTTTCGCCGCGTCGGCGAATTCCCTGACGGCAGCCCCGCCCTTCACGCTCATACCTTCTCGATCTCCGGCCTGCCCAGCAGCCCCGATGGCATGAAGATCAGGACGATGACCAGGATCGAGAACGCGGCGACGTCCTTGTACTCCGCGGAGAAATAGCTCGCCCAGAACACCTCGACCAGCCCGATCAGCAACCCGCCCAGCATGGCGCCCGGCAACGAACCGATGCCGCCGAGCACGGCAGCGGTAAACGCCTTGATGCCGGCGAGAAAGCCGATGTAGTGATCGATCACGCCATACAGCAGCAGGTGCATGACGCCGGCCACCGAAGCGAGTGCGGCGCCGATGACGAACGTGAATGCGATGGTGCGGTCCACGTTCACGCCCAGCAGCGACGCCATCTTCATGTCCTGTTCGCACGCGCGTTGCGCGCGCCCGAGCGCGGTCTTTGCGATCAGCCAGCTGAACGCCGCCATCAGCACGACAGCGGTGAGGATGACGATGATCTGGACGTAGGAGATGCGCGCGCCCTCGAGCAGCGTGATGCCGCCCTGGATCTGCGGCGGCAGCGCCTTGACCCGCGCGCCCTGTGCAAGCTGTACAAAATTCTGCAGCGCGATCGCGACCCCGATCGCGGTGATCAGCGGTGCGAGCCGGAACGAGCCGCGCAGCGGCCGGTACGCCATGCGTTCGACCGCCCACCCCCAGGCCGAAGTCAGCACCATGGTGGCGATCAGGACGATCAGCAGAATCAGCGGCAGCGCGGTCAACCCCAGCGCCAGCAGCGCAAGGAACGCAATCAAGGCAATGAACGCGCCCACCATGTAAACGTCACCATGGGCGAAGTTGATCATCCCGAGGATGCCGTACACCATGGTGTAGCCGATGGCGATCAGCCCGTAGATCGATCCCAGTGTGATGCCGTTTACCAGCTGCTGGACGAAATACTCCACAACCTCTCCCAGGAAAAACTCAAGATTGCGTTAACCACCAAGGTCGCGCGCACACGTTACCGGCGAAGCCGGCCGTTCACCGGGAGCGCGGCGTCGGGCTGAGATGCGCTTCGCCTTTTCCGCTTTCCTGCCGGTCTTCCTGGTGTGCTTGATGTCCTTGGTGGTTCTGCTTTTGGTTTTCTGTTTCCCGCCCGATAATCGCAGCAAGTATATGCCCGCGCGTCATGCCACGCGGTATTCGCGCATCGCATCCAGCAGCCACTCGGCGAGATAACCGGCGTACGAGCGTTGTACGAACAGGCGGAACAGCGGAACGTCGTGCTCCAGCATCACGATCGCCTGGGTACGGGCGAAGTTCGACTGCGCGCATTGGCCGGCACGGAAAGCGCGCGGGTGAAAATCCAGCGAACACGCCTTGGCCAGCACTTCCGGCGCCTTTGCGCCGCGCAGTTCCAGAACGGCATAGGCCGCGCCCAGGTCGATGACCGAGGCATGCCGGCCGGCGAGCCGGTCCCGCAGCAGAACCACCGTATCCTTCTGCTCACCCTGGTCGCAGACGAACAGCCATTCATCCGGTCCCAGCCACAGGCAGCGCCGCGACGCGCTGCGCGTAAACGTATTCGCCGTAACCGGAAGCGCAAAGCCCAATGCATCGCGGATCGTCTCGAGCAAACCGGCATCGGCCGGATTGCCGCGCACATTGGCCAGTGCGGAGACACGCGCTTCCGTCAGAACGACGCCCTCGGCGCCGGACGATCCTGCCGCAAGCTGCTGCGCCATGTGCGCGAGCGGTGCGCGGCTCGCGTTCTCGGGTGCGTCAGACATGCTGCGCCCGCCCTTCCGGGTCCCAGAACACCGGCTCCACGATCCGCGCGCGCAGGGTTCTGCCTTCCAGCGGCACCCACACCGATTCGCCGAACCGCGCGCGGCCGGACTTGACCAGCGCCAGCGCGAAAGAACGTCCGAGGTTCCCGCTCCAGTAGCTCGAGGTCACATGGCCGAGTGCGGGGATGGTGCGGCCGTAACGCGGATGCGGCTCCGGCCGTTCGCCCGCAACCAGATGCGCGCCTTCCGGCAGTACCGCATGCGGATCCTCCGGCAGCAGGCCGACCAGCTGTTTCCGGTCCGGCCGGTTGGTGTCCGGCCGCGCAAGCGAACGCCGGCCGATGAAATCCCGGGGTTTGGACACCATCCAGTCCAGGCCGAGGTCCAGCGGGGTGACGGTGCAATCGGTCTCCTGGCCGATAATGATGTACCCCTTTTCGGCGCGCAGCACGTGCATCGCTTCGGTTCCATACGGCGTAATGTCGAATCGTCTGCCTGCCTCCATCGCAGCTTCCCACACCGCCAGACCGCGATCCGACGGCACGTGGATCTCGTAGCCCAGCTCGCCGCTGAAGCTGACACGAAACACCCGCGCCGGCACGCCGGCGACGGCGCCTTCGCGCACCGACATGAACGGAAACGACTCGGGGTCCGCCGGCAGCGCCGGCGCCAGGCGGCGCAGCAGCTCGCGCGACTTCGGGCCCGCAACCGCCGTCACCGCCCACTGTTCGGTAACCGGGGTCAGGTACACACGCAGGTCGGGCCATTCGGTCTGCAGCAGGTCTTCCATCCAGTCCGATACGTGGGCCGCGCCGCCGGTGGTGGTGGTGATAAAAAAATGGTCTTGCACCAACCGGGCGATCACGCCGTCGTCGAACACCATGCCGTCTTCGCCGCACAGGATCCCGTAGCGGCAGCGTCCGACGCGCAGGTTTGCAATGAGACTGGCATAGACGCGGTCGAGAAACTCTGCCGCATCCGGCCCCGTGACTTCGATCTTGCCCAGGGTCGACGCGTCCACCACGCCCAGTGACGCGCGCACGGCTTTGCATTCACGCGCGACCGCCGCATGCAGGTCTTCCCCGTTTCGCGGGTAGTACCACGGCCGCTTCCACTGCCCGACGTTCTCGAACTGCGCCGCATGCGTAACGTGCCAGGCGTGCATCGGCGTAATCCGGACCGGTTCCAGACGCTCGCCGAGGTCGCGCCCGGCAAGCACGCCGAAGCCGACCGGCGTATAAGGCGGGCGGAACGTCGTGGTGCCGGTCTGCGGTATCACGCGCCCGGTGACGCCGGACAGGATCGCAAGCGCGTTCACGTTCGAGGTCTTGCCCTGGTCGGTCGCCATTCCGGCGGTGGTATAGCGCTTGAAATGCTCGATGGATTCGAAGCCCTCGCGCGCCGCGAGCGCGACGTCGGCGGCGGTGACGTCGTTCTGGGAATCGACGAAGGCCTTGCCGGACCTGCCCGGCACCGCGACCTGCCATACGGGCCGGATCGGATCGGCCGGCTCGTCCTGTACCGGCGGCAACCCGGGCGCCGCACCCGGTTCGAATCCGCACGCGCGCGCCGCCGCGGTGCCGGCATCGACCGCTTCCACCAGGGCGTCGCGCAGGGAGAACGTACCGCGGCATGCGCCCACGGAGCGTTCCGCCTGCACGGAACGCCCGGGGACGAAACAGGCGAGCGCTTCGTTCCACTCAAGCTTTCCCTGCGAATGCGAGAACAAGTGCACGGCCGGCGACCATCCGCCGGACATCGCCACCGCATCTGCGTCCAGCCAATCGCCGCCGGCCTGCGCGCGCCCGTCCCCGGCAAGCCCGGCCACCTTGACGGCACGCACGCGCTTCGCGCCTTTGACGTCGACGATTGCCGACGCGAACCGCACCGCGATGCCGGCAGCGAGCGCCTGGTGCGCGGCGCCGCCTCCGGAAGCAGGGCGGGCATCCACCACCTCCACGCCGATGCCGCGACCGTGCAAGTCCTGCGCGGCTGCATAGGCGCTGTCGTTGTTGGTGAAGACGACGACTTTACGGCCGATGGCTATACCGTAGCGGTTGAGGTACGCCCGCGCCGCCGACGCGAGCATCACGCCCGGGCGATCATTGCCGGGGAACACGATCGGCCGCTCGTGCGCGCCGGTGGCGAGGATCACGCGTTTCGCGCGCACCTTCCACAGCCGCTGTCCCGGCGCGGTTCCGGGACCGCCGTTCCTGCGTTCCACCAGGGACAGATAGTTGTGATCGTGATAGGCGAATACGGTAGTACGCAGAAGCAGCTGCACGTCCGCATGCGCGCGCAGTTCGGCCACGGTGGCTGCCACCCACGCCGGTTCGGTACGCTTATCTTCCAGCAGCGAAAGAGTGCCGCCGCCGAATTCCGGCTGCTCATCGGCGATCAGCACCCGCGCGCCGCTGCGCGCAGCCGCGAGCGCCGCCGCCAATCCCGCGGGACCGCCGCCGGCAACCAGCACGTCGACATGCGCGTGGATCTTGTCGTACTCATCCGGATCCGGCGCGGACGGCGCCCGGCCCAGGCCCGCCGCGCGGCGGATGACCGGCTCGTAGACGCGGGTCCAGAAACGCCGCGGCCACATGAACGTCTTGTAATAGAAACCGGCAACGAACAGCCGCGACAACAGGCTGTTCACCGCGCCAAAATCGGTTTCGACGCTCGGCCAGCAGTTCTGCGCACTGGCATCGAGGCCCTCGAACAACAGGATTTGCGTCGCGCGCGTGTTGGGCTCGGTGCGCGCGCCCGTGCCGAGTTGGACCAGCGCATTCGGCTCTTCCGATCCGGCGCTGAGGATGCCGCGCGGCCGGTGATACTTGAGACTGCGTGCGACCAGCAGCACGTCGTTCGCCAGCAGCGCGGACGCCAGCGTATCGCCCGGATGGCCGGAGAGCATGCGTCCGTTCCAGCGAAACGTCAGTTCGCGCCCGCGATCGATGCGCCCGCCCCTGTCCAGACGGAATGCGGTCACGCCCCGGTCTCCGGCTTCGGTTCGCCCGGCTTGTACACGGCGACGACCTGATGCGTCACGGTATGGCGGATCGCGTTGAACCAGCGCCGGCAGCCGGCCGTATGGTTCCAGCGCTCGGCGAACAGGCCTTTCGGGTTGTTGCGCATGAACAGGTACTCCGCCCATTGCGCGTCGCTCATCGTGTCGGGCAGTTCCGGCCGCGAAACATGCGCCTCCCCGCCGTAACGAAACTCCGTCTCGTCCCGCGGGCCGCACCAGGGACATTCGATCAGCAGCATTTCGCGCTCACATCGAGATTAAAAGCGAAACACACAACAAGCGACAGTGTCGCGTGTTGTGTGTTTCGCTTTTCTTGACGGCCATCACGGGAAACCTCAATGCGCCACGGCGGCGGCGCCGTGTTCGTCTATCAGCGCGCCGGTGGTGAAGCGTTCGAGCACGAATGGCGCGGCGAGCGGATGCGGTTCGTCTTTCGCGATGGTCCACGCAAGCACGTGCCCCGAGCCCGGCGTGGCCTTGAAGCCGCCGGTGCCCCAGCCGCCGTTCATGTAAAGGCCGCGCACCGGCAGCTTGCCGATGATCGGCGACGCATCCGGACTGACATCGACGATTCCGCCCCAGGTGCGCAGCATGCGCAGCCGGCTGAAAATCGGGAACAGTTCCACGAGCGATGCCATCTGGTGCTCGATCACGTGGAACGAGCCGCGCTGGGCGTAGGAGTTGAACGTGTCGAGCCCGGCGCCGAGCACCAGCTCGCCCTTGTCCGACTGGCTGACATAGACATGTACCGCTGCCGACATCACCACGGTGTCGAGCACCGGCTTGACCGGCTCCGACACCAGTGCCTGCAGGGGATGGCTCTGCAGCGGCAAGCGTACGCCGGCCATTTCGCACAGCACCGAGTTATGTCCCGCGGCGACGATCGCCACTTTCTTCGCACGCATGCTGCCGTGCGTGGTGTGCACACCATGCACACGGCCGTCGCGGATATCGAAGCCGGTCACCTCGCAGTTCTGGATGATGTCCACGCCGCGCGCATCGGCGCCGCGGGCGAAGCCCCACGCCACCGCGTCATGGCGCGCGGTGCCGCCGCGCCGTTGTAGCGTCCCGCCCAGCACCGGGTAGCGCGCCGAGGGGGAAGTGTCGAGAATCGGGCAGAAAGACTTGATCTGTTCGCACGTCAGCCATTCGGCATCGACCCCGTTCAGCCGGTTCGCATAGACCCGGCGCCGGCCTTCGCGCACGTCATGCAGGCTGTGCGCGACATTCAGTACGCCGCGCTGCGACAGCATCACGTTCAGATTGAGTTCCTGCGACAGGCCTTCGAACAGCTTCAGGGAATGTTCGTACAGCGCCGCCGACTCGTCGCACAGATAGTTCGACCGGCAGATGGTGGTATTGCGACCGGTGTTTCCGCCACCGAGCCAGCCTTTCTCCAGCACCGCCACATTGGAGATGCCGTGTTCCTTTGCCAGGTAATACGCCGTCGCCAGTCCGTGACCGCCGCCGCCGATGATGATGACTTCGTACTCCTGCCTCGGCTGCGGACTTCGCCAGTAAGCCGGCCAGTTCCGGTGACCGGTCAGCGCATTGCGCGCGAGGGAGAATATCGAGAACCTTGGCATGCCAGATTGTCAGTACCCTAAAAGCGAAACACACAACACGCGACACTGTCGCTTGTTACGACGGAGGGTCACGTTTAGCTGGCGAAGCCTGATCAACGTGAGCCGAAGTCAAAGGCACGAAGGCACGAAGAAACACAAAGAAATCTCTCTCTGAACTTCTTTGCGCCCTTTGCGCAACTTTGCGTCCTTTGCGTTGAGCTTCTCTTTTTGTTCTTACTTCGTGCCTTCGTGTTTCGCTTTTCATCTTGCAATCTTTAAACTTACCTTTCCTTAGCTAGATCAACTGCGTGACGCCGCGGCGGGCGAGGTCGGCGATCTCTTCTTCGGAGTAGCCCAGTTCGCGCAGGATTTCCGCCGAGTGCTCGCCGAGTCGCGGTGCCGGCCGCTGCGGGCCCGGCTGGGTTTCCGACCAGCTGCTGGGCGTGCGCATGGTGCGCACCCTGCCCTCGCTGGCGTGGTCTTCCATGCCAAAGAAGCCGCTGGCGGCGAGATGCGGATCCGCCACCACGTCTTCGACCGTATTGATGGGCGCCACCGGGATATCCGCCTTTTCGAACAACGCAGCCCATTCCGCGCTGGTCCGGGTTTTCAGCAGATCTCCGAGCCAGGCGTACACCGCGTCGATATTGCCCGCGCGGTTCGCCTGTGTCGCAAATATCTCTTCCTGCATTTTTTCCGGTTGCCCGATTGCATCGAAGAAACTGCGCCATTGCTTGTTGTTGTAGATCAGGACCGCAATGTAGCCGTCCCTGGTCGCATAGGGGCGCCGCGCGAGCAGCCGCTGGTAGCCCGCTTCGCCGATCGCGGGTTCGTAGGAAAGCCCGGCAAGATGATCGCCGAGAACGAAATGCGTGACGCTCTCGAACATCGGCACTTCGATCGACTGGCCGCGCCCGGTGCGCTCACGGTGGTATAGCGCGGTAGTGACCGCGTAGACGGTGTGCAACCCGGTGAGCCGGTCGGCGAGATTGATCGGTACGTAGTTCGGCTTCTCGACGCCTTTTCTGGACATGAGCCATGGCACGCCCGATACGGCCTGGATCAGGTCGTCGTACGCTGCCTTTGCGGCGTACGGTCCCTTCTGCGAATAACCGTAGGCGCCGACATAAATCAGTTTCGGGTTTTCGGCGCTCAGCACTTCGTACGACAGGCCAAGCCGCGCCATGGCCTGCGGCCGCACGTTGTAAACCAGCACATCCGCGCCGCGCACCAGGCGGAACAGCGCTTCGCGTCCTTCCGGCTCCTTGAGATTCAGTACGACGCCGCGCTTTCCCCGGTTCAGGTGCAAAAACATGTAGCCCATCGCCGGGTTCTTCATCGGTCCCGGATGGCGCATGTTGTCGCCTTCATGCGACTCGATTTTGATTACGTCGGCGCCGAGCTCGGCAAGAATCTGGGTCGCAAACGGACCCATCACGACGGTGGTGAGGTCGATGACCTTCACCCCGCTAAGCGGACCTGGCATGGCGTTCTTTTCGGTTACGGTTGTCGGAAAGCGGTCAGCGATGTTCACGACCGCATTTTTATCGGCCGCTTCTATTCGGGTGGAATGCCGGCGGCGCGGACAAGTCTACCCCAGTACTCAAGCTGCTCCCGTACGTAGCGGGCAAACGGGACGGTTTCCATCGGATCGACTTCGAAACCGGCGACGGCAAGGCTGCGCTCCACTTGCGGTTTCGCGAGAAGCTCGAGCATGGCCTGCGCAAGCCGGTCGATCACCGGTTTCGGCGTGCCGGCCGGAACGAAGACGCCATTCCACGAAGTCATTTCGAAGCCGTCGAGCGCCTCACCGATCGAGGGTGCATCCGGAACCAGCACAGAGCGCTTTGCCGTGGTCACCGCGAGCACCTTGATGCGCCCTGCTTTGACCTGCGGCATCGCCGTGGTGAAATCCGCAACCATTACCTGCAGGCGGCCGGCGACCAGATCGCCCATCGCCTGCTGGCTCGAACTGTAATACACGCGCACCAGTTCCGTACCAGCGAGTACGTTGATGGTTTCCGCCCCGATCAGGGATGCCGTGCTCGCGGTGCCGTAAAACAGTTCGCCGGGGTGTGCCCGCGCGTAATCCAGAAACGATGCCGTGTCCGACACCGGCACGGACGGATGCACCACCAGCATGAAGGGCAGCGTGCCCAACCGGGCGACCGGCTCAAAATCGTGCAACGGGTCGTAGTGCAGCCTGCGATAGAGGTGCGGATTCGCGCTGTGGGTGGAGTTGGTCGTCATGAACAGTGTGTAACCGTCCGCTGCGCTGCGTGCCACGTGCGCGGCGGCAATCTGCCCGTTGGCACCGGCACGGTTCTCTACGATGACGTTCTGTCCGAGGCTTTGCGACAACTCCTGCGCGATGATGCGCCCGGCGGTATCGGTGGCGCTGCCCGGCGCAAACGGAATCACCATGCGGACCGGCTTGGCGGGATAACCGTTGGCGATTGCGTGCGGAACCACCGCGGGCAACGCAAGCACGGCCGCCAGCCACACACCCGCCCACGCCGGAAATGACCGCTTCACGCGCCCTGGATCCGGGACGCGTTCTTCAGCAAACCACACGGCGAATCCCCTGCACCGGGTTCATTGCGTGTTCTCGCCGGGAGGCGGAGAGTAGATCACCAGGACTCTTACCGGCTCATCGCTTATTGCGGTGAAAACATGCGGCGCGTCTGGAGGGAAGAAGCAGCAGTCACCGGGGCCCAGGTCACAGACCTCGCCGCCGACTTCGGCACGCGCACGGCCTTCGATCACGTAACAGACCTGCTCGGCGCCCGGATGCGAATGCTCGAGCGCACCCTGCCCGTGTTCGATCACGCCGAGCACCACTTCGACATTGTGCGCACCGACATTCTCGCGGCCGATCAGCCTGCGATTGGTGGTGCCGGTATGGTTCGCCGGATGGTACGCCGGGACATCCAGCGGCCGCACGAAATAGCGCGATCTGTCTCGCGTCTGCATGGCAGTCCTCCTCGCGGAGGATTCTACACCGCGCTACTTCACTCCATTTGCAGCAGGCGCAAAGTGCGTCACCGCTGAAAAACCGGATCAGCAGGTATGGGAACCTGAGAACCTGGCCAGGCCGATCGGACTGTTGATATGGCGCAGGTAGAGCCGCTGAAGTTTGTACGCTTCCCGCTCGGCTTCGGTCCATCGCCGGCAGTCATCGTTCAGCAAGTCAAAGTTCCCTGAAACAGCCTGTGCATGGTGCACCAGTTCATGCAGCAGGATCGAACGCGCAAGATCGTCGTCGTGCACGTCGAGTGCCTCATCCAGATAAATTCCGGAATCGCGAAGATATACCGCGCGCACCCTGCAGGGGCGTCCGCATACCATCTGCGAAAGCTGCGCCTGCGGTATGAAATGCACGGCGGGCGGGTCCGTGTCCGCCGGATAGCCTGCCAGGAGTTGAATCACGGCGAAAAGGTCCACGACCAGCGATGCGAGTGAGGATTGGTCCATTGCGTTCTCCTCGCCCGGCGCCCTCCCGTCGTCCAGGCCGAATATGGCGGTCTTGTTGCCAACAGTATCGCAAAAAGCGAACCAACCGCACCAGGTCCGGTCTAGACCGACTGGATCGGGGAAAACCCGACGGGAATCTACGCGCTGCCCGGCTCCGTGCCGCAAATCGGGGCGATCATGCCCCATTGCAGGGCAGATGATGCTCGCGCTGGGTTGGCCAGAACCCGGACAGTGCGGACGATTCCGCATCAGATATACGAACCGCCTGCCGCCCTCTTGTTCGCAGGGCATCGGCATGACCTGATCGATAAGGAACGACACCACTATGAATACTCACCGTATCCCCGGTTTCGTGTCTGCCGCACTGCTGATCGCAACGCTTGCCTCGCCCTTCTCCGTATCGCATGCAGCGGAACGCATGTTCGATTCCGAAGAACACGCATTCCGGCTGGTTACACTGGTCGAAGGATTGCAGAACCCCTGGTCAATGGCGTTCCTGCCGGACGGCCGCATGCTGGTCACCGAGCGGCCGGGCAGGCTGCGTATCGTTTCCGGCGACTTCAAACTCGATCCGAACCCGGTCGAAGGCCTGCCGCGCATTACCGCCACCGGCCAGGGCGGACTGTTCGACGTCGTGCTGCATCCGGATTACAAAGACAACCGCTGGGTCTATCTTGCCTACAACGGACCGGGCGACGGCGGCTGGGGCACGGAACTGATGCGCGCCCGGCTGGACGGGCATCGCCTCGTAGATGCGGAGGTGCTTTTCCGCATGGAGCCCAAAACGCGCGCCGGACAGCATTTCGGCGGGCGCATCGTCTTCGATGGCGAGGGTCACGTTTTTCTCACCCTCGGCGACCGCGGCGACATGCCGCGCGCACAGCGCATGAACGACCATGCGGGATCGGTGATTCGTCTGCACGAAGACGGCCGGCTGCCGGACGACAATCCGTTCGTCGGCCGTAGCGGCGCCAGGCCCGAGAAGTTCACGCTCGGCAACCGCAACATGCAGGGTGCCGCGCTGCACCCGCGTACCGGAGAACTCTGGACCCACGAACACGGCCCGCAGGGCGGTGACGAGATCAACATCATGCGCGCCGGCCGTAACTACGGCTGGCCGGTAATCACCTACGGCGTCAACTACGGTAGCGGCACCAAGATCGGCGAAGGCACGCGCAAGCAAGGCATGGAGCAGCCGTTGCACTACTGGGTGCCTTCCATCGCGCCTTCCGGTATGGCGTTCTACCAGGGTGACAAGTTTCCGAAATGGCGCGGCAACCTCCTGGTCGGGGCGCTCAGTCACCAGCTGGTGATGCGCGTGGTACTGGAGGGCGAGAAAGTGATCAAGGAAGAGCCGTTGATCCGCAGGGCGATCGGCCGCATCCGCGACGTGCGCGTAGGCCCGGATGGCTATGTCTACGTGGCGACCGATTCAGGCAACGGCATCATCGCGCGCCTCGAACCGGTCGAATGAGGATGGCATCGATACGAATTTAAATCACCACGAAGGCACAAAGGAAAGCCCCTTAAACTCGATTCAGCTTGCCTGCAATTTCAGAACGCGACTATGGTTCAGGCCGCGTTTTCTGTGGTGCTTTGTGCCTTCGTGCCTTCGTGGTAAATCCGCTAAGCCGCCACGCCCGCTTTCGCGTAGCGCTGCTTCCACAGCTCGTGGCCGTGAACGAAGTCGTTCTGTCCGGTGCGGTCGGTTCCGCGCATCAGCCACAGCGGCTGGTCGAAAATATTAAAAGGGCTGTTGTCTCTTCTGAGCTCGACCAGCGAACGGTCGAAATACGAGGTCGCCGGCATATAGCGCAGGATCAGCGCCGCGCGGCGCGCGCCTGAAGTATTGGCAAGCGAGCCGTGGATCAGGCGAACGTCGTGCAATGACATCTGCCCCGGTTCCAGTTCGACATTGACCGCGGTCGATTCGTCGAACTGATCCTGGTCCAGTTCCAGGTTGAGCACCAGGTTCTCGCGATCCGAGACATGGTGGCGGTAAAGCTCCTGCTGGCGGTGGGAACCGGGGATGAATCGCATGCAGCCATTGGCGGTGGACACCGTGTCGAGCGCGATCCAGACCGAGCAGGTTGCCAGCGGACGCATCGGCCAGTACTCCCCGTCCTGATGCCATGGCACTTCGCGGCCCTTGTGTGCCGGCTTGCACAGCACCCGGGTTATCCAGAGAATCACATCCGGCCCGAGGATCCGCTCCACCATATCGAGTATCGCGGGATCCCTGGCAGCCTCCATGAACGGGTTGTCCTGCACGCCTTCCGCAACAGGCAGCATGTGCGGGTTCACCAGGTCTTCCTGCGCGACATTCGTCACTGAGCCGAGCAAACCGTCAACGCCGGCGCGCAACCGTTGCAACAGGGGCGCAGGCAGGCTGAATTGCGGAATTACGTATCCGTGCTGGCGATAGTGCTGCAGTTCTGTTTCGTTCAGGACGCTGGCCACGCTTTCCTCTCCCGGGACACCGATGGGCGGTCGCCGGCGATTCTATCAAACGGCTAACCAGGCCATTAGAATAATTGCCGCACAAAATGCAGAAAACCGATTTCAGCCACGAGATGCGCAGGCATGACTCCCCGTTCATGCGCGCCCTCTATCTATGCCTGGGAACTGCGTGCGTGGCTTTAGGCGGAATCGGCTTGCTCATGCCCGTGCTGCCCACTACTCCCTTCCTGCTGGTGGCAGCCGCCTGCTATGCGCGCGCATCGCCACGTTTCTACAACACGCTCCTCAACCACCCTTCCTTCGGCCCGCTGATCGTCGAGTGGAGGCGCTATCGCAGCATTCCGTGGCGCGTCAAGTTGATCGCGATCTCGCTGATGTCCGCCACGCTCGCAACCTCGATCCTTATCTTTGTTGAATACCCGCCGTTAAGGATCGCACTCGCTTTCCTCGGCATCATGCTGGCAATATGGCTTTACCGCATTCCGTCGCGCGACCGTCCGCGGCGACGATGAGCGAACAAAAAAATAGCGCGGGGATTGCTCCCGCGCCGTCCGTTCAGTTCAGTCCCTGGTTTTTGTTATTGAACCGTTGTCCCCGATTTCGATACCGGTTTTCCGCGCTACAGGGTCTTCAGGCCCATTCGCGCTTTTATTATCTCCTCCGAAACTGCGGCCGCCCCACCGGCCCGGCACGTTCATCCTTGTGCCGGAAATTGATGCGTGCCTTGGTCAGATCGTAGGGCGACAGCTCCAATGTCACCTTGTCGCCGGCGATGATGCGGATCCGATGCTTGCGCATCTTGCCGGATGCGTAGGCCATGACGCCGACGCCGTTTTCCAGCGTCACCCGAAACTGCGTATTGGGCAGCACTTCGTCGACGACACCTTCCATCTCCAGCAATTCTTCCTTCGCCATGCGATCTCCGTCTTTGCGTCTATGGACGCTCTAGTACCGTATTCTCAGTCGGCCCTGATACTGCGGCCGTCACTGCGCAGGCCGCCGGATTCACGCTCGCCGCTCTTGTCCGCTTCGCGAATCTGCCGCACTTCCTTGCTGCTGAGCGGCACCTGCTGCATGCGACGCCGCAGAATCATCGCGGTTGCTTCCTGTGGAGAGAGTTTCTTGGCCATCCGGGATCCTCCTTGCAGGGTAAAAACAGCAAAGCCCCTGCTTGCTGCTTTGCTGCGAGGGGCCGCATCGAAATGTAATGAATGCATGCTGCATTCAGGATGCCGCTATTATACGCGCACGGGCGTCATTCGTAAACCTCGAATGCAGTTCGCAACCCAACGAACGGTACTTTTCTGCTTTCCTGCGCGACGTGAGAAGTGAAGAAGACATTTCCGAAACGCAGCTGACCCGTTTTTCACTTCGGCAGCTGCGGGTTCTCGCGATGCCGGGTGTGATTATCCTGGCCGCGGCACTGTCTCTCCCGCTCGCGCGCTTCCTTCCGGATGCATTTGCGGCGCTCGGCATGCTTGGTCCTTACGCCGTGCTCATGCTCGGCGCCGCAATCAGCTTCTCGTTCAACCGGGGACGCGCTTTCATTGCGCTTGCGTCTCTGCTTGCCGCTTACACCGGCTATCACATTTCTCTGGGAGCCGGCCCGGACAGTTTTACTGCGCGCGCCGTCTATACCGCAATTGCGATCTTCGTGCCCCTCAATCTGCTGATCGTGCTGCTGCTCGTCGAACGCGGGATATTTCATTACCGCAACTACCGCTGGCTGTTGCTGGCCGCCATCGAGATCCTGCTGACGGCATGGGTAGCATCGGCCGGGCGAATCCGCTTCTCTGGCACCGCGTGGCAGGACTTGCTCGATACCTGGCTGCTTCGCGCGACGCCTACGCCGTTCCTCGGCAGGATCTTCATGGCGGCGGCATTTGCGCTCGCCGTTGCCGGAGCGTGGCGGCGGCGTTCTCCCATGGACATCGCCATGGTGGGCGCTCTGGTCGCGCTCTTCATCGCGTGCCAATGGCCGGGCACCCCCGGCGTGTTCGGTACGTTTATCGCGGCGGCCGGCGCGATCCTCTTGCTCGCCGTGTTGCAGGAGTCGCATCGGATGGCGTTTCGCGACGAGCTGACCGGCCTGCCGAGCCGTCGCGCACTCGAGGAAAGACTGATGGCGCTCGGACCGGAATACACGATCGCCATGGTAGATGTCGATCACTTCAAGAAGTTCAATGACACGCATGGCCACGACGTCGGCGACCAGGTTCTCAGGCTGGTCGGCGCGCAGCTTTCGGAAATGCCCGAGAGCGCAAAAACCTACCGGTATGGCGGCGAGGAGTTTACGGTTCTGTTCGAGTGTTCTCTGCAGGAAGCGCTTCCGCACCTGGAGACCTTGCGCAGGTCGATTGAAGAGTACCGCATGACCGTGCGCACGCAGCAGCGTCGAAAGGAGGCGCGCAATGGCAGCGACCGCCGCGTTGCCGCCGGCAAGAAGAAAACATCGACAAACGACGGCGGATCCCTGCAGACCCAACGACGCTACCAGGAACTTTCCGTCACGGTAAGCATCGGTGTTGCCGAACGCAACGAGGCCCACCCGCTGCCAGCCGACGTCATTCGTGCCGCTGACGCGGCGCTCTACCGCGCCAAGGACAAAGGCAGGAACCGCGTGAGCCGGTAGGCGCCGTACCCTGCTCCTTCCAGCGTCGGCCCGCGCGTACTTCCACCTTCACGCTTCATCCTTCATACTTGCGCCCATGCTCGTCTATTTCGATAGCGATGTTGGCAGTATCAGCATGTTCGGCGATGTCGCCGTCAAACTCCTTAAGTTGATGGGGCACAGCGGAACCGTGCCCAGCGCGATTCTCGCGGAGGATATCCCGGCGGCCCTGGCGCGACTCGACTCGGCACTCGAAGGGCCTTCGGATGGACGCGACGCCCAGGAACACAAGAACGCGGATGCGGAAGAAGCCGACAAGGGCGAGGCTCCGGTTTCCCTTAAACGGCGCGCACATCCGCTGATCGACCTGCTCACCCGCGCGGCTCAGCGAAACTGCGACGTGACCTGGCGATAAAACCGCGTTCAACCGCGAGGCGGAGTCCGGATCCCGGGACGCGCCCGCCAACCCGCCTGGTCGCGTTCTGTGTGATCATTCCCGCCGGGTTCGCATCCACCAGCGGGGAGCGTCATGGAAGCCTTTGCACTGAAAGGAAAAGTAGCGATCGTCACCGGATCGAGCCGCGGCATCGGCCGCTCGATCGCGGAGCACTTGGCGCGGGCGGGGGCGAAAGTGGTGATCTCGAGCCGGAAACTGCCTGCCTGCGAGGAAGTGGCGCAGGCGATCCGCAAAGACGGCGGCGAGGCGATCGCGATCGCCGCGAACATCGGCGACAAGGCGCAGCTCGAGGAACTGGTAAACGCGTCGCGCAAGCAGTGGGGTCGGATCGACGTGCTGGTATGCAATGCGGCGTCCAACCCCTATTACGGCCCGATGGCGCAGATGCCGGATGAGGCTTTCAACAAGATCCTGCAGAACAACATCGTCGCCAACCACTGGCTGGCGAATCTCGTGTTGCCGGAGATGGCGCAGCGCCGCGACGGTGCCGTGATCATCGTATCGTCGATCGGCGGCCTCAAGGGCACCGCGGCACTCGGCGCCTATGCGATTTCCAAAGCTGCGGACATGCAGCTTGCGCGCAATCTCGCGGTCGAATGGGGCGAGCACAACATCCGTGTGAACTGCATCGCGCCCGGACTGGTGAAGACCGATTTCGCCCGTGCGCTGTGGGAAAACCCCGAGATCCGGCGCCGCTACGAGATGCAGACGCCATTGCGGCGGCTGGGTGAGCCCGACGACATCGGCGGCATCGCCGTGTTTCTCGCATCGAAAGCCGGCGCCTTCGTAACCGGACAGACCATCGTCGCCGACGGCGGCGTTACCATCGCCGGTTGAATCGCTGATTCCGCAAGGGAAAGGGCTCGAACCGCCATGAACACCAGGAAAATACAGAACGACACGACTGCAACATGAAGACACGAAGAACCAGCGACGCGATATTCGCAAAGCTGCCCGTTTGGCGTTCATGTTCCAGTTCTTTGCACTTGATCCACTTGGTGTTCCTGATGCTCTTGGTAGTTCGCTTTGAGCTGTTTTTATCTACTGATGGTCCTTACGTGACCATGTGAGAACCTGCGCCAACCGGAGAACAGATTGGACGAGATCATCCTGCATAACTATCCGCAGTCGCCGGTTTCGGAGAAGGTCCGCGTCGGACTCGGCATCAAGAACCTTGCATGGCGCTCGGTGGAGATTCCGCGTATCCCGCCGAAGCCGGACCTCATGCCGCTCACCGGCGGCTACCGGCGCACGCCCGTCATGCAGATCGGCGCCGACATCTATTGCGACAGCCAGTGCATCCTGCGCGAGTTGCAGCGGCGTTTTCCCGAGCCGACGTTCTATCCCGGCGGCGCGGACGGAATGCCCTGGGGGATCAATCGCTGGACCGATGCGCTGTTCGATCTTGCCGTCCGGCTGATCCTCGGCGCTAATGCGGACCAGTTGCCGGAGGACTTTGCACGCGATCGCGGGCGGCTGTATCTCGGCCCCGACTGGGACCTGAAGAAGGTCCGCGCCGACCTGCCGCATGTCACCGCGCAGCTGCGCGCCCAGTTCGGATGGTTCGAGGAACGGCTGGCGACCGGCCGCAGATTCATGCTCGGCGATCAGCCGGGATTGCCCGACGCGCTCGCGTACTATCTCGTCTGGTTCGTGCGCGGCCGCTGGCAGGGCGGGGTGGCGCTTTTTTCCGAGTTTCCGTCTCTGGAAGCCTGGGAAGCGCGCGTGAAGGCCATCGGCCACGGCAAGCCATCCAGTCTGACCGCGGGCGAAGCGCTTGACATCGCGCACGCCGCCCAGACCACGACTCCGGAGCTGGCCGATCCACGCGACCCCCAGGGCTTGAAACCCGGGGACAGTGTGATCGTCATTCCCGATGCCGCGGGTGGCGATCCGGTGGTGGAGGGCAAGGTGCGCCTTGCAGACCGCGATACCATTGCGATCCTGCATGACGATCCGCGTGTCGGCACCGTGTGCGTGCACTTCCCGCGGGCCGGCTACCGGGTCGCTCCGACCTGATGCCGCCTTTACAGATATAGTGTTGCCGACGCATGCCTCGCAGCGTGCGCGCAGAAACAGAAAACACAACGGGTGGAGAATCCGATGCAACGCAGAACGCCGGCCATGATCGTGTCCGCGCTGCTGACGGCGATCGTGCTGGCGGCATGTACGCCGCCTGCCGACCGCCTCAGGTTTGTAACCGGACCGCAGGGCGGCACCTGGTATCCGCTGGGCGGCGCCATGAAAAGCATCCTCGAGGGCAGCCTCGAAGGCATCTCGGTGCAGGTATTGCCAGGCGGCGGCATCGCCAACGTGCTCGCCGTGGAGAAAGGCCAGGCGCAGATCGGTTTCGCCAATTCCGTGTCGACCGTCGATGCGATCAACGGCGAGCCGCCGTTCGACTTCAAGGCGACGCAGGTCTGCAATGTTGCCACGCTGTATCCGCAGTACTTCCAGGCAGTGACGCTCGCCGATGCCGGTATCCGCAATCCGGACGACCTGCGCGGCAAGGTGCTGTCGACGCAGGTGCGGGGCAACACCGGGGAAGCGATCACCGTGCACCTGCTGCGCGCGTACGGCATGAGCTACGACGATCTGGCGCGCGTCAACTACGGCTCCTATACCGATTCGGTCACGCTCATGAAAGACGGCAACGCCGACGTCTTCACGCTCGGCACCTCGATACCGGCCGGCGCAGTCATGGACCTCGCGAGCGCGCGCACCATCAGCCTGCTGCATATTCCGGACGACGGCATCGCCAGGATGCGGGGAATCAACGCTGGTTACGCGCCGACCGTCATTCCGGCCGGAACTTATCCCGAACAGGAACAAGACGTGCAGACCATCGGCTACGCGACCCACGTCATCGCGCGCTGCGATCTCTCCGATGAACTCGTCTACGGCATACTCGACAGCATGTACAACCGGCTGGACGACCTCGCTTCGATCGCCCGGGCCGTGAAACACACCACGGCACAGAGCATGAGCATCGACATCGGCGTGCCGATGCATGGCGGCGCGCTGAACTGGTACCGCGAAAGAGGCGTTCTTTAGATCACCCGCAGAACCCGGCCCCCGGCGACAGGACGACCCGGCACCACTCGAAACCACAACCTCATCCAGCGCAATGTTCGGAAACAGAACTCCAGCCGGGTGGATCATCTTCGCGGTGGGCCTGGCGATGTCGGGCTTCCATCTATACGTCGGCTGGTTCGGTCCACCCGACGCGCTGACCTTCCGCAGCGCCCACCTCGCCTTCGCGCTCGTGCTCGCGTTCCTGCTGTTCCCCGCGCGCAAGGGCGGTGCGATCGAGCGTCCGCGCTGGCTGGAAGCGGCACTGATCGTGGTATCCCTGGTCGCCTGCGGCTATCTGGTCATCGAGCGCGAATACATCATGAACCGCATGATCTACGTGGACGCGCTCAGACCGGCGGACTGGGTGCTGTCCACGGCAATGATCGCGCTCGTGCTGGAAGCCACGCGGCGGGCCGTCGGCCTGACCCTGCCGCTGACCGCGCTCGCGTTCTTCGTGTACGCGATCTATCCGGGCGGTTCCGATCTGCGCCAGCTCATGGAGCAGATGTATCTCACGACCGACGGCATCCTCGGCATTCCGATCTATGTCTCGGCGACCTACGTGATGTTGTTCATCGTGTTCGGCGCGCTGGTCGAACGCACCGGGACCGGACAGCTGTTCATGGATTTCGCGATGAGCCTGACGGGGCAGACCGCAGGCGGCCCCGCCAAGGTCTCGTGTCTCACCAGCGGCATGTTCGGAACGGTTTCGGGCAGTGCGGTAGCGAACGTGATGACCACCGGCACCTTCACCATACCGCTGATGAAGCGCATCGGTTACAAGCCTGCTTTCGCCGGCGCAGTCGAAGCGGTGGCTTCGACCGGCGGGCAGATCATGCCGCCGATCATGGGCGCAGCGGCGTTCATCATGGCCGAGTTCCTCGGTATCAGCTATCTGTCGGTCACGGTGTTCGCGCTGCTGCCCGCGCTGCTCTACTACGTGGCGCTGTTCATGACCGTGCACTTCGAGGCCAAGCGCCTGGGCATGAAAGGGCTGCCGCGATCGGAACTGCCGCGCATGGCAACGGTTTTGAAGGAACGCGGGCACCTCTTCCTGCCGCTTGTGATTATCATCGGCACGCTGCTCGCGGGTTACAGCGCGCCATTTGCGGCGCTGTGCGGAATCATATCCACCATCCCGACCGCCCTGCTGCGTAAGACTACCCGCCAGTACGTTCGGCTCGACAATATACTCGAGGCGCTCGAGCACGGTGCGCGCAATACCGTGGCGGTGGCGCTGTCCTGCGCCTGCGCAGGCATCGTCATCGGCGTCATCTACCTGACCGGGCTCGGCCTGGAATTCACCGACCTGGTTCTGGATGCCGCCGCTAACCACATGCTGATTGCGCTGCTGCTGACCTCCGTCGCCGGAATCGTGCTCGGCATGGGCATGCCCACCGCGCCCGCCTACATCATGCAGACCGCGCTGCTGGTGCCGGCACTGGTGAAACTCGGCGTGCAGGTCGAGGCCGCGCACCTGTTCGTGCTGTACTTCGCGATTCTCTCCGCCATCACGCCACCGGTCGCGCTTGCGGTGTATGCCGCGAACGGCATCTCGCGTGCGGGTCTGTGGGAATCCAGCGCGGCGGCACTTCGGCTCGGCGCGACCGGCTACGTCATCCCGTTCATGTTCGTGTTCGGCCCATCGCTGCTGATGTTCGGCACGCCGTTGCAGATCGTGCTCACCGCGACGACGGCATTCATCGGCGTAACCTGTCTCGCCGGTGGCCTGTCGGGCTACTTCGTCGGCCCGGCCTTCCTCTGGCAGCGTGCGCTGCTGGTCGGCGCCGCGCTCGTCCTCATCCGCCCGGGCATTACCACCGATGCGATCGGCGGCAGCCTGATCGCGATCGTGGTGGTCAGCCAGCTGTTCGCCGCGCGCCTGCTGCGCGAACGGACCGCCGAGCGCCGTTGAGCGACACTGCGCAGATCGCCGCAAGAGCGAAACACGAAGGCACGAAGGCACGAAGGCACGAAGGCACGAAGCAAAAAAACATAAAGACAAGCTCAACGCAAAATGCCAGAGGAGCGCAAGAAAAAAGGATAGTCTGTTTCTCGCCTTGATTTCCTTCGTGTCTTCGTGTCTTCGTGTTTCGCTTCTAAAGTCGCCGGTGCTACCGAACACCCGCAAACCGACGTCTAACCGGCTTCAAGTTGCGTCAGACGGTCGGCTTCCTCGGCGAGGCGGCGAACACCTTCGCTGACTTCAACCGGATAGGGTTCCGCCGCGCGATCCAGCGACTTCAGTGCCGCGGGCAATTTGTCGAATGCAGCGCGGCAGCGCTCCCGCGACTCGGCAAGCGTGGGCTGCGGCGCGAGCCGCCGGCCCTTGTGCATTACCGGCACCAGCAGCGGCTCGCCTTCGCATGACTCATGCTCCAGTGCGAGCGTGTCGGACTGCGGGGCCCCGTCGGCATCGAAGCGCCGGAACACCTGCTTGCGGCCAGGCCAGGTCTGCTTGCCCTCCGACCGCTTGCGCCGCGGCTTGCCGGCGTATTCCTCCAGTTTGTACGCGCAGTCGAACGCAGGCGCGTCCTCCGAAGTCGCGAGACTGGTGCCGATGCCAAAACCATCGATCGGCGCGCCATCCGACAGCAGCTGTTCGACCTTCCTCTCGTCGAGACCGCCGCTGGCGAAGATCCGGATGTCGCTGCAGCCGTTCGCATCGAGTATGGCCCGCACCTTGCGCGCGTGTTCGCCGAGATCGCCGCTGTCCAGCCGCACGGCACCGATCTTGATGCCATCGGCGCGCAGGCGGCCGGCGAGTGCTGAGACTTTCTCGGCGCCCGCCTCAGTATCGTAAGTGTCGATCAGCAGTGTGGTGTTCTCTGGATAGACACGCAGAAAATCCTCGAACGCCTGCGTTTCGGATTCGTGCGCCTGGATGTACGAATGCGCCATGGTCCCGTAGAGCGGAATGCCGTAGCGCATGCCGGCGAGTACCGTGGCACTACCGTCATAGCCCGCCAGATAGGCCGCACGCGCGGCGAGCAGCCCGGCTTCGGCCCCATGCGCACGCCGCAATCCGAAATCGACCAGCAGCTTGCCGCGCCCGGCCAATACCGAACGGGCCGCCTTGGTTGCGATCAAAGTCTGGAACTGAAGCAGGCTTACGATCCGAGTCTCGACCAGCTGTGCCTGCGGCAAAGGTGCCGTCACCCGGATCAACGGTTCGTTCGGAAAAACGATTGTGCCTTCGGGCACCGCGTGCACGTCGCCTTCGAATCGAAGCCGTGCGAGCCATTGCAGAAACTCCGGCTGAAAGCGCCCCGTCTGCTCGAGCCAGCCGATCTCTTCACGGGTGAAACGCAGACCTTCCAGAAAATCGAGTACCTGCTCCAGTCCGCCGGCCACCAGAAAATTCCGGTCGTCCGGCAGCTTGCGCACGAAAAACTCGAATACCGCAGTGTCTTCCATCTGGCGCGCGCGATACGCGGCCAGCATGGTGAGCTGGTAAAGATCGGTCAACAGCGCGCTCGAGCCGGGGTCGGCGGGCAGTTGCAGAGGTGCTCGCTCCATGAACGCTCAGGCCGCGACTTTTTCGAGTTCGGCCGGCACCGCACCGAGATCCGTCATCTCGGTCACCGCACGCTCGCCATCGCCGGGTTTGACCTCGACCGGACGGATCGCGTCGCGCAGCAGCACTACGTCGAACCCGTGCTTGCGGGCGTCTTTTACCGTGTTCAGCACACAGTAATCGGTGGCCAGGCCGCCGACGAACACCCGTTTCACATTCTGCTCGCGCAGGTCCTGTGCAAGCTGCGTTCCCTGGAACCCGGAATACGCCTCCTCGTCCGCTGTCGTCGCTTTCGAGACGACGCGCGCATCGGCCGGCAGTTTCAGGCCGGGACCGAACTGTGCTCCCCGTGTCTGCGCGATACAGTGCGGCGGCCACGGACCGCCCCGGGCCTTGAACGAGACATGATTTTCAGGATGCCAGTCGCGCGTGGCGATGACCGGCAGCCCCTGCTCCTCGAAATGCTCGATATATCGATTGAGAACCGGCACCACGGCATCGCCGTCGGGTACGCCCAGCGCGCCGCCAGGCAGAAAATCGTTCTGCACATCGACGACGATCAATGCATCGCCGGGTTGCGGTTTGAATTGAGTAGCGTTACTCATGATCTGACCTCACTTTCTTGGGCTCTCCGGCCTGTCGTTGCCGTGCCCGCAGGATTTCGTCACTTTTCGGATGCCGAAAACAACATGTCTGCGGCATCATCATGGCACGATATCAGGATTGGACAGCAGGCTCTCCGCCCCGCTCGCGCCTTACTTGGTTGACAATGTATCGCTCCCAATGTTTCTCGACCGCCGCGCTGCGCCGGGTTTCCCGGCTACACCAGGTTTCTCAGTTCGCGTAGCCCCACGGACAGCATGGCCAGATCGGGACTGTTCGCGGCCTGCAATTCGGCAAGCACCTGACGAGATCGTTCCAGCGCACTGCGATTGTTCTCCTCCCATGCGGAGACCAGCGCCTCTGGATCCTCGACGCCGGGCTTGATGCCAAGCACGACGGTGGTCAGCAGGCGCAGCAGCTCCGACAGTTCGTCACGCAGCGCGGCGCGCGCCAGTGTCTGCCAGTGTGAATCGCCCGGCAGCAGGCCGACCTGTTCGCGCAGCCAGCTGAAATTCAGTCTTGCCGCGAGCGCAAAGTAAACCTGCGCCACACAGGACACGCTGCGGCCGGAAGAATGCGCCACGTCGGCGATATCGAGGGCCGCATAGGCAAGCTCGACGCCGGCTATCCGGCGCGAAAGCGCTGCCGGCACGCCGGCCGCGGTCAGTTCCTCTGCCAGCCGGGCGGTACGTTCCAGGTCCCGTTCTCCGAGCAGGGATTCGAGCGAGGCCGACACGGCCTCGACCGGCGCCACGTAGCGCTCGATGGTTGCCTGCAGGTCGCCGGAGTACAGGCGGCGCCGGATGAACCAGAGCGTACCGCGTACCACCAGCTTGCCGAGCTCGATCAGCATTGCGGTCTGCTCGCGGTCGGCCACCCGGTTGTCCAGCGCGTCGATCGCCTGCCAGATCTGCACCAATGCGAAAGTCTCGCGTGCCAGCAGGTAGGCACGCACCACATCCGAAGGCCTGGCGCCGGTTTCCTCCATCAGCCGGTGCACGAAGGTGCTGCCGACGCGGTTCACCATGCTGTTGCAGATATGCGTGGCGACGATCTCGCGTTTCAGCGGATGACGCGACATCGCATCCCGGTAGCGTTTGCGCAGCGCCTCGGGGAAGTAGCGTTCCAGCGCGGCGCCGATGAACGGGTCCTCGGGCGCCGTCGAGGCAAGCAGTTCCTCGCACAGCCAGATCTTGCTGTAGGCAAGCAGCACGGCACGCTCGGGCGAAGTCAGCCCGCTGCGCGCCGACTTGCGCGCCAGCAGCTCGTCATCGGACGGCAGGAACTCCACTTCGCGATTCAGCTTTCCATTGCGCTCCAGGAAACGCATGAAGCGCGCCTGCGCATCCAGCATGGCCATGCCGCGGGCGCCGCTGACCGCGAGGGACTGCGCCTGGTAGTAGTTGTCCCGCAGCACCAGCGCCGCCACTTCATCCGTCATGCTTTCCAGCAACCGGTTGCGCTTCTCGGTCGTCAGTTCGCCGTCCCTGACCGACGCATTCAGCAGGATCTTGATGTTTACCTCGTGGTCGGAACAGTCCACGCCGGCCGAATTGTCGATGGCATCGGTATTGATCAACCCGCCATTCAGCGCGTATTCGATACGCGCACGCTGGGTCAAACCGAGATTGCCGCCCTCGCCCACCACCCGGCAGCGCAGCTCGCGCGCATCCACGCGCACGGCGTCGTTGCTGCGATCGCCGACGTCCGCGTGCGTCTCCTCGCTGGCCTTGACGTACGTGCCTATGCCGCCGTTGTACAGCAGGTCCACCGGCGCGCGCAGGATCTCCCGGATCAGGTCGGCCGGCGTCAGCCTGGCGGCTTCGATGCCGAGCGCCTTCCGCGCCTGCTGCGACAACGGGATGGACTTCGCGCTGCGCGGAAATACGCCGCCTCCCGTCGAGATCTTGTTCGCGTCGTAGTCGGCCCAGGACGAGCGCGGCAGTCCGAACAACCGCTCCCGTTCACGGAAACCTGCTTCCGCATCCGGATCGGGGTCGATGAAAATGTGGCGATGGTCGAACGCGGCGACCAGCCGGATGTGCCTCGACAGCAGCATGCCATTGCCGAATACGTCGCCCGACATATCGCCGATGCCGGCCACGGTGAAATCGACGGACTGGATGTCGATGCCAAGCGAACGAAAATGCTTCTTCACCGATTCCCAGGCGCCGCGCGCGGTGATGCCCATCTTCTTGTGGTCGTAACCGGCGGAACCTCCCGAAGCGAACGCATCGCCCAGCCAGAACCCGTATTCGGCGGCGATGCCATTGGCAATGTCCGAAAAGGTCGCGGTCCCTTTGTCGGCGGCCACCACCAGGTAGGTGTCATCCGGGTCGTGGCGAACGACGTCTGGCGGCGGCACCACCTCACCTTCCACCAGGTTGCCGGTCAGATCGAGCAATCCGCGCAGGAATGTCGTATAGCAATCCACCACTTCGCGTTGCAGCGCTTCGCGGTCTCCACCCTGCGGTGGCATCTTCACCACGAATCCGCCCTTGGCGCCAACCGGCACGATCACCGCGTTCTTCACCATCTGCGCCTTCATCAGGCCGAGCACCTCGGTGCGAAAGTCTTCCATCCGGTCCGACCAGCGCAGCCCGCCACGGGCCGCACGGCCGCCGCGAAGGTGCACGCCTTCAACGCGCGGGGAGTAGACATAGATTTCGAACATCGGTCTGGGCTCCGGCAGCGCCGGGACCTTCGACGGATCGAATTTCAGAGACAGGTACGGCCTGGGCGCACCATCCTTGCCGGTCCGGAAGAAATTGGTGCGCCGCGTTGCCAGGATCAGCGCCAGCAGCCGGCGGAGGATGCGGTCCTCGTCCAGGCTCGCCACCGAATCCAGCATGGCCTCGATTTCGGGCACCCTTTTCACGCCGCGTTCCGCGATCGGCTCCTCGTGTTGCGGATCGTGACGTTCGCGGAAAAGTTCGACCAGCTGCCGGGCGACCGCCGGGTTTGCTGCCAGGCTCGCTTCGATATACGCCTGGCTGAAGGTGAATCCGGCCTGGCGGGCATATTTCGCGTATGCACGCAGCAGCGTGACGGCTCGCCAGTCGAGCCCCGCGCGCAGCACCAGCCTGTTGAAGTCGTCGTTCTCTGCTTGACCACGCCAGACGCGCAGGAAGGTTTCCTCGAACAGTCCGCGCACGACCTCGATGTCAACGTTTATCCCGCCATCGGCAGCAAGGCCCATGTCATGGATCCAGACGCACGCCCTCGCCTCCGGTTCGACCTCGGCCGGGCGCTCGTCGATCACGCGCACGCCCATGCGCTCGAGCATCGGCAGGCTTTGCGACAGGGGCACCGCACCGCCGCGCCGGAACAGCTTGAAGCGCAGTTCGCCTTCGGCTGCATCCGGCGGCACGTACAGATGCAGGCCCATGCCGCCATCGCCCAACCGCTCCATCGATTCGATATCCCCGACCGCGGCCTGCGGCGCGTACTCCTCGCGATAGCCGGCCGGGAACGCGTTACCGTAGATGCGGTACAGGTCCAGCCCGCGCTCCTCACCGAACGCCTGCACCAGCGCCCGGGAAAGGTCGTCCTCCCAGCGACGGGTGACGCGCTCCACCTTTGCTTCCAGATCGCGCTCGTCGTATTCGACCTGCGCGCCGGGCTGCGTATGCACCACGAACAGCACGCGCGCAAGTACCGATGTCGAGAGATTCACGCTGAACTCGCTGGAAACGCCCTCCAGTTCCTGAATCAGCACCGACTGGATGCGCCGGCGCACTTCGGTGTTGTAATTGTCCCGCGGCACATACAGCAGGCAGGAGAAGAACCGGCCGAAGGGGTCGCGCCGCACGAACAGGCGCGTGCGCTGGCGCTCCTGCAGATGCAGAATCCCCGATACCGTGCGCATGAGCTCGTCTTCGCCGATCTGGAACAGCTCGTCGCGTGGATAATCTTCCACGATGGTGAGCATGGTCTTGCCGACGTGGCTGCCCGGCAGGACGCCGGAAGCCCCGAATACCGCGTTCGCCTTTTTGCGCAGCAGCGGTATGTCGAGCACGCTCATTCTGTACGCAGCCGAGGTGTACAGGCCCAGGAACCGGCGTTCGCCTGACACCTTGCCCTCCCGGTCGAAGCGCTTCACGCCGATGTAGTCCATGTAACCCGCCCGATGCACGGTGGCACGGGTGTTGGACTTGGTGACGATCAGCAATTCGGGCTTGCGCGCACGTTCGCGCATTTCCGCCGGCAGCGTGGCGAAACTGGTCGACGTCGCTTCGCCCTGCCGGTCCCGCAGAATTCCCAGCCCAGACCCGGGAACCACGCGCAGCACGTCTTCCCCGTTCTCCGTGCCGAGTTCGTAGTCCCGCGAACCGAGAAAGGTGAAATGACCGCTGGCAAGCCATTCGAGAAACGCCATGCCCTCGACGATCTCGTCGTGCTGCAACGGCGGCGGGTCGTTCTTGATCGACTCCACCGCCTCGAGCATCCGCTGCAGCATCGGCTTCCAGTCGCCGACGGATGCACGCACGTCCCCGAGCACGCGCAGCAGTCCCTCCCGGAGCCGCTCGAGGGCCGCCTGGTCGGTTTCACGATTGACTTCCAGGTGCATGCACGATTCGAAGTTCGCGTCGTCCTCGCCGGCGGCACGCGGCAGCACCTCGAGCAGATTTCCCGCGGCATCGCGGCGCACGCGGATGACGGGGTGGACAATCAGATGCGTGATGAATCCCTGTGCGTTGAGTTCCATGCGCACCGAATCCACCAGAAACGGCATGTCCGGATGAGACACCTCGACCACCGTGTGCGGGCATTGCCAGCCGTCCTGGTCCGCCCGCGGGTTGAAGACGCGAACGGCGGCTTCTTCATCGGCGCGTCGCCCGCGCACCAGCTCCAGCAGCGACAAGGCCGCGCCGCACAGGTCAGCCGGTTCACGAGTGCGCAGATCGTCCGGATCGATCCGACGGAAAAACTGGCGCACGAACTCTTCTGCCTGCGCTGCCTGTTTACCCGGCACACGTTCGCGCGCCAGCGCGATCACGCTCTCGACAAGGTCGGTCTTTTCCCGGGATTCCGGACGGTCCATGCAACTACCCCGCTGGAAGCAACCCAAACAGGTTAGACGAAAAGCCTGACATCCGCACCCCGCGGCTCGAGAGACGGCTGGCGAGAGGGAATCACCACAAAGGCACAAAGGCACAAAGGCACGAAGAAATGAAAAATCTCTTTGTGTTCCTTTGTGTCTTTGTGTCTTCGTGGTGAATCTTTTGTGTGAACTGCCGGAACCCTGCCAGACTGCTAGACTATTCTGTCTCGCTCGTTCGATCTGCATGCAATGATGAAAACGGTCCTGATAACCGGCGCTACCGACGGCATCGGGCAGCAGACTGCGCGCGAGTTGCTCGCACGCGGCATGCATGTCCTGGTGCATGGGCGCAGCGAGCGCAAGTCGATCCAGTACGCGGAGGCGCTTGCGCAAGCGGCCGGCGCCGGCAAAGCCGTGCCGGTGTGGGGCGACCTGTCGGACATGCAGCAGGTCGCCGCGCTTGCCGCGCAGGCGAAAGCGATTACGCCGGCGCTCGACGTCCTGATCAACAATGCCGGCGTCTATGAACAGCGCCGGCGCCTGAGCACCGATGGTTTCGAAATGACCATGGCGGTCAATCACTTCGCGCCGTATCTGCTCACCCGCCTGCTCGGACCCGCGCTGTCCGCAGCGCCGGCAGGCCGCGTGGTCACAGTCAGTTCGATGGCGCATGAGAGCGGCGATCTCGATGTCGACGACCTCGTCTTCGCCGGCGGCTGGGACGCCTACGACGCCTATGCGGCATCCAAGCTCGCCAATATTCTTTTCACGCGCGCGCTGGCGAAGCGGCTCGAGGGCACCCCGGTCACCGCGAACGCCCTGCATCCGGGCGTGATCGACACCAAACTGCTGCACGCCGGCTTCGCCATGAAGGGTGCGCCGGTCGAATCCGGTGCGCGCACCCCGGTGTACCTGGCGACATCGGAGAAAGTGGCAGGCGTCAGCGGCAGGTATTTCATCGACTGCCGTCAGAAATCGCCATCGCGCGCCGCGCGCGACGACGCGCTCGCCGAGGCGCTGTGGAACGCATCGCAACGGCTGCTCGCCGGGTTCCTGCAATGAACGACGGCGTCGCCGCGCACGCGCTCGCCATGCTGCACGAAACCTTCGGCCATGCCGGGTTCCGTGGCGCGCAGGCGGAGATCGTCGAACATGTCGCAGCCGGCGGCGATGCGCTGGTGCTGATGCCCACCGGCGGCGGCAAGTCGGTGTGCTACCAGCTGCCGTCGCTGTTGCGCCCGGGTACCGGCATCGTGATCTCGCCGCTGATCGCACTGATGCAGGACCAGGTCGCCGCGATGTCGCAGCTCGGCGTGCGCGCCGCCTGCCTGAATTCCTCGCTCGACGCGGAAACCGCGCGCGCCACGGAGCGCGCGCTGCTGGCCGGCGAACTCGACCTGCTTTATGTCGCACCCGAAAGGCTGACTACGCCACGCTGCCTGGACCTGCTGGCGCGCGCCCGGATCGCGCTGTTCGCGATCGACGAGGCGCATTGCGTGTCGCAATGGGGCCACGACTTCCGCCCGGAGTACCTTCAGCTTTCCGTGCTGCACGAACGCCATCCGGACGTGCCGCGCATCGCCCTGACCGCCACCGCCGATCCGCAGACGCGCGGCGAGATCGTCTCCCGCCTCGCGCTGGAAGACGCCCGCCTTTTCGTATCCAGCTTCGACCGCCCGAACATCCGCTACAGCATCGTCGACAAGGCCGAGCCGCGCGCGCAATTGCTGCGCTTCATCCGCGACGAGCATCCGCGCGATGCCGGAATCGTCTACTGCCTGTCACGGCGCAAGGTGGACGAGACTGCGGCCTGGCTTGTGGAACAGGGCGTGCGCGCACTGCCCTATCACGCCGGCATGGACACCGCCGAACGGGTGGAGAACCAGGCGTGCTTCCAGCGCGAGGAAGGCGTGGTCATGGTCGCGACCATCGCCTTCGGCATGGGCATCGACAAGCCGGACGTACGCTTTGTCGCCCACCTCGATCTGCCGAAAAGCATCGAGGGCTACTACCAGGAGACCGGCCGTGCCGGCCGTGACGGTCTGCCCGCCGACGCCTGGATGACTTACGGCCTGACTGATGTCGTACAGCAGCGGCGGATGATCGACCAGTCGGAAGGCAGCGAGGCGTTCAAGCGCGTCTCAGGCGCCAAACTCGACGCACTGCTCGGATTGTGCGAAACCGCAGGCTGCCGGCGAGTGCGACTGCTCGCCTATTTCGGCGAAGACAGCACTCGCTGCGGCAACTGCGACACTTGCCTCGAACCGCCGCAGACCTGGGATGCAACCGAGGCGGCACGCAAGGCGCTGTCCGCGATCTATCGCACCGGCCAGCGCTTTGGCGCGGTGCACCTGATCGAAGTGCTGCGCGGCAAACCGGGCGAGCGCGTCGACCGCTGGGGCCATGACCGGCTGACGGTCTTCGGCATCGGCGCCGAGCTGGACGAAGGCGAATGGCGGAGCGTCTTCCGCCAGCTGATCGCGCTCGGCTATGTACTCGTGGATCACGAATCGCACGGCGCACTCAAGCTCGCCGACGCCAGCCGTGCGGTGCTCAAAGGCGAGCAGACGGTACAGTTGCGCCGGCTGGCGCCCCGCCGGAAACGCGCGAAACCGGCTTCTCGTCAGGCGCCAGCCACCGATCTGGCGCCCGCCGATGCGGAGCTGCTGGAAAAGCTGAAAGAATGGCGCTGGAACGAGGCCCGTACCCAGGGTGTGCCCGCCTACGTCATCCTCCACGACCGCACGCTCGCAGACATCGCGCGCACGCGGCCGGCGGACATCGATGCGCTTTCCGGTATCGGCGGCATCGGCGCGAAAAAACTGGAGCGCTACGGCCCGGCCCTGCTGCAGCTGGCCGCCGGCTGAGCCGTCCGCGGGCAGCCTCGGGCGGCTGCTGTTCAGCCGCTGGGCGTGATAACGTTCGCAAAATCCACCAGACCAGACGGGATCGCGACCATGAACCTCGAAAAAGTGATCTTCGGCTTTTTCATCGTCCTTGCCGCAACGCTGAACTTCGGCTTTGTCTACGGCGAAATCGCCAACCCTGAACACCACCACCAGTGGGAGTTCTTCGCGGCACTGGTGGTGAACATCATCGCCACCGTGCTGAAGTTCGGCGATCGCACCCAGGTCGGCGCCATTCATCTCGCGACCAGCCTGGTGGCGGTGCTGCAACTCACCACCGCCGCACTGGTGTGGTTCTTCGCCGCCCCCGGTGCGGACGGGATACTCTCCGAGCATGCAGTCGTAAGCATCGTTTCGCTGTCCGCGGGCGCGCTACTGGCGAACATCGTGTCGGTGATCATCCTGATCGTCGAAACCACCATGCAGCGGCGGTGAACAGCCACATCTTTTTTATCGGCCTGCGCCGCCTGCGCGGGCCGCTGATCCTGATGGTGGTGATATTCGCCACCGCAATCGCCGGGCTCGTTCTGATTCCGGGCGTCGACGCCGACGGCCGGGAATGGCACATGAGCTTCTCGCAGGCGCTCTATTTCATGAGCTACACCGCGACCACCATCGGTTTCGGCGAGATACCGTACGAGTTCACCGATCCACAACGGTTGTGGGTGACCGGTATGATCTTCGGCTCGGTGATCGGCTGGGCCTACCTGGTGGCGAGCCTGCTGGCGCTGGCACGTGACCAGGGGTTCCGGGGAGCGGTGACCGCGGCGCGCTTCGCGCGGGCGGTGCGCGGCATGCGCGAACCCTTCTATCTGATCTGCGGATTCGGCGAGACCGGGCGCCTGGTCGGCCGGGCGCTCGACCGGCTCGGCTACCGGTTCACCGTCATCGACATCGACCGGGCGCGCATACAGGAACTGTCGATCATGAACCTCGCCCAGGATGCACCGGCGATGGTTGCGGACGCCCGGTTTCCGGACAATCTGGTCGCGGCCGGCCTGCAAGCCTCCGAATGCGCCGGCGTACTCGCGCTGACCAACAACGAGCAGGCCAATCTCGCGGTGGCGATGTCGGTGCGGCTGCTCAATCCACACACACCGGTGCTGGCGCGCGCAATGAGCGATGACATCATCGCCAACATGGATTCATTCGACACCGATCACGTGATCAATCCATTCGCGCGTTTCGGACAATACTTCGCGCTCGCCCTGCATTCTCCCGGAAGCTATCGGCTCATCTCGTGGCTCACCGGACTTCCGGGCACCACGCTCGAGCAGGAGACTGCGCCCCCGCACGGGCACTGGCTGGTCTGCGGATACGGCCGCTTCGGCTGCGAGGTGGTGGATGCGCTGCGCGAGGAGTCGATGCAGGTCTGCGTGATCGACCCGGAAGACGTGCGCATTTCCGGCGCGAAAACCGTGAAGGGGATCGGCACCGAAGCCGAACCGTTGATCGAAGCGGGCGTGCGCGACGCGGTCGGCATCGTCGCCGGCACCGACGACGACATCACCAACCTGTCGATCGCAGTCACCGCACGTGAGCTCAACGAGAATTTGTTCACCGTCGTTCGGCAGAATCTGCAGGCCAATCGCGCCCTGTTCGAGGCGTTCGACGCAGACATCACCGTCGTGTCCACCGAGATCGCCGCCAACGAGTGCCTGACCCTGATTCGCACACCGAGACTGACGAACTTCCTTGCCGTCGTCCGCGAAAAGGAATCCGCGTGGGCGGAACAGGCCATCGTCCGGCTGCAGGCGGCACTTGGCCAGCCATCCCCCGAAATCTGGAGCGTATCGATTTCCCCGGCTGGAGCCCCTGCGCTGCACCGCTCGATCAAATACGAAGGCTGCAAGTTCAGTCTCGGCGACCTCTCGCGCAACCCCGCCAGCCGCGACGATCGACTCGACATGGTCGCGCTCAACCTGACCCGCGACGGCAAGTCCGATGCGTTTCCGGACGACGACAGCACGCTTGAATCCGGGGACCAGATTCTCTATGCCGGCACATCGCGAGCGCGTCGCGCGCAATGGCCGCTGCTGCGCAATCTCAATGTCTGCTACTACGTCGTTTCGGGCGTGGATCCTTCCGGCGGCTGGATCTGGCAGCAGTTCAGGCGCAAAGCCTCCGGCGGCTGACGATCACCAATCGTTGGTATCCGCCTCGCCCTTGAACGGGCCGACGATCTCCTTCGTGATCCAGCCGGCGTAGAACTCGCCCGGCTGCGGCTGCACGCGTTCGCCGTCGACGTAGCATTCGACGCGCCCCGGGTAGAACGAGAACCACCCGGCAATGCTTTCGAATTCGGGCGTCGGCTTCGGATAAGTCCAACCGATCATCTCTCGCGGCCGATCCTTGACGTCCAGCGCCCAGTACTTTGCCGTGCCTTTCCATTCGCACCATGATGAGCTTGGATGCGGCGCCAGCACTTCCATGCGCACATCCTCCGGCGGAATATAGAACGACGGCGGGCTCGCAGTCTCCAGCGCGCGCACCGTGCGATTCGAATCTGCGATCACGAGGTTGCCGACTTTCACTTCGACGCGCCGCTTGTCGGGCACGATCTTCGGCGGCCGCGTGTAATCCCACACCGATTCCTGGCCTTTTTTCGGCTCCACCGCAAACGGCGGTCGTTTCTGCCCCCGGTATTCCCACATTGGCTTTGCCGCCTTTTCTCAGCTTGACACTACGTAAGCGCGACGCCCGACTCGCGCGCGCGCTGTCGGGAATACTATCCGGCGTGTGCTCGCCGGTGAGCCGGTGGGCCTGTCTGCCGCCGACCTTTCACTAAAAAGTATTACTCATGTGCCGGGAAGAAGTTGTTACTTATGTGCCGAGTTGCACGGATTGTAAGAATATAGCTCACGCTTGGCTTCAGTTTTTTCTGCTGCTTTCGTGTTTCGCCGCATTTCCTGGCGCCCTCTGCGCCACCGCGGCGAGCAACTAAGGCCGGCCGCGCGGCCGCCTGACTCAGCCCCGCTCCAATCTCTCCCGCAACGCCGTCTTCAGCACTTTGCCATAGTTGTTCTTCGGCAACCCGGAAACGAAGTGATAACGCTTCGGCCGCTTGAAGCGGGCGATATGATCCAGACACAGCGCGTCCAGTTCTCGGTCCGTCAATTGCGCGCCGTCGCGCAGCACCACGAAGGCCACCACCTCCTCGCCCCACTCCGGGTGCGCGTGCCCCACCACCGATACCTCGCTCACCGCGGGATGTCGCAGCAGCACTTCTTCCACCTCGCGCGGATAGATGTTCGATCCGCCGCTGATGATCATGTCCTTGGAGCGGTCCCGCAGCGTGAGAAAGCCGTCCTCGTCGAGCGAACCGACATCGCCGGTATGCAGCCAGCCATTGCGCAAGGTCTCGTCGCTCGCCTGCGGATTGTTCCAGTAGCCGCGCATCACCACCTCGCCGCGCACCAGCACTTCGCCGATCTCGCCGGCCGGCAGGGAACGATCATCGGCATCTCCGACCCTGACTTCCCCGGCCGACTGGGGGACGCCGACTGACGCCAGCCGCTGTTCGTAACGGGGATGGCTCCGGTTCCCGAGGTGAAACTTCGACAGCGCGGTAATCGTCATCGGCGCCTCGCCCTGCCCGTAGATCTGCGTGAAGCGCGGCCCCATCGTCTCGAGCGCGGACTTGATGTCCTGCAGGTACATCGGCCCGCCACCGTAGACGATCGTTTTCAGGCCGTCCAAAGACGGCGAATGGCTGCGCGCGTGCTGCACCAGCCGGTGCACCATGGTCGGCGCCGCGAACAGGGTGACTCCGGACCAGTGCAAGCATAGCGAGAAGACTTCCGCGGGATCGAAATGTCCGCTCTCCGGAATCACCTGATTGGCCGCCGCCAATACGTGCGGAAAATCGTACATGCCCGAGCCGTGCGACATCGGCGCCGCGTGCACGATACAGTCCTGCGCAGCGATGCTGTCGACATCCGCGAAGTAGCACAGGGTCGCGCACAGCAGGTTGCGGTGCGTGATCATCACGCCCTTTGGCCGCCCGGTGGTACCGCTGGTGTAGAACAGCCATGCGACATCGTCCGGCCCGGAAGGATAAGAGGGAACCTGCGCATCCGCGTCCTGCAACGCGGCATACTCCCGCGAACCAGTCTCGATCACACGCTCCAGGCGTGGCACCGCACACGTGCCGATCGCCTGCGCCAGATCCGCTGTGACGAAGCAGACCTGCGCGCCGGAATCCTGCAGGATGAATTCGAACTCGCGCGGGTGCAGCTTGGCATTGATCGGCACCGCCACCAGTCCAGCGTGCCAGGCCGCGTACAGCAGTTCGATATACTGCGGGCAGTTGCTCATCGCCAGCGCAACCCGGTCACCCGGCTGCAGGCGCAAGCGTTGCCGCAGTCCAGCGGCCATCGTCGCGACGCGCCGCGCGAGTTCGCCGTATCGGATCCATACGCGCTCGCCGAGCGAGACCGCCGGATTGTCCGGAAATACCCGCGCTGTGCGAGCGAGAAGGTTGGCAATGTTCATGCGTTTGTAATTCAAGCGTAAGAGCGAAACACGAAGGCACGAAGACACGAAGAAAAACTAAATACGCTTAATATCTATTCTCATTGTGCTGAGATTGTGTTTTGGGTTCTTTTCGTGTCTTCGTGCCTTCGTGTTTCGCTTTTTTCTTTGTGCTCCTGGCGCCTGCCTTGCACCTTTGCTCTGAGATCGTGTTATCGGTTCTTTCCGCGTCTTCGTGTTTCGCTTTTCCCATCCGAGGGTCCGCCATGCGGCAAAGTGAGCAGTTCGAGATTATCCCGGTAAACGGCATCCGCCTGCGTTGCGTGGTCGAGGGCGACGGGCCGCTGGCGATACTGGTGCACGGTTGGCCGGAGTCCTGGTATTCGTGGCGCCACCAGATCGGCCCGCTCCGCGATGCGGGATTCCGGGTGGTGGTGCCCGACGTGCGCGGCTACGGCGGCAGCGACAAGCCGGAAGCAGTCGAAGCCTACGACATGGAGAGCATGATCGGCGATGCGCTCGGACTGATCGACCATTTCGGCGAGCGGCAGGCTGTCCTGATCGGCCACGACTGGGGCGCGCCGATCGTGTGGAACACCACCGCCCTCCATCCGGACCGCGTGCGCGCGGTCGCCGCGCTGAGCGTGCCGTACTCGCCGAGGGGCAAAATCTCGTCGACCGCGCTGTGGCGCCAGCTGTATCCGGGCCGATTCTTCTATCAGCTCTACTTTCAGACACCGGGCGTTGCGGAAGCGGAGTTCGAAGCCGACATCCGCACCGCACTGCGCAAACTTTACTACGCCGGCTCGGGCGACGCGCCCAGGGGTATTTTCCGCAAGGACAAGCCGCCGGATGCGCGCATGCTGGACGATCTCCCCGATCCACAGATCCTGCCGGCGTGGCTGAACGAGCAGGATCTCGACTACTACGTCACGCAGTTCGAGCAGAGCGGTTTTCGCGGCCCGCTCAACCGCTACCGCAACCAGGACCGCGACTGGGAACGCCTCACCGCGCTGAACGGCGCGCGCATCGTCCGCCCGGCCTGCTTCATCGCCGGCAGCCGCGACAAGGTGCTCAGGTTCGTCCCCAATGTCGACCTGGTCGACAACATGAAACGCTGGATGGACGACCTGCGCGTGTGCGAAATCATCGACGGCGCCGGCCACTGGATCCAGCAGGAACGTCCCGCCGAAGTCAACGCGCTGCTGCTGGATTTCCTGCGGACAACATAAAGAAGGCCAGGTTCACCGCAAAGCCGCGAAGGACGCAAAGGAAAGTCAAAATCAGATCGAACCAGCAGGAGATCTTGAACAGCAAAGGTTTTCTTGGTGCGCTTGGTGTCCTTGGTGGTTAGTGCAGTTATAGGTCTTCCTTTGCGTCCTTCGCGGCTTTGCGGTGAACGGTTCGAGTTTCCAGACTAGCGAACCAGGACGGCTTCCACTTCGCTCCGTGTCGGCGCGCCTCCGCGGCCGCCAGGGCGCGAGCATTTGATCGCCGCGGCGGCGGAGGCGAATCGCATCGCGTCGCCTGTGCGACGGCCTTCAGCAATGGCGAGCGCATAGGCGCCGTGAAACACGTCACCCGCGGCCAAGGTGTCGACTACGGTCACATCGAATGCGGGGCAATGCCTGAGTTCGTGCGGCGCATCGCCTTCAACCCAGAACACACCCGCCGCTCCGCGCGTAACAGCCGCCACGCGCGCGCCTTTCGCCAGCACGCGACGCAATCCGCCCTCGACATCCAGCCCGGAGCATTCCGCCAGGCCGCGCTCGGAGAAGACGACGTGATCCGCAATCGCGGACAGGGAATCGAGCAGCCCGGCAGGCGCAACCTCTCCATCCAGGATCGCCGGAACATTCGCATCCCGCGCTGCGCGCAATGCCGCTTCCGCACCCTGCGGCCAGCGCACGTCGACCAGCACGGCCGCAGCCGACGCCGGCGGGTCGAGCGGCAACCAGTCGGCAGGAGCATGCAATGCACTGCCGCGATAACCGATCACCAGCCTCTCGCCGCGCGCATCGACCAGAACCGCGGAGTGGGAAGACGTCATCCCGGGGAAGCTTCGAAGTGCGTCAACATTCACGCCTTCGGCCTGGAGTTGCGCGCGAATCACAGGGCCGACCGCGTCTTCACCGAGCGGTCCGCACAACGCAACTTCGCCGCCTAGCCGGGAGATCGCGACTGCCGCGTTCGCCATCATTCCGCCACCGGATTCTTCATAGCGGCTGGCGGCGATCTTCGCGCTGTGATCGGGCCAGGAGTCCACGGCAAAGATGCGGTCCAGCGCCGCGTGCCCGACACAAACCACCCGCCTCGATCCTGGTCTCGTCACTCAGCCCCCGGCTTCGCGCTTCCCTCTCTCACTTTTGCCCAAGCCATCCGCCGCACCCCAGGCTGTCATTGCGAGTGCCGCAGGCCCGCGGCAATCTCACCGTTCAGTCAACCCGCAACACCCGGTCCCGCGCTCCTCTCAGCCCTGCTCTTCCAGCCACTCGCGCGCGCCCCTTTCGCTGTCGAACACGCGGATCCTGGCCTTGACGAAAAAGCGGGCGAGCAACGCAGTCCACGCCACTCCTTCGTTTTCGCTCAGGATCGCAATCTTGCCCACGTCGCGCGCATGCTCGCGGGTGAACTTCAGTTCCTCGAGCGCCACGTCAAGCGTGTAGCCGACCATGCCCTGCAAATCCACCAGCAGGTCGATCTGGCCGGTCGTCGCAATCTGCTGCACGACTTCTTCCTCGAACTTCCTGAAATCGGCGAGCTCGAGCCGACCGTACATGCCCACCACCGTGAGCTTCCCTTCGTGCTGAATCGTGATCATTTTTCTCCGTTTTCGTTTTCCAGTCGCAAGCGGGCGTTATGAATCGTATGGGTTGCGGCCCGCAAGGCGCGCCGGTCAGTTGTCACTTCCTGATTTCAACCTCGACGAACACGAACTCGAAATCGTTGGCGTTCACCACATTGTGCTCCACCCCTTCGTTGCGGAAGTAAGGCACGCCGGTCACGAGCTGCGCTTCGCGCTCGCCGTCCGGCGTTTCCAGCAGGAGCTTGCCGTCGGTCAGCGGCACCACCACGTAGTCATGCCCGTGCCGGTGCCACCCGGTTTCGGCGCCAGGGGAAAAGCGCCATTCAGTAACAATCACCCTCTCGTTATCGATCTGAACCGTCGGTTCTGCTTTCGGGCGCGAATTCGACATGGCTGTCTGGCTGCTGAATGAACTGACGCGATCATACCCGGGCTTGCGCGGCGAGCCAAAAGGAAACGCTCGCAGCGAATTTGCGGGCGAGGCTGTTCCGCCAGCCGCGGATTGGTTACCCTTCCGCCGTAACCGCTGTCGCCGCGTTCCGCGGCACGCGTGAGCCGCAACTGTTCTGCAGATCGAATTGGAGATGAACCATGAAAAAGTTGTTTACCTTTGTGCCCGCCCTGGCGCTCGCCTGCCTGTTTAGTTCACCGTCCGCATTGTCGAAGGCGCCGGAACTGTCGGTCGCGCACAGCATCGAGATCGATGCACCCGCCGGCAAAGTATGGGAGGTGGTCAGCGATTTTGCGGCGCTGGATTACTGGTTTCCGTACATCGAATCCAGCAGACTCATCTTCGGCGAGAACCGTCGCGTCGGTTGCATGCGTGAACTCAGGCGCCTGAATGGCACCCGGGTGGAGGAGAAGCTGATCGCATACGACCCCTGGAACATGACCTATACCTACACCTATGCCGGCGGCCAGCCGCTGGTCAGCGACTACTTCGCCACCATGAGCGTGCGCGATCTGGGCAACGACAAGACCCGTGTGGAATGGAGTGCGCGCTTCAGACGCCTCACCTACTGGACCGATCAGGCGCCGGCCGGGCAGGAAGACAAAACGCTGATCGCGGCGTTCAACCGCATCTATTCCGAGTCGCTGGCCCACCTGAAAAAGATGCTCGAGACCCGTTAGCCGTTTGTTGAATCCCGCTGGATTGACGAGCCAGCTGTCGATTATTCGGTCAGTTCAACGCGCTCAACACGGACGCTGCGGACGCGGAGGAAAACCCAAAACAGATCTCACCGCAAAGGCGCAAAGAGCGCAAAGAAGATCGATCTTTTTGTTCTTGTATTTCTTCGTGTCTTCGTGCCTTTGGCGCTGGCATCACGTTGGCTTCGCAAACGTGAGCCCGCTCCTCAACAAACCGCGATGCGGCGTGTTGTGTGTTTCGCTCTTCGGGTTCTCCTCCGCGTCCTCCACGTTTCGCGCTTCTTTCAACCGCGATCCGGAAGACAGTCCGGTTTCAACGGACTGCCGGGTGCGCGGGCGCGCGGCGCCGGATACGGACTAACTTTCCAGTTCCGGGTAATGCCGGAAGATGCCGTCCTCGTTGAACGGTATGCGCCGCCTCGAGGCAAGATAGGCGGCGATGTTCGGGCGCGACGCCACGCGTTGGTGCAGATCGAGCAGGCCGGGATAGTTTTGCGCAACACGCTGCATCGATTTCGGGAAGGCATAACCCAACCCTTCGACGATCTGAAACATCGACAGGTCCACGTAGGTCGGCTCGCGGCCGATCATCCAGCCGCGGCCTTTCGAGTTGTCCTGCAGCACCGCCTCGAAATAGTCCAGGTACTTGGGCGCGCGTTCCCTGAGAAAAAACCGCGTGCGCCTGCGGGCTTCCGGTTTCTGCTGGTGATAGTAGAGCGCGGCAGCGATCGGGTGATGCGTATCGTGCACCTCCATCACGAAGTCCGTCACCGTCAGCTGCAACTGGTGCGCCCACAGACGGCCGGCTTCCGCTTTCGGCACCAGGCCGAGCCGCGGTCCCAGGTACATCAGAATGTTCGCGGTCTGCGCGATCACCAGTTTTCCGGCCTTGAGGAAAGGCGGTGCGAACGGCGCACGCCCGCCGCTTTCCATCATGCGTATCAACGCCGATACACCCATGCCGCGCCCCGACCGCCGCGCCACGTCCACGTAATCCGCTCCCGCTTCTTCCAGCGCCAGCCGCACGAACTCCCCACGCCCCTGTATCGAAGGCCAGTAAAACAACTCATAACGCATAGTGCTCCCTCTCCTCTATCCAGAACGAACCGGCAGATTCCTGCCCGCATACCTTAACGCCGTTTCCCGCCCCCGCCGACACCGTTTTCGCTCGGTCCCCACCACTCAGCCATCGGTCCGGCTTTCATCCTTCCGCCTCACATGCACCCGAAGGGGTGTCCACCTCACATGCACCCGAAGGGGTGTCCGCCTTCCGCCTCATATGCACCCGAAGGGGTGTCATCCTTGCCCATACCCCTCGCTCTTGCCGTTTACGCCGGGTTCAGGCACCTTGCAGCCCATTCGACAAACGACATGTACAAGACAAAGCTGGAATTCAATGCTAACCAAGCGCTTACGCGTACTCACACCTGAAGCCCTGCGCAATCTCCGCCGCGGAATCGAAAAAGAGAGCCTGCGCGTGAATGCCGACGGCACGCTGGCCGACACGCCGCACCCGGCGGCACTCGGTTCGCCGCTCACCCACCCGAACATCACCACGGATTTCAGCGAGTCGCAGCTGGAACTGATCACCGGCGTGCATGCAGGCGTGGACGACTGCCTGCAGGAACTGGCCGAGATCCACCAGTTCGTCTATCGGCAAATCGGCGATGAGATGTTGTGGTCCACCAGCATGCCGTGCAAGCTGCCGGCCGACGACAGAATTCCGATCGGCCAGTACGGCAGTTCCAATATCGGCATGGCCAAGACCGTCTATCGCCACGGTCTTTCGCACCGCTACGGCAGCCGGATGCAGACCATCTCCGGCATTCACTATAACTTTTCCCTGCCGGAAACGGCCTGGCCGCTGCTGCAGCAGGCCGATGCCCACGGCGGTCCTGCGCGCGAGTACCAGACGGAATCCTACTTCGCGCTGATCCGCAACTTCCGGCGGCATTCCTGGCTGCTGCTGTACCTGTTCGGCGCCTCGCCGGCAGTGTGCGAGACCTTCGTCGCCGGCCGCACGCACGGCCTGCAGCGACTGAAGGACGGCACCCTGTATCTGCCTGGCGCCACGTCGCTGCGCATGGGTCCGCTCGGCTACCAGAGCGACGCGCAATCCGCTCTCGCGGTGAGTTACAACAGCCTGGAAAGCTATGCCCGCTCGCTCTATGGCGCCCTGACCCAGCCCTACCCGCCATACGCCGAGATCGGTATTCGCGACGGCGATGGCTACAAGCAGCTCTCGACCAGCCTGCTGCAGATCGAGAACGAGTTCTACGGCACCATCCGGCCGAAACGCAGAATCCACAAAGGCGAACGCCCGCTGCATGCGCTTGGCGAGCGTGGCGTCGAATACGTGGAAGTACGCTGCATGGACCTGGACCCGTTCACGCCCATCGGCATCGCAGCGGAAACGATGCGGCTGCTCGATACCTTCCTGTTGTACTGCCTGCTGAGCGAAAGCCTGCCGGACACCATCGGCGAACTTGCCGCCAACGCACGCAACCAGATGCTTGTCGCGGAACGCGGCCGCGATCCGGATCTCCGGCTGGAACGTCACGGCGAACACCTCAGCCTGTCCGAATGGGGCGCGGAACTTCTGAGTGGATGCGGGCCGATCGCTGCTGCGCTGGATGCCGCCCACTCTGCCAGCGTCTATACCGATTCGCTGTCCGCCGCCATGGCGGCGCTGGACGATCCTTCTCTGACGCCTTCGGCGCGCATCTTCGACGAGATGGCTCGCAAGCACGACGACTCTTATCTGCAGTTTGCACTGAAGCGATCCCGGCGTTACTGCGCCGAAATGCTGGAGTCGCCGTTTCCCGTGGAAACGCAGGCCCGGTTTGCACGGCTCGCGGCGGAATCCATTTCCGAGCGGCGAGACATCGAGGCATCCGACACCATCGATTTCGAGACATTCCGCCAGCAGTATCTGGCGCAGGATCTGCTCAGCGGTATCCGTCTGGAATCCGGAGCCTGAGCAATCCCTGAAACTTCCCGCGCGATCGACCCTTGATGAAAAGACCGGATATCGTACGGCCGCAGCTCGATCCGGCGACGCTGCAACCGCCGCCGGGAAGACGCCGCATCATCGCCAGTGCGGAAGGCTTCATGCTGCAGCTGGGCCTTCTGATTGGCGTACTGACGATCGTCGCGTTCGGCATCAGCTGGCACTTCTTTCCTGAGTGGACGCTGACACTCGCCGGCGTGACCGGTTTGAACCTGGCCATCGGCCGCGCCGCTGGAATGTCGTTCGGGTACGCCAGCGGCCTCACGCACGCGCAGGTCATTCCGATCAGCATGGTCCTCGAAACCATCCAGGTGCTGGTTGTCTATCCGATGTTCGTTCTCAGCCTGCAGAACCTGCTCGACCTGCCCAGGCTGAAGCCACTGGTCACCCGCATGCAGATGAGCGCCGAGGCCAAGCGCGGCACGATACGCAAGTTCGGCATCTTCGGGCTGTTCGTCTTCGTGTTCATGCCGTTCTGGATGACAGGCCCGGTCGCCGGTTCACTGATCGGATTCCTGATCGGGTTGCGGCCGTGGATCAATGTCACGGTGGTGCTGTCGGCGACCTATGTCGCCATCGGCGTCTGGGCGTTGCTGCTGAACGAACTCAATGCCTGGGCGGCGACCATCGATCGTTTCGCGCCTTTCGCACTGGTTCTCGCGCTCGCACTGCTGATTGCCGCTGGCCACTTCGTGCGCTGGCATCGAAGGCGGCCGAGGAAGGTTTAAAGAGCAGGACTGAGTGACGAGGACTGAAGACTGAGTAACGGCAGAATACGAGGTCACCACGGCCTTCGGCCTCGCGAGGACTGCTTGGACAATGAACCCGTCATTGCGAGATCCCGCAGCGGCCGCGGCAATCTCGCCTTTCACTCAGTCCTCAGTCCTTTTTTCTACTCTTCCTCGAACAGGAACCGCTCGAACCACGCCTGCGCGCGCGCACGCGCTTCCGCGAGCTGCTCGGGCGTCATGCGCCTTGCGAGCAGTTCACGCTCGAAAGCCGCCTTCTCATCGAAATTCAGAGACGAAGCAAGGTTGAGCCACTTGTGCGCTTCGACATCGTCCCGTGGCACGCCATTGCCGTCTCGATACAGGAGCCCGAGATTATGCATGGCCAGCGCATAGCCGTTCTCCGACGACTCGCGAAACCAGCGGGCGGCCTCGCGCAGGTCCCGCTCTACACCGAGTCCTTCTTCGTACAATACGCCAAGCCCGTTCTGCGCGCGCGCATGGCCCCGCTCCGCCGCCTGCAGCCATAACGTCGCCGCTTCCGTGTACCGGCCCGCCTGATACGCCGCGTAGCCGCGAGCGAAATCCTCTTCCGCGTCCCCTGCGAACGCACCCGCCGCTGCGGCCGCCAGCACGATCCCCGCCAAAAATCGCTTGAGTCTCACGGATTCCTTACACCAGATCCGCAACAATTCCTCTTTCGACATGAAGGAACTGCCTCCTTCATCCTTCATCCTCATATGCACCCGAAGGGGTGTCATCCTTGTTCTTCAACACCAGGAAAGCTGATGCGGATCGCTTTCGAGCAGTTCGCGGATGTTGGCTTCAATGATGCGATATCCGACATTGCCGGTGAGCCGCTGGCGGCCTTCGTTGAACAGCATTGTCGGGCTGGCCTGCACGCCGTGGCTGCGCGCAAGGTCGACGTCCTCGATCAAAGCCGCGTGCGCGGCGCCGCTGGCCAGCACCTTCTCGATCTCCGGAACCGGCAGATCGATCTGCCGACCAACATCGAGCAGCACGTCCTGCCGCGAGATATCCGCCGCGTCTTCGAAGAACGCCTTGCGCAGTGCCCACGCCGCACGCGGCAGCATCGGTGGCGCATCGCTCGCGGCGTCGAGTAGCCGCACAGCGCACAGGAACAGGTGGCTCGGCATCGACGACCGCGGTGTATCCCGCACCCACACTTCCGGGTGCAAGCCGACGTGGTTGAATTTCGCAACCACGCCTTTGACGTGCTCGCTGTAGCCCCGCACGCCGCCGCGATCCTTCCACGCGCTTTCCATCTTGCCAGGCACGTTGCCGAATACGTGCACATATCTCAGATCGATCTCGACTGCGCCCGCGAACTGCTTCTCCAGCTCGTCGATGCGGATCTGCGAAACATACGCCCACACGCAAAGCGTGTCGGAAAAGTGCGTGATCCGTATCGGCTCTGCTTTCTTCACCTCGCCCGCCATTCGCCTCCCCGTCCCGGCGCCCTGCTCCCGGCCCTGCTGCTTTCCGTTCTCATGGCCCGGACCTGCCTTTCCCGGTCCCCGTCACTCAGCACTCAGTCCTCAGTCCTCGTCACTCGATCCTGCCCTGCCCCCATCATCCTCACATGCACCCGAAGGGGTGTCATCCTTGCTTTTCCGCCTCCGCCTCCAGCCTGGCGTAATCCTGCGGCGCTTCATGCAGGAGCTGCCGGCGGCTTCTCTCCAGGCCTTTGACGATGGCGACGATCGTCTCGTTATGGGGTACCGCGATTCCCAGCGCTTTCGCTTCCCGCACCAAAGCGCCGTTCAGCGCATCGATCTCGGTGCGCCTGCCCTGTTCGATGTGCTGCATCATGGACGGTTTGTTGTAGCGCACCTTGCAGTGGTCCTTGATTTTCCTGCGCGGGTCGGATTCGGACAGCTTCACGCCCTTGCGCGCCACCACTTCCAGAACTTCGTCGATTACCCGGTCCTGGAGCGCGTTCACTTCAGGCGTTCGGTACATCTCGCCGCTGCGCAGGCCGGTGACCGCGGTCAGCGCGTTGATCCCGCAATTGAGCACGAACTTTCCCCAGATGTAAGCCATCGGGTCGGAAACAAGCTCGGTCTGGATTCCGGCCTCGTTCAGCATGTCGGCAACTTGCCTGATACGCGTTGTTTCGGCACCGTTCAGCTCTCCGACAGAGGTCATGCCGGCATTGGTATAGGCCACCCGCCCCGGCGCGGGATTGGCCGCACTGTTCATGCTGACGCCTGCAATCACCCGCGGCTGACCCAGGTCGGCAACCAGCGCCTCGACATTGCCGATGCCGTTTTGCAGCGTCAGCGCGAAGCCATCGGGCTTCAGCAGTTGCGCGGCGGCCCGCGCTGCCTCCCGGGTGGCATTGGCGTCGGTGAACACGATCGCCAGTTCACCGGGCGGCAGATCCGCATGGCTGGTATGCGCCGGCACCTTCACGACATGCGTGCCGCGCACGCCCTCGACCGTCAGTCCGTCGCGCCGGATCGTAGCCACGTGTTCCTCCCGCGGATCGACCAGGGTCACGTCCCGGCCCGCCCGCGCGAGCAGCCCCCCATAGACGCCGCCCATGGCGCCTGCTCCGATCATGTAGATGCGCATCGTCCCCCTTCGTATTCCTGGTTTGAATGCTTGCAGGCCACGGACTCCCTGGCGACACCGGGCAGCAGGCGATTGCCTGCCGTGTCCGCGGCGGCACAAAAGAACCGCCTGGCACCGGCAGCCATGCCGGAACCGGTACACGGATCCCGCGCCGCTGTGACGGCGCGGGATCGACCCTGCGTTACCGGGTCTTGCCGGGAACGGCGCCGCCCGGCTTCGCCGGCGTCACCATCCCGGTTGGGACCGGCGCGACCTTCTTGGGTTGTTTCGGTTTCTTGTGCTCGCGATTGCTGCGTTGCTGACCCTTGGCCATCGATATTCTCCTGAGCGGATGCAAGCGGGAACGACTCCCGCAGCCATCCGGAATGCGTTTGAAATCGCCGAACGCCCGGCGGGCGAACGGCAAGTCATTCTACGTAAATCCGGTGTCGGTATCGTCCCGATTTTCGTGCGCGGCGAGCGCATGCGTGTGCACGCGGCGGCCACGAAGTATCATGCGGGCAATGAATCGATCGCGAGCGGCGCATGCGCGCCGCATCTCTACCCCGTGTACGGTGCCGGCCGTGCGCTGCGCCTAGCGGATACGCGCATGCCCGCCATCTCGAAACGAAGCGGACGGGACGAGCGTGCCGCACTGTTTCCCGCGGAACTGCTGCCGCAATTCGACGATTCTTTCATCACCTCGTTCGAACTGTTCGAGGAATATGTCGCGAGGCTGTCACTGCAGGCGTTCGGCTCGACCGGACTCTCGCAGGCCTGCCGGCAGGACGCCACGGCAGAACAGGCCATTGCGCGCGCGGAACTCGCCCCGGAGATTGCACGGGTGCCAGCCACCTGGCTGCTCGAAATGCTCGCATGGGCCGGCTGGCTCGACCGCAGCGCCGGCGCCGACGGCCAAACGCGCTACCGCACGGGATCGCTGCCTGAACTGGACCCCGACGAGATCCTGGCCAGGCAGCGTGCCCACGATCCGCGCTGCCTGCCCTGTTACGAGATCGCCGCGCTCGCCGCCGCGCACTACCCTGCCGTTCTCCGCGGCACGATTTCCGGCGAACAGGCATTGTTCGGCCCCGAAGGCATCATCCCCTGGGTAAAGTACTTCTCGAACGACAATCCGCTCTATGCGGTCAGCAACGCGGTCGGCGCGATCTCGGCGGCACGGAATCTGCCGGACGGCGCATGCGCCATCCTCGAGATCGGCGGCGGGCTCGGCAGCGGCGCGGACACGCTGCTGCAACAGCTCGAGCGCACGAACCGCGCTGCCGACATCGACGTCTACCACCTGACGGACATCTCGCCGCTGTTCCTCAAGCGCGCCCGGCGCGAGCTGACGGCGCGTCACCCGGCATGCCCTTTCCGGTTTACGGTACTGGACATCGATCGCGCCTTTGCCGGATCCGAAGTCGTGCCCGGCAACTACGCGCTTGCCTATGGTGTCAACGTGCTGCACGTCGCCCGAGACCTGGCGGCGACACTGCACGAATTGCGCAATGCGCTGTGCGAACACGGCGTGCTGGTCATGTCCGAGTACATCCGTCCGTTTCCAGGCAAGCCCCTGCACCTCGAACTGGTGTTCAACCTGCTGACCGCGTTTCGCGAACCCGTGCTGCACCCTGACTGGCGCCCGAATGGCGGTTTTCTCACCCCGGAGCAATGGACCGCCGCATTGCAGGCGAACGGCTTCGCGGATGTCCGCATCTTTCCCGATATCGCCGCGATCCGCGACGCCTACCCCGAGTTCGCCATCGCCACCATCGTCGCCAGGCGCGCATGAACGCGAGAATCGACGTGCCAGCCGGCGGTGCCTGGTTCGAGGGCCATTTTCCCGGGCGGCCGATTCTTCCCGGCGTGGCGGAACTCGCGCTGACGCTGGAAGCCCTGGCAAACGGCATGGACCAGCCGCGCGGCCTGCAAGGCATCGCATTCGCTCGCCTGCGCCAGCTCGTTCTCCCCGGTGAACAGCTCGAGCTGTCGGCACGCGAAGATGACCGCTCGCATGTGCGCTTCGACCTGAAGCGCGCCGGCGACCTGGTGGCCAACGGCGAACTGGTGCTCGGCCCGCCGCTGAAGGCACAGGACACGGCGACGGACATAGCCCGGGTTGCGACCGACGCGGATCTGCCGGCCGTCGAGCGGCTGCTGCCGCACTGCCCGCCGATGCGTTTCCTTTCCGCAATCCTGCAGCAAACCGCTGACGGCCTCGCCGCCAGCGCCAGCGTACCGGGCGCCTGCGCGCTGGTATCGGACGGCAGCGCGCCGGCACTGGTAACGATCGAGGCGGCGGCCCAGGCGGCTGCCGCATGGGAAGCCTTGCGGCGCTGGCGCGACGACGGCGCCGCCGCAGCACGCATCGGTTACCTGGTGGCAATCCGGGAAGTCAGTTTTTTCATCGAACGCGTGCCGGCCGACCGGTCGTTCGTGGTGTCGGTACGCCTCGAAGCGCTCTCGCTGCCGCTGTCGCGCTACCGGTTCGATGCGTGGCTGGAGGACCGGCCGGTTGCCCGTGGCGCGATCGCCACGTTTCTCGATACGCGGGCGGAGCCGGACGCCGCCGCAGGTTGCTGATTCCGGATACCGGCAGGTCACGGGGATGGAAATGGATTGATGGTTGCGAGCCGCAATCCATCGGATGCAAGCTGTTAAAGTCCGCGATGCGATGACACCGGACGGTATCCGCAATTCGATTTTCCAGGCGCTCCAACGCCGAGCGTTCTACGGTTGGACCATCCTTGCGGTCGCGGGTCTCGGCATTTTCGCAAGCGGTCCCGGGCAATCGCACACGTTCAGCGTATTCGTCGGACCGATCGCCGATGACCTCGGCCTGTCAAGATCTGCGATCGCAGGCGCCTACGGTTTCGCTACGTTGATCGCAGCGCTGCTGCTGCCGCGCATGGGCCGGCTGACAGACCGCCACGGAGCGCGGCGGATGAGCACGCTGACGGCGCTCGCGCTTGGGCTGGCCTGCATGCTCTTCGGCGCTTCCACAGGTATCGTCACATTGGCGCTGGGATTCGCCCTGCTGCGTTTCTTCGGCCAGGGTTCGCTGATGATGAACTGCGCCAATCTCGTGGCGCAATGGTTCAGCCGGCGCCGCGGCTTCGCCATGGGGCTGATGGCGCTCGGTTTCTCGACGTCCATGGCGATCCATCCGCCGCTCGGCCAATATCTGATCGATGCATTCGGCTGGCGCGTCGCCTGGGTCGTGCTCGGCCTGATCACCTGGGCAATCCTGCTGCCGCCGGTACTGTTGCTGATCTACGACCGGCCCGAGGACAAGGGACTGATTGTCGACGGCGACCCGACGCCGCCCGGCACTGCGCCGCCCGCCGCACTCGACGGACTGACGCTGCGCGAAGCGCTCGCCACGCCGACGTTCTACCTGCTCGCCGCCGGCTGGTTCGGCATCTCGATGCTGGTCACGACGCTGCACTTCCACCAGGTATCGATTCTGACCGGCCAGGGGATCAGCGCCGAGATCGCGGCGCGCGTGTTCCCGGTTTCCGCGCTGGTCATGGTGGCGTGCATGCCGGTCGTCGGCAAGCTGCTCGACCGCTTCCCCACGCGTTACGTTTTCGCCGCAGCGCTGGCGGTAATGACCGCGGCGCTGAACGGCGTCACGCTGGTGAGCGGACTTTCGAGCGCACTGGTCTACGCGGCGCTGTTCGGTCTGAACAACGCGTTCAGCATGACGCTGTTCGGCTACCTGATACCGCGCTATTTCGGCCGCAGGCATCTCGGCAGTCTGCAGGGTGCGGGACAGATGATGGCAGTCGTTGGCGCCTCGCTCGGCCCGCTTCCGGTCGGGCTGGCGTTCGATCTGTTCGGCAGCCCGACGTTCACGCTGCGCCTGCTTTCGCTCTATCCGTTGCTCTGCGCCGTCCTCGTCGTATCGTTCCTGCGCACACCGGCCGGCATCCACGTGCCGCCGCGTCTGGAGTAGCCCTACACGTGAATATTCGCGGAATAGAATCTATACTCCCGGGCGAGCCGCAGCATCGCGGCGTACACGACATTCCAGGGCTCCCGTGCAACGCATGAACCGTCGAGCATTTCTGCAGCTTCTCGCCGCGGTCCCCGCCTTCTCGCCACTTCGAACGCACGCATTCCAACTGCCGCGCGCTGCCAACGTTCCCGGCGGTGTTGCCGTCGTCAGGCTCGGACCTGCGCAGACGGCGCCGGTTGCGCGCTTCAATGGCGAACGCGCGATGGTCGCGGGCGACGCAAGCGACTGGATTGCGGTGGTCGGCATTCCACTCAGCGCAACTGCCGGCAACACCATGGACCTGTCGGTCGAACATGCTGGCCGCGCGCGGGAAAAAATTCCGGTTCCGATCGAACCCAGGCGCTACGAAGAACAGCGGCTGACGGTGAAGCCGGGACAGGTGGACTTGTCTGCCGAAGACCTGGCCCGCTACCGGCGCGAGCGCGCGCATCTGGAGCGCATGCGCAAGACCTTCAGCGAGCAGGCGCCCGAGTCGATGCGGCTGTTGCAGCCCTGTGAAGGCCGCAAGTCGAGTTCATATGGATTGCGCCGCTTCTTCAACGACCAGCCGCGCAGCCCGCACAGCGGCATGGACATCGCCGCACCGGACGGCACACCGGTGCGGGCAGCCGGCGCCGCCGAGGTAATCGATGTCGGTGACTACTTCTTTTCCGGCAACACCATGATCCTCGATCATGGGCGCGGCTTTCTCACCCTGTATGCCCATCTGAGCGCAACCGATGTGCACGCCGGCGAACGCGTTGTCGCCGGCACGCAGATCGGCCGTGTCGGCGCCACCGGCCGTGTAACGGGCGCGCACCTGCATTTCAGCGTTTACCTGAACACGGTTGCCGTAGACCCGGAGCTGTTTCTGGCTTGAGTCGAACGGTTCGTCATACCGTCCCGACGCGATCATCGACCGTTTACTTCGCAGTGACTCAGTCCTGCATTCCCTGGCACCGGGCACCGGTGTTTTCCCGGACCTGAAGTTTACCCAGTCCTCAGTACCCGGCTCCCGGTCCTTCCGCCCATCTCGGCCGCATTTCAGGCCAGCGCAGTCCAGAGCCCGGACTGCTTTGCGAGTTTGAACTCCGAAAGACTCCCTTCGCTCAGCGCCTGGATGGTTTCAGTGTCGGACCGGCCGTGTGCCAGCGCAAGCTGACGGAAAAAAGCGTCGCGAACACCGCGGTGGCTCCGCCAGCATCCCGATGCGATCTGGTCCCGCACGGGACGTCGTTCGGGCGCGACGTAAGTCCATGCCGTCATCAGCCTGGCGCCGCCAACGTCGACATCGACCAGCATCCGCTCGTACTCGTTTTTCGGGTTGCCATGGCCGGCGAATCCTTCCAGCGCATCCAGCGCCACGCGCGCCGAATCGAAGGCGTCGACGCGAACGAACTCTCCGTACACCAAGTCGTCCGCACCTGCGCCGGTCAGACGCACCATCGGATAATCGCCATCCGTGGCAAAGAGTTGCCCGGGGCCGCGCGCGAGCAGCACCCGTACGATCCCGTGCGCCGCAATCGCGGAAAACCGCGACTCCCCGCGCATCAGCGTGCCGTACACAAAGAATCCATCGACCTGCGCCACCGCCCGTTCCTCCCCGACTCTGTCCGGCTTATCCTCGTCCGCCGTTCCCGCGTTTCACCCGCCAGCCCTGCAGTTCGTTCTTCAACCCTGCCATCCGGTACTCGAACTTCTGTCCTCCGAACTTCTGTTATTCCGCCGACTCCAGCACATGGATCACGCGGCTGGCGATCAGGTCCTTCACTTTCGCCGCGTAGGCAGCCATGTGCGGTGCGGCAGCATGGGCCTTCAGCGCGTCGCCATCTTCCCACTTTTCGATGACGAGGAAAGTATCCGATCCAACCGGCGTCTGGAACTTGAAGCCTTCGGCATCCACGGCCAGGCGGTACTCGATGCAACCCTCTTCGGCACGCACGGCCGCCAGATTGTCGCGCGCAGCCTCGAGTATCTTCTCCCGCTGGCCGGGTTTGGCGGTAATCATGGCAACGACATCGATCATGCTTCTTCTCCTTTCAGTTTTGAATCACGCGGAATATCTGAGCGCACGCTCGACCTTGTCCCGCACCAGGTTGATGTGCACGCGGAACATGTAAAGGTTCTCGGTATAGGCAAGCGGTGTGTGGATGTGATTGACCACGTCCTCGATCTTGTCCAACCGTTCCAGCAGCTCCTTGAGCTTGTCGGCGGCCGGTTCGGTGTCCAGCTCCAGCTCCACTTCCTTCAGCTGGGCGTACCTGCGATAGATGCGCGAGCGTATCCGCCAGCGATAGACCTGCGGCGCGATTCGCGCGAGCGGCACCATCAGCGCCAGCACCGGCAGCAGCGTGATCCACAAGCGATCCACCAGTATCGCCGCCCAGTACGGCAGGTAGCGCTGCAGGAACGGCGGGCCCGATTCATAGTAGCGCCCGGCGGCTTCGCTCAGCGGGAAATCCGCATCCAGCGGCGCGGGAAACTCCCTCGCGCGATTGAACAGCGCCGAACCGCTATGTATCTCGGTCGCCGCACTCATCAGCAGGTACGCCATCGCCGGATGCAGTTCGTTGCTCACCAGCAGGTTCGCCGTTGGCGCCAGCAGTGTTACGTCGTGCGGCGGAACGTCGCTGATGAAATCGAATACCCCGCGTGGCAGCAGCTTCCGGTTCAGGAAGGGGAAGCGGCGCGTATACGCTTCCGCGCGATCGAGGCTCAGCAGCCTGATGCCCGGGGCTGACACCAGTTCCGCAACCAGCGGGGCTTCCGGCGGTGCGACCAGGAACATGGCGCCAATCTCGCCGCTCAGCAGCTTATCCGCCGCTTCGCGCCCGCCGATGGTCAGCAGCTCGGTCGGCGGCAGGACCACGGCATTGATCGCGAGCAACTGGATCGAAAGCGCGTTGGTACCGCTGTCCAGCGGGCCGATCGCCAGCTTCTTGCCGTGCAGGCCGGCCATTTCCGAAATCTCAGGCCCGCGGTAGAAGATCCACAACGGCTCGTAGTAGATCGCACCGAGCGAAACCAGGTCCGGCGAATTTGCCGCGTAAGCCGAACCGCTCTGGAAGAATCCAACGTCCACACCGGCTTCCGGGTCCATCAGGCGCGCCACGTTCTCCTGCGAACCGGCCGAGCCGCGCAGTTCAACGGTGACGCCGTCGCGTGCAAGGATCTCCTGGTAGCGCTGGGCGAACAGCTGGTAGCCGCTTTCTTCCGTGCCCGTGCTGATCACGATGGTATCGGGCGGCGCCGGCTCCATGAAATAGAACGCCAGCACCAGGGCCACGACCACCAATGTGGCCGGCGCCACCGTCAGCCATGCGGTACGTGATGTGCCCGGGCCGGTGCTGGGCGCGCTCATTCAGCGCGCCGCGAAGGCAACGACTTCGCCACCCGGAAACCGAGGTCGTTATACCGCGCCTCGACGAACTTGTAGCGGTCTGCCGGGCGCAGGAAAACCGGCGGCAACTGCAACCACGATCCTCCGCGAAACGCGCGTTCGGAACAGTTTCCGCGCAGCCAGGCCGAACCGTCTTTCGGCAGGTCGCGCCAGACCGGCTTTCCGCAATCCATGGTCCATTCCCAGACATTGCCCAGCATGTCGTGCAGGCCGAAGGCATTGGGTTTGAACGAACCGGCCGGCGCGGTTTCCGTGTGGCCGTCGCTGCACGGCACATGTTCCCATTCGTACTCCAGCGCTTTTTTCGCCGTCAGGTCATACAGGTTTGCATGCTTGCAAACACTTTCGGCAGACAAATCGAACAGGCGCGTCTGCCCGGCGCCCGCCCGTGCCGCATATTCCCACTCCGCCTCGGATGGCAGGCGGTACGGCTGGCCGGTCTTGTCCGCGAGCCACTCGGCATAGGCATTCGCCTGCTTCCAGGTGACATTGATCACCGGCCGGCGGCCGCGCCCCCAGCCTTTGTCGTCAAGTTCGTCGCACTTGCGATCGCCGACGCACGCAGCCCACTCGTCGAACGTGACCTCGTGCTTGCCCAGCACGAAGGGCTCGCGGAAAGTCACCCCGCGAACCGTGCCTTCGCGATAAAAGCGGCCCCACGGAGCCGGTGGTGAAGCCATCTGGTAGGAACCCGCCGGAATCACCACCATCACCGGGCAAGCCTTGCAATCCTGCAATTCGCCGCCCGCTGGCGGGAAATCCTGCTGCGCCCGTACCGGAAACGCGAGCAGGCAGACGACTGCAACCGTCGCCGCAACGTGCAGCCAGGATTCCCCCGCCGCGACTCGCCGAACGCGACGCGGACGTCGTGCATCAGTTTTCAAGAGTTGCTCCATATCTTGTATTGCCGGTCGAACGGCCTTCGCATCGCGTGAGTCCGGCGGGTTTTCACATGCTCCGCAATCGTAATCGGCGCTGCGGTACCCGCTGCCGGCTGTTTGCAAACATGAACGATACAGGCAGATCGATCTGCCCGCGCAACGCACTGCGAACGGTCCCTGCCCGGGCGCAACATTCGGCTCCCGCGCCGAACCGCGATATAGTTACTCGTTTTTTTCCGGCAGATCCGGCCGGAAATGGTACTTTCAGGAGCAGAAATGAAACTCTGGATTGTCGATTCGCACGCCAAGGACGAAGACATCGAAGCCGGCTGCAAGGCCGCCGTCGCACTGATCGAGTCCCGCGGCATCACCGTCGAGCAGGCGTACGAGGCCGTGCTGAAACGCAGCAGCCGCGAGCGCTTCGAACGCCGCGCCGCGAAAGCCTGGGACGATGCCGAGGATGAAGCCTTGCGCATTACCTATCACGGCGCCGAGCCGGATGACGAACCGGTACTGGCACCCGCCGAGCCACCGCACCGGTAACTCCGGCCGCATCCCGTCTTTCGATCGAAGTCGACTCTGCGCCGTAGATGCGTGCATCGTTCGCGCGTCGGTGTCAGGACAGCGTCCGCGCCACGCGAAAGCCGAGATCCCGCTGCCGTGAATTGAAGTACTTGTAGCGGTGCCCGGGATACAGGTAATGCGGCACGAGCTCCAGCCACGACCCGCCGCGGTACGCGCGCTGCCTGCAATTGCCGTAGGTCCACGGCGAACCGTCGCTCGGCGCCACGCGCCAGCTCGGGTTTTCGCAATCCATCGTCCACTCCCACACGTTGCCCAACATGTCATGCAACCCCAGGCTGTTGGGCTGGTAGGAGCCGACCGGCGCAGTGTCCGCGTGGCCATCGTCGCAGGACACATGGTCCCAGTCGTACTCGTGTTTCTTCAGTCCGGAAAGATCGTAGAGGTTGCCGTGTTTGCAGACCTCTTGCGGAGGAATGCCGAGATAACGCGAAAGCGCACCGCCCGCCCTGCCTGCATACTCCCACTCCCCTTCGGAAGGCAGCCTGTAAGGCTTGCCTGTCTTCTGCGCCAGCCACTCGGCGTAGGCAAGCGCCTCTTTCCAGCTGACATTGATCACCGGCCGGCGGCCGCGCCCCAGGCCGTCGTCGTCCGCTTTCACGCACTTGCCGTCGGCCACGCAGGCATCCCACTCGTCGAACGTCACTTCGTACTTGCCGAGCGCGAACGGCTTTGCGAACGTCACCGAGCGCAGGAAACCTTCGGTGTGGAACCGTCCGAACGAGGTGGGCGGCGCGCCCATTTCGTACTGCCCCTTCGGAATCACCACCATCACCGGGCAGGTATCGCATTCCTGGAACTCGGTTCCCGGCTCCGGGAACGCCTGCGTCTGCGCATTCACGACGAACGCCAGGCAGACCAGCGCGAGTCCGGCAATCGACGCCACGGCAGTGTATCGTCGAATTCGCGCGGCAGCCGCAAGGCGCATGTCGGCAACGATCATTCTGGTTCGGGGCATCAAGGACCTCCTCCATTGGCGTGCGTTCCTGCACGCTCGTTATGCACCGGGCCTTCCTGTCCCTCCTGAGCGAAAGCCGGCCGCCTCCAGCGGCAAAGATACAGGCACTCGGCTTTTTTGTCGCACGGGCCGGTTCTCGCTTATCCGCCGGCGGCAAAGATAGAATTCGCGCAACCACTTTTCCGGAGTCTGCCATGGGAACCAAACCACAAACCGTTCGCGATCTGATGCAAACCCAGGTATATACCCTCCAGCGGAACGACAAGCTTCTGGTCGCGGATGAACTGATGAAACAGGAGCGAATCCGCCATCTGCCGGTACTCGACGAATATGGCGACCTCGCCGGCATCCTCTCCCAGCGCGACTTGTTCCGCGGCGCGCTTCTGCGCGCGCTGGGCTATGGCTCCCGCGCCGAGGACCTGATGCTACGATCGGTCGCGGTCAAGGAAGCGATGGTCGAACCGGTGCACACGGCATCGCCGGACACGCCACTACGCGACGCCGCCGCTAAAATGCTCGCCCACCGTATCGGTTGCCTGCCGGTGGTGGACAACGGCAAGCTGGTCGGCATGATCTCGGAGAGCGACATGCTCAGGCTGGTGGCGCAAGCTCAATAGCCGGCCGGCGGCCGGATGCGGCGATCGCGCTCAGCCGCGTTTCAGGCCACGCATTCGGACCAGCTTCAACCCGAGCACCAAGAACGGCACGATATGCCAGAACAGATCGAAGATATCGATCGGCCTGACCAGTTCGCCGGCAAACAACATCTTCAGTTTCTGCCACAGATGCGGTTCCGGCACGAACGGCGCCAGCAACATGTACAGCGCTACCAGCACGATGAGCCACAGCGGAATCCCGTCCAGCCATTTCATCGGTATTCAATCCCGCCGTCTGCTTCTGTCGTCCGGAATCTGCCGCGAGCGGCAAGGCGCGACGACCGTTAAACGCTCTTGCACTTTATTTGCTGTCCTGAACTTCCCTGGTACCGGGTGCCGGGCACCAGTGCATGCCCGGATCCCGGACCGGAAGTTAACTCAGTCCCGCCCGTCGTCCCTGCGCTCCGGCCTCGGTGCCCGGCCCTGATTTACATGATCTCCAGCAGTTCCACCTCGAACACCAGTGTTGCGCCCGGGGGAATGCGGGGCGCCGAGCCGCGGTCGCCGTAGGCTGTATCCGCCGGGCACACCAGGCGGCTCTTGCCGCCGACCTTGATCTCCTGCACGCCTTCGATCCAGCACGGGATCACGTTGCCGAGCGGAATCGTGATCGGCTCGCCACGGTCCACGGAACTGTCGAACACCGTACCGTCGGTCAACGTACCGTGATAGTGAACCTTCACGGTATCCGTATCCTTGGGTTTCGCGCCGTTGCCTTCGGTCAGCGTCTTCACCACGACGCCCGATTCGGTCTTGATGGCGCCTTCCTCGGTTTCGGCTTTCGCCAGGAACTCGCTGCCGGCGGTGCGCGCGCCTTCGGCCGCCTTCGATACGCGGGTGCGCGCGAGTTCTTCGATCTTCGGTCCAAACTCGTCCATGTCGACCTTGGAATCGCGCTTCATCACGCCGTCCTCGAGTCCGGCCCGCACGTAGGCCAGTTCCTCCTCGCTCAACTCAAATGGGTACAGCGGTTGGCTCACCGCGACGCCCAGGGCGTAAAGTGTTTTCTGTTCGTCCGTTTCGAGTTTGACGGAAGAAGACGACTGTTCGCCCGAACATCCGGCCAGCGCCAGTACAAAAACACACGATGCAACGATTCTCATAGGGATCCTTTCGCGGGAAAGCAGCATGGTATCCCACTTCGGCCGGCCGCCCGGAACACGCAACCGGGGCAGCTGTGCTTCAGTCCGCGCTGTCTTCCGGCTCATCCCGGACTTCGGGAACGCCGGCTGCGAGCATCGCGCGGCGCGATTCCGGGGTTTCCAGGCTGATCGGGCCGAGCTTGCCACCGCGGTAATCGGTCAGCAGGATGATCGAGGCCTTCTCCAGGTCGAGGCCGCCGCCCTTGACATGGCAACCGCGGCGCTGCGCGATCGCTTCGATCAGGTCCGCGCGATCCAGGCCTTCGGTGGCAATCCCGTAACGCGCCGACAGCCGGTCCGGATAGCGCGCGAGCAGCAGTTCGCCGAGAAACATGGCGACTTCTTCCGGTATCACCGCGTTCACGCCGATCGCGTGGCTCGCCGCCAGCATCATGCCGTCGCCCGGGTAGCGGATCTTCGGCCACATCAGGCCGGGTGTATCTATGAGCCACATGCGTTCGTTCAGATCGAGGCGCTGCTGACTCTTCGTGACTGCCGGCTCATCGCCCACCGCGGCCACCCGGCGCTTCAGCAGGGCGTTCATCAGTGTCGACTTGCCGACGTTCGGGATCCCCATGATCATCATGCGCAGCGGCTTGAAGTTGTCGTTGCGATGCGGCGCGATTTTCTGGCAAAGGGCGGGAATGCGCGCGACGTCCCGCGGGTTCTTGCACGACAGCGCGACCGCCGTCACCCCCGGCTGGCTGTTGTAGTCACTCAGCCAGGCTTTCGTCACTGCCGGATCCGCGAGGTCCGCCTTGTTCAGAACCTTCAGGCAAGGGCGCTGCCGGTGTTCGCGCAGAGTTTTGATCAACGGATTGCTGCTGGCTTCCGGCAAGCGCGCGTCGACCACTTCGATCACCACGTCGACCTGCTTCATGGCCCTGGCCGCGTTCTTGCGCGCCTGGTCCATATGTCCGGGGAACCACTGGATGCTCATGGGTGCTGCTTGAGTAGGCAAGGCCGACATTATCCATAAGTGGACGCCCGTGCGCGGGAATGGATCGTCCATATGACAATCGTTGCGGTTGATGACAGCCTTGAATACGGAGATGATTGAAGCTGGGGAACCAGTGTGTCCGGATCCGGGAGAGTGCAGTGCCTGTACGACTATTGATTGCCGCGATGTTGTTGCCGGCTGTTGCCAATGCTGACGAGGTCAGCGAAGGCGAGACGATCTTCGACGCCAAGTGTTCACAGTGCCACACCTTCCGGATGGCGCGCGCGATCCTAGCGCCGATACCGCCTGCAAAACGCCCGGCCCACCTGGTCGAGTTCCTCAAGACCCATCCTCCGAAACTGGACGAAAGCGAGAAAGCGGCAGTCATCGAGGCCTTGTCACGTCCCGACAGGTAGTCGCTGGGCTACTGCCTGGAATCAGAACCACCTGTTGCCCACCTTCGGCGGCGGCAGCCGGGAACTCTGGACGCGGCACTGACTTCGACTGCATCAGTAGTTTCTTTCGCACCAAATCGGCCGGCCCGGCCCCTGGATTGGAAGCTTGCGGGCGGCAAGTTTCTTGCATCCCTGATCCCTGCGCGGGCGCACCTGCCCGCACTTCGGTGGAGATACGAGCATGAATGCCATTCAATCAACGGTCCGATTCCTGGTCATCGCGGCGATTGCCGCCAGTATCCACGGCTGCGCCGAACTCAAGGTCGGCGCAGGCCCATTCAAAGCCATGTCGCTGGAGGTCGGTCCGGGCGGTGTCGAAGCCAAAGGTCCAAGCGCGGGTCCGTTCAAGACCACCGGCGCCGAGATCGGCCCGGGTGGCAAGGAAAAGAAATAGTTGACCGCAGGCGGCAACTTCGAGCGCCGCGTCGCGCCACTGGCCGCCATACGAGCTTCCTCACACGCCGCCTCACCCCGGGGCGGCGTTGTTTTTTGTCGCGAGCTTTCTTAAACGGCCGGCGACAACGCATTGGCGATCCGTGCGGTTCCGGGGCGAAGGCAGGGTTCACGTCGCGCACCGCAAACGCTGAGTGAGCTAAGCGGTCTGAGCAGTCGGCAGCTGGCTCGTCAATCCAGGGAAATTCAGCACACTGCTAAAACCTGCACCGCTAGTTGGCGCAGGCATGGACGCGGCGGAACGGGATCACCGCGTCGGTCCTGCGGTGCGCGTCGCAACGGTGCCTCCGGGTTGCAATGACCGCCAGGTCGAAGCGAGGCGGCGTGCGCGGGTTCCAGGGGCGCGGCGTGTTCGATTGAACCGCGTTGCAGAGCCGCCATTAGCCACGACCCGACTTCCCGCTTGTCGCAGCCGGCGGCAGCGCAACATTCCAGCACCAGCGGTTTCCATTAGTATTTGGGAGTCGAAACAGCGTTGCCGCTGACCATCGGCAACCGGCAAAGGAGGCTCGCAACATGCGAATCCGGAACACGAATTGGTTCGGCACGATGCTGTGGCTCGCGCTGATCGCCCTGCCGATACCCGCGGCAGGCCAGACGGAAAACCCCTTCGCCGGGCAGTTCAGCGGACAGTTCAATGGCCAGCCCGCCCGCGCATCGCTTGCGGTGCAGAAAACCGCGGTCAACGGCACCCTCAATTTCGGCGGCTACGTTTATTCGGTGAACACGATCCAGAGGGGTGACATTGCCACGGGTCGGTTGCGCAACGAAGACGGGGTGCTCGTTCCCGTCGAGATTTGGGTGCGCGGAGACGAACTGACGGTGCGCGCATTCACGCAGGGCGCGGATTCGCCACCGGTGGAGTTCGAGCTGATCCGCGGTCAGAAGGCACCCGACAACGCCGCCGCACCGGGCATGGACGTCGATACCGCACTGTCCAGTCGGCTGCATACTTGACACTCGGCACGCCGGCCTGCTTGTCTGCGGCCTGCCGTGTCGCCATGGACCTATAGCTGGTCACCATGCTCCCAACCATCTTCATCTCTCACGGATCGCCGATGCATGCGCTGCACGCCGGTGCGGCCGGGCAAGCATGGGCCGAATTCGGCCGCCGGCTGCCCCGCCCGCGCGCGATCCTGATCGCGTCCGCGCATTGGGAGACCGCATCGCCGGCGCTCTCGACCACCAAAGAACCCGAAACCATCCACGACTTCGGCGGCTTTCCCGACGAACTGTACGCGTTGCGCTATCCGGCGCCCGGCGCACCCGACGTTGCGCGACGCGCGCTTGAACTGCTGCAGGGCGCCGGCATATCCGCATCGGAGAACAGCACCCGTGGCCTGGATCACGGCGCATGGGTGCCAATGCTGCACATGGTTCCCGACGCCGACCTGCCGGTGGCGCAGATCGCGGTGCAGCCCTCGCTCGACGCTGCGCATCATCTGCGCATGGGCGCTGCGCTGGCGCCGCTGGCGAAGGAGGAAGTACTGATCGTCGGCTCCGGCCACATGACCCACAACCTGCGCGAATGGATGCAGTTCGTGCAAAGCCACGGCAGGCAGCCCGCCGAAACGCCGCCGGCGCCTTACGTCGAGGAATTCAGAGGCTGGATCGACCGCGCCCTGCGCGAGGACGACCGCGACGCGCTTGCTGCATGGAAGGAACGCGCGCCGCATGCCGGGCGCGCGCACCCGAGCCCGGAACACTTCCTGCCGCTGCCGGTGGCCTTTGCCGCCGCCGGTCCCGCGCCAAAAGTCGAGCGCATCGACGCTGGCGTGGATGCCGGTGTACTGGCGATGGATGCCTATCTGTTCTGGCCGAAGGCCGGCTGACAAGGGCTCCAATCAGAAGTATTCGGGCCTGATCGAGCAATACCGCTCGCGCATATCGCAGCCTTCATCGCCCCGCGGGTTCAATAACGTCCCCAGGCCGGATGATGCCCCCCGTTTCGATCTCGCAGTTCAGCCCCGAGCGGTGCGTGAGCGGGCCGAACACCTGTTTGCCAGTCACCTGCTCCAGATACTTGCACGGGATGTTCAACCGCACGCCATATAGCACCACCTCGCCGACCCGGAAGCGCTCGCCGACGAGATGGTTCAAGGGCACGCCGCGCGTGGTGAGATTGCGGCGCGTCTCCTGCGGCGTGAGCACGATACGGTAATCGCGCTCGATCGCCTCCAGCGCCTCGATCTCGATCAGCGTCACCTGCCGATCCGACCGCGGCATCTTCGAGTACGTGCCGAGCCCGGTGGCATATCGGTCGCCCTCGATGCCGACTCCGGCGATCAGCTTCGCCTGCGGCAATTCCAGCATCGGCGCCGACGCCTTGTCCGCAATATGGATGTGCAGCAATCTGCCGCGCCAGTCTGTTTCGTTCATTCGTCCACCTTATCCCGGAGCCGTCATCGCGAGAAGGGCGTCGGCTCGACGCCGACCTCGCCCCTCGCTTCTCGTTTTCCGCTTTTCGCTTTTCGCAGTTCACTCAGTCCTCGAAACTCAGTCCTGCCCTTCCCTCAGTCCTCAGCCCCGCCTTTCCGAATCTCCACCCGGTCGCGCTTCTTTCATCTCTTCACCCCCAACACCCCATCGCCTATCAACTCCGTCGCAAAGCCTGCCTGCCGCAACCGCTTCGCCACTTCGTTCGGCACATCGCGCCCGCTGGTCAGCTTGTTCGGCATGCCAGTGTAGTGGAACAGTCTGCCCCTGCGCTTCAGCACCCTGCCCAGATGATCGTAGAACGCCTGCGCGTACAGGTCGCCCGCGATCCCGAAACGCGGCGGGTCGTGCAGAATCGCATCGACCGATTCGCTGGACATCTGCACGATCTCTCCAGCGATATCGCCCTGAGTCAGGGATACTACGTCACCGGCGGACGGCGACCACGGGTTGAGACTGCGCAGCCAGATCACGTCCGGATTCTTTTCGAAGGAAAGTACCTGCCTGGCGCCGCCCTGCACACACCAGGCGGCGAAGTAACCCAGGCCGCCACAGGTATCCAGGATCGTCTTGCCGCGCGGCTGGATCAGTGCGACCTTGCGTTCTGCATCTGCGTAAGGTGAGACTTGCGCCGTTGGCAGCATCTTGATGCCGTCGATCTCGAACGTCGGCGGCCCCCACTCCGTTGGCACCAGCTTGATCAGCGACGTGGTGAACCGCGCTACCGGCTGAAAACCCTCACCGTCCCAGTGGTAGATGGTTCTGTCCTTGCACGACGCCATCCACGGGAATCGTTGCCCTTGCCAGGTCCATCCCGTATCGTCCACCTCGACCATCGTGGTCGAACGATCCAGGGTCAGCGAGCACTCGACTGTCGTCGCGCTGGTGCGCGCGGCGGCGCGCAAGGCATCGTGCACCTTCAGCGTCAGCAGCGGGCCCATCGCAACCATCACACCCGCATGCGGCGCGACTCGGGATTCGCCTCACACCCAACCGGGATCGCCCTCGCCATCAACGCCTGTTCTTCTCGTCCAGCTTCTTCTTCAGATCCGCGAACGGATTGTGCGTCGCCACCGCGCCCTGCGCATCCGGTCCCCGATCCCTCATCGCCTCGTCCGTGAATCTTGCGTGTTCGTTCTCGTGGCAGTAAATGCACAGCAGTTCCCAGTTGCTGCCATCCAGCGGATTGTTGTCGTGGTTGTGGTCCCGGTGATGCACCGTTAACTCGCGCAGCCGCACCCCGGAGAATTCACGCCCGCAGCGTCCGCAGACATGCGGGTACAGTTTCAGTGCCCGTTCGCGATAGGTCGCCGCGCGCTCGTCCATGCGCCGGCGCGCGTCGGTGATCGCGCGGTCAAGTTTCGATTTGTCGGGAATCGGAGACCTGGACATGACGGCAGACACTCAATCTGACAGATCGGTCACTGTAGCGCTTTTCATTGCGTCAGCTCAAGGCGCCGCTGAGGACACCGTACATCGCAGAGGTCGCGGAGGAAATGGCTTAAGTGCGAAACACACAACACGCCGCATCGCGGCTTGTTGAGGAGCGGGCTCACGTTTGCGAAGCCAACGTGATGCCGGCGCCAAAGGCACGAAGAGAACATGAATGCGTTCGCCAGCTTCTGCTCGCCGCGCGCGATTTGGAAGCGATATTCTGTTCCCATCGTTCCTCTGCGCCTTCGGCGGCGTATGCGTTGGGAGATTCCTGAAGGCTGCCCCACCAACCTCACCTACCCAACCACCTTGATTAATTGCGCCGCCGCGGCTTCCGAGACGATCAGCGTCAGGTGCATGCGCGCGCGGGTAGCGCCAACGAACAGTTTGCGCCGCGCGAGTTCGTCGAAGTTCTCGAAATCCACTTCCGTCAGCACCACGCAAGGCGCGGACTGCCCCTTGAACCGGTACACGGTTTCAAGCAGCAGTTCGCCTTCGGTATACACCGGGTCGCCCAGCAGATCGTATTTCCCGGTGAAAGTCTTCAGCGTGTGCGGTCCGAGCTGGGTGTAGCTCATCAGCCGCGAGCGCTCCCGCCCGCGAAAACTCACCAGCGCAATGTCCCCGCGCGTATAGCCCATGCCGACGCAGCGTGTGATCGCGCGTTTGGTCTCATCGATCAGTCCCGTGGCATCGGCATAAGTCGAGATCTGCACGTCCGATCCCATGAACGGGCTGCCCGCCTCCACCGCTGCCCCGCCGTCGAGCAGCCGGTTGACGTACCCGAGCACGTCGCGCGGGCTGCGGTAGTTAACGTTCGAATGCAACGTCACCCAGTCCGGCAAGCGCACCGGCTCGCGCCCGTAGAGATTCTGCAGCGGATCTTCCAGCCACCACGCGTGCCCGTCCTCGCGCAGCAGTCCCAGCAAGGCATCCCGCCACGATTCGGAAAAATCCTGCCCCTCGTCGACGATCAGCACGTCGAAGCGCCATTGCTCGTCCGCCGGCCCGCTCGCCAGCGCTTCCTCCAGCCGGGGGAAACATTCAGGGTCGGCAAAATCCGGCACGCCGCCACGGCTGCGGAAGTACCGGTCACAGAGTTGATGGTAAGTCGCCGCCACGCCACCTTCCGGCACCAGCGCGGCAACATGGTCCGCGAGCGGGCGATTGAAACACACGTAGAGCGGCCGCTTGCCCGCGGCCACCGCATCGCGATACACGCCGAGCGCGAGCTGCGTCTTGCCCGAGCCGGCGGTACCGATCACTCGCAGCCGGAAAGGTTGGAATTCCAGTCGCCGCGCCCAGTCCGCGAGCCCGCCGGACAGCCGCGTCACCATCGCCTCCGCGCGCCCGATCAGCGCACTCACGTCCGCCACCAGCTGCAGCTGGTCCGACAAAAATCGATGCACTTGCGCTGCGAGAGGGGAAACCGGGGCGTCGGCAGGCAGAATCTCCTGCACCGTTTTCGTGAACGCATCGCGCCGTTTCGCGTCGACGATGCGCGCCGGGTCCAGGCCGGCGATCGCCGGCTGCTTCACCGTATAGTCTGGACAATAGAGCAGCAGTTCGATATGCGGCGACACGTCGCGATGCACCGCACAGAACTTCGCACGCAGCGCGTCCGCGGTGCGCGCCATCTGCACCGCCACCTTCTTCTGCTTCTCGCCGTAGGACTTGACCAGCCCCTCCGGTGTCTCCTGCAGAAAACCCGATTTCTGCTCGATCAGCAGCATCGCGCCCACGGGGTTCACCACCACGAAATCGATCTCGCCGAACATCGAGAAGCGCTCGCCCACCCGCGTCCAGTGCACGCCGTGGTACACCGTGTACGCATCCGGCAGCGCCTTCTGCAGTCGCGCAAGGGTCTCGATCTCGCGTTGCGCCGCGCCGATCGCCTCGACGTTGCGCCAGTCGGAAGGGATGATTCTTGCCATAGGGTCTGATTGACCGATCGTTTCTGAACGCGCCAGGTTTACGTCACGCCTTTCCGTGCGGCAACCACGGACCATCGTGAGTCAAGAAAAACCGCACTGTCACCGAGAACCGTCATCGCGATGGACGCAGTCCCGTAGCGATCATGTTCTTCGCACTCAACCGCGAGATCGCCACGTCCGCCCTTCGGGCCTCCACGCGATGACAGCCGGGCACTTCCGCCGCTGGCCGCTGTCGCATGTGTATGGACGTCCTATTCATGGCAATCGTCACCGTCGTTCTGCTTGCAGCCGCCGCCTACACTCACCTCCGCATTCCGCGGCACACCAAAGGTACCGTGAACCGCGCAGTATTGCGCGGCATTCTCATCGCCGTCGGCATCGCGTTCGGCTACGTCACGACCACCTATTACACGCCAGCCGATGGCGTTCGTACCTTGCTTGCATTTTTGAGCGCATTCGGCCTGGTACACGTCCCCGCCGCGGCCATTCTTTTTCTCAAACGCCAGCGCGGCGAAGGCCAGTCCTGACCTGCCAGCGCCATGGACTCCCTGCAAGTCCTTTCGTACTCACGGAAGCGGTCATTGCAGCTGGCTCTCTGCCCGATTTCCGGGCAGGCATCCGCCTGGGCCATGCACGCCACCAGCCGAATGCTGTACCTTGCGCGTATAGGATTGTATGCAATCGGGTCGAAGCGCCGAATTGAGCCGTCGGATTGAGCCGTGAAGTCGCCGTATCGCCGTGTAACCGGTCTTACCCTGATAGCCGCAGCTTGCGTCGTCGGACTTGTTTACGCGGGCGCCGTCCCTGTCAGGACAGATGCCGTCACCGAGACAGGCACTACGCACGACATCGACGGCGATTACGCCTCATGGGCAGTGGACCCTACCGTGCCGGGCCAAGACCTTCCGCCGACAGGCCGCTCACTGTTCGATCATCTGGTCACGGAACGCATTGGTGACAAAGGAATCCGCCGCATTCCATTTCCGTTCTCTGCCCTGATCGAACACATCGAATCCGGGCTCGAGCAGTCTGGGTTTTTCGGAGGTACCCGGGTCGCGATGATCCCGATGGGGCGCTCGTTGCAGCGCGCCGCCGCGACCCCCGACTTCTTCAAGTATCCGCGCATCGTGTTTGCCGTCACGGGGGAACCGATCGTCCATGAGCGCGATTCCGGAGCATTGCTCAAGGATCGGCTCTACATCGGCTATGTCGAGAAAACCGGCACGCTGGAAGTCATCAGTTACAACGAGGCCGCGGGCCGTTTCGAATTCCAGCTGGTGAAGGACTATCGCCCCGGCGCCCAGCCGGAGGTCTTCTATGCCAACCGCGCAATCTGCATTACGTGCCACCAGAACCACGCGCCCATTTTCTCCTCGGCCACCTGGGGCGAGACCAATGCCAACGCGAAAATGGCAGCCATGCTCCGCGCGCAACGCGGTGATTTTGATCGGTCCGCACAGGCCAACATCGATTTCCCCGACGACATCGACAAATCGACCGTGCGGGCCAACACCCTGGTGACCTTGCAGAGCGTATGGCAGCAGGGTTGCTCGGATGCACGCGACCAGGCCCAGTCCCGCCGCTGCCGGGCCGCTGCGTTCACGTCCATGCTGCAGTACGGTCTGTCCGGCGAGCAGGTATCCGCTTTCGGTTCGCAAGGCTATCAAAGCGACTTTGTCGCCACCTTTACCAGAATCTGGCAGCAGAAGTGGCCGCAGGGATTACGCATGGCCCAGTCGAGCCTGCCCGACCGCAATCCGTTCGGTGGTACGGGCTCTTACTATGGCGGCGGCAACACGAACGACGATTACCTGGACTTGATCACGGCGTCGCATGTGCCGGCGCCGCTCGACCCGCTCAATCCCCGGCCTGCACGAGAAATCTGGCGATTCGCAGGCGCCATGGATGCCCATCGCTTCATTTCCGGGTGGGCGGGCTTTTTCGCCGAAGGTGATTTTCGCGCACTGGACGCCAACCTGATGCAACAGGCGGCGCGCGGGAGCGTGCAGCGCACCGTGTATCCGGCACCTTGCACCGCGATTCCCGGTACCACGGGATTCAGGATGGAATGCGCCAGCGATACCGCGGCACCACACGCCGTAAGGCTCGCGGGTCGCTTCGATGATCGCGGCAACGCACGCATCGACTGGATCAGCTTCGGTGCCGCAGGCCAGTTGCGAGACCTGCTGCTGGATGGCAAGGTCGCGCACCCGGCCGGCACACACTACACGCTGCGGGCGATTCCGAAAAAGAACGGGAGCTCGGCACGGCTGCCAAATGGCAACGCGCTCGCGAGCGTCCAGATCCGCTGGCCCGCCGCGTCGGGCGCCGACCGGTCGAAGCCGGTCATGGCGCACATCGAGATCGTCGTACTGAATGACTTCGCACGCGTACGCCAGGCCATCGACCGTCTGCTCGCACGGCAACCTTCAATCTTCGATTTCGGGCCGCTGGTGCGCGCGACGCTCATGCGTGCGCTCTTCTCGGAACTCGGCATGCCCGAACGGTCATGGTGCTGCATCGATGACGCCGATATGCCGCCCGCCCGGCTCGACCTGGCCGAGATAAACACAGAAACATTTGAACGACCCGAGTGGCAGCCTTTCTTTCGGTACTGCGCCGCGTGCCACCTGACCCGCGAGGAATTTCCGCCAAATTTCCTCGCCGGCGATACCCGGCAGGTTGCGGAGAACCTTCGCCAATGCGCACCGCGTATCTGGCTCCGGCTCTCAGAATGGCATATGCCGGCCGGACAACGCGTCAAATCTCCGATGCCGCCGGCAACCGCACTGCCGGGGATGGGTACGACAACGCACCAATGGACTGCCAGCAAGGAACTCGAGGGATTGCGCGCCTATGTCGAGACCCTGGCCCGGCAGAATGGCCAACCTTCGACTGTCGCCGAACTCGTGAAATATGGCTACGAGTCGCTGCCTCCGTGTCTGCCCGTCGCGAACCAGATCCACTAACCGACAGCGAACGAAGCTCACCCTCCCGCCAGAGCGCCGCAGTATTCCCGGCGCGAGTCCCTCAGCCTTCAGCCCCTCCCTTGAGTCCCTGGCCCGTTTTTGGTGGTCCGCCCTGTCTTGGTCCGCTTTTCAGGCTTTTCACTCAGTCCTTATTCATGCTTTTACCTCGGCTCGGACCCCGGACCTGTTTTTCAAGGCATCCACGGCACCATGTTCGCCACCCCTTGCGGTGCGAACGGCACTTCGATCAGCCACAAACCGCCTGCCTCGTGCGCGCGGCGCACCGCGGGCCCGATGTCTTTCGCTTCCACGCGCACGCTCTGCGCGCCGAACGACTCGCCGAGCTTCACGAAGTCCGGGTTCACCAGTTCCGAGCCGATGTGACGGCCACCGAACATCCGGTCCTGGTATTTGCGGATTGCGCCGAACGCTTTGTCGTTGAACACCAGCGCGATCAGGTCGAGGTTCTCTGCGCGCGCGGTCGCGAGTTCCTGCAGCGTGAACAGGAAACCACCGTCGCCGGAGATCGATACCACCGGCTGCTCCGGACAGGCGAGCTTCGCGCCGATCGCTGCCGGCAGCGAGTAGCCCAGCGTTCCATAGGTTCCGGGATGGATCAGCGTGCGCGGCAGATAAGTGTCCATCAGCAGCGGCATCCAGTAGCCCACCAGTGTCAGGTCATCCACGAAAATGGTGTCATCCGGCAGCGCCGCGCGCAGGTCGTCGATCACGCCAAGCACCGGCCCGGTGCGGTGCGCGAGTGTTTCGCGTTTGCGCTTACGGAAAGCGTCGCAGTCGAACCAGCAGTCCTTGTCCTTGCCGCCGAGCTGCGCAGCGAGCGACGTCAGCACCGACGCCGCATCGCCGACCACACCCACCTCCACCGGCCGCCGCTGACCCACCACCAGCGGATCGATATCGACCTGCACCATCCGCTGCGGGAATCGCGCGCCGGCGTTCACGTCCGACACCACGTCGATGCGCGAACCGACCACCAGCACCAGGTCCGCCTGCTCCAGCAGATCGTCGTAGAGATTGAGCCGCCCCCAGCCGTCGCCAAGCGCGAGCGGATGCCGGTCCGAGATCGCACCCCGGCCGAATACGCTGGTTACGACCGGCGCGCCCAGCAGTTCCGCCACCTTCGCAAGTTGGGCGGTCGCATCCGCACTCTCCACCCCGCCGCCGGCATAGATGAAAGGCCGCTTCGCCGACTTTAGCGCCTCCGCCGCCCGCGCAATGCCCGCCGGATCGCCGCCCGGCCGGCTGTAGATCTCCGGCGACAAAGGCGCGATCTCGCCTTCCCCGTTCTGCACATCCAGCGGCACCTCGATATATGCAGGCCGCGGACGCCCGCAGCGCATCGCGCGCATCGCCTCGCGGACCACTCCCGGAATATCCGTCGGCGCAGAGACCCGCGTGGTGTAACCGCACACCGAAGCGGCCACCGCCAGCGAGTTCGCCAGCTCGTGAAAATGCCCGCCCTCGCGTTCGAGCTGCGCCAGTGCGTTCTGCCCGCCGAACACCAGCATCGGCGTCGATTCGGCATACGCCATGCCCATCCCGGTCAGCGCATTGGTGAGCCCCGGCCCCGGCACCACGAAGCACGCCGCGATCTTCCCGGATGCCCGCGCATAGCCCGCCGCCATCAGCGACGCCCCCTGCTCGTGCCGCACCGTGACCACGCGGAACGCGTCGTCATCAAACACCCCGTCGAACAGCGGCGTGTCATGCGTGCCCACGATCCCGAATACGTGATCGATTCCCTCGGCCTTTAGCGCCGCTGCGACCGCATGGCCGCCCTTCATGCGTTGCATTTCTCCTCCGGTTCCATTTTCTGTTTTGAGCTTCCGGCGTGCGTTAAATCGCAGAGCGCGAGACGCCGGGAATGTATGCCGAGTCTAACGCCATTCGCCCGCTGCCTCCTTCCGACCCGCGGGGCAAAGGAACACGCACATGCACCCGCAGGAGTGTGAAGCGAAGCTGAGCGCTGAGGATAGAGGTTAAAAGATTTCGATCTGAAAAGTCAGTTGTCGGCACCTGCTTCCCAGCCCAGCAAACGCTCTTTCGCTTTTCTGCTCATCTGCTTGATCTGATACTCGCGCTTCAATGCATCCGATCGCGACGCCACCGCTTCCTGGTACACCAACACCACCGGACGCCGGGCACGCGTGTAGCTGGCGGCAAGAACCCCGTTCGAGTTGTGCTCTTCCACCCGTCGCGCTACGTCCTTCGCTATTCCCGTATACAGCGTATCGTCCGCGCAGCGAACGATATAGACGCTCCAGGCCGTCATGCGGAAGTGGCGGCAATCATCGATGAGCACTCAATCTGAACGCACTTTCTTCTCTGTCTTCGCTGAAGCGAGCAAGCATCGCCCGGCAAAGCCGAAGGTCTTACATGTTCTTCCAGGCGTCTTCCAGATACCGGGGTCGCAACGGAACGCTCGCACGATGATACCCAGGATACTTGCGCTGCTGTTCTGAGTATGCCTCCACCGGGCGTGGATCAGGGATAGCGCAAAGATAAAGAGGCGAGATCGATCTCGCCTCTTCTGCTCCGGTGCCCGCTGCTGGTCTGCGCTACGCGGACTTGCGGGTCTCGGTCATGCGCGGGTCGAGGCGGCGGGCGAGTTCGTTTACGTTGTGGGTCGAGAGCAGGTGCGCATAAATCCAGCCGAGGTAGCCGCTGCGCAGAAGATTGCCGGCGTCCGCGTCGCTCAGTTGCGCGAGGCGTTTCTCGTCGACGAGGCTGAAGCCGTCGAGGTTCGACTTCTTGCCGTCCTTGAGGTTGACGGTAATCACCTGCGGCACGAGCAGGTCGAGACGATTGAGTTCCGCGCAGAACGCCTGCGTGCGCTTGGCGTCCGCCTGATAGGCGTTCAGGAAATCCATCGCGCGCTTGAGTGCGTCGCTTTCGCTGCCGTCTTCGTTGAACAGGGGGTCGCCCTCTTCGGTATTGAAGCCCGGAAATTCTTCGTCGATGCAGACGTTGAATTCATCTGGCAGGCCTTTGTCGCCGAGCACGTACGGATAGCGGCGGATAAACGCCGGGACGTAGCTGCCGTCCCAGCGCCCGTCGGCATCGATGAACAGGTTCTCGTCCTTGCGCAGGCCGAGCAGTGCGATCGGCGCCGGCTGCTGGTTCGCATCGTTGATGAAGACGATGGGCATCTGGCGCGCCGCGGCGGCGAATTCGATGCCGGAGAGCGGAACGGAATTGGTGGCCGCGGCGAACGCGAACGACGGTACCGCGCGCAGCTTCAGGTTTCGATGGGCTTCGCGATTGAGCAGAACCGGTTTGTTGTAGAACAGAAGCGTGGGCATTGCGGGCCTTTCCTTTCTGGTTTCGGATGTTTGCTTGGCGGGTTGCGCAGACTTCGGCGTCGGGCTGCGCGGCTCCGCGGCCGTGGGTGCGGATTTCGCCGCACCCACAGCCGGCTTGCTGCCTGCAGATTTCCCGCCCCGAACCTTGTCAGGCTGCGCCTTTGCGGCCTTGGCCTTGGCGCCGGATGCGGGAGGTTTGGATTTCTTCGATTTCGCCATCAAGCGCGTCTCGTGGACTGCCAGGATACGAACTGTACCGCGCCTTCCCGCTTTGCCCAAATCGCATGGAACAGCAGGTCGAGCGTCTTTTCCTGATCTTTCACCGTGACTTCGAATTTTGCATTGCCGGTGATGATCGCGATGCTGTCGAAGCACCGCACGTTCACTTCGCCGCGGGTCATGTTGCGGTACGTCACCAGGCCCGAGCGCATCGATTCGATGTAACTCGCCTTATCGTCGATCACCGCGCTGGAATGATAGTAAACGAGATCGTCGCCGATCATCTTCTCGAGCGCGGCAAAATCGCCGGATGTCTGCGCCTTGTAGCGCAAAGCCTCGGCTTCGAGGGCCTCGAATTGCGTGATGGCTTCGGACATGGGGAGAAGCGCTGGGTGGAATGAGACCTAGGGTAAACGAGGGGCAAGGGGGAGGGCAAGCCGGTGCCCGGTACCCGGGAAGACAGTCCAGGGGAACAGTGAGAACACTGGACTGAGGGAAAAATACTGAGCCAGGGCGAGATTGCCGCAGTCGCTGCGCACTGCCTATGCGGCGGCGGGGATGGCGGTGGTTACGCGGCGGGTTTCGGTGATGCGGCGTCTGGCCCAGCCGCCCGAGCGGGTGGGCTGGATGCCCTGCGCTTCGAGTGCGCGACGCAGGTCTTCGAGCACGGCTTCCCGGCGGCGAAGGAAGCTGGTGGCGAAGCAGCGCCAGAACACCCAGCCGGTGCGTTCGAGTGCGCGCTGGCGGCGCATGTCTTCCACCCACTGCTCGGGGCCCTGGTACTTGTCGCCGTCGCACTCGACCGCGAGCCGGGTGTCGTCCGGGCCTTCCACCACGAGGTCGATGCGGTATGCGCCCACCCTCACCTGCGGCATCGCGCGGTAGCCGCTGGCGTTCAGCCAGTCATAGATGTCGCGCTCCAGATCGGATTCGCACAGGTCCCGCGCATCGGCCACGCGCGGCGGCTGTTCGCCGAACGGGCGTGCGAAATGTTCGATCAGGCTGCGGCGCAAACGATCGGATTCGGCGAGCTGATCCGGTTCCACCGAGCGCACCAGGATCATCTGGTCGCGCGCGCGTGAGGCGGCGACGTTGAAGCGCTGCGCGAACACGTCGTGCGCCAGCGCCGGGCCCATGTCGTTCGGCGCGGCAACCATAGACAGATACATGACACTGCGTTCGCGGCCCTGGAACATGCGCGCGTCGCCGCAGGTGATGTCGTACTGGCGCATGGCTTCGGGCCCGATCTCTTCCAGCAACCGCTCCCAGATGCGCAATGCCTGTTCTTCTCCCAGCAGCGACACCACGCCGATGCTGCGCCCGGCCATCCTCGGGTCCCCTGCAAGCCGGCGGATGTCGCGCACGATGTAATCCACCTCCTGCGCGTTGACACCGTTCTCGCGCCGGCCGTCGGTGACCACCACGTCGAGCAGCGGCGGATCGAGGCGCTCGGAATTGCGCGGCAACCGCAGCGGTCGCAGTTCGTGGTTGTAGAACTCGCGTTTGCAGTACTCGATGATCGGCGCCACGCAGCGGAAATGCTCGCGCAGCATCACGCTGCTGTTGGCGAACACCACTTTGGCGAAGTCGTACACCGAGCGCTCAGGCGAGAGCTGCGCGCGGTACAGCGGCACCTGCTCGCCGAGGTGCCGCTGCATCAGCGAGCGGATGCGCTCTTCTTCCATGCCGATCACCTGCGGCGAGACCTGGCGGTCGTCGCCGACCACCAGCACTTTCTTCGCGCGCAGCAGCACCGGCAGCGCGGATAGATCGGACTGCGATGCCTCGTCGATCACCACCAGATCGAAGCAGCCGAGCTGTGCCGGCAACGCTTCGGAAACGCGATGGTGCGGCATGATCCAGCACGGCACCGCACGGTGCGCCTCGGAGGCAGCGTAGCGCGCGTCCTGACGGTAGCGATAGGCGCGCTTCCCGGTGCCCTTGCCGATGCGCTGGATCGCGTTCAGGTAACCCTGCAGCGCGGCGCGCACGCCCGGCGTGACGCTTTCCGCAAGCTTGAGCCAGGTACGCTTGACCACGAGGTCCTGGTAAGTGCGCGCGAGATCGTGTTCGATCGCCGCGCGCGCCGCAGAAAGTTTTCTGACTTCGTCCTGCGAGTCGATGATCGCCAGGTGCGTGGCGAGACGACGCAGCCGCCAGTCCCGCAAAAAACTGTCGGGCAGCAGCGTGTCGCCTGTACCATCCGCCGGCTGCAGCAGGGCCTGCGCGAGTTTCGGCGCGCCGGATTCCGCAATCAGCCCGCTGACTCGATCGACCGTGCGCAGCTGATCGCGTTTCGCATGCAGGCGTTCGAGTTCCATCATCAACTCGCCCCACGCGGTAACCGCCGCCGATTCGTCCAGCGCGGGTTTGCCGAGTCGCCGGGACACGAAAATCCGCATGGCATCGACCAGGCGCCCGCCGCTGCCCTCGAGCCTGGCGTTCACTTTATCCACCAGCGCTGCGACTTCCCCCAGCCGGTGCCGGTTGAGGTGGTATTCGAGCGCGGCGGAAAGCTCGTCGAGCGCCGCAGGGTCTTCGGCCAGCGCGCCGGCGCGCATCCAACCCGGAAACACCTGCGCCACCTGCAGCGTAAGCTGGCGCTGCATCTGCGCAAGCTGGCGGATCGCCTTGATCAATGCGTATTGCGCCTCCGCGGACAACTGCCCCCTGGCGTCGACCGCGAGCACGGTGCGCAGGCCGAGTTCGGGTGCGAGCGCGTTCCAGCGCACGGTGAGTTCGCGTCGCTTGCGCTGCAGCGCGATGAATGCGGCGACGTGCTGCCAGTCTTTCTCGTTCGCCGGTGACACGCCGCTCACCTTCACCGCGTCGAGCAGCTTGCGCGTGTCCCCCTTGCCGAACAGCTGCAGGCCGAATGCGCGCCGGCCCTGTGCAAGATTACTGATCGCTTGCACGAAGGTGACATCGTTCAGCCCCGCCTCCGGTACCAGCACCGGGCGCTCGAGAAACGCGGTGCGCTGCGCGGCCACCTGCTCGAGTTCGACGCCGAGCGCATCGAGCGCCTGGCATGCGGCGGCAGGTTCGCCACGGCGCAGGCTCGAGACCGTTTCGTCGCTCCAGGGCAGGCGCGCGGGGATCAGTGCTTCGCGCTGCGACTTCACTCGCTGCACGGCCTGCGCGAGCGCACCCGCAGCGGCGATGGTGTCGGCGCCGGCGTCGGCCGGCCATGGCAGCTCGCTGGCGCGCGACTCTTCCGACAGTCGCGCCAAGCGCTGCAGCTCGTCATGCGCCTTGGCCAGCGCGATTGCATCGGGGAATCCGTCCGGCGACGGCAGGTTGCAGCGCGCGTATTCGATGTCGGCGCCGAGCCGGGCACGCGCAGCGCGCAGCGCCGCGACGTCATCGGCGGTGAAGCGCGGCGCGTACTTCGAAGCGACGCCGAGCGCGTCCGGAATCCACTCGGACCGGCCAAGGTGCGCGACGACTTCGGCAGCGGCATCCTGCGGATCGACCTGCTCGCCCTCGAGCTCGATACGCGACAGGTTCAGCTTGGCCCAGCGGCCGAGATCGATGTCGATGCGCGCGAGCCGCGCCTGCATCGCATCGACCGCCTCTTCCTGCCGCGCGATCTCCACGCACAGCGCTTCGCGGTCGAGGCCCTGCACTTCCGAAGCGATCTTTTCGATCGACTGCTCGAACTGTTTCATGCCTTCCTGCTCCGAGGCGAGCAGCGAAATTGCCAGCGGGCGGATCTCGGCGGGCAGCATCTCGCGGAGGATGGACAGTGCAGGGTCGCGCATGGAAGTCACCAGCACGCGGCGGCCGGTGGCAAGCCAGTGGCAGATGATGTTGGCGATGGTGTGCGTCTTGCCCGTGCCGGGCGGGCCCTGCACCACCACGCCGTCGGCGACTTCGAGCAACTGCGCGACGCGCGCCTGCTCATCGTTGAACGGCTTGGTAAAGAAAAGATCCTGCGCGGTGGCGGATTCGATGTTCTCGTGATACGCCGCGCTGTAGCCGCGAAACGCGGGGAGTTGCACCGGCGCCGCATCGTCCGCCGGTTCGGTCACGAGTGCAGCCACCGCGGCCGGCAGCGTTTCGCCGTCGCCATCCTTTACTGCGCTGCGCAGGCGTTCGAGATCCTGCATCAGCACACCGCTGCCGCGCGGGCGCGCAAAAAGCACCCAGTCGTCGGAAACGCTGATCTCGCTGTCGCCCTGCCCGGCTGCTGCCTCGATCGCCTTGCGCGCCAGCTCGACCAGCGGCCGATAGCTGTCGCGCTCGAAAGGCGACACCGGCACCGTTGCGGCAGCCAGAAACTGCGCGGCCGCTTTCTCCGCTTCGGCCACGGCGGGATGATCTGGAGCGACGAAGGCCTCGAATTCGAAACGCGGGGAAATGTCGCGCGGCCGCACTTCCGCCGCCTGCGTCTCACGGTCGAAACCGACATCGACCATTCGCGTCACCAGCGGATAAGCCTGCACCGTGTCACCCTGGCGGCGCGTCGCCACGCCCATGCCCCAGACCAGTTCGAGCTGGTTCTCGGTGAGCGCGCCGTGAATCTGCTGGTGCAGCGTGAAGAGCTTGACGTAGAACTGCGACAGGCGGCGGCGCCGACGCTCGCGCTCGGCCCAAGGCTGCCATGCGGATTCGAGATAGCGCGCGTGCTGTTCCTCCACCTCGGCACGGAACGGATACTCGGCAAACGGGATTCGCGCGCCCGGTTCGACCGACGGATCGGCGGCGTCGCTCAGGTTCGCGGTCGATTGACCGGCATCGCAATGCGTTCCTGCGGCGATCAGCGCCGCGCCGTCGATTGCGTCCGCCAGTCCCGGCGCGGCCAGCAGCGGCGCGCCCACGTTCAGCCAGGGCTCTAGCCAGGGGCTGTCCGGCTCGGGCGGCAGCTCCGGGCTCGGCGGATGCGCCACCGAAAGCCAGATTTCGTCGTCGGTGTCGGGTGCGGGGTTGAGGCGCACGCCTTCCAGGTCCTGCGCCTGATGGGCGAACAGCAGGAAGCTGTCATGCGCCGCCACGTTGGAAACTGCTCCCGAGCGAGCGCGCATCGATTCCTGTGCGTAATCGAGCAGCGCGAGCAGACGCCGGGTTTGCAGATTCACGGCTTTGACGTTTTCTTTTTCGTGATGCGGGAATTCGGTGCGTGTTCGTACATATCGTAACCCAATAAAGATCAGGACTGAGGGGAAAGAACAGGACTGAGGTTCGAGGACTGAGGACTGAGTGAAAAGCGAGATTGCCACAGGCGCTTTGCGCCTTCGCAATGACGGCCGTGGAATTGTGCCTGCGGCATCACGCTGCGCTTCGCGAAGCGTTAGCCTGCGCCGCAACAGGCGGCTATGCCGCATGTTGTCATCGCGAGACCGGAGGCCGTGGCGATCTCGTATTCTTTCTTGTCTTTACTCAGTCCTTTTCACTCAGTCCTCAGTCCTGCTTTAGCGTTCAGACTCCAAAGTTCGCGGCGTACAGCGCTTCCAGCTGGTTCATCGCCGGCTTCGGCAACGGGCCTTTGGCAGCGCCGGCGAGGGCTTCCTCCAGGTGCGCCAGCTCGGCGAGGCCGATGACGGCGCAGGAGAGATCCGGATTGGCGAGTACGAAGCGCAGCGCAGTCTGCTGGCGCGTGCCGTGCGCGTTGCCGAGCGCGGCAAATACCGCGTGCGCGCGGCCTTCCTCGGTGGCGACGTCGGAATCGCGCGTGATGATCACTTCCCGCCCGTGCCGTTCGTCGGTGGCGAGCACGCCGGCGGCGAACACGCGGATTGCCATCGTGCCCATGTTCTGCGCCTTGCAGCCGGCGAGCAGGTTGCCGAAATCATGTCCGCTCCATTTCGCGGGCATCGCCCGTCCCGCGCTGGGATTGAGTATGTTGTAGTACACCTGCGCGCTGTCGAGGCGGCCGCTGTCGATCGCCTTGCACAGGCTGGCCGCTTCGCCTAGCGCGGTAATGCCGATGAAATCGGCGAGCCCTTGTTCGCGCACGCGTTCGAGCGCATCGGCGACGCCGCCTTTGCGCAGCACCTGCTCCGGCGTGACGGCGTTGCCTTTCGTTTCCGCTTCGATCGGATTGTGCAGCTGCAGCAGGTCGACCGATCCGCGGTCGAGCCGCGTCAGGCTTTCGTGCAGGCTGCGCTCGACTTGTCCGACGATGTCGTCCAGCTTCGCGGTATCGAGCATGACCTTGGTGGAAATGCGCGGCGTCGAGTCGATCTCTTTCAGCAGCCAGCCCAGCGCCTGCTCCGACTGGCCCTTGCCGTAACTCGGCGCGGTATCGATCCAGTTGATACCGGCATCCATCGCCCGGCGCAGGGTTTTCAGCTTGGTGTCGTCGTCCTGGTGAATCAGCACCCCGCCGACCCAGCCGCCGCCGAATACCACTTCTGATACCTGCAGGCCGGTGCGGCCAAACGTTCTGTACTGCATTGCTTTCCTCCTCCGTTCGATCTGAACCGAATGCTACAGAGTATTCCCGGATCTGCTACCGGGGCACGGCGCCGAAGGCACTCCAGAACCTCGCGCCGCAAACACTCACCGCGAGATCGCCACGTCGGCCCGTCGTGCCGTCGTGCCGTCTCGCGACGACAGCCATGGATGTTGCAGGCGCGTCACTTCACCGTCAGCAGCCAGGTGAGTACGTCGCCTTTCTCCACAGGCGTGCATTCGCGGTTCAGCAGCAACCGGCAGTTGTGGCCGAGCCATTTTTCCACCAGCGCGGTGTCGGTGTAACGGTCGGGATTGGCGGATGGCGCGAGCGCGGGAACGTGGCGCTTCCAGCGCGGGGTTCCGTCTTCTCGCAGGTCGTAGAAGTGATGGCACATGCGGCATGGAATGCTGCGATCCTGGTGGCCGTGTATGCCTTGCCGGGGGTCTTCCCTGTGGCAGGACGCGCACGCCATCTCGCCGTCGTCCGTCTTGTGTCTTCGGAAATAGAACGCCTTGCCGCGTTCGGCGGAAAAGCGCTTGAAGCGCGGATCGGCGGCGCTGGCCTGCGCGGCGTAGATCGCAAGAAACTCTTCCGGCGATTCGGCAAGCACCGGCGAGATCGTCAGAAGGGCCGCGGCGAGCAACGCGTATCGGATCATGGCGGCGACAAACAGCGCAGTTGACACCCCTTCGGGTGCATATGGGCCGGAAGGATGACGGATGCAACAGGGAAAGGGAAGTGGGAATAGGCAGGACTGAGGACAGGGTGGCGAGGACCGAGCAAAGGCAAAGAGACAGGCCGTGGACGAAGGGACTGGATCAGGCAATCTTCATTGACTCACCCTTTGACTGCGCCGGCCGTCAACCCGGCGACGATGCGGCGCTGGAAGGCGAGGACCAGCGCGATCAGCGGCACGGTGACGATCACCGAGGCGGCCATGATGTTGCCCCAGGGGAGTTCGTACTGACTGGCGCCGCTCATCAGCGCGATTGCGACCGGGACGGTGCGCTGATCGTTGGTGAGGGTAAAAGTGAGCGCGAACAGGAACTCGTTCCACGCGGCGATGAAGGCAAGCAAACCGGTGGTGACCATCGCCGGCGCCAGCAGCGGCAGGAACACGTGCGTCAATGTCTGCCACGCGTTGGCGCCGTCGATCAGCGCGGCTTCTTCCAGGTCCTGCGGCAGCTCGCGCAGAAAGGCGGTCAAAATCCACACGGTGAACGGCAGCGTGAACACCATGTACGAAAACGCGAGACCGGCGAGATTGTTGTACAGGCCGAGCGCGCGGATCAGTTCGAACATGCCGGACAGGATCGCCACCTGCGGGAACATCGACACCGCGAGCACCGCTGCCAGCAGCAGGCCGCGGCCGCGGAACTGCACGCGCGCGAGCGCATATGCCGCGGTCACCCCGGCCAGCAGGGCCAGCGCCACCACCGTCGCGGCGACCGCGATCGAGTTGAGGATATTGCGCCCGAACGGCTGCTCGCTGAACACCGATGCATAATTTGCAAGCGTAATCGCGTCGGGCAGCCATGCCGGATCGAACAGCCGGGACGCCGGCCGCAGCGAGGTCACGATCGCGTAGTAGAACGGAAACAGCGCGAACAGCAGGATCGCTGTCACCAGCAGCCAGAAGCCGGTGCGTTGCATGGCTCTCACCGTAGCACCCCGCGATCGGCAAGGCGTACGCGGCCGGCCGTCAGCAACACCGAAACCGCAAGTGCAACGATGAAGAACAGCAGCGTCGCCGCGGCCGATCCGTAACCCATGTCCTGGAAATCGACCAGCTGCTGGCGCGCGAAAATCGACATCGACATGGTGTCGACGCTGTTCGAGGTGAGCACGTAGATCACGTCGAATACCCGCAGCGCATCCAGCGCGCGGAACACCACCGCCACCATGAGGGCCGGGCGGACGATCGGCAGCGTGATGCTGAAGAAGGTGCGCACCGGCCCTGCGCCATCCAGCTTCGCCGCCTCGTAGCAAGACTTCGGCACCAGCTGCAGCGCGGCGAGTGCGAGCAGCGTGACGAACGGTGTGGTCTTCCACACGTCGACCAGGATTACGCTCGCCATCGCCAGGCCGGGCTCCGCGGTCCATGCCAGCGGCTGCGACAGCGCGCCGATCGAGATCAGCGCATGGTTCACGATGCCGAACTGGTCGTTCAGCATCCAGCTCCACATCTTCGCCGAGACGATGGTCGGAATCGCCCACGGCACCAGCACCGCGGCGCGCACCCATGCGCGCCCGGGAAACTCCGCGTTCAGTACCAGCGCGATGGTCACGCCCAGCACGGTTTCGAGCGTGACCGATACTACGGTGAATAACAGTGTGTTCCGGACCGCGCGCCACCATTGCGGATCGGCGAGCAGGCCGTACCAGCGTTCGTCGTAACGCACCAGGTAGTTCTCCAGCCCGATGAACGCGGCGGCGGAAAGATCACCCAGGAAGGCGTCGGTGAAACCGAACCAGATTGTGCGCGCCAGCGGCCAGGCCGCGACCGCCAGCAGCAGAAGCAACGCCGGCGCGAGGAACAGCCATGCGGTGCGCAGCCTTTGCCGGTCGAGATAGGTCGGCGCGCGCGCTTCTACCATTTGCCACCTCGCGACAACCGCATCAGGTTGCGCTCGAGCGAGCGCAGCGCGGTTTCGGCATCGGACTGCCCTGCGATCACCGCGTGCGTTGCGCTCCAGAACGCGCTGCTCACGCGGTTGTAGCGCACGCCGGTCACCGTCGACGGTCGTGGCACCGCATTGAGGAACGTGCCTAACAGCGTTTCGTAGAACGGGTTGGCGCGTATCACTTCATCATCCCGATAGAGTTCGGGAATCGTCGGGTTGTAGGCGCCGACGATCGCACGGCGTTTCTGTTCCGCGCGCCCGGTGAGATGCATCACCAGGTCGGCGGCCAATTCCGGATGACGCGAGTAACGCGACACCGCAAGCTGCCAGCCGCCGAGCGTGGCGGCGCTGCTGCCGCCCTCGCCTGCCGGCAGCGCAGCCACGCCGACCCGGCCGCGGACCGGGCTGCCTTCGCCGTTGACCAGCGGCCAGGCATAAGACCAGTTGCGCATGAACAGCGCATTGCCGGACTGAAACACGCCGCGAGACTCTTCTTCCGCGTGGTTGAGCACGCCGCGCGGCGAGATCGTTCCGACCCAGCCGGCAGCGAGCGTCAGCGCCTTTGCCGCCCGCGGGTTCCGGATGCTGATCGTGCCGTCGGGCTCGACCACGGTGCCGCCGCCGTGGCTCGCGATCCAATCCAGCGCGACGCAAGTCAGCCCTTCGTAGGCTCGGCCCTGCCAGACGAAACCCCACAGGCGGTCGTTGCCTGCGGCGCGTTCCGCGTTTTGGATGCGCTGCGCGATGCGCGTGAGTTCGCGCCAGGTTTCCGGCACCGGCTCGCTGTACTTTCGCAGCAGGTCGGTGCGGTAATAAAGCATTGGCGCATCGGTGAACCACGGTATCGCCACCAGCCGGCCGTCGACCGTGTTGTTCTCCACCACCGCGGGAAAGTGCCGCGTAGCCGACTCACGCGCGTAAGGCGTCAGGTCGAGAAAGTGATTCGCGAGAATGCCCGGCCACACCACGTCGATCTGGAACACGTCGATATCCGGCGCGCGCGCGGCAAGCAGCTGTTGATAGAGCGCAAGACGCTCGCTGCTTGAGTTCGGCGTGGATACCAGCTGCACCGTGTGGCCGGTGCGGCGTTCCCATGCGCGCACGCCGTCGCGGCAGACCTCCAGCTCCTGTCCGAGCGCGCCGCAGGAAATCGCGATCGTCGCCGCACCCGCCTGCCCGCCCGCGAGAAGGGCGGAGAGAATGCAAATCCGCAGCACCGTTCCGATTACCTGCATGGGACACATGCCGAACTGGCGACAGTCCGACCATACCGCCACCGCTGAAGAAAGAAAACCCGAGATCTCGCTTGATCCAGATTGATGTCGTGGAATATGGACATGCGTGCAACTCACCACAAAGGCACGAAGGCACAAAGATGCACGAAGAAATACCGCGTCGCTTTGTGTACTTCGTGTACTTGGTGCCTTTGTGGTTCATTTCCTCGTCCCGAGCCACCTACTGTCTCGGCGCCAGCCCCTTCATCTTCGACTTGTGCCAACATCGCCGAATGGACCGCACCGAACGTTTTTACCGCATCGACCGGCTGCTGCGCGATCACAAGGTGGTGCCGATCGAGCGGTTCCTGGATGCGCTCGGTGTATCGCGCGCGACATTCAAGCGCGACCTGGAGTACATGCGCGACCGACTGCATGCGCCGATCGAGTGGGACCGCGACGCGTCCGGCTACCGTTTGGTCGAAGCCGCCTCGGGCGCGTCGGATTACGAACTGCCGGGGTTGTGGTTCAACGAATCGGAGATCCTCGCGCTGCTGACCATGGAACGGCTGCTGGAAGACATCGAGCCCGGCCTGCTGGCGCCAAGGCTTGCGCCGCTGAAGCAGCGGCTTGCGGCACTCATCGAGTCCGCGGATCATCCGGCCGAGCAGGTGCGCGAGCGCATCCGCATCCTGCACATGGCATCGCGCGCGCAGAAGATCCGCCACTTCGAACCCGTCGCGCTGGCGCTGCTGCGGCGCAGGCGGCTGCACCTGGACTACTTCGTGCGCTCGCGCGGCGAACTGACGCACCGCGATGTCTCGCCGCAGCGGCTGGTGCATTACCGCGACAACTGGTACCTCGACGCCTGGTGCCATGCCTCCAATGGTGTACGGAGCTTCTCGCTGGACGCGGTGGAGCACGCGGAGGCGCTAGACGCGTCGGCGATGGAAGTGCCGCCGCGCGAACTGGACCGGCTGCTGGGGGCGGGCTACGGGATCTTCTCGGGCGACCGGGTGCAATGGGCCAGGCTGTGCTTCACCGCGGAACGCGCGCGCTGGGTGGCGAACGAGCAATGGCATCCGCAGCAGCGCGCTTCTTTCGACGCCGCCGGCCGCTACCTGCTCGAAGTGCCTTACAGCCAGGATCCGGAACTGCTGATGGACATCCTCAAGTACGGCCCGGAGGTCGAAGTGCTGGAACCGGAGTCTCTGCGCGAACGTGTCGCCACGCTGCATGAGGCGGCCGCACGGCGCTACCAGGAGGCAAAGTAGCGTACGCGGGATCGTACGAGCGGTCCGAATGCCGAGGCCACATAAAAGCAGGACTGAGGACTGAGCAACGAGGACTGAGCGAAAAACGACCTGGAGGGCCGAGACACAAAAGATCAGGCCCGAGGTCCGAGCGCCGAGGCCCGGGTCACGGGCAAGTGCTTAGTGCCCGATCCTCCCATGCTGTCATTTCGGAAGCGCGCCGGAGTGTTGCTATCCCGCTACCCATGCGCACGGAAGACCGTTACCTGTCCGTCCCGAACGCTCCCCCCACTCGGACCTCGGACCTGCGCTTTCCTCATCCCTGGCTCATCCAGTGAGCCACTGGCCCCGGCACACTGCCTCCGTCACCCCACAAGGAGGCCGTCATGGGAGAAATTGCCAACCCCGCGCTCGCCGGACTACGCGAGCGGATGCAACCGGTTCCAACCCGCGAGCCGTCGCGGGACTTTGCCGGGACCTTGCGCGATCTTTCGGCACGCGTACCGGGAGCCGGGCGCCGGCCGTTCGTGTCGCGGCGCCCGGATACCGGGGCGAACGCTTGGACGCCCGGGCGATTCCAGCTCCTGCCGCACGCCCGTGTGATTCATGCGCTCGAGCGCGCGCTGCTGGACAACGGCATTCATGCTGAAGAAACACCGGCGCAGTGCGCGCTTTCACGGCACGCCACGCAACTTTCGCTTTCGCTGAACCTGCCCGGGCGTTATGACCTCGATCCCGGCGATGCGCTGCCTCTGGGCCTGCAGCTGCACTGCGAGACCGCGATCGACGGCAGCCTGCGCCTGCTCGCCTGCTGGCGACGCGACGCCTCGCAAAGCGCGTTCGCCGTCGGCGTGACCCGGCTCGAGTTCCAACTCGCGCACCGTCTGCCGGCTCGAATCGCCGATATCGCACCACAGGTGTCGCGCGCCATCGCGCTTGCCGATGCCGAGGGAGCGCAACTTCGTGCGTGGCGCGAACAGCTGGTCACCCGCGACCGGCTGGTGGCGTGGACCGACGGCGCAGTGCGGCGCATGTGGGGCCCGCGCGCCGCGGCGCGCGTGTTCCATATCGCGATGACCGGCTGGGACGCGGAGCCGGCGTATGGCTTCGAGCGCGCAACGCCGAGCCGGCGGACCATGCAGGCGACCGACCCGGTTCCGGCTGCAGCGCCATTCGTCGAAACCGTTTACGACGCGCTGCTCGCGGCGGCATGGATTGCACGCGGCAGCCGCGATGCTTCCGAACGGCTGGACCGCGCGGTCGAGGTCGCGGTGCTGATGCGCTCCCTGCTGCGATCCGGAGTCGCACCGTGAACGTGCTGGTCGCGCGCCAGCCAGCCGCGACCTACAACGTCGTCATCGCCGGCGGGCGCGTGTTGCACCTGTACAGTTTGTACCAGACGCGCACATACAAGGGCTTGCTTTCAGGCCGGCCCAATCGCGAATCGAACAGGCGCATTATCGCCGACGCGTTCGAAATGGCGCGCGAACGACTGCGGTTCATGGGCGTCCCGCAGTTGATTCCCTCACCCACCGTGAACCATGCGCCGCAGTCGGACTACCAGCGGCTGCCGGATTTCCTGTGCATCGGCGAATTTACTTCTGCGCAACCCGCGCGCGATGCAAACAAGGCGTATTCCTCCGCGGTTTTCGTGTGGTTCCAGGACAGTTTCGCTCCGCCGATCGCGGCGGAGGTGCTGGAAGAAATCCGCGACATCGACTGGGCCCGCGTCGCCCAGGACTGGCGGTGGTAGCCGGCGGGCACCTGCACGACGGTTGATTTACCACGAAGGCACAAAGGCACGAAGGAACACAAAGAACGACAATAACCGCGCAGTGGAAAGCACTGCTTCCTCTGCCAAGACGTATCGAAAGAAATTGGCAGTTCTTCGTGCCTTTGTGCCTTCGTGGTAATTCCACCACACTGGCCCGGGCGCCCCTTGCGCACCTGTCACTGCTACTGTTTTCGATGGCAAGCCCGGGTCGCGTATACTTCCCCGAAAATCAACCGTGGCGCGGATCTGCAGTTTTGAGATCCCGACCGCGGGCCACAACCGGAGGAGGTCACATGAAACAGCTTTCGAAATCTGTGCTGGCCGCGGGTTGCGCGACTGTACTGGCGCTCGCGGCTGGCTGCGGCAAGGATGACTCGACAGCCGGCGCGCCGGCCGGCACCGCCAGTGCCGACACCGGAATGCAGTCCGTGCATTTCGACCTTGCAAGCATCTATCCAACCACCCTGACCGTAGTCGGCGAATCCGCACACTGGTACGCCGAGAGCATCGAGCGCGCTTCCGGCGGCGCGATCACCTTCCGCGTGTACGAACCCGGTGCGCTGGTGCCAGGCATGGAATCGATCCAGGCGGTTTCGCGCGGATCGGTGGACGCGGCCTGGTCGAGCCCGGGCTTCTTTTCGGGCACCGACTCGGTGTTCAACATGTTCTCGACGATCCCTTTCGGGCCTGCGATTCCGGAATACCTCGCCTGGATGTATTACGGCGGCGGCGTGGAACTGCTGGAGGAGATGTTCGCCAAGTACGATATCCACCCTGTCGTGTGCGGCATTCACTCGCCCGAGGCGTCCGGCTGGTTCCGCAAGGAGATCAAGACCCTCGACGACCTCAAGGGCCTGAAGATGCGCTTCTTCGGCTTTGGCGCGAAAGTGATGGAAAAACTGGACGTCTCGACACAGTTGCTGGCACCGGGGGACATCTTCCAGGCGCTGCAGCTCGGCACCATCGACGCGACCGAGTTCTCCATGCCCGCGCTGGACGAGAGCCTCGGCTTCTACCAGGTGGCGAAATACTACTACTTCCCGGGCTGGCACCAGCAGGCTTCCATCTTCAATCTGTTCATCAACAAGGCAAAATGGGACGCGCTGCCGGACCAGACCAGGGCCATGATCGATGTGGCATGCGGCGACATGGTGCGCCGGACCGCGGCGCGCAGCGAGGCGATCCAGTGGAAAGCCTTGCAGACCATGCGCGACGAGCACGGCGTGAAGCTCATGCGCTGGTCGGACGAGATCCTCGCCGCTTATGAAAAGGCCTGGAACGAAGTCGTGGAAGAGGAATCGGCGAGCAATCCCAACTTCAAGAAAGTCTACGCGTCGTACTCCCAGTTCCGCGACAACTACAGCCTCTGGCACGAGTACGGCTACCTGCAGCGCAACTAGACGACACTTCAAACCTGGCGGAGCGGGCGAGTCCGCTCCGCCTCTGCCTGATCCAGGGAAAGGAACATGGAGAAGCTGCTCAGGGCGAGTAACGCCATCAACATGGTGATGGACCGGATCGCTATGGCGTTCGGCTGGCTGTTCCTGGCGTTGACCGCCGTCATCGTATTCGACGTGCTTTCGCGCAACTTCGGTTTCCAGCTGCCTCGAATGGGTTCAACCCGGCTGCAGGAGCTCGAGTGGCACGTACACACCGCGTTGTTCAGTTTCTGGCTCGGCATCGCCTACATCAAGAACGCGCACGTGCGCATCGACGTCGCCTTTACCAATGCCGCGCCGCGCAAGAAGGCCTGGGCCGAACTGCTGGGCTGCGTGATATTTGCGCTGCCCTACACGCTGGTGGCGCTTTATTTCAGTGCCGACTTCACCTGGATCGCCTATGTCACCAACGAGAGTTCGGCATCGGCCAACGGGCTGCCGTGGCGATGGATACCCAAATCCTTCATTACGTTCGGGCTGCTATTGCTGCTGCTGGCGGTGGCTTCGGTGCTGGTGCGCGTGATCGTGCAACTCTTCGGGCCGGAGGAACTGCGGGAACGCGCCGCTCTCTTCGATGCCTCGGCGAAGATGACCTGAGGCGCACGCAATGGACTGGCTCATACATCATCTCGCGCTGATACTTTTCTTCATTCTTGCGCTGGCGCTGTTCAGCGGTTTCCCGGTGGCGTTCGTGCTCGGCGGCATCGCCATCATGTTTGGCGCGCTCGGCATGCTGTTCGACGTGTTCGCGCCGGTACAGTTTTTCAACCTGCTGCCGCGGGTCTGGGGTGCCGCCGCTTCCAATCCCATCCTCGTCGCGGTGCCGATGTTCATCTTCATGGGCACCATGCTCGAACGCAGCGGCATTGCGGACGATCTGCTGCACTGCCTGCAGGTGCTGCTGCGGCGCATCCCGGGCGGGCTGGCGATGTCGGTCACGCTGATGGGCACCATCATGGCCGCGACCACCGGCATCGTCGGCGCGTCGGTAGTGATGCTGACCATGATCGCGCTGCCGGCGATGCTGGAACGCGGCTACGAGAAAAAACTCGCGGTCGGCACGATTGCGTCCGCAGGCACGCTCGGCATTCTGATACCACCTTCGATCATGCTGGTGATCATGGGCGACCTGTTGTCGGTCTCGGTCGGCGCCCTGTTCGCGGCGGCGGTGTTTCCCGGGTTGATTCTCGCGGCGCTGTACTTGGCCTATATCGGCATCCGCAGTTTCATGCGTCCGGATCAGGCACCCCCGCTGCCGGCCGACATCGGACCCAAAACACAGCGTGAACTGTGGTGGCTGCTCGCAAAGAGTTTCTTTCCGCCGGTTTTTCTGATCACGCTGGTGCTCGGCTCGATCTTCGGTGGCTGGGCGACACCGACCGAGGCGGCCGGCGTCGGCAGTTTCGGCGCGATTCTGCTGGCGTGGATGAAAGGGCGGCTGAACGGCGCGACGCTGCGGGGCGTTATCGAACGCGCCGGACTCACCAACGCCATGGTGTTCTTTATTTTCTTCGGCGCTACGCTGTTCTCCTTCGTGTTCCGTTCCCTCGGCGGGGACGAACTGGTAATCGAGCTCCTCGCCAAGATGGGCTTCGACACCGGCTGGAAAATCCTGACGTTCATGCTGATCCTGACCTTCATTCTCGGTTTCTTCTTCGACTGGATCGAGATCTGCTTGATCGTGCTGCCGGTATTCGCGCCGGTGCTGCAGGGCGTGGACTTCGGGGCGCACCTCGGCGACGGCGGCCCGATCCTGTTCCTGACCTGGTTCGTGATCCTGATGTCGGTGAACCTGCAGACCTCGTTCCTGACACCGCCGTTCGGATTCACGCTGTTCTACATGAAAGGCACGGTGCCGCCGTCGATCAACATGATGGACATCTACCGCGGCATCATTCCCTTCGTCATCCTGCAGTTGATCGGCTTGTCTTTGCTGGTCGCCTTCCCCGAGATCGTGCTGTGGCTGCCGAGGTATGTAGGGTTCCTGTACTGAAAGGCAGGACTGCGGGCTGGGAAAACAGGACTGAGTGACGAGGACTGGGGACTGAGTAAAAGCAAAGGCACTCAAGTGAGCAGGTATGGATTGGCGCTCGCGTAACAAAGCATGCTGGAAATGCCGATGCCTCGAAAGCACCCACAGACGCCGTTCCTCAGTCCTCGGCACTCAGTACTCAGTCCTTGGCCCTCCGTCCTCGTCACTCTGTCCTGTTCTAGAACCGCCATGCATGGATTCTTGACTTCCCTCCTCTGCCTCATCCTCGCCACCTTTGCGGTGCCGGTGCAGGCGCAACCGGAGAAACCGCGGGTGACGATCGCCGTCGGCGGCAAGGCGGCGCTGTATTACCTGCCGCTGACGCTCGCCGAGCGGCTCGGGTATTTCGAGGACGAAGGGCTGCAGGTGGAAATTCTCGACTTCCCGGGCGGGGCGCGTTCGCTGCAGGCGCTGATGGGCGGCAGCGTGGACGTGGTTTCCGGGGGATTCGATCACACCATCATGATGCAGGGGCGCGGCCAGGCGATCACCGCGTTCGTGCTGCAGGGTGAAACGCCGGCGATCTCGCTCGGCGTATCGAAAGCCCTGTCTGCGAAGTGGCAGGGGCCGCAAAGCCTGAAGGGGATGAAGGTCGGTGTCACGGCGCCGGGTTCAAGCACGCACATGTTCGTCAACGGTTTGCTGGCGCGCGGCGGCCTCTCCCGCGACGACGTGGCGATCATCGGCGTAGGCTCCGGCCCGGGCGCGGTCGCCTCGATGCAGGCGGGCCGCCTCGATGCGATCGCCAATATCGAACCGGCGATCACGCTGCTTGAACGCTCCGGCGCAATCGACGTGAAAGTGGAAACCGTAAGTGAGGAAGGCGCGACGGCGCTGTATGGCGCCGCACTGCCGTCAGGGTGTCTGTACACGCGGCCTGCTTTCATAGCCAGGAATCCGAAAACCGTGCTGGCCTTGACCGCCGCCATGGTGCGCGCGCTCGAGTGGCTGGACGCCGCCACGCCTGAACAGGTGGCCGGCACGGTTCCGGCAGAATACCTGCTCGGTGACCGCGACCTGTATCTCGCTGCATTTTTGAAACAGCGCCCCGGCTACTCGAAAACCGGGCGCTTTGCGCATGAACGCGTACAGGCGATGCACGGTGCGCTGGCAAGCTTCGAACCAGTCCTGCAGTCCGGACGCACCATTGATCTGCACCAGGTCTACACCAACCGTTTTGTAGACGCAGTGCTCGCCGCCGATCGCTGAAAGCGCTTGACGTGGATCAACCGCATTGACCGCGTACTTTGCGATCATTTCCGAATCTCAGGCAAAAACAAAGGACGGCACGATGCACACATTCCTGGTCGCTTTCGACGGCTCTGCCCATGCGTTTCGCGCGATCGAGAAGACCCTCACACTGATGGACGCGAAGCAGATGCATATCCGCCTGCTGAACGTGCAGGAACCGGTCAGAACCAACGAAACGCTTTTTAAGGACACCGGCGCCGGAATGCAGGAGATCCTGAGAGAGCGCGAACATGCCGGCATGGAAGCACTCAAGCCGGCGAAAGCGATGCTCGAGCGCGCCGGCGTGAAACACGCCCTTCACGTCGAAACCGGCGAGCCGGGCGAGGTCATTCCCGCATTTGCCAGGAGTCATCATTGCGAAATGATCGTGATGGGTACGCGCGGCATGGGAAAGATTCAGGGCCTGATGCTCGGCTCCGTGGCGAGCAAGGTACTGCATCTCTCGGAGGTGCCAGTGCTGGTCGTCAAATAGCGTAGTGACGCACGTTCCTGAATCATTGGCAACCGGAGGCAACACGGTGACAGATATCCTGCTCGCATTCGACGGATCCGAAAGCGCACTGCGCGCGGTGCGCCATGTCGTTGCGCTCGCGGACCTGGTCAAGCCGCGCGTGCATCTTCTGCATGCACGCGATCCGCTGCACCTCAAGGACATTGTGCTGGTGAAAGATTCGTTGAAAGTGATCGAGCAGATCGAACGCGCGCACCTGGACGCTGGCATGGAAGCCCTGGCGCCGGCGAAGGCCATATTGAATGAAGCCGGCCTCGAATCGGAACCGCATGTGGTAATCGGCGACGCCGCACAGACCATCGTGGATACAGCGGCCGGTCAGCGGTGCCAGCTGATCGTGATGGGTACGCGCGGCCTGGGCATGCTGCAGAGCCTGATGGTCGGCTCGGTTGCCAGCAAGGTTGTGCATCTCGCCGAGATCCCGGTGATGCTGGTGAAATAGAAAGCCTGTACCGGCGCAGCCCGGAAACAGAACGGCCCGCATCCGCGGGCCGTTCTGTTTGGAGTATCGCGATCAGGCCGACAGCGCCGGATAGTCGGTGTAACCTTTTTCGGTTCCACCGTAGAAACTCGACCGGTCGGGTTCGTTCAATGGCGAATTGCGCGCAAAGCGTGCCGGCAGGTCCGGGTTGGCGAGGAACAGCGAGCCGAAGGCCACCAGGTCCGCATCACCGTTTGCCAGCGCGGCGTTGGCGCGCTGCTTGCCGTATCCGCCGTTGACGATGAACGTTCCGTCGAATGCCGCCTTCAGCTCCCGGTAATCGAACGGCTGTTCGTTCGACTGGACCACGTGCAGGTAAGCCAGCCCGAATCGCTTCAGTTGTGCGGCGGCGTATTCGAAGGTCTCCTGCGGATTCGAATCGTGCATGTCATTGAACGCGGACACCGGGGAGAATCGCACCCCGACGCGGTCCGCCCCGGCCTCGCGCGCCACGGCTTCGGTCACTTCGAGGAGAAAGCGTGTGCGGTTTTCCAGGGATCCGCCGTACCGGTCCGTGCGCCGGTTGCTAGCGTCGCGCAGGAACTGGTCGATCAGATAGCCATTTGCTGCGTGGATCTCCACGCCGTCGAAGCCTGCCGCCAGCGCATTCGACGCGCCTATTGCGTAATCGGCGACGATGCCGGCAATCTCGCCGGCCTCCAGTGCACGCGGCGTGACGAAAGGCTCCATACCTTTTCCAGTGAAGGTCTCTCCCGTCGGTTTGATCGCCGAAGGCGCAACCGGCAGTTCGCCATTTGCCTGCAGCGTCGGGTGCGATATCCGCCCGACATGCCAGAGTTGCAGGAAGATGCGGCCGCCATTCGCATGCACGGCATCGGTTACCAGTTTCCATCCTTCAACCTGCTCCGGGCTGTAGATGCCGGGTGTGGCAGGGTAACCCTTGCCCTGCGGGGATATCTGCGAGGCTTCTGTGACGATCAGCCCGGCACTGGTGCGCTGGCCGTAATAGGCGGCATTCAACTGCTGCGGCACATCGCCGGCGCCCGCGCGGTTGCGTGTCATGGGCGCCATTACGATCCTGTTTGCCAGCCTGTAAGGGCCGAGTTTGACGCCGGTGAAGAGATCGATGCCTTCTTTTTTCATTGTTGACTCCGTTTCTGTTTCCGATTGGGCGCGGCCGACAGTTGCCGCGAATCAGGATTTATTAGACCGACAAAGTGCGAGGCGATCGAGACCGTTACGCACATAAGATCCATGCGAGAAATGAATGGACCGATTGCACTCTTTCGCCCTGATGGAGAACGCAAACAAACAATCGAACCATCGAGGCTCCAGGAACAGCGACAAGAATGACTGTATCGATGTGCTTGGTGGCGCACTCTCATCTTTTCCCGATTTCGCGTTGTTCGTTCTTTATGACTTCATGCATGCGCTGCACGCAAAAAAATGGCGCATCGTGTCCGCGATGCGCCAAACTCCTAGGGAGGAGGAGGGATATGAAGCGAGTCACTCGTGACAAAGCGAAGTGGCCTTCCCTTCGTCGCGGGTGACCCCTTGCGGGGTCATCCCTTGACCGCGACAGGCCTTGCGGCCCACCGCGATCACCTGGTGTTACGAACGGCCGAAGCCTTTCGCTTCGACGTTGCTCGTGACCAGGGTCTTCACGCCACCGTTGCCGATGCTGCGGCCGGCCGTCAGGATTTCCGCGCCGCCGGTCTGGACCGGGGACTTCACCACCACGGTCGGGGCTGCGGTGCGGCCATAGACGTTGGTAACGCTTTCGATCTGCAGGCTGCCGACCCCGGTTTCCGCAACGGCGGCGGAAGTGGCAAGGGCGAAACCAGCAGCGACGATCAGTTTGATTGCTTTCATTTGTTGCTCCTCATTGGTTGGGTAGAAAAGTTGGAAATCCACGTTTGCGGTTTCCCGCGATGTTTCGTCTGCGAGGCGGAGCGTGTTCGCCTCAACCACGGTTCCCATTAAAGGCTAATTTTGCGGCGCGACATAGGGCTTGGTTGTTATAGCGTCTATTCTAATTTGGAATAGTATGTCGATTATTTATTGTTAATGACTGTACAGTTATTAGTATAACGTTCTGAATAAAAGTTCCATTTGTTCGATTCTTATTTTCTCAATACCAGTAAGGCATATAACTGTCTCATATCCACGACAAATCGAGCGCAGCAAAATATGCTGTGGGCAAGCACGGCCAAGGCCGTGCGGGCGACTTCTCCGTAGCCGGACGCCCCTGCTGTTCCACCGCCGTCCCTCGCCACGAAACTCAAAAGATCGCTACCCTGATGTTTTCTCACTCGAACTGGAGACCGCCATGCGTACGTTGCCTGTACTCGCATTGATGGCTATCACCCCGCTCTGGCCGGCAGGCAATGCTTTCGGGGCCTGCCCCGACGAGGCAGAAGTGGCCGCTTACGTTGCCGAGTATCGGCAGCCCACAACCACCAAAGGCATGCCTTCGGTCGCAACCCTGGAGGACGCCCTGTGCGCGCAGGGCAAGCTGGTGCGCGCACTGATCCCGATCAAGGGTCCGGTCGCGGGCTACAAGGCGGGATTTACCAGCGCCGCGATACAGAAGGCATTCGACATCTCCCACCCGCTGCGCGCGGTACTCCTGCGCGACATGCTGTTGGAGAGCGGGGCGGAACTGCCGGCTGCCTTCGGCGCCCGCCCGCTATGGGAGGCGGACCTGATGGTGCGCGTCGGCCGCGCAGGCCTGCATCGCGCCGAGACCCCGCTCGAAGCTCTGGAATACATCGATGCCGTGGTCCCTTTCATGGAACTGCCGGACGTCATGTTCGATCCAGAGGTCAAGATGACCGCGCCGGGGCTGGTGGCAATCAACGTCGGCTCGCGTCTTGGCGCCCTCGGGCAACCGATTGAAGTGGAACGCAGCCGGGCCTTCGCCGACAGGCTGGCGGCGATGACGGTCGTCATCGAGGAGAACGGCAAGGAAATCGGTCGCGCCAGCGGCTCGGTGTTGATGGAAAACCCGCTCAATTCCGCGATCTGGCTGGCGAAAGATCTGGCGAAGGGCGGCGTGACGCTGCAGCCGGGCGACCTGCTGAGCCTCGGTTCCTTCCTGCCCCTGCAGAAGCCGAAGGCGGGCGCCACCGCCACGGTGCGTTATCTGGGTCTGCCGGGAGACCCGGCGGTCAGCGTGACATTCCGGTAAGCCGTGCCGAATTCCTGTTCTCCCGTGCCACGCAAGCCGGCGGGTTGCAAGAGCAGCCGAACTGCCCGCGCACAAGGTAACATCGCGGTCCGCGCAAGTTTCGCAGCGGTACCGCGAGCTTCTCTTTTTCGCCTCATGTACACCCGCCGGGTTGTCGCCTTAGACCTTCGATGCCGCTTCTCAGCCTTTCCCAAGCCTGCCTAGCCTACGGACATGTTCCTCTGCTCGATCACGCCGACCTGCAAATCGAAGCACGGGAACGCGTTGCCCTGATCGGCCGGAACGGCACGGGCAAGTCTTCGTTGCTCGCGGCCATCGCCGACCTGAGGCACCTTGACGACGGCGAGATCTGGCGCGCGCCGGGATTGAAGCTCGGCTACGTTCCGCAGGAACCGGAACTCGATCCCGATGCAAACGTGTTTGACACCGTAGCGGCGGGAATGGGCGAGATCGCGAAGCTGCTCTCCGAATACCACGCCATCTCGCACCAGCTGGCCGATACCGGCGCCGATACGGATTCCCTTTTGGAGAAGCTGCACGACGTGCAGGTGGCGCTGGAAGCGCAAGATGCCTGGTCCCATGTCTCGCAGGCAGAACGCGCGATCCAGCGCTTCTGGCTGGATCCGGACGCACAGGTCGGCACGCTCTCCGGGGGACAAAAGAAACGGCTTGCGCTCGCCCGCGCGATCGCGGCTTCGCCCGACCTGCTGCTGCTGGACGAGCCGACCAATCACCTGGACATCGACACCATCGCCTGGCTCGAACAGTACCTGCTCGATTCCGGCGTGACGCTGCTGTTCATCACCCACGACCGGCGCTTCCTCGGCCGTCTCGCAACCCGCATCATCGAACTGGATCGCGGGCAGCTCGCCGATTTCCCCGGCAGCTTCGCCGACTACCAGGCGCGAAAAGAAGGCATGCTGGCGGACGAGGCGCTCGTCAATCGCAAGTTCGACAAACTTCTCAAAGAAGAAGAGGCCTGGATCCGCAAGGGCATCGAGGCGCGGCGCACGCGCTCGGCTTCGCGCATTGCGCGGCTGGAGAAACTGCGCGAAGAACGCTCGCAGCGGCGGGAGCGCATGGGCCAGGTGAAACTGCAGATCGACGCCGGCCGAAAAAGCGGCGCACTGGTGGCGGAGCTGGAACATGTGAGCAAGAGCTTCGGCGACAAGATCGTAGTGCGCGATTTCTCCTGCCGCATCATGCGCGGCGACCGGGTCGGCGTGATCGGCCCCAACGGCGCCGGCAAGACCACCCTGCTCCGGCTCATTCTCGGCGAACTCGAGCCGGATGATGGAACGATCAGGCGCGGCACGAAACTCGAGGTCGCCTACTTCGACCAGTTCCGCGAGGTGCTCGACCCCGAATCGGCGGTGGCGGACGTCATCTCGCCCGGATCGGATTACGTCGAGATCGCCGGCCAGCGCAAGCACGTGATCGGCTATCTCGGCGAGTTCCTGTTTCCGCCGCAGCGCGCGCGCTCGCCGGTAAAAAGCCTTTCCGGCGGTGAACGCAACCGCCTGCTGCTCGCCCGGCTGTTCGCGCGGCCGGCAAACGTGCTGGTGCTGGACGAACCGACCAACGATCTCGACATCGAAACGCTGGAACTGCTGGAAGACCTGCTGCAGAACTACCCCGGCACGCTGTTCCTGGTCAGCCATGACCGCGCCTTCCTGGACAACGTCGTCACCCAGGTCATCGCGTCCGAGGGCGACGGCAACTGGGTCGAAACCGCCGGCGGCTACGAAGACTGGGTGGCATGGCGCGCCACGCGGACAAACGAGGCGGCGCCACAACCGCAGAGCACCCGGCGCACATCCGCCGCCACGCAAGAGAAACCGAAATCGAAACCGGCCAGGCTCGGCTTCAAGGACCAGAAGGAACTCGAAGCATTGCCCGAGCGCATTGCCACGCTCGAAACTGAACAGGCGGCCCTCACCCGCCGCATCGAAGATCCCGGCGTCTACGCCAACCCCGAAGAAGCCAACCGCCTCGCTACGCGCCTGTCCGAGATCGACACCGAACTCTCCGCGCTGCTGGAGCGCTGGGAATCGCTCGAAAGCCGGTCGCAAGGGTAGTTTGCACCGGACAACGAACCACTAAGGCACGAAGACACAAAGGATCACAAAGACATCCGGGAGTTTTTCTTTGTGTGTCTTTGTGTCTTCGTGCCTTAGTGGCGGACAGCGCGGTTTACTATCCCCATACAGTCCGCGGACACCACTTCGCGCAACACCACCCGGTCGCGGATGGTTGGACTCGGGGCCAGGTCAGCTAGATAATGTAGGCGAAACCTCTCTCGGGAACAGACATGCAGGCTGAACCGATCGTGTCACTGGAAGCGCTCGCCGCAGCGGTGCCGGACGGTGCGCTGCTGGCGGTGCCGAAGGACAGCTCGGGCGTGGCGATGGCCGCCACACGCGAGCTGGTGCGTCGCGGTGTGCGCGGACTGCACCTGGTGTGCGTGCCCACCGGCGGCATCCAGGCCGACATCTTGATCGGCGCCGGCGCGGTTCGCATGATCGAGACTTCGGCGGTCACCCTGGGCGAGTTCGGCGCGGCACCGCGCTTCACTGCGGCGGTGCGCGATGCCAGCCTGCGCGTGCTGGATGCCACCTGCCCCGCGGTGTACGCGGCCTTGCAGGCCGGCGAAAAAGGCATCCCCTTCATTCCGCTACGCGGCCTGATCGGCAGCGACGTGCTGCGTCACCGCGGCGACTGGAAAGTCATCGACAACCCGTTCGACGGTAACGATCCGGTCGCCTTGTTGCCCGCCATCCGCCCCGACGTCAGCCTGTTCCACGCGCCGTTCGCCGACCGCTACGGCAATGTATTCGTCGGCAGGAACCGCGAATTGATGACCATGGCGCACGCCTCCGCGCAGACACTCGTGACCGTGGAGGAACTGGTCGACGGTGACTTGCTGGCAGACGCGGCCCGTTCCGGCAGCACGCTGCCGGCGATCTACGTCAACCGCATCGCGGTTGCGAAGGAAGGCGCATGGCCGCTCGCGCTCGGAGACACTTATCCCGACGATGAGGCTGCGCTGTCGCGTTACGCCTCCCACGCCAGGACGGCCGAGGGGTTCCGCGAGTTTCTCGACGGGTGGCTGCAGGCGCAGCGCGTCGCCGCGTGACCGATTACAGCCCCACCGAACTGTTGATCGCGACCATCGCCCGGCTGCTGCATGGCTGCCGGCATGTTGCGGTGGGCGCGTCGTCCCCGGTGCCCGGCTCCGGCGCGCTGCTCGCAAGGCTGCAGTCGGGCGGCGAGATGCGGGTCACCGTGCTCGGCTCTCTGAAGAACAATTTTTTTACCAGCGGCGGCGTGGAACTGTTCGATCTGGCCGCGCAGGGGCGCATCGACGCGTTCTTCCTGGGCGGCGGGCAGATCGACGGCGAGGCCAATATCAACCTGGTCGGTACCGGCGCGTATCCCGCGAGCGAAGTACGCTGGCCCGGCTCGTTCGGCTCGGCTTACCTGTATTTTCTGGTGCCGCGCGTGATCCTGTTTCGCGAAGAACACACGCGGCGCGTGATGGTGCCGAAAGTGGATTTCGTCAGCGCACCCGGCACCAGCGCACCGAACGTCTATCGACGGGGTGGGCCGCATGCGCTGCTGACCGGGCTGGGACTGTTCTCTTTCGACCGGGACAAACGCCGCTTCCGCCTGGAAAGCGTGCACGCCGGGCACAGCGTCGAGGAAATCCGCGACAACACCGGCTTCGATTTCGAATGTCCCGACAAGGTGCCGCTTACGCCCGCACCGGATGCGGCCACGCTTGCCGCGATACGCGGCGAGATCCGCGACGAAATAGCCGAGACCTATCCCCGCTTCGCCGAGCAGCGTTTGGTTTCAGGGGCAGCGAGTAATACCTGAACCACGGAGGACACGGAGACAACACGCGATAGCTTGTAGGGGCGAAGGCTGACCATTAGCCGAGCATGGCGCGGATCAAGGTCTGACGTTCCCTCGGTTTTTCGCCTTCCAAGTCAGTGGCATTAAGCCGCGATCTTC
>JBBDIL010000017.1:89086-102121 GCA_040880425.1 Burkholderiales bacterium | reverse complement strand
CGCGCGCCATGAACTGCTGCGCCTCATTGACCGGAGGCGGCTAATGGGTGACCCCGACCGGCATCGGATATATTCACGGGAACTGGTGATCAGTTCGCATCATTTTTCCCTGGCACTGGCTTGATGGCGGCCCCTGTCCGCGAGAAGATGCATACGCTTGCAAATGCAAGCCCGACTCGGCGCACGCGGAAACTTTATACGGGGCATCGCGTCGAACTCGCATCCCGAACCAATCGGCGTACGGGTACATAACGCGGCAGGGAATGCAATGCAGACAGAGGATGAACGTTACCGCCTGAACGGAAAGAGCGCGCGCTTTCAGCTGCGCACGACGAGCCTGCTCGGCAAGGTCCTCGCGCTGGCGGCGGGTACCGTACTGCTGATCGCGGCGGTGATGTTCTCGCTGCTGATATTCGCGGTAGCGGCGGTGCTCGGTGTTTTCGCCTGGGGTTACCTGTGGTGGAAGACTCGCGAGCTGCGCCGGCGCATGCGCGAGAAGCCGCCTGGCGGCCGCGTATTCGAAGGCGAGGCCGTTCGCGAGGACGAATTTCGGGACCGCAGCTGAACGGCAAGCGGATCGCGAGCGGTGCGTGCTTGACGCGGGAAACGGGAGCCGCTACGGCCGGATGCTTCCCCATCATCCGCGCAGCAAGCACCATCATCGCCCCGTTCGCAGCCCGGGAACCCAACTTGGGTATAAAGGCTCTCGCAATCGTGCGAAGTATCCAGGCATTCTGCTGAAGCTGGCGAGTTTCACGCGCAGCCGGCGGATGCCGCCCGCGCTTGCCTGAACCCCGTCAATCACTACAATGGCCAACTGGCTGCGGAAAAGCGCTGCGGCAGCGACCGGCTTAGCGCGGTGCAGCATGCGCGCGATATGAGCGACTGATCCGCTGCGGGTGTCAGGTGTGCCGGGCGCGACGTCCCGCGAGATAACGAACGACAAGAACAGGGGAGAACAACATGGGGGATGGATTGCTGGCGCTGCTCGCGTTCGCGCCGATTCTGATCGCGGGAGTCCTGCTGGTGGGTTTCCGGATTCCGGCGAAGTTCGCCATGCCCGGCGTGTACTTCGTCACCTGCCTCATCGCAATGAGCGTTTGGGGCATGAGCTTCAACCGGGTGGCCGCTTCTACCCTGCAGGGCCTGGTCGTCACCGCGGCGCTGCTATGGATCATCTTCGGCGCCATCCTGCTGCTCAACACGCTCAAGCATTCCGGTGCGATCTCCACCATACGCGCAGGATTCTCCAATATCAGCCCGGACCGCCGGGTCCAGGTCATTCTGATTGCCTGGCTGTTCGGTTGCTTCATCGAAGGTGCGTCCGGATTCGGCACACCGGCCGCGGTGGCGGCGCCGCTGATGGTTGCGGTCGGCTTTCCGGCTCTGGCGGCGGTGACCGCCGGCATGATGATCCAGTCCACGCCGGTTTCATTCGGCGCGGTCGGCACGCCGCTGATCGTCGGCGTGCAGGGCGGGCTGGACAAGGTGGCGCTCACAGAACAACTGGCAGCCCGGGGCATGGAATGGGAACCGTTCTTCCGGTTGATCGTTTCCGAAGTCGCGATCATTCACGCGATCTGCGGCACGCTGATGCCGCTGTTCCTGGTGATGGTGATGACCAGGTTCTTCGGCCGTAACAGGTCCTGGACCGAGGGGCTGGCGATCTGGCCCTTCGCGCTGTTCTCCGCATTCAGTTTCACCATTCCGTACGTACTTGCAGGCGTGTTCCTCGGTCCGGAGTTTCCCTCGATCATCGGCGGCCTGCTCGGTCTGGCGGTTGTGACCGCCGCGGTGAGAAAGGGGTTTCTGGTTCCGAAGCAGACCTGGGACTTTGCGCCGCCCGCGGAGTGGCCCGCGGAATGGATGGGCAAGCTTGAATTGAAGATGGACAACGTCGCACGCGTGCAGATCGGGCGTTTCATGGCGTGGGCGCCCTATCTGCTGCTGGCGGTGTTGCTGGTGATCTCGCGTACGGTCAAACCGGTCGGCGACGCCCTCAAGAGCGTTGATCTCAAGTTCGCGAACATCCTCGGCGAGGCGGGAATCGGCGGCAGCCTCCAGTTCCTCTATCTGCCGGGCGGCCTGCTGGTTCTGGTGTGCGTGATTACATACTTCCTGCATCGGATGAGGCCGGCGGAGTTCGGTAGTGCGCTGCGGGAATCAAGCGGCCTGCTGGTCGGCGCCGGCTTCGTGTTGATTTTCACCGTGCCGATGGTACGGGTGATGATCAATTCCGGCGTGAACGCCAACGACATTGTCAGCATGCCGATCGCGATGGCGCGCGGCGTGGCGGACCTGATGGGTGGCGTGTATCCGCTGCTTGCACCGTCGGTCGGCGCGATCGGCGCGTTCCTGGCGGGTTCGAACACCGTCAGCAACCTGATGCTGAGCCAGTTCCAGTACGAAACCGCAACCCTCATCGGCGTCTCGGGCGCGCTGCTGGTGGCGGCGCAGAGCGTGGGCGCCGCGGCGGGCAACATGATCGCGATTCATAACGTCGTAGCCGCATCGGCAACGGTGGGGCTGCTCGGGCGCGAGGGCATTACGTTGCGCAAGACGATCATTCCCACGATCTACTATGTGCTGCTTGCCGGTCTTCTCTCCATGATCGCGCTGTACGTGCTCGGCGTTACCGATCCGCTGGTGGGGGCATCCTGAGCGATGTGAAGGGCTCGACTGAACGCAACAGGCACCTCGCGGTGCCCGTGCGTTCAGTGCGCACTTGACGGCACGGTTCACGGCACCTGTTGTGGAGCGTGCATGCCTTGTGCGGCGAGATCGCGGATGCTCTTACCTTCCAGTGTCGCATCCGCCGATTCATTCAATTGCCTGATAAGTTCGGCAATGTCTCCCGGCACCGGCAGAATGTCCGGACTCAGGAAGCGGTTTTCGCCGGCAGAGCGAACGACATCCATCAGATCGCTGATCGGGATCTCCGCGAGATCACGGGCTGGCAGGTAGCCGGGCGGATCGTCATTGCTTTCCGCCAGCAGTCCGCCGCGCTCGAGCGCCTCGAGCACTGCCTGCACCGCGTGCATCGGCACTCCAAGCGTCTGCGTGAGTTGTTGAAGATTCCACGGCGGGTCGCCGGCCATATGGCGTAGCGCGATGTGCCGCATGATCACGAGCGCCAGCCGCTCCCGCATGCGAATGCTCAGCGCCGGTTCGCCGCCGCGCGCGATCAGGTATTGCGGGTGCTGCACATAGAACGCGACGCTCGCACCGATCAGCAGAATCAGCCAGCTCAGATAGATCCAGATCATGAACAGGACCAGAATCGCAAAGCTCGAATAGATTGCCGAGTATCGCGTGGATGTGACTACGAACAGGGCAAACGCCCAGCCGGCGGTTTGCCAGAGGATCCCGCCGGCCGTTCCGCCGACCAGCGCGGGAACCAGCCTGACCCGCGTATTCGGAAGAAAGATGTAGAGGAAGGTGAATGCGCCGATCACAAGAAGATAAGGAAGGGTCTGCCCAATCAAGTAAAAAAGGCGGCCCAGCGGCTCGAGCTCCAGCACGTTGCGCACCACTTCCACATTTGTCGCGGAGGCGGTGAGACCCATCGCCGAGAAAACCAGAAGCGGCCCGACCAGAAGCACGCTGAGGTAGCTGCTGAAACGCTGGCCGATGCTGCGCAGCTGGGTGATGTGCCAGATGAAATTGAATGAGATTTCGATCTTCTGCATCAGGGAAACCGCGATATAGAGCAGCAGCGCCAGCCCGACGGAGCCGAGCACGCCGACGTTCAGGTTCTCGATGAACTGTGTGATTCGCTGCGCGATCTCTTCGCCCTGCTCACCGAGGGGTGCGAGGAAGTTGATCAGCATCGGCTCGATCTGGTTGTACACGCCGAACGCCTTCAGGATCGAGAACGCCAGCGCAAGCAAGGGGATCAGCGCGAGCAGCGTGGTATAGACGAGGCTCATCGCGCGCAGCGTCAGTTGTCCCTGCGCAATATCCCGAGCCACCACCAGCAACAGCCGCAGCGATTGCAGCAAATGCGCCTTCCACCGGGGCATCGCTTCGAGTTGCCCGCCCCAGATTGCATCGTCCGCCTTCTTCAGCAGACCGGTCGGTTCCCAGATCACTTCGTCGCTCCTCGGGAGAGAATTGTCCGGTCATTCTTGCACGGACCGGCTCTTTGCGCGGGCGCGAGTGAATTCGATGGCCAGCACCGTGCGGATGGCTGGGCCGAAGTTTCCCGCCTGCCGCCCGGGCCACATGTGCGCGCGCACTCTGTCTGCATCGGCCTTTGGAAAAGATTGATCTTGCTCAAACTTTCCTTGCCCGAAGCGCGGATGATGGTTTTATGGATGTGTACTTTAAAGACCGAACCGATGCCGCCTCGCGGCTGGTCGCTGCACTTGGCGCGTACAAGGGTCTCAACCCTCTGGTGCTGGCGATTCCTCGAGGCGCCGTGGGCATGGGCAGGGTGATAGCTGATGCGCTGGGCGGCGAACTCGACGTGGTGCTGGTGCGCAAGCTGCGTGCGCCGTTCAGTGCCGAGCTTGCCGTGGGATCGGTCGACGAGACGGGGTGGACCTATACTGCCGACCACGCGGCGCGATCGGGCGCAGACGAGGCGTATCTGGAGCGCGAACGGCAGACGCAGCTCGACACGCTGCGCAAACGGCGCGCACTTTATACGCCGGCGCGTGAACCTATCGATCCGAAAGGCCGGATCGTAATTGTGGTGGATGACGGCCTGGCGACTGGCGCCAGCATGATCGCTGCGTTGCACGCCGCGCGCGCCAGGCAGCCCGAGCGGCTTGTATGCGCAGTTCCGGTGGCGGCGCGGGACAGTCTCGAGCGGGTAAGACCACATGCCGACGAGATAGTGTGTCTTGGAGCGCCACACGACTTTTACGCGGTCGGCCAGTTCTACGCCGAGTTTCCGCAAGTCGAGGATGACGAGGTCGTATCGTTGCTCGCACGCGATGCGAGGCAATCTGATGAGGCGGTGCAGTGAGCGGCGGGCGTGAGGAGCCGCTGGTGTCGATACCGGCAGGGCCGGTCGAGCTCGAGGGCGTACTGGAGCTGCCGGCGAATCCGCTCGGTGTGGTCATTTTCTCGCACGGCAGCGGCTCCGGGCGGCACTCACCGCGCAACCGCTTTGTAGCCGAAGAGCTGCGACAGGCGGGGCTTGGGACGCTGTTGCTGGACCTGCTCACTCTTGCCGAAGACGAGATTTACGAGAACCGCTTCGATATAGCGCTGCTGACGGAGCGTCTTGCGCATGCGGTGTCATTTATCCGCGCACACAAATCCACTGCTGCGCTCGCCGTGGGCCTTTTCGGGGCGAGCACCGGCGCAGCCTCCGCACTACGCGTTGCTGCCCGCATGCCGGAAGCAATCGGCGCGGTGGTGTCGCGCGGAGGGCGTCCCGACCTGACCGGCGACGCGTTGCTCGCCAAGGTCAGCACGCCGACGCTGCTGATCGTGGGTGGAGAAGATTTCGGGGTGATCGAGCTGAACGAGTCCGCGCGCGATCGGCTCGTGAACTGCGAATGCACGCTCGCGATTGTTCCCGGCGCGACGCATCTTTTCGAGGAACCGGGCACGCTGGAGCATGCCGCGCGCCTTGCCAGTCAGTGGTTCATCCGTCATCTGCGGGCGGGTTCTGCGTCCGGATGATCCAACCTGTAGGAAGAGACCGATGACATCCAGGCGAAAGCTGCCGAAGACCGAAACGCCTGAGCCCGAGGTTCAGGAAGGCGGTAACCGGAGCAAGGTTCGGGACGATGCGCTGAAGCGGATTATCAGGCAACACCCTAAACGCGACGAACCGCGGGTCGACGACGACGTGGAGGCGGACCGCGGCGAAGAACCGTCCTGACGGGTCCGCAAGTCAGAAGTGATGCTTGCCGGCGCTGATGCGTTTTGCCTGCGGTCCTTCGTCGGCCACTTCCTCGATGTACTGTACCTCTGTCCCCGGGGTAAGCTGATCGAATGTCGGCTGCACCACGTTGTCGCGGCTGAAATACAGCTCGCGCCCGTCGTTCTCGACGATGAATCCATAACCTTCTTCCGCGAACAGGCGGGCGATCCTGCCGTGGCGCGGGATTTCATGCTGCTTGACGTCTCCACGCATCTCGCGCGCCACGTCTTCCAGCTGGCGTTGGGCAGCGTCGAAGGCGTCGCGCAGCGCCACGTACACGTCCTCGTGGTGATCGCGGTTGGCAACGATCTCCCTCCCGGGCACCCTCACGTCTACCCGAACCTGGAAGTGGCGGCCTTGGTGATGGTGCTTGCGCAATTCCTCGACCGTGACGCGACAACTGGTAATGCGGGGATGGAATTCCTCGAGTTTTGCCGCCTTTTCGCGGATATGCGCATCGAGCGCGTCGGAGCGGAGCATGTCGTGCATCGTGATCTGAATCGGAACTTGCATGGATGTCACCTTTCGTATCTGCGGCCGCGCATCGCATTGCTGCCGTTTCGAGAAAAATACCGCGCCGCGCCGGAGCATGTTTGATCTGGCTCAACCCGCGAGCTCGGGCAGCGGCGCGCAGGACGCGTTCGGCCGGTGAAGCTGCGCGTTGAGTGTTATTCCGGCCATCGCCTGGATGAGGAGCCGCGTGCCCTCTGGCTCGGGAGCCGGCGCCTGGAGGTAAACGAAGTGATCGATCGCTGGCTCGACCCGCGGCACCGCTATTTCAAGGTTCTCACCGACGATGGCCAGTTCATCCTTCGCCAGGATCACGATACCGGCGAATGGGAACTGAGCGCGTCCGCGCCCCGGGCAGGATAGCGCGATCGGACGATCGCATCACGTCCGGTCTACAGCGCGGAAAAGCAATGGGAAACAGGATGTTTGTCGGCGCCGCAGTCGCCAGAATGTCTTGCCCCTGCTGCGGGAGCGGTCCGGGGGACTGCTGATCTGCGTCAAAGAAATCGCCAGAGATGCATCGTAGAGTTTCGCTTGTATTGCAGCGCTGTCAACTTGATTCCAAGGAGCAAGCATGTCAGATCATGTGCCCCAGGTTGGTGCCCCCGACCCTGAACTCGACACCTCGCCTATCATCGACGAGTCCGAGGAATTTTCCCTCGACATGGAACTGGAATCCGGCGCCTGCTATTTCAACGGCGTGGCCTACGCCCTCGGCGACTATGTGCGTAGTGGCAGCGATTTACTGCGATGTGAGGAACGGGGCGTCTGGGTATGCAAGGGAGAAATGCGTCCAGACTGATCCTGGCGAGCGGGTCGCCCGACTGCAGGCGACCGGTGAGAATTTCATACGACCGGACCAAATATAATGTCAAGACATTCCAAGGCCACCGGCTTCCAGCCGGTCAGGCATGACCGCCTGATCCTCGAGCGCGAGCACGATACCTACAAATCCCGTGGCAAACTGGCGGAACCCACCGTGTGCCCGCAGTGCGGTGCCGTGTTCCAGCAGGGCCGCTGGCAGTGGGCAACGCGGCCGCCGCATGCGCACGAGAAAATGTGCCCGGCCTGCCAACGCATCCATGACCGGTTCCCGGCCGGTTTCGTGCATCTGTCAGGCGAGTTTCTTGCGCAGCATCGCGACGAGATCATGCACCTGACGAGGAACGAGGCCGAGCGCGAGGGCGCGGAGCACCCGCTGGAGAGAATGATGGATGTCGAAGACGAGGACGGCGGCATTCTCGTCACCACCACCAGCATCCATCTTGCGCGCCGCATCGCCGAAGCAGTCAATCACGCATACGCCGGCGAACTGGAATTTCACTATAACGACCAGGAAAAGCTGCTGCGCGCGCACTGGCGACGCTGAAGCATGCGCGCCGGCGCTTCGTATCGGCCGGCGCCGTGTATCGCGAGAAGCAGGCGCAGCCGCCTTGGGCGAGGAACGCGCTCCATGGTTCCTTTCAGCGCTTCTCGAGCGCGATACCCACTAACTCGATCAGGATGCCGGCGGCGATCATCAGCATCCCGCCGACCGTGTTGGGAGCGGCGAACAGCATGACGCCGCCCAGCACGATGAACCCCACGGCAATCGCTCTTCTGGGTTTTCTCGACAGGCGCATGATGACTTGCTGGATCTCAGCGGTTCCCGGCAGGCCGCCGGTCAGCGGGGAGGAACCCAGCAGCCGGCGCCTCGTGGCCGTGCGCGTCGATCAGCTGGTCAAGTTCGATCAGAAGCGCTGTGCGGTCCTCCGGGTGCAGTAGTTCGCCGTCCTGTGACCATATCGAGTGGTTGCCCTGCAAGGCGAGCCGCACATCACGCAATGTCAGCGTCGCGCCCGCCGGCTGTACGCTCAGCAGGCCATCGATCGTCTCACGCAATTCCGCGCTGGCTCGCGCCTGGTTGCTGCCCGCCATGTTGTTTCTCCTCATCGCCCGCTAGCTCGCCACAATGGTAGGCAGGCGTGGCATGACGGGTTTGATGAAGATCAAGCCTGTCTTCTTGCATTGCGAGTGCCGTGCGGGACCGCGCAATCGCAGTGCAACGCCAGGACGATTGACCTGAATCAAGCGGCCGTTGGCCCTGTCCGCGAGAATCGACAGGAGAGGTAGCGGGCGTGGCCTCGAGCCGGATCCGCCCTTCGCATGCGAGGATGCTGTTCGATGAGGAACGATCAGAAGGCGCACGCTCAACAGGCTGCCGAAGAGGCGCTGCGCCGTCATGCGCAGTCGCGCGGCAAGATCCAGATCATGCCGAAGTGCGACCTGCGCGGACCGGACGATTTCTCCGTCTGGTATACGCCGGGCGTGGCGGCGGCCTGCCGCGCGATCCAGGACGAGCCTGCGCGTGTCTTCGAACTCACAAACAAAGCCAACTCGGTGGCGATCGTGACCGACGGCAGCCGCGTACTGGGGCTCGGCAACATCGGCCCCGAAGCAGGGCTGCCGGTGATGGAAGGCAAGGCGCTGCTGTTCAAGTACCTCGGCGACGTGGACGCCTTCCCTATCTGCCTGGCGACGCAGAACCCTGACGAACTGGTGCGTACCGTGGAGCTGCTGGAGCCCTCGTTCGGCGGAATCAACCTCGAAGACATTGCCCAGCCAAAATGCTTTCGCGTGCTTGAACGGTTGCGCGCGAAACTGAACATACCCGTATGGCACGACGATCAACAGGGCTCCGCGACCGTACTGATCGCCGGACTGGCGAACGCGCTCACGATTGTCGGCAAATCACTCTCTGAGATTCGCATCGCCATGATCGGAATGGGCGCGGCCAACGTTTCCGTCTACCGGCTGCTCAAGGCGAGCGGGGCGAATCCCGCCGCTATCGTTGCCTGCGACCGCACAGGCACCCTGCATCGCGGGCGCAACGATGTTGCCGCCGGACAGCAGGCCTTTCCGGAGAAATGGGCGGTGTGTGTCGAATCCAACGCCGATCGAGTAACCGGGGGCATCGCCGAGGCGATGCGCGGCGCCGATGTGTGCATCGCCTTTTCAACGCCGGGACCTGATGTCATCCGCCCGGAGTGGGTGGCGAATATGGCGCCTGATGCGATCTTGTTCGCGTGCGCCAATCCTGTGCCCGAGATCCTGCCGCCGGCTGCGATAGCTGCGGGCGCACGCATTGTCGCCACCGGCCGCAGCGACTTTCCGAATCAGGTGAACAACTCGCTGGTGTTCCCGGCGATCTTCCGTGGTGCGCTCGACGTGCGCGCGCGCAACATCAGCGACGAAATGGCCCTTGCGGCTGCGGCGGAGCTGGCACGGTGTGCGCAAGACGCGGGGTTGCGTCGTGACTGCATTCTCCCGCACATGGATGACGTGAACGCCGTGGCCCGTGTGGCGGCAGCGACCGGGCTCAAGGCACTGGAGCAGGGCATCGCCCGCAATCAGATCGATGCCGGTGAATACGTGCACCAGGTCTCGACGCGAGTCCGGCGTGTCCGTGAAAACACGGCGATGCTCCAGCGCGCCGACGCGCAATAGCGGCTCGACGGAGCCGCACGGCCACAACTGCATCATGGCCCGAAAATCCGCGAACCAGACGGCCGATCTGAAAACCGCTGCACTCGATCTGCTTGCCCGCGGCTGGTCGGTGATACCGATTGAACCGCGCGGCAAGCGGCCGATCGTGGCATGGACCGAATACCAGTCCCGACCTGCGACATCAGCGCAAGTCGAGCAATGGTTTGGCGCTGCCCGCCGGCCGAATCTCGGCGTGGTCACCGGGGCGGTGTCGAACCTGGTGGTGATCGATGTCGATGTGCAGTACGGCGGCACGCGAAGCCTCGCGCTCCTCGAGCTGGAGCACGGCAACCTGCCGGCTACGGTCGAAGCGAAAACTGGCGGCGGCGGGCGGCATCTTTACTTTCGGCATCCCGGAGGCGTCGTACACAACCGCGTCGGACTTGCGCCCGGCATCGACGTTAGAGGTGACGGCGGTTGCATTGTCGCGCCGCCGTCCTTGCATCCGAGCGGGCAACGCTACCAGTGGCTGCCTGAGCATTCTCCAGGCGAAACGGAGCTCGAGCCGCTACCGGATTGGTTGCTGCGCTTCGTGCGCCCGTCGGCAGCGCGCCCGGGTTATCCGCTTTCGCGCTGGCGCAAACTCGTCCGCGAAGGCGTTGCAGAGGGCAGCCGCAATGACACGCTCGCGTCGCTCACCGGTCACCTGCTGTGGCAGGGTGTCGATCCGCAGGTGGCGCTGGAGCTGCTGCTCGCATGGAACCGCGTACGCTGCCGGCCGCCGCTGGCGGACGAGGAAGTGGCGCAGGTGGTTGAAAGCATTACGCGGCTGCACCGACAAAGCGGCGACTGAAAAGGCCGCATACGGTGAAACCGGTCACACTCTTTGTCTGCGGCGACATGATGACCGGACGCGGTATCGACCAGGTGCTGCCGCATCCTTCCGACCCCGTGATCCACGAACCGTACATGGACAGCGCGCTCGGCTACGTGGCGCTGGCCGAGCAGGCTAACGGCCCGATTCCGCGAGCGGTGACTCCGGAGTACATCTGGGGCGATGCACTTGCGGAGTTCGATCGCATCAAGCCGCAGGCGTGCATCGTCAACCTGGAAACGGCCATTACCACCAGCCAGGACTGGCAACCGAAGGGAATCAACTACCGCATGCATCCGGGCAATATCGGCTGCCTAACCGCCGCCGGAATCGACTGCTGCGTCCTGGCCAACAACCATGTGCTGGATTGGGGAGCGGCGGGACTGATCGAAACGCTGGACACGCTTCACGCGGCCGGAATCGGCACGGCCGGCGCCGGTCGCAATCGCCACGAAGCCGAGACACCGGCAATCGTACAGCTCGATAACGGCTACCGGGTGCTGGTGTTCTCGTTCGGCATGGAAAGCAGCGGCGTCCCGTTGCACTGGGCTGCAATGGAAGACCGGCCAGGAGTGGATTTTCTCGCAGACCTTTCGGATCGCGCAGTTGACGCAATCGCGGCAAGAATGCACGCGATCAGGCGCAAAGGCGATGTTGTCGTCGCGTCGGTGCACTGGGGCGGCAACTGGGGTTACAGGATCGCGCCGGAAGAAAGACGATTCGCACACAGGCTGATCGAGCGCGCCGGCGTCGATCTGTTCCATGGGCACTCCTCGCATCACCCGAAGGGCATCGAAGTGCACCGGGAGAAACTGATCCTTTACGGCTGCGGCGATCTCATCAACGACTACGAAGGCATATCCGGCCACGAGGCGTTTCGCGCCGATCTCGGGCTGATGTATTTTCCTGTGCTCGATACTCCATCAGGACGGCTGCTGGAACTGCAGATGGTCCCGGTGCAGATGAAGCGGCTGCGCCTCAATCCGCCTTGCGCAGCCGACACGCGCTGGCTCTGCACGATGCTCGACCGCGAGGGCCGGCATTTCGGTACCTCGACACAGCTTCGCGCGGAAGCACGTGTCGCGCTTCAATGGGAAGGATCGCCCGGTCCCCGGACGGCGAGCGGCTGACTGTGCGGCATGGTGCCGGGATCGATCACGCGGACAATCGCGAGACATGCCCGGATTACAGCCTCGGTTCAGGCGGATGAGCATAGGCCCTCTCATGCGCACGCTGACACTCGATACAGCGCAGCGCTGCAGGGAAAGCGCGCAGGCGGTCGAAGTCGATGTCGCCTCCGCAGTCGATGCACAACCCGAAAGTGCTGTCTGCGAGACGGACCTGCGCGGCTTCCAGTTCACGCAGTTCGCGCAGGTCGCGTGAAAGTTCCGTGTTATCGATGTCGGACATCAGATCCGCGACCGCTTCGTCCCCGGAATCCGTGACCGGACCTGCCAGTGCTTCGTGAACATCCGCCCGGGCTTTCGTTGCATCTGCGCGAATCTCCTCCGAAAGTGCCTTGTAGCGTTCGTCGATGGTGCGTTTCAGTTCCTCGAGCTGGTTTCGGCTCAGGGCCATGATCGGTCTCCTTCAACACAGTGGTCGATATGGCCGGTCGCGGAACGAATCAACGACCGGTGCGATACGCGCCTATTCCCGGGCCGCAAGGCGGGCCATGGCACGGGCGAACAGTGGCGCGACCGTGACCACCTGTACGCGGTCACTGGAAGACATCGGTACGCTGTCGGTGGTCACGATGCGCCGCAGCGGCGCAGCGCAGATGCGCTCCAGTGCACCCGGCGCCATGACCGCATGGACGAACGCCGCATGCACTTCTCGCGCGCCGGCCCGCGACAACGCTTCTGCTGCGCCGACTATCGTGCCACCGGTGCTTGCCATGTCGTCTACGATCACGCAAGCGCGGCCCGCCACTTCACCGAGTACCTGTAACGCCACTGCGGCATCGGGACCGGGCCGGGCCTTGGTTACGACCGCGAAAGACGCGCCGAGCGCGCCGGCGTAGCGCTGTGCGCGCTTCAGCCCGCCGGCATCCGGCGAGACCACCGTGAGTTGCCCAAGATTCCACGCGCGCAGCGCGGCGAGCATCGGTTCGTCGGCCAGGAGATGAGTGAACGGCATGTCGAAGGCGCTTTCGAGCGCGGGGGTGTGCAGTTCCAGCACGACCGCGCGATCGATCCCGGCGGCACGCAGCAGTCGGGCGGCAAACTGCGCGGAGCGCGGTTCGCCCGGCTGGCTGCGCACGTCCTGGCGCGCGTAACCGAAGTAGGGCAGCAGCGCGGTGATG
>JBBDIL010000017.1:0-89076 GCA_040880425.1 Burkholderiales bacterium | reverse complement strand
ATGCGGCGCGCACCGGCGCCGCGCGCCGCATCCGCAGTCAACGCCAGCGTCATCAGACGCTCGTTGGTCGGGGTCGATGTCACCTGCAGGATGTAAACGTCCGCATTCAGCACCTCGCCTTCCAGCCGGATGCGCGATTCGCCGTCGGCAAAGGCGGAAACCACCAACGGCATCGGCACGATGCCGAGCGCGTCCGCCACCGCCCGCGCGAGCTGCGGATGCCCGTCGCCTGCCACGAGTGCGACCCGTTCCGCCGGCTGCGAATTGACCATGTGCATGAACCTAACGGCGCAGCCCGGCCGTCCCGTTGACGAAGATCAAGACCGGGGCAGGCTGCGCATGTTTTTCTGAACAAGGTACGGAGAAGGAGATCCGGATGCAAGGCGAGAACCGGCAGATTGCGGTATTGCTGCGGGAGGCGGCCGAGTTGCTCGCCGCGCAGGGCGGCAATCCGTTTCGCGCCGGCGCCTACCGCGGGGCGGCCGACACAATCGAGCGGCTCGAGCAGCCGCTGCGCGCGGTGTTCGAGCGCGAAGGCCGCGCGGGGTTGATCGCCTTGCCCCATATCGGCGAGGGTATCGCGAGCGCGCTGGCGGAAATCCTCGTCACCGGGCGCTGGGCGCAACTCGAACGCCTGCGGGGCGACGACGCGGCGCCGGAGCGCACGTTCCAGGCGGTGCCCGGGATCGGCCCCGATCTTGCGCGGCGGATTCACGAATACCTGCATCTCGATACGCTCGAGGCGCTGGAGAACGCCTGTCGCGACGGCAGTCTCGTCGAGGTTCCCGGGATCGGCACGCGGCGCGCCGCCGCCATCTGTGCGGCGCTGACCGCGATGCTGGATCGCAAGCGCGCGTTGCGCCGGCCGCTCGACAGGCCGCGGCCGGCGAACGGCCCCGCGATCGAAATGCTGCTGGATGTGGACCACGAGTATCGCGACAGGGCCGCGGCGGGCCGGTTGCCGACAATCGCGCCGAAACGCTTCAACCCCGCGGGAGATGCCTGGTTGCCGGTGCTGCACACCCGGCGCAGCGATTGGCATTTCACCGCACTGTTCTCGAATACGGCCAGGGCTCACGAACTCGGCAGGACGCGCGACTGGGTGGTGATCTATTTCTACGACGACGCGCACATCGAGGGACAGCATACGGTGGTGACCGAAACGCGTGGCACGCTGGCGAGCGAACGTGTGGTGCGCGGGCGCGAAACCGAGTGCCGGGCGTTCTACGCGGCGCGCGGCGACGCGCAGACGCCCGCCGCGCAACCCGGTCGCGCATCGCGCGTGAAGTCCGCGCGGAGTACTTCACGTCCCGCGCGCTCGCGCTGATGGGCTTTCACTCGGGCGGCATGCGCCGCCAGATCAGTTCGCCATTGCGCCAGACTTCGCGCACGCGGTGCAGCGGCACGTTGTGCACCGAGCTGTCCGCTTCGAGCGCTTCGAACGCGAAGTGTTCTCCCGAGTGGAAGCGGATCCGGCTGAACGGCACTTTCACCAGCGTTCCACTCACCCGGTCCCGGTAGGCGATCTCGAACTCGGCCGCGCCGAAGGCGCGATCCCACTGGATGCGATGCAGCAGGTCCTGGATCGGGGTCATTGCCGGCTGACTTCGACCCGGGTAAATTTGCGTTCGGTATCGACGCGGAAGCGCACCGGCATGAACTGGCAGATCAGCCAGATCGCGGTGCGCGCGTGACTCGAGATCGCGCGCGTGGTGAAGTGCCCGCCGGTCTGCGCAAGGTAAACCAGCATTTGGTCGGCGGCGTGCGTATCGAAACACGCGCCGGCGGCAATATCGGCCGCGAGTTCTGCGCCGGTTTCCTGCCCGAGCGTTTCGGCGCGCACGCCGCGCTGAGCAACCCGCCCCGCGCCGAACACCGCGTTCTCCGCGTGTGCCCAGCAGACCACCGCGCCGCCGGTTCCCATCGCGTCGTCCGGTCCGAGCACCGCGGTGTCCAGTTCGAGTGCCACGCCGATGTTTCGCGCGGCGTCGCGTGCGGCGTCGCGCATGCGTTCCGCGATTTGCAGCGGCAGATTGGCCACATGCGCAAGCCCCTGCGCGCGCGAGACACGCCCGCGCACCACGAAGTCGGTCGGCCTCAGGTGCGTCGGCTGCACCGCGACCTCGACTTCGCCGCCCCCGCGCGGATAGTAGCCGCGACGCCGGACGCGGCAGTCCACGATCGCGCCCATGCGCTGCAACAGGCCGAGTAGAACCTGCCGGAAGTAGTCGAGCGGCGGCGCGGCGCGCACATCGGTGCCGCCGCTGACCGTGACCGTGCAGGGACCCGGCGCATGCAGCAGCGCCGGCAACAGCGCCTGAAGCACCAGCGTCACGCTGCCGGCGGTGCCGACGTCGAAGCGAAACGCGCCGGCGCGCAGCAGTCCGGGTTCGAACGTCAGCGTCTGCGAGCGCAGCTCCAGGCCGGTGCAGGCCGCATCACACAGCGCGGCGACCGCGCGCACCGCAGCCAGGTGCTGCGGCGCGAGGCCCGGCCGGTCGCGGCCCGCGCGCATGTTCTGCAGATGCACCGGCGTGCCAGTGATCGCGGACAGCGCCACCGCGGTGCGTACCAGTTGCCCGCCGCCTTCGCCGTAGGATGCGTCGATCTGCAGCATCGGGCTCACCGCCGCGGGACCGAACCGTTCGGCCGCGGCGGGGAATCAGGCCGCTGCGCGTTCGCCCGTGTCTTTGCGTATGCGGAAGCGCCCGTCGAGATTCTTGAGGGTGTCGGTAATGCCGGTGTACTCGAGTTCGCTCATCGGCAGCATGGCAGCGCCGAAGAAACCCTGGCGGCGCATTTCCATGCTCTTGGCCGCCACGCGGCTTCGCACTTCGTCCCAGAAGGGATGGGCGAAGCAGTCGAGCGGCTCGGTGAACTTTCCCTCGTGCATGGCGAACGCGGCGCAGCTTACCAGCGGGGGACCGTCGAAATAGCTCGTGCCGGTGTTCAATGGCACCGGCATCAGCGGCATGTTGTGCGAGCCACGCATGCCGCCGGCCACGAAATGGCCGATCGAATACGGCGCGAGCACTTCGCCGGTGGCGGGAAAGCTCATCTGCGTGCGCACCAGCATCACCGGGTCGTCCTTGCCGGTGTACTTGCCGGCGATGTTGTGCAGTCGCGAGGTTGCCACGGCGCAGGCCTGTTCGCCGGTAGCCCGCGACCAGACCGATTCCACCACGTAACGCTCGGGATCGCGCAGCAACGCCGCGATTGCATACAGGTCCTCCGGTGCTTCAAGCTCGATGATGCGATCACCTTCGGTATGGCTCACGTCCATGATGACGAAGCGGAAGCCCTTGCCCATCTTCGGCGAAAGGATCAGCCCTGGCGTGGTCATCGGGTCGGCGAAGGTCAGATAAAGCGGCATGTTGAATGCGCCGGGATCTGTTTTGTCGGCGGCAAAGAACAACGCGGGCTCGTTCGGTCGCTCTTCGAACTCCATTTCCGCCACCGCCGGCCCCATGCCTTTCACATTCCCCGAAAACGCGTCTTTAAGAAGATCCTGGCCGGCGCCGTACAGCCCCTGGCTGCGTGCGACCTCGGTTCCCCGCCTGAAAGCGTCCCAGGCCAGCTTGTGAACCGCTGCGTTTCCGGCGCCGTGGCGATGCGTCATCAGGATGGCGATGTCGTCGCCGGTGTGGGAGATGTAGTAATTTGAGAGGAGTTCTTCCCCGTGCTCGGCAACGTGCGATTTCACGGAATCGAGCAGGCGTGCGGACGGCGCGATATGACCGCCGATCGAGCCGATATCGGCTTTAATGACGGAAAGCGTGATGTTCATTGCATCCTCCTTTTGCATGAGCGCGGTGCCAGGCGGTACATGTGCAGACTGTCCTGTCGCCTTGCCTCCAGCGTCCGGGCCGTTGCCGAAACTCCAGCCCTGGACGTGCATCCTGACACTTTGACCGCAGTTCGCAATTGACAGGGGTCAATTCCGCTGCGTACGGCCGGCGGGTCAACCTCGCCGGGGCGCGGGCATGCGGACCGTCTATCCGCGCGGCCGGATCGTATACAAGTGTGCACCGGGCTTGAGCTGGTCAAGACGCCGGGCCGCATCCAGCATCGCTCTCGCTGCGAACGTCTCGACTTCGAAGCGAGCCTCGAGGAGAAGGTTCTGATGGGCTCCGGACGCCGCGCTGCCGCGGCGCTCGAGCAGCACGCCGTTTACCTCCTGCTCCAGCGCTGCAGTGCTGTCCACGGGAAACAGCAGACTTTCCTCCCCGGCGAACAACGGATCGGCCGCCAGCGCCGCTTCTACTCCCGCCGGATCAACGCCCGCATCGAGCTGTGCGTACACATAGCGCTTCATTCGCCCCTCGGCGTCGCGCAATTCGGCAACCAGCGCATCGTGCACCCCCGGCAAGTTTTTTGCCGCCTCCGCATGGTGAAGGTTCACGCCGGGGCGCGCCGACAGCGTGGTGTGGCCCCTGGGCACCAGTATTTCGAACGCATACCGAAACAGCGGCAGGATTCCGGGATTCCAACCGGCGCCAATCACGGCGGGCACGCGATGGTTGCGTGCGGCCGCTGCGATGGCTGCATAATGTCGTTCGAGCGCATCGCTCTGCAACTGCGCGCACTCGACGATCGCGCTTCGCAACTGCAGGATCTCGCGGGCTATGTCGGTCGCGACGCCGGGCGGCACGCACAGGAGCGTCGCATCCACGTGTCCGAGGTCGCGCAGATGGCCTGTGACCGCGACACCCCCGAGTGGTGCAGGGAGCGTCGACGGCGACCCGGACCGCCGTACCACGCCGACCAGTTCCAGGTCGACGTTCGCACGCACCTCGTTTACGCAGGCCCGCCCCAGCCGGCCGAAACCCACTACCGCAATCTGCAGTCGCCGCACTGCTTCACCTCGCAACGCCCGGAGCGCATGCCGCGTCTGCCCTGCCGGAATTCCGCGCGGGGACCGGTAATGAGTCGTGTACGAAGCAAGTCGATCGGCTGGGCATGGGAGCGATGCGCAGGCAGCGGGCAAGCCTACGGTACCGCGTCTGCATCCATCGTTCTTGACTCGCGTCAATTTGCCGCTCGGCAAAAGCATCTAAAATAAAAAACCGGGAATGCGATGTGCTGACGACGATCGGGCATGCTTTCCCGGATCCCGAAAAAGGAGGCAACGTCATGACCATGTTGAAAGTGATCGAAGTACTTGCCCAGTCGGACAAGAGCTGGGAGGACGCCGCGCAGCAGGCAGTGAAGGAAGCGGGAAAGTCGGTTCGCAACATCAAGTCCATTTATATTAAGGACATGGAAGCGACCGTCGACGGTGACAGGATCGTGAACTACCGGATCAACGGAAAAATCTCGTTCCTGCTGGATGGCAGTTGACCCAACCGACCTCCTCGCGGACGCTTCGACCGGATTCGCGCAGCAGCGGTAAGGCGACGGCACAGGGGCGGGCACTTCAGAGTCAGCAGGTGCTGGTCAGCGCACTGCAGGATCCGGCATGTTATCCGCATCCTGTCGGTTCGATCAGTTCCATCGAGACGCACATTTCGTTTGTGGTCCTGACCGGGACCTATGCGTACAAGATCAAGAAGGCGGTCGATCTTGGTTTTCTCGACTTCACCACGCTGAAGCAGCGCCGATTCTATTGCGAGGAGGAGTTGCGCCTGAACTCGCGCACCGCGCCGCAGCTGTATCTCGATGTGGTACCGATCTGCGGCAGCGCGCGGGCGCCGACGGTTGGCGGAGAAGGCGGAGCGATCGAGTACGCGGTCAGGATGCGTGAATTCCCGCAGGACGCACTGGCGGACCGCGTGCTGGCACGAGGCGAAATGGGCCCCGGTCATATCGACTCGCTCGCCGATCGCATTGCAGGGTTCCACCAGCGTGCACAGCATGCCGGCGAGAGCGATACGTACGCTACCCCCGATGCGATAGCCGGCGACGCCGCGCAGAATTTCCAGCAGATTCGCGCTGCCGATCCCGCCGCGGGAAGCCTGCAGGCACTGGGTCAACTCGAGGCCTGGAGCCTGCGGGAACATGCGCGTTTGCGCGAGGTCTTCGCCGAGCGCAAACGTGAAGGGTGGGTGCGCGAGTGCCACGGCGATCTTCACCTCGGAAACATCGTGCTGATCGACGGCGAGCCGTACGCCTTCGACTGCGTCGAGTTCAATCCGACGTTTCACTGGATCGACACGATGAACGAGATCGCGTTTCTGCTCATGGACCTGCGTGCGGCCGATCGGCCGGACCAGGCTGCGCGATTTCTGAACGCGTATCTGGAGTCGACCGGGGATTACGGCGGCCTTCGCGTGCTTCGTTATTACCTGGTATACCGCGCGATGGTACGCGCCAAGATCGGACTGATGCGCGCCCGGCAGCTGGCGCCGGATACCCGGGACGCGAAGGAGTCCAATGCTCGGTTTCACCGCTACCTGGCGCTCGCCGAAGAATGCACGCACGCTTCTTCCCCGTTCGTCGTCCTCACGCACGGACTGTCGGGCAGCGGGAAAACCACACTGTCGCAGCCGCTGCTCGAACTCGCTGGTGCGATACGCATACGCTCGGACGTGGAACGAAAGCGCCTGCACGGTCTTGACCCGCGGGAGCGTACCGGAGCCGGCCTCGCCGAGGGCATGTACGCTACAAATGCGAGCGAGAAGACCTATGAACGGCTGCTCGACGTGGCGGGCGTGATTGTTGCCGCCGGTTACGGTGTCATAGTCGATGCGACCTTCCTGCAGCGCAGCCATCGCGATCTTTTTCGTACGTTCGCCGCGCGCGCGGGTGCACGGTTCCTGATTGTGGACTTCCGCGCGGCTGAGGGCACGTTACGCGGGCGCATTCTTGCCCGGCGCGGCCGCGACGACGATGCCTCTGACGCCGATCTCGCCGTGCTGGAGCATCAGATGAAAACCCGTCAGCCGCTGCAGGCGGACGAACTGGAGTCGGCGGTCATCTTCGATGCTGCGCTGCCCGCCGAGTACGCACGGCAGCCTGATGCCTGGACGGAAGTACTTGATCGTCTGTCGCGCGCCGGGAGCTGATTGCCTCGTGTAGTCGCTGGCGAACGGATGGAACCCGCTCGCTCGACACAAAGGACGCAGTGGAGGGCCCCATTGCTCCGCAACGCAAGTGGGGGCCTGTTTCACGGACAGACGGCATCATCCGTTCGCCCGGTCTGAAGCAGCACGGTGTTTCCACTGCGACCCCTGCATTGCGCGCTTTCGTTCCGGTAATTCCGGCGACAGGTTGGTTTTTGCGGGGCACTAGCCGGCGCTTTGACCACTGTCCCCTTCGCGCGCGACTTCGTGCAGCAGCTCGCTGCGCAGGAGGCCGCCGAGGCTGCTCAGCTGCACGGCAAGAGCCCCTACCAGGTCGTCTGCCGAAACGATCCCTGAAACGGAACCGTCAGGCTCGGTGACCGCGAGTCGCCGCATGCCGTTTGCACGCATGCGCTCGAGCGCCTCGAACAAGTTGGAGGATCGCGGGATCGTGGCCAGTGCAGCGCTCATCACTTCGGCAATGGTGCGATCCTGGGCGCCGGCGCCCTCCGCAAGCGCGCGGATCACCAGGTCGCGGTCGGTCACCATGCCAACCGGCTTCTTCCCTGCGATGTCCTCGGTAACCAGCAGCGCACCCACGTGGCGGTCACGCATCAGGCGTGCGGCCTGCTCCAGTGTCGCCGAGCTCGTCGTGTGCACGATATTTTGATTGAAAACGCGTTCGACTTTCATGTTCTTTCTCCAGATGAAGTGCAATTCGAATTGCGCGCCGCGCCCTTTGGCGCCTGGCGCACGTCAAGGCTGTATCAGAACTGGGCGCCGGTTGCCCGCGGGCAGCACACGGGCTCCGCCCTGCGAGAACTCCGACAGGCTCACGACAATCGGCTCGGCCCGGATATCGCTGCCGGGCGGCAGCAGCAGAGTCGGTTCCGCCTGCTCGATGGCGATGATCATGAGCTGCTCCATGCGCGAGCCACGGGCGACGCGAAACGACCATGCCACCGGCGTGTCCTTGAGAACGGCCTCGAACGTGCGCCGCAGGTCGTTGCCCATCGTCTGCAGCATGCGTTCCATGCGCACAACATCGAGATCGCGGCGTACCGCCGATGGAAACCCGACTTCGCGCGCGAACGGTAGCGCAGCCAGCTGCAGCAGCTCGATATCCTCGATGAACAGACCGATCAGCTCGGCCTGCATCTCGCCCGCAAGCCTGGCCATCGGCCCGAGCACCGCAGGCTGTCGCGAACGCCAGTCCAGATCCACGACGATCCTGTGCACTTTCATGCCGGCCGCTTTCCTGCCCGCAAGGACCTGCGGGCGGGCGCGATGAAATCGCGGGCGCGCTCCGCGTAATCGGACAACCGCGCTTCGACCCGCGAATGCACCGTCTCGGCCGGCTCGCCGGTGAGAATTGCGAGGCTCTGATCGACATGGCTGACCGGATAGATCGCGAACTTTCCCTGCGCCACGGCTTGCACCACATCGTCACGCAGCATCAGATTCTTGACGTTGGAATCCGGTATCACCACGCCCTGGCCGCCGATGAGGCCGCGCGCGTTGCACACGTCGAAGAAACCCTCGATCTTTTCATTGACGCCGCCGATTGCCTGTATGTCGCCGTGCTGGTTGACCGAGCCGGTTACCGCGAGCGATTGTCGCAGGGGGATGCCGGAAAGCGCGGAGAGCAACGCGTAGAGCTCGGCCGACGAGGCGCTGTCGCCTTCGACGCCACCGTAACTCTGTTCGAAGACCAGGCTGGCGGACACGGTAAGCGGCTTGTTCATCGCGTATCGTCCAGCGAGAAAACCCGAAAGGATCAGCACGCCCTTGGAGTGGATGGGTCCACCGAGTTCCGCCTCGCGCTCGATGTCCACTATGCCTGCGCTGCCCAGGCGGGTTCGTGCGGTGATGCGATGCGGCGTGCCAAATGTGAAGCCGCCGAGCTCGATTACCGCCAGCCCGTTTACCTGGCCGACACGCTCGCCGGCGGAGTCCACGAGCACACTGCCGCGCATGATGTGCTCGTGCAGCTGGCGCTTCACCCTGTCCGCGCGCTGCGTCTGGCCGGTGACGGCGCGCTGCACGTCGTCGCCGGAGATGACCGCCCGCCCGGCGTCGGCAGCCCAGTAGTCGGATTCGCGCAGCAGGTCCGCCAGCATGCGCATGCTGACCGAGATCTTGTCGGCGTCTCCGGCATCGCGCGACAGGCGCTCGATCACGCGTGCAACCCCGCTGCGGTCCAGTGGACGCAGCTTCTGATAGCGCGCAACCGCCGCCACGGTGTTCGCGTAGGCGAGATCGCTGTCCGTGTGTCGTGGAATGTCCTCCTCGAAGTCGACCGCGACCTTGAACAGTTCGGCGAATTCGGGATCGTAGGTGTGCAGCAGATAGTACAGGTAGCGCTCGCCCACCAGCACCACCTTGACATCCAGCGGGATCGGCTCGGGCTCCAGCGACACGGTGCTGATCAGGCTGAGCTGCTGACCGAGAGATTCGATGCGGATCTCCGCGGAGCGCAGCGCCCGCTTCAGGGCCTCCCAGGCGAAAGGCTGGGTCAATACGCGATGTGCGTCGAGCACGAGATAACCACCGTTCGCGCGATGCAGCGCACCGGCTTTGATCAGCGTGAAGTCGGTGACCAGCGCACCCATCTGGGCAGTGTGCTCGATGCGACCGATCAGCGCGTCGTGGCTCGGATTGTCTTCGTACACCACCGGTGCGCCGTCTTGCGGACCGTGGTCTATCAGCACGTTCACCGCGTACCGCCGGAAAGGCGACATGGCGGGTTCGGCTTGCGGCAGAGGAACGCCCAACAGCGCTGGTGTTTCGCCGTCTCCGCCATGCTGGAACATCTCTGCGTGATCGAACACGTCTTCCTGCACGCTGGCGAGGTAGTCCTGCACGCCGAGCAGCGCGCGGTATTCTGATTTCAGCTCATCGATCAGGCTGTTGACCGCGGATCGCGTGACCTGCAGGTTGAGTTCCCGCATTTTCGCCAGCGCTTCGCGGCGCCACTTCGGCATCTCGCGAATCGCGTGCTCGATCTCCTCCTGCAGACCGGAAATGATGGTCTGGAGCTGCTTCTGTTCCTCGTCCGGCAACTTGCTCCATTCCTCGGGGTCGATGACCTTGTCCTTGCGAATCGGTGCGAACGCGAAGCCCGTCGGCGTGCGCACCAATGCGATGTCCTGCTCTTTGGCGTGCTCGCCGACTTGTTCGATTGCGCGTTCCTGACGTTCTCCCAGCTCGCGCTCGATCTCTTCGCGCCTGGTGCGGTACTCGTCGGTTTCGAACGCCGTCCTGATCGCCGCGCGCAGATCTTCCACCAGCCGCTTCATCTTCTGCGCGAAGGCGCCGGCTTCTCCCGGAGGGAATTGCAGCGTGTGCGGCTTGTGCGGAACCTCGAAGTTGAACACATAGCACCAGTCGGACGGCGTGCTCAGGCCATTCGTCTGCTTCTCCAGGTGACGCCGGACCATGGTATGGCGGCCGAGTCCCGCCGGCCCCATGGCGAACAGGTTGTAGCCGGCGCTTCGAATGCCGACGCCGAACTCGAGTGCCCCGATCGCGTGCGCCTGACCGAGAACGCCGTCCTGAGCTTCTAGCTCATCGGTGCTCTCGAAATCGAACTGATCGGTGTCGCAGCGCCGGCACAGTTGCTCGGGCGCTAACGCTCTGGAATCGCCGTTGGCAGGTTTGTTCATTGGATGCGTTATCCCTTGACGCACACCAGCGGCACGAGCCGCGCCACCTTTTTCGCCAGGCCCGCCGCCTGCGCGGCGTCGACCACGGCGCCGACATCCTTGTAGGCGCCCGGTGCTTCTTCGGCAACGCCACGCATGGACGGACTGCGAATGAGAATGCCCTGTGCAGCGAGGTCGTCGACGACCTTGCGGCCCTGCCACTTGCGGGTGGCTTCGTGCCGGCTCATGGCGCGCCCGGCGCCGTGGCAGGCCGAACCGAACGCCTGTTCGTGCATGGTCTCGCCGGCGCCGGCGAGCACGTACGAGGAAGTACCCATGCTGCCGCCGATCAGCACCGGCTGCCCCGCCTGCCTGAATGCTTGCGGCAACTCGGCATGACCCGGGCCGAATGCGCGCGTGGCGCCTTTGCGATGCACGAACAGCCGCCGCGCGCGGCCATCGACCATATGGTCTTCGAGCTTGCAGGTATTGTGCGATACGTCGTAGAGCAGCCGCAGTTCCACGGCTTCGAACACTTCGCTGAACGCGTCGCGGGTGAGCTGGGTGAGGATCTGGCGATTGGCGAGTGCGCAGTTGATCCCCGCGCGCATCGCGCCCAGATATTTTTTGCCAAGGGAAGAGTTGATCGGCGCGCAGGCCAGTTCCCGATCCGGCAGGCGGATGCCATGATCCGGCGCGCTCTGCGCCATCTCTTTCAGAAACTCGGTGCCGATCTGGTGTCCGAGCCCGCGCGAGCCGCAATGGATACTGATGACGACGTCGTCAGGATGCAGATCGAACGCGCGTGCCAGTTGCTCATCGAAGATCTCCGCCACGCGCTGCACTTCGAGGTAGTGGTTGCCCGAGCCCAGCGTGCCCATCTCGTCGCGCTGACGCTTCTTCGCGCGCTCGGAAACCGCGTCCGGGTCGGCGCCCTGCATCCTGCCGGACTCCTCGATGCGCTCGAGGTCCGCTGGCTGCCCGTAACCCTGCTCGACTGCCCATTGCGCACCGCCGAGCAACATTGCGTGCATCGCCGACTCCGACAGCGAAATCCTGCCGGTGCTGCCCACGCCGGCGGGGATGCGCCGGAACAACTTGTCGGCGAGCCTGTCCTGGTGCTGTTTAAGCGTTTCCACATCGAGGCCGGTGTGCAGGCAGCGCACGCCGCAGGAAATGTCGAAACCGACGCCGCCGGCCGAAACTACGCCGCCTTCGTCCGGATCGAACGCCGCCACGCCGCCGATCGGAAAACCGTAGCCCCAGTGTGCATCGGGCATCGCGTACGACGCCTTGACGATGCCCGGCAGCATGGCGACGTTGGAGACCTGTTCGCGCACCTTCTCGTCCATTTCGCCCATGAGCGTCTCGCTCGCGAAGATCACGCCGGGTACGCGCATGGCACCCTGTCGTGGAATCTCCCACGCAAAGTCGTTGATTTTTCTGAGCCCGGAAATGTCCATTCCAATCCGTCCGTCACACGTCCACCACGCACTGCGCCACCCACTCGCCGGAAGGCTCGTGCGCGACGCGCAGTTCGGTCAGCGTCGCGCCCTTGATTTCCACCGCCGGGCGATGGCGCGAAACATCGACCGCCTCGCCCCATGCGGTGGCGGCGAGCCGGTCACCGTCGATGCGCACGTCGAAACGGCCGAACAGCATGCGCCGTGTGGCTATCTCGTACACCAGCGCATTCAGCCAGTCGACCAGCAGATACTCGGGATCGCTATTGTTGCATTCGATTTGCACTGTCTGTTCGGATTCGACCGTCTCGGGCTCAGTCATGACCGCGGTCAGCGCCAGCGCGGCCTGGCGGAACGCCTCGGCCAGCGTGGGGCCGAAGCCGCGTACGCCGATGTCCGCCCCGTGGCGGAAATGCTCCCATCGCGCGCCAGTGTCGCTCATGCGGGACGCCTGCCATTGTGCATGCACATTTTGGTTGCAGCTGCTGTTCCGAAGTTCGCGTCATTTGAACATCGCGGCCACCTCCGGCTGATTGATCCTGATCAACACGCCTGAGCTTTCCGGGGTTCATGCTGTTTCGGCAAGAGGAAATAGGGCAGTCTGCGTGAAAATATTCCAACCCGACAAGCGGAAATCCGTGGCCACAGGCGGTATGCAACGCGGAAACCGCCGTGGTAGCGTATAAAGTCAGGCCATGCGACCGTCAGAAATTCATCTAGCTTACGTCCCGCGAGGGGTGGGGCTCGCATGCGCGATGATGTACGTTCGGCGCGATCCGGACCTCTATGGCTGGTGGTGCGGTGCGCGCGGCAACGAGATGCATACCGCCTACTTCATGCTCGAGGCGTTTTACAGCGCAACGCAGACCGTTCTGTATACGACTGAAGGCTCTGATCTTTACGGCGGCTGGTGCTTCGACCTCACGTCCGGCCGCGAGCATTCGATCGCCCCGCGACCGGTCGACCCGGAGATGACGCACGGACTCGAGCAAGCGCAATCCCTGTTCTTCGCCGAGTGGCTCAGGAATGCAGACGATCCCGATGCGGAACGCGAGCACAGCCTGTACCGTGAGGCAGAGCTTGCGCATGGTGCGGTCAATCCCAGGTTTGACGTTCTGAACAAGTTCGACAAGGGTTCGCCGACCTGGGTGATTTACTCGCATGGATTCGAGGCTGCGGTGCTGGATTACCTGGGCCGGCGCTGGCCGCTGGATTACGCAAAGGACTGAGTGCGAGACGCAGCGGTCTCGCGCCGTGGCGCACACTTCATGCCGGTCGTGAATGCATCCATCGGCGCGATCTTCGAGGAGATCGCGGACCTGCTCGACATCCAGGGCGCAAATCCGTTTCGCATCCGCGCCTATCGCAATGCCGCGCGCACCATCGGCGGGCTGACCACCGATATCAAGACGATTGTCCGGGATGCGGAAAAACTGAAGGCACTGCCCGGAATCGGCGACGATCTCGCTGCCAAGATCCAGGAAATCGTCGCCACCGGTCGCTGCGAATTCCTCGAGCGCCTGCGCAAGCAGGTGCCACCGGCGGTTGTCGAGCTTCTGCGGATCCCCGGGCTCGGACCCAAGCGCGTGCGAGTGCTCTACCAGGACCTCGAGGTGCAGACGCACGAGCAGCTGCTGCGCGCCGCGCTGGACCGACGGGTGCGCGAGTTGCCGGGGTTCGGGGAGAAAATGGAGGGCCGCATCGTTGAAGCGGTGCGGGCGCATCTCGCGGAATCCCGACGTTTCAAGCTCGCGGTCGCCGCGCAGTATGCCGAATCGCTGGTCGGTCACCTGCAGAAGGCACGCGGCGTGCACGAAGTGGTGGTGGCAGGCAGTTTCCGCCGCATGCGGGAAACAGTGGGTGATCTGGATGTCCTGGTGACTGCGCGCGCATCGGCGCCGGTGATGGAACGTTTCATCGGCTACGACGAGGTGAAGGAAGTGCTGTCGCGCGGCGATACCCGCGCCACGGTAATGCTCCACTGCGGCCTGCAGGTGGACATTCGCGTGGTTGCTGCGGAGAGTTATGGTGCAGCGCTGCATTATTTCACCGGCTCGAAGGCGCACAGCATCGCGATCCGCAAGCTGGCGCAGGCGCGCGGCCTGAAGTTGAACGAGTACGGCGTATTTCGCGGCGCGCGCCGCATCGCCGGTGAATCTGAGGAATCGGTGTACCGCGCGGTCGGGCTGCCGTGGATACCACCGGAGCTGCGCGAAGATCGCGGCGAGATCGATGCTGCGCGCGCCGGGAGGTTGCCGAAGCTGGTCGAGCTCTCCGACCTCAAAGGCGATCTGCACGCGCACTCCAGTGCCAGCGATGGGCATGACAGCATCGTTGACATGGCACGCGCCGCCAAGGCGCGAGGGCTTTCCTATCTGGCGATCACCGAGCATTCGCGGCGGCTGACCGTGGCGCACGGACTCGACGCGGCACGGCTCGCGCGCCAGATAGACGAGATCGATGTGCTGAACGGCAAGCTTTCAGGCATTACCGTGCTCAAGGGTATCGAAGTGGATATTCTCGAGGACGGCTCGCTGGATCTGCCGGAAGCGATCCTCAGTCGCCTCGATGTCGTGGTCGCTGCCGTGCACAGCAAGTTCAATCTTTCGCGTGCAAAGCAGACCGAGCGAATCCTGAAGGCAATCGACAATCCGCGGGTGTCGATCCTTGCGCATCCCACAGGACGACTGATCGACGATCGCGAGCCCTACGATGTGGATATGTCCCGGGTTATCCGCAAGGCCGGTGCGGGCGGCTGCCACCTGGAACTGAACGCGCATCCCGACCGTCTGGATCTGCTCGACACATACTGCCAGATGGCGAAAGCCGAAGGCGTGCTGGTGTCGGTGAATTCGGATTCGCACAGCGTGCACGGCTTCGACAATCTGCGGTTTGGTATCGGCCAGGCCCGTCGCGGCTGGCTCGAGGCCGGCGACGTGCTCAATACGCGAACAGTCAAGGAAGTCAGGCGCTTGCTTAACAGATCGCGCCGGCGGGCCTGAGTCCCGGGTCTGGCTGCGGCGAGTGGTGCGACCCGGGTTGATCCCGGTCAATACCTGACTAACGCCAACCGACTAGCCTGAAAAAAAAGAGGAGAGATATCGGGCTGTGGCGTTTGCTGTGAAAATATTTCAAGCCGTTTCAAGAAATTGAGGTAAGCGTATGGCGTCCAGAACAGGCAAGTCTTCGACAGGACACGAGAAAGCCGGAACAAGCAGCAGGTCCGCCCGATCAGGCAACAGACGGCGCAAGTCGGTCATTCCACATCCTACTGATCGCGATCCGCGCATCGAGTTCAGCGACGACGAGTGGTGCGATATGGTCGCGACTGCCGCGTACTTTCGTGGGGAAGCGCGCGGATTCCAGGGCGGTTCGGCGGACGAGGACTGGTACGAAGCCGAAGCGCAGTTGAGGGAGCAATTCGCGCTGGCGGAGGACGAAGCGGACGAGAAGGCGGAGTCCGCGCTCGATCTGGCCTCGCATCGTACGCAGGACCGGTCCGGGCGCGGGGAATAGCAGTGCCGTTCCTGATTCTGGATTGCCGGGCGCCGGAGGTGGTGCCGCGCGTGCTCGCAGTCGATTCGGGGGATACGTAGCCCGGCGGACTGGTGCAGGCCGTGACCCTCAGGCTGGGACAGGGTCTGCCAGCTCGTGCGCAGTAGCCGCCCGCTTTTGCCGGTTGGTGGCTGCCGTTGCTTTTCAGCACTTTCAAGGGCCTACGGGCAGGTGCGGGGTTAGGCGCAGGTTGTGACTTGGCGCGGCTCCGGCAGAAAGGTATGCTGGAACTGCCTGCCAACCGCCGGCACGCCTGCCGGTCCTGACGACGAGTGGAGGAGCCAATGTACGTTCAACCGCACGACGTTGCCCACGAGTTTCCCGAGTTCATTTCCTTGATCGCGCAGTTGAAGGAGCAGGATCACAAGCTTGCCCAGTTGATCGAGGATTACGAGAAAGTGAACGCCGAGATCGTGGACATCGAGGAAAACGACAAACCTTTTCAGGACTTTGAGTTTGAGAACATGAAAAAACTGCGTCTCAAACTGAAAGACGAGATCTACCTGATACTGATTGGCCATCGACATTAGGTTTCGACGCGCGCACGAATCAGGAACGGGCACCATATGGTGCCCGTTTTGCATCCGGATCCCGCCGGCGCGCAGCCTGTGGCGGCGACGGATGGAACAGACTGCAACTTCAACTATTTCCTATGCGGAAACCGAAAAAACCCAAACCGCTCGGCGTATGCAACGTCTGCGGAGCGCTGGCGGCCGAGATCGAGTTCGTCAACCAGCGCTGCAACCGGGTCGTGCACGGCAGGCGCTGCTACGGCATCCTCAAGAGCGAACTTACGCACGTCTGGGCGGAATGCATGGTCTGTAATGCGACCGGCAAGGTCGGCACGCAGGCCTGCGACGAATGCGGCGGCTGGGGCTGGCGCCTGATCGCCTGACGGGCTGAGCCGCGATTCGGCTTCAGGGGCGGCGCGGTATGATTCGGGGATGATTTCCCTGCAGGGATGGTTGGTCCGGCGCGGCCGTGGCGCCTTTGCATGGCTGCTCGACTGGGGCCGCATCTGCCGTTTCGCCGCGGTCGCCGTGAGCGGAGCAGTGTCGCCGTCCACTTACAACAGGGCGACGCGGCTGGTGGTGCAGAAGCAGATCTACTTCACGGCCTGGCAGATCCTTCCGGGTTTTGCCGCCTTTACCGCGCTGTTCAGTTTCGTTTTCATCCAGATTGTCGGCGCGACTGCGCGCGATTTCGGGCTGTACGAGTACGCGCTCGAACTGGTCCTCCGCGTTCTGGTGATCGAGATCCTGCCGCTGATGACCGCATTGTTCGTGGCGCTGCGCACGGGGGCGGCGATCAATACCGAAGTGGCCCTGATGAAGATCCAGAACGAGCTGGCTGCACTGGAACAGATCGGCATCGACCCGTTCAGGCTCGAACTGCTGCCGCGCGTGATCGGCGGCACCGTTTCCGTACTCGCGCTCACGGCGGTGAGCATCGTGGCGGCATTGTTCCTGGCCCACGTGGTGATCTTCGAGTTCCAGCCATGGAGCCTTCCTCCGGGGGATTTCACGCGCGCGATCGGCAAGGTGTTCGACATGCCGACCATGCTGGTGCTCTGGGTGAAGACGCTGGCCTTCGGGCTGGCGACCACGGTCATACCCATCTCGGAAGGACTCAACACCCCGAGAAAGCTGTTTCATGCACCGATCGCGGTGCTGCGCGGCATGGTGCGGTTGTTCTTCGCGCTGATGCTGATCGAAGTGGCGGCGCTTGCCATCCTCTACGTGTGACGGAGGCGGACGCCGGTCATGACTGAGACAACAGGCAAAACGGCTCCCGGGAAGCGGGTCATTCTTCTGGCCGGCGATACGCAGCGCAGGCAGCTGATCGGAGAACACCCGCAGGCGGCGCTGGTGTCGGAAACGCTGCCGCTGCGCGCGAACCTCTCGGTGATCGAGAACATTTCCGTCGTCCTGCAGTTTCGAACCAACTCGTATCTCGGCGAGGCCGAGGACATTGCCCGCAGGCTGCTCGACAGGGTGGGGTGCGTCGAGTGCGCGGACAGGCGCGATCCCGATCTGAGTTACGAAGAGCGCTTCATTGCCAAGCTGCTGCGCGCGGTGGTGTTGTCGCCCCCTATAATCCTGATCGATCGGCCTGCGCAACTGCTTCCGGACTGCAATTACCCGGTGTTTCTGAACCGCACGCTCTCCGCGCTGGATAACCGCATCGAACAGTGCTGGATCCTGGACTACGAATGGAACGCTCCGCTGTACCGCAAACGCGCATAGCGAACCTGGGCCTGAAGGTGGGCATCTTGCTCACCCTGATCCCCGCGATCCTGATCGGGCTGCTCGTTTATGCGTTGTACGCGCGCGGCGTTTTCGAAGGCTCGCAGAATCTGACCCTGGTCGCGCGCGATGCAGACGGTGTCAGTGTCGGCATGCCGGTGGTGTTCTCCGGGTTTCCAATCGGCCAGGTGACGGGGATGGCTCTGAGGCCGGATGGACAGGTGCAGATCGCAGTGCGCATCCGCGAGAAGGACGCGCGCTGGTTGCGCACCAGCAGCGTGTTCACCCTGGAAAAGCAGTTCTTCGGCGGGGCGAAGATCCGTGCTGCATCCGTCGACCTTGGCGATCCGCAGCTGCCCGCGGGTGCCGAACGGCCCCTGCTGACGATCGACACGACCCAGGATCTGCCGCAGGTCATCGCCCGCGCGAACGCGATCCTGGAAAACATCGAGGCGATGACGAATGCGGAATCCGGGCTCAATCGCGCGATCTCGAATCTGCAGACCGTCAGTGACCGCATGGCAGGCGAGCATGGCATCCTGGAAGGCATCACCGGCAGTCCGGAGCAGGCGCAGCGCGTGATGCGCACGGTCGAAGACGTCAATGTCTTGATCGCCTCGCTGAAAGGCGTCGTTGCGCGTGCCGACGGCGTCCTCGCGCAGGCCAACGAGCGGGTGTTCAGCCAGGGTGGAATGGTGGACCAGGCGCAGGCTTCGCTCGTCCAGGTCGGCGTGATACTCACGGATGCCCGCGACAGCCTGCGAAGGGCCGATGCCATCCTGGCGAATGCGCAGGCGGCTTCCGAGGACGTGAAAGCGGTGACCGCGAGCGTGCGGGAAGCCAGCACCGATCTGGGCGCGCTGCGCGCGGAAGTCGATCAGAGCATTCGAAACGTGAACGAGCTGATCGGCGAAATAAACAGCATGTGGCCGTTTGCCGGCAAGACGGAGATCGAACTGCCATGATGAAGGCATGGCTGCCCGCGCTCTGTGCAGCCGCGCTGCTTGCCGCGTGCGCAGGTGCACGGGCGCCGGAGTGGCAGGCCGCGGCGCATGGGGCTCTTGAGCGGTTCAAGCAGCACTACCTGGCGGGCGAATCCCGGCGTGCGCAGCATGCGTTCACCGAGGCTAAGGAAAATATTGCCGCTACCGGCCGGCTGGATCTCGCCGCACGAGCCGACCTGATCCATTGCGCGGTCGCAACCGCGGCGCTGGATTACGGCGCCTGTGCAGCATTCGAGCAAGTGAAGGGCGACGCGTCGCCGGGGGACTTGGCGTATTTCGCGTTCCTCGCGGGAGACTGGCAGGGACTGGATGCGGGAGACCTTCCCGCACAGTATCGAAGGATCGTTTCGGGCAGCGATGCGGCTGCGATGGACCGTGCCGTGCTGCAGATCGAAGATCCGCTTTCGCGGCTGATTGCCGCCGGCGTCCTGTTCAGGAAAGGCGGGTTGTCTGCGCGGGGCATGGCGACAGCGGTCGACACCGCTTCCGCCCACGGCTATCGCCGTCCGCTGCTGGCTTACCTGAACATACAGGCAACGCTTGCCGAAGAAGCGGGAGACACTGCCGCCCTCGGAACCATCCGCCGCCGGATCGAGCTGATTCTGAATTGACCGGGCCACACTGCGGACGCTCGAGCTGCTCACCGCAGAGGCGCGGAGGGCGCAAAGAAACGCGGAGAGAAGCGAAAGGCGACCTAGACTTTAAAGTCCTCAGTCCTTGTCGCTTCACTTCGGCTCTTCCCCCAGTACCGTGCACCGTCTGACCACGCGGCGCTGTACTGCAGGGTCATAGCAGGTGGCGCGATGTAACAGGCAGCGGTTGTCCCAGACCAGGAGCTGCCCTTCAGACCAGCGATGTTCATAGGTCAGATCGCGGTGAATGGCGAGCGCGTTAAGCTGCTCGATCATCGAACGGCCTTCCTGGTAATCCATGCCGGACACCGTTTCGGCGTGATCGCCCAGGAACAGGCATTTTCTCCCGGTCTCCGGGTGTGTGCGCACGATCGGGTGATCGACCGGCGGTCGCGCCTTGCGTTGCGCCTCGGTCATCGGCTCTTCGCCGTGGCGCCGGCTGCGCGAAAAATCCAGGTTGTGCACTGCACGCAGGCCGGCGATACGAGCTTTCCATTCCGGGCTCAGGCGCTCATACGCGCCGTACATATCGCAGAAATGCGTTTCGCCGCCTTCACCTGAGACGATCTCGCCATAAATAATGGTGGCCTGGCCGGTAACGCGTTGCCACGAGCCGTCCGTATGCCAGACCAGCGTGCCCTTGTCTGGATGCCTGCCGTTCGGGTTGCCGTCGGCGTCGAGATTGGAAAGGCGATACAGCTCGGGATATCCGTCCGCGTGGTACTGGTTCATGACGTGAATCTGCAGTTCGCCGAACCGGCGCCCGAACTCGACCTGACGATCCGGCGGCAGATCCTGCCGGTCGAACAGCAGCACCTGATATTCGAGAAACGCGCGGTAGATAGCGCTGAACAGCGAATCGTTTACGCCGCGCGCGAGATCGACGCCGATGATTTCCGCGCCCAGCGCGGGTGACAGCCGGCGCAGGTGGAACGGCCAGGCGACATCTGCCTGACCCTGCGATTCGTTTGCGGACATGGCGGATCCCCGGAAGAAGCCAACCCAAAAAAACGGCGAGCACCCTTTGGAAGGGTACTCGCCGCTGGCGTATTGTGCATGCGGCGGCTTGTGGCCGCCGCATGCGGTTACAACCGTCAGGCCGACAGATTCTGCTTCGAGATCGGAAGCTCGAGAATCCGCTTGCCCGTTGCCGCAAAGATGGCGTTGGTCAGCGCCGGAATGAACGGCGGCACGCCCGGCTCGCCCACGCCTCCCGGCGGGAAGTTCGCGGCGTCCACGATGTGAGTGTTGATCACTCTCGGGGACTCCGGGATCCGCACCATCGGATAGTCGTGGAAGTTGCTTTGCTCGATCGCGCCGTCCTTGGCGGTGATCTCGCCGTACATCGCACCGGTCATACCGTAGATCACCGAGCCTTCCATCTGCGAACGTACCCGGTCCGGGTTCACTACCAGGCCGGCATCGATCACCATGTCCACCTGCGGGATCGTCACCTTGCCGTCGCGTGAAACCTGCACCCGCACCGCGGAAGCGACGTAGCTGGTGAAGCTGCGGTGCACCGCCAGTCCGATCGCCTCGCGATTGCCGAGCCGCTTGCCGTAGCCTGACTTCTCCGCCGCCATGCGCAGCACGTTTTTCAGACGCGCGGTCATGATCGGGTACTCCTCGTAGGTCTGATCGTAGTTCCAGTAGTCCGTGTTCGACAGATCCAGAATACGATCCGGCCCGAGCAGTTCCATCAGGTACTCGTACGGATCACGACCGGCGGCGTACGCCATCATGTTCGCCGTCGAGTTCTGCGCGAAGGCATGCGGGATGTTGTTCACAGAACGCAGCCAGCCGATACGCACGTGCGACTTGGCCTTGCCGTTCTCCAGCGTGAGGTTGGGAATGTTGTACGGCACTTCCAGGAAGCCGAGCGAAAGCTCGATCTGGTGACCGTACTGCGGATCCTCCTCGGCGAAGCTCGACCAGATAGTCGGGAATACCGTGCGGTGATGGTAGCCGACCGCTTTGCCGTTGCTGTCGAGGCCGGCCTTCACGTGCTGCGCACAAACCGTGTGGTAGTACGCATGGTGAATGTCGTCCTCACGCGACCAGATCACCTTGACCGGTGTGCCGCCGCCGAGCATCTTTGACAGGATCGCTGCTTCCGCCGCGTAGTCCGGCTTGGACTTCCGGCCGAAACCGCCGCCGAGCAGCGTCGCGCGCGATGTGACGTTCGCTTCGTCCATGCCGATTGCACCGGCCACGGTGGCACGGGCAGCCTGCGGATCCTGACACGGCGACCACACTTCGCACTTGCCGTCCTTGACGACTGCCACCGCGGACGGCGGCTCCATCGTTGCGTGGGCAAAGTGCGGCACGTAGAACGTGGCTTCCACGATTTTCGCGGCGCCCTTGAGCGCCCGGTCCGCGTCGCCTTCCTTGCGCACCACCTTGGCATCCTTGGCGTTGCGCGCCTCGTTTTCCAGTGCCTGGCGGAACGGTCCGGAGTTGTACACGCGGTTCGGGCCATAGTCCCAGTCGATCTTGAGCTTCTTGCGGCCCTCGTTCGCTGCGTAGGTGTTAGTGGCGATCACCGCGATCCCGCCCAGCGTGTTGAACACGATCGGCGGCTGGTTCTGCGGGATCTCGACCACTTTTTCGACGCCCGGCACCTTGAGTGCTTCGCTTGCATCGTAGGACTTCACCGTGCCGTAGGTCACCGGGCAGTGTGCGATCGCGGCGTACTTCATTCCCGGCAGCTTGACGTCGATGCCGAACGTGGCATTGCCGACCACCATGTCCTGGTTGTCGATGCCGATCATCTCCTTGCCAATGTAGCGCCACTCTTTCGGATCCTTGAGCGTGACCCGCTTGGCATCCGGCGGCGTGAGCGTGGCGGCGATGTCCACCAGTTCGCCGTAGTCCGCGGTGCGCCCCGTGGGAAGGTGCGTGACCTTGTGGTTGGCCGCCTTGCATTCGGTGGACGAAACGCCCCACTTGATGGCGCCCGCCTGTTCCAGCATGGCGCGGGTCGTGGCGCCGAACTCGCGCATGCGCTGCAGGTTGTGCCGCACGCTGCGCGAACCGTCGGTGTACTGGTTGCCGTACTTCTTGTCGCCAACCGCCTGCTCGATCTTGACGCGGCTCCAGTCGGCTTCCAGTTCATCGGCCAGGATCATCGGCACGCTGGTGCGGATGCCCTGTCCCATTTCCGAACGGTGCGCGATGATCGTCACGGTACCGCTGCGATCGATCGAAACGAATACGTTCGGGCTGAGCGTTCCCGTGGCAGCGCCTGCGTTGCCGATGCCGCCGAAACCGGAAAATGGCCCGGTCTTGGCAACCGGCATCATCTGCAGTCCGACCACGAAACCGCCGGCCGCCGTGCCTTTCAGGAAATCGCGACGGCTGACTTTGCTGACATTCTGGATCCAGTGTTTCATGACTTCACCCCCGCTGCTTCCTTGATCGCCGCGCGAATCCGCGGATAGGTCCCGCAGCGGCAGATGTTGCCTGCCATCGCGTTGTCGATGTCCTCGTCACTGGGCTTCGGCGTGGTCTTGAGCAGCGCCGCGGCCTGCATGATCTGGCCCGGCTGGCAGTAACCGCACTGCGGCACGTTGGTTTGCACCCACGCTTTCTGCAGCGGATGATCGCCGTTCTTGCTCAGACCTTCGATGGTGGTGACCGGTCCGTTGACCGCTCCGACCGGGGTGACGCACGAGCGCATCGCGACGCCGTTGACGTGGACCGTACAGGCCCCGCATTGCGCCATCCCGCAGCCGAACTTGGTGCCGGTCAGGCCGAGGGTGTCCCGGAGTACCCAAAGCAAGGGCATTTCCTTCGGGACGTCCACGGACTGTGACTTGCCGTTGACGTTAAGAGTTATTGCCATGACTGCTTCTCCCGCCTTTGTGTTGAAGGAATGACGATCCCGCTGTTGCCGGAATCGTTTACTGCGGCCCGTCCTGTTGCCGATCGGGCTGGGATGCTACTGCTGCGACTACAGGATCGAACCCCCCTTGCTTGACGGAGTTGAGGCCGCCTGGAATTCGAACCGGCAATGCCGGTTCGGGCACGTGGCCGTATCGGGTGATACGGATCAGGCCACGCGCCCAGATTCATCAGTCAGGTGAGGGGAGATGACTGCGCGACGGCCGCGCACTTTTGCGGGTGCCGGAAGTGTGCTGCCGGATGTTCTCCTCACGAAACGAGCCCTTTTCGGACCTTCATTTTTTTGGGCAGGCATCGTCTGTCGGCGCCTCGCCCTCTGCACTGCATGCAAAGTATCACTTTGCCGTCGACTTGAACAGGTTTCCGGGCGCAGCAGGCGGGCATTCAAGGCGGGTGTCGTGCATGCTGCACCGCAAGATCCGGCTGCTGAAACGCGTCCCCGTATTTCGCAATCCGCGCACCGATTTCCATGGAGCGCGCCGGCCCGTGGCGACGGTGCTGCGCGGATCCGCTGTGCTACGATCCATGGCATCACGATTTGCATCATTCCCCAGCGTGCATCAAACGTACAAGCGCAAAGTCGTTCCCCGCAGGCGCGCCGTTTCGGCCGCTGCAGGGCTGCGTGCGGTTCGCCGGCTGGTTGCATGCGCGCTGGCGTTTGCCGCGACTGGCGGGTTCGCGATGGAGCCGTTTACGCTCGGTGGCCACACGCTGGGGCAGCGCGCCGATACCGTGATGGCCGATCCGCAGTATGACTGCGGCGGTCTGTCGGGCTGCTTCCTGTTTGAAGCCTGTAGTACCGATCTCGAATCCGGCCACGGCGAGTTCATGAACGTGCCGATCGAAGGCCTCACCCTCTACATCACCGGCGAGCGGATTTCCGGCATCGAGGCCAGTTTTGCGGAACCGGAGTTCGAACGCGTTCTGGCGGCATTACAGGAAGAGTACGGAAGCGGAGAGGCCGCAGACGACGCGACACCCGGGAATGTGGTGCGCATCTGGCGAAAAGGCAGCCGCGTGCTGCGCATCGAGCGCCTGCTGCGGCCCGACCGCTCATCGGTCATCGTTGCTGAACGCAATATCCTGAGCGAACTGACCGGACGCTGAGTTTCGCGCATCTTCGGCCGTACTGCCGCAAAGCATGGGCAGCGGCGAAACCGCAGCCCGGCAGGGCGCTTTCACTGCGGACAGGGAAACGCTTCCCGCAACGCGCTTTCCAGGAGCACGCCGGCGTTCCATTTCAGTCTGTCTGAATTCTGTTCCATGTAACGCACGTAGATCTGTGCGATCCGTGATCGGCTGATATCCGATGGCACGCAGAGATGGCCGTGCACTTCGTCGAGTTTCTCCTCCCGGTGATGAAATGCGTGCCAGGTATCTCCAACATGCCTGCCGGCGGCAAAACCGTCGATGAATCCGGTGCAGATGCCGCGCTCGAAATCCTTGATCGGATCGTCGTTGGCCGCTTTGCAGAAAACCAGCATGTCTGCACCGTTGAAGCCGCCGCGAAACCGCTCAGCCTGACCCTGCGCCATCGAGGAAAGCGTGAGCAGGGTTGCGGCGAGAATGAGATCCGTGAATTTCATCGTCTCTGGCAGCCACTGGTTTCCCGGATGTCGGTGGAACGTGAGCCGGCCTGGACGCCGGGTTCGCCGGCTAGCCGCCGTGGTATCTGGCGACGAATCTGCCGCCGGTGAGCTTGCGCTCGCGATACAACCCGACGAAGAACACGTAGGCCTCATCCCACTTGCGGAAGTGCTCCTCGCCGAAATCGCGAACCGAGTCGTCTTTCAGGCTGCGGTACATCTGCAGCCGCTGCTGAAGAATCTCCGCCCAGAGATCGCCCAGGTCGTCGTGCTCGACCACTTCGCAGCCGTTGCCCTCGAGCAGCGCGCGATAGCCGGCCGGTGTTTCCAGCGTCGGGAATGCCATTTCCCGGACGAGACGGGATGTTTCCGCAGTGGAAAGTCTGTCCGTGCGCAGGATGTCGGTAAAGGCGATCGTACCTTCGGGCTTGACCACGCGCGCGCATTCGCGGATCAGTCTGGCCTTGTCCGGGACATGCGCCCAGGCTTCCTGTCCGATGACCACGTCGAAGCGCGCGTCATCGAACGGCATGTTCATCGCATCCCCGAGCCGGAAATCCACCAGCCGGTTCAGCCGGGTGAGCCTGGTGAGGCGAATTGCCGCCGAGACGCGGCTTTCCGTCAGGTCCAGTCCGGTCACGCGACAGCCCAGCTTGTGTGCAAGATAGCGCGCCGGCCCGCCCATGCCGCTGCACACATCGAGCACGTGGTGATGCGGTCGTATACCGGCTTTCTGCGCAAGAATGTCGTTCGCCTCGACGCCGCCATAATGATCCTGGTCGTAATCCTTGAGGATGTCTTCCGTCAGCGTTTCCAGCGCGATGCCGCGCGCTTCCAGCGCATGCAGAATCTGCTCCTTGTTGATCGGATGGGTGTCGTAGAAGGTGACGACCCGGGAGTGCTGGGTCTGCGTGTGCGTGTTCATTGACGTTTCCGGCAGTTACGCGGGATCTGCTCGACGCGCGAGACTTTGCATGCGCCATCACGGAAAAACATCGCACTCATCCGCCGAAACCGTTGGCGACGGTGACATCGATCAGCGATGGCATGCCGCTCGCGGTCGCCTCGCGCAGCGCCGGTGCGAACTCTGCCGGATCGGTGATTCTCCTGGCGGGCACGCCCATCGACTGCGCAAGGGCGACGAAATCGATTTCCGGATCGGTGAGGTCCATGCCGACAAAATTGTCAGTCTTGCGGAACGAGACCAGCCGCTCCTTGAGGATGCGGTAGCCGCGGTTGTTCGGAATCACGTAGGTGATCGGCAGCTTCAAGTGCGCCGCGGTCCACAGTGCCTGGATGCTGTACATGGCGCTGCCGTCGCCGACCACGGCTACCACCGGACGCTGCGGCAAACCGATGCTGATGCCGACCGCACCCGCCATGGCAAAGCCGATTCCGCCCGAAGCGAGCCCATAAAAACTCTGGTGATCGCGCAGCGGCAGATGGCTCAGCAGCGAGAACGTGGCGGTCAGACCTTCCTCGACCACCACCGCATCCTCCGGCAGCGAATCCGAGAGACACATCATCAGGTACTTCGAATCGATCGGCCTGGCGTCCACCAGCTTGAGCGCGGTTTCGCGCGCGATGGTGCGTTTGGCGGTCCAGTTGTTTTTGCCGATATCGGCGAGCCGCTGCGCGGCGGCCGACTTGTGCGACGCGGACATCTTGCTTGCAAGCACCGGGACCAGCGCGCGCAGCGTCTCCCTGACGTCCGCCTGGATCGCGATCTCCGCCGGGTAGTTCTTGCCGAGTTCCCAGTCGCGTTCCGAGATCTGCACGATCGGCATGCCATCCGGCAGCGCGTCGATCGGATTGTGCACCGACATGCGCAGCACGTCGGAACCCAGGCATACCAGCAGGTCGAACGGTTGCAGCGCCGAGCGCACCTGCTGCTGGCTGCGGGTGAGCGCACCGAGAAAGGCCGGGTGCTCCGACAGAAAATGCGAGGCATAGGGCACGGTCTGCTGGAACACGGCGGCGCCGAGCGTATCGGCGAGCGCGGCCGCTTCTTTCAGTGCGTCGCGGGTCGCGAGCTCGTGTCCGGCGATCAGCACCGGGTTGCGCGCCGCCAGCAGCCGCTCCGCGAGATTCTCCAGTACGGCATCGGACGGGCGCACGGCGGTTTCGACCCGCGTCGGTCTGCCGAGATCGAGCGGCTCTTCGGCATCGAGCACGTCGCCCGGCAGGCTGATGAACACCGGGCCGGTTGGCGGCGTGAGCGCGACCTTCGCGGCGCGCCGCACGATGCGCGGCAGGTCCTGCAGCCGCGTGACCTCGATCGCCCACTTCGCCTGCGACTGCGCGATCGGCACCAGCGGATCGTAGAGCATCGGTTCCGTCAGTCCGTGGCCCTGCTCCTGCTGTCCCGCGGTGAGCAGCACGGGCGAGCCATAGAACTTCGCGTTGTAGAGTGCGCCCATGGCGTTGCCGAGTCCCGGCGCCACATGCACGTTGGCGGCGGCAAGCCTGCCGGTTGCGCGCGCATAACCGTCCGCCATCGCCACCACCACCGCCTCCTGCAGGCCGAGCACGTAACGCATGTCGGAACGTGCGCCGAGGGCTTCCATGATGGCCAGCTCGGTGGTGCCGGGGTTGCCGAAAAGCTGGTCCACACCTTCGCTGGCAAGCAGTTCGAGAAAAGCGGCTCTTCCGGTGAGGATGGGAAGTTCCCTGGTCGTGGCGCGATCCATGTGATGGTTCCGGGATGGTTGAAGGTGACGGGCGATTGCGGGTTCCGCCGATATGTTACCCCCTGAGGGCCGCGAGCCGGAATCGGGGCGGCAGAACCCGAACGGTGTCGCGTTCCCAGGCCAGGCGTCGTTGCGCACTTCAGAAATGCCGGCCGCATGTCCCGCAAAGGCCTGCCCCGCCCCCGGGGCTTTCGCAATTCATGCCCGCGCGGTATCTTCGCGCCTCGCGGAATTCATCGCGCAACAACAAAAACAGGGGGGAGGCAGTGGTGAGAACGTTTGTTTCTCATGCAACAGGCAAAAGAACAATTTTCAGTTTGCTGCGTCTTCTCGCGGTCCCGGCGGTTTCCTGTGCGTTGCTGATGGTTGGTTCGGCGGCGCTGGCGGAAACCTGTCTGGCCGTCTTCGCAGGCCAGGGCGAGGGCGTCGACATGGCGCGCACCGCGTTGCGTTTCGAGACCGGGCTTGCGGAGAAGCACTGGGTGTGGCCTGCCTACCTGCAGGTGGGTGTCGATTTCTGGTGGGTTCCGCAATTCACCGGGCAGCGTACCGACCTGGTCGCACTGAGCCTCACGCCGATCTACCGCTACGTGCGCCCGCGAAACCAATCGACCGACTGGTATTTCGAGGCAGGCGCGGGTGCCTACCTGCTCTCGGACACGGTCGGCAATTACCGCACCACGCTGCCGAGCGCATTCCAGTTCGGCAGCCACATCGGCGCCGGCCTTGCGTTCGGCCAGCATCGGCAGTACGAGGTCGGTATCGCCTTGCAGCATCTGTCCAATGCCAGAATCAAGCAGCCGAACAGGGGTATCGATTTCGTGCAGATGTTCTTCAGCTGGCGGCTTGCGGATTGACGCCGCGCCCGCTGGCGCGGAACGTGCCGCGCACTTCCTGACGCCAACTCTGCGCGGCGGCGTCAACGCAGGCCTGCGCTAGAGGCGCCGCGCCTTATCGCGCAGGCCGGTTTCCTCGCGCAGGAACTCGTGGAAATGAACCATTCCGTCTTCGTGCGGCGAATGGTAAGGCCCGGCGTCGTCCAGCCCGATCGCATGCAGCGCCTTGCGCCCCCGGTGCAGCAGGGTGCAGATCTGCGCGTCCTCCGCGGCTGATTCCAGATAGGCGGCCTGATGCGCCTCCTTGACCTCGGTCTCGAACAGCGAGATTTCCTCCGGATAGAAGAAATCCACGATGTTCGTGGTGTGGCCGGGAGAACGCGGGATCAGCGTGCTGACCACCAGGCAGAACGGATACCACTCGAGCATCACGTTCGGATACAGGATCGACCAGACCGTGCCGTACTTCGGCAGTTCGCCGCCGGAATAGCTCATCAGCGCATCGCGGTAACGGGTGTAGTTGGGCGAGGACTGGTGCGCGAAGCGGTCCTTGATCCCCATGATCTGGTAGGACCAGCGGTCGCCGAAGCCCCACCGGTAATTGCTGCCGTCGACGAACTTCTTCAGCCCCGGGTGGAAATATTCGACGTGATACAGCTCGAGAAAGATCTCGAGGAAAGTCTTCCAGTTGAACTGGCATTCATCGACTATCGTGCTGTCGTACACGTAGCCGCTGAAGTCATAATCGGCCGCCAGCGGAAAATCCGCCAGCGCCTTGCCCACGTCCAGCGGCCCGGCGAACAGCAGTCCGTGCCAGTTCTGCAGTTTCGTCTCCGGCAAGCACAGGTTGGGGTTCTCCGCGAACTCCGGCGCACCGAGCAGCTTGCCCTGGATGTCGTAGGTCCAGCGGTGCGCGGGGCAGACGATGTTCTGCGCGCGCCCCCGGCCTTCCAGCAGCAGGCCCTGGCGGTGCCGGCACACGTTGGACAGCAGCGCCGGCCCGTTCTGGTTTCGCACCAGCACCTTGCTGTGCTCCAGCCAGCCGAGCGTCTGGTAGTCGCCGATTTCCGGCACCATCAGTTCGTGCCCGACGTAGTTCGGGCCGTTGGCGAACAGCGTGGCCTTTTCCCGCTCGAATACGGCGGGATCGAAATACCACGACACCGGCAGCTGCGGCGCGGCGGCTTTCAGGCGCTCGTGGGTGGCGACATCGGTCATGTGTGCGGCGCTCCCCGGTAGTTACTGGGCGATATTTTAGAGCCTGCGGTGCTCGGGACGTTCGCGCCCGGCATGCAAAAAACCGGTGCCGTTTCAGCCCTGCGGCTGCGTCCCCGCCGCCGAATCCGACTGCGCGAACTCATCGTAGGCATTCGCCGCTTCGGCAGCGTACATGAGCGCCGGTCCGCCGCCCATGTATACGGCAACCGCCAGCGTTTCCATCAGCTGTTCGCGCGTGGCGCCCAGGCGGGCCAGCGACTTCGTGTGAAAGGCGATGCAGCCTTCGCAGTGTCCCGCCACACCGATCGCGAGTGCGATCAGCTCCTTGTGAACCTCGCTCAACGCGCCGGCCTTCATTGCGCTGCGTGACATCGCGCTGAAGCCAGAAAGCGTATCTGGTGCAGTGCGCCGCATTTTCGTGATGCCGGCGTTGATGTCCGCAATTACGTTCGTATAGGACTTTGACATCCCTATTCCTCCAGGTCACTCGACCGCCAGTCTAGGCGACCCCGGAGCTCGTTTGCTTGATTTGGGTCAACCGGTAAGCCGCGATGGGGTGCCGGGCCCATCGTGCTACGATCCTGCGCCGCGGAAGACTGCTTCTCAAATAAAGCGCCGGGTCGCCGCACGTGAGGACGCCCTCATGTTTTCTGCCTGAATCGGGGACGGCCCCGAACGGAACAATAAGGAGACGTGATATGGCGTGGTTCGTCCTCTTTCTCGCCGGCCTGTTCGAAATCGGCTGGGCGATCGGCCTGAAATATACCGACGGTTTCACCAGGTTGTGGCCTTCCTTCTGGACTTTCATTGCGATGGTGGTGAGCGTGGTGCTGCTCGGGCTGGCCATGCGCACACTGCCGGTCGGTACCGCCTATGCCGTGTGGACCGGAATCGGTTCGGTCGGCACCGTGATTCTCGGCATCTTCCTGTTCGGCGAATCCGCGGCCGTGCTGCGGCTCCTGTGCATCGTGCTGATCGTCGCCGGCATCCTCGGCCTCAAACTGGTCACGCCCTGAGCGGGTGCGACGGCTGCCGCGAGCGGGTCACCACAAAGGCACGAAGGCACAAAGGACCACCAAGGCGTTTCGTTGTTTTTCTCTGCGTTCTTTACGCTTCTTTGCGGCCTTTGCGTCGAGCTTCTATTCTCAGGCATTTCTTCGTGCCTTTGTGGTGAACAACGGGGCCTGCATTGGCCAGCCGTTGTCGGCGTGCGTGTGCTGCGGTTAGCATGCGGCGATGAACGACGCCGACACCGTCATTCTCAAGCCGCGCGTGCGCGACCTCGGCGGCTTTCAGGTGCGCAGGCTGCTGCCCGGGCATCCGATTCAGATGGTGGGGCCGTTCATATTCTTCGACCACGTCGGTCCCAGCACTTTTGCCGCGGGTTCCGGCGTGGACGTGCGGCCGCACCCGCATATCGGCCTGGCAACCGTCACCTATCTGTTTCAGGGCTCGCTGCTGCACCGTGACAGTCTCGGGTCGGTGCAGGAAATCCGACCGGGCGACGTCAACTGGATGACCGCCGGACGACGCATCGTGCATTCCGAGCGCACGCCCGCGGAACAACGGCCCGCCGGGCCCGCATTGCATGGCATCCAGACCTGGGTCGCGTTGCCGAAAGCAGTCGAGGAGACGGTCCCGGCCTTTGCGCACCATCCTGCGGCTGCGCTGCCGGAACTGCACCAGGACGGCGTGCGGTTGCGCGTGATCGCCGGCAAGGCATTCGGCGCGCTGTCTCCGGTCGAAACCCATTCCGCCCTGTTGTACTGCGCGCTCGAGCTCGCGCCCGGCGCGCGCATCGCGGTGCCGGCCGAACATGCGGAGCGCGCCGTCTATCTGGTCGAAGGCGACCTGACCGTTGCCGGGAACCCGCTGGAACCGCAGAACCTGGTGGTGCTGCCGGTGAAGAAATCCGTCGACCTGGCAAGCTCTTCCGGCGCACGCGTATTGCTGCTCGGCGGCGACCCGATGGACGGGACGCGCTTCATTTCATGGAATTTCGTGTCCAGCTCGAAGGACCGCATCCAACAGGCCAGAGCCGACTGGAAGGCGCAGCGCTTCGACCCGGTGCCCGGGGAGACGGAACGGATACCGCTGCCTGAGTAAGTGCCCAGCGCTCGGAAAAATCAGGACTGAGGCGAAAGTGCTGAGGACTGAGTGAACCGGCCGGAGGCCGGCCTGAAAGCGTTCACCGCTGAGGCGCGGAGGGTTCTTTTCAATATCCCCTTGAGGGGTACGCAAAGGAACGCGGAGGAAAACTGGAATTTACCGGGCACTGGGCACCAGCCTTTACTCAGTCCTCGTTACTCAGCACTCAGTCCTGTCTTTGCCTTCAGTCCTCTTCTCTTCGGCAATCAGCAGTACGTTCGCAAACGGCGTGCCTTCGCTCATCGGCACGGCGCGCGCGTCGAGACCGCAGCGATTCAGCAATGCAATCCATTCGGCGAGCGGACGATGGCGGTGACGCGGCCACAGTTCGCCGCGCATCAGCGTGCCGAAGCGGTCGCAGACATGCGTCACGACGAAACGCCATCCCGCGTTTGCGTCCGCGATGCGCAGCAGCAGCCTGCCGCCGGGCGCAAGCGCGTCGGCGATTCGCTCGAGCGCACGTTTCTGCAATTGATGGTCGATGTAATGCAGCACGTCGAGGATGACGACTACATCGCTTTCCGGGAAATCCGCGTCGCGCACGTCACCAGTTTCTACGCTGACCGCGTCGCCGAGCGCCTTGGTTGCTTTCCGGACTTCGCCAGGCTGCAGGTCGATGCCGCGCAACACCAGGCGCTCCGGCGGAGCGGGCCAGCCATCCGGCCACGTACCTGCATCGTAAAGCCGGCGCGCGGCGAGCAGCATCGACAACAGCACGCCTTGCCCGCAGCCGATGTCGAGCACACGTGCGCCCGAGGGGATCATGCCGCTGGACAGCAGCCAGCGAAATGCGGGGTCGTGCCTGAGCTTGCCGCGAGCGAAGTGGTAGGCGTAGCGTCCCGCCGCGCGATACGGGTGCGTGGCTTCGTCCAGCAGCGCGGCGATTGCGGGAGCCGTCATTGCATCGCCGTCGGCAGCGTCACCGGTTTCAGCCCCGCCGCGAGCACGCGCTCGAGCAGCGCCGGCAGCACTTCCAGCACCACCGGGCGGCCTTTCGATGCGATCACCGGCCTGCCGTCATGCAGCAGCAGGATGTCGCCTGCGGCAAGATTGCGCGTCAGCCGGTCCAGCACCGTGCGCGGATCCGGCGTCACCGTGTCGAACCCGCGCCGCGTCCAGCTGATGTAACGCAAACCCGCGCGGCTCACCACCGGATCGAGCATCGGGCTGCGAATGCCCATCGGCGCGCGGAAGAACTGCGGCGGCGAGCCGGCGAGCCCGGCGAGCGTGCGTTGTGCGGCTTCGAGTTCCCGCCGCAGCCGCCACGGACCGAAAAAACCGAATGCGCCCGAGTGCGCGTTGCTGTGGTTCTCGACGCTGTGCCCGCGGCGCGCGATCTCGCGCACCAGTTCCGGATGCGCGGCCGCCCGGCAGCCGACGCAAAAAAAGCTCGCTTTCACCCGGTAGCGGTCGAGGATGTCGAGTACCGCGGGCGTGACTTCGGGATTCGGTCCGTCGTCGAAAGTGATCGCGCATTCCCGGCGCGCGATCGCCGCAGCCGGCAGCCGCAGCATGTTTTGCCCGAGTATGCGGCTGCGCGGAAACAAGCCCGCGACCGCCAGCACCGCGTGATTTCCCGCGAGCGCACCGACGATCCACGGCCACGCGCCGGGCGCGATCAGCAATCCGGCCGCGCCCGCGGCATGAAACGCGAACGACAACCGGATCGCCGCCGCGGGTCGCCACCGCGGTTGCAGGCTGGTTTCCATGATGCCGCAGTGTAGCGAAAAGACAGTGATGAGTACTGAGTGACGAGTGAAAAGTGAAGGCATTGCGACACTGGTTCTATAGCAGCATCGCATCCGCTTTTACTTTCCACTCAGCACTCAGCACTCGCAACTGCCGTCAAGCTGCCGCCTGTTCCCCCGCGATCTCCACCAGCGACCGCTCGACGATGTCCAGGCCTTCGTCCAGCAGGGCGTCGCTGGCAGTCAGCGGGACCAGGATGCGGATGGCGTTGCCGAACACGCCGCAGGAGAGGATCACCAGGCCGTTGGCCAGCGCCCGCGCGGTGAAGGCGCGCGCCGCGTCTGCATCGGGTTCGTTGCCGCCGCGCGCCTTTACCAGTTCGAAGGCGGCCATGCCGCCGAGCGCGCGGATGTCGCCGATCGGCGCGGTATCGGCGCGCAGCTTCATCTTCGCCAGGCGCGACACGATGTGCTCGCCGATCGCAAGGCTGCGCTGGTTGAGTTTCTCCTGCTCGATCACGTCGATCACCGCCAGTGCCGCGGCGCAGCCGATCGCGTGCCCGGCATACGTCCCGCCCAGTCCGCCGGGCGCGGGTGCGTCCATGATCTTCGCGCGACCGATGATGCCCGACAGCACGAAGCCGCCGGCAAGGCTTTTTGCCACCGTGATCAGGTCGGGCTCGACGCCGGCGTGTTCGATGGCGAAGAACCTGCCGGTGCGCGCGAACCCGCTCTGGCTCTCGTCGGCGACCAGGACGATGCCGTGCTGGTCGCACAGCGCGCGCAGCCGGCGCAGGAAATCGGAGGGCGCGATGTAGAACCCGCCTTCGCCCTGCACCGGTTCGACGATGATGGCAGCGACCCGCGAAGGCTCGATGTCGGTCTTGAACAACTTCTCGATGCCGGCGATCGCATCGTCCACCGACACGCCATGACAGGGCATCGGGAACGGCGCGTGATGGATCTCGGCGCCGAACGGCCCGAACCCGACCTTGTACGGCACGGTCTTGCCGGTCAGCCCGGTGGCGAAAATGGTCCGTCCGTGGAATGCGCCGGAGAAGGCGATCACTCCCGGCCGGCCGGTGTGGGCGCGCGCGATCTTCACCGCGTTCTCGATCGCCTCGGTGCCGGTGGAAAACAGGATCGTCTTCACCGGCCCCGAGATCGGCGCCAGCCCGTTCAGCCGTTCGGCGAGCAGCACATACGAGTCATAGGGCACGACCTGGAACGCGGTATGGGTGAAACGCTCCATCTGTGCCTGCACCGCGGCCATGACCTTCGGGTGCCGGTGCCCGGTGTTGACCACCGCGATGCCGCCGGCGAAGTCGATGTAGCGTCGGCCTTCCACATCCCACAGTTCGGCGTTCTCCGCGCGTTGCGCATAGATCGGGCAGGCGTTGCCCACCCCGCGCGGCAGCGCCGCGTTGCGCCGCTCGATCCACTGCTGATTGGTCTGGCTCATGGTTCTCTCCAAAAAAAACGCCCGCAGGATGCGGGCGTGGTCATCTGGGACGGATGCGGCTTCAGCCCGCCCGGGGTTGCCGAAGCCGCGCGCGTGCGTGCATCACGCGTCGGAATGCCGATGCGGGGCGGCGTCGCAGGATGCGGGCTGGGGATGTCATGCGCATACCTTACACGCGCTCCCGCGATCGCGCAAAGAGGCGTTTCTTTTTTTGCGGAAAAGTGTAGATTAGCGCCCGGCGCGCGGCCCTTCGTCCGCGACCGCCAGCCCAATTGGACGACCTTCTTTCGTCAGAGTGCGCGAGCCTGCCGCGACTGCCGCCTCATCCCGGGGTGGTGGTACGGACTTCCAATCGCGGACGCTCGCTCTGCACCCGCAGCGGCCATGTTGCGGGTGAAGTGGTGCTGGAACACTGGGGGGAGCGGCTGGGCTTTGCCGAGGCGGCGGCCCGGGTGCCGCCGGATCATGTCATGGAAGTTGCCGACGGCGAGGTGTTCCTCGCCTCCGGCGACATCGACGACTACGTCAACCACAGCTGCGAACCGAACTGCCGACTGGATTTCAGGCCGGACGGCCGCGTGTTCCTGGTTGCCCTGCGCGACATTGCGGCTGGCGAAGAGCTGAGCTTCGACTATGCAACCACCACCACGCTGGCCGGCATCGCCGCATTTCCCGGCTGGCGCTTCGCCTGCCTGTGCGGCGCGCCGGGCTGCCGCGGCGAAGTCAGCTGCGCCGAGGAACTGCCGCCCGAGCGGCGCGCCTTTTACGAGCAGGTCGACGCGCTCGCACCGCACGTGCGCAAGGCGCTGATTACCACGCAGCCGATGGCGCTGGAACTCAGGCTGGCTTCTTTGCCCACGAATCCCGCAGCGTCACCGTCCGGTTGAACGCCGGGGCGCCGGGTTTCGAGTCGGCGCGGTCGGCGACGAAATAGCCGTGGCGTTCGAACTGGTAGCGTTCGTCGGCCTTCGCGTCCCGCAGCGAGGGTTCGAGGAAGGCCTCGATCGTGCGCACCGAATCGGGATTGAGATCCTGCAGGAAATCGCCTTCGCTGCCCGGATGTTCCGCCCCGAACAGCCGGTCGTACAAGCGCACCTGTGCGCGAAAGGCGTGCCGGGCCGAAACCCAGTGGATGTTGCCCTTGACCTTGTACTGATCGGCGCCGGGCGTGCCTGACTTCGAGTCCGGGTAGACCTCGCAATGCACCGCGGTGACGTTGCCGCCGGCGTCCTTGTCGCAGCCGGTGCACTTGACCACGAAACCGAAGCGCAGCCGCACCTCCTTGCCGGGGGACAGGCGGAAGTAGCCCTTCGTCGGGACTTCCATGAAGTCCTCGCGCTCGATCCACAGTTCCCGCGTGAAAGGCATGCTGCGCTTGCCCCACTCCGGTTTCTGCGGATGCACCGGCGCTTCGCAGGTCTCTTCCGCATCCGCGGGGAAGTTGTCGATCACCAGCTTAAGCGGATCGAGTACCGCGAAGCGGCGCGGCGCGGACTCGTTCAGCACTTCGCGCATGCAGTCTTCCAGCACGGAGTAATCGATCCAGGAATCCGCCTTGGACACGCCGATGCGCTCGGCGAACAGGTGGAAGCCCTCCGGCGTGTAGCCGCGGCGGCGCGCGCCGACCAGCGTCGGCAAGCGTGGATCGTCCCAGCCGTCCACATGCTTCTCGTCGACCAGCTGGATCAGCTTGCGCTTGGACAGCACCACGTAGGTCAGATTCAGGCGCGCGAATTCGATCTGCTGCGGAAGCGGGTCGGCGAACAGGCCGAAGTCGCGCAGCCGTTCGTTGATCCAGTTGTACAGCGGCCGGTGATCCTCGAACTCGAGCGTGCACAGCGAATGGGTGATGTTCTCCAGTGCGTCCGAGATGCCGTGTGCGAAGTCGTAGCTCGGGTATACGCACCACTTGTCGCCGGTGCGGTGATGATGTGCGTGGCGGATGCGGTACGCCACCGGATCGCGCAGGTTGATGTTGGGCGAAGCCATGTCGATCTTCAGCCGCAGCACGTGCGTGCCGTCCGCGTGTTTGCCGTCCCGCATCTCACGGAACAGTTTCAGGTTCTCCTGCACCGGGCGGTCGCGAAACGGGCTGGGCCGGCCGGGCTCGGTGAGGGTGCCGCGATGCGCGCGCATTTCATCCGCAGTCAGCGATTCGACATAGGCCAGTCCGTGCCCGATGAACGCCTCGGCAAAACCGTACAGATGATCGAAATAGTCCGAGGCGTAGTAGAGATGCTCGCCCCAGTCGAAGCCCAACCACCTGACCGAATCGAGGATCGAGTCCACGTACTCCGTGTCCTCGGTGACCGGGTTGGTGTCGTCGAAACGTAGGTGGCACACGCCGCCGTAGTCGAGCGCCAGGCCGAAATTCAGGCAGATCGATTTGGCATGGCCGATATGCAGGTAGCCGTTCGGCTCCGGCGGGAAGCGGGTGCGGATCCGCGCCGGGTCCCTGGGCGCCCCGGCATGTGCGGCTGCCGGGCCGGGCATGCCGCCCCAGGTCCGGGACGCGTAGCGTTCCCTGGCCAGGTCGGATTCGATTGCGCTGCGGATGAAGTTGCTGGTTGATGCCGGCTGCTTGTCGCCGGCTGCGCTGGGATTGGCTGGTTTGTTCACGCTCGCGTGCTGCAGATCGAAAACGGAAAGCGGCCGATACCGCAAGAAGTGGGGAGTTTACTCCCGCTCGACGCTTGGCAGCGACAATTGCTGCTGCGCGCCTTCGAGAAAGAAGAAATAGTTGTGGCCGCCGGCTTCCTTGGCACGGTACATGGCGATGTCCGCGCATTTCAGCAGCGCTTCCAGGGTCGAACCGTCCTGGGGATACAGCGCAATGCCGATGCTGGTCGTGATTGTCAGCGAATGCGTGCCGACGTAGTGCGGATGGGCGAGCGCGAGGATGATCTGGTCTGCCACACGCGTGGCTTCCTCTGCATCGCGCAGGTCGTTGAGCAGCACGATGAATTCATCTCCACCAAAGCGCGCGATCGTATCCGTGGCGCGAACCGTTCCCTGGATGGAATCGGCAACCGCGACCAGCAGCAGGTCGCCGATGTCGTGCCCGAGTTTGTCGTTGACCTGCTTGAACCCGTCCAGGTCCATCATCAGCAGCGCGATCTCGCGCTTGCTGCGGGCGGCTTGCGCCGCCGCGATGCGAAAGCGGTCGCTCAGCAGCAGCCGGTTCGGGAGTCCCGTGAGCGCATCGTGATGCGCCATTTCGAACAATGCCTCCTGCGCCTGCCGGCGCTCGGAGATTTCTCCCTGCAGCATGCGGTTGACTTCGTTCAGTTCGCCGACGCGCTCCTCTACCTTATCCTCCAGTTCGCGCTCGGCGCGCCGCGATGCCGCGAGCGCGATCTCGTGCGCTTCTTCCGTCTCCCGCTTCATCACGTTGATGCGATCGGCGAGCGCGATCGACAACAGCAGCATCTCCAGTCCGGAGCCGACCTGGATCCCGTAGATGGTGAAGAAATTTCCCGGCAGGGCCCCGAGCACGCGCAAGGCATACGCGATCAGGCCCACCAGCAGTGCCGACCATGCCAGCAGGAACCAGCGTGCCGGCCGGTAGCCGTGCTGCCACGAAACGATCCCGCTGGCGACGATGGCGATCGCGGCAGCAATCCCGAAGGCGGAAAACACATGCGCACTGGTGAAATAATCGATCACGCCGATCGCCAGCAGTCCGAACAGCCCGGCGCCAATGGTGGCTGCAATCAATGCGGCGTCCAGCCGCGGGGAATGCCGGTCGATCATGAGGAAGTTGCGGGCGAATATTGCGCCGAAACTCAGCGCGGCCAGCGCAAACACGATCGGCGCGCGATTGTTCCAGGCGACCGCTTCGGGCCAGAGGAACTGGTAGGCGAGCCCGTTGTAGCTGAAGAACGCGAGTCCGGACACCGCCACGAAGGCGACATAGTAAAGATAATTGATGTCGCGGATCGAGACGCACAGCAACAGGTTGTACAGCACCAGCGCCAGCAGCGTGCCGAAGAACAGGCCGAGCACCAGGTGGTCCGTTCCGCGTTGCTCATCCAGCCTGTGCGCGGACCAGAGGGCGAGCGGCACCGTCATCGAGCTCTCGGTCTGCACCCGCAGAAAAACGGTTCGCGGCTGGCCCGGCTGCAGCGCAAGCGGAAAGTAGTACTCCGGCTCGTGAATTTCCCGCGCATGGAAGGGCAGGTGATCGCCCTGCAGCAGACGCACGAATGCCGCGCCCGGCTGTGGCTGCCAGAACGCTTCGATGCGGTCCAGCGGCGGATAGAAGACCTGCAGATACCAGGATTCGGTATCGTCATGCGGCGTTTCGACATCGAATGCCAGCCAGTAGGCGGAGCGCGTGTAGCCGAAGTTCGGCTGCGTGCCCGTGTACTGCCGGAATCGCTCGCGCATGCCGGCCACTTCCTCGATGTGGAGGCCGCCTCCGGGGTCTTCCAGGTACGACACACGCGGGACGTAATGTCCCACCTCGGGGTCCAGGTGCAGCGGTTGCGCTGCTGCAGCCGAAACCAGCAGCGCGAGCGCGGCGATCAGGAAGCGTGCCGGTCTGCGTATGGGCATGCAGATTGACTGTCTGCTGAGGTTGTTGGAATGTCTCGTGTGCCCGCTTGCGCGGGATACTCGTATTGTTCGTCTGAAACGGATCGGCGCACCCTGCAGTGCCTCCGAGCCGCGCACGCCTCATGCCGGCAGACGCCAATTCTAATGCGATCGCGCCGGTGCGGCGAGAGCCGCGAGTCCGGTATGCAGACGTACTGCCGTCGTCGGCCGGCGGCCGCTTCAACCGTCCGTCATGCGACGATGCGTCAATCGCGGGTATGCTGACGGCAGAAAACCGGCCGGGCTTCACCGGTGCCCGGCTTCGTGCCTGCAACTGTGGGATGGCCGACCATGAGCAGCAAACATCACGACAGCGTCCGGGATCGAAAGGCATCGGCCTTCGGTGTCTTCGTCGCCTTTTTGCGCATGGGCCTGGTCTCCTTCGGCGGACCGGTGGCGCATATCGGCTATTTCCGCGACGAGTTCGTGGTACGCAGGCGCTGGCTCGCCGACAAGGCCTATGCGGACCTGGTTGCCTTGTGCCAGTTTCTCCCCGGTCCGGCCAGCAGCCAGGTGGGCATCGCCCTCGGACTCTCGCAGTCCGGAATCATCGGCGCAATCGCGGCCTGGGTCGGGTTCACGCTGCCTTCGGCGATCCTGCTCGTCCTGTTCGCCGCCGGCCTGCAGATTTCCGGCGGTGTCGACATCGGTTGGCTGCACGGACTGAAAGTGGTCACGGTCGCGGTGGTGGCGCACGCGGTCTGGACCATGGGCAGGCAGCTTTGTCCGGACCGTCCGCGCGCAACCCTTGCCGTGCTGGCGACCATCGGCGTGCTGGTGCTGCCCGGCGTCTCCGGGCAGATCGCGGTCATCGTGCTCGGCGCATTCGTCGGTGCCATCTGGCTGGATGCGAGTGCAGGTGAAAAAAGCACGAGCGTGGATTTCGGCGTGACACGCAGCGCCGGCGTCGCGGCACTGGTGCTGTTCTTCCTGCTGCTGATCCTGTTGCCGGGCATCGCCTCCGGCACTGGCCTGATCTACGCGGAGCTGTTCGACAGCTTCTTCCGTTCCGGCGCACTCGTATTCGGCGGCGGCCACGTCGTGCTGCCGCTGCTGCAGGCGGAAGTCGTGCCGCCGGGCTGGGTGGATAACGACCGCTTCCTCGCGGGCTATGGAGCAGCGCAGGCGATTCCGGGCCCGTTGTTCAGTTTCGCCGCCTATCTGGGCTACGTCGCCCAGGGGTGGGGCGGCGCCGTACTGTGCCTGGTCGCCATATTCGTGCCGGCATTTCTGCTGGTGATCGGCGTGCTGCCGTTCTGGACCCGTCTGAGCGCCAGCGCCTACGCGCGCTCGACGCTGGCCGGCGTCAACGCTGCGGTGGTCGGCCTGCTGCTCGCCGCGCTCTATGACCCGGTTTTCACCAGCGCGATCCGCTCCGGCGAAGACCTCGCCCTGGCGCTTGGCGCCTTTGCGTTGCTCGCGTTCTGGAAAGTCTCACCGGTGATCGTCGTGGTCGTCACCGCGATCGCGTCGGCGCTGCTGCGGTTGCTGTGAGGGTTTGGTTAACAACTGGGGTTCACCACTAAGGCACGAAGGCACAAAGGAGCACGAAGAATGTCGAACCTGCCATGTGCCTGTCGACCGCCCGGTTTTCATATTACCGTTCCGTGCATGCCGACAAGCATCAAGCGCACGAAGAAACACGAGGACATTTCCGATTTCTTTGTGTCCCTTCGTGCCTTCGTGCCTTTGTGGTGAACAACGACGCCAGCCATCACTCACGTCTCGCGGCTGAAGTCTTTGCGTCAGGTTTCTCTTTTCATCTTCTCAGCTCTTGGATTTCCGCGACTCGAGGAACCGCCGCATGGCTGCCTGCGGTTCGCCGCTTTCATAGGCCGTCTTCTGCGCGTCGATGGCGCTGTCCAGTACCGTATCGAATCCATGACGGGTGAGTTCGCGGAAGCGCTGCTTGGTCAGGCGCATGGCGGTGGGTGCGAGTCTGGCCAGCTTGCCGGCCAGTTCGAGCGCGGTGTCGAGCACCTGCTCGCGGGGTACCGCGCGATTCAGCAGGCCGATCTCGTAGGCGCGCGTTCCCGAGATCAGTTCGCCGGTCAGCGACAGTTCGATGTTGTGGCCGATGCCGAGGTATTGCGTCATCAGTTGCGAGCCGACCATGCTGGCGAGCCCGGCTTTGATCTCCGGCTGGCCGATCTTCATCTCCGGATATCCGACGCGCAGATCGCAGCACAAACCGATCTGGAAGCCGGCGCCGGCCGCCACGCCGTTGAACGCGGCCACCGCGGGCTTGTCCAGATCCCGCACCGCGCGGTACATGGCGTGGTTGGCCGACAGCCACGCCTCGATGTCGTCGATACCGTAGCGCGCGGTCTCGGTCAGATCCTGTCCCGAGCAGAATGCGCGCTCGCCGGCGCCGGTGATGACCACCGCGCGCACCGCGTCGTCCCCGTTTGCCTGTCCCAGCGCTTCGATCAGCGCCTCGCGCAGCTCGCCGTTGATCGCATTCAGCGACTCCGGCCGGTTCAGCGTCAGCACCAGCACCGCGTCGCCCTGTTCGGTTTTGAGTACGTTGCTCACATGTTCTCCCAACTCATTCGCTACCTGAAAAAAATAACTGAACCACGGAGGACACGGAGGACACGGAGGACACGGAGGACACGGAGGAAAAACAGAAACAACAGCTCACCGCAAAGGCGCTAAGGACGCAAAGAAAACTGAACTGCAATTTCTTCGTGTTTCTTGGTGTCTTGGTGCCTTTGTGGTCAGGAAGTGTATTTGCCTTTCCTCCGTGTCCTCCGTGTCCTCCGTGGTTCAAAAAGAAACTGTCGGTCTGCGACCTAAACGTACGCCGGGCCTTCGATTACCGGGTGCGCGGCGAGGAACGCCTCATCCACTTCGAGGCCGATGCCCGGCGCTTCCAGCGGCTTCACGCAGCCCGACTTGTCCACTTCATAAGGCTGCGAGGCGACCAGTTGGTCGCGGAACAGATTGTTCTTCGACACATCGGCTTCGAAGTAGCCCGCATTCTCGATCGCCGCCAGGAAATGGATCGACGCCGCCATGTTCAGCGCTGTCATGGAGGTGTGCGGGTGGATCGGCAGCTTCCAGGTGCCGGCCAGCGCCGCGATGCGCAGCGCTTCGGTGATGCCGCCGGTTTTGGACAGGTCCGGTTGCAGGATGGTGATCGCGCCGTCCTCGATCACGCGATCGAACTCGAAGCGGGTGTAGTGATTCTCTCCGGCTGCCAGCGGCACGCGTGAGAACGCCTTTGCCTCGCGGTAGCTGCGGTGATCGTGCGCCGGAAACGGCTCTTCCAGCCAGCCGACATTGAGCGCCTCGAGGCCGGGCATTGCGGCACGTGCATCGGCGAGCGTGTAACCGGTGTTGGCGTCGGTGAGAATCGCCATCTCGTCGCCGAAGGCCCTGCGTACCGCGGCGATGCGTTCCAGGTCGCGCTTGACGGTGTCGCCGATGCGCAGCTTCAGCGCCTTATATCCCAGCTCGACATGCACCCGCGCTTCGGCCACCAGCTCGCCCGGCTCCTGGTAGCCGAGCGACACGCCGCCGGCGTAGGCCGGTATCGCGCGCGCCGCGCCCCCGAGCAGCTTGTACAGCGGCAGCCCGAGCGCCTTTGCGCGGATGTCCCAGATCGCCATGTCGATGCCGGACAGCGCAATGCAGGCGCCGGCGCCCATGCCGTGGCTGGCGAGCTGCTTGTCGTAGACGCGCTTCCAGATGCCGGTCACGTCGTTCGCGTCCTGGCCTTCCACCAGCATGCGCAGCGTGGTGTTCACCAGGTGCGCGACCGCGCCCGGGCAGCGGCCGTGGTGCGATTCACCCCAGCCAACGATGCCGTCCTCGGTGGTGACGCGCACGATCACCGCATCGCGTTTAACCGCGCGCCCGATGCCGAGCGTCACGCTGTCCTTCGGATCGACCGGAAACGAAGTGGGAAACCCGCGCACTTCGCGAATGTGCAACCCCGTTCGCGCTCTCGCGCTTTCAGCCATTTTTCTTGTCTCCTTCGTTTTAAGCGGCGCGCGGCTACGTCAGTGCCCAGGACAATTCAGGACTGAGTGCTGAGTCGAAAGGACTGAGTGAAAAAATCAGTGCCCAGTGCCCAGAATGGATTTCGTTTGTGCGTTTTAGTTGCCGTACTTCTTCACATTGCCTGCATCATGCGAGTTCACGGCATGATCTCCATTGTCGAATCTACCGGCTACTGGGTATTGATGTTTTTACTCAGTCCTCGACCCTCAGTCCTCAGTACTGTATTTGCCCTCAGTCCTGCCTTTCCCAGGCACTGGGCACTGAGTTTTTCACTCAGTCCTCGACCCTCAGTCCTCAGTCCTGTATTTGCCCTAAGTCCTGTCTTTACCCTCAGTCCTGTTGTCAGGAAGGACTCGTCGGCTCCACCGCCGGCAGGAAATCCAGCGCGACGACGCGGTAGGCCGGTTTGTACGCCTCCCGGTATGCCTGCGAATGCCTGACTACCGGATAGCCGGATCGTGCGATGCCGTTGAAATATTCGACCACGCGATCGCGTGAAAAGGGGATTCCGCCGGCGGCTGCCAGGTCGCCCAGGCAAGCGCAGAACTTTGCCAGCTTGTCGGGCGACGCCGGGTAGGTCTGTGCGGTCTGCAGAAACGCGTCGAACAGCGCATCGATGCTGTGCCCGGCTTCGAGGTAGGGGCGCAGGTGGATGCGCGCCAGGCGGCCGTCCGGGGAGATCGCGTCTGCGATCGGCTCGTCGCCGACGGGACCGAGTGCGGCCACTTCTTCTTCGAGTTTCCTGCGCGCCTTCTGTGCATCGTCGACCGCATGCCCGGCACCGAGCGCGGCCTGGTGCAGCAGCTTGTATACGTCGTCCAGCTGCATCAGCGGATAACGCTTCAGGTGGTGGCCAAGCAATTGGCTGACGAATTTCATATTCTGCCTCCAGTTGCTAACCATACTGCGCACGGATTCCGGCGGCAATGCTGCGAACGGCAAGATTGCTGCGCTGCGCAACACGATGGCAGACCCGGACGGGTCGGCAATCGCATGACAGCGCCCCGCGCAAAGTGCTATAAAGAACGCAGCACTTCTGAACGAGAGTTGCCGTCCAGGCAACCTTGGTCTTTGCGGCGGCTCTACCTGAGCTGTTGTTTTTTGGGTTCATCCGAATCCAGTTTTCATCTCACATTTGTGATCCGGGGTAGTGGCGTACGGCTGCATCCAGCTCGCGGGCGGGGGCCTGTCTTCGCCATTCATGACCAAGCAAATCCAATAACGGAGGAGAGTCAACATGCGACTCGTTCGAAATCTCGTTTTCGGAGTTCTGGCCTGTGCGGGGTTGCTCCCGGTCGCAGCGTCCGGAAATTCCGACGTGGAGCGGCTGATCGGCAGTCCGTCGAACTGGGCAATGCAGGCTGGCGACATGTACAACCAGCGCTACAGCAAGCTCAACCAGGTCAACGCCGGCAACGTCGGCAAGCTGCAGGTGGCGTGGCTGTTCTCGACCGGCGTCCTGCGCGGGCACGAGGGTTCGCCGCTGGTGATCGGCGACATGATGTACATCCACACGCCGTTCCCGAACAAGGTGTTCGCGATGGATCTCAACACGCAGAAGATCAAGTGGAAGTACGAGCCGCGGCAGGATCCGGCGGTGATTCCGCAGATGTGCTGCGACACGGTTTATCGCGGGCTGGCCTATGCCGAGAACAAGATCTTCCTGCAGCAGGCGGACAGCATGCTGGTGGCGCTGGACGCGCGCAGCGGCGACGTGCTGTGGTCGGTGAAGAACGGCGATCCCTCGCTCGGTGCGGTGAACACCAACGCGCCGCACATATTCAAAAACAAGGTGATCACCGGCATCTCCGGCGGCGAGTGGGGCGTGCGCGGCTTCATCGCGGCCTACGACATCAACACCGGCCGCGAGGTGTGGAAGGCTTACAGCACCGGGCCGGACGCCGAGATGCTGATCGACCCCGACAGCACCACCACGTGGAAGGACGGCCGCATTCAACCGGTCGGCCGCAATTCCTCGCTGGATACCTGGCAGGGCGACCAGTGGAAGATCGGCGGCGGCACCACCTGGGGCTGGTACAGCTACGACAAGGCGCTCAACCTGATGTACTACGGCACCGGCAACCCGAGCACCTGGAACCCGTCGCAGCGTCCCGGCGACAACAAGTGGTCGATGACCATCTTCGCGCGCGACGTCGACACCGGCATGGCGAAGTGGGTCTACCAGATGACGCCCTTCGACGAGTGGGACTTCGACGGCGTCAACGAGATGATCCTGGCGGACATCCCGGTCAAGGGCAAAGGCACCAAGGCGCTGGTGCACTTCGACCGCAACGGCTTCGCCTACACGCTCGACCGTACCAACGGCGCGCTGCTGGTGGCCGAGAAGTACGACCCGAAGGTGAACTGGGCCACGCATGTCGACATGCGCAGCGGCCGTCCGCAGGTGGTCTCGCGCTACAGCACCGCGCAGAATGGGCCTGACGTCAACACCAAGGGCATCTGCCCGGCCGCGCTCGGCACCAAGGACCAGCAGCCTGCGGCCTACTCGCCGAAGACCAAGCTGTTCTATGTGCCAACCAACCACGTGTGCATGGACTACGAGCCGTTCGAAGTCGAATACGTCGCCGGCCAGCCCTACGTCGGGGCGACGCTCGCGATGTACCCGGCGCCGGGAAGCCACGGCGGCATGGGCAACTTCATCGCCTGGGATGCGGGTACCGGCAAGATCGTCTGGTCCAAGCCCGAGAAGTTCTCGGTGTGGAGCGGCGCGCTTGCCACCGCCGGTGACATCGTCTTTTACGGCACGCTCGAGGGCTACCTGAAGGCGGTGCGCAAGAGCGACGGCAAGGAGCTGTGGAAGTTCAAGACGCCTTCGGGAATCATCGGCAACGTGTTCACCTACATGCACAAGGGTAAGCAGTATGTCGGCGTATTCTCCGGCATCGGCGGTTGGGCTGGCATCGGCCTCGCGGCCGGTCTCGAGAAGGACGCCGACGGTCTTGGCGCAGTGGGCGGATATCGCGAGCTCTCGCAGTACACCGATCTCGGCGGTTCTCTGACGATCTTTGCGTTGCCGAACTGACTCCGGTTCCGGTAACGGTTCTGCTGCACGCGGCATCCCGGCGCTTGCGCCGGGATGCCTTTTCATCTCAAGAACCGATCGAGGTTGCGAATGACTGTGTTGGGAAAGTGCATTGCCGTCTCCGTCTGCTCGCTGATGCTGATGGCAGTCGCCTGGGCGGAAGACTCGGCGCTTTACACGGTGAAGGACGGATACAAGGTGGACGCCGCCACCCTGGAGGGTTTCAAGACCTGGCGTGCGGCCGCCTGCGACCGCTGCCACGGCGCCAACCAGCAGGGGCTGGTGGGGCCGTCGCTGCTGGAAAGCATGAAGGTGTTGAGCAAGGAAGATTTTGCGCTGGCCGTAATCGAGGGCAGGCTCGAGAAAGGCATGCCGGCATTCAAGACCAGCAAGAAGGTGACCGGCAATATCGACCAGCTGTATGCGTATCTCAAGGGCAGATCCGACGGTGCGATCACGCGTGCCCGGGTCCGGCCGATCGAATGAAACGACGAACCTCGATTGCAGTTCTGCATGCGGCGGTACTGGCATTTTTGCTGGGAACGGCCGCCGGTGCTGCCGCCGAACCTGCGTCCGGCGTGCTGCGCGTCTGCCAGGATCCGAACAACCTGCCGTTTTCCAACGAGCAGGGCGAAGGCTTCGAGAACCGCATTGCGCAGATTCTCGCGGACGAAATGAAAGTACCGCTGGAAACGGTCTGGTATCCGCAGCGCATGAACGTCGTGCGCAACACTCTGCGTTACCGGCTGCCCGGCGATGTCGGCTACCGCTGCGACCTGCTGACCGGCATGCCGGCCAGCTTCGACGCGGTGGCCACCACCAAGCCTTACTACCGCTCGACCTATGTGCTGGCTTACGTCAAGGGACGTGGCCTCGAGGTCGACAGTAGCGACGCGTTCCTGGCGCTGGACAGGGCGCAACTGTCGAAGCTGCGCATCGGCGTTTACGACCGTTCGCCCGTGGTGCGCTGGCTGACCAGGCACGGCCTCGTCGATCAGGCGGTGCCTTACCAGACCATGAATCCCGATCCGAGCCACTACCCCGGGCAGCTCATCGACCGCGAACTGGCCTCCGGCCGCATCGACGTCGCGATGATCTGGGGGCCGATCGCGGGCTACTTCGCGTCGCGCGTGCAGAATGCCGAGATCGCCGTGGTGCCGCTGAAATCCGAACCGGGCGTGCCCTTCGATTTCGCGATGTCGATGGGCGTGCGGCACGGGGAGCCGGAATGGCGCGCGCGCATCCAGGCGGCACTGGATGCGAACCGCGAGCGCATCGACGCGGTACTGCGCGAATTCGGCGTGCCGCTGGTGGACGAAGCGGGAGACCCGCTGCCATGAATGCACGAAGTGCAATCGTGCAGGTCTGTGTCGTGCTGTCGCTGGCGGTTGTCACGGGCGCCGTGCGGGCGGATACGCCTGCCGATTACCCCACCGCGCTCAGGGTGGAATTCGTGCTCGAGTGCATGCGCGAGCGGGACAATCCGCAGTACGAACTGGTCCACAAATGCTCGTGTGTGATCGACCGCTTTGCGGCTGAAATGAGCCACGACGCCTTCATGGAAGCGTGGACGACCGCCAAGGGCGTATTCATCGCCGGAGAGCGGGGCGCCGTGCTGCGCAACAACGAGGAAGCGCAGAAACTCGCACGATATTTTCAGAGCCGGCTGGTTGCGGCGGAGGTTGCGTGTTTCCTGCGCAGCCCCGGGACGGACGGAGGTCCCCGATGAGATTCGCCGCGGCTCTGCTCCTGCTACTCGGCTGCGCTGCAGCCGGCGCGGCGGACGAGCCGCCGGCGGAGATCTGGCCGCTGGTGCGCAGCAGCCTGTTCGGCGAGCGCCCGATCGTGGAGGACGATTCCGGGCGGCGCCTGCAGCTGACACTGCCGGGGCGCGCGGCGGATGCCGCCGTGGTGCCGCTGCGGCTGCGCTACGTTCCCGCCCCGGGAGAAGCGCGCGCACGCCGCGTTTACCTGGTGATCGAAAACAATCCCTCTCCGGTCGGCGCCATCTTCGAGTTCGGTCCGGCAGCGGGCGCGACGGAAGTCGAGACCCGGGTACGCATCGAGGACTACACCTGGGTCCGCGCGATCGCCGAAACCACCGACGGCGCGCTGGTGATGGCCAGCCACTACATCAAGGCTGCCGGCGGCTGCTCCGCGCCCGCCGGCAAGACGCTCGCCGAGCGCCTCGTCGGCATGGGCGAGATGCGCTGGCGAATCGACGACGCGGGGGTGGATGCAGCGCGCCCGGTGCAGCTCATGGTGCGGCACCCGAACAACTCAGGCCTTGCAATGGATCAGCTCACCCGCCTTTACGACCCGCCGCACTTCGTGCGCAGCGTCCGCGTCACGCGGGACGGCGAACTGGTGTTCGCAGCCGAAGTCGATTTCACCATCAGCGAGAATCCCGCATTCCGCTTCAGCCTCGCGCCCGGTTCGCAGGGCAGGCTGCACGCCGAAGTCGTCGATTCCAACGACCTGCGTTTCGAAAGCACCACCGCCGTCGGTTTGCCGTGACCGAGTAGAGAAAACAAAAGCGAGTCGCAAAGTTCGCAAAGAAGCGCAAAGGCCGCAAAGGCGAGATCGCCACGACTGCTACGCAGCCTCGCGATGACAGGCTGGTAAGGCGGAATGCCTTTCTTCGCGGCCTTTGCGCTTCTTTGCGAACTTTGCGTTACGTTTCTCTTTTGACTTTATCTTTGTCGTTCTGCGGATAGTGAATCCGAAGCGCCAGGACACAACCGCCTGACCAGCGAGCGCACGCCGCGCTGCCAGCTCACGTCGTTGTTGCCGCGGATGTCCACCGAGCGCGTGGCAACCACGGCTTCGGTCTGCGCGTCGCGGATCTCGGCGTTGATGTTCAGGATCAGGTTGCTGACCTTCTGCACCCAGGGGAACAGCACCAGATCCGCGCCGGCCGCCGCGGCGATGGTGCCGGTGCAGCCGTTGCAGCGATGCAGGTATTGGTTGCGCGACCTTGCGGTGTCCACCGCCAGCATGCCGGCTTCCGGTTCTGCGAGTTCGAACGCATCGCAGCCGGCGAGGCCGGACCGCAGCGCCTGCGATGCTTCGACCAGCCGGCGCTGGTCCGCGATCGCGCTGTTCGGATCGCCGAGATCGTCGATCAATTCGAACTCGAGTACCAGCAGCGTCGGGGTTGCGTGCGCGAGTGGTGCTGCGCACGCGAGCAGCGCGGCCAGCATCGCTGCCTTCCATCCATGTATCTGCACCACAAGTCCTCCTTGCCGCCAGTGTGTGAGTGAATGGTAACGGAGGGCACAAGGAGGTGCGCATGACGTGCGCGACTTACTTTCCCGTCGCCACGCGCAGGCATTGCGGACGGGTTCCGGCAGGCGCAAAATCAGACGTGGCAACATGCTAGTAGTTGTGTTGCATTGCCATAAAAATTATTGGGGGAGGAGGGTTCCCAGGCTCCTGGGTCCATCCTGAAAGCCGTGCCGACATGTGCTCTACGTGTCGTGTGCGGTGCAATAAAGTCGAATCTGGCTGCGTTGCCCGGTTGTCAAAAAGGCCGGTCACCGTAGCCGGATTTGCCATGCAGCACGCGGCGCGCCCGCTTTTCGGGACGCGTCCGTCAAGACCGACAAACAAGGAGGAAGGGATTTATGCCACGAGCACAGGAACATGAATTTATCGATCTGTCGAAACCCGTCGAGAGCCGGGTCGACGAGAACACCCGCCGCAGTTTTCTCGCCAAGGCGACCGGCATTGCGGCGCTGACCGCGATGGCGCCGACCGCGTTCGCGCGGAACTTCATCGACAAGTACGATCCCGACGGCCCGATCGCGCGTTATCCGAACCCTGATGTCATCGGCTTCGACAAGCGTTTCAAGTACAAGCTCGGCAACACGCCGATCCTGCGTTTGTACCGCGGCACGTTGTGGGCAGAAGGCCCGGCCTGGAACCATGTCGGCCGCTACCTGATCTGGAGCGACATTCCCGCAAACGAGCAACTGCGCTGGATCGAGGAAGACGGTCACGTCTCCCGCCAGTTCCGCTACCCGTCCGGAAACTCGAACGGCAACACCTTCGATTTCCAGGGGCGGCAGATCGCATTCGAACACGGCAACCGTCGTGTCGTTCGCTATGAATGGGACGGCTCACTGACCGTGCTGGCCGAATCAGCCGGTGGCAAAGGCCTGAACGCTCCGAACGACGGCGCCGTGCATGCGAACGGTTCCCTGTTCTTCACCGACCCGGGATACGGCGGCCTGATGAACTACGAGGGCGAGCGGCTCAACACCGGTTCGCCACAGCCCGTGCAGAAAGAAGCGATCTACCGCGTCGATACGCCGGGAAGGCCCGTCAAGGTCGCCGACGATCCGTTCAAGCCTAACGGCCTGTGCTTCTCGCCCGACTTCAAGAAATGCTACGTGGCCGACACCGGCCTGTCGCACTACCCGAATGCCAAGAGCGTGATCTGGGTATACGACTGCGACGGCAAGAACCTGCGCAACGGCAAAGTGTTCGCCAGCATGGAGATGGACGGCAAGATCGGCTTCGCCGACGGTATCCGCTGCGACGAAGACGGCAACGTCTGGGCCGGCATGGGCTGGGTCGGCGATGGCTACGACGGCGTGCACGTGTTTGCGCCGGACGGTACGCGCATCGGCATGATTCGCATGCCAGAGATCATCTCGAACGTCTGCTTCGGTGGCTCCAAGAAGAACCGGCTATTCATGACCGGCTCCACGTCGCTGTACGCGGTGTACGTCGAAACCAAAGGCATTCACATGACCTGATCCCGGCTGCGCAACGCCGGAAAAATCAAAGCCCGCACGGTTCGCCGTGCGGGCTTTTTTTATTGCGGCGCGCCGCGTTCAGAATACGCCGGTCAACCGCAGCGTCCAGATGCTGCGCCGGTAATCATAGGCCGGCAGGTTCGAGTCGTTGTCGTAATACTGGTAATCGGCTGCGAGCAGCCAGCTTGGGCCGAGTTCGCGCGCAAGGCCGAACCCTGCCTGGAGCTGGTCGTCGCTGCGGCGCACGCGTGAACCGTCGGCCAGTACGTCGGCGTCGCGATAGCTGCTCGACACGTATCCGAGCGAACCCGTCGCTTCCCATTTGCCGGCGAAACGCCGCCCGTACTCTGCGCGAACGCCTGCACGCGTGGGAGAGAAGCTGGTAAACACGCTGCCCTCGCGCAGATCGTCTCGATCGTTCAGTTCCACGTATACGCGGCCGCGCAGCCAGTCCGATCGTCGGTATCGATGGCCGTCCACGCTGAAGCGCTGCTGATAGCCGTCGAGCTGCGAGAAGATCGCATCGCGCGCACGCACGTCGCTGAAACGGTAGCGCAGCTCGAGCGTGGTGTCTGGCGCGATCTCGCGTCTGCCGCCGAGCTGCGCGCTCAGCGTACGCAGGTAGTCGCGGCTGCCGAGCGTGCTGAGTTCCAGTTCGCCGCCCGCTTCCGCCTGCCAGCCGGCGACCGGCAGTACGCGTGCGCCGCCGCCGCGCAGGAAAGTCATGCTGAACGCGTCCTGGTCGAGGTATTCGACCATGTACAGCGAGCCGGACAGTTTCACGCCGTCGCGGGGCGTGCCGTGCACCGTCCCGCTGCCGGCGACAAAAAGCTCGACGAACTCGTCTCCGACTTTCGCCGCGCCGCCGGTCTCCTGAACCACCAGGTTGTCGTCGTAACCCGTGCCCGCGGAGACCGTGGCGCTGAAGCGCGGCGCCTCGCGCGCCAGTTCCGCGAGCTGCTGGCGCGCCAGATAGCGCAGCTTTTCGTCGCGGGTGCGTTGCTGCGCCAGTTCGAAGTGGCGCCTGGCTTCCGGCTCATCGTTCAGTCTCAGCGCCACCAGTCCGAGGTTGTAATGCGCGAGCGCCGCCATCTTGCCGTCGGCCGTGAGGCGCTGGAAATTTTCGCGCGCCGCGGCGTAGTTTCCCAGCCGGTAGTGCGTCACGCCGAGGTTGTAGTACAGCGCCGGCCGGTCGATACCCGCGGCTTTCGCGCGCTCGAACTGGCGCAGGGCTTCGCGATCGTTGCCTGCACGCGAAGCGCGTATCCCGGCCTGGAATGCCGGGTCGGTCTCGGCCGCGGCATGCGAAGGCGCCGGTATGTTCACGGCGCACAGAAAAGCGAAAACGGCCGCGCGCAGGGCCGTCTGAATGGCTGGCATCGTACTGCTCTCCTCCGTCAAAGTCAGTGCCGGTTTGGACAACAGGAAAAAGAGGTGCGCACGATTAAGGGAGGGATTCGCGCGCACCCCGGAAAAGGCCGTCGTTAAACGGCCCGCGCTATTGGTTCACGAACGGCGGCACGCCTCCGCTTTGCGAACGATGCTCCGAAAGGCTGCGCGCGCTTTCGAGCGCTTCGCGCCGTTCGGCCGCACTGCTCCCAATCGCCTCGCGCGCGGTGTTCAGGCCTTCGTTCCGGCGCAGCCGCGCTTCGTTCGCGGTTCGCAGACCGGATTCCGAATCCAGAACGGCGTCGCTGTCGGCATCGGACGGCAGCGCGATCGGCTCGGTAACCGCCAGCGGCAACTCGTCCTCGATGACCTGCAGGGTGATCTCGCCGTCCTGCGCGAGCGCTGCGCCCGCCGCGAACGCCAGGAGCACGGCTGCAAGAATGGATTGGTGGAACACTTTCATGATTGCACTCCTTTCTCAGACATCGACTGTATGAACTCGGGCGTCGAATCCCGGAATTCCGGCCGCGTCCGCCGGGCGGACATTCAGCCGGACATGGAAAACCTGTTGTTTCGTTCCGTAGCTGATTCGCACTTCCAGATCGCCGCTGGCGGCCTGCTGCGCGACGATCGGCAGCGACAGGCTGTTGGCGCCGCTCTTCAGCGCGGTATGCCAGGTGAGCGCGCGTCGCCCCGGATAGCCGCGCAGCTCGACATGCTCGGGCAGTTGCAGCGACATCGTGCTGTCTGCGATCTCGTCCGGAACCTGGAAAACGAGGTGCACCGATTTCACTTCGTTCAGCGCCATGCGCACCTCGGGCACGGCTGGCGCCGGCGCATCCGGCGCGACCGTGCTCTGCATCGGCACGACCAGAAACCAGGCGAGCAGCGCCAGTGCGGCGGCGCTCGTGAATCCTGCGGCGAAGCTCACGCGCCGCGGCGCCGCCTCGCTCGCGCGGGCCCGTGCCAGCACACGCGCGGCGAATCCCGCACGCGGGGCAGGCACCGGCTGGGCGTGCAGCAGAGTGCGGAAATCGCGTTCCGCCTGCAGCGCGCGCCGGCAGTTCTCGCACAGCGCGACATGCCGCTCGAGCGCGTCCGCCTCGGGCAGCGGCAACAGCCGGTCGAGGTGGTCTTCCAGGCGTTCGATGGCTTCGGTGCACTTCATTTCGCTTCTCCTTGCCTGTCAACACGACCGGATTCGGAAAAAGGTTCCATGCCCAGGCACTCGCGCAGCCTGGCGCGGGCCCGGTGCAGGCGCGACTTGACGGTCCCGACCGGTAGATCCAACGACTGCGCCAGTTCGGTGATGTTGTATCCCTCCATGTCGTGCAGCGTGACCACTGCGCGGTGTTCCACGCTCAGTTCCGCGAGCGCGGCCGCGATGCGCGACTGCAGGTGCTTGCGCTCGGCCGCTTCCTCGGGTCCCGGCTCCGTGGCATGCAACGGCTCGATGGCTTCGTCGCCCAGCGCGCCGCTGACCGGCTCGCGGCCGGCGCGGCGCACGTTGTCCACGAACAGGTTGTACAGCGCGCGCACCAGCCAGGGCCGCAGGTCCTCGACTTTTGCCAGTTCGTCGCGCTTCGGGTACAGGCGCAGCAGCAGCGTCTGCACCAGATCCTCGGCATCCTCGCGCCGTCCGCAGAAGCGATAGGCGGCACGGTAGAGATCGTGGATGTGCGCACGCAACAGCAGCGAAAACGGGTCCCGGCCGACGCTGCGTTTCAGGAATTGGACGAACTGGCCCATAGAACTGCTACACGATGAATCGTCGAAAAAGGTTCCGCCCATACGCGCGAAGCTGCAAGCGCGTCCGCTTCGATCCCCCCGATCTCGCCACCCTTGCGGGACGGGAAGTCAGCTCGCGGAGGGGGTTCTGGTGGTGGTCGTCCGGCAGTCGAACAGGCCGCCGGGCGCCGGACAACGTCCCGAAAAGCAGAGGGCCCGCGCGGCTTGCACCGCGCGGGCCCTGTCATGCCGTCTGCGGGAGTTTCAGAACGGCAGGATGTAGCCGACCGTGATGTAGTCGGTGTTCGGGTTGATCTGGGTGTATTCCACGTCGAGTATGCCGCGGCCCATGCGCATGCCGAGGCCGATGCCCGCCGTCAGGTTGATGTCGTCGTCAGCCGGATCGTCCCAGTAGGACACGCCCATCTTCGCCTTGACGTGCACGTCGCCGGGGCTGCGGTATACCGCGTAGCCGGCGACCGAGTCGATATCCCAGTCGCGGTTGCGTCCGCGTTCGCCGTCGATGACGTTGATCATCAGTTCGGCTTCCCATGACAGGTTGCCCTGGATGTTCTTGCCCAGCACGGCGCCGACGCCGAAGCCGGCGTCATTGTCCGAGCCGTGCGGTTTCTGGAAACCGGCCTTGCCGCCGATCATCAGCGGCTGCGTGCCTTGCGCAAATGCGCCCGCCGAAAACATGGCCGCGATCAATCCAAGCGCCACGCAAGTCTTTTTCATGTTGCCTCCTTATGCCGATGGGTTAGTGTCAGTCTCGCCAGAGCGGTACGCGTGCGGAGAATCGATGCGCTGTACCCGACAAGTGCGTGATTGACAGCATAGCCGTGGACAGGTTCGTCGCGATACTGTCTCAATCCGGCGACAGCGAAGGAAAGTCAAAAGAGCAACGAAACGCAAAGGCCGCAAAGAAGCGCAAAGTGCGCGAAGAAAAGCAAAGGAAGGTTTGGCGTTTGCAGCGTATCAGCCTGCAGCATCGCAACTGCCAACGGGAAGCCGCCAGCGGACATGCGAATCAGAAAACGTAACGCAGACTTGAATTCGGGTTTCTTTGCGGTCTTTGCGCTTCTTTGCGAGCTTTGCGTCCCGCTTCTCTTTTCAGTAGCCGCGATTACCGCGCAGCAGTGCGCGCGCCGCCGCCCGTTGCCCTTTCGATCGCTTCCATCACGCGCGACTCGGTCAGCAGTTCCGGCAGCAGTTCCGGCGCGCCGCCGTCTGCCGGGTACATCGCGTACACCGGCACGCCGCTGCGGCCGAGCAGACGCAGCGCCTCGGTGATCTCCGGGTCCTGGTTGGTCCAGTCGGCGCGCAGCAGCTGCACGTCCGCTTCCGCGAAGCGGCGCAGCACCGCACCGCGGTTCAGCACCAGTTGCTTGTTGACCTGGCAGGTGACGCACCACGCCGCGGTGAAATCCACGAACACCGCCTTGCCTTCGGATTGCGCCGCTTCGACCGCGCCGGGCGACCACTGCTTCCATGCATCGGAGGACGGGTACTCGTACGCGACCGGGTCGCGTGCTTCGCTCGCGGGCCATGCGGCGAGCACGCCGCCGGCGGCAAGCAGTGCCGACATCAGTACTGCCGCGTACCGCGCGCGTGCCGAAGGCGAATGACGCCAGTGCCCGTATACCCACAGCGCGGCGCCGAACAGCGTCAGCGCCACCAGCAGCTTTGCCACGCCATCGACCCCGACCTGCCGGCCGAGCACCCAGGCCAGCCACACCACGGTGAGGTACAGCGGGAAGGCGAGGATGCGCCGGAAAGTGTCCATCCACGCGCCCGGCTTCGGCAGCCGGCGCATCAGTGCCGGCGAGAACGACAGCAGGATATAGGGCGAAGCCATGCCGAGCGCGAGGAAGGTGAACACCAGCATCGCGTCGCTCGCCGGTTGCGTCAACGCAAAGCCGAGCGCCACGCCCATGAACGGCGCGGTGCAGGGCGTGGCCACCACAGTGGCCAGCAGCCCGGCGAGAAAAGCGTCCAGGTATCCCGAACGCGCGCGCACGCTGCCGGCGAGCTGCTGCATGGAATCGCCGAAATGGAACACGCCGGAAAGATTCAGCGCCAGCGCAAAGAACAGGATCGCCAGCGCGGAGACCACCAGCGGCGACTGCAGCTGGTAGCCCCAGCCGAGCGCTTCGCCGCCCGCGCGCAGCCCGAGCAGCACGCCGGCCACCGCCCAGAAACACACCACCACGCCGGCGGCGAACACCAGGCCGTGCGCGCGCAGGCTGGCGTTGTTGCCGCCCGACTGCTGCACGAAGCCGAGCAGCTTGATCGACACGATCGGAAACACGCAGGGCATCAGGTTGAGAATGATGCCGCCGACGAACGCCAGCGCCAGCGCCGCCAGCAGCGTGACATTGCCGGCGGGTGTAGATACCGGCGCCGGCGGCAGTGCCGCCGCGGTATCGAATGCCATCGCCACCGTGGCCCCGGGAACCCCTGCGCTGAAAGCGGGCCGTGCCACCAGCACGCCCGCGAGTTCGCCTTCGAGATCGCGTGCGCCCGGCGCGGCATCGAAGCGGATCTGGTGACGGTCGCCGACCGTCACCAGCCGCTGCGGCGAGGCGTAGCGGATCCAGCCGTCATCGTGCGGAAAAAACTCGAGCTTGCCCAGGCGCGGCACGGCCTCGCGCGCGATGCTGATCAGCCACTCGTCGCCGGCCAGTGTCGCGGCGGCGTCCAGCCCGGGCAGTTCGCGCGGCAGGCCGTCGCGTGTCGCTTCGATCGCATTCGCCCACAGCGGATTCGGCGAGGACGGCCCCACCGGCAGCATGATCGACAGTTCGGCGTCGCCCGGAATGCAGATCTCCTCGCACACCAGCCAGTCGGCCCTGGCCTTGATCGGCACCAGCAGGCCGCGGATCGAATCCGGCGTGCGGATATCGGTGATCAGCAGGACTTCATTCTTGTAGCCGTAGTTCGCCAGGGGACCGATGTCGATGCGTTCCGGCACCGGCCACAGGATCGGGCCGGCTTCGAAGCCTTCCGGCAGGGTCCACTGGATGGTGGTCGGCAGACCCGAATCGCCCGGGTTGCGCCAGTAGGTGTGCCAACGGTCCTCCATCGTCATGCGCAGCGCGACGGTGAAGGGCTCGCCCGGCGTAACCGCCATCGACGCAGGAATCAGTTCGACCTCGATATGCGGCCGCTGGACGGGGTTGGCGAGTGCGTGGCCGGAAATCAGCCACGCCGTCAGCAAGGTGAGAAATAGGCGCATGTGAGTAAGTGTGCGGTACTGTGCTTTCAGAGCGCGGCGGCGAAGGATAGTTCTCGCGGCCGCCCGCGGCAAGCCGGAGCTGCTGACTGTGATACGGCCCGCGCGCGTGGCAGGATGCAGGTATGCGCATTATTCCTCACCCGCGCCGCCCGATCCGGCTCGGCATGCTGGCGGCAGCACTCGCGCTGTTTGCCGGCACGCTGCAGGCGGAGACCCGCTTTACCGCGGACTCCGCGATTACGTTCGCCACGGTGGAGCAGGGTCGCGCGGTGCTCGCGCAGACGGACGCATACGTCGATCGCATGGGCGCATTCGACCGCATGCTCAGACTGCGCAGCGCCGACGCGGTTTCCGTGCAGGCCTATCTCGATTCGCTCGCGGACAACGTGCGGCCGTGGAACGCGGAAGAACGCGCGCATGTCGGCAACGCGGTGCGCGAACTGTCCGCACGGGTGCAGGGCCTGCGCCTGCCGCTGCCGGAAACCGTGCTGCTGGTGAAAACCACCGGCGACGAGGAAGTCGGCGTCGCGCATACGCGCGGCAATGCCATCGTGCTGCCGGAGCGCGCCCTGCAGCAGTCGTTCCGCCCGCTTGCCGACCTGCTGGCGCACGAACTGTTTCATGTCATGACCCGGCACGACGCGCAGTTTCGCGCGCGGGCCTACGCCATCGTCGGTTTTCGCGTGATCGACGAGATCGCGCTGCCGGAATCGCTCGCGACGCGCCGCTTCACCAACCCGGACGCGCCGGTGGACGACGTCGCGGTCGACGTCTCGGTGAACGGCGAGACGCGCACCGTGGCGCCGGTGATGCTGTCGCGCAAGCCGGTCTACGACGCCGCGTTCGGCACCGAACTCGACGACTACTGGATCATGCGCCTGCTGGTGCTGGAAGCGGACCCGGAAAGCGGCGCCCTGCGGCCTGCGCTGACCGACGGCGAACCGCAACTGCTGCGCATCAGGGACGTGTCCGGATTCTACGAACAGATCGGCCGCAACACCTGGTACGTCATCCACCCCGAAGAAATCATGGCCGACAACTTCGCCCTGATGCTGTTCGGTGGCAATATCGAACACCCCGAGATTCCCGAGGCCCTGCGCGAACTGCTGGCGGCGCCTTGATCCCGTGCGAACCCGGAACCTCGAGGGGTCATCGCGAGAGCGAAGCCCGTGGCGAGCTCGCGGTTCCGCGGATGTCGATTCGCAAAGCCGATGCCGCGGCCAATCCCTGTCGGCGGCGCACCTGAAGAACCACTTCCCGTTCTTCCGTGCTGTTCTTGGTGTCCTTGGTGCCCTGGTAGTGAAGTTCTGCCGTTGGGTTCCCTCTGCGGTCTTTGCGTCAGGCGTCTCTTCTGATTTTTTTCAGATTCACGCAGGGCTGCGCCGCACGCTGACGCCCGGGCGGCGCAGCAGGTCGGGCAGCAGCCGCGTGCCGAGGCCCGTCCCGTCCAGTGGGGTGACGTATCCGGCTTCCACCTTCGGCAGTTCGGTGAGGATGTCCTTGTACCAGGTCGAGTAGTAAGCGCGCACCACTTCCATGATCAGCGCGTTCGGGATGTGCGCCATCAGGTGAATCGACGCAATCCACACCACCGGCCCGTTGCAGTCGTGCGGTGCCACCGGGCGTTGATAGGCCTCGGCCAGCGCGGCGATCTTGCGGGCCTCGGTCAGCCCGCCGCACCAGCCCACGTCCAGCATTACGATATCCGCTGCCTGCTGAGCGAGCATTTCACGGAACGGGTAGGTGCCGCCGAGCGTCTCCGACCCGCACACCGGAATGCTGGTGGACTCCCCATAGGCCTTGAGCGTTTGCACGTCGCACATCCTGATCGGGTCCTCCGACCAGTACGGGCGATAGGGTTCCAGTGCCCTGGCGATGCGTTTCGCCTGGTCGAGATTCCACAGTGAATGGAACTCCGCCATGATCTCGATGCGGTCGCCGACTGCCGCGCGAATCCGGCGGAAGGGCTCCAGCGCCATTTCCAGATCTTGCGCCGACAGAAAACTCCCGCCGTTGTCCTCGGCGAACGGATCGAACGGCCAGATCTTCATCGCGCCGAAGCCTTCGTCCAGCAGCGAGTGCGCAAGCTCGTCGGCACGGTAAACGAACGCGACCTGGTCGTCGTAGGGCCCTTCCGCTGCGGGTGGCGCCTCGTCTGCGCGGATGGAGCGCCGTGCGACGCTGCCGGTGTTGTAACGATAGCCGGCGCAGGTGTTGTACACGCGGATGCGCTCGCGGCTCCTGCCGCCGAGCACGCGCCAGATCGGCTGGCCGAGCGACTGGCCGAAGATGTCCCACAGCGCGATGTCCGCCACCGAGGCGGCGCGCACTTCCGTGCTGGAGGAATGGAAGCCGAGATAGCTCGCCATCAGCTGACGGCTGTGTTGCGCGATGTCGCGTGGATCCTTGCCGATCAGGTAGGGCGCGACCAGGTCATGCAACTGCGCCTCCACCGCCGCCGCCCCGCGCGAAGTTTCGCCCAACCCGGTGAGCCCCTCGTCCGTGTGAATCTGCGCAAGCAGCAGGTTGGGCCGGTCCGGCAGCCGGATCGTCTCGATTGCCGTGATCTTCATCTTCATGTCTCCATGCGGTTATCCCGTTTGCTGGAATGCGTGCCTGGTTTCGTCGTTATGGAAACCGCGACTGCACACGCTGACCTCGTGCGGCAATGTACCGCTGACCAGGAAAACTGGCTCCGTTCTTCTTCGCGGCCTTTGCGCTCCTTTGCGGTCTTTGCGTTTCGGTTCTCTTTTGACTTTGTCCTAACCGGCTACCGCAGGTCTTCCGCCTCGATCCCCCGTTCGCGCACGAAATCGCCCCAGCGCTTGACCTCGGAGCGGATCAGCCTGCGGAATTCCTCGGGCGTACCGCCGCCCGGGGTGACGTCCATCTCGGCGAAACGCCGCTGCACTTCGGGGTCTTTCACCGCCTCGCGGAATGCGTGGCTGAGTTTGTCGATGATCGGGCGCGGCGTGCCCTTGACGCCCATGACGCCGAACCAGGGCGCGATGACGAATTCCTCGTAGCCGAGTTCGGTCATGGTGGGCACGTCGGGCAGATGCGCAGAGCGTCCGGCGCCGGTGACCGCGAGCGCGCGCACGCCGCCCGATTTCACATGCGGCAGTATCGACGGCGCATTGTCGAAGAACAGGTCGATCTGTCCGCCGCGCAGGTCGTTGACCGCCGGCGCGCTGCCGCGATAGGGCACGTGCAGCAGGTCGATGCCCGCCACCTGCTTGAACAGTTCGCCGGAAAGATGCGGCGAGGAACCGTAGCCGGACGTGCCGTAGGTGAGCTTGCCCGGGTTCTTCTTTGCGTGGGCTACCAGCTCGCCGACGCTTTCCGCCGGCACCGACGGGTGCACGCCGAGAATATTGGCGAGCGAGCCGAACAGCATGATCGGCTCGAAATCGCGCTCGAGGTCGAAACGCAGCCCGTCGTAGATCGCGTGATTGATCGCGCAGGTGCCGATGGTGCACTCGATCAGCGTGTAGCCGTCGGGTTCGGCGCGCGCTGCGGCCTCGGTGCCGATGTTGCCCGCCGCACCCGGTCGGTTGTCGATGATGATCTGCTGCCCGAGTGTGCGCCCGGCGCGCTCCGAGACGACGCGCGCGATCAGATCCGAAGACCCGCCCGCGGGGAACGGCACGATCAGATGGACCGGGCGGGTCGGATACTCGCCTTCCTCCCCGCAGCCCGCGAAGCACAGCAGCAGCGCTGCCGAGATTCCTGCCAACAGCGCACGCATTGCGCCTCCCGTAATGGTCGTGCACGCATTCTACAGGCGCGCACGATGTCATCCCATGGCCGCAGTTCAGTGCGAATGATGAGTGAAGAGCGGAAAGTCGGACTTGGACTGAAGGTGAAGCGGACTCGGGAGTTGGAGCAAAGCAAGAGCGAGATTGCCGCGTTGGCCCTCGGGCTTGATTTTCCTGGCGCCCAAAGCCTGGCGCCTTTACTTTGTCACCCAATCACGTAGTGATGCTCTTCCTGGGCGCTGGGCATGGATCTTCACTCGGCCCTACCCCCTCCCAACTCGTATAATCAGTGCATACACATCCGGAGGTGTATCGTGAGAACAAACATCATGCTCGATGACAAGCTCGTCAAGGAAGCCATGAAACTCGCCAACGTCAAAACCAAGCGCGAGGCAGTGGACATTGCGCTTCGCCGCTTCGTGCAGAGTGGCAAGCAACGTAAACTTCTCGACCTTTATGGCACGGGAGGCGTCCGGAAGGACTACGACTATAAGCAGGCTAGGACCGGCTCCTGATGTATCTGGTCGATACCTCAGTCTGGGTTGACTATCTACGAGGGGAACCGACACCCGAAGCGCTCGTCTTGAATGAACTGCTGGCCGGGGAAGAGGTCGTCGGCGTTGCGCCGATCATCCTCCAGGAAATCCTTCAGGGAGCGGACACGATCGAGCGGTTCGAAAAAAATGGCGCAAATATTTCGAGAACCTTCTTTGTTACCTACCGAAAGAACCCGTCCAATCGCACGTCGCGGCCGCAAGGCTCTACCAGACATGCCGGGCAGCGGGGAAGACGCCTCGGAGCAGCAATGACTGTCTGATAGCTCGGATTGCAATTGAAAACCAGCTGATACTGCTTCATCACGACCGCGATTTCGACGCCATCGCGACGGTAACCGAGGACCTCAAGCTATACTCGTTGCCCTCCTGACGGACAGTTCACCAAACCGGCCCCTCGCAGCGTCGCCCGGCTTTGGCAAATTCTCTATTCCTCCACCGCATTGCCCGGTCACCCGCTGCTTGGTCACCGGGCACTAGTTTGTTGCCCCGCCCCTGCTTTTCCCTCAGTCTTGAATTGTTCTAGGCACTGGGCACTGGGCACTGACCACTGGGCACGAGTTTTCTTCTCAGTCCTCAGCACTCAGTCCTCAGTACTGTTCTTTTCCCCTCAGTCCTGCTTTTTCTGGGCACCGGGCACTAGTTTGTTGCCCCGGCTCTGCGTTTCACCGATGCACCAGCACCGGCACCTTGGAATGCGTGAGCACCTTCGACGCCTGGCTGCCGAGCAGCAGACCCTTCAGTCCGCGGCGGCCGTGCGAGGCCATGAAGATCAGGTCGCAGCGCTTTTTCTTTGCTGCGTCCACGATTGCTTCCCACGGGGAAATGCTGGCGAGGTAAAAGCCCTGGTAAGGCACCTTCGCGGCCTTGCATTGCTTCTCGATCTCGGCGAGAAACTTCTCCGCGGTCTGCTTGCCGCGCTTTTCCCATTCCTTGCGCGATACCAGGTTCGGCGGGAAATACTCGCCATAGGCGAGCACCTCGTACTGTTCCGGCGAATAGAAGCCGGTAACCTTGGCGCCGATTGATTTCGCGAACTTGATGCCGGCCTTGATCGCCTTGCGGGACAACGGCGAACCGTCGGTGGGCAACAGGATGTGCTTGTACATGTTCTGACCTCCCGGTGATTGATTGCTCGACCAGTTTAGGCGCAAGCCGCGCAGCGTGCTTGACCAGGGTCAAATGGTCAAATCGCCGGGCCGCGCCGCCTCCGCGCCGTCGCGCGCGGCGCTTCGGGTATAGTTCGGCGCGTTCTCACCCATAAAGTTCACGTGACCCGACACACCCTGGACGTGCTGCGCCTGCTCGAGGACGGCGAATTTCATTCCGGCGAAGACATCGGTCGCGCGCTCGGCGTGACCCGCGAATCGGTGTCGAACGCGCTCGACGGCGTGGAAGCCTTCGGTCTCACGGTGCATCGCGTGCGCGGCCGCGGCTATCAGCTGGTCACGCCGGTGCGCTGGCTGAATGCCGCTGACATCGGCCGGCGGCTCGGCGCGCGGGCGAGTGCTTTTACCGTCGAAGTAGTCGACGAGACCGGTTCCACCAACGACGACCTGATCGCGCGCGTGCCGCAGGGCGCGCCCTCCGGGCTGGTGCGCGTGGCGGAGCTGCAGACGCATGGCCGCGGCCGGCGCGGGCGCGTGTGGCACACCGGGCTCGGCGGCGCGCTCACCTTCTCGGTGCTGTGGCGCTTCGAGCAGGGCGCGGGTTTTCTCTCCGGCCTCGCGCTCGCGGTGGGTGTCGCGCTGACGCGTGCCCTGCGCCGCGCCGGCGCAGATCATGTCCTGCTGAAATGGCCGAACGACCTGCTGTGGCGGCACTGCAAGCTGGGCGGCATCCTGATCGAACTCTCCGGCGACGTCATGGGACCGAGCGCCGCGGTGATCGGCGTCGGCATCAACGTGCGGCTGCCGCAGGACGTGATCGACCGCATCGACCAGCCGGTGACCGACCTGCACCGTATCGGCATCGACGCCGACCGCAACGCGCTGATCGCCGACGTCCTCGCCGAGCTCGACCGCGTGCTCGCGGAATTCTCGCGCGAGGGCTTCGCGCCGTTGCGCGACGAATGGCAGCGGGCGCATGCGTACCAAGATAAAATGGTCGTGCTTCGCATGCCGGACAACACGCAGATCGAAGGCCGTGTCAGGGGCGTCAATGAAGACGGTGCCCTGCTGCTGGAACAGCGCTCCGGCGTTCGCAAATACTATGGCGGGGAACTCAGCCTCCGGCCCATCAGGTAATCGAATCCATCTTGACCGAACCCAGACTGATACTCGCGATCGACGTCGGCAACAGCCGCATCAAGTGGGCGATGCACGACGGGCGCGCATTCGTGCGCGAGGGCTGGCGCCTCGCCGCCGAGCTCGACTCGCTGCCGGACGACTGGATCGCGCTGCCCGCGCCGGACGCGGTGGTCGTCGCCAGCGTCGCCAACCACGAGCTCGCCGAGCGGCTCAAGCGCTACTGCGGCCACTGGCGCATCGAACCGGTCATGGTCCAGAGCCTGCCGCAGCAGGCGGGCGTCACCAACCACTACACGGATTTTTCGCAGCTCGGCGTCGACCGCTGGGCCGCGCTGATCGGCGCCCACCATCTGCTGAACGCCGCCTGCGTCGTGGTCTGCGCCGGCACCGCCACCACCATCGATGCGCTGTCGGCGGGCGGCGATTTTCTCGGCGGCCTGATCCTGCCCGGCTTCGACCTGATGCGCGAATCGCTCGCCACCAAAACCGCGAGGCTTTCCGATGAGCGCGGCAGCTTCGAGCCGTTTCCGCACTCCACCCGCGACGCCATCGCCAGCGGCGCCGTGCAGGCCGCCTGCGGCGCGATCGAGCGCATGCGCAGCGCCATGATCGAAGCCGGCCACGCCGAGCCCGCGGTCCTGGTCAGCGGCGGCTGGGCCGAACCGATCGTGCAGAACATCGGCCGTCCGGTGCAGTTTCATGACAAGCTGATCCTGGAAGGCCTGGTGCGTATTGCCAAGGAGCCTGCGTGAGCAGGCTCCCAAATAAACTGGCTGCCTGCGTGAACAGGCTCCCAAGAAAACTGGCTGCCGGCGTGAGCAGCTCCCGAATGAACCGGCGGCCGGTGTGAGCGGAGCGCCTGCATGAAATGGATCTTCTTCGCCGCCGTGGTGCTGAACGTTGCGCTCGGCGTGTTCCTCTACCTGCACCACACGCGCCCGAACCCGGACGCGCGCCTGACCAGCCTGCAGATGAACGCCGAGCAGATCCGCATCGTCGAGCCGCGCGAACTGCCCGTACGCCCGCAGGCTTCGGCCTGCCTCGAATGGCGCAGCTTCGGCGTCGCCGAACTCAAGCGCGCGCAGGACCTGCTCGAACCGATCGGCCTCGGCCAGAACGTGCAGACCCGCGAAGTCACCGTCACCACCAACTGGTGGGTCTACATGCCGCCGCAGGGCTCGCAGCGGCTGATGGAACGCAAGGCAGCCGAATTGCGCGACCTCGGCATCACCGATTACTTCCCGATCACCCAGCCCGGAGAATGGCGCTACGCCATCACCCTCGGCAGCTTCACCACCGAACAGGGCGCCCGCGCCTTCCTCGAACGCCTGCAAAACCAGGGCGTGCGCACCGCCGAAGTCGGCCAACGCGAACTGCGCGTAACCCACACCGCACTCATCATCCGCGACCCCGCCACCCAGCAATCCCTGCAACTCGTCGAACTCGCCAACAACTTCCCCGGCACCGAACTCCGCGCCACCGAGTGCCCTGCCTGACCAGCCGCCATCGCGGGGAGGCCCACCGGTTCGACGCAGCGGTCTCGCTTTCCCGTAGTTCGTTTTCCCCTCAGTCCTGAACTGTCCTGGGCACTGGGCACCAGTTTTTCCCTCAGTCCTCGTCACTCAGTCCTCAGTACTGATGTTCCTTGGCACTGGGCACCGGTTTTTTCTCAGTCCTTTTCACTCAGTACTCAGTCCTGTTCGTTTCCTCAGTCCTGCTTTTCCTTGGCACCCGTATTTCTCCTCGCACCTTTTCTTGTTTCACACACTCTATTGTGTAGAATGGCCTGAGCAATGGGCGCAAGGAGTCCGCAAATGGCGACCAATCTGGATCTCGATGACCGGCTGATCGAAGCCGCTTGCAAGCTTGGGGGGCACAAAACCAAGCGAGAGGCGGTGACACGCGCGCTCCAGGAGTACGTTCAGTGGCTTCGGCAGCAGGCAATCGTCTCGGAGTTCGGCAAGATCGAGTACGACCCCAGGCACGACTACAAGAAGCAGCGCAAGGTGGCTTGAAAGTTCTTGTTGACACATCGGTGTGGTCGCTCGCGTTGCGCCGCCGCCAACCGAATCGGGAAGATGCTGCGGTCGCCGGGTTGCGGCAACTGATCTCCGCCTTCCGCGTAGCGATGATCGGCCCCATCCGGCAGGAGCTGCTGTCTGGCATTCGCGAAGAAGGACAGTTCCGCACGTTGCAGGAGAAGCTGCGGGCCTTTCCGGATCTGCAGATTGAAACCGATGATTACAAGATCGCAGCCACGTTCTTCAATCGCTGTCGCAGCAAAGGCGTGCAGGGTTCCAACACCGACTTCCTTCTATGTGCCTTCAGTCACAGAAGGAGTATGCCGATATTCACTACCGACAAGGATTTCGAAGGATACAATCGCATACTCGGAATAACGCTCCACGCCGCCTGATCCCACCGATTCGCATCTCCCGGGCACCAGGCCTCATCCCTGCTTTTCACTCAGTCCTTTCGCCTCAGCACTCAGTCCTGTTTTTCCCCCGGCCGTGTTTTTTAACTCAGTCCTGAATTGTCCCGGTCACCTGGAACCGTGATTCCCGATCTTTGAGTACTGCGCGGCAAAGTCGTATGATTTGCAGGCCAACTTGATGGTAGGCAGGATTATCGGAGCATCCACAATGAGCAAACTTTCCAAGGACATCATGACCGCCGTCTTTCGCCTACCGGCTACCGAAAGAGCCGCGCTGGTTGACGCGCTGCTGCAATCCCTGGACAAGCCCGACCCCGAAATTGAGGCCTTGTGGGCCAAGGAGGCTGAAGAGCGGCTCGCCGCCTACGATCGCGGCGAGATTGAAGCGATCGACGCGGAGGAGGTTTTTGCCGAGATACGCGAACGACTCAAAAAGTGAGAGTCCGCTTCCTGACTCCGGCGCGTCTGGATCTGGTCGAAGCGACGAATTATTTCGCGGAACAGAGATGGTGGGCGCTCTCGGGAATCCGTATTTCATCGAATCGGTGAACCGGACGCGACAGCTGGTCTATGAAAGCAAAGACACCCAAGCTGCTTGAGCTGGAGAGGTGAAATGAAACAATCCGTAACCCGCTTGGCCGAGCAGGCCGCGAAGCTGTCTCAGGATGAGCGAGTGCAGCTGGTTGAGACCATACTTAAGCACCTGCCGGCGCCCGATCCCGAATGGACCGCAGCGTGGATGAGTGAAATCGAGAAACGTATTGCTTCGATCGAGCGAGGCGAAGAACAGTCGATTCCCGCTGAAGCGGTGCACGCCAGACTGCGTGAGAAGTATCGCGTCTGATGACAATTCGCTTCCATCGGGAAGCTGAAACAGAATTGGACGAGGCGCTCGCTTAATACTTTGATATTCATCCCGCTCTCTCGGCCGCGCTCTTGGACGAAGTGATGCAGGGCGAGCGTGCGATTGCAGAGAGGCCGACGGCCTGGAGGCAACTTGCCAGCAATGTACGTGTGCATTGGCTGCGCCGCTTTCCATACGGCCTGATCTACCGTGCAACGAAATCCGAGATTGTGATCTACGCATTCGCTCACATGCGTCGCAAGCCTGGCTACTGGTCGAAGCGCCTTTTCTGAGCCCTTCGCTTGCGCCGTTGCCCGGCCTTCCGGATTCCACTCACGCCCCATTCCGCAGATCCCGAGCTTGGACTGTCTGAGCACCGGTTTTTTCTCGGATCTCATTCCTCAGTCCTAATTTTCCTTGGCACTGGGCACCAGTTTTTTTCTCAGTCCTTTTCACTCAGTACTCAGTCCTGATTTTCCTTGGCACCGGGCACAAGTTTTTCCCTCAGTCCTGTTTTTTCGTGACCCTGATCCCGCATTTTCTGGGCACTGACCACTGGGCACCAGTTTTTCCCGTCAGTCCTGTTCTTCTACCTTCCCTCTCCCCTGAACCCGGTGTAAACTGTACATTCCAAATGTACATTCCAGGGGTTCCGGCCATGAGTGCCTCCGTCAATGTCACGCAGCTTCGCCAGAACCTGCCCGACTACCTGAGGCAGGTCCAGGAAGGCCATGAGGTCGAAGTCACCGTCCGCGGCAAAGTCATCGCGCGCATCGTCCCGGAAGCAGCGAGGAGCGAGCGCGCCAAGAAAAAACTCGCCGAACTGCGCAAGACCGCGAAGCTGGGAGACGTGACCGCCCCGACCGGCGCAACCTGGACGGGCGATCGTGATCATCTGTGACACGCACGTCCTGATTTTCGACGCGCTCGCGCCCGCACGGCTGTCCGCCAAAGCGCGCCGGCGCCTGAAGGATGGCGAGGCTTCGGGGCAACTGGCCTGCGCAGACATCTCGCTCTGGGAGATCGCGATGCTGATCGCAAAAGGGCGGCTGCAAGTCGCCGAAGAGCCCGGCGCCTTCATCCAGACCGTAATCGACGCGCGCGGCTACCGCGTTCTCCCCATTACCCCTGAGATCGCGGCGCGATCGCAGAGCGCAGATATCACACCGAAGGATCCCGCAGACCGCCTGATCGCCGCGACCGCCTTGACCGCCGGCGCCGAATTGCTCTCCGCAGACGACGCCATGAAGAAAATCCCCACCCTGAAACTCACCTGGTAGTTAGTGCCAGGTCTCGGGTTTCGGCCTTTACTCCGTTCCCGCCACCCCACAACGAGATTGCCACGTCGGCCCGGTGGGCCTCCTCGCAATGACAACATGTGGCATAGCCGCCTGTTGCGGTGCAGGCTCACATTTAGCCGGCGTAGACGGATCAACGTGATGCCGCAGGCACAACATACGGCATAGCCGCCTGTTGCGGTGCAGGCTCACGTTTAGCCGGCGCAGACGGATCAACGTGATGCCGGAGTCACAGTTCCACTGCCGTCATTGCGAGGCTACGAAGTAGCCGCGGCAATCCCGTAGTTCGCCGTTCACTCAGTGCTTTCGACTCAGCACTCAGTCCTGAATTGTTCAGGGCACTGGGCGCTGCCCACTGGGCACCAGTTTTTTCTCAGTCCTTTCCCCTCAGTCCTCAAAGCTGATTTTCCTGGGCACTAGATTCTTCTCAGACCTTCGGCGAAAACCTGAATTGAGGCGTATACGAATATACGTATAATGCACCTACTATGAAGTCCCTGCGCTTCGTCGGCACATCCAGGGAGGATTTGTCCGAGTTTCCGGACAAGGCCCGGACGCGAGCTGGCTTCGAGTTGTTCATGGTTCAGGTAGGCAGAGAACCGAACGACTGGAAGCCCATCCCGAGCGTCGGTCCCGGCGCCGCGGAAATTCGAGTACGAGACGACACAGGCGCATTCAGGGTTATATATGTCGCGCGCTTTGCTGAAGCGATTTACGTACTGCATGCCTTCCAGAAGAAGACCCGGAAGACGGCGCGATCGGATCTGGCGCTCGCCGCATTGCGCTACAGCCAAGTGAAGGCGATGGCAAGATAAGGAGTAATTGATGGCTACGAGAATCAAGAAGTCGAGCGGTAACGTTTTTCTGGACCTGGGGTTTCCGCCCCATGAGGCGGCTGTTATGTTGCTGCGTGCGCAGCTTGCCGAAGCATTGCGGGTATGGGTGGAGCAGAACGAACTGACGCAAGCGCAGGCAGCGAGGAAACTGGGGATCTCCCAACCTCGGCTGTCGGAAATCACACGCGGTAAAGTCGAACTGCTCTCGCTCGACTATCTGGTGGGGCTCTGCGCAAAGGCCGAGATACCCGTAAAAATGCGCCTTGCCGCCTGACCACGCCATCCAGGCACTTACCTTCACTCGAACCTCGGACCCGAAGTCGCGAGCCCGCTACGCGGCCGCGGCGATCGTCCCCCAAAGCCGTCATTGCGAGGAGGCCCATAGGGCCGACGTGGCAATCTCGCCTTCTCCTAGTTCTCTTTCTTCTCGTTCCTGAATTGTTCTGGGCACTGGGCACTGAGCACCGGGCACGAGTCTTTTTTCTCAGTCCTTTTCACTCAGTACTCAGTCCTGTTTTTTGCTCAGTCCTGAACTGTCCTGGTCACCGGGCACTGACCACTGGGCACCAGTTTTTTTCTCAGTCCTTTCGACTCAGCACTCAGTCCTGTTTTTCCCTCAGTCTTTTTCTTCCTTCATCCTTCCGCCTCACATGCACCCGAAGGGGTGTTCGCCTTCATCCTTCATCCTTCCGCCTTCCTCCTTGCCCCTAAGAACCTAGCCACTTCCACCAACCCCAACGTATCGCGCTCGCAGTAGCTCTTCAGATCCGCCTTCAATTTCGCCCGTCGTTCCTCCGCAGTCTCCGGATGGATCATCTCGCGGTAGGCATCCTGCGCCGCCATGCCGTCCTGCACTTCGCCCAGGGTGTCGTACGCCAGCTCCGGCGCGATCGTCGGCAGCACGCTCTTGATCGACCAGCGTCCTTTCATCTGCGGGTGGTAGTAATAGCTGCGCGCAATCGGCAGCAGATCGACCAGCCGTCGCAGGATCTTCGTCAGCGGCACATCCAGCGCCGGGAAGCGCGCGATCAATCCGCGCAGCACCTGCGCCTCGAAGGACGAATACACCAGCACCGGCCCCTGCGTGCCGAGCGCCGCGATCAGCGAGTCCGCAAAGGCGCGCATCGGCGCCTCGCCGCTGGTATCCAGAAACGCCTTGTGCGCGAGCCGCCCGTCCGCGCGCTCGATATGACATGACCACTGGAACGGCAGGTGCTCGTAAGGCCGCGTGCCCTTCCAGATCGGCACCGCGAACTGCGTGGTCTCGAAGTCCAGGTAATAACGCGGATACCCGAGCGCGCCCAGTTCCCGCACCGCCTCCGGGTCCAGCTCCGGCTGCCCGCTGCGGCTCGCCCGCCACACGCGCAGATGATCCGGCTTGGTCATCAGCGCTTCCGGTACCTCGCGCAGATCGGCGTAACCCTGTGCGGCCAACTGCTTCGCCAGCTTCCCGCCATAAGGCAGGATCGACACCGGATACGCGCTCTCCGCCGGCGCGCAATGCGAAAGAAACGGGCATTCGTACGGCTCCGTGCACTGCGGCCCGACCGCGATCTGCGGCTCCGCGCCCGCGAGCACTTTGCGGCACTCGGCCACGAACACCGGCAGGCCCTCGATCAGTGGCTCGACCTGCTCGGTGACATCCTCGCGCACGAACAGCCCGCGGTAATCCCCGTCGCCGCCGTACACGAACGATGAATCGACATGCCACAGCTGCGCCGTCTTCAGCGGCACGCCGGAGCCCTGCACCACCCACGACTGGATCGCCACGTCATGAATGAAATGCGGCTTCAGCGACGAAGCAGCCTTCACCTCCGCCAGGTGAAAGCCCTGCCCGCGGCGGCTGAGAATATCGGAGCGCACCAGAACCGAACCGTGCCGGAACGTCGCCTCGAACAGCGTCAGGTTGCCCGGTTCCCCGAGCGCGGCCTGCGTCTGCCGCAGCGCATCCGCGGGATCGTCGTCCGGCCCGATCAGCCGCCCGCCCGGATGCAGCCCGCGCGCCGCTTCGCCGACCGCGTGCCCCACCGCAAACCGCCGCTCCGTGTCCTCCGAGAAATCCAGCAACTCGCGCCGGTGCGTTTCCAGGTAAAGCCGCTTCGCACACTGCGCCGCCGACATCAACCGGGACTTCGAAAACTGAAAGTCGCGCTTCTGAGCCATGCCCCCAGTCTAATCACCCAACCGACAACTTGCGTCGCACACCGCTTCCCCCTCTCCCCGAGTGGGAGAGGGCAGGGGAGAGGGGTAGGAGAACGCTGCAGAGGGCAGGGGAGAGGGGTAGGAGAAGCCCGGAGAGAGCGGTGGGAGAAGGGTGAGAAACGGGTGATATCTCGTCCGTATCCCGCACCGAAGCCAATCGTCCCGCGCGTCCGCTCCCACAGCCGTCGCCGCGAGGAGGCTCGAAGAGCCGACGTGGCGGTCTCGCTTTTTCGTAGTTCGACTTTCACACTTTCCACTCAGCACTCAGTCCTCATCACTCGCCTTTGCTCAGACCTCGGCCCTTCCGACCTGTTGTTCAGTATGCTGCTGCTATTCTTCCTGCTGAGAGGAGACCCCATGCTCGGCGCGATCATCGGCGACATCGTCGGCTCGATCTACGAATTCAACAATCATCGCTCCAAGCAGTTCGAGTTCTTCGGTGCGGGCGCGGACTTCACCGACGACACTGTCTGCACCATCGCCGTAGCCGATGCACTTCTGAATGATCTGGACCCGGTAGAGGCACTTCGTGACTGGTGCACCCGCTATCCAAATCGTGGGTATGGCAGCATGTTCCGTCATTGGCTGTCCTCCGGCGACCCACGGCCTTACGGCAGCTTTGGCAATGGCGCGGCGATGCGCGTATCGCCGGCGGCCTTGCTGGCGACCAGCCTGGATGACGCGCTCGCAAAGGCGCGCGCCGTTACCGTCGTCACGCACAACCATCCTGAGGGATTGAAGGGCGCCGCCGCGACCGCTCACGCGATCTTCCTCGCGCGCTCGGGTGAGGGCCCCGAGCGCATTCGCGACGCGATCCAGTCCGAATATGGCTACGACCTCAACCGGACCGTGGACGGCATCCGCCCGAACTACTACTTCAACGAAACCTGCCAGGAGACCGTGCCCGAGGCGCTGATTTGTGCGCTCAAAGCGACGGACTTCGAAGACGCGATCCGTAACGCGATCTCCATCGGCGGCGATTCGGACACCGTTGCTGCGATAGCCGGCGGAGTGGCGGAGGCTTTGTTCGGGCTTCCCGATGCGATCAGGCAAGAAGCCGAGTCGCGACTGCCTGCGGAGATGAATGCCTTACTGAAAAAGCTTTACGCAGACTGCACCAAGTCTGCCCGTCCAAGTCTGTAGAGGATCTCGTTGATGAGTCCAACTGCTTCGTCGATGTCTTGATCGCTTGTTTCCCATCCTAGACTAAAGCGAATTGACGCTTCAGCGTCTGGGGCGGAAAGGCCAATCGCTCTCAACACATGTGACGGTTCCAGAATTCCGGACGTGCAAGCCGATCCTGTTGATGCTGCAAGGCGTGGTTGAAGTGCGTTGAGAATATTATGAGCATCGAACCCATCAAATCGCACGTTTGCATTGCCAGGATGGCGTTGCATACTTTTCGGGCCGTTTAGAACGATCGGCCATGGGAGGTCCATCAGTTTGCGTACGAAGGCGTCTCTACGCTGGCCTAACATCACGCGCTTTTCCGCTGTCTCGGATGAATTGATCAAAGTTGCCGCGGTACCCATTCCTACGCATAGTGCGACAGGTACTGTACCCGAGCGCAGGCTTCGTTGTTGACCACCGCCATAGACGAGAGGCTCTATGCGGTCCTGTAGGTCGCGGCGTATGAAAAGCGCGCCGATTCCTTGGGGACCGTACATTTTATGACTCGAGAGACTCAATAGATCAACTGCTCGTGAAGCGTGTCGCAGGTCAATGGCGCAGGGCGCCTGCGCGGCATCGCAATGAAAAAGCGCATCGGTAGTTTTGACGACCTCGGAGAGCCCTACAATATCCTGTATCGTACCAATCTCATTGTTTACGGCCATGATCGATACAGCAAGTACGTCATCCGAGAGCATTTCGGCTAGCGCAGTCTTAGCAACGAAACCTGAGGCATCTACCGGGAGCGCTTCAACCTGAAAGCCAAGCTGTTCATGTAGGACTTGGCTTACGCCTAGCACACTCTTGTGCTCGATTGCGCTAACAAGAATGCGTCGTCGCTTGTCCTTAGAAGCACGTCTGGCAAGCCCGAGTAGGGCGAGATTGTTAGCCTCTGTCGCGCCAGAGGTGAAGAAGATCTCGTCGACGTCCGCGCCAACTAGCGCTGCTATGTTGGCGGCAGCGTCGTCGACGGCCCGTGCGGCTCGCCAACCAAAACAGTGATCAACTGAATGTGGGTTTCCAAAGGTCTCACTGAAATATGAAGCCATCTCCGAAAAGACCCTTGTATCCACAGGGGTTGTCGCTTGATGGTCAAGATAGATGGTACGGCTGTTCATGATTGGGTATTGAAACCTACCTAGCAAGTTACCAATGGCTATCGTTCGCGAGAACGAAGAGCGTTTGCGGGGCAAAAACTCCGAATTGACCCTTTCGCATACTGTACGCTAAAGTGCACCTGGAGGGATCATCCAGGCGACAGACAGGATAAGACAAGAAAGAATGGCGCGCGGGCCACTTTTCCAAGAAGACTATCGCCCTCAGTTCTCGGGACACGAGACGTTTCCGCTGCGTTATGGTTGGCTTAAGAGGGCATATGACGCAGTTGCGGCCACAGAAAGTGAGCTAGAAAACAAGTCGGTATTCCTTGGCGATGACGCTATTGCCCGATTTGGCATTGGCAAGAACATGGTTGCTTCAATGCGTCATTGGGGATCCGCTGCAGGCATTCTTTATGAGTCGCAAGGCTCTCCCGTCATTCGCACGACTGACCTTGGGCGCATGCTATTCGGACCCGGCGGACTTGATCCGTACGTGGAGCATCCGGCGACCCTTTGGCTTGTGCATTGGCGATTGGCGGCGCGCGCCGATAAAACGACATGGTTTTGGGCTTTTAATCACTATCCGGCGCTAACCTTTGAGCGAGAGCATCTCGTCAAGGGCATTAGCCGTTTGGTGAAAGACCGCGATTGGTCGCGCGTCGCCAGTGCGACGATCAAAAACGATATCGCATGTTTCATTCGCACCTACGTCGCACGGCAGCCGTCCGGCAAGGCCGGGCACGACGATGCACTTGAGTCGCCCCTGACGGAGCTCGGCCTCATCAAGGCCATAGGCAAGAAGGACGGTTTTCGCTTCGTGCGCGGTCCGAAGACAACATTGGGCGACGGTGTTTTCACCTGTTCCCTGATCGACTTCTGGTCACGCTATGCGTCGAATGCGGCGACGCTGTCCTTCGAGGCCATTGCGCACGCACCCGGTGGGCCGGGCCGCGTGTTTCAGTTCGACGAGAACGATGTCGCCGACCGCCTCGCCGCACTCGACGAGGCAACAGGCGGCGCGCTCCGGTGGTCCGAGACCTCCGGCCTCAAGCAGGTCGTGCGCAACATCGATGTCAATGAAGAAACCGCGCTGTCCTGGATTCGGGGCGATTACGGCGTGTGCGGCGAAAGGAAGGCCGCCTGATGGCTTTGAACGAGCACGTCCGCATAGCCCGCCGGTTCTTGCGATCGATACGCATCGATTCCGACCTCGGCGATACCGCCGCCCTTGAAGGTTTCGTCTGTCCGCAATCCTCGGCCGATATCCTTGCAACAATGGCACGCCACGTCTCCGAAACGGGGCAAGGTGCCTTTACATGGACCGGTCCCTACGGCAGCGGCAAATCGAGCCTTGTCGTGGTCCTGAGCGCCTTACTCAATGGCAACGCCGGATTGCAGAAGAAAGCGGCGAAGGTCTTCGGCACAAAGCTGGCAAAAGCGATCCATGGTGCATTACCGACAGGAACGACGGGGTGGCGCATCCTTCCCGTCGTCGCGCGGCGCGACGATCCCACCGCGGTCATCGGCGAAGCCGCGAAGCGGACCGGACTCGTATCGCGGCAGCCGCGCGGCGGCTGGACCGAGAGCAACCTCATCGCGGCTCTGACAGAGGCCGCCGCCGAAAGGCCCAAATCGCACGGGGGCCTAGTCCTGTTCGTCGACGAGATGGGCAAGTTCCTTGAAGCCGCCGCGCAGGACGGCTCCGATATCTACATTCTTCAGCAGCTCGCCGAAGCGGCGTCGCGGAGCAAGGGGCGTTTCCTTGTGGTCGGCGTGCTGCACCAGGCGTTCGAAGAATACGCCCACCGCTTGTCGCACGAGATGCGCGACGAGTGGGCGAAGATTCAGGGCCGCTTCATTGACCTTATCGTCAATACTGGGGGCGAAGAACAAATCGACCTGATTTCCCGCGCGATCGAGAGCGATCATCGACCGAAGCAGCCCGGCGCGCTGGCCGCCGCCGTCGCCGGATTCGCGCGCCGGGATCGCGCCGGCGACGCGACGCGGCTGGCCGCCATGCTGGAAGCATGCTGGCCGCTGCACCCTGTTGTGGCGTGCCTGCTGGGACCGATATCCCGGCGGCGCTTCGGGCAGAACCAGCGGAGCATATTCGGTTTCCTCAATTCTTCCGAGCCGCATGGATTTCGGGACTTCCTGAACCATGCCGGTGACGACGAACTGTACGGTCCCGACCGGCTTTGGGACTACCTTCGCACCAACCTGGAGCCGTCGATTCTCGCTTCTCCCGACGGCCACCGATGGGCACTGGCAGCCGAAGCGCTCGAACGCTGCGAAGCAATCGGCGGCGACGCGCTCCATATCAAGTTGCTAAAGACGATTGCCGTCATCGACCTGTTTAAGGAGCGTTCGGGTCTCGTTGCGAATTCCGAACTCCTGCGCACCTGTTTCCCCGACACTTCGGCGAAAGGGCTCGAAAAAGCGCTGTCGCAACTGGACACATGGTCGTTCACCATTTTCAAAAAGTTCCTCGACGCCCGCGCCATCTTCGCGGGCAGCGACTTCGATATCGACCAAGCGGTGCGCACCGCGCTAGACGAGTTCGACGAGATCGATTTCAAGGAGCTGAAGTCCCTTGCCGGGCTTCAGCCGATTCTCGCTAAGCGCCATTATCATGAGACGGGGGCGCTGCGGTGGTTTGATGTGAACGTCGCCCCGGTTGGCGGCATCGTCGAATTCGCCGCCGGGTTTGAGCCGGAGAACGGCGCGATTGGTCAGTTCCTGCTGGCCATTCCCACCGATGGCGAAAGCGAGGATTACGCCGAGGACCTTTGCCGCAAAGCGGCTCGCCACAGCGACGCATGGGACATAGTTGTGGGAATTTCCAAACGGTCATGGGCCGTCGTACCGCTCGCGCGCGAGCTGTTCGCGCTCGATAGCGTCAGCAACGATCATCCGGAACTCGCCGGGGATTCCGTCGCTCGGCGGGAAGTGTCTGCCCGCCTTGCAGCCTTGCAAGCCCTCCTGGAAACGGAATTGCACAATGCGTTCGACAATGCATTGTGGTTCCGCAAGAACTATCAGCCCAAACACTTACGGCAAGCCGATCTGAATGGCATCGCCTCCGAGTTGGCCGACCGCCGCTTCGAGAAGTCGCCATGCCTGCACAACGAGTTGCTGAACCGCCAGAAGCCGTCGAGTAGCGCCATCGCGGCCCAAAACACTTTGTTGCGGCGCATGGTCCTGAACGAGGGCGAGCCGCGCCTTAGCATCGAGGGTTTTCCGGCTGAGGGTGGGTTGTTTGCGTCCATACTGGAGGCGACGGGTCTCTACACGCAGCAGGGCAAGAGCTGGCGTTTCGTTTCACCATTAACAAGCGGTGACGATCCATGTCGCCTGGCTCCGTTGTGGCAAAAGGCGTTCGACCATGTGAAGGCGCATGCCAATCGCACGGTCGCCTTCTCCGAGCTGTTCGACGAGTGGCGCAAGCAGCCTTTCGGCGTGAAAGACGGCATGATGCCTGTCCTTGCCGTCGCCTTCGTGATGTCGCAGCGTGACAAGATTGCCGTGTACCGGGATGGCATATTCAGGGCGAAGTTCGACGACGTGGACGTCGACTATCTTGCCAAGGACCCGAGCTTTATCCAGTTGCGCTGGATGGACCTCGGCGATGTCGCGCGCCGCTTGTTGTCAGGCATGGCGGAAGTCGTCCGCGATTTCGACAAGACGAACGCACTTGTGCATCTGGAGCCTATCGATGTCGGGCGCGGCCTTGTCGCCATCTACAACCAGCTTCCGAAGTGGACCGAACGGACCATGCGGTTGTCCGCCAACGCCGTGAAAATCCGCGACCTGTTCAAGCGTGCGCACGATCCGAACCAGTTCCTATTCGATGACATTCCGGGAACGCTAGGCGAAGACGTTTCGCTTGCGAACGACAAGGACTTGTGCCGCATCATCGTAAGCGTTCGCGAGGGGCTGGAGGAACTAGTTCAGGCGTACCCCTCCATGCTGCATCGCCTTCGCGACATCATGCTGGCAGAGTTGCGGGTTCCGAACGTCTCGCCGCAGTCACTCGCGGAATTGCGCGCACGCGCCGAGAACATCAGGCAGCTCGCTGGGGACTTCCGGCTCGACGCCTTCGTCGGTCGATTGTCTCATTTCGACGGTTCGGACGAGAGCTTCGAAGGGATCGCCAGCCTTGTCACGAACAAACCGCCCCGCGACTGGGTTGATCCCGATCTCGACCAGGCCGCGCTTGAGCTTGCCGACATGGCACAGAAATTCCTCCGGGCCGAGACTTTTGCGCGCGTCAAAGGTCGCCCGGACAAGCGGCAGGCGATGGCTGTCGTCATCGGTTTGGACGGTCGTCCTGCGCCGCTGCTGGAAGAATTCGACATCGCCGATTCCGACCGCGCTGCCGTCAACGACCTCATCGAGCGCGTGGCTGTCACGTTGCAACAATCCGATATCAGCCACCGCAGCATCATTCTAGCGGCGCTTGCGGAACTTAGCACACGCTATATGCAGAAATCCCCGCCTAAACAAAAGAACGCGAAAGGAAGAGCCGCTTCTTGATGATCGATTCCGTGAAACACGTACTTGGCCTGTCCGGCGGGCGCGACAGCGCGGCGCTCGCTGTTTACATGCGGCAGCATCACCCCGAACTAGATATCGAGTATTTTTTTACCGACACGGGCAAGGAATTGCCCGAAGTGTACGAATATCTCGGGCGGCTCGAAGGCTTCCTCGGCAAGCCGATCCTGCGCCTGAATCCTGATCGCGACTTCGATTTCTGGCTCAAGCAATATAACGATTTCCTGCCTTCGCCGCAGACGCGCTGGTGCACGCGGCAGCTCAAGCTGCGTCCGTTCGAGCATTGGCTTCGCCCGATGCTGACCGAGGGGACGACGATCTATAGTTACGTCGCGATTCGCAGCGACGAGGAATACCGCGAAGGTTATTCGTCAAAGCAAAACAACCTGATCATCAGGCTGCCGTTCAAGCAGGCAGGGATCGACAAGGCCGGCGTGTTGGAGATTCTCGACGGAGCTGGGCTCGGCTTGCCGAAGTACTATTCATGGCGCACGCGCAGCGGCTGCACCTTCTGTTTCTTCCAGCAGAAGATCGAATGGGTGCGCCTCAAGGAGGAACATCCCAAAGCGTTCGAGGAAGCGAAGGCGTACGAGAAGGACGCCGTCGCCCACGGCTCGCCATTCACCTGGAGCCAGGGCGAGTCGCTTGACGAACTGGAAAAGCCGGAGCGCGTCGCACAGATCAGGCAGGATCACGAGCAGCGGCTTGCCCGAATGCGCTCGAAGGTTCAGCCCAACCCACTAAGGCCGGACAGTGAGCCGCTGGATATAGACGACCTGTACGGTCAGGCGAAGGTGTGTCTGGCGTGTCACAAGTGAGCCGAATGGAAATTATTGGCTCAAAGCCTCTTCTAGCTCCGTAAAAAAAACGCCACCATTTTGTGGTCGCTTGCTAACGTCGTGGAAGAGTGATCGGTGTAGGCAGTGAAAAAGCTTTTCTGGTCCCGTCCAATCGTCTCTGGTCACAATTCCACAAGGGTGCCTGCCTGTCGCGACATACCAAAATATCGCGGCTAATTGAAAAACGTCAGACGCCGCACAAATCACGTCTCCACATCCAATTCGTCGATTGTGCGCTTCCGGAGATAGCCAAAACTTCGGACCTAAGTTTCCTGCTTCTGGAGTTAAGTCCTCTTCGTCGCGGCTTACGATCGTGCAGAGCCCGTAATCGCTCAACAGCCAGCGCTCACCAACAACAAGTATGTTTTCCGGCTTGATGTCGCGATGTACAGCTTCAGCTTTGTCGTGCAACGACGCAAGGGCGCTGGCGAGGCCGCGAAACTGACCTGCGTACTGTTCGTAGCTTATCGGGTTTTGTTCTGCGCGCATCTTTTCCTGCAAATTGCAGTCTGCCAATTCCATGACAACAAACGGCAGAGCGTTGTCTTTCGTTGCGCGATTGTGCCTGACAATGACGCGTCCGGTTCCGTGGTATCGCGTAATATGATCTCCTCTCATTGACTGAAGGAGTTTGACTTCCCGCAGAAAGCGCTTGGTATTGCGCACTCGCGGATTTATTAAGAACTTTATTGCGCACTCTTCACCCGTAATGCGTTGCCGACCCTTGAATACAGATGCATTCCCCCCGCGCCCAATCCAGTCTTCAAGCTCATACAGTTGGCCTTCTTCAGTTCGAATCTCACCATTCAAATTGAAGAAGTTTCCTTTGCGCAGCTCGTCTGTATCAAAATAGAGTTGGCTGGTCATCGCTGGGGCGCTCCAAAATCAACCATCTGTCTTCCGACTCGGTGCAAGAACGATGTATCCAAACTGCGTTGGCAATTTGGTTCACCGTCGCGGTACGGTCCCAAGCCAAGACACAATCACTGAAAGCTCCCGAAATCTCGTCGTCACATACGGGACAGCTAAACACTGGTTCTGGGCATAGCCCCATTGAGTCTCCTGCACTAAGCTCCCCCATCAGCCTATAGAAGACTCTGGCTCCTTCATTATCAGGCTGTCCGCCAACATAGGTTCCGGCCAATATTGGTCTCAGAAATCGGTGTCTCCAGCGGCGGCTAGATGCAGAATTCGCTTGTGATACGCATTTGATCGCATATTCGCTGCAAATCTCAATATCCGACTCTGGCCGAACGTTTTCTTCCAACGTTATCAAATCGTCCTGCAGCGGTCGCAAATCTTTGCCTTCGACTGTCAGTCCTTCTGATGCAAAAGAATCGACGACAAGGAACAAAGTGTAGAAGTCTGCCTTCTGACGAAACCGTGTTTCAGATATATAGCGTTCCGAGCCTTTAAAGATCAGGTCGATTTCTCGCAGCGCTTTGGAGAACCGTTCGATGATGTTCTTTTTCTCCCTTTTGTCCCATTTGGCAAATTTGATATAAAAATCGTCCAGAGTGCCTTTCTTTTCTTGAATGCCGTCAACCATCGCCGCCAGCAGCTCAGAGACGTACTCGACGTCTGCATAGCGCCGCCTGTTCGCTGCCGAAAATAGACCGAATCGATCAAAGTAGTCGTTAATTGCCAGTTCTTCTGAAACAGTCAGGAAATCGCCGGGGAAGTCAGCCCTCCGAAGCTCCTGCTTCGTCAATGGAACGGTATATTTGTTGACCCTCGCATAGACTTCTCGAACTTCTTCGTCCGTTGGATTCATCGCTTCGTTAAAGTCGATCTGATAGCTCAGAAAGCGATATTGTGTTTCCTGGCCCAGTTCGGAAAACCGTTTTCCCTTCTCGTCGCCGGTGAAGGGGGCATCTAGCGAGAATTCATCGCGCAAGAAATCTAGAATCGCTGACATCCGTTGTTGTCCGTCGATCACGACGCGATAGGTTTTTCCGTCCTTAATGGAATTCGCAAGAAATATTTTTGGCATCGGGACATCGCGCAATATCGTATCCATCAGCATGATACGTGCTGGTGCGGACCAGACTTCACGCCTTTGAAAATCTGGCCGAAGTTCAAGACGCCCGGTTTCACTCCAGTCTCGAATGTCCGAAATCGGGTGTGGGCTAGAATTCCAATGGACCATGCACACATTCCTTGATGTTGTTATACCGCCTTTTCTTTGCGCAGCAGTGTGTCTACCGCGTCCGACAGGTTCCAGATTGGCTCCGCATCGCCTTCCTGGAGCATTTCGATGACCTTCGGCAGCCCGGCCACGGCAAGGCCGTTGGCGAGGGCCATCATCTTGCGTGGCTCGGAGACGATCTGAACGTCGCCGGTCCTGCCGATTGCGATCAGCATCATCGTGTGAACGCGCCAAGGATCGCTGCCGAAGATCGAGCCGTCGATGATCTTGCGCGTGTCGTATTTTGCGATGTCAGCAGGCTCGAGCTCCATACGCGTCGCAACGCAGACGGACAGGAACCAGAGATCGACCATGCGCGGGAACGGGCTCTGGTCGATCACCGCGTCGGCGCTGCGCTGGCAGTAGCGCGTGAACGCTTCATGGAACACGACCGGCACGTTAATGTCGATCGCTTGGAATGGGTTGAAATATCTGTCTGCCATCGTCGCCTCCTATGACGCAGCTTCCAGCTCAACTTGAGCATCCGCGTGTCGCATGCAGAGTGGGCACTCGCCGCGGTGATCGCAGGCGCAGCGCAGAACCTTGCCCCTAATGCCCGGATCGTTGACGAGCATTCTCGGGTAGTGCGCGGGATTTGTCAGCGTGAAGACAACCCCTGCGGCTTCATCGATGATTTCCTCGCAGCCGGCGATTTCATCGTGCGTGAGGAAGAGGATCAACTGTGCGCTCTCGCGCACTGCCGTTCGGAGGATGGAGCGCTTCACGAAACCACTTGTCATACCGAGCGGCGTGTCAATGACATTCGGCGCTTCGACCTCGCTGACCTTCGTCAGTGCAAGGATGAAGGCGAGCGTCAGCGCACGCCGCGAGGCGCCGTTCAGGTCGCGGTCCGGGTTAAGTGTCCTGTCGTTCGGGCCGTAGACGATGATGTCGAACTCCTGGCTGATCTCGGCGCGTCGGATGATCGCGCCTTGTTCGGGGTCAGCGCCGATCATTTCGAGAAATATGCTGTTCATCAGCTCGCTGACCTTCTGCAATTCCTCGTTCGTGATCCGCTTATAGGCAGTTTGCAGGACCTTCATCACGTCCTGCGTAACTTCGAGTTCGGCCAGGATGCGCGCGCCTTTCTTCTGTTCGCGCAGCAGGCGATCGCGCTCGGCCTCCCGTTCCTCGCGCTCGCGCCGCAGCCCGGTGAGCTGGGTTTCGAGAGCGGACTGATTTGAAAGGTAGCGGTTGCGCTGGTCCTTGTACTGGCGGCGAGTCTCGCGCAGGCCCTGAATGTCCGTGTCAGGCAACGAATCCAGTTGCAGTTCCAGCGCCCGGAACTTACGGCCCGCTTCGTCGCGAAGCGCCTGGATGCCGTCGCGCCGCTCGACCACCTTCCTGTATTCCTCAAGCCACGCGCTCGACCCGTCGTCGCGCTCGCCTTGTAGCGGTTTGGCGCTGTAATATAGGTCGGTGATGATCTCTTGGATTTCGTCGGCGCGCTGGCTATCGTCGATCAGTTTCTGGATATGCGCTCGACGCTTATCGCCGCCCAGATCGCCGGCTTTCAGCGTTTCGCCACAGATGCAGATTTCCGTCGCGAGCCGGTCTTGCAAAACCGGGATGGTGGTGTTGGGAATCTTGCCTTGTTCGTGCAGCTCTTCCAGCTTTTCGAACGCCCTGCCGAGCACTGGGGCGAGCAGGTCGGTCGCGATCGACCGGCCGCGGAACAGCGCTGAGTGCTCCTTGTTTGCAGCGGCGAGTTGGTCATCGAGTTGCTTTATCTCGCGTTTTGCATGATCGAGGTCCTTGCGGAGCTTCTCTTTGTCGCCTTTCTGGAGCGCCGCTTCGATCTTTCGGTCGAGCTCTTCGACTTTTTCGTCGAAGGCGCCGAACTGCTGCTTGGCGTCTTCTAGGTCGGCGTCGAGTTTCTCTCGAGTATCCTCCATCGCTTCGAGGCGGGATGCAATCTTGTTCAGCTCGCTGCCGCTGCCGACCTGTTTCGCCTTCTTGTTCACTTCCGACGCCGATTTGTACACGTGCTTGATCGCATCGTCGATCACACCGAGTCCGAGCAGCGAGCGAATCGCGCGCTGCACCCGCTCGCGCTTCGTGGAAAGGGCGACATCCGCTTCGATGAAGCTCAGCGCCCGGTCGCCGTCGGTGAAGAAAACTTCCCGCAGTTCCGGCGGAAGTTCGTCGTTGATAAGAGCTTCGGGCGCGTCGATAGGACTTGCGCCGCTGTCGTTCAGAGCAAACAGCTTCACGGTGGAGCCGGAGCGTCGCACCTGGCTGTCCACATCCTCGAACGCGGAGCGGACGATGCGGTAACGTCGGCGTGTTTCACGCATCGTGCCGGATGTCCGACGATACGTAGTCAGCTCAAACTCCACGGTGGCCGTGATCGGGACACGCTTGCTCTCGCTCGCCTCCCAGTCGATTGGATGCAGGCGAAATCCCTCACCTTTGCCGGGCAATGCCGCATCGCCGTAGAGCGCCCATTGGAGGCCGTGCAGTATCGTAGTCTTGCCCGACTCGTTCGCCGCGCGGACGACGGTCAGCTTCCTCACGGGATCGCTAGAAAATTCAAGCTCCAGGTCGCGGAGCAGGCGGAAGTTGTGGAACTCAGCGCGGAGCAGTTTCATGAGTCAAGTTCCTCCGTGCCGGTGTCCTGCCCGCGCTTCGTCGTGAGGAACCGCGCCGCCGCGTTGCACTTGTCGTTGATCTTCTTCTGGATGTTCGTTGCGGAGACCCGATGTCCCCGCTCGTACTCCAGAATTTCGGAAATCACTTCCACGATCTCTTCCCTGTAGCCCTCGCACCGTTCGTCTATCCCAGCGCATTGCTCAAGGATGATCGAGATTATCTTCCTGTCGTTCAGTGGCATTTTCCCTCCTCCGGCGGCTACAGGTACGCGGCGTCAACCATGCTGTCGATCATCGCCAGCGGCCCGTCCTGCCGGCCCGCGTTTCTCGCCAGCCTTGCAAACTCCTGCGCCCGGCGCAGTTCCGAGCGCACGAGTGCGCGCGCATCCGGATCGAGCCCTTCTTTCATTCCGGGCGGCAGTGCCAACAGGTCGTGAATGACGCTGTGCGTCTTGCCGATAGCGCTGCACGTGCGCAGCAGCCGCCCGCGACGCTGTACCCATTGCCGTTCGACGGTGGTGCTTGCGAGAATGAACGCCTTGCATATCTGAGGGATGTTCACCCCTTCGTCGAGCACGCGCTTCGCGGTCAGCACCTGTATTTCACCGTCCTGGAAGGACCTGATGATCCTCTTCGTCTGGTCGCGGTTCGCCGTTTCGTCGGCGGTGAGCTGGTGGAACAGGATGTTCTTGTTGCGCAGCAGGCGGTTCACGTTATCGAGCTGGTGCGGCCCCTTGTCGGAGGTGTAGACCAGCGTGTGGCGCAGGCTTCTTTTATCCTCGTCATCGAGCAGCGTGCACAGCATGGACACCTTGGCCGACGCCGTTTCCAGCAAGGCGCGCCGGTCGCGCAGCAATTTCGCGAGGTATTCTTCCGGCTTGCCGCCTTCGCTGCGCCAGGCGTTCTGCTTTATTTTGCCCGTCAGGTCAAACCACTCGTTCATCTCGGCCTCGGTCAGGTACACCGGATGGACGTAATAGTCGTATTCGACAAGGCAACGTCCGATGGCCTCTTCGAGCGTGAAACGGAAGACGACGGGTCCGAAGAACCCGAACAGCGATTCTGTACCCTCCTCGTCATACTGACGAATCGGTGTCGCCGACAGGCCTAGACGATACTCGATGAACTCCGGCGGATCGTTGATAAATGACGGCCGGCCAAGGTTGTGCACCTCGTCCGAGATCAGCAGGCGCGCGCAGTCGAATGCCTCGACGGCGGACAGAAATTCCGGGGTGCACAACGTATCGTGGCTGACGACGACGGCTTCGACATCCGACAGGCCGGTGCGCAGCCGCCGCCTCAGCTTTTGGAGCTCGCTCGCTCGTTTCGCGCCGCTCCCGGCCGTTGTTAGATTTACTGGCTTCAACCCGAACGGCGCTATCTCATCGCACCACTGTTCGATCAACGGCATATAGGGCGCAGCGACGACGATCAGCAGCGGTTTGTGCCCTTCATATAGGCGATGTGCTCCGATCATCGAGGTGATCGTCTTCCCTGAGCCGGTCGCCATTTCGAGGACACCGCGATAGCCCGCGTCACACCAAGCCTTTACGGCCTTGCCTTGATGGGCGAACGATCCATCATAAAATTGCAAACCGCGCGGTATCGCGAAAGTCACACTTGGCGGCGGCGGAATCTCGTAGGGTTCCTCATCTTCCGCGACTCGAGTTGTTGGCCCGTACAACGCCCGCAATTCTTCCTCGACCGGTGGGCTGTTCGAGCTGTATGTCCGTAACACTTTGTCCTTCACGGCTAACGGCAACGGCATAACGATACAGCTATCCTCCTTGTTATCCCAAAGCCGATGAAATTGGTAGCCGAGCTTTTCCGTGATGTAGCGCTGGTTCGAGTCTTCCCAGGATTTCGAGACGGCGATCTGCTCAATGTTCTTTTTAATGCCCGCATAGGTCACGTTGCTCGATCCATGCGCCGCCATTACGTCCTCGCCACCATGGAAGAGCCAGACTTTCGGATGAAAGAGGGCATCCTTCATCAGGGCGACCTGTATCTCCATCCGGCCGGTGCGCAAGAGGTAGGACAGGCACTTAAGCGTATGCTGTTGGAGCAAGTCCTCGGTGACCACCATTCCTTCTAGAATGTCACACGCCACGCTCTCTGGAGTACGCACGCCTTCTTCGATTGCCGCGAGATCTTCCGGCCGAAGCAGCGGGCTAATGATGAGACGAAAACTGTCTTTCGAGCGGCTGATATAAGTAGCGAGACCGGGCGCTAGCGAGGCAAGCACTTCACTTGAGAAGAAGCCAACCATGCAATCGACTTTTGCGGCAACCTGGAATCCTGGAATCAGAACCTCGTCGGCCAAAGGGTCGGTGGGCAGAAAATAGAGCGGCCGAATATCCTTTAGTGATCGTAGAGACACGGTCCTCTTAACGCGCAATCCAAGTGGGTCGTACCCTACGTCGGCGTTGTCGGTATTCACTTGCAACTCCAAAGCTTCTGTTCGCCATCGGCAATCTTTAAGGCGAAGTGCTGTAGCAGCTGTGATTTCATATCGTAGCCGTATTGGTCGACGAATCTACAAATGGCGTACCGAATTACATTACCTGTATCAAGCCTCAGATTTGGCGCTGGAAGGGCAGGCCTAGACAGAGAAACTGCACAGCGTACCGCCGACTTAGCCGCTACTCCCACCAAACGCTCGCAGGAGCATCCAGGGAGCGGAAGTCGAGCCAGCATTTTACGAGGAGAAGCTTACCATCCGTTTCCGGTCTCGCGGAAGCGAGTCTGGCAAGACCGCCGGCGTGTGCCTACTTGCAGGACGAACCGGGTCAGGCTTTCATGGCACTACCTTAAGCATCGGCCCGACGCGCACGGATGATTGCGGCGCGCGCGACATGGCGAGGCACTGTCAGTAGAGCATGGTTCTTTGGTCTTCGTTTAATGGCATGCGGCTCGACGCGTCCTGGTCTAATCGGTAGTCGCATCGCGCTGATTGCGCCAAGCAGGTGTGCGCGCATGAGATCCACGGACTTCTTTCCGGCCCAGCGCAGTTGTTGCTGAAACGCCAAGAGCAGTTGCAGCGCGCCCTTGAAACTCAGGGCCCGCGCGATGACACCCGCCCCCGCGGCAGCGCGTGCCATCAGACCGCGCACCAGGTTGTAGGCGAGCAAGTGAACGGCCATCTCCTTATCGATCATGCCGGGTGACTTCGCACGCAAGATATCCATGCCCATCACCGCCTTGATCGAACGTAGATCGACCTCCACCTGCCAGCGCTGACGATACAGGCTATCCAGATCAAGCGCTGTCACGACGCGCGCATCGGTCAGCGTTGTGACCAGAACGCGCCCCGCCACCTGCGTTTGACGCAAGCTCAGTTGCTGCGGCATGCGTGCGTAGGTCTCATGATCCATCCAGTCCGGCCGCTGCGGGCGCCACCACGTTACCAGTCGGTCGCGATGCCCCAGACGTTGGCCTTGGCGAAAGTCGGTGATGCGCCGATGATGCTGCCGGGTGAGGATATCCACCCCGCGCTCGGCCAACATCGCGATCGTAAAGAAGGTGCAGTGATAGTGGTCTACCAGAATGATGTCGTCTCGGGATAAATGGGGCATGAGTTCGCGAAACAGCGCCTGCTCGCCACTGCCTTTGCCGCGACACGGCCCACTGGCCCAGCGCAGCACGGCACCGCTCGATAGCGAGATGAGCGCCACCAACATCGCCAGCGGGAAACCCAACCCCGGTTCTTGTTCGCCGCTTTGCGGATACACGGCCTGATTGGCCAACGTGTCGGGCATGGAGACGGTGGTGCCGTCGAGCAGCTTGACCGAGCGTCCCCGCCACTTCCAGTTCTCCCGGCTCAGCGCCTCGAGCCGTTCGCCCAGTGCCACGCCAAGGCGTTCGATGAGCGAGAGTGGCAGGCGGCTTCGCGCCTTGCAGTAGGGGCCACTGCTTAAACTGCAGGGATGTTCGCCCTGCGCCGTACGCTCTGAAAGATGGCGTGCCACCGCATCCTGGCAGGCCCCATCGGCGCTCAGCGCCTGGCTGATGAACAGACCCAGTGTGGTGAGCGGCGGGTAGACCCGTTCACGGTAGGCGCCCACTTCCTCGTTAACGATCGCTCGCACCTCATCGCTTGAGAGCAGTTCATCGAGCCCCCGCGTGGGGCAGTCGGCAAAGCCTAGCTTGAATCGCGCTACCGCTTGCTGCAGGCGTTTTTTTGCTATCTTCACACATGGCTGATCCTCCTTGTATTGACGGTGACCTTAGACACCACCATCTTAACAACGCGAGGCTCTCAGCCACCCTATTTCCTGCAACACGCAACCACTCGCGGCTTAAGGTAGTGCCATGAGGGTCAGGCTTGGTATGTTGAATTGGTACGCGATGTCCGCGGCCTGACCCGGTTGTCTCGCGTGCTCGCCCCGCGGCGGCGACGAGGAATCGACTACACTCAATCACATAAGTCTCCTCACTTTTCTCGAATACACGGCGATCGTAATCGGCGTGATTGCGATCCTCGCCGGCCGGCACTTCGGGCTAGCGAACGGCGTGCCTATCGGAATTGTTCTGATCGGCGCGGGAATCACGCATGCGTAGGGCGGGTCACCCATTAGCCGCCTCCGGTCAATGAGGCGCAGCAGTTCATGGCGCGCGT
>JBBDIL010000016.1:0-111196 GCA_040880425.1 Burkholderiales bacterium | reverse complement strand
TCCGGTTTTAGTTCCGGCCTAACCTGCCCGCAACGGCTGGGCAGGTTAGCCTGCACTGAAACCTCCTGCCGTGCTACATGGAACGCAGTCGCTTCGCTATGAAACTCCAAACGGTTTGCCTCATCGGGGGTTCCGGTTTTCTCGGTCGCCATGTTGCACACCTGCTCGCCGAACAGGCGGTGCGCACGCGCATACCAACCCGCCACCGGGAACGCGCCAAGCAGGACCTGATCGTGCTGCCGACTGCGGACGTCATCGAGGCAGATGTGAACGATCCCGCAGAACTTGCCCGTGTGGTCGGCGGTTGCGATGCGGTCGTCAGCCTGGCGGGCATCCTGCACGAGCAGCACAGGGGCGATTTCGCCCGTGTGCATGTGAACCTTCCGCGCAAGATCGTCGACGCCTGCCGGGAGGCCGGCGTGCGGCGACTGGTCCATGTTTCCGCGCTGCAGGCGTCGCATGACGCACCAAGCGAGTACCTGCGCTCCAAGGCGGGCGGCGAACAGCAGGTGCGGGTCGCCGAGGCAAGCGGCATTCGCTCCACAATTTTCAGACCATCGGTGATGTTCGGACGCGAGGACAGTTTCCTCAACCTGTTTGCGAAGCTGGTGCGCCTGCTGCCGGTGGTTGCACTGGCGTGCCCGAAAGCGCGTTTCCAGCCGGTTTTCGTGGAAGACGTGGCGCAGGCCGTGGTGGCCAGCCTGAACCTGCCGGACGCCTTCGACCGGACGTACGAGTTGTGCGGGCCGAAGGTGTACACGCTGCAGGAGCTGGTCGAGTATGTATGCCGTCTGGCCGGGGTGAAAAGGATGATCCTTCCGCTGAACGACCGGCTTTCCTACCTGCAGGCCAGGGCTATGGAATGGCTGCCGATGAAGCTCATGACCAGAGACAACTACCATTCCATGCAGATAGACAACGTCTGCGGCTGTGCGTTTCCGGGTCTGTTCGGAATCCAGCCCACCGCCCTCGAAGCCGTCGCACCCGCATATCTGGGTGGCCGTGTGCCGCGCGCCAGGCTGCACAAACTGCGCGTGCGTGCCGGGCGCTGAGCCCAAGCCCCGGCATGGCCCCGACGCTGGTCATCGGTAACAAGGCCTATTCGTCATGGTCGCTGCGCCCGTGGCTGCTGATGAGCCATTGCGGCATCGCGTTCGATGAAGTGCGCATACCGCTGTATGCACAGGACAGCGGCGCGCGGATCCGTCTTTACTCGGCGGCCGGCAAGGTGCCGGTGCTGATAGACGGTACGACAACCGTATGGGACTCGCTCGCGATCTGCGAATATCTCGCGGAAACACATCCCGAAAAGAGGCTGTGGCCGATGGACCGGGCGGCACGCGCCCAGGCACGATCGATCAGCGCCGAGATGCATGCCGGCTTTGCTGCGCTTCGAAACCACATGCCGATGAACGTCCGGCGCAGCCTCCCGGGCCGCGGGCGCGCGCCGGAAGTAATGAAAGATGTCGAACGGGTGATTTCGATCTGGAACGATTGCCGCTCGCGTCATGCCGCCGTGGGCCCCTTCCTGTTCGGCGACTTCTCGATCGCGGACGCGATGTTCGCACCGGCGGTCGCGCGACTGCAGACCTACCAGGTCGAGCTTGCCGGCGCGGCGCGCGAGTACGCCGGCACCATACTGGCACTGCCCGCGATGCAGCGCTGGTATCGCGAGGCGCTGGCCGAACCTGAGACAGTCGCGGAGTATGAGCCGTGAAAATCTACGCGGTCGGAGGCGCGGTGCGCGACCGGCTGCTCGGTCTGCCGGTCAAGGACCAGGACTATGTCGTGGTCGGATCGACACCGGAAGAAATGGAGCGCCAGGGTTACAAGCCGGTCGGCAAGGACTTCCCGGTGTTTCTCCACCCCGACACACACGAGGAATATGCGCTCGCCCGCACCGAGCGCAAGAGCGGACGTGGATACAAGGGATTCTCGGTCTACGCAACACCCGACGTCACCCTCGAGCAGGACCTCGCCCGTCGTGACCTGACGATCAATGCGATCGCATGCGATCAGGATGGCACGGTCATCGATCCCTATCACGGTGTGGCGGACCTCGAGGCGGGCGTGCTGCGCCACGTCGGGCCGGCATTCGTCGAGGATCCTGTGCGCGTGCTGCGCGTCGCCCGCTTCGCCGCGCGATTCGGATTCGATATCGCACCCGAGACTCTGCAGTTGATGCGCGAGATGGTAGCCAGTGACGAAGTCGACCACCTGGTTGCAGAGCGCGTATGGCAGGAGCTTTCAAAAGGACTGACGGAAGACAGGCCGTCGCGCATGTTTCAGGCGTTGCGCGATTGCGGCGCGCTGGCGCGGGTGCTGCCGGAGCTGGACGCACTGTTCGGGGTGCCGCAGCCGCCGGAACACCACCCGGAGATCGACACCGGCATACATACCATGCTGGCAACGGATTTCGCGGCGGAGCGCAAGGAACCCCTGGCCGTGCGCTTTGCGGTACTGGTGCACGATCTCGGCAAGGGCACGACACCACGCGAGCTGTGGCCGAAACACCACGGACACGAGCAGAAAAGCGTCGAGCTGATCAAGGCGCTGTGTACCCGTTTGCGGTTGCCGAAAGACTGCCGCGATCTCGCCGTACTGTGTGCCCGATATCACGGGGATATCCATCGCGCGGTCGAACTGCGTCCGGCCACGGTGCTGAAGATTCTCACCGCCGCGGATGTGTTTCGCAAACCGGCGCGATTCGAGCAGCTGCTGGCCGCCTGCGCCTGCGACTTTCACGGTCGCCCGGGCTATGAGCAACGCGACTACGCGCCTGCGCCAATCCTGCGCGCGGCTGCGGAAGCGGCTCGCGGCGTGGATGCGGGGGCGATCGCAGGCGGGACGTCTGACCCGATGGAGATCGTGCAGAAGCTGGGCGCGGCACGGCTGGCGGCGGTCGGCGAAGCCTTGCGCAAGCTGCGTCAACCCGGCTGATACCGGCGCGTTGAGATGGGGCATCCCCATCCTCTGACAGGAGACTGACATGCCCAGGATCACACTTCCGGTTGCAGCGCTATCCGCCGCGCTGTTCGCTTCCACCTTTCCGACTCTTGCGCAGGAACACCACGGACGCCACGCGGAGGCATTCCCGCGCGCAGACGCCAATAATGACGGCGTACTCGACCGGGAAGAAGCGCAGAATCTGCCGAGACTGGCAAGACACTTCGATTCGATTGACGCGGATGGCAACGGCAGCCTTTCGCCGGAAGAAATCCGCAATCACATGCACGCGCGGATGCAAGCACACCGCGAACACAGTCAGCAGCGATTCGCCAAAGTAGATGTCAATGGCGACGGTGGGATCGATCGCGACGAAGCGCAGGCGACGCCCCGCCTGGCACGCAAGTTCGACGCGATCGATGCCGACGGCAGCGGGACCGTGAGCCGGGAGGAAATTCACGCATACCGCAAGGGGAACCGGCAGGCTCGCCACTGCTGAAAATTCGGCTTGCGCGACGGAAGCGGGCCGTTTCGGCTGCCCGTTTCCGCATGCGCATGCGCTGAGTCCGCACCGCGGGTTGCTACGGCCTTCAGCGCCAGGTACGCCGGGCGTTTCGGCTAGAATGCTCTGGTTTCTTCAGGCAAGGAAGAGCATTGATCGATCTGTACACGTGGAGCACACCAAACGGCCGCAAGGTCTCCATCATGCTCGAGGAACTCGGGCTGCCCTATAAGACACACGCGATCGATATCGGAAAAGGCGAGCAGTTCGCACCGGAGTTCGTGGCGATCAGCCCGAACAGCAAAATTCCCGCAATCGTCGACCATGAAGGCCCCGATGGCGTGCCGTTTGCACTCTTCGAATCCGGTGCAATTCTCCTGTATCTGTCCGAAAAAAGTGGCCGCTTCATGCCAGTGCGCAAGATCGCGCGCTACGAAACCCTGCAGTGGCTGATGTTCCAGATGGGCGGCGTAGGCCCGATGTTCGGGCAGACGCACCATTTTCTGCGCGCCGCGCCGGAGCCGGTGCCGTACGCGATCGAGCGCTACAAGAAGGAAACGCGCCGGCTGTATGACGTGCTCGATCGTCATCTCACCGGCCGTGAGTTTCTTTCCACGGAGTATTCAGTGGCGGACATCGCCACCTATCCCTGGATCGCCCGGCACGAATGGCACAAAGTGGAGTTGGACGACTTTCCGAACGTCAAGCGCTGGTTCACCGCGATCGGCAGCCGCCCGGCGGTACAGCGCGGCATGAAAGTACCTTCACCCAGGTGATCCCTCGGGTCATCGGATCCACATGAATACTCCTCCGTCCCGGATCGGCAAGTACCCGGTCGTGCGCGAGCTAGGCAGGGGCGCCACCTCGCGCGTATATCTCGGCCGCGATCCCTTCAACAATCGCGAGGTAGCGATCAAGCTGGTGCGAGCGGAGAGCGGCGTCGACACCGAAACACGCAGGCGCTTTCACAAGGTGTTTCTGAACGAGGCGGCTCTGGTGGGCAAGCTGATGCACCCGCACATCATGGAAATCTACGATGCGGACGTCACCGACGACTTCACCTATATCGTCATGGAATACATCGATGGACCGACCCTCGAGCACTACTGCGAGATGTCGCGGCTGCTGCCGATGGAGCGGGTGGTGGAGATCACGTTCAAGTGCAGCCTCGCCCTCGATTTCGCCCAGCGCCATGGCGTCATTCACCGGGACATCAAGCCAGCGAACATACTGATCGGCGCCCAGAATGACATCAAGATCAGCGATTTCGGCGCCGCCATGTTCGACGCATCCGAACACACCATGCTCGAGGGCATCGGCTCTCCCGCCTATATGTCTCCCGAACAGGTGCTCGAGAAGGAGTTGAACCAGCAGACCGATATCTACTCGCTTGGCGTGGTGATGTATCAATTGCTGACGGGAAAACTTCCATTCGTCGCATCGAACAAGGCAAGCCTGCTGTACCAGATCGCGCACATGGACCCTGTGCCCCCGTCTGTACACCGTGTCGATCTTCCCGCAGCTTTGAACGATGTCGTGATGCGCGCCCTGGAGAAGAATGTCGGCCAGCGCTTCCAGAATTGGGTGGAGTTCAGCCGCGCGCTGACGCAGACCTATCGCCATCTCGAACTGCCGCGTGATTCGGTTACCGACAGCGAGAAGTTCGCCGCGGTCAAGGCGTTGTCGTTTTTCCGGGATTTCCGCGACGTCGAGATCTGGGAGATCCTCAGGATCGGCGCATGGCGAGATCACCCGGCCGGGAAGGTGATCATCCGCGAAGGCGAGGTCGGCGAAAGCTTCTACGTGATCGCCGACGGCGAAGCGCAAGTCTCGAAGGCGGAGCATGCGCTGGACACGCTGCGCGCTGGCCATTGCTTCGGCGAGCTGCTCTACTTCGAAGACATTCGCGCGAGAAGGGTCACGACCATCACCGCCAATGCCCCGCTGACCGTAATCGAGATCGGCGCCCAGGCGTTGCAGCAGGCATCCGACGCGTTGCAGAAGCAGTTCAACAAGGCCTTCCTGCGCATCCTGATCGACAGGCTGACCTGGGCCAACAGCCGGCTGTCGGCGAAGTCCGACTAGCGTGTCCGGCCGCATCGACGGCTTGCGTTCGGCCCTGCAACGCAAGGTTCAAGGATTCGCCGGGTCCACCGCAGTCCCGCAAGCCGTCGCCCCTTAAGGTCTTACCACTTGGAAGCACTGATCACTTCAACACTGCTGGTGGCGCTCGCGGAAATTGGGGACAAGACCCAGCTCCTGTCCTTCGTGCTCGCGGCCCGACTGAAGAAACCTGTGCCCATTCTCTGGGGCATTCTTGTGGCGACATTGCTCAATCATGCGCTCGCGGCGTGGGCGGGAATCCTGGTGGCGAATGCAGTGCCTGCAGCCATGCTCGGATGGCTCGTTGGAATATCGTTCATCCTGTTCGGGCTCTGGGCGCTGAAACCGGACTCGCTGGACGAAATCCCGCGAGTGCGCAACGCCGGTGTGTTCGCCACCGCATTCGTGGCATTCTTTCTGGCGGAAATGGGCGACAAGACACAGTTCGCGACGGTCGCGCTGGCGGCGCGCTTCGATGCGTTGGCCGCCGTCGTGCTGGGCACGACGCTGGGAATGATGATTGCCAACGTGCCGGCAGTCTGGTTCGGCGAGCGGCTGACAAAACGGCTGCCGATGTCCGCCGTGCGCCTCACTGCAGCCGCGTTATTCGTAGCGATCGGCCTGCTTACGATCTGGGGCACGCTGTATGCCTACGAATGACGACAAGCCAGGGATGCAGGCGGTCCCGAACTCACGTTGTCCGCGATGCCAACGGGAATTCCATTGCGGGATCGACGATGCGAAGCCGTGCTGGTGCGCAACGAAGTTTCCGGGCTCGGTCTCCGGCGACGCAGGCGCCACCTGCCTGTGTCCTGATTGCCTGGCCGCAAGAATCCTGCAGCAGGCCAATCCGGAGAATCCGGTCACCTGACGAGCAGGACCGGCACCTCTGCCCGATGGAGGACTTTCATGGCTACCGACCCCAGCATCGCACCTTTTAGCGCGCCCCGCCCGCGAGTACCCATCAGAATCATCTCGCAGCCTTTGTCTGTCGCGTATTCGACGATGGTGGAAGCCAGCTCGCCAACGCCGATATGGTGCTGGTATACGACTCCGGAAGTTTCAAGCAGCGAACGGGCTTGTTGCAGGTGCTTCAGTCCCTCCTCGCGGTAGTAGTCGTTCAGCTGCTGCTGAGAGATAAACATCTTCACGGCTCCGGACGCGATCGGCAACTGCACGTTCAACAGATGCACTTCCAGCGGTTCACGGTACCAGCCCACGTGTTCGGTCAAGTAACGAACTGCGCGCAACGCGTAGTCCGAGCCGTCCGTGGGCAGCAGGATTTTCAGCATCATTCGCCTCCCTCCGGGGTCATCGCGGACCGCCGTCCTCTTCCGCCAGATCGATAATCTTCTTTTTCGCCGGCACACGCCTGAACGCCATCAGCTTGCCGGCAGCGACGACCAGGATCGCCCCCGCCGCAGGCGCCAGCCAGTTCAGCCAGCCTGCTTCGGCCGCGACCCAGTCTTTCACTATCGGGTCGTGCACCGCCATCGACAATCCGACCCAGCCGAGAAGCCCACCGCCGATCAGGATGATGGCGGGAAAGCGATCCATCAGGCGCAGGATGAGCTGGCTGGCCCAAACCATCAGCGGAATGCTGAGCGCGAGACCGAAGATCAGCAGGAACAGGCTGTCGCGCGCGGCAGCCGCGACCGCAATCACGTTGTCCAGGCTCATCACCACGTCCGCCACGATGATGGTGCGGATCGCGCCGAACAGATTGCCGGATGCCTGAATCTGGTGGCCTCCGTCTCCCGGTTCGGGTTGCACCAGCTTGATCCCGATCCATACCAGCAGCACCGCGCCGACGATCTTCAGGTAAGGAATGGTAAGCAGGCCGACCGCGAAGAAAGTGAGCAGGACGCGCAAAAGGATCGCACCGGCTACACCCCAAAAGATGCCGAGCCGGCGCTGCTTCGGGGGAAGATTGCGGCACGCGAGCGCAATCACCACCGCGTTGTCTCCGGACAGCACGAGGTCGATCAGGATGATCTGAACGACCGCGATCCAGAACTGCGGGCTGCCAAAATCCATCGAGTTGCGCCGTGTGTGCGCTCAGCGAATCACGGACTTGAGCAGCTTGCCCATTTCCGCGGGGTTTCTGGTGACCTTGATGCCGCATGCCTCCATCGCCTCGAGCTTCTCTGCGGCAGTGCCCTTGCCGCCGGAGATGATTGCCCCGGCGTGGCCCATGCGTTTCCCAGGCGGCGCGGTAACCCCGGCGATGAAACCGACCACCGGCTTGCGCATGTTTTCCTTCACCCACTCAGCGGCGGATTCCTCGTCGGTGCCACCGATCTCGCCGATCATGATGACCGCTTCGGTATCCGGGTCCTCGTTGAACAGCTTCAGCACATCCGCGTGCTTCAGGCCGTTTACCGGGTCGCCGCCAATGCCCACCGCGGAGGATTGTCCGAGGCCCAGCTCACTCAGCTGCGCAACGGCTTCATAGGTGAGCGTTCCGGAACGCGACACCACCCCGATCGGGCCTTTCCTGTGGATGTGACCAGGCATGATGCCGATCTTGATCTCATCCGGCGTGATGACCCCCGGACAATTGGGGCCGACCAGTACCGTGCGACTGCGCTGTTTGCGCATGCGATCGCGCACCTCGATCATGTCCCGCACCGGGATACCCTCGGTGATGCAGACCACCAGCTCGAGCTCCGCATCGACTGCCTCCTGGATCGCCGCGGCAGCTCCGGCAGGCGGCACGTAGATCACAGTCGCGGTCGCACCGGTTTCCCGGCTGGCTTCCTTGACGGTGGCAAAGATCGGTATGCCCTCGAAATCCTGGCCGGCCTTGTGCGGATGCACGCCGGCGACGAAGCAGGCATTGCCGTTGGCGTATTCGCGGCAGGCACGCGTATGGAACTGGCCGGTCTTGCCGGTGATACCCTGGGTCATTACGCGGGTATTCCTGTCGATCAGTATCGCCATGCTCAGTGCCCACCCTTTGCCGCCGCAACCACGCGTCGCGCCGCTTCGCCCATGTTCTCAGCCGAGATGATCGGCAGGCCCGAGTCGGCCAGGATTTTGCGGCCCACCTCCTCGTTCGTGCCTTTCATGCGCACCACCAGCGGCACCGAAAGCTGAACCTGTTTCGCTGCCGCCACGATGCCCTCTGCGATCACGTCGCACTGCATGATGCCGCCGAAGATATTCACCAGAATGGCCTTGAGCCTGGGATTGTGCAGCATGATCTTGAACGCTTCGGTCACTTTCTCGGTGGTGGCGCCGCCGCCCACATCGAGGAAGTTCGCCGGTTCGGCACCGAACAATTTGATCGTGTCCATGGTCGCCATCGCCAGGCCGGCGCCATTTACCAGACAGCCGATATTGCCGTCGAGCGAAATGTAGGACAGGCCGTGTCTGGATGCTTCGATCTCGTCCGGATCTTCCTCGTCCAGATCGCGCATCGCCACGATGTCCGGATGACGGAACAGTGCGTTCTCGTCGAAGTTCATCTTGGCATCCAGGGCGACCACTTCGCCGCCGCCAGTGAGGACCAATGGATTGATTTCGGCAAGCGAGGCGTCGGTATCCCAAAATGCACGATACAGCCCCTGCAGCACCTTGCCGGCGGCTGCCTGGGAGGCACGAGGCACGCCGATCGCGGCGGCGAGCCCATCGGCTTCGGCAGCCGTCAGACCGGCCTCAGGATCGACGAACACACGATGGATCTTCTCGGGCGTGTTCGCCGCCACTTCCTCGATGTCCATCCCGCCTTCAGCGGAGGCCATGACGCAGACTTTCTGGGTGCCGCGGTCGACGACGATGCCAACGTAGAGTTCCTTGCTGATGTCCGCGCCTTCTTCGACCAGCAAACGCCGGACTTTCTGTCCCTGTGGACCGGTCTGGTGCGTCACCAGCTGCATGCCGAGAATGCTGCCGGCGAGGCTGCGCACTTCGTCTGACGACCTGGCCAGCTTGACGCCGCCGCCCTTTCCGCGCCCGCCTGCATGAATCTGCGCCTTGACCACGCACAGCTTGCCGCCGAGGCGCTTAGCCGCATCCACGGCTTCGTCTACTGAAAAACAGGGATGCCCCGCCGGAGTGGGAACATCGAATTTACGGAGGATTTCCTTGGCCTGGTATTCGTGAATCTTCATGCTGTTCGTCGATCGAGCCCTGTTGTTTGTATTTTCTGGAGTCGCGTCCGATTCATTCGCGTTCGCGGTGAATGCGCTGCAGGTTGGCCGACTCGGCTTCCCACCGTCTGCGCGCCTCTTCGGCTTCCTCCTGCGCAGCCTGTCGTTCTTCGCTGGCTTTCTGCGCAGCCAGCTTGGCATCCTCGTAAAGCTGCTGCGCCGCGGACAGTGTCTGGTAGGCGGATTTTTCCCTTCGCTCCAGGTTGCGAACTTTCCGCTCTGCCGCGTTCATCAGGGTTCGGGCATGATGTGCCCGAACCTGCGCCTGTTCAAACGTCATTTCCGATTGCGCATGTGCGGGCGCAACAGCGACGCCCAGCGCAATCAACAGGCAGCATCGTGCAAGTTGGTGACAGGATTTCACGTGCATTCGTGATTCTTGCGGCCAAATCCGCGGCAACGTGGTGCCGGCAGAGGGAATTGAACCCCCGACCTGATGATTACAAATCAACTGCTCTACCAGCTGAGCTATGCCGGCCCGGAAAGCGATTATAGGCGCGAGCCGCACCCTGAAAAACCGCTACTTCACCACCTGCAGGTGCGATCGCTTCGCCGCCGCGGCCTGCGTTTCATCTTCCGGCGCACTTTCGTCCTGAGGGGCCTGTCCGTCCTGTTCGGCCACAACCTGGGCGGGGGCCTGGAATGCGAGACCCTGCCCCGTCTCCTTGGCAAAGATCCCCCCGACTGCCGTAACCGGTATCGACAGCTCCCGGGACACACCTGCAAAACGCGCGGAAAACTGGATCAGCTCGTTGCCGATCTTGAGATTGCGGGTCGCGCTCGGACTCAGGTTCAGCACGATCTCGCCGTTCTTGACGAATTCCACCGGCACGCGCGTGGCCTCGTCGACCTTGACCGCGATGTACGGGGTCAGTCCGTTGTCACAGCACCATTCGAAGATGGCGCGGATCAAATAGGGGGTGGTCGGAGTTTCCTTCACTTGCGCATGACTTTCTCGGACGGCGTCAGCGCCTCGATATAGGCCGGCCGGCTGAACAGCCGTTCCGCATATTTCATCAGCGGGGCCGCCTGTTTCGGCATCTGGATGCCATAGAAATCCAGCCGCCACAGCAACGGCGCAATGGCGACGTCGAGCATAGAGAATTCGTCGCCCAGCATGAACTTTTGTTTCACGAACACCGGCGAAATCTGCGTCAGGTTGTCGCGAATGACCTGACGCGCCTTGTCCGCCTGCTTCTGCGTGCCGCGCTCTATTGCATCCACGTTTGCAAACAGTTCGTTCTCGAAACGGAACAGGAAAAGCCGCGCGCGCGCGCGCATCACCGGATCCGCCGGCATCAGCTGCGGATGCGGGAAACGGTCATCAATATACTCGTTGATGATATTGGACTCGTACAGAATCAGATCCCGCTCGACCAGCACCGGGGTGCGGTTGTACGGGTTCATCACAGCCAGGTCCTCCGGTTTATTGTGGAGGTCCACGTCGATGATCTGGAAGTCCATTCCCTTCTCGTAGAGCACGATGCGGCAGCGCTGGCTGAAAGGGCAGGTCGTGCCTGAATAGAGCGTCATCATTGTTGTTTGTCCTCGATTGGCAGAGTCAGTGCACGTCTCGCCAGTACTCGCGCTTGAGCAGCCATGTCAGCACCAGCAGGATGCTCAGTGCAAACAGCACGGCGATTCCGGTTTGCACACGCTTTGCCGCCGCCGGTTCGCCCATGTACACAAGGTAGTTCACCAGGTCGCGCACCAGCCGGTCGTACTCTGCCGTGGTCATGGTGCCCGGCTTGTCCGGTACCAGCTTGCTGGTTTCGATCTCATGGCCCGCGCGCTCCTCGACTTTTTTCTCCAGTCGCTGAATGCCTTGCAATTCCCACAGCACGTGGGGCATTGCTGCATTGGGAAACGCGAGGTTGTTCCAGCCGGTCGTGGTCGAATCGTCGCGATAAAAAGTTCTCATGTAGGTATAGAGCCAGTCGGCGCCGCGGGAGCGCGCGATAACCGAGAGGTCGGGCGGTGCGACTCCGAACCATTGCTTGGTATCGTCCGCGCGCATCGCAACCTGCATGGTGTCGCCCACCTTGTCGCTCATGAACATCAGGTTGTCCTTGATCTGCTGCTCAGTGAGACCAAGTTCGGTAAGCCGGTTGTAGCGCATGTATTCGGCGCTGTGGCAGTTCAGGCAGTAGTTCACGAACACCTGTGCGCCGCGCTGAATCGAGATCGCGTCACGCGTATCGATGTTTGCTCGGTCCAGCTTCTGGTCCCCACCTGCCCCCGTGGCAGCAAGCGGTGCAAGCAACAACGCAATCAGTAGGCTTCTCACGATGTCACCCTCTCAGGCTCCGGCCTGGTCTTGTCGATTGTGGTGTACCAGGGCATCAGCAGGAAAAACGCGAAATAGACGATGGTGCCGATGCGTGCCGCTACCGTTGCCCGTTCGGCGCCGCCCAGCCAGCCGCCGAACTGCCCCCAGACATTGGTGGGCGCGGTACCCAGGTAGCCGAGCAGGAGGAAGGCGACGACGAACAGCGCCAGGGCCGACTTGTAAACCGTGCCGCGATAACGGATGGATTTCACTGCGCCGCGATCCAGCCAAGGCAGGAAAAACAGGACGATCACGGCCAGACCCATGGCCAGCACCCCGGGAAACTGCGAACCGAGGAAAGGCGGGACTGCGCGCAGAATCGAATAGAACGGCGTGAAGTACCAGACCGGCGCGATGTGTTCCGGCGTCTTGAGCGGATCGGCCGGAACGAAATTGTTGTGCTCCAGGAAATAGCCGCCCATTTCCGGCGCGAAGAAAACGATGACCGTGAACACCATCAGGAACACGATCACCCCGAACAGATCCTTGACCGTGTAATAGGGATGGAACGGGATGCCGTCCAGCGGCCTGCCGGATGCGTCCTTCTTCTTCTTGATCTCGATGCCGTCTGGATTGTTCGATCCCACTTCATGCAACGCCACCAGATGGGCGGCGACCAGCGCCAGCAGTACCAGTGGAATGGCAATCACGTGAAATGCGAAGAAGCGGTTCAGCGTCGCATCCGACACCACGTAATCTCCGCGTATCCAGACCGCAAGATCCGGCCCGATCAGCGGGACCGCGGCGAACAGGTTCACGATCACCTGCGCGCCCCAGTAGGACATCTGCCCCCACGGAAGCAGATAGCCGAAAAACGCCTCGGCCATCAGGCATAGATAGATCAGCACGCCGAATATCCACAGCAGTTCCCGCGGCTTGCGGTACGAGCCGTAGAGCAGGGCGCGGAACATGTGCAGGTAGACCACGAGGAAAAACATCGATGCGCCGGTGGAATGGATGTAGCGGATCGCCCAGCCCCACGATACGTCGCGCATGATGTACTCGACCGAGGCAAACGCCTGGTCGGCATCGGGCTTGTAGTGCATGGTCAGAAATATGCCGGTGACGATCTGAATCACCAGCACCAGCAACGCGAGCGATCCGAAGAAGTACCAGAAGTTGAAGTTCTTCGGCGCGTAGTATTCGGACAGATGCTGTTTCCAGGTCGACGTCAGAGGGAAACGCTCGTCGATCCAGCTCAACATGGCGGTCATGCGATTCATCGCATCAGGCTCCCTTGCTATCGTCGCCGACCAGGAGTCTGGCGTCTGAAAGATAGGTGTGCGGCGGCACTTCCAGATTTGCAGGCGCCGGCGCGCCCCTGTACACGCGGCCCGCCAGATCGAATCTCGAGCCGTGGCAGGGACAGAAGAACCCGCCGGGCCAGTCCTCGCCCATCCCGCTCGCCGCACCCGGTTCGAGTTTGCGCGTCGGCGAGCAGCCCAGGTGCGTGCAGATGCCGACCAGAACGAGATATTCCGGTTTGATCGAACGCTGCTGATTGCGGGCGTAATCGGGCTGCATCGGAATTTTCGACCCGGGGTCGGCGAGGTTTGCTTCCGCCGCCTCCAGCCGGTCCAGCATGGCTGGCGTGCGATGCACGATCCAGACAGGCTTGCCGCGCCACTCCACGGTCGTCATCATGCCCGGCTCCAGCTTGGTGAGGTCGACTTCAACCGGGGCGCCGGCTGCACGGGCACGCGCGCTTGGCGCCATGCTCATCACAAACGGCGTTGCAACGCCAAGTCCGGCCACCGCACCCGCGACGCCGGTGGCGCCGATGAGCATCCGGCGCTTCCCCTGATTCACGTTTTCAGCCATACGCCCTGTCCGCGATACGGAAAAAAGCGGCATTCTAACTTATTTGGTGCGTCCAAATACAGTTTTTGACCTATAACAGACTGTTTTATAGGATAAAACAGGTTGGCGCGGTTTCTTGTCTGGCGTCATGCCATGGGCGGGAGGCGTACGACGTCACCGACACCGGATTGGCTCGCAACAGGACGGCACAGGGTCAGCATGGTCCGGACAGGACAGCATGTCATGCCCCCGCTGCTACCATCGTCATCTGCCAGCGGGTAGATTCTGCGTCCTTCAGCAAACAGGTGGGTAAAGGTGAAAGCACGAGTGAAATGGATTGAGGGCGTGACCTTCATGGGCGAAACCGAGAGCGGACACGCACTGGTCATGGACGGCGCACCAGAGGGTGGTGGGCGCAACCTGGGGCCCCGCCCGATGGAGACGGTATTGGCAGGAACCGGCGGATGCACCGCCTACGACGTGGTGACCATCCTGCGCAAGGCCCGACAGAAAGTCACCGATTGCGTAGTCGAAATCGACGCAAAGCGTGCGGACCAGGACCCCAAGGTGTTCACCCGCATACACATGCACTTCGTGATTAGCGGACGCGGGATCAGGCGCGAGCATGTCGCGCGGGCGATTCAGCTCTCCGCCGAGAAATACTGTTCGGCGTCCATCATGCTCGGCAAAAGTGCCGAGATCACGCATGATTTCGAGATCGTTGAAAGCGCCGCGGCCTCAGACCCAGTAGGTTGAGCCGGTCATGAAACGCGAGGTGATCCGCATCGCCCGCTTCACCGGTTCCGGCAGTTCTGCGGCGCCGTGCGCATGCGCAGTCGCGGCGTGCCTGGCCTCGTCGATTTTCATCTGACTCACGATCTCGCGGCTTTTGCCGTCCCCGGCCGGCAGTCGATCCAGGTGACCCTGCAGATGGCCTTCCACCTGCCGCTCGGTCTCTGCGAGAAAACCGAGATTCCAGCGATCGCCCAGCATTCCGGCCACCGCACCCGCCGCAAAGGCGGCGGTGTACAACACCGGGTTCAACACGCTGACGCGCCCGCCGAGTTCGGCAACCCGGTTCGCGGTCCAGGCCAGGTGTTCGGTTTCCTCCCGGGCCGCCTGCTGCATGGCGTCCCGAACCGCTACGCTGCGGGCGGTCATCGCCTGCCCCTGGTACAGCGCCTGCGCGCACACTTCCCCGGCGTGGTTGACCCGCATCAGGGCGCTGGCATGCTGCCGCTCGGCATCGGTCAGCCCGGCGTCGGGGATGTCGGCGCCCGGGACGGCGCGTACGGAAGTCGTCACTCCGGACAATGTGCGCAGCGCCCGGTCGAATTCGCTGATTAATCGATCGATACTCATGCGATTGCCTGAACGTTCACTTCTTTCTGAGGTAGAAGAGAAATTCGCCCCGGTCTTCCGTTGTCGACAGCAGATCGTTGCCGGTCTGCTTTGAGAAGGCCTGAAAATCGCGCACCGACCCGGGGTCGGTGGCCAGTATTTTCAGCACCTCGCCGGAACGCATGTCGTTCAGGGATTTCTTGGTGCGCAGGATCGGCAGCGGACAATTCAGTCCGCGCGCGTCCAGTTCGCGGTCGTGGGTGATATCGTTCGACAGTTCCATGGCCTTTTTCGTCCCTACGCGCGGGCATCCGGTTTCGCCACGTCTACCGGCAGACCGCTGCGGACCCACGCCATCACCCCTCCGGACAGGTTGTAGACCTCCGGCCAGCCCCGCGCCGAGAGAAACGCGCTTGCCTGCATCGAGCGTGCGCCGGACTGGCAGTAAAACACCACCGCAACATTGCGGTCCAGGGATTCGGCCTGCACCGGGAGCAGATGCAGGGGAATGTGCCTGGCGCCCGCGAGCATCCCGCGTTTCGTCTCTTCGTCGGTTCGCACATCCACCAGCAGGACGTCACGCTGCGACCGCAAGGCCTGCAATGCCTGAGGGTCTATGTTGGAAAACCCGCTCATTTCAATGGGAATACACAGGTGCTATTCGCCGGCAAATGATACAACAGCCGCTGCTGGCGGCCGTCCCGCCGGAGGGCTGCAAGCATCAGAAAATACTGATCCTGCGGTCGAGCAGCAACTGCGACAGGCGCGTATTCGCCGCCTCCAGCCGGGATACCAGCAGCTCCAGAAAGGCGGCATTGAATGCGTGCCGGCAGGACTCCGTGGCATGGGCCAGCGCCTCAGCACCGATCTCGATGACCATGATCTCGCCGACCGCAATCACGCTGGCGGTGCGCTGAAACTGGTGCTTGCCGAGGTAGGCCATTTCGCCGAAGCACTCCCCCGAGCGAAGAATGTTCAGCAGCTTGCCCTGCTTGGTGATCTTGATTTCGCCGGATGCCAGCACGAAAAACGAACTGCCGACATCGCCTTCCCGGATCACCACGCTGTCCGCGGCGAAACGCACCCACTCCGAGATCCGCATCGCCTGCCAGAGATCCACATCCGTGAAGCCCGAGAAAAACTCCAGCCGGCGCAGCATGCTGAACTTCTCGGCATCCGGCACCGGGTCCTCGGGCTTCTGCAGGTTGTTGAATGCGTCTGCAAGTGATTGCGCAAATTCGTCCCAGGTGGCAAACCGGCCTGCCGGCGCCTTGTTCAGCGCGCGCATGACGATTCCGTCCACGACCGCGGGAATGTCGGGACGCAGGGTGCTCGGCGGCGGCGGATCCACGTTGATGATCTGGTGGACCATGCTGTAGCTGGTGCTGCCCTTGAACGGCAGCTGGCCGGCGAGCAGCTGGTACATCACGACACCGAGCGAAAACATGTCGGTCTGGTGATTGAGCGACTCCTCCCGCAGCTGCTCCGGCGACATGTACGCCGGCGAACCGACACCCGATATCTGGGTGGTATCGGTGGAGATGGTGAGTGCGGCACCGAAATCGGTGATCTTGATATCGGACTCGCTCGCCAGCAGGATGTTGGCAGGCTTGATGTCCCGATGGATGATGCCGTGACGATGCGCGTAGTCGAGCGCCTTGCAGCACTTGAACACGATCTCGATGACGCGCTTGACCGGCAGCAGGTTGTCCGGCTTGATGTGCGGCTCGAGTGTGCCGCCCGCGACATATTCCATGACGAGGTAGCTGCCGTCTTCGTTCGCCACACCGTCGTAGATGGCGGCAATGTGCGGATGGGAGAGTTTGCCCGCGAGGGAAGCTTCGGTCAGGAACAGTTTCTGAAAGCGCCTGCCGTAATCCTGATCCTCCAGCACTTCCGGCCGGACCAGCTTGATGGCCACCTGCCGGTTGGCGAACGGATCGCGCGCAAGGTACACCACGCTGGTCGCGCCCCGGCCGAGTTCGCGGACGATTTCATACTTGCCGACTTTTTCCATGGACAGCGGCGCCACTCCCGTTGGGGCTATCGGCCCGCCCGCTATGATAGGAAAAACAATGGCATAAAGCGAATTTTTTGAGTGAAATCGCGCACAACTGGCAGGGATGACCCCCGCCATGCCTCAGTCGCGCCGACGCAGCTCCGCGTCCAGTGCGACCAACTCCTTGAGGCGTGCTTCAACGCTGGATTTCTGGAAGAAATCACCGTCGCCACTGGATTGTGCAAGTCGCAACTGCTCGATGGCAGCCGCCAGGCTGCCCTTGAGAAGATAGGCTTCTGCCTGGGCGCGGTGGCGCATCAGTTTCTGGCCCAGTGCATCGTAGCCGCGCGCCTGCAGCTCGTAGTGCCGTGGCTCGACCGGACCGCGTTCCATTTGTTTCGACAGGAACTCCACCGCCTGTTCGGGGCGATCGCGTTCAAGCAGCGCCCGGGCATAGCCGAATACCAGTGCGCGACGGCGCGGATGGGCGGCCAGCGCGCTTTCGTACATCGCCAGACCCTGGGCAACATCGCCGGTGCGAACCAGCAGGTCTGCGGCCAGTGCCTTGACCATCGGATGGTCTCCGGCCAGCCGTTGCAGTTCGGCTACAGCTTCCAGCGCCTGCTCATGCGCGTTGGCCCGCATAAGCGCGACTGCGCGCCCATAATGCATGGCCGGTTCACTCACATATTTCTTGTCGCGCAGTCGCGTCTCGAACACCTCTGCCGCCTCCCGGGGCGTACCCTGCGCCGCCTGGAGGCGGGCGCGCACCAGATGATAATCGGTGCTGTCCGGGACCTGCCGGTATGGCATCGATTGTGTCCGGTTCTGCACATCCGCCACCCGCTCGAAGGTCAGCGGGTGGGTGCGCATGTACGATGGCGCACCGCTCTCGTAAAGTCGTGAAGACCGCTGAAGGCGCTCGAGGAACGCGGGCATTGCGTGCGGATCGAACCCGGATTTCTCAACGATCTGCAACCCGATGCGATCCGACTCGCGTTCATGCTCACGGCTGAAATTGAGGGCGCTCTGAATCGATCCCGCCTGCGCGGCGACGATCGCAGCCTGCGACAGCTGCGCATTGGAGCGCGCAGCGAGAATGGCTACGGCAAGCGCCGCCATGGACGCAAGCCCGCTGCGTTGCTGCGCGGAGATCATCCGCGCGATGTGGCGCTGGGTGACGTGCGCGATTTCGTGGCCGAGCACGCTTGCCAGTTCAGATTCGCTTTGCGCAGTGAGTATCAGTCCAGTGTGCACCCCGATGAACCCTCCCGGCAGAGCAAACGCGTTCACGGTGTTGTCATCTACGGCAAAGAACTCGAAATGACCGCCCGGGTCGGGACTGTTCGCGGCCAGCCGGTAGCCGATCGAATTGAGGTAGTCCGATACTTCGGGATCGTCCAGATAGGCTGGGCTGGAGCGGATCTGCCGCATGATTGCCTCGCCGAAGCGCCGCTCCTGCGCAGGCGATAAGGCGCCCTGTGACACGTCGCCAAGTTCAGGCAGTTCGTTGCCACGAACGGACGCCGACAACAGAAGCAGCGCAAAGACGAGTAGGCTGGAGATCAGTTTCACGATGCTATGATAGCCAGGCAGGCGTACGAGTTCCTGAGTGGGCCGGGCGCCGGATGAGTCGCATGCTGGAGGATACTGCAGTTGAGCGAACTGACCCATTTCGACGCAGAAGGACAGGCCCACATGGTGGACGTGGGCGGCAAGGCTGAAACCTTGCGCGTTGCAGTCGCGGCGGGGCGCATCGTCATGCACCCTGAAACCCTGAAAACCATCGCCAGGGGCGATGCAAAGAAAGGTGACGTCCTCGGGGTCGCGCGCATTGCCGCGATCCAGGGTGCTAAGAAAACCTCGGAGCTGATTCCGCTTTGTCATCCGATTGCGCTGACCCGGATCGGGGTGGATTTCGATATCGACGAATCGAACCACGCCGTGACCTGCGTTGCGACTGCCGAATCCCGTGGCCGAACCGGGGTCGAAATGGAAGCCATGACAGCCGTCAGCACGGCGCTGCTGACGGTTTACGACATGTGCAAGGCGATCGACCGCGGCATGCGAATCGAGAACATCCGGCTGCTCGAGAAGCGTGGAGGGAAGTCTGGTCACTGGCTCGCAACAGCCGGGTAGCCGGCGGGTGAACCGCGGAGACTGCAACCGGTCTCAGTATCTGATCATGCGTTTCTGCACGTGGCCGGGCCGAGCGGCCTTTGCTGTAATAACCATGCTTGCAGCGGCAGTCGCTCTTGGCGACATGCAGGCCAGGATAGACGCCGGGCGGCAACTTGCGCACGACTTCGACAAAGGCAACTGCCTTGCCTGCCACGCTGCGCCGAGCGACGAACAGGCGGTTACACTGGCGAACATCGCGCCGCCGCTGATCGGGATACGCGAGCGCTTCCCGGATCGCGAAGCGTTGCGGGAACATATCTGGGATCCCATGGCCGCCAATCCCGACACCATCATGCCGCCATACGGCAAGCACCGGATTCTGACCGATCGCGAGATCGAACTTGTAATTGACTATCTGTATACGCTCTAGAGACCGCATGACGGCTGCACACCCGGTACGACGACGCTTCCTCCGCAATTGCGGCACGCTTGTCGTGATGGCATTGGCTCCGCTGCGCGCGCTTGCGGCCCAATGGAACAAGGCCGCCTTTGACGCCAGGGCGATCGACGAAAGTCTGAAGCAGATCGGCGCAACGTCCCTTGCCGAGTCGGATCAGATTCTCCTGAAAGCACCGGAGATTGCCGAGAATGGCGCGATCGTACCGCTTGAGATCACCAGCCGGATTCCCGACACACGGACGGTTTATATTCTCGTAGAGAAGAACCCGCAGCCGCTGGCGGCAAGTTTCGATTTTGCCGATGGCATTGAGCCGTTCATAGCGACCCGCATCAAGATGAACGAGTCATCGAAGCTGCGCATCGTCGTCAAGGCTGGCGAAAAATTTTACGGGGTCGTGCGCGAGGTGAAAGTGACGATCGGTGGCTGCGGCGCCTGAGTTTCCAAGGAAAGCAAGGACACAAACATGGCTGACCCGATGCGAATCCGAGTCACGTTGCAGGACGACGTGGCAGACGTGAAAGTGCTGATCTTCCATCCCATGGAGACCGGCCTGCGCAAGGATCCGATCTCGGGCGAGATCGTGCCCCTGCATTTCATCAAGCACGTGCAGGCTACGCACAACGGCAAGACCGTGCTCGATGCGCAGTGGAGTCAGGCGGTGTCGCGCAATCCCTTCCTGAATTTTCGGGTGAGGGGTGCAAAGGCGGGCGACAAGATCGCAATCACCTGGCAGGACAACCGCGGCGAGTCGGCCACGATCGAGGCGAGGGCGGGCTGAGCGGTTCATGTATGCGTCCGATCCGATGCGAAGAAATCCACTCTACGCCGCAACTGCCCTGATATTTCTGATTGCGTGTGCACCCGGACACGCTACCCCGGAACAGGACCGGGATGAGCTGGTTCGGTTCTTCGAGCAGCGTTTCCCGGATGTTCCGCTCGACGAGTACATTCACGGTGCCTTGATGCTGAGCGAGGATGCGAAATCTCAGTACGACAGCATCATGGAGTTTCCGCCGTTTCAAGGGGACATAGACCGCGGGGAGCGCTTATGGAAACGGCCTTTTGCGAACGGCAAAACGTTCGCGGACTGTTTCCCGGACGGCGGTCGCAATGTGGCGGGCAAGTATCCTTATTACGATGCAGATACCGACCGCGTGGTGACATTCGAGATGGCAATCAATCGCTGCCTGCGCAAGAACGGAGAAGCAGAGTTTCCCTACGGCGACAAGGAAACCATGGGCGTCCTGACCGCCTATGCGCGCACGCTCTCGGACGGGATGCGAATCGATGTGCGCGTCGACAGTCCCGCCGCGCAGCGCAAGTATCGGGCTGGCCGGGATTTTTACTATCGGCGCATCGGTCAGCTCAATCTCGCCTGTGCTTCATGCCATGTCGATCAGGCCGGTAGATACTTCCGCGATGAACTGCTGTCTCCGGGACTCGGTCAACCGGCCCATTTCCCGGTTTTTCGCGGCGGCGAGCACCTGAACACCCTGCACATGCGTTATCAACGCTGCATGGAAGCCATGCGTGCCGTGCCGTTTGCTGCGGGCAGCGAAGAACTCAACAATCTTGAGTATTTCCATACGTACATCAGCAACGGACTGCCGCTGAAAGCGTCCGTTTATCGAAAATGATCACAGCGGGGCGTTCGGGTACGCGATGCCGATTGCGGAGCTTGCGATGCAGCCGATTCCCGGCCCGCGGGATTCACCAGGCGTCGAAACGGCCGAACTGCCAGAAATGCGGAACCCACACCTGCGCGATTCCCGGCATTGCCTGTATCGCATCGTAATAGCTGATGCCGAGAATCGTGGTGATTGCAACCGCCGCGAGCGCCGCGCTCTGCAGCGCGGTGCTGGCCCGCCTGACCCGTGACGACGGGATGTCGACGTCGCTGCGACGGAATTCCCTGCCGACCAACCAGGCTGCGAGAACGCACAGCATGACCTGGCTATGCGGCATGATGAGGTTGCCGCTGAATACCGAGTCAACCAGTCCCATGATCAGCGCTGCGCTCAACGTCGTTGCCACGCCGTCCACGTGCTGCGAACGATTGCGGCGCAGCGTCGCGACCGCGAACAGGAACAGCAGGGCCCCAAGGCCGACGGCGGCACCACCCGCTATCACCCCGTACTCCGTCACCAGCTGGACCGGCGTGTTGTGCGGGTGTGCCGCCCTGGTTTCGGAATAAACCAGCCCGAACTGCCCCGGACCAATGCCGAGCAGCGGATGCTCCCGTATCAGCCTGAACGCGGCAGTCAGCATGGTTACCCGCTCGTTCGTGCTGTACTCGCCGCGTTCGAGGATCGAGATCTTCTTCGGCACCGGCGTCGCCTGCGGCTGCGAGAACACCAGGATTGAAGCGGCGAGGGCGATTGCGCCGCCCGCGAGTACCAGCAGCAGTTGATCGCGCATCCAGCGCATGCGCCCCCTGCCCGCGAAAATCAGCACAATCACCAGCGCGGCAACAAGGCCGGCCCATACCGATCGCGTGCCAACCATCCACTGGAGGCTCCAGAAGCTGGCGGCGACGAAGTACACCAGCGCGCGCCATCGCCAGTTGAGCCTGAACAGTATGGCGGGCAATACCAGCAGCAACAGGGTGTAGGACTGGTACTGGCTGAAGAAGCGGACGTTGGCGAACTCGAGGAAAGGCGCCACCCAGGAGAACTGCTTGCCTTCGGCAAGGTAGATCAGCTGGGTCGTCCAGAACTTCATGACGAAGAGGGCCGCGGCCGCACAGGCGGCGACAGCGATCGCACCATCGGACCGTGCGCCGAGCTGGCGAACGGCGCCGCCCACTACCAGAAAGAAAACGACAAGCTGCAATAGCAGCGCGATCTCGAGCGCGCCAAGGCGGGGGCTTGCCGACAGCATTGCGCTCAGGCTGCCGATCGACAGCGTGATGGCCACCAGCGCGCGCGCCGGCGTGCCCAGGCCGAACCAGAAGCGTGTGGCCGTGTCGGCCACCTTCGGCAACAGGAACAGGGTTACCGCCAGCGCAAGCACCGCGAGTTGAAGGAAGCGGGCGCGATCGTAAACGGTCACGTGCATTGGCGGTGTCCATACCGGAGCCAGCAGGACATAGCAGCAGGCCAGCGCCAGGACGTACACCAAAGCCTGCGGGCCAGGAATTTCACCACTTGGACGCGATGCGGCCCCGGATCTTGTTGTTTTCAATGTCGTCATGTCTCGTTCCCGAAAACGCGGATCGGCACTCCCAATACCTGCATCACAATTTTTTCCCCACCGGTTGCGGTTGGACTCACAGAATCGATGCAAGCGGAGAAGTCAAAAAAAAGAGGGTGCCAGAAGGCACCCTCTTTCGATTACACCGGGGCAGATGATGCCACCCCGATCAGCCGTCACGCCAGATCAACTCGCGCTTTCTGCGTGGCCGCCGTTGGTGGTGATGGCCGCACGGCAGGAACCCGGCAGGAACTTGTCGATCTGCGGCGCCGCGTTGTTGGGATCCGGACCGCAATCCCAGCGGGCGACGGCGTCACCGGCAGCTACCGCGGTAGTGCCGGCGGAATCCATGAAAGGCTTCAGGATGATGGCCTTGCCGTTAGTGTCGTTATTGATGCCGGTCACGATGACGCGGATTTCGCCTTCGTCGTTGGTCTGAATCTGGTCCACGTAGCGCGAAACCGAGGCAGCATCGGCTGCGCTGGATTCACAACCCCACTGCCCGGCTGCGGGCAACACGGATGCGGACTGCACGGTTTCGGTGATGCTGGTGCGGCAAGCCGACGCCGCGAGAATCGCTTCGGACATCTTGGCGCGGGCGGTGTAGTCCTGGTACGCGGGCAGTGCCACCGCGGCCAGAATGCCGATGATCGCAACTACGATCATCAGTTCGATCAGGGTAAAACCCTTTTGTACGGACTTCATGACATGACTCCTTCGAGGTTGACTATCAAAAACACACCCGTTTTCCCGTGTGTTCGGGGTCCAATGTGGCAAGGTGCGTGCCAGGCTTCCGGCAGCCTTACGCCGTGCTGTCGCCTGAGGGCCACATAAACCATGTTTATCATCAAAAACAGTCCTCTACGACGCGTTCTTGGAGGGGCACTCATAAGCGCTCGCAAGCCCGAAAGAATGGAAGCTACGTGCTGGAGGAAGCCCTCCGATTCGGGCAGCGACAAGGCAGAAGTGCCGCGGGCAGTTACTGACGCAGTTTGTCAGTGCATTGAGAAGCCCGGGATGCGCGATTGGTCGACTTCGTCGATCTGTTCCCGGTCGAGGAACTGTTCCGCGTACTTCAGATAGACCTTCTCGCGCACGAATACGTCGAACAGGTCCGGATCGACGTGGCCATTCAGCTTAAATTTGCCCAGGATGTGCAGCGACTCGCTCAGTGTCTTGCCCTTCTTGTAGGGACGGTCCTTCGCGGTCAGGGCTTCAAAGATGTCGGCTATCCCCATCACACGGGCCTGGACCGACATTTGGTCCCGGGTCAGCCCGCGCGGATATCCCTTGCCATCCATGCGCTCGTGATGGCCCCCGGCATACTCGGGCACATTCCTGAGATGCTTCGGCCACGGCAGCGACTCGAGCATGGTGATCGTAACCTCGATATGATGGTTGATGATCTGCCGCTCTTCGGCGGTCAACGTCCCCGAGCGGATGGTGAGATTCCTGAGTTCGTCCTCGGTCAGAAAATCTGCCTCATTGCCGCTTTCGTCCCGCCAGCGATAGTTCTTGGCGATGCGCCTGATCCGTTCCTGGTCCTCCGGCGGCATGGCCTCGGTACCGAAGTTGGCGAAGCGCAGGAAATCCCGGTCTTCGTTGATCTGGTGCAATCTGACCTTGTACTCGCGCTCCGCTTTCGCCCACTCGCCACCCGCGCCGGACTGCGCCGCGAGCTTGGATTTCAGCATAGCGATCTCCGCATCACGCTTGAGGATCTCAAAGCGGGTATCGATCAAGCCGATGCGGTCGAAAATCGTCTGCAGCTTGGTGGCTTTGTCGACCACGTGAACCGGGGTGGTGACCTTGCCGCAATCATGCAGCAGTCCCGCTATCTTCAGTTCGTAACGGTCTTTCTCAGTCATGCAGAAATCCGACAGCGGGCCTGCCCCGGTTTCGTTTACTGCCTCGGCCAGCATCATCGTCAATGCGGGAACGCGCTGGCAATGTCCGCCGGTGTATGGGGATTTGTCGTCGATAGCCGCGTTGATGAGATTGATGAAAGATTCGAATAGATCTTCCAGTTGACTGATGAGTTGCCGATTGGTCAGCGCGACTGCCGCCTGCGATGCCAGCGACTCGGCGAGCTGCTGATCGGCATCCGAGAAAGGCACGATCTTGCCTGTGTCGCGATCGACGCAATTGATGAGCTGAAGCACGCCGATGATCTCATCCTCGTGGTTTTTCATCGGTACCGTGAGGAAGGATTTCGATCGATAACCGGTCTTGCGGTCGAAACTCTTGGTCCCTGAAAAATCGAAGCCATCGGCTGTGTAGGCGTCCGCGATATTCACCGTCGCATCATGCAGCACTGAATAGGCGACGATCATCGAGTTGTTCGGGTTCTCGTCGTCATCGTAAAGCCGGACAGGATAGAACGGGATATCCGTCCCGGTCGTGCCACCCATCTCGATGCCGAGAGAATCGGTGCGCAGAATCTCGAAGTGCACCTGCTTCTTCTCATTGTCCACGCGATAGAGCGTACCGCCGTCCGCATTGGTGATCTTCTTGGCGGCCATGAGAATGGCTTCGAGCAGCCGCGGCGTATCTTTTACCTTCGACAGCGATATGCCGATCTCATTCAACTCGTCCAGCCGTCGAAGCAGATCGCTGGCGGTGGGCGCATTCATGGTCTTCGGTTCGACAGTCAAGGCGCGGATAACGTGGAAACGAGTATTACTTGATGCAAACCGCTCTGACCTGGTGGATGTCGGTGATGCCCTGCAAAACTTTCTCGATGCCGTCCTGCTTCAGCGTCCTCATGCCCTCCTCCATTGCAGTCGCCAGGACATTCGCTACACGGGAATGCTCCTGAATGTGCTTCTTCACCGGGTCGGATCCCAGCAGCAGTTCATGCAGACCCACCCGACCCTTGTAGCCGGTGCCGCCGCACGCATCACATCCGACTGCGCTGTAAAGCGTGAACTGCCCCTTTTCATCTGCAAGCCGCTTGGTCCAGTCGCGAAGGACGGCGTCATAGGCCGCCTTCGCATCCTTCTTCCAGGTCGTTGTGTTCTGCAGTTCCAATGCGTACTCGTCGAGCAGTCCCTTGATTTCGTCCTGGTTGGCGACATGCGGCGTCTTGCATTTGCCGCACAAGCGCTTTGCAAGACGCTGCGCCAGGACACCGAGCAGCGCATCGGCGAAATTGAACGGGTCCATGCCCATGTCGAGCAGGCGCACGATCGATTCCGGCGCGCTGTTGGTATGTAATGTCGCAAATACCAAGTGGCCGGTGAGCGATGCTTCGATACCGATCGCGGTCGTTTCCTTGTCCCGCATCTCGCCAACCATGATGATGTCCGGATCCGCACGCAGAAATGCGCGCATGGCCGTGGCGAAGTTCAGCCCGGCCTTGGGATTCATCTGCACCTGGCGCAGGCCTTTCTGCGTGATTTCGACCGGATCCTCTGCCGTCCAGATCTTGGTATCAGGCGTATTGAGGTAGCCCAGCACCGAGTGCAGCGTGGTGGTCTTGCCGGATCCGGTCGGGCCGCATACGAAGAACAGCCCGTATGGCTTCTCGACCGTCGCCTTGAGATTGCCTAGGTTGTGCTCGGAAAGGCCAAGCTTGTCGATCGGGATCGGCTCGCCGGCGGCGAGAATACGCATCACGATATCTTCCACACCCCCCGCAGAGGGTATGGTGGCCACCCGCAGCTCGATATCCAGCGGGCCGAATTTCTTGAACTTGATCTTGCCGTCCTGCGGTCGGCGCTTCTCGGAAATGTCCAGGTCGCACATGATCTTCAGACGCGCCACGATCGCGTTCCGGTAGCTGGCAGGCACGGAAATGTAGGGCGACAGGGTGCCGTCCTTGCGGAAACGCACGTCGGTCTTGCCTTTGCCCGGGTAGGGTTCGATGTGAATATCCGACGCGCCCTGGTGATAGGCATCGACGATGATCTTGTTGACCAGCTTCACCAGTTCGTTGTCTTGCGCAAGAGACGCCTCGTCGGTGCCGCCGCCGATCTCATCCTCGCTTTCATCGTCCAGCGTGGAAAGCAGTTCCCCGATCGAGGAAGATCCAATTGCGGACTCCGCACCGAAGAGCTGGTCCAGCGTCGCTTCGAACTCACGCCGCGTGCACACGCGGTACACCACCTTGTGCTTGGGAAAGATGTTGTTGACGATCCGAGAAGCCCGTACGCGCTCCGGATCGATGGTCAGCACGATCAGCCCCTCCTTCGAATCCTCGATCGGAACCCAATGACTGGTTTCCACGAAGTCGCGTTTCAGGTTCTTCAGCAGATCCATCGGCTTGATGCGATCCTGCTTGAAGGGCTCGTACGGAACCTCGAAGAACTTGGCGAGCGCCCCTCCAATCGCCGACGGCTTTACCTGGAACTCATCGAGCAGAATATCCTCGATGTCGAGGTTCTTGCGCCTGGCGGACCGCGTCGCAAGCTCCATTTCCTCGGCGGACAGTACCGCGTCGGTCACCAGGGCATCGTACTTTCCGCGCAGCATGGCGGCCGGCCGGCTGCGCTGCTTGAGAGCGATCGCAAGCGTCTCGCCAAGATGCGCCACGCCTTCCTCCGCGATCTTGGAGAATGGCTGGCTGTTCTTGGTATTGATGACCTGCACTACGCCGATCAGCTCATTGTCTGACGCGTCCACGACGGGCGCCACCATCATCTGCTTGGTGCGGTATCCGGTTCTGGAATCGACCGCCTTCAAGAAGCGCAGCTGCGGATGGTGGGTTCGCAGCTCGTTCTCGTCATACACATCCTTGATGTTGATGACCTTCTTCGTCAGCGCTACATAGCCGGCAATGCTCTGCTCGTTGATCGGCAGTTTCAGGTCCTTGAAGGACGCCAGGCCGGTCTTGACCTTGGACACGATGGTCGCCTTGTCTTCAGCCAGCACATAGATGGTCAGGCGATCCGCATCGAAAAGCGAACAGATGTCCTGCGACAACTCCAGCATGATCTCGTCAATGTTGGTGGTCGCATGGATCCGGTTGGTGACCGACTGCAGTTTCTTCTGAAACTCCAGTCGATGCGACATTTCGGTCAGGTTCTGACCGGCTTGCGGTTTCGCGTCAAAGACTGTACTCATGGCTTGATCCTTCTGGTGCCTGGCGGGCAACCTACCTGCCATTCACTTTAGTTTGATGGCCGTGCGGTCGCAAACCGTAAGGCTATCGTCAAAATCTGAACACCTGGCCATTCGCCAGCATGCGCGGGTTGAAATCGGCCGCACACTCCTCAACCTCGGCCATGGTCTGCGTACCGGCACCGGGTTTCAGGTGGGTAACGAACACGCGTGCGGGCCGCTTCAGTTTTGCCAGTTCTTCCGCCAGCATGGCCGGGCAGAGGTGCTTGGAATTCTCGGCCAGCGCCCGCTCCGTATTCGGAAACGCGGTCTCGATGATCAGATATAGAAGGTTGGATATCTTGTTCACTTCGACCCACAGTGCGTCATTGGTGCAGGTGTCGCCGGTGTATACGAGGCTCGCATTTCCGCTGTCCAGCCAGTAGCCGACGGCCGGCACGACATGGTTTGCAGGAAGCGGCGTGAAACGCCTGCCCGCGAGATCGACGGTTTCTCCCACGCGGACCGTTTCCCATCGCAGAAAGGGCGCGGTCTTGGTGGGGATCTCGCTGAAATCGGGCCAAATCCTCCAGTTGAAAATGTCTTCTCTGAGAATCTTCTGCGTTTCGACGGTGCAGTGCACGGTAAGCGGCGTGTCGCGCATGGGCCCCACCGTATCCACGATCAGCGGCAGGGATGCAATGTGATCGAGATGCGAATGGGTGACGAAGACATGGTCGATCGCCTCCAGTTCTGACAGCGTGAGGTCGGCGACGCCGGTGCCGGCATCGATCAGCACATCCCGATCCACCAGCATCGAAGTGGTGCGCAGGTTGCCGCCGATGCCGCCGCTGCATCCGAGAATCCTGACTTGTAGCGTCATTTTGTGTCGAACTTGTATGCGCCGTCCCAATGGTCTTCAGGCGGGTTGCGGCGAAATTCCGCGATCCTTTCCAGGAAGACCTGGTACAGCCTTCGAGCCGGATATGTCTTCGACAAGTTGATCAGCTGTAATTCTGCCATGTCCCAGTCGCAGGAACGATACAGCCTGAGAGCCTGTCCCCAGAGTTTCAGTTCATCAAGTATCTGCGTGTCGACGCTGCCTTGCAGCCCGATCGGTTCAAATATGGCTACGGGCTCGTCCTTGCCCTTGACCTTCACCTTGTCGAGTTCGCGAAACACTACATCCGGGAGCTGCGCACGCGTGGCTTCGCCGACGATCATGCCGGCGCCGTATAGTTTCGTTATACCCTCCAGCCGGGATGCCAGATTCACCGCGTCCCCCATGACGGTATACGCCACTCGTATCTCGGAACCCATGTTCCCCACGCTCATGCGGCCCGTGTTCACGCCGACGCCGATGTGAATCTCCGGCCAGCCTCTGGCGCGGAACTCAGGGGCAAGCTCGGAAAGAACCCCGTGCATTTCCATTCCCGCCAGGACCGCGTTGCGCGCATGCATCTCATCCGCCACCGGCGCACCCCAGAAAGCCATGATGCAGTCGCCCATGTACTTGTCGATCGTTCCGCGGTGACGATAGATCACGCGGGTGAGCGGCGTCAGGAATTCGTTCATGAGGCTCGACAGGGCCTTGGGGTCGAGGCCTTCGGCAATGGTGGTGAATCCGCGCACGTCTGTAAACAGCACTGTCATCTCCCGGCTTTCTCCCTCCATGGAGAACGCCTCCGGGTGCTGCGACATTTCGTCCACCAGCTCGGGCGGCACGTATTGCCCGAAACGGCCCGCGATCTGCCGTTTGGCGCGCGATTCGACGAAGAACCCATAGGACATGTTTAGCGCGAACAGCATCAGGATCATCAGCACTCCTGATGCGAGTGGAAGTACCAGGTTGCCCTGTGACCAGACGACGAGATTGGTGCCGAAGACCGCGGCAAGTACCACGACGGTGACGACAGTCGCGCGCAACGGATTGACGACCGGTAGCAGCAAGGCCATGACCACACCGGAAAGCAACAACAGCACCACCTCGGCGCCCAGGACATAGGGCGGCCGTTGCTTGATGCTGCCATCCAGGATACCGGCAATCAGGTTTGCGTGGATCTCGACGCCCGGATAGACGCTGGCCACCGGTGTCGCTCGCAGATCGAACAGCCCCGGCGTGGTGGTGCCGACCAGCACGATCTTGTCGCGCAAGGTCTCGGCCGGTAGCGTCGCGTCGAGCACGTCGGCGATGGACACGTAACGGAAGCTGCCTTGGCGGCCCCGGTATGGCACAAGCGCGGCCACCTGATGGTCCACGGGGATATCAAAAGTGCCGACCTGAAGCCATTCGAGACCGGGATAGTTCCGGCTCCAGACATTGCCCTCGGGAAATCCGGGCACGATCGGGGGCAGGCCAAGGCCCAGGCGCACCATCGCGAGGGACAGCGATTCATAGTAGGCGCCGCCATACTCAGCCAACATCGGCACGCGGCGGGTGATGCCATCGTCGTCCGGCAGCGGATTGAAATGCCCGCCGCTCGCTGCGGCCGCCTGCAGCTGCGGCAGATTGGCTCCGTATCCGGACCAGCTGGTGAAAGCAATGTTGCGGCCGGTAAAAGTACCTGCGGGGAATACCGGTGGCGGCAGCGCCCCGACCCCTGCGACGCTGCCATCTTCCGAGGCAACGTTGGTGAAGTAGTAACCGAGCACGATCATCCGGTTCGAGAGTTTCTCGGCAAAGATCCGGTCGTACTCGAGACGCGGGGCCACCCGCTTCAACACCTCCTGATACTGCGCGTTCCCCGCGAGTTCGCGGGCAGCGAGTTCCTGCAGCACGCCCAGACCTGAACTCTCGTCCGGCTCCGCGAATACGACGTCGAAACCGACGATGCCGGCGCGGTAGTGATCGAAAAGCCGGTCCACCACCCGTGCCAGTTTCTCTCGCGGCCAAGGCCAGCGTCCCTCCTGCTGCAGGCTTCGTTCATCGATGTCGACTATGACGATACGGTCGTCGATGCCGCCGGGCATGGTCAACCGCAGACGGGCGTCGTAAGTGATCATCTCGAGCCTGTCGACAAACGGAATCTGGTAATAGCGCGCGGCATGACCGACAAACGCGAACACGACCAGCAGGCCAAGTCCGATACGCACCAGGTGCTTCTTCACTCCGCCTCCCCTTTCCGGCGGGCGCGGCGGGGAGCACGGCTGCCGCAGCCGTCTGCCCGGGCTCCCTGAGGATCGTTGCGCTACCCGCCGGCCGTTGCGCGCACTTGGTGTGCGGGTTACGACTTGACGAAGAACTCCATCTTTACTCCGGCAAGCTCGATGATGTCGTGATCCTGCAGCTGGCGCGCCTGTGCGTCCATCGCCTTGCCGTTCACCGTGGGAAAGTTCGCGCCCTCGACGTGAGTGATGAAATAACCCTGCGGACGTTTGGCAATGACAGCCACCTGTACCCCGGGTTTGCCGACCGTGGTCAGCGCTTTGACCAATGGCAATTCCTTGCCGGCATTGGGTCCCGACAGGATCTGAATGGCGCCCTGCGCCGCGGCCGGACCGGCGGGGGCGGGCTGCTGCGGTTGTGCCGCAGGTTCGGCCGCCTTCGGCGGCGTCTGTGGAGTCTGGGCTACCGCCGCCGCACCGGCAGGGGCCACCGGACGCGTCGGTTCGACGTTGGTATCCACAAAGCGCGGGCTGCTTTGCGTGTCGCTGGGGTCTTTCTGTTTGGGTTCCGCCGCGGGCGACGCGCGTAACACCATCGTTTTCTCGAATTCCTGCTGACTCATCTTGCTCGGCTGCTCGTTTACGTACTTGAGCTTGTATTTGCCGATTTCGACCACGTCATTATTCTGCAGGAAGTGTTTCTTGACCGGCTGCCCGTTGACCATCGTCCCGTTGGTGCTGCCGAGGTCCTCGAGAAAAGAGTCGTTGAGGATCGTCATGATCATGGCGTGCTCGCCGCTTACGGCCAGATTGTCGATCTGGATATCGTTATGCGGCTTGCGGCCGATGGTCAGGCGTTCTTTCTTGATCTCGTATTCCTTGACCAGTTGGCCGTCGAGACTGACTATAAACTTCGCCATAGCTGCATCCTCGCAATGCTATTTGAGCCAGGAAAGTAACTTCGCAAGCCAGCCGCCGTCAGCCGGGAAGCCCTTCCTTACTTTGACTAAAACCACCGACACATTATCGCGCCCGCCGGCATCGTTCGCCATCTCGACCAGCTGCTCTGCCGCCAACGGCAGATTCGCACCCATGGTCTCCAGCGTCAGCTCGATATCCTCGTCCTCGACCATGTCGTTCAACCCGTCGGAGCACATGAGATAAATGTCGCCCTCGTGAACTTCGTGGGTATGAACTTCCGCTTCGACTTCCGGCTCGATGCCGACCGCTCTGGTCACCAGATTCTTGTTCTGGGAGCGCTTGGCAGCCTCCCGCGTGATCAGGCCGCTGTCTATCTGCTCCTGCAGCAAGGAATGATCCCGCGTGATCTGTTCGAGTTTGCCTTCTCGAAAACGGTAGCAGCGTGAATCTCCGATGTGCGCCACGGTGAGCTTGTTATCGAAAAAAAACGCCACAACCAGCGTCGTGCCCATGCCTGCGTACTGCGGCTGTGTATTGGCCGAGTGGTATATCGAGGCGTTCGCGCGCGCGATGACCTCCCGCAGCAGCGATGCAGCCGCCAGCGCACCGCTTTTCTGATCGATGGCATGCGGCGCCATTTTCGCCAGCGCGTCCCGGGTCTCGTTGGAGATCAGCGCGGTCGCGATCCCGCTTGCCACCTCGCCGGCGTTGTACCCGCCCATACCATCGGCGAGTACTGCCAGCCCGATCTCCACGTCGGAGGCAATGCTATCTTCGTTATGCGAACGCACCATCCCGGTATGGGTGGCCTTGGCGATCTCGAGAGCATCGCTCAACGTCATTCTCTGCACCTCTTACAACGCCACGTCTACGGTGCCGAACGCGGCAGCGCAGTTGCGCAGCGCCTGTGCCATCTCTTCAGCAGTCGTATAGCGCTCGGCCACGTCCTTGGCGAGCGCACGTTTGATGATGTCGACAAGACACCCGGGGAGCGCCGGGTTGATCGAAAGAATGTCTACCGGAGCCTCGTTCGCGATCTTGAACATGAGTTGGGTCATGCTGTCCCCGGAAAAGGGCAGGCCGCCGCTGCATAGCTGGTACAGCGTCACACCGAGCGAGAAGATATCGGACTGACCGTCGATTTTTCTGCCGGCGAGTTGCTCGGGTGACATGTACGAGGGCGTGCCCAGCACCATGCCCGTCTTGGTTTTGGAGGAATCGGTGATGCGCGCAATCCCGAAGTCGGTGACCTTGAGTGTATCTGCATCCGGGTCCCACATGATGTTGGCCGGCTTGATGTCCCGGTGAACCACATTCTGGCGATGCGCATAACCCAGCGCTTCGGCAACCCGTTCGACCAGTGAGATCACCTTCGGCAGCGGCAGCAGCGATGCCGGCTTGGTGTGGGGCACGAGATCCCGGCCCTTGAGAAACTCCATCGCAATGTACGCGAGATCGTGTTCCTCGCCGGCATCGTATATAGTGACGATATTGGGATGATTCAGGCGCCCGGCAGTTTCCGCCTCGCGAAAGAAGCGCTCCTTCACGTCCTCCAGTTCGTCGGCATCAAACTCCTGCGAGAGCGCCATGGTCTTGATCGCGACGATGCGCCCGATCTTCGGATCCTTGCCCAGGTACACCACCCCCATCGCGCCCTTGCCGAGTTCCTTCTCGACCTGATATCGCCCCAGCATCGGCTTTTCAACTTGCGCATTGTCGAGCACGAGGGTGCTGGCATTGGTGCGCGAGCCGCCGCTGCCGAGCATCACGGTTTCGGACATCTGTTTGGCACGGTTAAGCTTCTGCTCGAGGTCGCGGAACTTCGGGTTGAAGGCCGCCATATGCTCGTACACAGCCTGCGCCTTGTTGAACTGACGCTTGCGCTCGAAGTCGAGTGCGAGATTGTAGAGGTTGTCCATCAACTGGTTGTCGGGCGGGCATTTCCTGAACTTGTCGAACGCCATGTCGAGCTGCCCCTGCCCCTGGAACGCAAGCCCGAGCATGCGATTCGACTCGGCGGAGTCGACATCGGATTGCTGTTTCGCACGTTCTGTGACGATGAAACGCTTGGTCACCAAAGCAAGATGGCCGACGACCAGCAGCGTCACCGCCGCCATCAACTGGATCCACATCAGCTGGGTCGTCATCAGCGCGAAATGTGCCGCAAGCAGGCCGCTCAACAGCAGCGCGGTCAGCACGGCGGCCATGCCCGCCCGCAGTCTCGGCAGCAGCAGGATCAGGTAGAGCGCAACCAGCAAAAACACGCCCAGTTCCACCCACAGACCCCACGTCGGCGCTACGAAGAAATGCTCCTGCAGCACGGAAGACACGGAATGTGCCAAGGTCACCACCGGCGGCATGGCGGGCGATACCGGCGTGACCTGATAGGTGCCGACGCCGGCCGCGGTGGCGCCAATCAATACCACCTTGTCGCGATACTTCTCGGCGGGAATGCGGCCGGTGATGACGTCGTAGAACGAGTCGACCTGGAAGGGCGGGCGGCCGTCGCGGTCCTGATAGAAATAGGTATACATCTGCAGCTGCGGATCCGTGCCGATCGAAAGCCGGCCGAGTCGAACCCCCTCTGCAAGAAAGATCTCAATGTCTTCCGCCGAGAGGTTCAGGCTGCGCGCGGCAAGCTGCATCGAGAAAGAAGGGTAGTACTGATCGTAATAGCGCACGATCAACGGCTCGGTGCGCGTGCTGCCGTCGACGTCGGGAGCGGCGTTCAGATGCCCGATCGCTGCGGAGTGAGCGGCGATTTCCTCAAGCGGAATGGCCGCTGCGACCGTCGGTATCGGATACAGGTTGGCCCCGGTCCTGTCGACGACCTGGGTGACCTGGTTGCGCATCACGAACTCCGGCAACGGCCGGTCGGGATTTCCGCGCGGTTCGCCGAGCTGAAACAGCATCGGCAGCGCAACGTTGCCGGCCGCAGCCACCGCGGCAGCCAGCTTGCGGTCGCTGTTCAACGCGTCCTCCGCCTCCGCCAGGACGCCAGCGAACTCGGCCATGTCCTCCTGAACCGCTTCCGGAAGTTCCTGGTACAGGTCGATCATGCGATGGACGTAGGCAAGGCCCGCATCGACCTGCGGCTCGAAGAAGAACGAGGCGTAGCCAACGACCTTGGCACCCGCGCCGGCAAGCAGCTCGACCATCTGCGCATGCACGTCGCGCGACCAGGGCCAGCGCCCGATATTGGCAATGCTCTGATCGTCTATCGCGATCACCGCCACCCTGTCGGACGGGGTACGGTCGGACAGGCGCACGCCGAGATCGTAGGCACCGCGCTCGATACTCTGAATCAGATAGGAGTTGGTCGCGAACAGCAGCACGACGGCGACGACCAGCCCGAGGAACCAGTCCGTCTTCCAGAAAGCCGTCTTGTTCATCCCACCCGCCCTGAGGTTCTTCCGGAGGCCAAATTATTGGTTTTCTAATACTTTATACCGAACTAGCGAGGGATTTTACGATATTTCAATTCAAAGTCTATGATTTTTTTGAACTGCTTGGTTTCCAGTTGACCGCTTGCGGGCTCGCGAATGGCATGCGCCGAGTCTGCCAATAACGCTGCTTCCGGTGCCGGCGCACGCGCCAGTGCACGTTCCAGCGTGATACCGGTCGCCTTGAACGGAATCGATACTGGAAATCTAGATCGAGAGCGAAAGTGCGGCGATGGCGGCACCGAGCGCCGCACCGGCGAGCACGTCACTCGGATAATGCAATCCGAGAACCATGCGCGACAGCGCCACCAGCGCGCTGAATGGCAGGACCAGCCACGCAAAGCCCGGGTAGTGCGCCAGTAGCACTACACTGAATGCAACCGCGTGCAGCGTGTGCCCTGACGGAAAGCTGAACTGGTCGAGCGGCGCGGCGCTGCAGACGATCGCCTGATTCACCTGGTAGGGTCGCGGCCGGGATATTTTCGCTTTAAGCCACTTGTACAGCGCGGTCGAGACAAGCCCAGCGCCGAGCATGTGCATGACGGCGCCCGCCGCTCCAATGCCGTAGCCGACCAGCAGCCAGATCATCAGCCCATACCAGAACATGCCATCGCCAAGCCGGCTGACCGCGTGGAACACCCGGCGCACCCAGTCGATCTTGCCGGCCCGGTTCAGCCGCAGACAAATCCGCTCGTCGTAGATGAGCCACAGCCGGTCGCCTGCCGGTCTATGCATGCGCAGGCCTCCGGCATCTGATTGCCTCGAACAACACCGCCTCGAAATCCTCGAATACCTTCTCCCAATCGATTCCGACGGCGGTGGCGCGGGCGGCCGCACGCAACCCGGCGAAGCCGTGCACATCCGCTGCCAGGACCCGCGCCTGCCGGGCGAATCCCTCGTCGTCCCCGCAGCGCGCGACCATCCCGTTCACGCCGTGCACGATGTGCTGTTGTGCCGCCGCGTAGTCGAAGGCAACCACCGCCAGTCCGCTAGCCATCGCCTCCAGAGTGACGTTGCCAAAAGTCTCGGTCAGGCTCGCGAACAGGAACACGTCGCACGACGCGTAGTACCCGGCAAGGTCTTGTCCGCAGCGCATGCCGGCAAATACGTGATCGGGATGGCGTTTCTGCAGGGTGGCACGCTCGGGTCCGTCGCCCACCCAGACCATGCGCACCAATGGCTGGACCGCACGCATTGCGTCGAACGCACGTACCACCGCGGACAGATTTTTCTCCGGCGCAAGCCGCCCGACGTAGAGCGCGACCGGCGTACGCTCATCGACCTGCCACGCGTCGCGCAAGGCGGACTGCCGCCGATCTGGTGAGAACAATCGGGTATCGACTCCGCGCGCGACCACGCGCACGTTCTCATACCCGTCGCGCTCGAGGTTGCGGCGCAGCGCGTCGGTTGGCACCATGGTGGCGTCCGCCCGATTGTGCAACCTGCGCAAATACGCGGAGATCGGCTTCTTCAGGAAACCGATACCGTAGTGCTGGCTGTAGGCGTGGAAATTCGTGTGGAATCCGGTCGTGAGCGGCAGCCGCAGCTTGATCGCGGCGGATAACGCCGACCAGCCGAGCGGTCCCTCTGTAACGATATGCACGATATCGGGCCGCTGCAGCGACCACAGTCGGGTGAGCGCCTGCTTCGCCGGCAGCCCAACCCGCAGGCCGTCATAGTGCGGGATCGGGATGCCGCGGCTGAGGATTTCTTCAAAGTGGTCGGCCTGCGCCGCGCTTTCAGTTCGATGCTGTCGGGGCCGGATCAGCTGCACACTGTGTCCGCGCGCCTGCATGGCGGCGACGGTGCGGCCGATGGTCATGGCGACGCCGTTTACTTCGGGCGGATAAGTCTCGGTAACAACTGCGATTCGCAGGCTCGAAGCAGCCGGCAGAAGCTCCTGAAGTACGAACGCATTGCTGTGCATGCGCGGCGCACTGTGCCGGCGCATAAAGAAACTGCGATGACAGTTCTGTGACGATTGCGTGACCGCAGGGCGGCGGCCAGCGGAACGGTCAGCCGAACAGGACCAGCAGCCAGACCGCCGCCACGTTGACCAGAGAAATAAACACCGCCGCGCTGCCGATGTCCTTGGCGCGCTTGGCCAGCCGATGGCTTTCCAGCGAAATGCGGTCTACCGCCGCTTCCACTGCCGAGTTCAGCAGTTCGACCACGAGCACCATCAGCACGGCGGCGATCATCAGTGCCTTGCCGAGCCCGGACACCGGCAGTACCAGCGCAATCGGGATCAGCACCGCCGCCAGCAGGACTTCCTGGCGGAATGCATCTTCGTGCCTGAACGCCGCGCGCAACCCGTCAAACGAGTAGAACAGCGCATTGAGAATGCGCCGGATGCCGGTTTTGCCCTTGTGCGGGCTCTCTATTTGCCCGGAGTCCATCTGAGATCGAGTTCCCGCGCCGCTTTCACATCGTCCAAGCGGCGTACCGGGGTTGAATACGGCGCACTTTTCACGGTCGCAGGCTGTTCCTGCGCCTCCCGCAGAATTTCCTGCATTGCCGCCACGAAGAGGTCCAGCGTCTGCTTCGATTCGGTCTCGGTGGGTTCGATCAGCAGGCACTCCGGAACCAGCAGCGGAAAGTATGTGGTCGGAGCATGGAAGCCTTTGTCGAGCAGCCGCTTGGCGAAGTCCATGGCACCTATGCCGGTTCGTTCCTTCAGGCCCTTGAGCGTCACGATGAACTCGTGGCTCGCCCGTCGTTTCGGATACGCGATCTCGAATCCAGCCTTGCGCAATCGCGACATCAGATAATTCGCATTCAGTGTCGCGAACTCCGCCACCCGATGCATGCCGTCGCGGCCGAGCATCCTGGCATAAATGTAGGCACGCAGCAGCACGCCGGCGTTGCCCATGAACGCGGACAGCCGGCCAATCGATTGCGGCCGGTTCCGCTCCGTGAGCACCACGTGGCGATCACCCTCTCTGCCGACGATCGGCACCGGCAGGAAAGGCAACAGCCGCTCCTGCACGCCGACAGGCCCCGCACCCGGACCGCCGCCGCCATGCGGCGTCGAGAAAGTCTTGTGCAGGTTCATGTGGATCACATCGAAACCCATGTCACCCGGCCGCACCTTGCCGAGGATGGCGTTCAGGTTGGCACCGTCGTAGTAGAGCAGGCCGCCAGCGCCATGTACGATGTCGCGGATGCGTTCGATGGTCCGTTCGAACACGCCGAGCGTCGACGGGTTGGTCAGCATTAACCCGGCGGTCTGCGGACCGACTGCTTTCTCAAGCGCCTGCAGATCGACATTGCCATCGCGGTCGGTGCGCACTTCCCGCACCTGATAGCCGCACATGATCGCCGTCGCCGGATTGGTGCCATGCGCCGCGTCCGGCACGATGATTTCGTTTCTCGCGATGTCGCCGCGCCTGCGGTGATAGGCGCGAATCATCGCCACGCCGGCGAACTCGCCTTGCGCTCCGGCCATGGGCGCCAAGCTCACGCCCGCCATCCCGGTCACTTCCATCAGCATTTCCTGCAGCTCGTACATGCAGGCAAGAAAGCCCTGTCCGGTTTCGTCCGGCGCCAGCGGGTGCCGCGACAGGAACGCCGGCAGCATCGCCAGCGAATTGCAGGCGCGCGGGTTGTACTTCATCGTGCACGAACCGAGCGGATAGAAATGCGTGTCGATGGAGAAATTTTTCTGCGACAGGCGCGTGTAATGCCTGACCGCATCCAGCTCGGAGACTTCCGGCAGCAACGGCGCATCGGTACGCAGCAGGTGCGCCGGCAGATCGGCAGTTGACGATTCGGCCGGCGCCTGCGCGTGCGCGCGACGCCCGGGGATGGAAAGATCGAATACCAGCATTGTACGAGTGGTCGGTCTTGTTCTCGCAGGATACCGTGGAGCCGCTACCCGATTATTTCAGGGACGCGAGCGCCGCGTCGTAATCCGGTTCGTTCGCGATCTCCGGCACCAGCTGCGAGTGCAGCACCTTGTCGTTCTCGTCCAGTACCACCACGGCACGCGCGGTCAGGCCCTTGAGCGGGCCATCCGCGATGTCCACACCATAGGAAGTGTGAAAGTCCCGGTTGCGGAACGTGGAAAGCGTCACGACGTTGTTCAGCCCCTCGGCGCCGCAGAAACGCGACATTGCAAACGGCAGGTCAGCGGAAATCACCAGCACCACCGAATTTTCGGTTGCGGATGCCTTTTCGTTGAACACCCGCGTCGATTGCTGGCAGGTCGGCGTGTCGAGGCTCGGCACGATATTCAGCACTTTGCGCTTGCCCGCATAACTCTTGAGCGCCACGTCGCCCAAGTCCTTGCCGGTCAGGGAGAAAGCCGGCGCCGAATCACCGGCTTTCGGCAGCGTGCCGGCCACGGTAACGGGATTGCCTTTCAGGGTAACGGTTGCCACGTGCTTGCTCCTTCTTCGGTCGTAACATGGTTTTTAAAGGTGAGGCAGCACGACTGCCTCAGGTCGCCTGCAGGCACTGGGCGAGCGCGTTGGCGTAACGCTCGATGTCCTCGGGGGTCTTGGTTTCGGTTGCGCATACGAGAATCGCATTGCCCAGTTCCGGGTAATGCTCGGAGAGGTCCAGCCCGCCGATGATGCCGTGTGCGCGCAGTCCCGTCAGAACCTGCGAGATGGGCCGCGGAAGTGACAGTACGGCCTCGTGGAAAACAGGGCCACCGAACAGCGGCCGCACGCCCGGGATGCGCGCCAGACTTTCCATCAGCGCAACCGTATTCGCGTGTGAAGCGGAAGCGACCCGTTTCAGGCCGTCGGGCCCGAGCATCGCGAGGTATATCGTCGCCGCGGTCACCGCCAGCCCCTGGTTGGTGCAGATGTTCGAAGTCGCCTTGGAACGGCGGATATGCTGCTCGCGCGCCTGCAAGGTCAGAGCGAAACCAGGGCGACCATCCAGGTCGACGGTGCGCCCGACGATGCGGCCGGGCATCTGCCGCACCAGTGACTGCCTGCACGCCATGAAACCGAAATAGGGTCCGCCGTTCGCCAGCGGCACGCCGAGCGGCTGGCCCTCACCCACCGCGGTGTCGGCGCCAAGTTCGCCCCATTTGCCCGGCGGTTTCAGCAATGCCAGTGAAGTCGGGTTGACGCAGGCGATCGTGAGTGCGCCGGTTGCATGCGCAAGGTCGGTCAGTGCGTCGACATCTTCCAGCATTCCGAAGTAATTCGGTTGCGGCACCACCAGCGCGGCGAATTCCCCGCTGGCCACCGCTTTCACCGCGTCGGGCAGCGTCCTTCCTTCGTCCGTGCAAAAGGCCACGTCGACGATCTGCACATCCTGGTTCGAGACGATATCGCGCACCGTCTTGCGGTATGCAGGATGCACGGTGGCAGGCATCAGGATGCGCCGCGCCGACTTGTGCAGGCGCACGGCCATCAGCGCCGCCTCCGCCAGCGCGGAAGCGCCGTCGTACAGACTGGCGTTGGTCACGTCCAGACCGGTCAGCGAGCACATCATGCTCTGGTATTCGTAGAGCAGCTGCAGCGTCCCCTGGCTCGCCTCCGCCTGGTAGGGCGTATACGCGGAATAGAACTCGCCGCGCGTGGCAATCTGCCAGACTGCCGCGGGGATGTGGTGCTCGTAGGCCCCGGCACCGATGAAATTCAGGAAATCGGCATCGGCGCGCGCGCGCGCATGCATCAGACGCGTGACCTCCATTTCGCTCATGCCATGCGGAATTGCCGGCAGCCCGCTGGCCTTGAGTGAGCCGGGAATCTCTTCGAAAAGATCTTCGATCCGCTTTGCGCCGATCTCGGCCAGCATGTCGCGGATGTCGTCTTCTGTATGGGGGATGAACGGCATGTGATTCCAGCGCACTCAAGTGTCAGGACAGGGAAATCAGGCGCGAAACCGGAGCGCGGCCGGCTGCACCCGGACGCCCGGATTATTTCAATCCGCTTCCGCCTCCACCAGTTTTCGGTAACCGTCCGCGTCCAGCAGTCCGTCGAGCTCCGCCGGATTGGCGGGCTTGAGCTTGAACATCCACGCCTCGTACGCAGCTTCGTTGATCTTCTGCGGAGCCGCTTCCAGTTCATTATTGCTGGCAACGACTTCTCCGGAAACCGGCGCGTAAATGTCGGAAGCAGCCTTCACCGACTCGACGACACCGCATTCTTCGCCCTGACTGAATTGCTTTCCGACCGCCGGGCGCTCGACGAAAACCAGATCGCCCAGCAGATCCTGCGCGTGATGGGTGATACCGACCGCGACCGTGCCATCCTTTTCGGTACGCACCCACTCGTGGGTCGGGGTGTACTTCAGTTCGGAGGGAATGTTCATGCTTTTGTTCCTTTGGCTTGTCGGTCCGCGACCGCGCCGATCAGGCTCTTGCCGTGGCGGACAAAAGGGTATTTTACCGTTCTCGCCGTCAATCGCCGGTCGCGCACTTCGACCGATACTTCTTCGTCCGGCGCCACGGCGAGCGGCAAGCGCGCCATTGCGATCGACACGCCAAGCGTCGGCGAATACGTGCCGCTGGTGATCTCGCCCTCGCCCCGCGCGGTGACGACCTTCTGGTGGGCACGCAGCACGCCCCGCTCCAGCAGCACCAGCCCGAGCATCTGCCGTTCCGGCGGATTCGCCGTCAGCGCCTGCCTGCCCACGAAATCGCGTTCGGACGCGAGGTCCACGGTCCACGCCAGGCCCGCTTCAAGCGGCGTGACCGAATCGTCCATGTCCTGACCGTACAGATTCATGCCCGCTTCCAGACGCAAGGTGTCCCGGGCACCGAGTCCGGCCGGCGCCACACCGGCCGCGAGCAGCGCCTTCCACGACGACTCCGCTTGCGCGGCGGGCAGCAGCATCTCGAAACCGTCCTCGCCGGTATAGCCGGTGCGGGCAACGAACCAGCCATCGCTGCTGCAGCCGGAGAAAACGGCGAGAGAACCCGTCTTTTCCCGCAGGCGGGGAAACGCGCTCCAGACTTTCTCACGCGCATGCGGTCCCTGCGCCGCAATCATGGCCAGGTCGCGTCTCGGGGTAACGCTCACCGGGGACGCGCAGCGTGTGCGTTGCGTATCGATCCATGCGAGATCCTTGTCCGCGGTGGCGGCATTCACCACCACCCGGTAGCGCTCTTCCTCCAGGAGATACACGATGAGATCGTCCAGCACGCCGCCCTGCGGGTTCAGCATGCAGGAATACAGCGCTTTGCCGGAAGCCTTGAGGCGATCGACGTCATTCGCCAGCAGCGCGCGCAGGAGGTCCCTGGAACCGGCGCCGTCGATATCGATCGCGAGCATGTGCGACACATCGAACATGCCGGCGTCGCGCCTGACCTGGTGATGCTCCTCGATCTGCGAGCCGTAATGCAGCGGCATTTCCCAGCCGCCGAAATCCACCAGCTTGGCATTCAGCGCGCGATGTGCCGCGTTGAGCGGTGTCTGCTTCAGCATCTGCCTCCTTCAGGGATAGAAAAAATATACCCGGTAGCCGGCTGCGCGCACCTCGCCGGTGTCCAGGGAAAGGCGCACCGGCAGTTCGGCGCGGGGCGGCAATCCCTGCGGGATACGCTCCGGTTCTTCGAGATACTCGCGCGGCATGAAAACACGCCGCGCCACCACCTGCTCGCGTGCGTTGGTCAGCGTCAACTCGAACGCTGGATACTCCACGGCGACCGGCGCACGATTGCGTATCAGCACGCTCAATTCAATCTGGTTCGGCCGCGTGGGATCGACGAACTGCAGATCCGAGGCGTCGATATGGATGCGATCGGCCAGCCTCGGCAACCCGACCTCGCATCCCAGCCAGTTGCAGGCGCGCTCGTAGACCGCGCGCGTCTTCGGGTAGGCCGCCAAAATCTCGCTGCGAAAGCCGACCCCGGCCTGCACCGCGGCCGTCAGCAGCATGAGCAGCGCGAGCGTTGCCCACATGCCGGTTCGCGGCCGCGGCGGCGGCAGGCGGAACTCCCATTCGTACAGACTTTCCGCCGGGTCGTTCTCTCCCGACCGCGCAGCAGGGCTATTTGTTCCGTCCGGTCTCGCCGCGCGTGAAGGCGTTTCCGGGACCGTTGCGGCCAGCCCGGTTTGCCTGGCGCCGTGCAGGGTCTCGCGGTCAGGGATGGAAGACTCTTCGGCGGACTGCGGCCCGGCAACCAGTTCGGCGTCATCGATGACCGGTGCAGCCTGATCGGTTGCCGGCTCCTGTGCGGTGAGGGTGGCAAACGCGTCGAACACCGATTGGCAATGCCCACATCGCACGCGGCCGCTGGAGGCCTGCAGATCGCGCGTGGTGACCCGGAACACCGTGTCGCAATGCGGGCAACGCGTATAAAGATTCAAGTGCGATCTCCGACGGCTGATGTCCGGCTGCCTTCCAGTCTGGCCCAGCCTTCCACAACGACTTCGGGGCGCATTTCAAACCATTGACTGTAGCTTTCCGCCACCTCGCTGGCCTGCGCGGCCAGCACGCCGGAGAGCACGATGCGGCCACCGGGACGGGTCAACTGCGCGAACAGCGGGGCCAGCACTTTCAGCGGTCCGGAGAGAATGTTTGCGATCACGACATCCGCAGGCATCGGCGGCGCACCGTCTGCGAGTTGGAACCAGGCGCTCACCCCGTTCAGAGACGCATTGTAGCGACTCGACTCGACCGCCTGCGGATCGATATCGACACCGATCACCGGTCCCGCCTGCAATTTGGCGGCGGCGATCGCCAGGATTCCCGAACCGCAGCCGTAATCGATTACGGATTCCCCCTCGCGCAGATTGTCCGCCATCCATTCCAGGCACAGGCGCGTGGTGAGATGGCTGCCGGTGCCGAAAGCCAGTCCCGGGTCGAGCAGGATATTGATCGCAGCGGGATCGGGCGGGTTGTGCCAAGTCGGCACGATCCAGATCCGCCGAGAGATACGAATCGGCTGGAACTGATCCTGCACCATGCGTACCCAGTCGCGGTCCTCGATCGCACCTGCGCGCCAGGGCGGCAACGCGTCCAGCCCGGCACCCTCACGGGCAAGTTCAAGCGCCGCGCCAAGGTCGGTTTCTGCGGGAAACAGCGCCACCACCCGGTTGTCTCCCCACGCCAGATCGAAATCCTCGCCGGGTTCGGCAAAGATCGGCCGCTCGTCGCCGGCGCCGGCATTCCGGTCGGCGACATCCACCGATACCGCGCCGGCCTCGAGCAACGCGTCGGTAAAAGTTGCCACCGACGCTGCATCCAGCGTCATTTCAACTGCGATCCAGACGATGGCGCACCTCCGTGACAGCCCGCAGGCGGGACCCCGCGCATGCTACTCGCGAGCGATCTTGGCGAGCTTTTCTTCCAGGTAGTGGATGCTGGTACCGCCACGCACGAACGCGGTATCGACCATCAGGTCGCGGTGCAAGGGCAGATTGGTCTGAATGCCCTCGATCACCATTTCCGAGAGCGCGACGCGCATGCGCGCAATCGCCTGGTCGCGCGTGTCGCCGTAAGCGATGACCTTGGCGATGAGCGAATCGTAATGCGGCGGCACGAAATAGTTCTGATAGACGTGGGAATCGACCCGAATACCCGGGCCTCCGGGAACATGCCATGTAGTGATCCGTCCCGGCGACGGCGTGAATTTGTAAGCATGCTCGGCGTTGATCCGGCATTCGATCGCATGCCCGCGAAAGGGCACGTCCTTCTGCCGAAACGGCAGCTTCTGGCCTGCCGCTACCCGGATCTGCGCGGCCACGATGTCGATCCCGGTGATCATCTCGCTTACCGGGTGTTCCACCTGCACGCGGGTGTTCATCTCGATGAAATAAAACTCGCCCTTTTCGTACAGAAACTCGAAGGTGCCGGCACCGCGGTAACCGATCTTGCGGCAGGCTTCGGCCGCCCGGTCTCCGATCCGTATCCTTTCCTTCGCGGGAATCAGCGGCGCGGGTGCCTCCTCGATGATCTTCTGGTGGCGGCGCTGCATCGAACAGTCACGGTCGCCCAGGTGGACCGCATTGCGGTGCTCGTCGGCTAGCACCTGGATCTCCACGTGGCGCGGCTGCTCGAGGAATTTTTCCATGTACACGGTTGGATTCCCGAACGCGGACTTCGCTTCCTGCCGGGTCATCGTCACCGCGTTGCTGAGTGCTGCCTCGGTATGCACCACCCGCATGCCGCGCCCGCCGCCACCACCGGCGGCTTTGATGATCACCGGATAGCCAATCTTGCGGCCGATCGCCAGCACTTCTTTCGGATCTTCCGGCAATGCACCGTCGCTGCCCGGGACCACCGGGACGCCGGTCTTGATCATCGCCTGCTTGGCGCTGACCTTGTCGCCCATCAGGCGGATGGTATCGGGACGCGGCCCGATAAACACGAAACCGCTTTTCTCGACACGCTCGGCAAAGTCGGCGTTCTCCGACAGGAAACCGTATCCGGGATGGATCGCCTCGGCATCGGTCACCTCGGCGGCGCTGATGATCGCCGGAATATTCAGGTAGGAATCGGTCGAGGCGGCGGGGCCGATGCAAACCGACTCGTCTGCGAGTCGAACGTATTTTGCGTCGGCATCCGCCTCCGAGTGCACCGCGACCGTCTTGATGCCGAGCTCGCGGCAGGCACGTTGAATGCGCAGCGCGATTTCGCCGCGGTTGGCAATGAGAATCTTCTCGAACATGAAAGCGCCGTCGACAGGGCCGCATTGCGGCCGGTGAAGAAAAGTTCAGCCTATAAGGAACAGCGGCTGGCCGTACTCCACAGGCTGCCCGTTTTCAACCAGGATCGCCTTGACCGTACCGCCCACATCCGCCTCGATCTCGTTCAGCAGTTTCATCGCTTCTATGATGCACAGCGTGTCGCCGGCATTCACGGTCTGCCCAACTTCGACGAACACGTTCGCGCCGGGCGATGGCGAACGGTAGAAGGTGCCGACCATCGGCGACTTCACCGTGTGACCTTCGGGTTCTGCCGGCGCGCCTGGAGCAGCAGGCGCCGCCTCGGCCGCAACCGGCGGCGAGGCCACTGGCGCCGCAAGTTGCGGGAGATTCGACGCAGCCTGCACGCTGGAACCGCTGCGACTGATGCGGACTTTCTCCTCGCCCTCGGTAATCTCCAGCTCGGCGATTCCCGATTCCTGGACCAGGTCGATCAGTTTCTTGAGTTTCCTCAAGTCCATTTAGCTCATTTCCTTTCGTCAAAGCCGAGCGCAAACTCGAGCGCGAAGTCGTAGCCCCGCGACCCCAGTCCGCAGATGACGCCGAGCGCCGCGTCGCTGAAATAAGAATGCCGGCGGAACGGCTCGCGCGCATGGACATTGGTGAGATGCACCTCGAGAAAAGGGATCGCGACCGCCGCCAGCGCATCGCGCAAGGCCACGCTGGTATGCGTGAACCCCGCCGGATTGATGATGATGAATTCGATCGATTCCGCGCGCGCGCGATGAATCCTGTCGATCAGCTCTCCCTCGGAATTGGCCTGAAATGTCGCGATCGTCGCGCCGCCCCGCTTCGCCCTCGCGATCAATCGCCGGTCGATCGCAGCCAGTGTCTCGGAACCGTAAACCTCCGGCTCGCGGGTGCCGAGCAGGTTCAGGTTCGGGCCGTGAACGACGAGTAGGCTTTGCGATGGCTTGAGGCGGGTTACAACCGCTTTGCCACCCGACCGGGCAGGTTTCATGGCGGCGAGTTTGCCGCAGTTCGCGGCATTTTGTCCAGATTTCGCTTCAGGTTGGCACTGCGCGATCGACCAAACTCATCATTCTGCGGGACACAGCCAGCCCAGCGCGATGCCGGTCGAAGGCTCTCGGCAGCACAATCCACAGCTGCTCGCCTACTGCCCGCCTAAAGCAAACAGGAGTAATACGTTATGCAACGTTCGCATCAGATAGCAGCACTTTCATAGCGCTGGCAGGACGATGGATTCAAGTTTTTGTCTGGTCAGGGCGCCGTAATGCCTGCTCAGAATCTCCCCCGAACGGTCGAATACCAAGGTGTAAGGCAAGCCGCCTCGGGCGTTGCCGGCGAGATCCGACAGCGCCATCGCATCTGCCTGCCCGACCAGGGTCGGGTAATTCAAGCCTTGGCGGTCGACGAAAACACGCACGCGCTCCAGATCGTCGATGGCGATACCGACGAACTGCAGACCCCGGTCGCCCAGCCGTTCCTGCATGCCGATGAAGATCGGAATCTCCTCCAGGCAGGGCGGACACCACGTCGCCCAGAAGTTCACCACCAGCACCTTGCCGGCCCATTCTTCGAGCCTGCGCGATTCGCCTCGCAGATCAGCGAGAGGGCTGGTGAGCACCGCGCGCGCATCGATCTCGTCTGCCCCGCCGCCGTCCCGCGTGACCGGATTCAGATAGAAGCCTGCGGCCACCGCCAGCGCCGCGACCGACAGGAACAGGCTCGCCTGCCAGAAACGCTTCATGGTTGCGGCGCGCCCAGCCCGGGAAGTCCGCCGCGCGTGATCCTGACGGACTGCTCGATCGGCAGAAAGCAGACGCCGACATCCGCGCAGCCCTGCGAAACCGCGACCAGCCTGAAGCGGTCGTAATCTTCGGCGCCGTGCAGCGGGATGCGGACCGTCAGCCGCTCGCGGTAGATCTCGCTTCTTCCGAAGAACTCATCCTCGTGCCAGCGGCCGGGCGGCAGGCGCGGCTCACCGAGCCGCATCGAGGCGGGCTCGATGCGAAAATCCAGCTTGTCGCGGTATAAGTAGTAGCCAGGGGCGATGCGGTATGCAACCTCGAGCTGTGTATCCGATACCAGACGCGCCGAAATCACGAATGCCTGCTCCGGCTCCAAGAGGGTATCGCCGGCAAGCGCAGGCGAAACCAGCACCGCCCAGAACAGAATCCACGGATTCGTCAAAAGGATGGCGCAATATCGCGAATGCGGGCGTTGCATGACTCTCAAGGAAAGGCCGACTACCTAAGTGGTTTCCGCCAGCACCCATCCCAGGTAGGCGGGCAGGCCGTCGTGCACGGTAAGCGCGACGATTTCGGGGACGTCGTAGGGATGCGCGGCGAGAATCGCATCCTGCAGACCGGGGAAACGTTCGCGCCGGGTCTTGATCATGACCGGCACCTCACGCACGGTCTCGATCGCGTCCTGCCAGCGGTAGACCGACGTACAGCCGTCGAGCACGTTTACGCAGGCTGCGAGGCGTTGTTCGACCAGCAGGCGCGCGAGTTTCTGCGCACTGTCGCGATCCGGCAGACTGGTCAGCACCACGAGGATCTCATCGCTGCCGGCACCTGGCGCCACGGCGTTTGTGTGCATTGGGTTAGCAGCCTGCATTCGCCGGCGCAACCACGCCCTGCACGACCGACGGATACTGCAGCTTGATGCGCAGTTCCTTCTTCATCCGCACGTTTGCCAGTCTGCGCGATTCACGCATGAACGACAGCAGCGTTTCCGGCACCCGGCTGCTTGCCTGCTCCAGGGTGATGCGCGGAGGGCGTGGCAGTCCGAAGCGACCCGCCACGAAGTCGAAATACTCGCCCATGCGCATGGAAGAATCGTCGGATGCGTTGTACGCACGACCGGCGCGGCCACGGGTAAGCGCAGCGACCACGATGCGCGCCAGGTCGTCTGCATGAATGTGATTGGTGTAGGGGTCCTGCCCCGGCGCAAGCGCCGGCGTTCCCGACTTCAGGCGTTCAAGCGGCAGCCGCCCGGACGCGTAGATCCCCGGCGCCCGCACGATCGAAACATGCACGCCCGTCTCGGCGCCCCAGGCGCGCAGCGCTCGCTCGGCATCGACACGGCGCCTGGCCCGGTCCGTCAACGGCCGGGCCGGCCGCGTCTCGTCCACCAAAGCGCCGCCGCAGTCGCCATACACGCCGCTGGTGCTGATGTACACGAGGCGTTGTGGTAAGCTCCGGGCCCTTGTCAGGGCCCTGACCAGATTCGCGGTTCGCGCATCGCGCGTGCCGGCCGCAGGCGGCGGCGCGAGATGAATCACGTCCTGCGCGATACCCGCAAGCCGATGCAGAGTATCCGGGTGATCGAGATCACCGGCCACCGGGACGACACCGACCGAGCGCAGCAGATCATGGCGCCGTTCCGAACGCGTGAGCGCATAGATACGCCGGCGGCCCTGCAGCGCGCGCGCTACCCGCAGTCCGATGTCGCCGCAACCGATGATCAGCAGTCTTCGCATGCAGCTATTGTAAGGTAACGAACGTGAGGCCTTGCGCCTCCAACTTCGTCAATCAGAAAGCAGCCGATGTCGCACAAAGTCACGATCAAACCCAGCAACCATACATTCACCGTCGAGGATGGTGAAACTGTGCTCGCCGCGGCGCAACGCGAGGGCTATACGCTGCCATACGGCTGCCGCAACGGCGCCTGTGGGACGTGCAAGGGGAAGATCCTGGAAGGCAGTGTCGACTACGGCAATCCGCAACCCTACGTGCTGGCCGAGTTCGAGAAGAAGGCCGGACTCGCCCTGTTCTGCCAGGCCAGGCCGCTGAGCGATCTCGTCATCGAGGCGCGCGAGATCGCGGGCGTCGGACAGCTGGAAATCCGCAAGCTGCCCTGCCGAGTGCAGTCCCTGGTCAGGGCAGCGCCCGATGTGATGGTGCTCAAGCTCAAGCTGCCGGCAAACGAACGTCTGCAGTTTCTTGCCGGGCAGTACATCGACATCCTGCTGAAAGAAGGCAAGCGCCGCAGCTACTCGATGGGTAATCCGCCGCATGACGACGAATTCGTCGAACTGCATGTGCGCAACATGCCGCACGGCGCCTTTACCGAGTATGTATTCAGCCGGATGAAAGAAAGAGACATCCTGCGCTTCGAGGGTCCGCTCGGCACTTTCTTCCTGCGCGAGGATTCCGACAAGCCGATCATCTTTCTGGCAAGCGGAACCGGCTTTGCGCCGATCAAGAGCGTCATCGAGCATGCGTTCCACATCGGGCTCGACCGGCAGATGGTGCTGTACTGGGGCGGGCGGCGCCCGGACGATCTCTACATGGCGGAGCTCTGCGGCCAATGGCAGCAGCAGCACGGAAACTTCAGCTTCATTCCGGTGGTCTCGGATGCCTTGCAAGAAGACGCTTGGCAGGGCCGCACGGGACTGGTACACCGTGCGGTCATGGAGGACTTCCCGGACATGTCCGGTTACCAGGTCTACGCCTGCGGCGCGCCGGTCATGGTCGAGGCGGCGCACCGCGATTTCACGTCTCAGTGCAGCCTGCCCGAAGACGAGTTCTATTCCGACGCGTTTACGCCCTCGGTCGACCCCAGCCCCGCGGCTGTTTAAGCCTCGGTAGTGCCTTGCCGCAGAGGCGCTGAGAAAACGCGGAGGAAGTCAGGACAAAACTGGGCGAGACGCTCCCGGCTCACGGGCAGGCCGGTTTGCAACGCGGATTTTGTGCTTCTCTCGGCGTCTCTGCGCTTTCTCAGCGCCTCCGCGCCCCTGCGGTAAAGTTCTCTCCTATCCGCTGTTGCGCAGACCCGCTGCAACGCCATTGATAGTCAGCAGGATTGCGCGCCGCAGGCGCTCGTGCGTCTCGCCTTTGCGGTACCGTCGCAGCAGTTCCACCTGCAGGTGATTCAGCGGATCGATATAGGGTGAGCGGTTGCGGAAGCTGCGCGCCAGCATCGGGTTCGTTTCCAGCAGTTCGCGCTGACCGGTGATCATCAGCAGCGCATCCACGGTCCGCCGCCATTCCTGCTCGATCGCCCCGAACACCTGTTCGCGCAGCGCGGTATCTTCCACCAGCTCGGCATACCTCGATGCGATACGGATATCGGTCTTGGACAACACCATGTCCATATTGGAAAGCAGGGTACGAAAGAACGGCCAGCTGCCGTACATGTCCCTGAGCAGGTTCATGCCTTCGTCGCCATGCCGTTTCTGCCAGGCCTCTACCGCCGCGCCGAATCCGTACCAGCCAGGCAGCATGACCCGGGCAAGCGACCAGGAGAATACCCAGGGTATGGCGCGCAGATCTTCGATGCGATCCGACTTTTTTCTGGATGCGGGACGGCTGCCGACATGCAGATCCGCAATTTCCGCGATCGGCGTTGCCGCACGAAAGAATTTCACGAAATCCGGCGTCTCATAGACCAGCGCGCGGTAGGCGCGAAACGCGGTTTCGCTCATCTCCGCCATCGCCTCGTAATAGCCCGCACGCTCGGCGCTGCGGTCGCTGGACGGCAACAGGCTGGCCTCCAGCGTGGCCGCCACCAGCGTCTCGAGGTTGCGCCGCCCGATCTCCGGGTCGGAGTATTTGCTGGCGATGACCTCGCCCTGCTCGGTGATGCGGATCTGGCCGGCTACGCTGCCGGGCGGTTGCGCAAGAATCGCCTGATAGCTCGGCCCGCCGCCACGTCCGACCGTTCCGCCGCGGCCGTGGAAAAGCCGCAGCCGCACGCCGTGCCTTGCAAACACCTTGACCAGCGTGACCTCGGCCTTGTATAGCTCCCAGCTCGCGGTCAGAAAACCGCCGTCCTTGTTGCTGTCGGAATATCCCAGCATCACTTCCTGCAGGTTGCCGCGGCTCGGCAGCAGGTCGCGATACAGCGGCTCCGAGAACAGCGCTTCCATCACCTCGCCGCAGCCACGCAGATCGGCGATGGTTTCGAACAGGGGAATGATGTTCACGTCCAGCCTGCGCGCCTCGCCTGGATGCAGCATGCCCGCTTCCTTCATCAGCAGCGCGGCTTCCAGGAGATCGCTCAGGTCGTCGGTGTTGGAGATGATGTAGTTTGGCAGCGCACGCCTGCCGTATCGCTTCTGCAAGTGCGCAGCCGTGTCCAGGATGGCCAGCTCCTTCTGCGTCTGCTCGCTGTACTCCAGGAACGGGGAGCGCAGCAGCCGTGGTACGGCAAGTTCCTCAAGCAGCCAGCGCCGTTTTTCCGCTTCGTCGAGGTCCGCGTAACCCTGGCGCTGCGCGCCCGTTGCAAACAGTTCCGACACCACTGCCTCATGCACGCCGCTGTGCTGACGCATCCCAAGCGGCGCGAGGTGAAAGCCGAATATCTGTACCGCACGTATCAGGTGCCGCAGGCGTCCGCCAGCCACGCGCTCGCCGCCATTCGTCTGCAGCGAGTTCGCCAGAATCGCAAGCTCCGCGGCAAACTCGGCAGCTTCGCGGTAAGGCTGTGAATGACCGACCGCACGCCGTTCCGGCAGGTGATGGTCCAGATCACGGGACGTTTCGGCCAGGCGGCTGTAGATGCCGATCAACGCGCGGCGGTAAAGTTCGTCGCGCCGGTGCTCGGAGGTGTCCGGCGAGCGCGCGGCAAGCGCTTCCAGTTCCGGCGTGACCTCGACGAGGCGAATCGATTGCGACAGCTCCGCACCGAGCCTGTGCACCTCGTCGAAATAGAAATCCATGACGGCGGAAGACTGGCTGCGCAGCGCGTGCCGCATGACTTCATCGGTAACGAACGGATTGCCGTCACGATCGCCCCCGATCCAGCTGCCGATGCGCAGAAACGCGCCGACCTGGCCCGGATCGCCCCCGGCGGAAACAAGCAGGTCTTCGATTTGCGCGTACAGGCGGGGAACCTGGCTGAAAAACGTGTAGCGATAGTAGGAAAGCGCGTTTTCGATCTCGTCCTTCACCGTCAGACGCAGTTCGCGCAATGCGCGTGTCTGCCACAGGGTCACGACCACGCGGCGTAATGCTTCCTCGTTGCGGTCCCGCTCCTCCGGCGTCAGGCGGATGCGGTCGCGCTCGGTCAGCAGCCTGGCGATCTCCACCTGGCAATCGAGAATGCTTTTGCGCTGCACTTCGGTCGGATGCGCGGTCAGCACCGGAGCGATCAGCGCGTCGCGGAAAAAAGTCTCGACCTTCTGCACCGGGATGCCCGCTTCGCCAACACGTTCCAGCGCCAGCTTTACGGAACCGTCCTGCGGTCGCGAACCCGCCAGCTGATGCGCGCGGCGGCGGCGGATATGGTGCTGGTCCTCGGCAATATTGGCGAGCAGGGAGAAGAAACTGAACGCACGCACGACATCGATGGCTTTGGACGGATCGAGATGATTCAGCGTGGACTCCAGTTCGCGCCTTGCGTCCCGGTCGCGGTCCCGGCGGAAGCCGATCGCATTCTGGCGGGTACGCTCGATCAGGTCGAAGATCTCGTCGCCTTCCTGCTCGCGGATGGTATCGCCAAGGATGCGGCCGAGCAGCCGGATGTCTTCGCGCAACGGCAGTTCCTTGTCGTCGGCGTCGGATTGCGGGTCTGGCAGATTCATGTCGTCGGTAAAAACAGGAGAATGTTGCATCGGTTCACGGTACAGGTCGCAGGCCACCGGCCTGCAACTCCGGGGAAAAGCTAGAGCGCGGGGCGCCGGCGTCCGCCTGCAAGCTGCCGGAGTTGCGACAGCGTGAGATCGAGCGCCTCGCGGTACTGCTCGGCGGCTGACTCTGGTTTGCCCGTGCGTTCGAGCAGGCGGGCAAGTTCGATATGCGCGGAATGCGTCGCTTCGATGGAAAGACTGGCGTCCAGATAACTTCGCGCCTTGCCCCAGAGCTCGAGATGCGCGCACAGCCGCCCGAGCACCAGCAACAGGACCGGATCTCGAGGATGCGTCTTCAACCACGATTCGGCACGCTGCAATTGTTCGTTTACGTTCGGGCCCAGGCACTCCGAGTACAGCGCCAGCAGACCGGAGTCCCATTGTGCCGCGAGTGCGGACTCGACGATGCGATTCGCTTCCGCGCAATCACCGAGCGCGGCGTAGCCCTGCGCGGCTGTCGCGGCGATTCGCGGTTCGCGCTTCTGATCGGTCGACAGCCTGTTCCAGAACTCGCGCAGGTCGACGACGTCCACAGCCTTGCGTTTCAGGTTCTCGATGATCGCCTGGCGCCTGAGCTGCGCCACGACCGGCAACTCGAACACCTTGCGCTTCTCGAGCAGCGGAATCAGTGCAAGCACCTGGTCCCAGTTGCGGGCGAGCTGTTGCGCGCGCAGCTCCAGGCGCAGGGCCGCGGTATGCTTCTCCGGGAGCTGGCGCAGGACGTCGAGCGCATCATGGTAGCGGCGTTCGTCCAGCAGCATTTCCGCCTGTGCCATCAGGCGCACGCCGGTATCCTCGGGTGCCGCTTCCGCGGCGCGTGCAAGGTAGTCATCGCGGGCCGAATAGGCCCCCATGCCGTGGGCGGCGCGCGCCGCCAGCACAGCCGACAGGCCCGGCGACTCGCCCATATTCATGGCGGTTTCGGCCGAGCGCTGAGCCTTTCCGAAACGTCCTTCGAAATAATTGCGCAGCGCGCCGGTGAATGCCGAACGTGCTTTCTTTTGCGCGCGGCGCTCGTGAAATGCGCGCACCCGCGCCGGCATGTTCATGATCAGCGCCAGTGTGCGCACCACCATATAAGTGGCAAGCACCACCGCCAGGACCGTCAGGATTGCCACATTCAGCGACAACTCGATGCGATGCGGCGGTACCACCAACAGGACGTAGCCGTCGCTCATGCGCGCAGTCAGCACCACGGTCACCGCAACCGCAAACAGACCAGTAAGCCAAATCAGACCGCGCATCCGGGCCCCTTATCGCAGCGTGCGCTCACGCACGAGGCGGTAGTTGCGCACCGCCTCCAGGCTGCCGTCGATATCCGGCAGCTCGATATCGATCTCGGACTCGGCCAGACGCTCCAGCGTCGACAGCGTCGCGGTGACCCGTGCCGATTCCGTATCGAAGAAGCGCTCGATCAGTTCCATGCCCGCGGCCAGGTCCATCCTGAAGGTAGGTTCGTCGCGGGCCAACAGCGCCAGCCTGGCGCTGAGCATCCGGAGCTTGAGGTTCTCGCGCAGGAAAAACGCCTGCTCGGGCGCAAGCAACGGCGGTTCCGAATCCTGCATGTTCTGAATCCGGACCAGCGCGCGCAGGTCGCTCAGCAGCTCCTGCAGCAAGGCACGCCAGTAGCCTGCCGGCGGTTCCTCGAATCGGGCTGTCGACGGCGCCGGCCTGCCGTCCATCGCCAGCGGCAGCTCGTCGACCGACCTGATCACATTTTCCAGCCGCAACCCGGCACCGGTAATGTCCGCGTGCGGCGCCGCTTTCAGCCGCTCGATGTCCTGCGCCAGCACGCGCCGCAACTGCGTAAGTTGCGGGCGGTCCGACCGCGCCAAGCGGGCGTCCGCCGATTCCAGCGCCATCAGCGCCGCCTTGAGATTGCCTGCAAGTTGCAGTTGCTGATTGGCGATCAGCAGAATCTGCTCGATCTCGGCCAGAGTCCATTCGTCACGCGAGTGCGACAACTCCCGATACAACGTTTCCAGCGCAAAGCGCTGCTGCTGAGTTTCGACCACACGTGCTTCGAGCTGCCCGAGCCGCGTCTGGACTTCGCGCACGCTGTCGCGGGTATCCGCGGCCAAACGGCGTGACGCGCTGGAGTTTGCATCGATCTCGGTCACGCGCTTCGCCAGTTCCGTCTGCAGATTGGCAAGAACGGTGCGCGACTCGTGCCATTGCCAGGCAGCGACTCCTGCCGCACCGAGCGCTATCAGCAACGCAACGATCGCCACGCCGGACGTGCCGCTGGAGCGCGGGGGGGGCGGGGGCGAATCGGACTGTTCCTGGGATGTATGTTCGCTCATGATGAATTGCGTCGTTTCAAAGTCGCAGCTTGCGGAACCAGGTCAGCATACCGTCCAGCAGCCGGGTGTCGCCCGGGCCGGACACGAAAATCGTCTTTACGCCCAGCGCGAACGCCCGGCCGGCGATCCGGGGATGGGTTACGAACAGCGGCGCGTCCAGCAACCGCGGTCGGCCGTTCTCGCCTGCCAGTTCAAACAGATTGTCCACGATTTCGGCGCTGGTCGCCGACCAAGCCGCGAATGCCCCTTTTTCCCACAGCGGTTGCAATTCCGCGGCATCCCGGACCGGGCGCCGCCGCCGGTAGCATTCGACATACTTCACTTCGACGTCCCGTTCGCGCAACCATTGCGCCAGCATTTCACGCCCGCCTTCGCCGCGAAACACCGTGACGCGCGTCCCGGCACCGAGCGCCTGGATTTCCCGACATCTCAGCAATGCCTCGGTGTCGCTGCCGTGCCGGGACGTGATGATCCCCTGCACACCGTGTTTTTTCAACTCTTGCGCGGTCCCCGCACCGATGGCGGCAACGCGCGCACGCGCAGGCAACGCGACTTCCGTCGTGCGAGCCGCCAATGCGATGCGCGCGGCGTTCGGGCTCACGAACACCAGCAGATCCGAATCGGCGGCCGAGGCCAGTCCGGCACGAATCTCCTCCGCGCTTTTCTCTTCTATATCGATACCCGGAAGCAGCACTGCCTCGCCGCCGGCGGCGCTGATCGCGCGTGCCAGCGCACTGGCCTGTCTTGCCGGGCGCGTAACCAGCACGCGCAGACCGTGCAGCTGGTCGCTCATGCGTTCAGCGCCGACAGGATCTCGTTCGCACCCCGGGCCGCGAGTTTCTCCGCCAGCCGGGTACCGAGCGAAGCGCCGGTAACTTCCACGCAATTTCCCTGCACTTCGTCGACCAGCAGCCGGCTGCCGTCGGGGCTGCCCACGAATCCGCGCAATCTCAAAGTCGCGCCTTCGATGTCCGCGAAACCGCCGATCGGGACGTTGCAGCTGCCGGCCAGCGCACGCGACAGCGCCCTTTCGGCTTCGACACAGCACTGCGTGTCCGCATGATTCAAAGGCGCGAGCGCCTGCAGAAGATCTTCGCGATCCGATCGGCACTCGATTCCGAGCGCACCCTGGCCGACAGCCGGAATGCTTTCGTCCGCTTCCATCAATCGGGTGATGCGCGGTTCCAGGCCAAGCCGCTGCAGACCGGCGGCCGCGAGGATGATTGCGGCATATCGGCCTTCGTCGAGTTTGCGCAGGCGGGTCTGCACGTTGCCGCGCAACGGCTGCACGTCGAGCTGCGGGAAGCGGGCGCGCAACTGGGATTCGCGCCTGAGACTGGACGTGCCCACCCGGCTGCCTGGTGGCAGATCCGCAAGCTGCCGGTACGCGTTCGAGACAAAGGCGTCGCGCGGATCACCGCGTTCGGTAATCGCTGCAATCGCAAAACCGTCAGGCAGCGCCATCGGTACATCTTTCATCGAGTGCACCGCGATATCTGCGCGCCTGTCGGCAAGCGCCTGTTCCAGCTCCTTGATGAACAGGCCCTTGCCGCCGATCTTCGCCAGCGAGGTGTCAAGCTTGCGGTCGCCCTCAGTGGTCATGCCGAGCAACTGGGTCTGCATGCCGGGATAAAGCGCGAGCAGGCATGACTCGATATGGCGCGCCTGCCATAACGCGAGCGCGCTTTCGCGCGTGGCGATAACGATGCGGGAGGGAATGTTCTTCAATTGGAGTATCGTAACAGTCCGTCAGTCCCGCAGAGTGCGACCTGACGGTACATATAGTCTAGCAGGCTGCCGGAAACCGCCATGCGTATCGCGATACGCAGACCGGCAGAGTACGCTTCCGGCTGCACCGAAAAATTATCGCGCCGCCAGAGAGAATCTGCACATGCGTCGCCCGCTAAAGGTCCCTGACGCCGCGCACACGCTGCGCCTCGCGTTCCGCCAGAAAGCGGTCGAACTCGGGTTCGTCCATGCGCGTGATTGCGCTGCGCGTGACGCGCTCGAAGTACTGTTCCAGCAGCAACACTTCGCCATCGGAGCGCCATACCGTGACATGGTTCGGAAACAGGCCGCCCATGCCAGCCCTTAGCAACTCGACGTGGTCTTCTCCGGGACCGAGTCTCTGCGCGATGGCGTTTTCGAGTTCGGAGAAACGCAGTTCGTCGACCACAAGCGTGGCGCGCGTCAGCCGCCCCGCCTCGTACACCAGCACCGCCAGCAGCGCCGGTACGCCATCGACCGCCAGACCGGGGGCCGGCTGCAACCGGCAGGTCTCCCGACCGCCACGCGATTCGCAGGTGAAGCCCTCTGCCGCAAGCGACTCGCGCTGCGTACCGGGCGCCGGCAGGTCGGACATCAGCATGCCAACGCCCTGCGAGGCGAGCGCGACGGCAGCAAGCCAGGCGATCAAGAGATGCTCCTGCCGATCATCTTGACCACATGCTGCTGGCGGCGACTGACCGGCAGACGTTCATCCGTGCCCCTGATGTGCACGACCCAGCGCGCCTCGCCCGTATCGCCCGGTTCCTTTTCGAAGGCCTCGATATGCTCGCGGGCCACCAGGCAGTTACGGTGAACACGCACGAAACGTTCGCCAAATTCCTGCTCCAGTCGGGCCAGAGATTCTTCCAGCAGATGCTCGCCTTCCACCGTACGCACGGTGACGTATTTCAGCTCGGCGCGAAGGAACAGGATATCGGTCACCGGCACCAGTATCACTTTTCCGCGCTCCTGTACCGAGAGGTGCGCGCGCGGCTCCGGTGCGATGGACTGCAGCACGTCCAGGGAAATCCGGGTGATCGACCGCACCCGCACCAGCGCATCGTGCAAACGCCTCAGGCGGATCGGCTTTACCAGGTAATCGACCGCATGCAGTTCAAAGGCTTTCAGCGCGTAATCGTCGTAAGCGGTGGTGAATATCACGTGTGGCGGGTCTTCGAGTTTCTGCAGATGCCGCGCCGCCTCGATGCCGTCCATCTCCGGCATGCGTATGTCGAGCAGCACGACATCCGCCGGTTCGCGCTGCAGCAGCTCCAGCAGCTCGCGACCGTTCTCGGCTTCGCCGACAAGCTCTATCGGAAAGCTGCCTGAGACATCCTGCAGCAGGTCCTTGAGCCGGCTGCGTGCCGGCTGCTCGTCGTCCGTAATGGCTACACGCAGCGCCTGTGAAGGGTTGCTCATGCGTGTTCCTTGACGTGAGGGAGCACGATCTGCGCTTCGAACACGCCGTCGCGCGCGCGGGTCAGCAGGTTCGCTTCTGCATCGAAATGCAGCTGCAGGCGTTCGCGGATATTGGCAAGCGCCATCCTGTTGCCGGACTGGTGACGGCTAGCCGACCGGAACGGATTGCGTAGAACGATGCGCAACTGATCGCGCGCGGCCGAAATTTCGATGGTAACCGTGCCAGCTTCGCTCGAAGGTTCGATGCCATGATAGACGGCATTCTCCAGCAGCGGCTGCAGAATCAGCGGTGGCACCATGGCATCCGCCGGCATCTGCTCCAGCCGCCAGTCGACCTGCAGCCGCGCGCCGAGCCGCAGCTGCTCGATCCGGAGATACTGCCGGCACAGCTCGAGTTCGCGTTCGAGTGGGACCAGTTCGCGATTATCGGCCATCAGCACGCGAAACAGGTCGGCCAGATCCTCGAGCGCGGATTCCGCCCGGCGCGGTTCGCTGCGCACCAGGCTGAGCACGGCATTGATGCTGTTGAACAGAAAATGGGGGCGGATGCGCGCCTGCAGCGCCTGCAGTCTGGCTTCCGTCAATGCCGGCGACAGAGCGCGGTTGCGCAGGTGAAAGTAGCCGACAAGTATCAGCGTGACGGCCGCCGCAAACAGCCAGTAGCGCGCGATCGCCCCGACTTCGCCGAACAGTCCCCATGAAAAGCGCGCCACCAGGGTCGTGATCACCATCTCCAGCGCCACCACCGCAACGATTCCCGCACGGTAATCGATGCGTCGCAGCCACGGGCTCACGATTCCCAGCACCAGCAACGACAGGATGGTCACCGGCTGCGCCATCGCGGTGATGGCGATCCACCATTCGAACCAGCCTTGCAGCGTGTAGGCTTTCAGCGAAGCCGCGATCGCCGTCATGACGGTGACGATGAGCAGAATGCGCAGGATCACGCCCAGATTGCGGAAATCCGGGAGCACGTTCGGGTAACGGTTCTGATTTATACTTGCCATCGATCCGGGCGCGCGAGGCGCGCCGTTCCGCCTTCTTCGACCCGAGCCATTCTGAACATCGCTCCCTCCCGATGCAACCGAAGGACGCACCCTCGAATGACGCCGGCAAAGCCTGGTCCGGCAGGTTCAACGAACCGGTCGACGAACTGGTCAAACGCTATACCGCCTCGGTCGATTTCGACCGGCGGCTTGCCGAGTTTGACGTCCAGGGTTCTCTGGCGCATGCGCAGATGCTGAATGCGGTCGGCGTGCTGTCGGCAACCGATCTGCGAGACATCGAACGCGGCATGGCGCAGATCCTGGAGGAAATCCGTTCCGGCAGCTTCCGCTGGTCGGTCGACCTTGAAGACGTTCACCTCAATATCGAACGGCGCCTGACGGAACTGGTCGGCGACGCCGGCAAACGCCTGCATACCGGCCGTTCGCGCAATGACCAGGTCGCCACCGATATCCGGCTCTATCTGCGCTGGGCAAGCGACGAAACACTGGCGCGCATTCACGCCCTGCAGGCAAGACTGCTCGACTTGGCCGAGCGCCACGTTGATACGCTGATGCCGGGGTTCACCCATCTGCAGGTTGCGCAACCCGTGTCCTTTGCGCATCACCTGATGGCGTACTTCGAGATGCTCTCGCGCGATGCCTGGCGTTTTGCCGATGGTCGCCGGCGCATCAATCGCCTGCCGCTCGGCGCGGCCGCGCTCGCGGGCACGACCTTCCCGATCGATCGCGAGCGGGTGGCAACAGCTCTCGGTTTCGACGGCGTCTGCGAGAACTCGATGGACGCCGTGTCCGATCGCGATTTTGCGATCGAGTTCTGCGCCTGCAGCGCCCTGCTGATGACCCATCTTTCCCGGCTGTCCGAGGAACTCATCCTGTGGATGAGCCCGCGGTTCGGTTTCGTGACGCTTGCCGACCGCTTCTGCACCGGGTCGTCGATCATGCCGCAGAAGAAGAATCCTGACGTTCCGGAGCTGGTCCGCGGCAAGACCGGGCGTGTGAACGGGCACCTGGTATCGCTGCTGACACTGATGAAGGCGCAGCCGCTCGCTTATAACAAGGACAACCAGGAAGACAAGGAGCCGTTGTTCGACACGGTGGACACCGTGCTGATGACGCTGGCGGTCTACGCCGACCTGGTGGGCGGCATCGCAGTCAACCGCGAAGCGATGCGTGCCGCGGCTGCGGAGGGCTTCGCCACCGCCACCGACCTGGCCGACTATCTGGTGAAGAAGGGCCTTCCTTTCCGGGAAGCGCATGAAGCGGTGGCGCAGGCGGTACGGCATGCGGCCGGCAAAGGCGTGGAACTTGCCCAACTCCCGCTCGCGGAACTCAAGCGCTTTTCGCCACTGATCGAAGCAGATGCACTGGAGGCGCTGTCGCTGGAAGGCGCACTGGCCGCGCGCGACCACGTCGGCGGCACCGCGCCGACGCAGGTGCGCGCGGCGATCGCACGCGCACGCGCACAGCTTTCAAAGGCAGCCGCGGCTCCCGACTGACAGCCTGTCGACCGCGGAGCCGGCGGGTCGGGTACCGTCTTCCGAGGCCGTTCGATCGATTGCCATGTCACACGACAGCGACGCCATGCCCTGGGACGGGATTGCTGCCCGGATCTCGGATGCAACCGCAATGCGCTTTCGCTGCGAACGTGCGATTCCGGCTTCGGGCGGCTCGATCAACAGGGCGTTCGTGCTGGAGGGCAACGGCAACCGCTACTTCGTCAAGCTCAACCAGCCATCTCGGGCGCCCATGTTCGAAGCCGAAGCGGCGGGCCTTGCCGCACTGGCGGCGACCGGCACGATTCGCGTGCCGCGCGCCATCTGCACCGGCATGGATGCGGGGTGTGCCTGGATCGTGCTGGAACATCTGGCACTGCGCGCGACCGGCGACTGGCGGCAGTTCGGGGAAAGGCTCGCGGCGCTTCATCGTCACGGCGCGCAGCATTTCGGCTGGGAGCGCGACAACACCATCGGCTCGACTCTGCAACCGAACCAGCCGCATGAAGACTGGGTGGTGTTCCTGCGCGAACGGCGGCTCGGCCATCAGCTTGCACTCGCGTTACGCAACGGTCATCGGGCGCTGGCGCAGGACGGAGCCCGCCTGCTTGAACGCCTGCCGGATTTCTTTACCGGCTACCAGCCCGGGCCTTCCCTGCTGCACGGCGACCTGTGGTCCGGCAACGCCGGGTTTCTGCCCGACGGCGAGGCAGTGATCTACGATCCCGCGGTGTATTTCGGCGATCGCGAAGCCGATCTCGCCATGACCGAACTGTTCGGCGGTTTTCCGCCCGGTTTCTATCACGCGTACGCCGCCGCCTGGCCGCTGGACGGCGACTATGGCGTGCGCAAGGACCTCTACAATCTCTACCATCTGCTGAATCATCTGAATCTGTTCGGAAGTGGTTACTTCTGCGCGTGCGCCGACACCATCTCGCGGCTGCTCGCGCGAACCGGTTGAGTCTGCGATGCGGGCATCCGCATGCGTGTTGATGAAAGACACACGGACTGTTACATTTCTTTCGGCTGTTTCAAGCCTGTCCAGCGCGGTCGTCAACGGCCCGCTGGATTTGTTTTTATGCCGTTTGCGTTTGCCGATCGCGTCACGCGCGTGACAGGAGGAGAACATGTTTTCCCGCATCGCCTACACCAGACTCGCCGCAACCATGCTGGCCGCGGCGGCCACCCTGCTGTCGCCGCTTGCAGGCGCGCAGGACAAGCCGATACGCATCGGCCTGGTCACCTTTCTGTCCGGTCCCGCAGCCGGGCCTTTCGGCGTACCCGCCAGAATCGCGGCCGAGGCGATTGCCGAGTCGTTGAACAAGGGAAAGGCCCCGGCCCCGCACAATTCGCGCGGCTTCGCCGGCTCACCGGTCGAACTGGTCATCATCGACGAAGCCGGCGGCGCCACCAAGCAGGTGGCTGAGTTTCGCAACCTGGTTCAGCGCCAGAACGTCGACTTCGTCATCGGCTACATTTCCAGCGGCGACTGCCTGGCGATCGCGCCGGTGGCGGAAGAGCTGAGAATGCTGACCGTGCTGTTCGACTGCGGCACGCCACGGGTATTCGAAGAAGGTTCGTTCAAGTATGTGTTTCGCACCCGTGCTCACGCCACCATGGACGCGGTAGCCGGCGCGCGTTATCTGCTGGAGAAACAACCCGATCTGAAGAGCTACGCAGGCATCAACCAGAACTACGCCTGGGGACAGGATTCCTGGACCGACTGGACCGCGGTCATGTCGGCGCTCAAACCGGATGCAAAAGTGGCCACCTCGCAGATGCCCAGATTCGGCGCCGGGCAGTACGGCGCCGAGATCTCCGCGCTGATGCAAAGCGGCGCCGACGTGATCCACTCCAGCCTGTGGGGCGGCGACCTGGAGGCGTTCATGCTGCAGTCGACGCCGCGCGGCCTGTACCGGCGCAGCCAGTTGATCCTGGTGGCGGGCGAGCCGAATCTGCATCGTCTGGTCGGCAACGTCCCGGACGGCACTATCGTCGGCGCGCGTGGCCCGCATGGCCTGTTCGCACCGAAGAGCGCGCTGAACGACTGGCTGCGCGAGATCTATCATGCGAAGGCTGACCACTATCCCAACTACTCGGCCTACAGTGTTGCGCAGGCGATGCTCGGCCTGAAGACCGCCTACGAAAAGGCGCGCCTCGAGAAGGTGCAGAAAGCCATTCCCATGGGCGCGGCACCGGGCGTGAAGGAGGAAATGGAGAAGGCCTACATGCCGCCGACAACGGAAGAAGTGATCGCGGCGTTCGAATATCTGCGCTTCGACACGCCGAGCGGCAAGGTATCCATGCAGCTCGGCAAAGGTCACCAGGCGGTGCAAGGCACTGCCTACGGCACCACGCGGCAGGTCGGCAAGGAAATCGTGATCGAGAACGTCAAGTACTACCCGATGGAGCAGGTGCAGCCGCCGGAAGGCCAGTCCAGCCTGGACTGGATCAAGGGCGGCATGAAGCCAGGGAAATGGTGAAGGCACGCCTCCCGGGGTTTGCGCCCTTGCAGTCCGGCAGGCGTGTCGCGCCCGGCGCTGCGGACGTTTGCGTGCGACCGGCATGAGTCAGCTGCTCGCCGTCCTGATCGACGGCATCACGTACTCGTCGTGGCTGTTCATCATCGCGGTCGGCCTCACGCTGATCTACGGCGTGATGAAGATCCTGAATATCGCCCACGGCAGCCTGTACGCGATCGGCGCCTACACCGCGGCCTCGATCGCCGGCCATTGGCTCGCCGAGGGTTACGCGCCGATGGGTTCGTACGCAATGATCCTGCTGTCCGCGGTGCTGGTCGGCCTGATCGCCGGCCCGCTGATCGAACGCGGCCTGTTGCGGTTCATGTACGGCAGGGACGAAATCGTACTGGTGCTGGTGACCTATGCGGTGTTCCTGATCCTCGAGGATTTCGTCAAGCTGGTATGGGGCGTCGACCCCTACTTCCTGTTCCAGCCCTATGGCCTGCTCGGCAACTTCGATATCGGCGGCCTGACTTATCCGAACTACAACCTCGTGCTGTTTGGTGCCGCACTGCTGATCGGCGGCGCGCTGTACTGGGGACTGACGAAGACACGGCAGGGAAAGATCCTGATCGCGGTCATCCATGACCGCGAGATGGCGGGCGCGCTCGGCGTCAACGTCGGCCGCGTCTACCTCGTCACCTTCACCATTGGCGCCATGCTGGGCGCGCTCGGCGGCGCACTCACCGCGCCGATGATCTCGGTACAGCCCGGCATCGGCGTGGAGGTGATCGTGCTGGCGTTCGCGGTGGTGGTGATCGGCGGTCTTGGCAGCCTGACCGGGGCCGCGCTCGGTGCCATCATTGTCGGGCTGGTGCGTTCCGCCGCCGTGCATTACCTGCCGGAAGTCGAACTGTTCAGTATCTACCTGGTGATGGCGGCAGTGCTCATCCTGCGGCCCAAGGGAATGTTCAGCGCAGCAGAGGCACGCAAGATATGAAACGCGACCGCACCGTCGCCATGCTCGGATACGCACTGGTGATACTGCTGCTGGCCGGACCTTTCGCTCCGCGCTGGGCGATGTTCCTCACCAATATCGCCCTGTGCTACGGCATCGCCGTGCTCGGCATGATGCTGCTGATGCGCACCGGGCTGGTTTCCTTCGGCCATGGCCTGTACTTCTGCCTCGGCGCCTATGCGGCGGGGACGCTGGAGATGTTGTTCGGCGTTTCGGACATGGCGCTGATGCTGCTCGCGGCCACCGTCCTGAGTGGCGTGGTGGCCGCGATCCTCGGGCTGCTGCTGAGGAAGTACCGCGAGATCTTTTTCGCCATGCTGTCGCTGGCGTTCTCGATGATCCTGTACGGGCTGCTGGTGAAGTCTTCGTCGCTCGGCAGTTCGGACGGATTCAACGTCACCGCACGCACGCTGTTCGGGTTCAATCTCGCCAACGCGCCGTACGAACGCTACGTGATCTATGCGATCACCGTCATCTGCGCGTTTGCCGCCGCGGTGGCCATTCACAAGTACCTGGCTTCGCACAACGGCCGGCTGGCCGGGGCGATCAGGGACAACGAGCTGCGGGTCGAATACATGGGCGCCTCCGTGCGCAACACCATCCACGTCAACTACATCATCTCGGCGGTGCTGGCCGGGCTCGGCGGCGCGCTTGCGGGCATCAGCGTCGGCCATGTCGACCCGGTGATGGCGTATTGGACCACGTCCGGCGAGTTCGTCTTCATCGCCATCCTCGCGGGCACCGGCAACGTACTCGCGCCGTTCCTCGGCGCGGCGATATTCGAGACCATCCGCAGCTTCGCCTACGAGTATTCGCCGAATACCTGGCAGATGACGCTCGGCATCACCATGCTGGTGGTGATCATGTTCCTGCCCGGCGGCGTGTGGTCGCTGTTCGCGCGCGCGCGCAAGGCGGCCTGAGATGGCAGCGATACTGGAAGCGCGGGCGGTAAACAGGAACTTCGGCGCAGTGACCGCCGCTGCAGATATCAACGTGGCGATCGAGCGCGACACCGTGGTCGGCCTGATCGGCAGCAACGGCGCCGGCAAGACCACGTTCCTCAACATGGTCACCGGCTATCTCAAGCCGACCTCGGGCTCGATCCATTTCGAGAACCGCGAGATCACGGCGCTGGATCCACGGCGCATCACGCGCCTGGGTATCTGCCGGTCTTTCCAGATACCGCAACTGTTCGATACGCTGTCGGTCTACGACAACCTGCTGGTCGGTGTCGGCATCGTGGCCTCCGCAGGCAGGCGCTGGGCCGGCGGCGCCGCGCTCGGCGGCACGCCGGACGAAGCGGTGGCGACCATGCTGCAACGCTTCCGGCTCGAACCCTACCGCGACCGCGCAGCCGGGCTGCTGCCCGAGGGCGTGCGCAAGCTGCTGGACATCGCCATGGCGATGGTGGTCAGGCCCAGGGTGCTCCTGCTCGACGAGCCGACTTCCGGCGTCTCCGCGGACGAGAAGTTCGAACTCATGGACATGGTGATGGATGCCGTGCGCGCACAATCGATAACCGTGCTGTTTGTGGAACACGACATGGAAATCGTAAAGCGCTATACCCATCGCGTGCTCGCGTTTGCAGAGGGGCGCATCATCGCCGACGGCGAACCGGCCGCGGTGCTGGACGACGCCGAAGTACGCAGGCATGTGATCGGCGAGGCGCTGCAGGTATCGCACGGAGGGACCCATGCTGCAGGTTAGGGATCTTGACGTCTCGATCGCATCGGTCGGCGTGTTGCGCGGCGTGAGCATGGAAGTGCCCACCGGAAAGTTCGTCGGCCTGATCGGACGCAATGGCGCCGGCAAGACCACCTTGATGCGCGCGGTGATGGGCCTGCTGCCGTCCAGGGCCGGCAGCATCAGCTTCCAGGGGCAGGCGCTGCCGGGCGTTCCCGTGCACCAGCGCGCGCGCAGCGGCATCGGCTACATGCCGGAGGACCGGCGGCTGGTTCCCGATCTCACCGTCGAAGAGAACGTGCTGATCCCGGCGTGGTCAAGCGGCACGGCGGATACATCGGCGCGCCTCGAAACCGTTTACGCGATGATTCCGGAAGTGCGCGAGTTCGCCCATCGCAAGGCGCTGCTGCTCTCCGGCGGCCAGCAGAAACTGGTGGCGCTCGCCCGCGCCCTGATGTGCGGCAGCAAGCTGTTGCTGCTGGACGAACCGTTCGAGGGCGTGGCCCCGGTGCTGGCGCGCCGGCTGGCGGAAGTGATCGCCGGTCTGCGGGAACGCGGACTGTCCATCGTGATTACCGCATCCGACCTGTCACACACCAGAGCAATGCTGGACACCGTGTATGCGATAGACCGCGGGGAAGTCACTGCCGCCGGCTGACCGATCCGACTGCAACTGTTTGCGGAGACCCCGATGGCAACCAGGACCGTGCTCGACCTGATCGGCAATACGCCGCTGGTCGAAATCAGGCGCATGGATACCGGCAAGTGCCGGCTGTTCCTGAAACTGGAGAACCAGAATCCAGGCGGCTCGATCAAGGACCGCATCGGCCTGTCCATGATCAAGGCGGCCGAAGACGACGGTAAACTCAAGCCCGGTGGCACCATTGTCGAGGCAACCGCCGGCAACACCGGCCTCGGACTCGCGCTGGTGGCTGCGCAGAAAGGCTATCGGCTGGTCATCGTGGTCCCGGACAAGATGAGCCGCGAAAAGATTTTTCACCTCAAGGCGATGGGCGCAGAAGTACTGCTGACCCGCTCGGATGTCGGCAAGGGCCATCCGGAGTACTACCAGGACATGGCCGAGCGTATCGCGGCCGAGACCGGCGCCTTCTATGTCAATCAGTTTGCGAATCCGGCCAACCCGCTGGCCCATGAGACCACCACCGGGCCCGAGATCTGGGAACAGATGGAACACGACCTCGACGCCGTGGTGTGCGGCGTCGGGTCGGGCGGCACGCTGACCGGCCTGTCGCATTACTTTTCAAGGGTATCGCCGAAGACCGAGATGGTGCTGGCGGATCCGGCCGGGTCGGTGCTGACCGATTACGTCAGCACCGGAAAGGTCGGCGAAGCCGGCAGCTGGATCGTCGAAGGCATCGGCGAGGACTTCATCCCGCCGGTCGCCGACCTGTCCACAGTCCGGCATGCGTACGCGATCAGCGACGAAGAATCCTGCACGGTCGCGCGCGAGCTGTTGCAGAAGGAAGGTATCCTGGCTGGGTCGTCGAGCGGCACGCTGGTTGCCGCGGCGCTGCGTTACTGCCGGGAGCAGGCCGAGCCCAGGCGCGTAGTGTCCTTCGCCTGCGACAGCGGCAACAAGTACCTGTCCAAGGTGTTCAACGACTACTGGATGATGGACCATGGCTTCCTGCAACGCGAGCAGCATGGCGACCTGCGCGATCTCATTTCGCGCCGTTATGACGAACGCGCGGTGGTGACGGTGGCGCCGGACGACAGGCTGATGACGGCCTATGCTCGCATGAAGCTGTACGACATCTCGCAGCTGCCGGTACTGGACGAGGAATCCCGGGTGGTCGGCATCGTCGATGAATGGGATGTCCTGAGCGCAGTGCAGGATCAACCCGACCGTTTCCGTGAGCCGGTACGTTCGGCGATGACCAACCGCGTCGAGACGGCGGGATTCGGGACATCGCTCCCGGAACTGATGGAGATGTTCAACAAGGGCCATGTGGCGGTGGTGGTGGAAGACGGCAAATTCTACGGTCTGATCACGCGCATGGATGTGCTCAACCACCTGCGCAACAAGGTGCCCTGAAAGCGGGCGCGTTGCCGCGGGGACCGGGACGCGGCCACGGAGAGAACCACGGCAGGCGGTGGACGGTCGCGGATTGTTCTGGTCGCCCTTGCCTCTGTGGTAAGTTTCCTTCCGCAACACCACGATTCGCATCAGCGCCCGACCTGACAGGTACGCTTCCAACATGACCGAAGAAGAGCAGAAGCGCGGTTTTTCGACTCGCGCGATCCACGCGGGACAGCATCCCGACCCGGCAACCGGGGCGGTGATGACGCCGATCTACGCGACCTCGACGTTCAAGCAGGCGTCGCCGGGTGTGCATACCGGCTACGAATACGCACGTACCCAGAACCCCACCCGCCATGCGTTCGAGCATTGCATCGCCAGCCTGGAAGGCGGGTCATATGCCTATGCGTACGCATCCGGGCTCGCAGCCAGCGCCACCGTGCTCGAACTGATGGACGCCGGCAGCCACCTGGTGGCGATCGACGACATGTATGGCGGATCATGGCGGCTGTTCGAACGCGTGCGAAAACGCTCGATGGGACTGAAAGTGTCCTACGCCGATCCGAATGTGCCGGGTGCGGTGTCAAAGGCGCTGCAGCAGGACACCCGCATGATCTGGGTGGAGACTCCGTCGAACCCGCTGCTGAAGGTGACCGACCTCGCGGCAGTGGCGAAGATTGGCAAGGAACGCGGCATCCTGACCGTGGTGGACAACACCTTCGCCTCTCCCTGGGTGCAGCGGCCGCTGGAACTCGGGATCGACCTGGTGGTTCACTCGGTGACCAAGTACATCAACGGCCACTCGGACATGGTCGGTGGCATCGTGGTGGTGCGCGAGCGCAAGGACGTGGCGGAGAAACTCGAGTTCATGCAGAACGCGATCGGGTCGATTCTCGATCCTTTCTCCTGCTTCCTCGCGATGCGCGGCGTGAAGACGCTGCCGCTGCGCATGAAACAGCACTGCGACAACTCAATGGAACTTGCCAAATGGCTGCACCAGCACCCGAAGGTGGAGCGCACGATCTATCCCGGCCTGCCGGACCATCCGCAGCACGGACTGGCCTGGAAGCAGATGAACGGCCATTTCGGCGCGATGATCTCGATTTATCTCAAGACCGACATGGACGGCGTGCGGCGCGCGCTCGAGGCCTGTAAGGTTTTCACCCTGGCGGAATCCCTGGGCGGCGTCGAGAGTCTCATAGGGCATCCGGTGACGATGAGCCACGGTTCGCTACCGGCGGAGCGGCGCGCCAAGCTCGGGATCACCGACAATCTGGTACGGCTTTCGGTCGGCATCGAGAATGTCGAAGACCTGATCGCCGACCTCGACCAGGCGCTGGACCGGATCTGATGTTGAACGCGAGAGTGATCTATTACGGGATTTTCGCGATCTGCGCGGGGCTGATCGCATTTGCGATGTATCTGCAGCACGCACAGGGGCTGGAGCCCTGCCCGATGTGCATCCTGCAGCGCTACGCGTTCATCCTGCTCGGCGTCATCGCACTCGCCGCCGCGATTCACAACCCGGGAAATGTTGGCCGATGGCTGTACGGCGTGCTGATTGCGGTCGCGGGCGGCACGGGTGCGGGCGTCGCGGCGCGTCACGTGTGGCTGGAAAGCAATCCGCCGAACATCTACGACTGCGGCGCAGATCTGGGCTACATGATCGACGCTTTTCCGCTGTCAGAGGCGCTGCCGATGATTTTTCGCGGCACCGGCGACTGTTCCGAGGTGTTGTGGCGTTTTCTCGGCCTGTCGATCGCGGAATGGGCGTTGATCTGGTTCGCGATCTTCATCGTCGCCGGCCTGACCGCCGCCGTCATCAAGCCGGCGAGAAAGTAAGCCGCCCGCTTCAAGGCGCGGTCTGTCGCAGCGCGCGGCTCGCGTTCATGTAGTCGACCCCTTCGGCGATGTGACAGGCCATGCAGGCCTGCCGGGCATTGCGCAGACTTTCCCGAATCCGTTCGCGGTCGCCCGACTGCAGCGCAGCATGGGTCTGCTGCCAGGGACCGTTCAGGAACATACCCTCGGCGTTGCGGGTGCGATCGGGTCGGCGCATCAGCCCGGTGTTGATCGCATCCTCGATCTTTTCCCAGTAATAGGTCGCCAGCTCGTATTCACCATGTGACACGGCCTCGTGGACCTCGAGAAAGCGGTTGCCGACTTCCGCCATGGCCTGGCTGAAACCGCGCTCGTTTATCTCGATCCGCCGGAACCGCTCGGCGTCCGAGTCGGCGTCGCGCAACCAGCTTTTCGATGGTGTCTTCTGCTGTTTCAACTCCAGATCTGCGGGGTGCATGGGCTCGGCGACCGCTATGCCCGTCAGAAGTACTGCGCCAAACAGCATCGCCGAAAGTTTCGTGGCCCGGTCGATGCCCTTCGCCTGCCGTGTCGTCATGTTGTGCATGGCGGGGATTTTCCTGCCGCGAGACTGGAACTGCCTTGGGAAAACCTCACCCGCCCGCCAGGGAGTTCGGCCTGTCGTTGCGACGGCAACCGGATTCAGGTGATGTTGGACCCGTTGCCCATTGCCGCTGACAACTCCCGCCAGAATTCGCGCGCCGTCTGGATACGCCATTCGGTATGGCGGCGCAGAGCCCTGGCAACCACCGCCCCGAACCGGGAACCGTGCTTGGCGGCGAGCGCCTGCGGAATGCCGCCGACGATCTCTTCCTGTGTGAAATAGGGGATTTCCTTCAGCATCAGCGCAAGCAGGAGAAGACCGGTCTGGTAGATGTCGACATGGCGTCCGATGGGCCCGAACTGCTCGGGATCGTAGGCTTCGGGCGGGCGCATCCAGTCGGCCAGCAGCGTCTGAAATACGCGAATGTCCGATTCGACCCGGGTGAGGCCGAGATCGCCCACCTTGAATGACCATACCGGTTCTTTCAGCCAGACCTGCCGGGTGCGCGTCTCGGTGACGAACACGTTGCCGGGATGCAGGTCCTTGTGCACATAGCCGCGTCCGTGGATGTAGTCGAGCGCCTGCAGCACGTCACGCGCAACGTAAGGAATCCACAAATCCGCATCCAGCTTCTTGTGGGTGATGATGTCGGTCAATGCGAAACTGCAGCGTTCGATCACTAGATAGAAGGTGTCTTCGTGCTCGAATGCGTCGTGCAGAAAAGTGATGTTCGGATGCCGCAGCTCCAGCAGCTTGCCGAACTCCTCGATCCAGCTCATCCGCACCTGCGAATAAGGCCTTTCCTGCGGCAGCAGAATTTTCGCCACCAGCGCGTTGCCCCATTCGTCCGTGCATTCGAACACGACACCGAAACCGCCGCGGCCGATCTGGTCGCCGATAAAGTATCGGCGGCCGTCGTGGATGATGGTTTCGCCTTTGGAGGGCGTGCGAAACTGCCGGGGCTGGCGAAAAGCGAAGCTGCGGATCAGTCCGGAAAGCGCCTGCGCAGGCGCGAGGCGCTCAGTCATTTTTCAGCGTACATCGCTACGGTATTCATCGGCATGGTATTGCGGATACTTTCGGCCTGGATCACGGTGCCATGCACGCACAGCGGTAGACCCCATCGATCTTGAAACCTTCGCGGAATCTGCCCGGCCGCCCCGGTTCCCAAGGCATGCGCGAGCCTGCAACAAGAACCGTTCCTGCCGTAAGAGCCGAAGAAACCGGAAGCGTCATGCCGGAGAGCGACGGATTGCGTCATTACTTCACGCGAAACGCTCGTATCGCAATGGCAGAGTGCGGGCCGATCGTTCCGGATCTCGGGCTTCAGGGATTGCGTGCCAGCGCAACCCCGATCATCGAGTCGCGAGTCACCAGAGCAGCGAGTTTTTCCTCGCTCCAGCCGTCGGTTCCCGCCGGGCGGCGCGGCAGCACCAGGTAGCGCATGTCGGCCGTTGAATCGTGCACCCGCACCGCCGTGTCCTCTTCGAGGTCGGTGCCAAATTCTTTCAGAACTTCGCGCGGCTGACTGATAGCGCGGGAACGATAATTCCGGCTCTTGTACCAGTCGGGCGGCAGGCCGAGCAGCCAGCGCGGGTAGCACGAGCATAACGTGCAGACGATGACGTTATGTACCTGTTCGGTGTTCTCCACCACCACCAACTTGTACGGCCCGCGATCGAGCCCGATCGCCTCGCAGGCTGCACCACCGTCCTGCAATAACAGCTGCTTGTATTCCGGATCGACCCAGGCCCTGGCAACCACCCTGGCGCCTTGCAGCGGGCTGCGGTTGTCCATGTCCTCAACCTGGCTTCGCACCTCGTCAGCGCTGACGATGCCTTTGTCGATCAGCAGATTGCGCACCGCAATCTCCATCGCGCGCCAGTAGGTGACGGTATCGTCCTGGTCCGGCCGCAGCGGGTGCCGGTGCGGCTCGGCATGGTCGTGCGGATGATCGTGATCGTGCGGCATGTCAGTGCGCCGGCTCCAGCCAATGCTGAAAGATCTCGACGTCGACCGTATCCTGCGGATTGCCGCCATAGCCCGGCCAGACTTCGCGCTGCAAAAAACGCACGCGATACAGAGGCTGCCGGGGAAGACCCGGGCGCGCGTAGGCGAGTTCTTCCGGATTGCCGAATGTGCCGCACAGCCGCTCGACCACGCCGTGCTTGCCGCGAATATAGTAGGGCGTGCGCACATGGCCGATCGGATAAGCGCGGCGCACCGCTACCGTATCGCCGGACTTGAAACGCGGCACTGGATTTTCAGCCTTTGGCATCACCGCTCCTCGCCTGCTCTATTCCCCGGCCGAGCTCGTCGATGCTGATCACGCCGCGCTGGATCAGCGTCTGCGAGATCGCCCACATCCAGCGTTCGTAGTAGCTCATCCTGTCGTAAGCGTCAGCACCGAGACTCTCGATGTTCCGCCGCAGTTCGTCCACCGTCATCAGCCCTTTCTTCGACAGCAGCACCAGCAAGGCGTCGACGCGTTTCTCCCACAGCGCGTAGTCGTGCTCGGTCGCTTCGACCGGACCCGCCGGCAGCCCGCCGATATCATGAACACCACGGTAGTCGATCATGGACGCAAACCTTCCAAAGTCCGGTTGCCGTCGCGACTGCAGGACGCCTGCAGCAGGCAATCCGCGCCGGCAGGCATCGCTACTTGCCCAGCAGTTTTTGCAGCTCGCCGGACTGGTACATCTCGCGCACGATATCTGCGCCGCCGACGAACTCGCCGTTGACATAGAGCTGAGGGATGGTCGGCCAGTTCGAGAACGTCTTGATGCCTTGGCGAATCTCCTCGTTTTCCAGCACGTTAACGGTGGCGACACTGTCCGCACCGCACGCCTCGAGGATCTGTACCGCTGCCGCGGAGAACCCGCACATCGGCGCTTCCGGTGTCCCCTTCATATACAGCACGACCGGGTTTTCCGTGACCTGTTTCCTGATGATTTCCTGAGTATCCATGTTCCTGAGCCTCAACCTTTCCACGTTCGTGGTTTTTCCCAATTTCAAGACCGTTGGCAAGCGGGGTTAAACGTCCACGCACCCGCCAACGACTCACCGAGTCAGTCAGCTTCCATTCTACCCGCCAACAGCCGGCCGCCGGCGACCCGCGGTATTCCCGCCAGATCCCTTTCGTCGAACACCTCCGAGAAACCAGCCGCAGCCAACAGTGCGTGACAGGCCTGCGACTGGTCGTATCCGTGTTCGAACAGCAGCCAGCCGCCGGGCTTCAGGTGCGACGGTGCAGCGGACACCAGCGTGCGGATCGCGTCGAGTCCGTCCGGTCCGCCGACCAGTGCGGCTTTCGGTTCGAACCGCAGATCGCCCTGCTCGAGATGCGGGTCGCGTGCGGCAACGTATGGCGGATTGGAAACGATCAGATCGAAGCGTTCACCTTCCAGGGCGTCGAACCAGTCGCTCTCGACGAATCGCAGCTGGCGCCGACCGGGCAAAAGGCGGCGTGCATTGGCTGCCGCGACGCCTAGCGCTTCCTCGGACACGTCCGCTGCCACCAGTTGAGCATACGGACGCAGCGAGGCGATGGCGATCGCGACCACGCCGCTGCCCGTGCCCGCATCCAGAACGCGCTGCGGCGCATGATCCGGAATACGCGCGAGCGCGAGCTCGACCAGCAGTTCGGTCTCCGGCCGTGGAATCAGGGTGGCGGGCGAAAGCTGGAACTCGAGCCCATAGAACTCCCGGCTGCCAACCAGGTACGCCACCGGTTCACCGCGGCGCCGGCGTCGCGCAAGCTCCAGGAAGCGCTGTGCATGCTGCGGCGGAAGCATCTTCCCGGGATGCGCGATCAGTCGCGCAAGCTTTTCGCCCGACACTGCGCGCAGCAGGCAGGCAGCATCGCCGCGGTCGATGCCCTCGGCCGCGAGCGCCTGCCCGATGGTCAAGTCCGACAGCACGTCTGGTGTGCGCCTCCCGGCCGGGCATGCGTCATGTCATCTCCGCCATTTCCGCCAGCAGCTCGGCCTGATGTTCTGCCATCAGCGCATCTATTAGTTCATCGAGGTCGCCGTCCATCACCTGCTGAAGTTTGTACAGCGTCAGGTTGATGCGATGATCGGTTACACGGCCCTGCGGAAAATTGTAGGTGCGGATACGTTCCGAGCGGTCGCCGCTGCCGACCAGGGATTTTCGCGTGGCCGCTTCGGTCGCCTGTTGCTCGCGGATCTGCGCATCCTTGATACGCGCCGCGAGTATCGACAGCGCCTGCGCCTTGTTCTTGTGCTGCGAACGGTCATCCTGGCACTCGACCACGATTCCGGTGGGCAGGTGGGTCACGCGGACGGCGGAGTCGGTCTTGTTCACGTGCTGACCGCCGGCGCCGGAGGAACGGAAGGTATCGATGCGCAACTCGGTGCTATTGAGCACCACGTCCGCGACCTCGTCCACTTCCGGCATCACCGCGACCGTGCACGCGCTGGTGTGAATGCGTCCCTGCGTTTCGGTTTCCGGCACCCGCTGCACGCGATGCCCTCCGGATTCGAATTTGAGTCTTGAGTAGGCGCCCTGCCCGGTCAGCTTGGCGATGATCTCCTTGAAGCCGCCAAGCTCGGAGGCGCTATGCGACATCACTTCGACGCGCCAGCCCATTCGCTCGGCATAGCGCGAGTACATGCGGAACAGGTCGCCGGCGAAAAGCCCGGATTCGTCACCGCCTGTACCGGCGCGGATTTCGAGAAAGATATTGCGGTCGTCGTTCGGGTCTTTCGGCAGCAGCTGGCGCTGCAGCTGCACCTCGATCTGCTCCATCCGCGCCCGGCTCTCGCGCACTTCGGCTTCGGCAAGCTCGCGCATCTCCGGATCGTGTTCCATTTCGAGCGCAGCCTGCAGGTCATGCTCGCAGCGCTTGTGCGCATTGAACAACTCGACCATCGGCGAAATTTCCGCATGCTCGCGGCTGAGGCGGCGATAGCTGTCGAGGTCGCGGGTCGCGTCCTCGGACGACAGCATGGCATTGAGCTCCTCCAGCCTGGCCGAAAGCTGCACCAGCTTGGAGGCGATGGACGGCTTCATTCCGGAAACTGAACCTGGTACAGGCGCGCCAGCGCAGACACCAGCGCATCGCGCTCTTGCGTCTCCGCCTGGCTCAGCGCGCTGGTCGGAGCATGCAGAAACTTGTTGGTCAGCGAATGGCTGAGCTGCTCGATCACTTTCTGCGGATCCTCGCCTTTGGCAAGCTGCTTCACTGCACGCTCGAGCTCGTGACGGCGCATGCGCTCCGCATGGTCGCGCAGCGCGCGTATCGTCGGCACGATTTCGCGGGTCTCGAGCCAGTGGACGAAATCGTTGACGCCGGCGGTGATGATCGCCTCGGCCTGGGTGACCGCCGCCTGGCGCATGTCGAGCCCCTCCTGCACGATCTTCCCCAGATCGTCGACGCTGTAAAGAAACACGTCGTCCAGTTCGCCTGCCTCAGCCTCCACGTCGCGCGGGACTGCCAGATCGACCATCAGCATGGGCCTGTGCCTGCGCGCCTTGATCGCGCGCTCGATCAGGCCCTTGCCCAGAATCGGAAGTGGACTTGCGGTGCAGGTCACCACGATGTCGTGCAATGCAAGCTGTTCAGGCAGATCGTTGAGCGTGATGGACGCCGAGTTGAAGCGTCGCGCGAGATCTTCACCGCGCTCGAGTGTGCGGTTCGCGAACATCATGGATCGCGGCCTCCGTGCGGCAAAGTGCGTCGCGCACAGGTCGATCATCTCGCCCGCGCCGATGAACAGCAGATGTTGGTCGGCGATGGACGGGTAGATGCGCTCTGCCAGCTTGACCGCCGCGGCCGCCATCGACACCGAGTTGGTTCCGATCTCGGTATGCGTGCGCACCTCCTTCGCGATCGAAAACGTCGACTGAAAAAGCTTGTGCAATACCGTGCCGAGCGTACCGGCCTGTTCGGCGCTGCGCACCGCGTCCTTGAGCTGACCGAGGATCTGCGGCTCGCCGATCACCATCGAGTCGAGGCCACTTGCGACCCGGAACGCGTGCTGCACTGCGCGCTCGCGCGGCAGCAGGTAGACGTACGGCTCGATGCTGCTGGAGTGAATATGGTGGAAACGTGCCAGCCAGTCGACCGCGCGCGCCGGCTCCTGGGTGCTGCAATAGATCTCGGTGCGATTGCAGGTGGAGACAATCGCCGCTTCATGTACCGGCTCGTGTTCCACGAGGTCGCGCAAGGCAGGCGCCAAGTTTTCCGGGCCGAACGCCAGCTGCTCCCGTACGTCGACAGGAGCCGTGTGATGGTTGACGCCGAACGCGAATAATTGCTGCATAAAAGGCAGGCCGCAACGCCGTAAAGCGCTTGCAAGGCCGCAGATTATAAGGCTAAAGGGCGACAGGCCGGCTCTCGAAAGGGAGTCTGGTGCAGGGAAAAAGCGGCTCGAATATGCGGGGAAGTGGTGGCCAAGGGCGGAATCGCCTTGGATCGATTTTGCCGACACGCTTCGCGTGCGGCGAAATCGATGGTGGCCAAGGGCGGAATCGCCCCAGACTGTGTATTCCCTTGATCAGCCGGGAGGTTTCGCGGGCACTCGGGGTATGACGCGTTTGGTGTGCTGCACCCTAGTGAAAGTTGGGCGATTCTACAATCTGCGGGCTCTGAGGCTCAAGCGCACTTGCGGTCTGGTATGTGACTCGTGCCCATTTGCCCGGATATTCTTCAGCTGGGGTAGGACTGCTGTTTGTCGTGCCTAGCGATCCAACTTATTGATGTGGAGAAAGCGGCGGACCCTTGCCCGGTCGAACACCCCCCAGTCCTCAACGCTGAATTCGCCAGCGCCTGTGTAGGGCTGGTTTGTCTTCTGGTAGGTGATCTTTACTCCGAAGTGATACCTGGCGTAAAGGAGCAGCCGCTGTACGGTCTGCGTCGCGATGCCGAGTTCGTCCGCCAGTTCTCTCAGCTTTGAGCCGCCATACTACAAACGCGTGATGGGGATGCGTTCACAAACGCGAACCAATGGACGATGACCTTATACTTCGTGGCAGATTAACCGACTTGCATAATCAGATACAATCCAAGGCAACGAGGCGCCCCCAAGGATGAACCAGCTTTACTTCGGTGACAACCTAGACATCCTGCGAGAACACGGCAAGGATGAATCGGTTGACCTGATATACCTCGACCCACCTTTTAATTCCAACGCCAGCTACAACGTTCTGTTTAAGAGTCCGAAGGGGGGGCAGGACTCGCACGCGCAGGTCGCCGCATTCGAGGATACCTGGCACTGGACAGAGCAGGCAGAGCGCGAGTTCGCGGAGCTGCTGCACGGAAAGAACACGGAAGTTTCGGAACTGGTGCAAGCCCTGCGGCGTTTCTTGGGCGAGAACGATATGATGGCGTATCTCACCATGATGGCAAACCGATTGATTGAGCTTCATCGGGTGCTGAAGAATACCGGTAGCCTCTACCTACATTGCGATCCGACCGCGAGCCACTACCTCAAAGTGGTGCTGGACGGTGTGTTCGGTGCGGAGAATTTCCGAAACGAGATATCCTGGAAGCGTTCACAACCGAAGAGTCATACAACGGTAAATTTTGCGAATTGCCGGGACGTGATTCTCCGATATGCGAAAACCGACAAAGCAAAATTCTTCAAGGTCTATGGCCAGCATGACGAAGAATATCTGAAGAAATTCTATCGCTTCAAGGACGAGAAGGGGCGCCGATACCGCCTGGGCGATCTGACCAATCCCAACAAGAATCGCCCGAATCTGACCTATGAATTTATGGGCGTCACACGGGTGTGGCGGTGGACCAAAGAGCGAATGCACAAGGCTTTGGAAGAGGGCCGGATTGTTCAGAGCAGTCCCGGCTCGGTTCCTCAAGCAAAGCGTTACCTTGACGAGATGGAAGGCCAGCCCATATCTGACGATTGGGACGATATCGAGCACCTGCACGGATCGAGCGGGGAGTCGCTCGGATACCCCACGCAGAAGCCACTCGCGCTACTCGAACGAATTATCAATGCATCGTCGGAGCCTGATGATGTCGTGCTCGATCCGTTTTGTGGCTGCGGGACTGCCATACACGCAGCTGAGACACTGCGCCGGCAATGGGTCGGAATCGACATAACTAACTTGGCGATAAGCCTGGTGGAAAAGCGTCTTCGGGATGCCTTTCCGGCAGTTCAGTTCGAAACGCACGGCACGCCGAAGGACTTCGACGGCGCGCGTGATCTTGCGGCTCGCGACAAGTACGAGTTCCAGTATTGGGCCTGCTCGTTGGTCAATGCACAGCCGTACCAAAACAAGAAAAAGGGTGCGGATTCGGGTATAGACGGATTGATTTACTTCCAGGACGACGATGGCCCGCCCAAGAAAATCGTCGTTTCGGTGAAGGGTGGAGATAACGTCTCTGTGCAGATGGTGCGCGATTTGCGCGGAGTCGTGGAGCGGGAGAAGGCGGCCATCGGGCTATTCGTGACATTAGCCGATGCGACAAAGCCAATGAGGGAAGAGGCCATCAAGTCTGGGTATTACTCAGGACCGAACAAGATTAACTTTCCCAAATTACAGGTCATCACCGTGAAGGGGCTGCTCGCCAAGACAGAACGTGCGCGCTACCCTGATTTAGCCGCGGGGGGGCATACGTTCAAGAAGGCTGATGTTGACCAAGGGTCGAGCGAACAACACCCCCTATTCTGATTAGACTCTGGGCTGTTCGCCAAGGTCAAACATAAGCTTACCTTGCGCCGCATGTGGCGGCAGCGGAAGGTCAGCAGTGATCCTAACCTCGATCCCATATGGTCTACAGTACTTTAGAATATCTCCATCATCAGAGTAGATAATTTTCGCACCTTCCACCTCCGCAATGGCGACGATCTGACGATCAAATTTTGCCTTGGCCCACGTCGATTTGGCTCCACCGCGCTTGTCGCCTGCTGCGATAGACTTCTCCATTGCCATGGCGCACTCCAGTGCCGCACGCTTGCCAAACGGCGCGATGCGAATAGTTTTGTTGGCGTCGAGGGTCGCAAGATAGGCTTCGCGCGCCTTCCCTGCCTTAGCAAGAAGTTCGGTCAAGGACGGCGCTGGAACGACGATCGCGATTTTGTCCTTTTGCAGTTGCTCAACTAGGTACTCAAGCCGGTCGCGACGATCTACTGGAGTCTTGGGACTTAAAAGCTCTATTAAAATATTAGCATCGAACAAAACGGTCATTGGTCGCCCCGCACCTTTTTCCATTCTGCAAGCGGGTCTTCAGTCTGGTTCCAATTGCTGCCTTCAACCGCTCGAAGCGTGGCGATAGTTTCCCCTAACTCTATCGGACTAAGGTCCTGCCAGCCCTTAATCTGAAATGATTCAAGGGTCCATCCTTCGTCCTGAGTTCTGCGCCACTTTCCGATTCCAGATACGCGAAGCACCTCCCCGAGGTAATGCTTGATGAGTTCCTTTGCAATGCTTTCTGTCGCGGTGCATCGATAAATCGTGCGATCAGGTGAACGCAACCAGACCGGGATAGTGCTATCTTTTCCTCCGATGCGGATCACTTGACCATCGAGTTCCCCCTGCTCCACTACCGCGACTGTTTCGCTGATGGGGGTCTTGCGGCCAGGAAACTCAAGGATGATGCCTGCGCCAGGTTGTTTGAGATAGCCCACGGCATTGTCAGCTTGCAACATCCGGTTTAATTCTTGCAGAGCCTCAATGGCTTCGTCTGGGGCCTCATTTTTCCGAACCATCGACAAACGAGCAGCCACCTTCGGGCGCTCTGGATACTCGACTGCGGCTTGCAAAACCGCACTGCCTTTCTTTAACTTTCGGAAATGGACATGCTCCTGGTGCCCAAGCAATTTCGATAACTCAGTCAGATACTCGGCAAGCCTCGCCATCGGCAGACTATCCGGGGTGAAGGCATCGATCTTAAACTCGTAAATTCCAGTAGCAGTGTCCATGGTCACTCGGCCATCTATGGTTGTGGCGCGACGTTAGTAGCTAATGAGTATACGACCTCACAAGGATGGTTGCGTTAGGCACTCAGAGGCGCGCCTCTTGGAGCGCAGGGTTATATAGATTACGCACGGACCACCCTAGCAACGCACACAATGAAATCTTGTGCCGCGATTGCGGAAATGGGAATCGTGATGTTGAGCAAGAGAAGCAATATGCGCATGGCGATTTCCCTTTCTTGCGTTGCCGCTACTCCACGCGCCGATCATTATTGATAGCATACCAAGCACGCCAATGGCGAGAACGGCTCCCACGACATGCCCGACCCCCTTTGTAGAATTAGATCTGGCTGCAATATCAAGTGCTGCTTCTTGGGAATCACGTCGAATGCTTTTATTTCTCGCGGCGCTCTCATTCGCTAGTGGAGTGTGGCTCTGGCCTGACGGCATACTGAGCACGCCTTTGGGATTGCTCACAGTAGGCGAAGTAGTCTGGTTTGCACTCGCGGTTGTATTTGTGCTTTCGGGTTGTGCATTATTTTTCGGCTCTCTGCTCCGAGATAGAATTTGGCCGTGGCGATGGACGTGGCCCTACTTCGGCAATCTCATGATCAGGGGAGGGGTTGTCTCCCTCATTCTATGGGGCGGATATCATGCGCTCCAAAGTCCTAATCTGAAAGACGCGCCAGGCTGGCTCTGGGCGTTAACCACTATACTTTTTCTGTCATTCCTCTTCGGGGCCTTTTTCGACAAACGGCTAAATTTCTTCGATGACCCAGACTGGGAAGATCTGTAACGCCAATCCCGAGCGCGTGCTTGGAGCGAACCGACTAGTCTACGGTGCGCGCAAGGTCTGCCCTTCATCAGCGAGTAGGCCGTGACGGCGCATGGTCGCGATAACTCAGTTTGCGCGTCGCCACTCCCACGGCGGCACCGGATCCAGATTCCGCCAAAGCCCCGCCCGATCCGCTGCAGCCCTATCCTCTGCGGATCGATATTCCTGCTGCTGAATCGGCGGCAGTTCGCCTACGTACCTTCGATACACCCAGGCAAGCCCGGCGTCCAGCTGTGCCAAGCCAACGTCCTTGCCGTTGACCCTGACGGTGCAAATCTGACGCTCGTACCGGTCGCGCTTGTAGCAGTCCGCACGCGCCGTCTGCCCGAATGCCAGGTTGGAAAGATTCTGCTTGGAGACGTTGCCAAAAGGCTGGCGCCTTTCCGGCGCATCGATTCCGGCAAGGCGGATCCGGTGCTGTACGTTAGCTGAGTCCAGCAATCTCAGCGTATCCCCGTCCGCAACACCGACAATTCGACCTACGAGGATCTCCGCTTGCGCGAACCCCGAGAAGAGGAGCAAAACTACAAGTCGGAGTGCGTCACTTAGCACGGTACTTCCCGGCGAGAATGTTGTGCAGACAAGTTGACCGCAGCGTTATGCATTCAGATTTCCCTTTACGTACGTCTTCACTGCAGTACGCAACTTTGCATTACCGCTGGGTACGCTAATGCCACGACCATAAATTAGATTTGGTGCCCCGCGAAAATGCCTAGATACAAGTTTCAGCGTATCAACCCCAAAAGCGCCGCCCTTCTTTTCATAGGCACACTCAATCAGCTCTCTCGTTGCACCAACAACTAGGTCCGCAAACTGAAGAATGGTGTTGTGGTGCATATTCGTGAACGTGGCGGAATCCAAGAACCCAAGACTTGAAAGCGGCCCAGAATAGTAGGGGACACTTCCATCTGCTGTTCTCCCTTTTAAAAATGCAGACGCATACTCTGACTCAAATGGTTTTGAATCGCCTTTGTCTGGCCAATCTAGGATAACCTGAACACGATCGGGTTTTCTTTCTTGAGCGTGCAGTGCAAGCCTCATGAGTCCATTTGAGAACACGTATTGCGTCAACGCACACTTATTGTCTTTGATGTTTTCTCTTTTGATGCTGTAGGACTCTACGCACGCAACAATAATCGTAAAATCGAGTTCATTCACGGCTCGGAAGATTTCTTCTCGCCACTGCTTCGAGGTGCCTTTCAACTGTTCAAATAGGTCTGTTTGATTTTGTTTCTCATAAAGTGCCCTGAGGTCTTTAAAGTTCCACTTCACTGGCGCCCTAGGATGCCCATACTTTCCCTTCACACATTCGATGGCTTGTCTCAGAGATGCTTCAGCATGTGGGGCCACCGCGACCCCACCGAACAAAAGTATGTCCGGTATTTCTGCTTCGCGAATGCCGTTTAGCTCGGAATTGTCAGCGTACCAAAACAAGGATGACTCCCAAATGCATAAGGTCCTTGATCACTCACGCGCCTTCATGTGCGTCGCCTGCAGCTGATTGTTCAGTCCAGAGTGCCATCGTATGGCTATCCGCCTCATAGTCTGAGCGCCTTTAGCCGCACGATGAGGTCCTGCGCTCTTGGCCACGATGACTCCCTCACGAACCTGCTTGCGCCACAGAGACAGCATGAACGGATGAATGTCCAGCGCATCGGCCACATCCTGTATCAAAACACCCGACAGACTGCTCAATTTTACTGCGGTCACTTTGAATTGCTCTGAGTATCTTGCCACTTTGCGTGGCCCAGCCCTTGCCATTTCACACCTCCAGGCGATTAGCCCAGGGTGTCAACTAATTCGGGGGAAGTTTGCCGTCCGAGTTAATGGCATCGTTAGGCGTGGTCAACTTTATTTGTAAGCGGCAGGGGACCCGGTTTCCCATAGTAATAACCTTGCCCATAACGCACTCCCAATAATCGCAATGCAAGCGCGTCCTCGGCTGTTTCAATTCCCTCTGCGACAATATCTACGCGGACTCGGGACGCAAATGCAACTGCTGAGGTGGCGAGCGCCTGCTTCACGACATCCTGGGAGATGCCTCTGGTAAGGGATACGTCAAGTTTCATGATTTTTGGGTTGATACGGATGATGTGTCCGAGACCGGAATAACCAGCGCCAACATCATCTACAGCCAGACGCGATCCACTCGTATGCAATTTTCGTATCGCCTCCATCAACGGTTCATACTCCTTCACCACCGCATGCTCTGTTACCTCTACGACAATCCGATGAGGATCAGCCATAGCTAATGTTTCGAACAGCGCCTCGGACTGAAGCGTATCCGGGGAAACATTGACGGACAGGTATGCACTATCCGGAAGTTGATGCAACTGTGCTATCGCCAATTGAACCGCAGTTATTTCCAACTCACGACCCAGCCCCACTTCCCAACCTTCAGCAAACCAGACATCCGGAGTGCGCCGGGGTTCGGCATCGAAGCGCGCCAGTGCTTCAGTACCGACAATCTTGCGCGTGTTGATATCCACGATAGGCTGAAAAACCATTCGTATACTTTGATTGTCGATGACTTTCTCGATCCGGTCGTATTTTTCTCGTCGATCCTGGAGAACCGACTCCTCGGCTCCAAAATGACGCCCCAGGATATCTGCGAGGACATGCATAAACCGCACATCCCGTGGCTGGATCGAGGTCTCTACCTGATGGTATATGCAGCAAAGCGACCCGAATGTGCGCCCATCCGGAAGAATGACCCGTACACCGATGTAGGTACCGATATCGAGTTGCTTGGTAATGGCAAGGTTCTTGACGCGGTCATCGCCGCATGCGTCCTGAATGAGATTCGGCAATTCCCCTGACGCCATCCGATAACAATAGGTATCTTTCAAGGGGAAGGTTGAGCCCTCGTCGGCATTTACGGCCTTCCCGTCGCCGGCAAGTTTTCTGATTATCTTAAGATCGCGCCGGAATTCCGACAGAAACGAGATATCGGCATCGAAGTGTTCCTTCATGGCAGCGACGATTCCTCCAACAAAATCAGATGAGTCAACGCTATCTGACTCAATCAGCCGTTGCATTTTTTGCATACTGCATTCACCTCCGAATATATGCCGACTGGCCCCATCGCTTACGCTGCAAAATTCGCCCAACAATTATTCAGGCGCAGAAACATCCGGGTTATTGCTAGTAATACGGGTGCGGTCGAAATGTCTTTAAGGCATTGAAAGACTGGGAGATTATCCGATCCCGGTCTCCTTATCAACCAACAGTCATACGGACAGGGCAGCTGCGTTACTTTTCGGATCTTCTCGCGCAAGGTGGCGGTCTCACGCTTCGAGAATTTGATGGACATGACGCGCTCCCTCGCCATGAGACTCTTGAGATCGATGTCAAGAATGCGCACGCAGAAACTGAATGACTGCTTTGCGCCAGTTCCTACAATGACCGCTTTTGGCCGCTTTCCGACATGTCGCTTACCGACCCGTAGGGGTCTGTCGATGGTTTGGAAAGGCAGAGTTTCAACGACCGAGTTGAGCGGCCGTATCATGCGTCGCTTGCCGCATGCAGAGCCAGCCAATCGCCGGTTGGCAACGAGGGTGCGGCCCACGATGGTTCGAGGTCCGATCTAACGCGTTAGACAACACTCTTTTTCTTCGGGATACGAAGACGCCGATACACGGGCTTCTCTGTATGCGTGTGATACAAGACGCAATAGAGCAAGCCGTCGCGCGCCATCGCTTCCACAGCAACGTCCTGTACGGCGATGCCAGACCACAGATTCCCCTGCTTCAGTTCGAATGGCAGCACCTGAGCTTGGCTCGGATTGGGAATGATGAAAGCCTTGTCGGGGCGCCGGCGAATACGATTCCAGAGATTCTCGAACCAAAGGAAACCCAAGTTTGTGATGGTAGTTGGGCGGTCGCCGTAGTTCACGACGTTGACCGCAATCAGGGTTTTTCCGTCGTACTGAGGGATGTTGATGCTTTCCATGTTCGACTGCACGGTGACACGAAGCTTTGCACCAGCCATTTTCCACTTGTAAATGTCCCAAATGAAAACAATGGTCGCAAGGATTGCGCCCCACCAAGCTACGATCTCAGTCTTAAATGGCACGGTATCTGGGGTGCTGTCTAACGAGGATGTAGAAAATGCATCGTGTGATATTGCCCCTGTCATGCGGCTCATGCAAGATTGTCTGAACTGGGGCTTGCCAAGAGGTGCACATGGCCCCCTACAAGACGATCGATACCTCGTCTAAGTTTCTCCCTGTCGCGCAGCCATTGGCGCTCCCCTCCGGCCCTTGCAAAGAACCGAGTTGTGCACGCGTCCGTCTTTCGGCAGTTCGTGAGCGCCGCCCCTTTATGGAAGCAACACGGACGCGGTGCATATTGACGTTGTCATCTTTCGGTCGCACAATTTCATTGCTGGGGACTTTTAACCCGGCAGTGGAATCTGAGGTGTGTGACGACCGGCTCCGCCTGAGTCGGCAGTCTTCGTATCTCAGTGGGATTGAATGACAAACTTAAAAGGGCTGCCTCAGCAGCCCTTTTTTTTAGAGGCCGCTGTACCCTAACTATGGGCGTCCGCTTTGGCCGTAAGCGACTGGTCCGTTGACGACACGTAGCGGCCATTCCATCGACCCACGGCTACAGCTCGGGAAGCGTAAACGTGTTTTCGGTCACGACCTGCTCGTCCCGCACGGACTCCAAGGCATTCACCGCACCCCTACGACTCGACGGACCTCGGAGCTAGGCGTGGTAAAAATTGGCAGACTACCGACAGATGAAACTGAACCGTGACGAATTCGAGGCGCGTTTTCGCGCATACCGAGACCACTTAAGTCGAGAAGTGGGGCGTTTCCGAGACGCCGCCTCCGTATACCGTCAAATCTCAGAACGGACGCCCGACTATTTGGAGGAGCTAAATCTGGCGGCTGCGTTTTTCAGAACGGTAGAGGATTCGTTATTCACAACGATTATTCTTTGGGCCGACAAACTATTCGATGAAAAAGGCGAGCGCGGTCTCTTCAACTTTCTTGCCTTTGTAGAATACAACCGGGATTGGATGACTACACAGGAATTGCAGCGGCGGCGAAACTATCCTGACGGACATTGGATGCTCAAGAATCGCATCCCCATTACAGCGAAATCCATCGAAGAAGATAGACAAAAGATTCGGAGCTTGGTCATTCTAAAAAGCATCAAGCTTCGGCGAGACAAATTCCATGGTCACTTCGACAAGGATTACTTTTTCGATCGCGGACGGTTAGCAAGTGAAGCGCCGATGACTTGGGGGACCTGGAAGTGGCTGGCAGGGTGATGGTAGCGATCCTTAACGACTACTCAGCGGACTTCGACGGTCAACTATTCGCAGCGGAAAGCATCAACATCGATGACCTCACGCACCTGCTTCATAGAGCCCGCAAGGGAAAAAGCAATTAGTCCTGCGCCTCGGCCGCACCCGACTTAGGCGAGGTTGACGTTGCCAAGTAGGTTTGCCGCCAGCGATCCAACTTCCCTAGATAGTCGCCCTTGTGCATGAAAAACGGTACGGAAACGTCCTCAAAGTGTGTCGAATAGACGAGTGCACAGAACCCGAGCCTCTTCACCAGCTCGCCAACGAACGCGGTAAGCAATTTTTCATCATAGAAGGGGCCTACATTCCCGTTTCCTCTGGGCGCGATCAATCTGAACCCGGGATAGGTCGCGTGCGTAGCGTACTGAGAAAACATCCGGTAAATCTTGTCCCGATCTAAGCCATCTCGTTTCTTGAGATGTTCCCTGACAGCGCGCGGTTCGTAGTGTTTCTTGCGCTCCTTCGGTGTACAGCTGCGCCAATGACCGATCTTGTCGGGATGGTCTTTGAACAGATCGAGCAGATTCGTAAGTTCGAGAAGATCCCGCGCCACATGGAACGCAAGTTGATAGTAGCCAGATAAACCCAACTTCAGGGCGCCTGATGCCGTGTTGAAAATGCGAATACCAAGGAGCTGCAGGGTCAATTCATCTTCGGTGCGATGGTGTAGGTCGTGGGTAAAGGCGTGAACGATCTGCATTGCCTCGTAAATCATCACGAGATGCTCAGACTGTTCCGCATTGGCCGAAATTGCCGCCAGGCTTAGGGCGCGAATCCTCTCCTCTTCTCCGTGGAGGGAGATTAGATTCGGCGGGATTTGAGGTACGGGCTGCACGGCTCCCCTTATAGCGAAAGTAGGGATCCCTTGCGTCTATTGTGAATCAAAGTGAACAGTTGTGCTTAGACTGGTTGCCAATGCATGAAGGGCGGGAAGCACGATCGTCCATTGAATAAGATTAGGTCAAAGCATTTGCCGGAGACCCGACACACATCGCATGGGTTCTCGCGCCCGACACTGGCGTTGCATTCTCGTACCCCTTATCGCCCATACATGCCGGATACCCTGCATCCACATTGTTTTGCCTACAGCGGCGCCTATAGTCCGCCGCCAGTGCATTGAGTTCAAAAGTCACGAATTGATCTCCGATCTGCACGAACTTCGTTGCCAAGGACTGGCTGTAACAGTCAGCTCTTAGCTGTTGTAGTAACCGATCTGGATTGGGCAGTCGACTTCAGAGGATATATTTCGATACCTGCCCTTCAAGCCCGCCAGGAGAGCCCACAGCGCCTTCTCTGGTTCTCAGTACTCGGGTGTCAACGTCATAACTTGGCGCGCTTGTAGCGCGTTCTGACAAGTCTGGTGGGCATTCTGAGGGCGATTGATCTGGGTGTTCATGCGCTTCAGTTCGAAGGTCCCGATCTATAAGGATTGAGGCGTGGTCGAACTTCCTGGCTCGACCCGACGCAAAGGAACGGCGAGGGCGAGTGGAGGCCGCCGATTGGCCTGCCGTCCAGGCAGCCTGAGTCATTGCCGCGTACCGCACCTGGCTTCCATGCGATCCCTGTGTTCCTGCCAGGTTACTAACGCCCGGTCATGCACCGGTTTCAACCTGCAGAGCGGGAGAATCGGCAAGTGGCAACTCCGGCGACCGGACCATGTACTCGGTGCCAGGAACCCGCCGGAATCCGAGCTTCGCGTAGTAGCGCCTGAGCTTGCTTCTGGCGTTTTCTCGCGGCACGTTGAAAAGATTCAGTCCCAGCCTCTCCAGTTCTCCTGGATCATGGTTGCCCAGGAATTTTTCCTGGAACTGAAGCGGGAATGGTTTCATCGCGATCAGTCCGGCTGCAGCCCGCAACCTGAGCATTATCCCGTGCAGGGCCAGCAAGCCCAGGCCGCTGCCACGGTAACGCGGGTATACCATCAGCCTGTCCAGGATCAGGAGATTGGGATTCCACAGGTAGTCATCCCCGGAAGCCAATCTGGAAACACGCGGCTTGAAGTCATCAGTTTCCAGATCGTAGAGTGCCTCTAGGTAGCCGCTGCACGTTTCGTCGGAATCGAACACATCAAAAACCGATTCGCCCTCGGTAGTCGCCCCCCTGACATCCACAACCGTCGCAGAGAAGAATCCGGCCTCATCCTCACGTTCACCGCGATGGTCCGTCACTATCAGCGTCCCCCGGGACTCGCATAGGAATCGGGAGGCGTCATCACAACTGGCAGGACAGTCGTCCGCGAGAAAGCGCAACAGCAGGTGAGACCCGTCTCTCATCGATCATTCACCCGGAAGCGTTCGGGCCACCAGATATCGGCCGCCAAGGGATCGTGCCGGTCTTAACACTTCCGCCAGGACTCAATTCGGCTGCGCGGTCCGCGATGCCTGAGCCGGTTGTGCCGCGCCATCGGCAGACTGGCGAGCGCCTTGGGGCAGCGGGAAAGCCCGCCGATACAACTCTGGCGCATGTGTCTTCAGGGCAAGATACAGGATTCTTGCGCGTAGAAAGCCGGTCCTGGACTGGATTCTGGGGTCGTGAGGCGTCAATAGTTTCCGGGCAAGGGACCGCCAATCCTCCGCGTACGTCTCACCGAGACACTCAAGCAGCCGCCAGTAGTACCTTTCCAGCGCAACCGAGGTTTCCCGGCCATCTACCGAGACGTATCGCTTTTCAAGTCTCAACCGCTGCCTGCGTTTTCTCATGGAGTCTGGATGTGCATTCGAATATGTTGGAAACGATTACGGTTAGTAGGCTCAAAAGCCAAGCATGAAACCAGTAGCGGGCTACCGGACTCACCTGGCATCCAAGTGGCCGGTCCTGAAACAACTCTGCATCAGATTCTGACGATTGGAAGTGCAGATGCCCCTGAAATCATTATAGCGACCGAGCATCAGCATCCCGGCGAAAACCAGGTTTTGAACAAGAAATATTTTGGCGCCGGGACACCTCGCAAGAGCGCCACTCGGTTCCCTGATATCAGCATGTCATTTCCTGAATGTGGCAGCGTTGCAGTGTCTCAGGATCGCCCAGCCAGGGGTCCATTCAGACAATAGAGATACAGGTGACCAACATCATCCTGGTGTGGGTCAAGAGGACTGCATGACCCCTTGAATGTCTAAGGGGACCGACCTCTGACTAGGTGTTCACGCTCCGCAGGATCGCCCGGCAGGTGGCGTCATCCAGAGTGACCTAAGTGACCGCTCCGTCGCGTTGACCGGATGGGATTGGCTCACTTAGCGGACGAGCGTTCCTGAGTACCCAGGCATGGTTCCACTTCGCAACCTTGGGGTCAGCCAACCGTTCCGGAGTCATCAGATGGTATCGCTGGTTGAGCAGCATTTCCTCGGGGGTAAACGGACCGATGGAATCAACGACCTCCACGGTCCCCACGACAGTCTTTGTACCTTTTCGGATCAAGGCAATCAAACCATGCTTCTTTGTGCGCTCGGACCGCATCTCCCAGGTCTTCTCGCCAGACAGAATCCTGTCGATGGCAGGCGTGTCGATGATCAGACCGCTCTTAACATCCATGTTGTTTCTCCTCCCCGATAGCTACAGCAACAAGATTGCCCGACACGGCTTCCTCCAGATGAGGCCCTTCACAATCTGATGTCACCAAAAGCGTCTGAGGGCTGTACAGGGCGACGTATGCATTCCAGGTACCCGAAGTCATTACTCGGGAGTGGCAGCCCTACAGGGGCTACAGACGATCCTGAAACAGGTAAAAGTCATGTGGAGCAGGGACGACTTACAAACACCACTACGATCTAGAACTAACTGACTGCCTGCGGAGCCAACAGCGACTGGATACATCAAGGAAAGGAAGTGTGTGAAGGACTCCCATTGCCTTTGCCAGGTACATCGGGATTGCAGGATGAGTAGATGGCTCGAGAATGTAACAAAGCCAAACAGTGAATAACACTTCCTGCCCTTTAATCCGGCCAGACACCTATAAGGTTAAGGTCGAGTAGGCAGGCGGAGCCAAGCACTGTCACATACACACCGGGATTACCTGTCTGACCAGTACTCACCACAGAGAGACTGGGAGTGTCTGGATAGAGAAGGCAGAACCTGAGTACAGATAAACCATGACCTAATCTCTCCTCAGGCAGCTTCATATGCCGGATTGATTCCCCTCTCCTTTCCCGGTTGTTCCCTTCTGCGTGTACACCAGGGGCCAATCAAGGATTCTTCCCGAAGGGTAACCCAGCAACAGAGTTGGATGAGGCACCCCGGAATCGATGATGGACCTATGACGGAATGAAAGGGCGGTCAAGACGGGAACCCTTTAGTGATATTTTGTACGTTATAGACACGCGCATTTCACCCGGATACGTGTTTGATCAAGCGGGGATTTTGTGATCCCCACTTGATGCCTTAAGAGCTATTTTTCAGCACGCAAATCGACTTTGCAGCCTGCTTAGGGCTTTGCCGATCCGCTGATTCGGCTGGACCAGCCGAGACAGAGTGCGATCGGAGAAGTCATCTACCGCTCGGACACCATTCTGGATCCACGCTTCATTGGCCCAGCGTTGACGCACTTGCTGGATGCGTTCGTTCACAACCTGCAAGATAGGACGCCGGCTTCGTCTGCGGCGAATGCGTGCGCCTGACGTGAGACGGAAGTAGGGAGAAAGTACCTTGCGGAACTTGAATGTGTGCAGGTCCCCCAGTGTGTACAGACCATAGTGACGGCACGCCTCGGTCCCGAGGGTGGTCTCGGCCCTGACGCAGCACCGGGATTCGTCCAGGTTGTTTTTATTGTCCACCAGCTTTGTATAGATCTTGACCTGTACCGGCCGGCTGCGATGCCCATACAGCACCTCCTCCCGTCCCAGGGGTGCGCGAAAGTTGAACGGCCGGATTAGCCAGCCCACGGGATCGAAGGTCATCAGTTCGACACCCTCCATGAACGGGGCATCCAAGGGGTGGAGGTGCTTCACCAGCCAGGCGTGGACCTGTTGTCTGATCCGGGTCCGCTCGGCGATGTCGGTCACGGATGCGATCGGCACGAAATCGATCGCTACCTCGATTTTCATGACCAGAGCCTCGGGCAGGACCTTTTGAAGTGCGGGTATGTCGCCGGGATGGAGGTCATGGATCGAAAGCCGCTGGTAGTTGTATTTCTTGGACCAGTGCGGTCGGCCCCCGAGTTCTGGCAGATCGACCTTGCCGGGCGTCGTGATCGTGATGTAGTCCACCCGTGGTCTGATCTCCACCTGGTCCAGGATGTCATGTGGTGCAGAGACAGTCGTCATGGTTGTTTCCTTCAACAATTTGTTTGCTGATTCGCGGAATGCAGTCAGCCATGACTTATTGTAGCGAGCGATCGGGATATGACAGGCGATTTCAGGCGAATTCAGAAAATATATTTCCAGACTTGCCAACCAAACCCGCCAGGAGAAGCTACAGCGCGTTCTCTGGTTCGCAGTACCGAGTTATCAATGTCATGACGCGGCGTACTTGTAGCGCGTCCTGACAAGTCTGGCGGGTATATTCTGAAGCGAGTGCGCTGGGTCTCCCCGGTACCGGGTTCGGTGGTTCCGAAGTATAAGTTTCGACGTTGTGCGAACGGGTGATCTGTGACTTTAAACTTTGGCTGAAGGGGCATGCAGACCGGTAGGGGCAGCATGCCACCCAGAGGACGAGGCACAGTCTATAGTCAGGTTGAAACGCGACGCCTGCCCCTCCGCCTTCCGGGTGTCTGTCTCACTTCGCCTGTCGGCGAAGCATCGTTTCGATCTCTCCGGCCGGGACGGGCTTGCTGAAGAAGTACCCCTGCGCCTCATCGCACTTCGCGAGGTTGAGGAACGTGCGCTGCTCATCGGTTTCCACGCCTTCCGCGGTGACCCGCATATCGAGCGAATGGGCCAGGGAAATGATCGCCATCACGATGGTTGCATCGTCGGGGTTGGTCGAAATGTCCCGAACGAAGGACTTGTCGATTTTCAGGTGACCGATGGGAAACCGCTTCAGGTACGCAAGACTCGAATATCCGGTGCCAAAGTCGTCGATCGCAATGCCCACCCCCATGTTCTCGAATGCATCGAGAAGTTCGATGGCGCGCGCGACGTCATACATGACCATGCTTTCCGTGATCTCGACCTCCAGCAGTTCAGGCCGAAGCGAAGATTCCTCCAGGACGCGCCGCACCAGTTCCGCCAGGCCCTTCTGCGCGAGCTGACGCGCCGAGAGATTGACCGACATCCGCAGCGGTGGGAGCCCGGCCCTGCGGAATGCCTCGTTCTGGAAGCACGCCCCGCGCAGCACCCACTCCCCGATCTGGATGATCTGGCCGGTTTCCTCGGCCAGCGGAATGAATTGAACGGGACCCAGCAATCCCAGTTCCGGGTGCTGCCACCTGATCAGCGCCTCTACGCCGACCGTGGCGCCTGTCCTGAGGTCGATCCGCGGCTGGTAGTGAAGAACGAACTCCTCGTTTTTCAGGGCCTGCCTCAGCTTGCTGGCCATCGTCAGCCGCAGGCCGGCGCTTTCATTCATTTCCGGCTTGTAGAAACGCATCGTATTGCGGCCCTGCTGCTTCGCCCTGTGCATGGCCGCTTCCGCGTTTCTCTGCAATGTCTCGGCGTCGGCGCCGTCCTCCGGGTACACGCTGACGCCAATACTGCAGGTAATCCCCAGTTCGTGAGCGTGAACCGTGAGAGGCGCAACGAGGTTCGGCATGACCCGTTCCAGTTTGTCGGAAACATCCTCCATGCGGACCAGGTCGCTCAGGATCAGTGCAAACTCATCGCCGCCGATGCGCGCCACGGTATCGACCTGCCGGAAGCATTCGACCAGGCGTGCCGCGATCTCCTTCAGAACCAGATCGCCCGCGTCGTGCCCAAGGCCGTCATTGATCAGGTTGAAGTGATCGAGATCGACGAACACGATCGCAACCTGGGATCGATTCCGCGCGGCATGCCGGATTGCCTGCTCGATCCGATCCTGTAGCAGGCTCCGGTTGGCCAGACCGGTCAACGCATCGTGTGTGGCGTGATGTTCGAGCTGCTGCTGGTAGTTTCTGGTTTCCGTGATGTCCTTCAGGAATCCGACAAAGTGCGTGACGTGCCCCGTGCTGTCGCGAACCGGCGCGACGCGCATCTCGTTCCAGAACGGGCGGCCGTCCTTGCGGTAGTTGCGTAGTACGATCGCGCCCTCCTGCTGCTCCCGCAACAGTACCCTCATCCTTTCCAGTTCCGGCTGGTCGCGATCGTCTCCCTGCAGGAAACGGCAGTTCCTGCCCACCGCTTCCTGCGCGGAATATCCGGTAACCGCCTCGAACGCCGGATTCACGTACACGATCGGGTTGTCCGCCTGGTTGGGGTCGGTGATGACCACCGGATTGACAGTGGCCTTTATCGCGCGATCCAGAATACGCAGCGAGTCCCCGGTGCGCCTGTGTTCGTCGATCTCGGCATGCAGGTCTCTGTTCACACGTACGAGTGCCGTCGCCTTGTCCCGGTTCATCGCCAGTGCCCAGACGATCCCTGCAAGCAGAAGGCTCACCAAAGCGCCGGCGAGTAGCACGAGCCGCGGCTTCTCGTTGTCCACGGTCAGTTCGAATTCGGGAAGCGAGGCCACCTTCAGTGTCCAGGCATGCCCGTAGATATCGAGCGCGACCTGCCTGGTGAACAACGGTTTGCGACGGTCATCGGGCCGACTGTCGTAAAGGCGTGCCTCGTCCGAAATCTCCAGCCCGTCGAATATCTCCAGATCCAGGTTGTCGTAGCGCCCCGCCAGAATCCCCTGCAACAGATCAGCCATTCGAAACGGGGCATAGACATAGCCGGCCAGAGCGACCCTGCGCTCGTCGATCGCAGCCGGGGAACTGCCGCGCGCATAGAAAGGCAGATACATCAGGAACCCGGACTGCACGTCCTCATCCGTCTCCTGCACCAGGCGAACCTTTCTGGTAATTGTGGACTTGCCCGTATCTCCGGCGTGCTGCATGGCCTGCCGGCGGACCGGTTCGGAGTACATGTCATAGCCGAAGGCGCTCAGGTTGCGGCCCGAGAACGGTTCCAGGTAAACGGTCGGGAAATAATCCTCGCGTTCACCCTCCGGCCACACCCGGTAGTCCGGGAATCCCTCGGCACGCACCCGTTCGATGTGCGACGCAAGCTCATGCGGCCGAACCCGCTCTGCAAATCCAACGCCCTGAATCCCGGGATAGGTCTCATCCAGGCGCAGATGGTCGGTGTAGTCCCGCCACTCCCCTCGTGTGACTTCATCCGAAGAAGCCATGAAACCCAGCGCGCCCTGCAGGATCTGTTCATAGCCCAGCAATCGCTCTCGGATACGCAGGGACATCTCGTTCACACGCCCGTCGAAGCGGTTGCGTGCGATTTCTTCTTCAAGAGCGGAATAGATGGTCCAGCCGCCCACCGACAGCGACATGGCCAGGGCGAAGGTGAGAAGCGCAAGGGCTTCGCGGGACGCCAGAACCTTGAGAGCAGCAAGACGACGTAGAGGAGTCGCTTCCATTCCTATTTTCGCAAGCAATCCTTGGAAACTGAACTTGCCGCGATCCGACAAGACGGATTCAAGTCCGAAGGCCAATAGCCTTATGGCGAAATTGTAGCCGCTTCAAGGGGTCTCGCGATGTATTGCTCGAACAGGCCGCACATTGCCGCTGGTCCGGCGCGATGCGGCTGTTCCAGACCCGTAAGGACACAGTCGATCCTTGACACCCGGCGATCCGGCACAAAGTGAGCCGAAGTATAAGGATCGATGGGAGATGTATAAGGATTCGAACTTGCCGACCCAAAAAAATTAACAACGATGAGGATCCGGGACTCTCATCCTGCCTAAGACCCCCCACCCTGCACTGGATCACGTCTACCTGCATCTGTACCCGCGCATATATGGCGACACAGCCGTGCATGTGGGATGTCCTGTACGGGACGGAATGACGGGTGCGTGGATCGTTGCCCCTTCCGGAAGCAATCCCTGACCAACTGTTCCAGTCTCTCGCTGCATACGGCTGTCGTGCCGGGGATCGTGCAGGTCGTGTCTCGTTTCGCGTATCCGGGATAGGCCGGCAGGTCTCCTGTAGATAGTCAGTCGTCATACGGCTGGCGCTCAGGGTGTGATCTATAAGTCTCTTTCTCCGTATAGGTCAGCCATAGGTTTCCCCCAGGTTTCCCCCAGGTTTCCGCAGGCGGTCAGGGTTGTCCGTCATCGAGGCAATCTGTCATATGCCTCGGTGTTTCAAGTGGTTGCCTCGCTATGATTCATTTAGCGATGACGAAAAAACACAGGGAACAGGTGAATGAGCAAAACATTGATTTTTCCGGGTGGGCCTGCGGCCTACCTGACGCACAAGTTGTCACTCTCCGGTAAGAGCCAGGCAGAGGTTGCACAGGAGGTGGGGGTGAGGCCCAACGTCATCACGATGATGAAGCAGGGCACGATCAGGATTCCGCTCACCCGGGTCGGGAAGCTTGCAAGCTCACTGGAGGCGGATCCTGCAGAGTTCCTGGCCATCGTGCTGGGTGCCTATGCGCCGGCCACCTGGACTGCCATCACCGAGACTTTCGATTCGCTGACATTGTCACCACGGGAGCGGGCAATGCTCGATGCCTATCGGGCGGCAGAGCGGAGCGGTGCTGTGAGTTGAGGGTGGACGTGACGGACTACACGGGGCGGTCAACCGCTACATGAACAACTTGAACTACGAGGAGGACTTGAATGAGTGACAAGCCAGGAAGGAACCGCAGGACAGCAACCGGTACGCCCGCGGCTCCGTATGGTTTCCGGTTTCTGGAAGACGGCCACACCATACGGATCGACAGCGACGAGCAGTCGGTGATTGGTCTCATAGACAAGATGAAACGCCAGGGCAAGACCTACGCGGCCATCGCAAAGCAACTCAATGCGAAGGGCATTACGGGACGAGATGGCAAACCCTGGGATGGCAGGAACGTGCGCCGGGTCATGACTGATGACAGTTTCGACTTCTCTTTGTATGGTAGTGCGCCCGTAGGGAGGCCGCTCGGCGGGAAACCGCCGGAATGAGGCAATGTCCGGTGACTGGAGGGTAAACTCACTACTCGCAATCCCCTCACTGAAACGAATTAGGCTCGGAGGTGCCCGATATGCGACTCGTAGAGTCCCACGATCACATTCTTGACAACGTGAAGGCCCTCGAACGTGCCGCCAAGTTTCCTACAAAGGATGCGAGGTTTCGTGAATACGCACGCTTGATTCACCATGGACGTTGTTTTTATCCGTATCTGTCCAATGGGGCATTGCACTTTGCACCATCTCGATTCATCGGTTATAGGTCTAATGACATTACGAAGCATGCCTCAGGAAAGAAAAGAGATGGTCGCAAGACCAATGCGGCGATTTCAAGTGTTCTTGGCCTACCACTCGAAGAGAACGGCGATCTCGATACACTGTTCACTAGATTTTGCGACGATCTGAATGAATCTGGCGAGTTTAGCGTTGGCAATCACGCCAGAAAATATTGGATCACTTCAGACGCGGATGGCTTCACGTCCGAAGGAATTGAAACACGCATCAAGAACGACGCGTCACTTTCGGGCGCTACACGTAAAGCACTGATCGACGCTCGCGTAGGTCAGGGAAAGTTCAGAAAAGATTTGATCAAGTATTGGCGAGGACAGTGTGCGGCGACAAAATGCCGAACCGTGCGAGTGCTTAAGGCTTCACATATAAAACCATGGAAGTTCTGCACGGACAAAGAAAGGCTGGACGTCTTCAACGGGCTCTTGCTTTCCCCAAACATAGATTCGCTCTTTGATCTGGGCTTCATAACCTTCGACGAGCGTGGGAGGATAGTCATCTCAAGATCGCTCAAACGATCCGACGCCGATATGCTTTTGCCAAGCTCAATATCGCCTATAACCTTAACCGCAGAGCACAGGGTCTATCTGGCGTACCACAGGTCAAGTGTCTTTCGCAGCTAGTGCCCTTGGCGTCGCTGACTACGTTCTGACAGCGAGGACGCCACCGGTACAACAATCCTTCAACAACATTCGCCACATCGCAAGTCAGGTGATGAAGTTTGCGACCACCTTGGGCAGTCCGAGTCATCCCTGCCCGGTCGACCGCAGCCGACACTGGTTGAAGACCTGAACAAACTCGCCATGCGCACTGCCTGGTAGTTCTAACAAGTTCAACTATTACATGAGCGGGTAGGGCCGCAACTCTATGTTCCTAGCGCGTCGTCCAAAATGCTCGCGTAATCGGTTAGATTGGTTTCTATAAGGTCCGAAAGAAACTTCGGGTCTTGCCGTAGCTTGACGTATCGCGTGGCATTTTCCCCAGCGCCCGCGGCAACCTGCCCCTGAAGCGCCGCCCGCCACTCCTCTGACACACCCCTTTCGGCAAGCACTTGCGCCAATGTGTGGCGCATGGAATGAAAATAGGTCAGCCTTGAACCCTCTCGGCTAATGTTCCCCGCTTTGGCCAAGTTTCCAAGCTCTCTACCGCCCCACTTGCTGATGGCGTGCGACCAATGCACACCGCCTCTCTTCGGCTCATTCCAAGGTTTCCAGCCGCACTCGAATGGCCGGGTCGCGCCAGCTTCTTTCTGCGTCTGTAAATATTCAAGAAAGCCATGCCGAATGAGTGCTGAATGAATTGGTGCTACCCGCTTGCTTGTGGGCTTCTTGATGGATTTTCGCTTTACGCCATCCGGGTCAGGGCGGTCATTGAAATCAAGATACCAAATATCGCTGCTTTGATCGTGTAAAAGGTCGGTAAGCAGATGCACTTGCGCGATCTCTTCAATCCTGCATCCCATGAAAGCCGTCGCCACAGTGACCCAAAACTTGTGTGGCTCGGCTGCACGATACTTGGCCGCATTTTCAAACAAGCTCTGAAGTTGGCTCATCGTGAAGGAATCGCGCTCCTCCGCTTCCGACCCGGACTTGTTCGGGATGAGCTTCTTGGTGCTCAGGATATGGGTTGATTTTGGGTGACGTGCACGAAGCCAGCTGAAGAGTGAAGTGAATGCGTTGACATAACCCACCTTGGTGCTATGCGCAGCTTCTGAATCGGAAAATATGTGCTTCACGTACTCGGCAAACAACTCTTGGTCAATTTCTGAGGTAAGCCTCTCTGCGCCAAAAAACGGGATCGCTCGTATATTGAGCGCCGTTCTGTATGCCCTGAAGGTCTTGGGTTTATGAATGTTCGCCAAAAATTGCTCTACGGCCTCCTTCAGTGGCATTCCAGCTTTGACAGCTGGGACTAGCCCGCCCTCCCGCCGACGCGCTTCGGCGAATTCCTGGGCCATTTGAAAGGCCCTTTCTTTATCCTGTGGCGTATCGTGAGGCTCGGTCTGCACCTTTAATCTAGGCAACCCTAGCTCATCGGCATCCACAGCGACAATGAGACCGAAGTTGAGGGTATCGCCCTTCTTTTTCTTGGTCATAAGGCGTATCTGAGCAAACAGTTCGTCTGTTCGGGCTGCAAACTTCCGCGCCCGGATTGTGGCTTCTTTACGGTCCGCCGTAGCAAGCGACCGATACAGCTGGTGCAGCTTGAGAATGTGTTGCACGTCGGCAGGCACTCTCCGTCGGAAAAAATACGTTGTGCCGTGCCTGGATCGCTGAAGAAAATTCCCCGCCATATGTGCTCTGTGCGGCACCTTTGTGCTGCACCCCGAGCCATCTGCGAGAGAATCTGCTGAATGCTACCTGAAGGATCAGGAACTTGAAGGGAATTTGGTGGCCAAGGGCGGAATCGAACCACCGACACAAGGATTTTCAGTCCTCTGCTCTACCAACTGAGCTACTTGGCCCCGGTTACAACGCTCTCCGACAGGGTGCCGGATTTTAGCTTCGGCCGGACCTTTCGGTCCTTAACCTGCTGCGCAGGTTAGCCTTCACTGAAATACGCCAAACTCATGGCGTATTTTGACTCCGGCGAAACCTTGCGCTTCGCGAAAGGTTAGCCTTCGCCGCAACAAGCCGCCAAGGCGGCGTGTTGTGACTGCGATGGAGTTTTGCTGTTCGCGGAACGGGTTGGCACCGCGAAGCGGCGCATTATACGGAGAAATTCCTGCCCGACCAAGCCGGCCGGGCGATCGCATCTGCCCATGTGCCCGGCACTACGATCAGGTCAGCAGTCGTTTGAGCGGCGCACCGCCCTCGAGGCCACCGTGGGCGATTTGCGCGAGGAACAGTTCCGCCACAGCCAGCGCATCGGTCAGCGCATCGTGCGCGCGATAGCGCGGCAGGCCCAGGCGGTCGCGCAGTGCATGCAGGCGCAGATCGCTGTCGCGAAAAACCTGGCCGCGCCGCCGCAGAGAACGCAGCGCAAGCGACTGGGTGTCGATCAGCGGGATCAGAAACGGCAGACCGAACAGGCGCCGGCAGGCGGTATCCAGAAACGCATGATCGAAGCGCGCGTTGTGCGCAACCAGCACGCGGCCTGCGAGCCGCGGCAGCAGAACGGCAACCGCTTGCGCCAGCGGCAGTCCCTGCGCGGCAAGATCGTCGGTAATGCGGTGGATGACTGCCGAGGATTCCGGAATTTCGCCATCGGCGAGAACCGGGATGCTTTCTGCAGTGGATAGATCGATGCGCCCGGCGCGCAGTAAGACCAGACCGACGCTCAGCATCCCGTCGCGCACGGCATCGAGGCCGGTGGTTTCCAGGTCGAGCGCGACAAGCTCCGCCTTGCGCCAGTCCCGGCCGGGCGCTGCAAAGGGCACCGAGAGATAATCGCGCATCGGCCCGGGCGGCGCGTGCCGGAGCAGGCGCCTGCGGCGGAAGTCCGGACCGAGCAGCCGCTCCCACATACTGCTTCAGATGAACCGGCCGGTCGGAAAGCGCTTTGCCAGCGCGTCCTGCAGGGTGGCGATCACCCCGAAGGCATCCTTCAGGTGGCTGCGCTCGAGCGAGGACAGTTCGTCCGGCGCCAAGTAATTGTCGGCCGCCTGGCCCGCTCGCAGTTGTCGCGCCTGGTGCTGTGCGCGCAGCGTGCCAATGAACTCGAACGCGTCCTCAAGATCCCGCGCACCCTGCCCGCTGACCGACCGGCTCTGCGCTGTCGCACGCAGTCTCGACCGGGTGTTCACCGGGGAAATGCCTTCGGCCAGCGCGTACACGCGAGCCAGATCGACCACCGGCACCACGCCACGCCGTTTGAGGTCCAGCGTCCGATCGTGCTCTCCGCCGCGAACCAGCACCAGGTTGCGGAAGAAACCGAGCGGTGGTGCGTTCTTCAGCGCGTTGCCGCTCATGTACGCCAGAAAAATGCCGTTTGCCCGGGTCTTCTCCTGGTTCGTTGTCTGCAGTTCCTCCAGCAGGGCGTGTTCGCCGTGAACCACACGCAGGTCGAAGAATACCGATGACAGCATCAGTGCCATCGGCTCCGGCTCGCCGATCCAGCGGTCGAAGTACGCCCGCCACTGCCGCAGCGGCTGCCGCCACTGCGTGTTGCTTGCCATGACGTCGCCAGGGCAGTAAATGAATCCACAGCGATTCAGGCCATCGTTCACGAACCAGGCCAGCCGCTCGAAATAGACGCCATCCTCCGCTTTCATCGTATCGTCGATGATCAGCGCATTGTCCTGGTCGGAATGCGCGGTCTGCTCGCGCCGCGCCTGCGAGCCTCCCGCGACCCAGGCATAGCCGACCGGCGCCGGACCGAGGTCACGTTCAGCCAGTTCGATCAATCGTACGGTCAGTGCGTCAGTCACCGCCGATACCGCCTCGCCGAGGTGGCTTGCGGTCGCACCCGCGAACACCAGCCTGATCTGCAGTTCCGGCAACCGCTGGCTGGCTGCAGCCAGCGCCTCCACCGAATCCGCCTTGTGAATGTCGCCCACCAGGTAAACCGCGTTCGCGCTCTCGTGGCGGATCAGATCGGTGGCGGTAATCATTCCCCGTACGCGCTGCCCATCGGTCACCGGCAGATGGTGGACATTCATGCGCGTCATGGTCATCAATGCTTCGAAGCCGGGCGTGGCAGGCGCAATCGTGTGCACCGCCGTCGTCATGATCTCCTGCACCGGCCGGTCGTAGGAAATGCCGGCGGCGATGCAGCGGCTGCGCAGGTCGCGATCGGTGATGAGACCGAGCAGCAGATCACCGTCCACCACCAGCACCGAAGACACGCGTTGCTCGGTCATCAGGCGAGCTGCGGATCGTATGCTGGCATCCCGTGTCACGCATACCGGCGGCTTGCCGATCAGTTCGCCTGCGCGCACGCGCATCAAACTGCCGCCGCCCGCCTGGGTTTGCCGGGCGACGGCGAGCCCCATGGCCAGGCGCTCGGTGACCGACGTGGTGAAACAGGCGTCGAATGCAGCGCAACGGCTGCGCAGTGCCTGCAGGCCCTCGCATGGCAGCAGGTAAAGCAGAGTGTCCTCGGAAGCGGCCGCGCTGAAAGCGGCGCCCGCGTCATCGCTGCAAGACTGCGCGTGCAGATCCCCTTCGCCGAGTTTGTCGATCAGCTCGCCGCCGCGGTCTCGGATCTCCACCGCACCCTGGCGCACGATATACAGATAGTGGGCGTCGGCATCCGGCGGCGGAAAAGGCAGGCCGCGGCGCAAATAACGTACCGACATCTGCGACGGCAGGCTGTCGAGCAGTTGCCCTGGCAGCTCGTCGAACGGACGATGCGCGGCGAGAAAGTCCCGGATCTCCGCCAGCTCTATCTGCATGCGCCAGTGCTCCCGTTTGCCGATAACCGATCGGGCCTATGTTGCACCGTAAGCCGACCGCGGACAAAAAAGCCCCGCCGAAGCGGGGCTCGTGCCGGGCGCGGAAACTCAGTGGCTGATCGCGGCACCGGCTCCGCGCGGCACGCGGATATCCTCGACCATGTGCTGGATGTGTGGCGGCGGCGGCGCGGTCAACTTCGACACCACCCATGCCACGATGAAGTTCAGCGCCATGCCGATGGTGCCGATGCCCTCGGGCGAGACCCCGAACAGCCAGTTCTCCTTCACGTTCGCGGCGAGCGGCTCGATGAATACGCCCTTGAAATAGATGATGTAGCCGAGCGTGAATACCAGGCCGGTCAGCATGCCCGAGATAGCACCCCACTTGTTCATGCGCTTGTTGAAAATACCCATGATGATCACCGGGAACAACGATGCCGCAGCCAGGCCGAACGCGAACGCCACCACCTGCGCGACGAAGCCTGGCGGATTGTAGCCAAGGTAACCGGCTATCAGCACCGCGACCGCGGCCGCCGACCTGCCGGCCAGCAGTTCCTGTTTCTCGGTGATGTTCTTGGCAAACGTACTCTTGAGCAGATCGTGCGAGATCGACGAGGAGATGACCAGCAGCAGTCCCGCCGCAGTGGACAGGGCCGCCGCGATGCCACCCGCGGCGACCAGCGCGATGATCCAGTTGGGAAGGCGCGCAATCTCCGGATTGGCCAGCACCATGATGTCGCGGTCGACCGTCACCTCACTGCCCTGCCAACCGTGCTCGTTCTGCATTCTCTCCGCAAACGCCGGATTCTGGTCGTTGTAGTACTGCACACGGCCATCGCTGTTCTTGTCGTTGAACTGGATCAGATGCGTCTGCTCCCAGCGATGAAACCATGCGGGCAGCTTCTGGGCATCCAGGCTGCCTTCCTCGACGCCAACCGCCCCCGGCTGAAGCGTGGCGGTCAGGTTGTAGCGTGCCATCACCGCAACCGCCGGCGCGGTGGTGTAGAGAATCGCGATGAACACCAGTGCCCAGCCCGCGGAAACACGCGCATCACGCACTCGCGGCACCGTGAAAAAGCGCACGATTACGTGCGGGAGACCGGCAGTGCCGACCATCAGCGCAAACGTGATGCAGAACATGTCCGTCATGTTGACCTGGGCCGAGGTGTATTCTCGGAAACCCAGGTCCTGTACGACCTGGTTGAGCTTGTCCAGCAGGTAGGTGTTCGGTTCGGCTGACAGCGTGGAGCCGAGGCCGAGTTGCGGTATGGGATTGCCGGTGAGCTGCAGCGAGATGAAGATCGCAGGTACCGTGTACGCGAAAATCAGCACCACGTATTGCGCCACCTGCGTATAGGTGATGCCCTTCATTCCACCCAGCACCGCGTAAAGAAAAACGATGCCCATGCCCACCATCAGGCCGGTGACGATATCGACCTCGAGAAAACGCGAGAACACGATGCCGACGCCCCGCATCTGGCCCGCGACATAGGTAAACGAAATGAAGATCAGGCAGATCACCGCGACGACGCGCGCGGTCTGCGAGTAATAGCGGTCACCGATGAACTCCGGCACGGTGAACTTTCCGAACTTGCGCAGGTAGGGCGCCAGCAGCAGCGCAAGCAGCACGTAGCCGCCGGTCCAGCCCATCAGATACTGACCGCCCTGAAAGCCCATGAAGGCGATCAGTCCGGCCATGGAAATGAACGAAGCCGCTGACATCCAGTCCGCCGCGGTCGCCATGCCGTTCATCACCGGGTGTATGCCCTTGCCCGCAACGTAGAAATCGCCGGTGCTCGCTGCCCTGGCCCAGAACGCGATGCCGATGTAAACGGCAAAAGACGCGCCGACCACCAGGTAGGTTATGGTCTGCAGATCCATTTGAATCCCTCGCTCCGGTTATTCTTCGTGTACGTCGAACTCGCGGTCCATCCGGTTCATGCGCCAGACATAGAAGAAGATCAGCGCGACAAACACGTAGATGGAACCCTGCTGGGCAAACCAGAAGCCGAGGGGGTAGCCGGCTATGCGGAAGTTATTGAGCGGTTCGGCGAGAAGCATGCCGAATCCAAAGGAAACGATAAACCAGACAACCAGGCAGCCGGCCAGGAGTTTCAGATTGGCCAACCAGTACTGCTGTGGGCTTTTCATGTATGGATACTCCGCAGTCTGACGATTCTCCGGCACCGCATGCGGCTTCTTCAACACCGCGCGACGCCGCTCCTCAGTTTTGTTCTTGCACTGACCACGGATGCGCGAGGGCAGCCGTGGACATGCCGTGTCGCCTTTTCAGCAAAGCAGCTCACAGATTATGACCCTGACAAGCCGAAGTCAATGGCGCGCAGGATATTCCATGGGCAGAATGTCTGCGCTGCGTCCCCATGTATGAATCTCGATCGCAGCGTGCAACCGATCGGGTTGCCGGTTCAGAAACGAAGTACGCGCCTGCGTTGCACTCGCCTGAAATCGCAGGTAGCCTCCCGGAGCGCCCGGCAGGTATGACGCCCGCTGGCAGCTGACCCATCGCGTCACCGACGCACTAAAGGGTTGCAGGTCATTGGAATCCAACCAGTTGGATTCCGGTTTCGATTTCCGGATTGTCTGCATGACTTCATTGATCAGGTATCGTTGGTTCCCGCAGTGGCTGAGATCACGGCGATTGCACTACATCGTCGGCGGTACGGGCATCCTGTTCGTGCTGTTTGCGTTGTTGCGGATCCTGTTCCTGTTCGGTTTCTCGGATGCGGCCGGTCGCGACGACATAGACGGCGGCACCATATTGAAAGCGCTGGGCATCGGCTTCAGGTTCGATCTGCGGCTCGCGGTCCTGGTGATGTTGCCAGTTGCGGTGCTGGCCAGCATACCGCGCTGGAACCTGGCGACGCTGCCGCTGCTGCGCTGGATTGCACGGCTTTATCTGTCGCTCGCCGTATTTGCCCTGCTGCTGGTCTACATCCTCGACTTCGGCCATTACGCGTATCTCGCAATACGCATCAATTCGACCGTTTTCAAGTTCATTCAGGACGCCGGCATTTCCGGCGGAATGGTCTGGCAGAGTTATCCGGTAGTCTGGATTACGCTTGGATGGCTCGCGACCGGAATGCTCACGCTTGCCGCCCTGTTTGCGCTCGAACGATCGACGTTCCGGCGCGAGCGGATTCCGGTTTCGCGATGGTCAGCGGCCGGCGGCTTCGCGATCATGATTGTGCTGACTTTTCTCGGTTTGCTGGGACGGGTCAGCAATATCAATATCGAGAACCCGACACCGTTGCGCTGGAGCGACGCTTTCTTTTCGGGGAACGAAGCGGTGGGCGCGCTTGGCCTGAACCCCGTGATCTTCCTGTACGACACGCTCGAGGTCCCGCAGGACCCGTACGACGAAGCGCTGGTGCGGCAGTACTACCCGGTAATGAGCGCCTACCTTGGCGTGGACAACCCGGATGTTTCGAAGCTGAATTTCGAACGCCGTGTCGGACCGCAGCCGCACCGCCTGAAGTTTTCACGGCCGCCGAATGTGATTTTCGTGATGCTGGAATCTCTTGGCGCCAGCCGCCTCGGTGCGTACGGCAATCCGCTCGATCCGTCCCCCAACCTGGACGCCCTTGCACGTTCAGGCTGGTTTTTCGAGCGCTTCTATGTGCCGTTCACCGGCACCGCCAAAACGGTATGGGCCAGCATCACCGGCATCCCGGATGTATCGCGGCAGGCAACCGCCACCCGCAATCCACTGATCACTCGCCAGCGCACCCTGATCAACGCCCTGGAGGGTTACGAAAAGCTGTACCTGATCGGCGGCAGCGCCGGCTGGGCCAATATCAGCGCGCTGATCCGGCAGAGCATCGACGGCGTGACCCTGTACCAGGAAGGCTACTGGCGCGCACCGAATGTCGATGTCTGGGGCATTTCCGACCTCGATCTGTTCAAGGAGTCGGATCGCATTCTGCGGGATCTGCCCGGGGACCGGCCGTTCTTCGCATACATCCAGACCGCCGCCAATCACCGCCCGTTCACCATTCCGCCCAACAACGACGATTTCCAGCCGGTCGCGATCACGCTGGAGGAAGCGCAGAAATACGGTTTTGTCAGTGTCGAGCAGTTCAACGCCGTACGCCTTCTGGATTACAACGTCGGGCGATTGATGGAGATGGCGCAGGAGGGCGGGTATTTCGATAACACGATCTTCGTTTTCTTCGGCGATCACAACGACCGCATCACCACGCTGCCGCACATGCCGCCGGCCTTCGAGCAGCTGGCACTGGAAAGTCTGCATGTACCGCACATCATCTATGCGCCCGGGCTGCTCGAGCCGCGGGTCATCGAGGAGACGGTCAGCCTGGTGGACGTGCTGCCGACGGTTGCGGGACTGCTCGGGCTGGAGTACGTGAATACCACGCTTGGCCGGGACATCCAGATGCCCGCGCCGGAAGGTGAGCGTGTGGTGCCGGTGGTACTGCGTGACAGCATTTTCCCGCTGATCGGCGCCGCGACGCGGGATTACGTGGTGCGCATGAATCACGACGGCAGCGAGCCGTCCCTGCACGACCTGCGGTCCGACAAACCGCTGCAGAATATTGCCGACAACCAACCGGAAGAGTTCCGGCGCCTGGCCGATATTGCGCGAGGTGCCTACGAGACTTCGCGCCTGATGTTCTACCGGAACGTACGCTAGCGCGCCGGGATGCGGACGGCGGCGTGGCCTACGGCGTCGGACGTTCCGTGGCAACCCGGAATCGCGCAACCGTCGCCGCGATGCCGTGGCCGAGGAGAGCAATCCAGCAGTACAGGCCGAGCGCCGGGTCGACCAGATAGTCCCAGTAATTGCCGGATGGCTTGATGTCGACGGTAAACCCAAGCGTCGCAACCAGCAGCAGGGCCACGCCCAGGTAGTTGCGCTGCAGCCAGAATCCGGTTGTCACCAGAAAGGCGACGGCAAGCATCTCGCGTGGTTCGAAACCCAGCCGATAGGGATCGGTGTAAGTCAGCCCGAGCGTCGCGGGATAAAGCAACAGTGCCGCCAGCGCGAAGCATACGAGGATCTGGATGCGGTGGGCCTGCCGGACCCGCGGAATGGACGTCGTCCGCGTGAGCACCGCATAGCCGAGCCAGGCGACTGTCGTCAGCGCAAGATCATCCAGCAGGCTGCGCGGATAAGCGGCCAGCGGCAACCCGCCTACCTGCACGAAGCCCGCGCCTGCGACCAGCAGCAGCACCGCGATTCTGCCGTTCGTGCGCAGTTTCGCCGTGGGCAGCAGGAGGAAAGCGACGAAAGCGAAAATCGCGTACGCCTGCCACAGCTCCCAGGTCATTGCCGCGACTCCAGCCAGGCGCGGTTGAAAACCACGTGCTTGATGAAACTGTTGTTCCAGGTATAGGCCAGGTGGAAGCGACCATCCGCCGCGCGCAGAAAGAACGGGTACTCGTATTCGAATTCGCAACCGGCGGCATGTCGGCACATGCGATGGTCCAGGTGCTGCAGAAACTCATCCACCATTTCACGATGCCGGGATCCGCCGGTACGCAGAAACTTCTCCATCAGCAGCGCTTTGTAGCGCGCCGGTTCGATCAGGTTTCCGTGTGCGTCCGGCGACTCGTCGAGGATGGCAAGCTCCCGCCAGCCACGCAATTCAGGATCGGTATGAAACAGCGAGAGGCGGAATCGACCCAGTGGCAGATTGTTCAGCGCAACCAGAATTCCGCCGCCGGATTTGCCGAGCGCCACGGCGGCCAGCGAGGAATCCTGATTATTCAGGGGCGCGGGCTGCGGCGCGCTCCATGTCCGCCCGGCGTCCGCGGTACGGGAGAAAAGCACGTTTCCAGCCGTTCCACTCGCATAACGCAGCATCGCCACTGCCGCAGTCTCGCTCAACGGCACCAGAGTGGCCTGGATCGCGTCCCGGCCACGGCTGATGCGCAGCTTGTCTTTGATGCGGCCATCGCGATCCAGGTACAGGTACTCGGCGAACTTGCCGATGAACTCATGATAGACGGGCAGGCCCATCGACCCGTCGCGATGGAAAAGCGGTGCCGAACGCACCAGCGTGCTGAGATTGAAAAACGGCGAGGTGATCAGCCGCCGCGGCGCAGACCAGCTTTGCCCGAAATCGTCGGAGTACATGGCGTTGATCGAACTCATGGCCCAGCCACCCACCGACACGGATACGTAGAACAGCCACAGCCGATCGTCCGGTGCCATGGCTATTACCGGATTACCCAGTTTACGGATGTGGCGGCGGACGGAGCGTTGTGTCAACGCGCGATCCACGAATGTGAACTCCGCGCCCCATTCTTTCTTGACCGGGTCATAGCGCGCACCCCGGATGACCACGGAAGGCGAACCTTCCCGGGATCCCGCGAACCATGCCGCAATCAACCCGCCGTCCGGAAGAGGCGCGAGCGAAGCGGAATGCGCAACGTCATCGATGCTGGAAGAAATGAAGCGGCTCTCGAACACTGGCGGCTCATTCGAGGACCCGCTTACCGTCATCGGTGCAGGAAGAGAGAATGGCGACCAGTCGTGATCCGGATGGGTTATCCACGCGGATGCGAAAATCACGACGGTCAGAACCAGAGCAGCGACCCGCAGTTGTATCTCCGTCAGTTTCGGGAACAGCCGCATGGTCGATTCATCGCGCATCGTGTCGTCGTTGCAGCCGGGCATCTGAAACCGGTTGGAAGATTTTTGCATGCTAACAGATGAATCCTGGCGCACAGCCTCCGGTCCGGCACGCGCGCAGCTTGATGCGGGTGCACGAAAAAAAGCCCCGCATGCGCGGGGCTTTTCTCTTCGTGCCAAGGCTTGCCCTGCAGGCCTACATGTCCATGCCGCCCATGCCACCCATGCCACCCATGCCACCACCGCCACCACCGTGGGAATGTTCTTCCTTCGGCAGTTCGGCAATCATGGCATCGGTAGTCAGGATCAGGCCGGCAACCGACGCCGCGTTCTGCAGCGCATAGCGCGTGACCTTGGTCGGATCGAGCACACCCATTTCGACCAGATCGCCGAACTCGCCGGTCGCCGCGTTGTAACCGAAGTTGCCTTTGCCTTCGAGGATCTTGTTGATCACCACCGACGGCTCATCACCGGCGTTGGCGACGATCATGCGCAACGGCTCTTCGAGCGCACGCATCACGATCTTGATGCCGGCATCCTGGTCGTGGTTCTCAGCCTTGAGCTTGACAATTGCGGAGCGGGCACGCACCAGCGCCACACCGCCGCCGGCGACGATGCCTTCCTCGACCGCGGCACGCGTTGCGTGCAGGGCGTCCTCGACGCGGGCCTTCTTCTCCTTCATCTCGGTTTCGGTCGCCGCACCGACCTTGACCAGCGCCACACCGCCGGCAAGCTTGGCCACCCGCTCCTGCAGTTTCTCCTTGTCGTAGTCGCTGGTCGATTCCTCGATCTGTTGGCGGATTGCCTTGACCCGGCCTTCGATCGACTTCTGGTCGCCGGCGCCGTCGATGAGCGTGGTCTCTTCCTTGCCGATCTCCACGCGCTTTGCCTGGCCCAGGTCGTTCAGGCTGGCTTTTTCCAGCGTCAGGCCGACTTCCTCGGCGATCACGGTGCCGCCGGTGAGAATCGCGATGTCCTCCAGCATGGCCTTGCGGCGGTCGCCGAATCCCGGCGCCTTCACCGCACAGGTCTTGAGGATGCCGCGGATGTTGTTCACCACCAGCGTGGCGAGCGCCTCGCCCTCGAGGTCCTCGGCGATGATCAGCAGCGGACGCCCGGCCTTGGCCACCTGCTCCAGGATCGGCAGCAGCTCGCGGATGTTCGAGATCTTCTTGTCGTGCAGGAGAATGTAGGGATTCTCCAGCATCGCCATCTGCTTCTCGGGGCTGTTGATGAAGTAGGGCGACAGGTAGCCGCGGTCGAACTGCATGCCCTCGACCAGCTCCAGCTCGTTCTGCAGGCTCTTGCCGTCCTCTACAGTGATCACCCCTTCCTTGCCCACCTTGTCCATGGCGTCGGCGATGATCTTGCCGATGTCCGCGTCGGCATTGGCCGAGATCGAGCCGATCTGCGCGATCTCCTTGGAGGTCTTGCAGGGCTGCGAGATCTTCTTCAGCTCGTCGGTGACCGCGATCACGGCCTTGTCGATGCCGCGCTTGAGATCCATCGGGTTCATGCCCGAGGCGACGTACTTCATGCCCTCGCGCACGATGGCTTGCGCCAGCACGGTGGCGGTGGTGGTGCCGTCGCCGGCGACGTCCGAGGTCTTGGAAGCGACTTCCTTCACCATCTGCGCGCCCATGTTCTCGAACTTGTCCTTCAGCTCGATTTCCTT
>JBBDIL010000015.1:80159-111649 GCA_040880425.1 Burkholderiales bacterium | reverse complement strand
GTGTATTGGCTGCGCCTCGCGCCTTGCCGCCGCCTGTTCTGGCCGCAACGCATCGCGCGAATGATTATGAGATAGGTTCTAGTCTCCTGCAGGCGCCCTGAAGACGGGGCGCGGGGACGCTTTCAACAGCACCAGCGCCGCGCCGCTGCCGCCTTCGTTGGCGGGCGCCTGGCAGAACGCGAGGACTTCCTCGCGCCGGGCGAGCCAGCCCGCAACTTTCTTCTTCAGCACCGGTTCGCGGTTGCGGGAACCGAGCCCCTTGCCGTGCACGATGCGCACGCAGCGGCGGCCACGGCGCAGCGATTCGTTCAGGAACGCGACCAGCAGCGTACGGGCTTCCTCGCTGCGCAGCCCGTGCAGATCCAGGTGGTCCTGTACCACCCAGTGTCCGCGGCGCAGCTTGCGCAGCACCTGGGTCCCTAGGCCGTCGCGCACGAACACCAGTTCTTCGCCCGATTCGAGCGCCAGTTCCAGCGGAACCCGTTCGCTCAGACTGTCGGCCAGCGCCTGGCGCTCGTCCTTCAGGTGCTGGGCTGGCACCGGTTTGCGGCGGGGCTTCTCATGCACCACGCGCCCGCTGCAGGCAATGGGTGCAACGTCCTTGAGCGCCTCGCGCAGCAGGTCGGCGTCGTCTGGCGGTTGCGGCATGGTCGAGGGCTTTGCCATTAAGGGGGTTTCTTACCGCAGAGGCGCAGAGGACGCAAAGGAAAATTCACGGATTCCACGCAGCGCGAACTTGTATGTCTCCAACCGTGGTCGGTGCGACGCAGGCTCTCCTTGGAAAACGTCAGCGTGCATTGAGTTCCTCTGCGCCCCCCGCAATCTCCGCCGCCGGCGCCTGGCTTGCGGGCGCCTGGATCAGCCGCCGATCGAATCCAGGTAGCGTTCGGCATCCAGCGCGGCCATGCAACCGGTGCCGGCGCTGGTGACGGCCTGCCGGTAGACGTGATCCTGCACGTCGCCGGCGGCGAATACGCCCGGGACGCTGGTCGCGGTGGCGTTGCCTTCGCGTCCGGCCCTGGTGATGATGTAGCCGTTGTTCATTTCCAGCTGGCCCTCGAACAGCTGTGTGTTCGGGGTATGGCCGATGGCGATGAACACCCCGGAGAGGGCGAGTTCCTTCTTCGCGTCACTGCCGCCGATCGCGCGCAGCCGGATGCCGTTCACGCCCTTGGCATCACCCAGCACCTCGTCCAGCGTGTGGTTCCATTCCATTCGCACGTTGCCGCCCTTGGCTTTCTCCATCAAACGGTCCACCAGGATCGCCTCGGCGCGCAGCTTGTCGCGCCGGTGTACCACGGTTACGCTCTTCGCGATATTGGAGAGATACAGCGCTTCCTCGACGGCGGTATTGCCACCGCCGATGACGGCAACGTCCTGGCCCTTGTAGAAAAAACCGTCGCAGGTGGCGCAGGCGGACACGCCTTTGCCCATGTAGGCCTCCTCGGAGGGCAAGCCCAGATATTTCGCCGAGGCGCCGGTGGCGATGATCAAGGCGTCGCAGGTGTAGGTGTGCTGGTCGCCGATCAGCTGGAACGGGCGCTCGCCGAGTTTCACCGTGTGCACGTGGTCGAACACGATCTCGGTGCCGAAGCGTTCCGCGTGTTTGTGAAATCTCTCCATCAGCTCTGGGCCCTGCACGCCCATGGCGTCGGCGGGCCAGTTGTCCACATCGGTGGTGGTCATGAGTTGCCCGCCCTGTGCCAGCCCGGTCACCAGCACGGGATTCAGGTTGGCGCGGGCCGCGTACACGGCGGCGGTGTAGCCGGCAGGGCCGGAGCCGAGAACGAGAAGTCGGGCATGCTTGAGATTCTGGGCCATGGAAGCAACATCGGGCTGGAACAGGGAACCGGAATTTAGCAGCCCGCTGCAACTCATGTCGAGGCGGGCCGCGGGAATGTGCGGTGGATCGTCCCAGTGCGATAGAATCCACCGCATCGAAAAAGGTAATTCTTCCGTTGCGACAAGTATCTACTGCCAAATCAGCGGCGCGCTCTGCGCGCAGGCCGCTCCCGCCGAGAATTGCCAGCCTGCTGCGTGAGTCCTGGTGGCTCCTGCTGGTCGGTGCCGGCATCTATCTGATCCTGATTCTTGCCACCTACAGCCTGTCCGATCCGGGCTGGTCGCATCAGGCGACCGGTTCGGAGGTCACCAACGCGGGCGGCGAGGTGGGGGCGTGGATCGCCGACGTGATGCTGTACCTGTTCGGACTGTCGGCCTGGTGGTGGGTGTTCGGCTGCGGTGTGGCGGTGGCATGGGGCTACCGGCGTTTGCACGCGGCATCCGATGCCGACCGCCGGTCGGTGGCCGTCGGTTGCTTCGGTTTCGTGCTGCTGCTGGTCGCGAGCAGCGCGCTCGAATCGCTGCGTTTCTACAGCGTTTCCGCACAGTTGCCACAAGGTTCCGGCGGCGTGATCGGCACGCTGCTTTCCGGCGGTGCGTCCTTCGCGTTCGGGTTCACCGGCAGCACGCTGATCCTGCTGGTCCTGTGGGCGGTTGGGCTCTCGCTTCTCACCGGCATGTCGTGGATTGCCATCATCGAGCGCATTGGCGGTGTACTCGAAGGCGCGTGGATCGGCCTGACGCAGGCCTGGGAAGCCTGGCGGGATCGCCGTGCGGGCGAAGCGGCGGCGGTGATCCGCGACGAACGGGTCGAGGGGGTGAAAGGGCGGCTGCTGGAGCATGAACCGGTCAGGATCGAACCGGCTGCGGTGCCGATCCGCAAGTCCGAGCGGGTCACCAAGGAAAAACAGAAGCCGCTGTTCGAAGACCTGCCGGATTCGGAACTGCCGCCGCTGCATCTGCTCGACGAGCCGCCGGCGGACGTCGAAGTGCTGTCGGCGGAGACGCTCGAGTACACCTCGCGGCTGATCGAGAAAAAGCTGATGGACTTCGGCATCGAGGTCAAGGTGGTCGCAGCGCAGCCGGGACCGGTCATCACCCGATACGAGATCGAGCCCGCGGTCGGGGTCAAGGGCAGCCAGGTCATCAACCTGGTCAAGGATCTCGCGCGCGCGCTGTCGGTGGTCAGCGTGCGCGTGGTGGAAACCATTCCCGGCAAGACCTGCATGGGCCTGGAGATCCCCAATCCAAAGCGGCAGGTGGTACGGCTGTCGGAGATCCTCTCTTCGCAGGTTTACGCCGACCTGCATTCGCCGCTCACGCTCGCGCTTGGCAAGGACATCGCGGGGCATCCGGTGGTTGCCGATCTGTCCCGCATGCCGCACCTGCTGGTTGCCGGCACCACGGGTTCCGGCAAGTCGGTGGCAATCAACGCCATGATCCTGTCGCTGCTGTATAAGGCGACCGCAAACGAGATCCGGCTGATCCTGGTCGATCCGAAAATGCTCGAGCTCTCGGTGTACGAGGGAATCCCCCATCTGCTGGCGCCGGTGGTGACCGACATGAAGCAGGCGGCCCACGCGCTCAACTGGTGTGTCGGCGAGATGGACCGTCGCTACCGGGTGATGTCTTCGCTCGGCGTGCGCAACCTGTCCGGTTTCAACCAGAAGGTGCAGGACGCTGAGAAAAACGGCAAGCCGATCGCCAATCCGTTTTCGCTTACGCCGGAGAGTCCGGAGCCGCTGCGTGAACTGCCGATGATCGTGGTGGTGATCGACGAACTCGCCGACCTGATGATGGTGGTCGGCAAGAAAGTCGAGGAGCTGATTGCGCGGCTGGCGCAGAAGGCGCGCGCCTCCGGCATCCACCTGGTGCTGGCGACGCAGCGGCCTTCGGTGGATGTGATTACCGGACTGATCAAGGCCAACATCCCGACGCGGGTGGCGTTTCAGGTCTCCAGCCGCGTCGACTCGCGCACGATTCTCGACCAGATGGGTGCGGAGCAGCTGCTCGGCCAGGGTGACATGCTGTACCTGCCGCCAGGCACCGGCTATCCGAAACGCGTACACGGCGCCTTCGTCGCCGATCAGGAAGTGCACCAGGTGGTCGAATATCTCAAGTCGCGCGGTCAACCAGCCTACCTCGAAGGCGTTCTCGAACCTGGGGAAGGCGAGGCGGAGAACGGCGAGTCCGGGCCGGGCGGCGGGAACGGCGAAAGCGATCCGCTGTATGACCAGGCGGTCGAAATTGTGCTCAAGACTAGGCGCGCTTCGATATCGCTGGTGCAGCGTCATCTGCGCATCGGCTACAACCGCGCGGCGCGCCTGATCGAGGAAATGGAGCGCGCCGGCCTGGTGTCCAGCATGCAATCCAACGGCAACCGCGAAGTGCTCGCGCCGTCGCGCGGAGATAACTGATCCGCCCGTGCGAACGGCTTCCGTTACCGGAGGCAGGCGACCATGATCAGATTCCTGATACCACTATTACTCGCGTGCGTGCCGTGCGCGGCCTGCGCAGGCGTCTACAAATGGATCGATCCGGCCGGACGCGTGGTCTATGGCGACACGCCGCCGGAATCCGTGCAGGTATCCGTTCCCGATATGCGGCTACCATCGGGTGTGGATATGCCGGGTTGCGGCGCAGCCGGTTGTCCGCCGCCGGTGCCGGTCCGCGCGCCGGAACGAAGCGGTTCCGCGCAGGAAACAGCCGGTGCGCGCGGCATGCCGTTCGAGGTCTATATCCGGTTGCGGCGGGGAATGAGCGAAGGCGAGCTGTTGCTGCGTGCGGGAGCGCCGGACCTGGAGGTCGGCGAAGGCCTGGATTCCACCAGTCTGCTTCTCGTCCCGCGCCCGGGCGCGATCCATCCGCAGTACGGCCGCAAGCGGCCGAAACGCATGGTCGCGCACGGCCAGAGCGTACGTCTGGTGAAGACGTACTATTACTTTCCGACGTTCCCGGATCCATGGACCACCGCGGTCACGCTGGTCGGGGGGCGCGTCGCCAACATTGACAGGCAGAAAAACTTCCGATGAAAACACTGATGACATCCATGGCAGGAATCGTACTGGTTGCAGCTACTGCTGCCGCCAGGGCGGATGCGGTCGAACAGTTGAATGCCTTTATCGAGGGAACGCGCTCGGCGCGCGCCGGTTTTACCCAGCGGGTGACCGACAGCGCAGGGGAAACCGTGCAGGAGTCGAGCGGGCTGGTGGAGTTCTCGCGGCCAGGCCGGTTCCGCTGGCACTACCGGAAACCCTTCGAGCAACTGGTGGTCGGGGACGGGGAAACACTCTGGATCTACGACCAGGATCTTGACCAGGTCACGACCCGCAAGCTGGACAGCGCGCTCGGTTCCAGCCCGGCGGCGCTGCTGGCCGGCAGCGACGAGATCGGCAGGTACTTTGCCCTGGAGTCAAAGGGAAAGCGAGGTGGTCTGGAGTGGCTGGAGGCTCGTCCGTACGACGAGGACAGCATGTTCGAGCGCGTGCAGATGGGCTTTGTCCGTGACACGCTCGAGGTCATGGAACTCTACGATCATTTCGGCCAGAAAACCGTGATCCGTTTCACCGGCCTGCAGCGCAATCCTGGATTTGCCGCAGATGCATTCACGTTCGTCCCGCCACCCGGCGCAGACGTGGTTAGCGAATAGACAGCCGCCTAACCCCGGAGTGCTCCCGATGAAAGCGGAGAGGGTGTTGTATCGTGCACCCGCTAATGTTCCTGTTTCTTCGTAATGTCGGCCGCCCTGGCTTCCCTGGTCTGTTACATGATGGTGTTCTCCGAATGGCCCGGCGACCGTTGCGCACGTCACACTCTCTGCGCACGTTTGCGAGGGCGTGTGCCGGGGTGAGGTCGGATGACTGATCTGTTCCAGACACGCCAACCCGCGGCACCGCTGGCGGAACTGATGCGGCCGCAGCGCCTGCAGGAGGTGGTAGGTCAGTCGCATCTGCTCGGGCCCGGAAAGGCCTTGCGGGTGGCGTTCGAATCCGGCAAGCCGCATTCAATGATCTTCTGGGGACCGCCGGGCGTGGGCAAGACCACGCTTGCGCGGTTGATGGCGCAGGCATTCGACGCGGAGTTCATCCAGCTCTCTGCCGTACTGTCCGGCGTGAAGGACATTCGCGATGCGGTGGCGCGCGCAGAGGCGACGCTTCAGCAGACCGGTCGCCATACCATCCTGTTCGTCGATGAAGTGCACCGGTTCAACAAGGCGCAGCAGGACGCGTTTCTGCCGTTCGTGGAGCGCGGGCTGCTCACCTTCATTGGCGCCACGACCGAAAATCCCTCGTTCGAAGTCAACAGCGCGCTGCTTTCCAGGGCGGCGGTGTATGTACTCAAGCCCCTGGATGCAGCCGAACTCGACACCCTGCTGGAACGCGCGCTGGAAAAGATGCACGCCGGACTGTCGATCGAGCCGAAGGCGCGCGAACTCCTCGTGTCCGCGGCAGACGGCGATGCCCGCAGGCTGCTGAACATGCTCGAGTCTGTCGCAACCGCAGCGCGCACTGCATCGGTAGCATGCATCGACCAGGCGTTTGCGCAGCTTACGCTGGCGCAGAATCTGCGCCGATTCGACAAGGGCGGCGATGCTTTCTACGACCAGATCTCGGCGCTGCATAAATCGGTGCGCGGTTCCGACCCCGATGCGGCGCTGTACTGGCTGACGCGTATGCTGGACGGTGGCGCCGATCCGCTCTACCTCGGTCGGCGGATGATCCGTATGGCGAGCGAGGACATCGGGCTTGCCGATCCGCGTGCGCTCTCGCTCGTGCTCGACGCATGCGAAACGTATGAGCGGCTCGGATCGCCAGAAGGAGAACTGGCGCTGGCGCAGGCGGCGATCTACCTGGCATGTGCACCGAAGAGCAATGCGGCTTACGTCGCCTATAATGAGGCGCGCGCGTTCGTGCAGTCCGATCAGTCGCAGCCGGTGCCGGTTCATCTGCGCAATGCCCCCACCAGGTTGATGAAGGAACTGGGCTACGGCCGCGCCTACCGGTACGCGCACGACGAGCCGGAAGGCTATGCTGCGGGAGAGACTTATTTTCCCGAAGGCATGCAGCCGCCGCGATTCTATCGACCGACGCCGCGAGGGCTGGAAGGCAGGATCGGAGAAAAACTCGAACACCTGCGAGAGCTCGACCGCAAAACGAAGAAGAAAGATTAACCACAGAGACACAGAGGCACAGAGAACTTCACAAGAAAGTTCCAACCAGCAAGAACATCGAGCACAGCAATAAGAACAGGTTCATGGATAGGTTGCTCATAGTGCCCTTGGTGTACTTGGTGGTTGACTTGCCTTTGGTGTTCTCTGTGCCTCTGTGGTGAATAAGGGTTCAAAGAGTGCTTGATATTCAATTGCTGAGGAACGATCTCGAGGGCGTGACGGCGCGTCTGGCGATGCGCGGCATGGAGTTCGATATGGACGTGTTTCGCGGACTCGAGGAGAGCCGCAAGCGGGTGCAGACGCACGCGCAGGAATTGCAGGCGAAACGCAACGCAACCTCAAAGAGAATCGGCGAGCTGAAGAAAGCCGGAGAGGATGCCGGCGCGATGGTTGCGGAGATGTCCGCGGTCGGCGAGGAGCTGAAGGCGCTCGAATCCCGTTTGGATGCCGTGCAGTGTCAGCTCGAAGAGCTTCTGCTTGGCATTCCGAACCTGCCGCACGAAAGCGTGCCGGTCGGACGGTCTGCTGAAGACAATGTCGAGGTGCGGCGTTCCGGCGAGCCGCGGAAGTTCGACTTTCAGCCCAGGGATCATGTAGACATTGGTGTCGGACTGGGGATGCTGGATTTCGAACGCGCGGCAAAACTCTCGGGCGCGCGTTTCGTATTGATGACCGGCGCGGTGGCGCGGCTGCATCGCGCGATCGCGCAATACATGCTGGATGTTCACTCCACGGAGCATGGCTACAGCGAGGTGTACACGCCCTACCTGGTCAATGCGGATTCGATGCGCGGGACCGGCCAGCTGCCCAAGTTCGAGGAAGACCTGTTCGCCGTATCGCGCGAGGAGGGCGGCAAGCTTTATCTCATTCCGACCGCGGAAGTCCCGGTCACGAACATCGTTCGTGACGAGATCCTGCCCGTTGAGAAGTTGCCCATGAAGTACGTCTGCCACACGCCCTGCTTTCGTGCCGAGGCGGGTACGTACGGCAAGGATACCCGCGGCATGATCCGGCAACACCAGTTCGACAAAGTCGAGCTGGTGCAGATCGCGCATCCGGACCGGTCATACGACCTGCTCGAAGAACTGACCATGCATGCGGAGACCATTCTCCAGCGGCTGCAACTGCCTTATCGCACCATGACGTTGTGCACGGGCGACATGGGTTTTGCAGCAGCGAAGACCTACGACATCGAAGTCTGGCTGCCGGGCCAGAATGCGTACCGGGAGATCTCTTCGTGCAGCAACTTCGAGAGTTTCCAGGCGCGGCGCATGCAGACGCGATTCCGCGGCGAGAAGGGCAAGCCGGAACTCGTGCACACGCTGAACGGCTCCGGCCTCGCGGTGGGACGAACGCTGATTGCAGTCTTGGAAAACTATCAACGCGCGGACGGCGGGGTGGATATTCCCGCCGTCCTTCAGCCCTATATGGGAGGGCTGAAGGCGCTTGCGCCTGGGCGTTGATCGTTTCAGTGAAGGCTAACCTTCAGGTTACGCCGGAACTAAAACTATCAGGAGGCCGACGGCAGCGTGAAAGTCCCGGCGGTTCTGCAGTCTTACATGGGCGGAACGAAGTCGATCGCAACCGCGCGATGAAACCACGGCGAACCGGAGTTACCGGGTCGCCTGCGCGGTGAAGGTCGAGAACAGCGGCCGGTGCGGATCCTCGAAGCGCTGCAGGATATCGTAGTAGTTGCGAACGTTCTCGGTGAGGATGACCGCTTCACCGCCGCGAGCGAAACCCCGCCTGACCGTCTTGTAGTACTCCGAACGCGCAAGCAACGGCAGCGTTTTGCGCAGATCCACCCAGGAGTCCGCGTTCAGGCCTCTGCGTTGCGCAAGGACGCGGGCATCCTCCACATGACCGTAGCCGACGTTATAGGCAGCAAGAGCGAACCAGGTTCTGTCGGGTTCCTTGATCCGTTCAGGGAGCGCGTCCTTGAGAAGCTGAAGATATCTCGCGCCCGCGATGATGTTCTGATATGGATCGAGTCGATTGGTCACGCCCATGCGATCGGCTGTGGGGCCGGTCAGCATCATCAGTCCGCGAACGCCGGTCGGGCTGGTCGCCATCGGATTCCAGTGGGACTCCTGGAAGCCAAGCGCGGCGATCAGGCGCCAGTCGAGTCCCGTGAGTTCCTGCGCTTCCTTGAACATCCTGGCGTACTTCGGCAACAGCGTTTGTCGTCGGGCGAGGAATGCCGCGATGTCACCCCGATCGAGTCGCTTGATGTGGCCGAAGTAGCGGTCTTGCAGGATCCGCAAAGTTCCGTCCGCCTCGATGCGCTCGAAGAACGATTGCATCTTTCCGGCCAGGTCCGCATCGACGGTGTTGGGCATTGCCCAAGCAAGATGTTCCGGCTGACCGAATGTGAAGGCAATGCTCACGTTGGGAAAGAAGTTACGGGCGAGCTCGATCATGTGGGAATCTGCGACTGCATACTTGAGTTCGCCGTTCGATAGACGTTCGAGAAGCTCGTCGACGTCCGCCGCGTGCACTTCCTCCCAGTTGAGCTGAGGTATCGCGCGCGCCTCCGCGCGCAGCTGCTCGGCGCTGCTCGAGCCGGCAAGCACACCGACTCGATGACCAACGAGATCTGCAAGATCTCGCGGCCGCCCCCTGTCGGGGTCATAGGCCACTGCCTTGCGCGTGGTCAGGTAGGACGGCCCGAATGCGAAGTGTTCCTCACGTTCCGGTGTGACGCTGAGGCCGGCTGCCGCAAAGTGCGCGGTGCGGTCCGACAGCGATGAGAGAATGTCAGGCAGTTTGCTGCGCACGATGATATTCAGTTTCTTGCCGGTTTCCCGCGCGAACATCTGCAGCAGATCCTGCTCGAATCCGACGTAGTCGCCGTCCGGGCCGATATACCGGGTGGTCGGCGAATTGCGTGTGAGCACGACCAGTTCCTCTGTGATCTCGAACGGCAGCGCCGGCCGGTCGAGTCCGGGATCGCAGAATGGCATGGCAATCAGTAGTACGGTCGCCGCCCAAACGCCGAGCGCGCGCGCGTATCGTTTCCAGTACCACTGAATGTTGAAAAGAAGAAGCATCTGATCCTTTAATCACATCTGGCGCCCCTGTGAGGGGCTGGTAAAATACCACGCCTCACGGAGAGGTACCGAAGCGGTCATAACGGCGCTGACTCGAAATCAGATGGTCGGGGAAACCCGGCACGTGGGTTCGAATCCCACCCTCTCCGCCAGAACACGCAAGCCCCCCTCGCGGGGGCTTGCGTGTTCTGGTAGAGGGTGTGTGGACGAACCCGCTGGTTCGACCAAAACGCACTGCGTTTTGGGACGCCCGCAGGGCGGTCCCTCGCGTAGCGAGGGATGGCTGGATCGCCGCAAGGCGAGACAGACACATTGACTCCGGCATCACGTTGATCGGGCTTCGCCCGCTAAACGTGAGCCTGCGCCGCAACAAGCTGCGATGCAGCGTGTTGTCCCACCCTCGTATGTTGGCTTCCGTGTCAATCGTCGCTCCGCAGATTGACTGGATCGCCGCAAGGCGAGCCAGACACATTGACTCCGGCATCACGTTGATCGGGCTTCGCCCGCTAAACATGAGCCTGCGCCGCAACAAGCCGCTATGCGGCGTGTTGTCCCAACTTCCGTAAGTATCTTGTCCCACTGTCTTTGCCAAAACGCACCCTCTCTGTAACGCGTAGCGCTTTCCTTCGTTTCATCATCTTCATCCGCTCCAACATCCAAAAAGCAAGCAAGGGGCCATCGGCCCCTCGTATGCGTTATCGGTCATCCTGAGCCGCAGCGCGGAGATGTCCGGAAATCAGCGTGTTGTAGGGGCGTTCTGCAGAACTCTCCTGAAAGAACCGTTTGGTTGGAGTGGCGACATGCAGTGACAGTTCCGGGCAGGTTTGGGCCGTCGGTTATAATTCCGCGCCGCCAAAGTTGCCGCCCGGAGGCAAATGCTCGAAGTCACTGCGCTGTCCTGTACCCGCGGAGAACGGAACCTCTTTGCGGATCTTTCTTTCGGGCTTTCCCCGGGTATTGCCTTGCGAGTGCGGGGCGACAACGGGAGCGGAAAAACCAGCCTGCTCAGAATACTTGCGGGGCTGGCGGGTGCGGCATCCGGAGAGGTGCGCTGGAACGGCAGCCTTATTCGGGATCTGGGCGAGGAGTTCCTGACGAAGATGGTGTTTGTCGGGCACGCCAATGCGCTCAAGGACGATCTCACTGCAGTGGAGAATCTTCGGTTTGCACTGGCGCTCTCGGGAATTGCGGTCACCGAACCGGCCTGCCGGTCCGCCCTGGCGGAAGACGGGCTTGAACGGATCGCCGATCTGCCAGTGCAGTGGCTGTCCCAGGGCCAGAAACGCCGTGTTGCACTTACGCGGCTCGCGTTCTGCGGTTCCCGCCCGCTGTGGATTCTGGACGAACCGTTCAGTGCGCTGGACGGCGACGCGGTAGCGAGGTTGGCGAAGCGCCTGCAGCGGCATGTCGGTGATGGCGGAACAGTGGTTCTCACGACTCACCAGGAAGTGGAACTCGGGTTCGCAACGCAGGGGCTGGAGCTGCATTGAACGCCGGGCTTATCCGGACCTGCGCCGCGCTGGCCGCGCGGGACGTGATGATCGCGTTGCGCCGGCGTGCAGATGTGTTGACGACGTTCTTCTTTTTCGTGATCGCCGTCAGCCTGTTTCCCCTGGGCGTGGGGCCCGAACCGGAGCGCCTGCAGGAGATCGCACCCGGGGTCGTGTGGGTGGCCGCGTTGCTGGCGTCGATGCTGGCGCTGGCCCGATTGTTCGCAACGGATTTCGCGGACGGAACGCTCGAGCAGATGGCGTTGGCACCGCAGCCGCTGTCAGTGCTGGTGCTGACCAAGGTCGCCGCGCATTGGCTGACGACCGGACTGCCGCTGGTCGTGATATCTCCGGTGCTGGGGCTGCAGCTGGGGCTGCCGGGGGATGCGTTGCAGGTGCTGGTGTGGTCGCTGCTGATCGGTACCCCGGTGCTGTCCCTGATCGGTTCTGTCGGCGCGGCGCTGACGCTGGGCGTTAGAGGAGGCGGGGCGCTCACTGCATTACTCGTGCTGCCGCTGTATATCCCGGTGCTGATATTCGGCGCCGGCGCGGTGACTGCCGTACAGGCAGGTTTGGGGATCGCAGGGCAATTTTCGCTGCTGGGTGCGATCCTGATGCTGGCGCTGGCGACGACGCCCTGGGCGACCGCGGCGGCGGTGCGCATCGCGCTTGAGTAGGAAGAGCAAGGATGAAGGATGAAGGGAAAGTCCTGCCTGCCCGGCCGACCGGAGCACTCGTGCCGCTGGCGGTTTCGATTACGTAGAGATTCGGGAAAGTTGCGTTGAACATCTGGAAGTATTCCTCGCCGCAGGTTTTCTATCCCATCGCCGGGACCATGGTGCCGTGGTTTGCCGGCGCCGCTGCCGTATTGACCGTGTGCGGGCTGTACATCGGGTTCTTCGTGGCACCGACCGATTTTCAGCAGGGCGAGGCCTACCGGATCATCTTCATCCATGTGCCGGCTGCGTGGATGTCGATGTTCATCTATCTGGTGATGGCGTTCTGGGCGGGGATCGGGCTCGCGTTCAATACGCGGCTTTCTTCGATGATGGCGCATGCGCTGGCACCGACCGGGGCACTGATGACCTTCATCGCCCTCTGGACCGGGGCATTGTGGGGCAAACCGACCTGGGGTACGTACTGGGTATGGGATGCACGGCTGACCTCCGAGCTGATTCTCCTGTTCCTGTATATCGGCTACATGTCGCTGGCCGCTGCGATCGACGATCCGCGGCGTGCAGACAAGGCCTCCGCGGTACTTGCTCTGGTCGGCGCCATCAACGTGCCGATCATCTATTTCTCGGTGCAGTGGTGGAACACGCTGCACCAGGGCGCTTCGGTCAGCCTGACGCGCGCGCCGAGCATGGCGACCACCATGCTCACCGGTATGCTGGTCATGGTGTTTGCGTTCTGGATGTATTCGATCGCAGTGTCGCTGATGAGGCTGCGGCATATCATCCTAGAGCGCGAACGCAAGGCGGCGTGGGTCAGGGAGATGTACGCTGGCTGAGGGTGTCGTTTTCCGGGTTGGACAGTGGTTCGCGCAGGGAATCTGTAACGGAGGTTGACAGGCAGTGCAGTGGAGTAGCGTTTCAGAATTTTTCGCCATGGGCGGATACGGTTTCTACGTCTGGGGCTCATACGCGGTGACGTTCCTTGCGCTGGCAGTCGAAACAGGCGCATTGATCCGTCGCGGCAGAACTCTGCGCCGCCGCGCGGGTCGTATGGCTGGACCCGGAGAAGCAACCCGATGAAACCCCGACACAAACGCCTTGTCCTGATCGTCTCCGGGCTGGCCGCAATCGCCATCGCCGCAGGCCTGGTCCTCAATGCTTTCCAGAGCAACCTGGTGTTTTTCTATACCCCGACGCAGGTCGTGGATAACGAAGTTCCGGAGGGTCGCAGTTTTCGCATCGGCGGTATGGTGGAGGAAGGCAGTGTCGAGCGCGCAGGCGTGAACGTGCGCTTCGTGGTGACCGATACCGCAAAGAGTGTCCCGGTCGTCTACAGCGGCATCCTGCCGGACCTGTTTCGCGAAGGGCAGGGCGTGGTGGCGCAGGGACGGTTGGAGGGAGGGCAGTTCCGCGCCGAACAGGTTCTCGCCAAGCATGACGAGAACTACATGCCGCCGGAAGCCGCCGAAGCCGTCGAACGCGCGCACAAGGCGATGCGTCAATCCGCGAACACGCTGGTCGAAGACGGAGGCTACAAGTGATACCGGAAATCGGGAATTTCGCGATGATCTGCGCTCTCTGCATCGCGCTGGTGCAGGCGATCTTGCCGCTTGCGGGTGCTGCGCGCGGCAACACGGTGTGGATGAACGTCGCCCGGCCCGCTGCGCAGGGCCAGTTCGTGTTCGTCGCGATCGCGTTCGGCTGCCTTGTCTACTCGTTCCTGAACAACGATTTCTCGGTGCTGAACGTGGCGTCGAACTCCAATTCGATGCTGCCCTGGTATTACCGGTTCACCGCATCCTGGGGCAGCCACGAGGGCTCGCTGCTGCTCTGGGTGCTGATGCTTGCGGGCTGGATGTTCGCGGTTTCGGTGTTCAGCCGACACCTGCCTCTGGAGATGGTGGCGCGCATTCTCGGCGTCATGGGGCTGGTGTCGATCGGCTTTCTGCTGTTCATGCTTATCACGTCGAATCCGTTCGACCGCCTGCTGCCGCCGCCCGCGGACGGGCGCGACCTGAATCCGCTGCTACAGGATCCCGGGATGATCATTCATCCGCCGATGCTGTACATGGGCTATGTCGGATTCTCGGTGGTGTTTGCCTTCGCGATCGCCGCGCTGCTGGGCGGCAGACTGGACGCGACATGGGCGCGCTGGTCGCGTCCCTGGACCACCGTTGCCTGGGTATTCCTGACGATCGGCATCGCGCTGGGAAGCTGGTGGGCATATTACGAACTTGGCTGGGGCGGCTGGTGGTTCTGGGATCCGGTGGAGAACGCCTCGTTCCTGCCCTGGCTGACCGGCACCGCGCTGATGCATTCGCTGGCGGTGACGGAAAAGCGCGGCGGCTTCAAGGTGTGGACGGTGCTGCTGGCGATCATCACGTTCTCGCTGTCGCTGCTGGGCACTTTCCTGGTCCGTTCGGGCGTCCTCACTTCGGTACATGCTTTTGCCACCGATCCGACCCGCGGCGTGTTCATCCTGATTTTTCTGGTGATCGTGATCGGCGCCTCGCTCGCGCTGTTTGCATGGCGCGCGCCGCGTGTCGGGCTGGGCGGTCAGTTCGATCCCGTTTCGCGCGAATCGGCGCTGCTCGCAAACAACGTCATGCTGCTGGTGGCCGCAGGATCGGTCCTGCTCGGCACGCTGTATCCGTTGTTCCTGGATGCGCTCGGGCTCGGCAAGCTGTCGGTCGGCCCGCCTTATTTCGAGTCGGTGTTCGTTCCGATCATGGCGCCGGCGATTTTTCTCATGGGCGTGGGCCCGCTGGCCAAGTGGAAGCTGGCCAGCATCCCGGACCTGGCGATCCGCCTGAAATGGGCGTTCGGCGTGTCGCTGGTGACCGCGCTGCTGCTGCCGTTCACCATGGGAAGATGGACGCCGATGATCGCCTTCGGCTTCCTGCTCGCGCTGTGGGTGATGACCGCGGGTTTTGCCAATTTGTGGGAGCGCGTGTCGCAACTTGCTGCAGCCAGCGGCGGCGCACGCGCCGGCCAGCTCGGCAAGCTGCCGCGCGGCTATTACGGCATGCTGCTGGCGCATTTCGGCGTCGGCGTGTTCATCATCGGCGTCACCATGGTGAACAGCTACGAGATCGAACGCGACGTCGAGCTGGCGAAAGGCGAGTCGGTCGAGGTCGCCGGCCACGCGTTCCGCCTGGACGGTCTGACGGAAGTCGACGGGCCGAACTATGACGCCACGCGCGGCACCGTCACGGTACTCAAGAACGGAAAGGCGCAGCGCACGCTCCATCCCGAGAAGCGCATGTACCACGTGCAGCAGATGCCGATGACCGAGGCGGCGATCAACAGCGGGTTCACGCGCGACCTGTATGTCTCGCTCGGCGACCACGTCGGCGGCGACACCTGGGTGGTGCGCGTCTATTACAAGCCCTTCGTGAACTGGATCTGGGGCGGCGCTCTGCTGATGGCACTGGGTGGCGTACTGGGCGTAACCGACCGCCGTTACCGGCTGGCGCGGCGGTCGGAACTGGCCGCGCGCGACGCCTTGTCGGCGCAGCCGGCAGGGTGACCGGAGAAGCATGACCAAGTTTCTGCTTCCGCTCGGCGTCTTCCTGGTTATCGCGGTTTTTCTCGGCGTCGGCCTGACGCTGAATCCTCGCGAGGTGCCGTCGCCACTGATCGACAAACCTGCGCCGGGTTTCACGCTCGCACAGTTGCACGCGCCGGAGAAGTCCGTGACGCTGGAAGACCTGCGCGGCCAGGTCTGGCTGTTGAACGTGTGGGCATCCTGGTGCACGCCGTGTCTGGAAGAGCACCCCTACTTCGTTGAACTCGCGCGCACCGGGGAGGTGCCGATCTTCGGACTGAACTACAAGGATCGCCGCGAGGCCGCGCTGCAATGGCTTGCCAGGCACGGCGATCCGTATCGGTTGACCGTTCAGGATGGCGACGGCCGGGTCGGCATCGATTACGGAGTCTACGGCGTGCCTGAAACATTCGTCATCGACGCTCAGGGGATCATCCGCTACAAGCACGTCGGCCCGGTGAACCGCGAAGTGCTGGAAGAACGCATCCTGCCGCTGGTCAGGGAGCTGCAGTCATGAAAGGCGCGATCGTATCGTGGCTCGTCGCTTGTCTGCTGGCCGGCGGATATCCGCTTGCAACCGGCGCGGACCGCGATCCCGCGCTGGAAGCGCGCGTCACCCGCCTTGCGAGCGAACTGCGTTGCCTGGTGTGTCAGAACCAGTCGCTCGCCGAATCCAATGCGGATCTCGCGATCGACCTCAAGAACCAGGTGCGGGAAATGGCGAAGGCCGGCAAATCCGACGCTGAGATCCGTGAGTACATGGTGGCGCGCTATGGCGATTTCGTCCTGTACAAGCCCCCGCTCAAGGCAACGACCGCGCTGCTGTGGGCAGGGCCGTTCCTGTTGCTGCTGGCCGCGGCCGGCGGCGCGGCGGTGTATGTGCGGCGCCGTCACAAGCGGGTCGCCGAGTCGGGACTGACGCCTGAACAGCACGCACGCGCAGAGGCGCTGCTGGGATCCGACAGGAGCGGCCGATGATCGGATTTGCCGCGTCGGCTGCCGGCCTGGTCGGGCTGGCATTGTTCTTCGTGCTGCGTCCGTTGCTGCGGCGACAGCCGGGGCGGGTGGCGGAGCCGGAGCGGGACGCGTCGAACCTGCAGATCATTCGGGACCAGCTTGTCGAACTCGAACTCGATTTGCAAAGCGGTGCCATCAGCGCCGGGCAATATGCCTACGCCAGGAACGACCTCGAGCGGCGCGTACTGGAAGAAACGGAAAGCACGGAGACCGTGGCGGTGCAGGAATCGCGTTCCGGCAAGCCGGTCGTTGCCGGAATCGCGTTGGCGCTGCCTGTCGTGGCGACGCTGCTGTACCTGCAGCTCGGCGATCCGCAGGGACTGGATGTCGAGCGGCACGTGGCGCAGGACGCATCCAGCATCACGCTCGATCAGTTCGAAGAGATGACGCAGCGCCTTGCCGCCCGGCTGAACGAGGATCCGGACGATGCCGAGGGCTGGTCCATGCTCGGCCGCGCCTACAAGGCGCTCGAACGCTACGACGAGTCGAGGCAAGCCTGGGCGCGCGCGGCGGAACTCGAGCCGGGCAATGCCGCGATCCTTACCGATTATGCCGAGGCATTGGCGCTCTCGCGTGGCGGAACGCTGGAAGGCGAGCCGACCGCGCTGCTCGAGCGTGCGCTCGGGCTCGACCCGGAACATGGCAAGGCGCTTGCGCTCGCCGGCGGCGCTGCCTTTGAGCGTGAGGACTACGCTTCGGCAATTCGCCTGTGGCAGCGGCTGGTGGCGCAATCCCGGGACGATCCTGAATTGACCGCGGCCCTGGAGTCGGGCATTGCCGAAGCGCAGGCGCGGCGCGACGGCAAGCCGGGACCGGCAGCAGTGTCCGGTACAGTGACACTGGGCCAGTCGGTCACGTCAAAGACTGCACCGGATGATACGGTGTTCGTATTTGCGCGCGCCGCCGAGGGACCGCGAATGCCGCTTGCTACCATACGTCTGCAGGTGAAAGACCTGCCCTACAACTTCAGCCTGGATGATTCGATGGCAATGACCCCGGAAATGAAGCTTTCCAAGTTCGATGCAGTCGTGATCGGCGCGCGCGTATCCAGAAGCGGGGACGCGCAGCGCGCCAGCGGCGACATCGAAGGTTACAGCGGCGCGGTGGAACCCGGCGCCCAAAGCGTGAATGTCGTGATCGATCGGGTGGTCCCATGACCACGGGCAAGATCAGCCTGCTTCTCGCCGCTGCCACATTTGCTCTCGCCACGGCGCTGCCGGCAACTGCGCAGAATGCGGCGCGCGCAGCGACGAAGATCGAGATAGAAACATTCATCTCGCGGTTGTCCGAGGCCCACGGTTTCGACGAAACCGAGATTCGAAGCATTTTCTCGGAACTCGAGCCGCACGAAGGCATCATCAAGGCGTTCAATGCGCCGTCGACCTCGAAGCCGTGGCACGAGTTCAGGGGAATTTTCCTGACGCCGACCCGGATCGAGGGCGGCGTCGCGTTCTGGCGCGAACATGCCGACCTGCTGGTCCGCGCGAAAGAAGTTTACGGGGTACCGGAGGAGATTATCGTTTCCATCATCGGCGTGGAGACGATCTATGGCCGGCGCCTCGGCTCGAATCGCGTGATCGACGCGTTGTACACGCTGGGCTTCGAAGTGCCGCGACGGGCGAAGTTCTTTCGCGGCGAGCTGGAGCAGTTCTTTCTGCTTGCGCGCGAGAACGGACTGGACGTAAAGGAAGTGAAGGGATCTTTTGCCGGCGCGATGGGCATGCCGCAATTCATTCCGTCGAGTTACCGTAACTACGCGGTCGATTTCAGCGGCGATGGCAAGGTCGACCTGTGGAACGACGTTGCCGACGTGATCGGCAGCGTTGCGAATTACCTGTACCGATTCGGCTGGAGCAAAGCCGAGCCGGTCACCGTACCTGCGCGCCTGAACGGATCGGAGTCGGCGGCGGTGCTCGAACTTGGACTGAAACCGCAAATGACGCTCGCCGAAATGCGGGAGAAGGGCGTGGAAGCGGCCGAGGAACTGCCCGGCAACATGAAAGCCGGCCTGTTCGCGCTGGAGAATGCGGACGGCGACGAACACTGGATCTCGCTGAACAATTTCTACGTCATCACGCGCTATAACCGCAGCAAGAATTACGCGATGGCAGTGCACCAGCTTGCGCAGGAAATCGCGCGCGCACGCGGGGATCAATCCGCCGGCCAGTCGGCATCGTCGCAATAGCCCGACTTCCGGCGGCAAGCGGCGAAGGCTGCCCGCTACAGCAGCAACATCGTGGCAAGACCGAGGAACACCAGAAAGCCCATGACGTCCGCAATCGCGGTCACGATCACGCCGGCAGAGACCGCCGGATCGATTCCCCAGTTGCTCATTGCCACCGGGATCAGCGCGCCGGACAGCGCCGAGACCAGCAGGGTAGTCAGCATGGCGACGCCAAAGACTGCGCCGAGAAACAAATGCCCGAACCAGATGAGCGCCACTGCGCCGACTATGACCGCCCATAACGCACCGTTTAGGAGCGCCACGCCCAGCTCCTTTGATAGCACGCGCAGCGTGTTGCTGCGATCCACCTGACGCAGAGCCAGGCCGCGTGTCACCAGCGTAACTGTCTGATTGCCGGCCACGCCGCCCATCGTGGCGACCACCGGCATCAGCACGGCAAGCGCGACTAGCTGCTCGATTGAACGTTCAAATGCGCTGACCACCGCCGCCGCGGCAAACGCGCCCGCAAGGTGAATGCCGAGCCAGATCGCACGCGATTTAGCATTGGTGGTTACCGGCGCGAAGATATCGGTTTCCGCGGACAAACCCACCGGCCCGAGTACCCTGTGCTCGCCCTCGGAAAGGATGACATCGACGATATCGTCTACGGTGATGCGTCCGATGACTTTGCCGTCGGTGTCTATTACGGGCGCGGAGATCAAGTCGCGATTCTCGAACAGACGCGCGACTGTCTGCGCTGCCATATCCGCGGGCACAGGCGCGATCTCGGTCACCATCAACTCTGCGACCGCGCGCCCGGGCTCTGCGGAGACGAGGTCGGAAAGCCGCAGCATCCCCTTGTAGCGACCCGACTCGTCGATCACCACGACGCTGTCCATGTGTTCGGGCATGTGTCCCCAGCGTTGCCGCAGCCGCCGCAGGTAGCGCATCACCAGGGCAACGCTAACGTCTTCGCGCACAGCAACCGCGTCTGCATCCATCAGTCCGCCAGCCGTGTCGTCTGGGAAAGTGCGCACCTGCTGATAGCGTCGCACACGGTCCTTGTCCATCGCGCGCAGCGCCCCGTCGAGGATTTCCGGCGGCAGCTGCGCATCGAGGTCCGCCAGCTCGTCGCCCTGTAGCCGTCGCACTGCGGCGATCAGGTCCGCAGTGTCTGCCTCGTCGATCATGCGGCTGCGCGCGTCTCCGTGCAGTTCAAGCAGCACTTCGCCGCGTACTTCGGGCATGAGCCGATTCCAGAGCAGAGAACGCTGCTCCTGAGGCATCGACTCCATACCATCGGCAATCTCGGCCGGGTGAAGACTGTCGAGCAAGGGCGCAATCGCGTCCAGTTCGCCGCGGACGACGGCTTCCTTCAGTTGTTCGAGAGCGCGCACAGGTGCGTGCGCATCCGGATCCTGCTGCATGATTTCCTCCTGGTGGGGTCGTGCGGGCGGATTGGGGGAATCCTGATTCAACGGATCGCCGCCCGCAGGGTGCCTTGACTCATGATAGTTTCGCAATAGCACCCACCGCCAGTGAGATGGCGGCACCATGTAATCGTAGCGTCTCGCGATCCTTCTGCAGTGCCTCGCTGAGGAGTGAAATCATGCGTAACGGAATTCGTCTCGGCCGCATCGCCGGCATCGAAGTCATCGCCGACTGGAGCCTGTTGATCATTTTCTCGCTGATCACCTTCATGCTTGCAGTCGGCGTTTTCCCGACCTGGCACCCGGACTGGGGAGCCGGCGTGGCATGGGCAACGGCAGTTGGCGCCGCGGTGCTGTTCTTTGGCTCCGTGCTGGTGCACGAACTGTCGCATGCGCTGGTGGGGCGTGCTGGGGGTATTCACGTCCGCCGCATCACACTGTTCATGTTCGGCGGGATGGCGCACATGGAGAACGAGCCACCGTCCTGGCGCTCCGAGCTGGTCATGGCAGCTGTTGGTCCGATTACCAGTCTGCTGCTCGGGCTGATGTTTCTCGCGCTTGCTGCCATCGTAGCCGGACCGGTGGAGTTCGACGCCGAGGATCCGGGCAAGTCGCTGGCCGAACTTTCGCCAGTGGCGACGCTGCTGATGTGGCTTGGCCCGGTCAACATCCTCCTTGCGGTGTTCAATCTTGTGCCTGGATTTCCACTCGACGGTGGCCGCGTCTTGCGAGCCATCATGTGGGGCCTGACCGGCAATCTGCGCAAGGCCACGCGTTGGGCATCCTGGGGCGGGCAGGCGTTCGCCTGGATGCTGATGACAACAGGCGTACTCATGTTTCTGGGCTTCCATGCGCCGCTCCTCGGCGGCGGCCCGCTCGGCGGTGTGTGGTTGATGTTCATCGGCTGGTTCCTGAACAACGCGGCGCTGGTGAGTTATCGCCAATTGCTGGTCAAGGAGACACTCGAAGACCTGCCGGTGGCCAGGATCATGCAGACACGCTTCACTCGCGTCGATCCGGGGATCCGTGTGAGCAGATTGGTGGACGAGCATCTGATGGCAAGCGGACAGCGCGTATTCCCGGTGGAGGAATCGGGCCGGTTCCTGGGAATGGTATGTCTGCAGGATTTGCAGAAATCCGAGCGGGGTGCCTGGGACAGGATGACTGCCGCTGACATCATGACGCCGGCCGCGCGGCTGGTCTGCGTATCCGCGAGCCAGGATGCAGCCGAAGCGCTCGCGCTGCTCGCGCAGCGGGACGTCAACCAGCTTCCCGTTGTGGAGGGAGATCGGCTGGTCGGGTTGTTGCGGCGCGAAGACATTCTAAAGTGGCTGTCGCTGCAGGGAGAAGTCGGGACATCGGCCGCCGCGCCGCCGCGTACGGCTTGAAGAATTGTTCGAGTATTCGATACCTGATATTGACAATATGGGCGCGCAGCCTGGAGCGCGCGTGCTTTTGCATCCCGCGATTCCAGTAGCTGGAATGGGAAAAGCGGCCTGCGCGAGCTTCAGTCTGGAATCGCGTGGTCTGCGTAGAGCATGCGAATCTCGTGCGCAAACTGTTTTTCCAGTTCTGCGCGCTTGAGTTTCATCGTTGGTGTAATCAGACCGTTCTCAATGGTCCAGGGCTCGAACGTCAGCCGGAACTCTGGCACCCGCGCATGCGCTGGGAAACTGCGCAAGGCTTGTTGCAGCCTTGCATGCACGGCCTCCACGATCGCCGGAGCGGCGAGCGCCTGCGGGTCGGTCGGACCCAGCGCATGCGCGCGTGCAAGGTCTCGCCATGCTTCGGCATTGAGCACGATCAGCGCGGCAAGATGCGGCTTGCCCTCGCCGACCACCATCGCCTGGTCGAACAGGGGATCCTCCGTGATCGCCAGTTCGAGATCGTTCGGTGGCACCTTTTCGCCGGTCGACATCACCAGGATCTCTTTCAGTCTGCCGACGATGAACACGTGCCCGTCGCGATCGATGCGGGCGACGTCGCCGGTGCGCAGCCATCCATCCCCGTCGATTGTCTGGCGTGTTTTTTCCGTGTCACGCCAGTAGCCGAGCATTACGTTCGGGCCGCGCACCAGCAGTTCGTCTTTGTCGCCCAGCCGCAGTTCGATGCCTGGCAGTGCTGTGCCGACCGACTCGGGCAGGTTATTGTCGGATGTGTTGGCGGTGACGATTGGAGAGGCCTCGGTGAGCCCGTAGCCCTGCAGCAGCGGCAGTCCGAGTCCGATGAAGCAGCGCGAGAGCTTGGGCGAGAGTGGGGCGCCGCCGGATAGGGCGAGCCGTAACCGGCCACCCAGGCGCGACAGGATCTTGTCCGCCACCAGGTGGCGCAGCACCGGCCACAGCGCTTGCGCGATCAGCCCTGGCGCTTCGCCGCGATGCTGGCCGGCTTCGAAGCGGCGCCAGCCGATTTTCTCGGCCCAGCGGAACAATGCCTTGGCCAGAGCGCCTTTTTCCTCGAGCCCATGCTGCAGCCTGGCGTATACCCGCTCGTAGATGCGCGGCACCGAGACCAGCATGGTGGGCCGGACGGTAAGCAGGTCCTCTGCGAGATCCTGTACCGAGCGCGAGAAAGCCACCGTACTGCCGGTCATGATCGGCAGGTAGTAGCCGACGGTGCGTTCGAACGTGTGCGACAGCGGCAGAAAAGAGAGATAAAGATCCTCACGGTAGCCCGGAACCAACTTCAGCACGGCTTCGGCGTTCCACAGAATGTTGTGGTGGGAAAGCATGACACCCTTGGGGCGCCCGGTGGTGCCCGAGGTGTAGACGATGGTTGCGAGCGCATGCCGGTCGGCGGCGTGCGAGGCGGCGCGGACGGGTTCATCGGCCAGCCAGTCTGCAACGAAGCTGATCATGGCGCCGGGGCTTGTGCTGGCGTTGGACGACGGACTCACGCACAGCACGCGTGTCACATGCGGGAAGCGCGCATGCAGCGGCGCAACCGCCTGCCACTGGTCAGGCTCGCCGACCAGCAACAATCGCGCGCCGCAATCGCCCAGGATGTAGGCGATGTTCTCGGGGTTGTCGGTTGTATAGAGCGGCACCACCACCAGGCCCAGCGCCTGCGCAGCCTGGTCGAAACATACCCACTCGACGCTGTTCTTGAGCAGCACGGCGACCCGTTCGCCCGGTGCCAGTCGTTCCCGCGCCAGCGCAGCCTGCCAGCGCGCTACGCCTGCCTGCATGTCGCGCCACGTGTGGCCTTTCCACTGCGCAGTCGACGGATCGAATTGACGGTACGCTTCGCCGTCCGGCGTTCTTTCGCAGCGACGGCGAAACAGTCCGGGCAAAGTCTCGGCCTCGCCACTGCCGATAAGGTCCAAAGTAAGCTGGTTGTGCGCGTCCATTCCTCGAGTCTCCCGGATGCCGGATTGACGGGATGCGAATCAGCGCGGGTTCAGTCGCGTTGTGTCGCGGCGTGCGACGAAAAGCCCGGAAGCGGTCTCGCGGCTGGCGTTGTTGTCGCGTGGTGTGAAGCACGCAGTGCAGTTGATACGTTTCAATTTTTCATGTGTGCGCTGCAGCGGACATTGACCGAGGTCAATGGATGCTCCGATCGTGTCTGTAACCTTTTGAAAACTTGTCCCGCTCCGTGATCGTGCGCCGCGGCAGCGAATAGCAGAGCGCTGCTGCCGTGCTGGAGTCCTGGAATGTCGCGTCAATCCCCACATGCTGACGAACCGGCCGACGACGGGCCCGCTTTGCTCGTTCTCGTAAGAGAAACATTGAGCGAGTTGCGGCGCGAGCCGATGCAAAGCATCCGCGTGAATCTCGACAGTTCGCTGGATCGGGATCTCGGGCTGGACAGTCTCGCGCGGGTGGAACTGTTACTTAGAATCGAGCGGGCATTCGACGTGACGTTGCCAGAGAGCACGCTTCAGCTTGCGGAAACGCCGCGCGACCTTTTGTCCGCGGTGCATGCGGCGAGTGGCGTGACGACGCGGGAGCCGCGGGCCGCCGGGCGCGCGTCGCCTTTGCATTTCGAAGATGCGGAGGCTTACCCGGACGATGCCACCACCTTGCTCGAGGTTCTGGACTGGCATGTGAGCGCGCACGCAGACAGGTCGCAGATCCGTTACCTGTCCGACTCCGGCGAAGAGGAAATCACCTACGCGAGCCTGCGGCACGGCGCGGCGGAAGTCGCCGGCAGGCTGCAAAGCGAGGGTCTTGAGCACGGGCAGTCGGTGGCAATCATGCTGCCAACCTCCCCCGGGTATTTCCATACCTACTTCGGCATACTGCTCGCGGGCGGCATACCGGTGCCGATCTATCCGCCCGCGCGCGTGTCCCAGATCGAAGATCACGTGCGCCGCCACACCGGCATTCTTTCCAACGCGCAGTCGACGATCCTGGTCACGGTGCCCGAGGCCATGGCGGTGGCGCGCCTGCTTAAAGCGCATGTACCGTGTTTGCGCCGGGTGCTTACTGCGGATGACTTTGCGGGTGCCTCCGCGGAGTTCGCACCGGCATCGGTTGCGGCGGGGGACATCGCGTTCATTCAGTACACCTCGGGCAGCACCGGCAATCCCAAGGGCGTGGTGCTTACGCATGCCAACCTGCTGGCCAACATTCGCGCGATTGGCGAGGCGGTACAGATCACGCGGGGCGATGTTTTCGTGAGCTGGCTGCCGCTGTATCACGACATGGGATTGATCAGCGCATGGCTGGCCAGTCTTTATTTCGGCAATCCGCTGGTGGTCATGTCGCCGCTCGGGTTTCTTGCCCGTCCGGAGCGCTGGCTGTGGGCTATTCACCGCCATCGCGGGACGCTGACGGCGGCGCCGAATTTTGCGTTTGAGTTGTGCCTGAAGAGAGTGGACGACAGGCAATTGGACGGGCTGGATCTCAGTTCGCTGCGGCTGGTTGCGAATGGCGCCGAGCCGGTAAGTCCAGACACGCTCGAGCGCTTCATCGCACGCTTCAGCCGCTTCGGTCTCGATCCCGGCGCAATGGCGCCGGTCTATGGGCTGGCGGAGTCGACAGTCGGCCTGCTGTGCCCACCGATGGGCCGCGGGCCGTTGATCGACCGCATCCGCCGCGAACCATTTGTCTCGCGGCGCAAAGCGCTGCCGGCGCCGGCGGACGATCCGAATCCGCTGCGCTTTGTCGCGTGCGGGCGTCCGTTGCCCGGTCACCAGGTGCGCATTATCGACGAGGCTGGCGCGGATGCGGGCGAGCGCGTCGAAGGGCGGCTGGAATTCAAGGGGCCGTCTGCGACCAGCGGGTATTACCGGAATAGAGAAGAGACCGAGCGCCTGTTCGACGACGGCTGGCTGGACACCGGCGACCGCGCGTACATGGCGGAGGGCGATGTCTATATCACCGGCCGGGTGAAAGACATCATCATCCGCGGCGGGCGCAACATTTATCCCCACGAGCTGGAAGAATCGGTTGGCGCGCTGGCCAATGTGCGAAAAGGGTGTGTCGCAGCCTTCGGTACTCCGGATCCGCAGACTGGCACCGAACGGCTGGTGGTACTGGCTGAGACTCGTCTGGCCGAGCCGGCTGCGCGGGAAGCGCTGCGTCAGGAGATTTACCGGACCACGGTGGATGTACTTGGCGAGCCGCCGGACGAGGTGGTGCTTGCGCCGCCGCACACCGTGCTCAAGACTTCGAGCGGCAAGATTCGCCGCGCCGCGAGCCGCGAACTCTACCGCGGTGGAAAGATCGGGGTGCGTGCACGCGCCGCGTGGAAACCCATGCTGCAACTCGCATGGCACGCTCTTCTTCCACAAGCGCGGCGATGGTTGGTGATTGGCGGACGGGCACTGTACGTCGCCTATGCCTGGATGCTGTTCTCGCTGGTCGCGCCGGCAGCCTGGCTGATCATGGCAGCGATCCCGCGACCGGAATGGGCGTGGACCGTGGGGCATGCGGCTGCGCGAATGCTTCTGAAAATGTCGTTCGCGCCATTCGTCGTGCACGGGCTGGAGAACCTGCCGCGAGACAGGTCCGGCGTACTGGTGGCCAATCACGCGAGTTATCTGGACGGGCTGCTGCTGATGGCGGCGTTGCCCGTCCGCCATGCGTTCGTCGCCAAACGCGAGTTGCGCGAGCGGTTCGCCTCGCGTGTGTTCCTCGAGCGGCTGGACGCGGAATTCATCGAGCGCTTCGACGCCCGGCAAAGCGTCGAGGACGCGAACCGACTGGCGGAGGCCGCGGCGCGCGGAAAGTCGCTGGCGTTTTTTCCCGAGGGCACCTTTACCCATCTGCCCGGGCTGCGGGCTTTTCACCTGGGTGCGTTCATCACCGCGGCAAGGGCGGGTTTACCGGTGGTTCCGATCGCGATCCGCGGCAGCCGCGCGGCGCTGCGCGCAGACTATTGGCGCCCGCGCCGTGGTCCGCTGATGGTGACGATAGGCGCCCCGATCATGCCATCGGGCGATGCGCTCGATGCTTTCGCGGCGGCGATCAGGCTGCGCGACGCAGCACGTGCGGAAATCCTGCGTAACTGCGGCGAGCCGGACGCGGGATCGAGCGGTCCGGCCCGGTCTTCGGAAAAGCAGTCGGTCGCCTGAATCGCGGACGCTGCACGCTCGCGCCGCGCACACCCCCGGTTACGATCGCAACGGTCTCCGGGAGGGTGTGTCAGATCGGCGGGATCACCACGGCAGCGGCGGTTTCTTGCTGATGACGATGCGGTCGAATTCTTGACGGATGTAGCCACCGCTCTTCAGGTCGCGCAGGATGCGGTTCACCATCTCGCGCGATGCGCCCACGCGGTTGGCCATGTCCTGCTGGGTCAGCTTCTCGCCGACCACCAACACACCCTCTTCCTCGACCGCGAGATCCAGCAGCAGGCGCGCCACGCGCCCATAAACGTCCAGCATCGCCAGGTTGCCCACGGCGCGGGTGAGTATCCGCACGCGACGGATCAGGCTCAGGATCAAATCCATTGCCACGTCCGGGTGCAACAGCAGATAGGCGCGGAACTGCTCGCGTGAAACCATCGCCAGGCGGGTCGGCTCGGTGGTCATCACCGAAGCGGAGCGCGGCCCGTCATCCAGCACCATCTCCCCGAAATATTCGCCCGGCCCCTGCACGCTCAGCAGCACCTCCTTGCCGGTGTCATCGGAGAGGAATACTTTCACCCGCCCGGACAGAATGATGTAGAGGTGATCGCTGTGATCTCCTTCCTGGATCACGATCGTGTTCTTCGCGAAGGTCTTTACGACCGCCTGCTCCGCCAGCATGTCGACGTGCGCCTGGGCCATCTTCCAGCGCTGGCTGTCGCCTTCAGTCAGATTGGGTGTCGGCATGATGGGACGACTTTTTCGCGCTGACGGAATGCAAGAATAGCCATACGGTCGAGAGCCGTTATTTTCCTGCTGCGACTCGGCGGCCGTCGGGCGGGAATCAGTCGAGGAGATTCCTGAGGCGATAGAGCAGGTCCAGCGCCTCCTTCGCCGACAGCGTATCGGGGTCGACTTCCCGGAGCGCCTCGATTGCCGGGTGCGGGGCGGCCGATGCCGGCGTTTTTGGTCGAGCCGAGAAAAGGTCGCCCTGCGGATTGCGGCCGGCGGCTTCTTCTTCCAGCTTTGCCAGATGCTGCCTTGCGGCGCGGATGACCGGGGCGGGAACGCCTGCGAGCTGAGCCACCTGGATGCCGTAGCTCTGCGAGGCCGGCCCTTCCTCCACGGCGTGCAGGAACACGATCCTGTCCTTGTGCTCGACCGCGGAGACGTGGATGTTGGCGACGTCGCGGTACTCCTCGGCCAGTCGGGTGAGTTCGAAGTAGTGGGTGGCGAACAGGGTGTAGCTGCGGTTGTGCTCGACCAGATGGCGGGCGATGGCGATGGCGAGCGCCATGCCGTCGAAGGTGGAGGTGCCGCGGCCGACCTCGTCCATCAGCACCAGGCTCTCCGCCGTGGCGTTGTGCAGGATGTTCGCCGCTTCGGTCATTTCCACCATGAAAGTCGAACGCCCGCCGGCCAGATCGTCCGAAGCGCCGATGCGGGTGAAGATCTGGTCCACCGGGCCGATCGAGGCGCGCTTCGCCGGCACGAAGCCGCCGACATGCGCCAGCAGCACGATCAGCGCGACTTGGCGCATATAGGTCGACTTGCCGCCCATGTTCGGGCCGGTGATCAGTAGCAGCCGCCGTTTGGCGTCCAGCACCGTATCGTTTGCCACGAAGTCGTCGATCTGGTTCTCGACTACGGGGTGGCGGCCGGCGCCGATTTCGATCGCCGGCTCTTCGGTGAATTCCGGCCGGACGTAATCGAATGCTGCCGCGCGGTCGGCCAGTGCGGCGAGCGCGTCCAGTTCGGCTGTCGCCGAGGCGATCCGTTGCAGGGCGTCCAGATGCGCGGCCAGGTCGGCGAGGAGTTGTTCGTACAGCAGTTTCTCCCGTGCAAGCGCGCGGTCCTGCGCGGAGAGCGCCTTGTCCTCGAAGGTTTTCAGCTCCGGCGTGATGTAGCGTTCGGCATTCTTCAGCGTCTGCCGGCGGCGGTAGTCGTCCGGCACCTTGTCCGACTGCGCGCGGGTGACTTCGATATAGAAACCATGCACCCGGTTGTATTCGACCTTCAGATTGGCGATACCGGTGCGGTCGCGTTCGCGCGTCTCCAGTGCGACCAGAAATTCGGCGGAGTTGCTCTGGATGCCGCGCAGTTCGTCCAGTTCGGCGTCGAAGCCGTTATTGATGACGCCGCCCTCGCGGATGACCGAGGCCGGTTCCGGCAGCAGTGCGCGTCTGAGCAGATCGACCAGTTCCGGCTGCGGCTGCAGCGACCCGCGCAACCCCTGCAGGCGCTGCGCGGAACAGTCCGACAGCTGCGTAGACAGCTCTGGCAGCAGCGCAAGCGCTTCCCGCAATCCCGACAGGTCGCGCGGGCGCGCGCTGCGCAGCGCGATGCGCGCGGCGATACGCTCCACGTCCACGAAGCCGGACAGCAGGCGATGGATGCGTCCTGCCAGCGGGCGGTTACGGTCTGCGATCAGTTCCTCGATCGCGCCGAGGCGGCCTGAAATTACGCCGCGGTCGCGCAGCGGGTGGTGCAAGGCCTGGCGCAGCCAGCGGCTGCCCATGCCGGTCGCGCAGACGTCCAGCAGGGCGAGCAGGGTGGGTTCCGCTTCTCCGCGCAGCGTCTCGGAAATCTCCAGGTTGCGGCGGGTCGCCGCGTCCATGCGCACGAACTCGCTGTCGCGTTCTACCCGCAGGCCTTTGACATGCGCGATCGCGGTGCCCTGCGTCGCCCTTGCGTACTCGATCAGCGCGCCCGCCGCACCGATGGCCGGACCGAAGCCATCGCAGCCGAAGCCGGACAGGTCGCGGGTTTCGAACTGGCGCAGCAGCGCGCGCTTGGCGGCGTCGGCGTCGAACTGCTAGGCGGGCAGGCGTTTTATCGATGCGGACGAGGACTCGAACGCGGTTTGCGGAAACTCTTCCGGCACCAGGATCTCCGCCGGCTGCAGGCGCTGCAGTTCGGCCGCGAGCTGGCCGGCGATGGTCTCGGTGATCGTGAAGCGTCCGCTCGCCAGGCTGAGCCGGGCGATGCCCAGGGTGTCGTCCGCGACCTGCAGCGCCAGCAACAGGTTGTCTCGTTTCTCGTCCAGCAGCGCTGCGTCGGTCAGCGTGCCCGGGGTGACGATGCGCACCACCTTGCGTTCGACCGGGCCTTTGGAGGCGTTCGGGTCGCCGATCTGCTCGCAGATGGCCACCGATTCGCCGAGCCTGACCAGTTTCGCGAGGTACTGCTCAACCGCGTGAAACGGCACGCCCGCCATGCGGATCGGCGTGCCCGCCGAGGCGCCACGCGTGGTCAGGGTGATGTCCAGCAGCCCGGCAGCGCGCTCGGCGTCCTCGTAGAACAGCTCGTAGAAATCTCCCATCCGGTATAACAGCAGCTTATCCGGATGCTGTGCCTTGATGCGCAAGTACTGTTGCATCATCGGCGTGTGTTTTCCGAGGGACAGGTCCATGTGAGAATTCGGCCGCAGACTTTGCGCTATTTTCACACGTTCGACGGTTGGGGCAGCTACCCGGCCGGCCGGCCGGGGCAATTGAGTGCTCGCGCGACCGCGGGCCCGCAACAGGGAGATGACAATGGAAGGTATCCTGGATTGGCTGGGCGCGGTGCGGCATGCGCTCGAGGTCCCGCTGTTCGACGTAGGCGATTCACAAGTCACGCTGTGGACGCTGGCCTACATCCTGGTGCTGATCGTGGTGCTGTTCTACGCCACCAGCGTGATGCGGGCACTGATCGTGCGCCGGCTGCTTGCGAGGACCAGTCTGGATCGCGGCGCGCGCGAGGCGGCGGGAACCGTTACCCGCTACATCGTGCTGCTGATCGGTCTGCTGATCATCGTGCAGACCGCCGGCATCAACCTGACCACACTCAATGTGCTGGCCGGCGCGGTCGGCATCGGCGTGGGCTTCGGTCTGCAGAACGTGGTCAACAACTTTTTCAGCGGGTTGATCGTGATGTTCGAGCGCCCGATCAAGATCGGCGACCGCATCGAGGTCGACGGCATCGACGGCGACGTGATCGAGATCGGCGCGCGCAGCACCAAGGTCCTGACCAACGACAATATCGCCATCATCGTGCCGAACTCGAAGTTCATCACCGAGAACGTGGTGAACTGGAAGTACAGCGACGACGTCGTACGTTTTCGCATTCCGGTGTCGGTTGCTTACGGAAGCGACGCGCGCAAGGTGGAGAAGCTGCTGCTGGAGGTGGCGGAGGCGGACGAGGACGTGCTGGAGAACCCGCCGCCTGCAGTGAGACTGATCGAGTTCGGCGACAACGGGCTTGAGTTCGAGCTGCGCGCCTGGACCAGTACCCAGACCCATCGCAAAGGCAAGCTGTTCAGTTCTCTGAACTTCGGGATCTATGAGAAATTCAACGAAAATGACATCGAGTTTCCCTTCCCGCAGCGCGACCTGCATGTACGCGGCGGCCCTCTCGAAGTCAGTGTCACAGGAAAGGGAAAGGAGACCTCGAAGTAAGCGGGTGCGGGAGCGGGGCTGAGCTCGAAGGTCACCCGCCTTTCAGTTTCCGCGTGAGATGGGGCTGGATCACCTGCAGCAACTGGGAGAATAGCTTCGGGTGGCCCCGCGACACGGTAGCGAAGCCGAGTGCGGGAGCGGGGCCTGAACCCG
>JBBDIL010000015.1:0-80059 GCA_040880425.1 Burkholderiales bacterium | reverse complement strand
TGCGCGGTGATGTGCGGTTGGATCACTTGTAACAGCTGGGCAAAAACCTTGGGGTGGCCCCGCGACACGGTAGCGAAGCCGAGTGCGGGAGCGGGGCCTGAACCCGAAGGTCACGAAGCTTTCAATTGCGCGGTGATGTGCGGTTGGATCACTTGTAACAGCTGGGCAAAAACCTTGGGGTTGCCCGCGACGATCTGTCCGCGTTCCATGTACTTGTCGTTGCCCTCGAAATCTCCCACGAGCCCGCCGGCCTCGGTGATCATCAGCACACCCGCCGCCATGTCCCAGGGAGAAAGCCCGATCTCCCAGAAGCCGTCGAGACGGCCCGCCGCGACCGCGGCGTGGGCGAGCGCGGCGGCGCCCGGGCGCCGCACGCCGGCGGTCTTCTGCATCATGTCCTTCAGCATGCCGGTGTAGGCATCCACGTGCTCGAACATGCGAAAGGGAAAACCGGTTCCGATCAGGCCGTCGATCAGCTTTTCACGTCGGGACACACGCAGCCGCCGGTCGTTCAGATGCGCGCCGCGTCCGCGGGAGGCGGTGTAGAGGTCGTTGCGGGTCGGGTCGTAGATGACGCCCTGCTGAAGCACGCCCTTGTGCATCAGCGCGATCGAGACACAATAAATCGGCAGCCCGTGCAGAAAATTGGTTGTGCCGTCCAGCGGGTCGATGATCCAGACATACTCGGAGTCACCGGCTGCGCCGCTCTCCTCTGCTAGAATCGCGTGGTCCGGATAGGCGTTTTTCAGTGTATCGATTATCGCCTCTTCCGCCGCGCGGTCGACTTCGGACACAAGGTCATTCAGCGACTTGTGGCGGACCGTCAGGACATCGAGATTTTCTGATGCGCGATTGATGATACCGCCTGCGCGGCGCGCGGCTCTCACCGCGATATTGAGCATCGGATGCATTTTTCCCCAGCGCTGACAAAGATCGAAGAGCGTTATTGTAATGAATAGCTCGCCCGCACTCGACCGCGTGCGGATCGTTCTGTCCCATACCAGCCACCCTGGCAATATCGGCGCTGCCGCGCGCGCCATGAAAACGATGGGGCTGACGCGGCTGTTCCTGGTCAAGCCCAGGCGGTATCCGCATGCCGATGCCGAGGCCTTTGCCGCGGGTGCGGCCGACGTGCTGGCGAATGCGACGTTGTGCGAGTCGCTCGAGCAGGCGCTGGCGGGGACCGTGTTCACGGTCGGCACCACTGCCCGCAGACGCGATCTCCCGCAGGAGGTGCGCGGTTGCCGCGATGCCTGCACCCGCCTGGCATCGGCGACCGCCGACGGTGATGTTGCGCTGGTGTTCGGTCCCGAACGGTCCGGCCTCACTGCGGGCGATGCCATGCGCTGCACGCTGCTGGCGACGATAGACGGCAATCCGGATTACTTCTCCCTGAACCTTGCACAGGCGGTGCAGGTGTTCGCCTACGAGTTGCGCATCGCCACGCAGGGCGAAGCGCCGCCTGCCGTGCCGGCAACGGTTCCGGCAACGCACGAGGAGCTCGAGGCGCTGTTCCGCCATCTCGAGCAGACCATGCTGGAGGTGGGATTCCTGAACCCGCGGCAACCGAAGAAGCTGATGCAGCGCATGCGCCGGCTCATATCGCGGGCGCGGCTGGAAAAGGAGGAACTCAATATCCTGCGTGGCTTTCTGCGTGCAGCGCAGCGAAAACTTGACTAAAATGCTCATCCTCTTAAGGTAACTGAAAGAAAAGGGTTTTTTATGCTGGAGCGGTTGCGCGAGGAAATTCAGGTGGTATTCGACCGCGATCCTGCGGCGCGCACGACGTGGGAGGTGATCACGTGTTATCCGGGGTTTCACGCGTTGCTGTTTCACCGGGTGTCGAGCCGCCTGTGGTGCGTGGGGCTGAAGTGGCTGGCGCGATTCGTATCGCACATCGGCCGATGGCTGACCGGTATCGAAATCCATCCGGGTGCGCGCATTGGGCGGCGGTTCTTCATCGATCATGGCATGGGCGTCGTCATCGGCGAAACCTCGGAGATCGGCGACGACTGCACGGTGTATCACGGCGTCACCCTGGGCGGGACCTCCTGGCAGAAGGGCAAGCGCCACCCGACGCTTGGCAATGGAGTCGTGATCGGCGCCGGCGCCAAGATTCTCGGTCCGGTGATGATCGGTGCCGGCGCCAAGATCGGATCGAATGCGGTAGTGGTGCGCGATGTCCCGCAGAACGCGACTGCGGTCGGCATTCCCGCGCGCATCCTGGACGACGCGACCAAGAATGCACGCGAACAGACCGCGGAAAAACTCGGGTTTTCCGCATACGGCATCGGTGCCGACATGAACGACCCGGTGGTGAAGGCGATACACGGCCTCATCGACCACACCGCCTGTGTCGACCAGCGGATCGAGTACATCCTTGAGCAGCTCGAACGCATGGGCGTGCAGGTCGAGGAGGCGCGTGCCACCGCGGACAAGTTCGACCCGGCTTACCTGAACCGGATTGTTGACTAGCCCGGTCAGGGACCTTTATACTTGATCAAAATGCTCGGATATAAATGATTCAACCAACTGTTTTTATTGATAATAGGCGAGGGTCACTATGAGACTGACGACGAAAGGACGCTTTGCCGTAACGGCCATGATCGACTTGGCGATGCGCAACAAGACCGGACCGGTGACGCTTGCCGAGATCAGCGGGCGCCAGAAGATTTCGCTGTCCTACCTCGAGCAGCTGTTCGGAAAGCTGCGGCGGAAAGGGCTGGTCAACAGCGTTAGGGGCCCGGGCGGCGGTTACAACCTGGCGCGCAAGACGGACGAGGTGTCGGTAGCAGACATCATTCTCGCGGTGGACGAGCCGATCGACGCCACTCAGTGCGGCGGCCGGGAGAATTGCCACGACGATCGCAAGTGCCTGACGCACGATCTCTGGGCCGACCTCAACAGGCATATCTTCGATTATCTGCACGGTGTGACGCTTGCCGAACAGGTGGAGAAGCAACTGCAGAAGCAGCAGCGCGCGGGAATCTCGGTACTGGAGAAGCAGGACAGGCATCGCAACGAGACCGAGGAAGCCGCAGTCTGAACCATGAAGCGGGTTTATCTGGATCACAACGCGACGACATGCATCGACGAGCACGTGCTCGAGGCGATGCTGCCATTTCTGCGAGACGAGTATGGCAACGCATCCAGCCGGCATGAGCCCGGAACCCGTGCGCGGAGGGCAGTGAACCGTGCGCGCGAGCAGGTTGCCGCCCTGGTGAACGCGCAGCCCTCGCAGGTGATCTTCGTTTCCGGCGGCACCGAGGCGAACAACCTGTTCGTTCGCGGCGCGGCCGCCTGCCTGGAGCCGTCCCGGGTAGTGGTGTCGGCCGTCGAGCATCCCTGTGTGATGAAGCCGGCGCAGGATCTCGGCAGGCAGGGCTGGCGCGTTCGCAAACTTGCGGTCGATGCACAGGGGCGGGTCGATCTCGACGACGCCGATGCCGCGCTTGCGGTTCCGGCCGGTCTCGTATCGGTGATGACCGCGAACAACGAGACCGGCGTGATCCAGCCGGTTGCCGAAGTCGCGGCGAAAGCCCGCGATGCGGGCGCCTGGATGCATACCGACGCGGTGCAGGCGCTGGGCAAGATCCCGGTGGATTTCGAAGCGCTCGGCGTGCACGCGATGACCCTGTCCGCGCACAAGCTCTACGGGCCGAAAGGCGCGGGCGCGCTGGTGGTGGACAAACGCCTGCAACTGAAGCCGATCATCCATGGCGGCGGTCATGAGCACGGGTACCGTTCGGGCACCGAGAATGTTCCAGCGATCGTTGGCTTCGGCGCTGCATGCGAACTCGCCGCCGCCCGATTCGGTCGTACTGCGCAGGACGCGATGGTGCTGCGCCAGCGGCTGGAGGAAGGCCTGCGCGAACAAGGCGCGGTGATTTTCGGCGCGGATGCGCCGCGTCTGCCGAATACCACCTATTTCGCGCTTGAAAACATCGACGGCGAAACGCTGGTGATCGAACTGGACAAGGCGGGATTCGCGGTTGCAAGCGGTGCAGCGTGCTCCAGCACCAGCACGGAGCCGAGCGCGACGCTGCTTGCGATGGGTGTTGCGCCGGATCTGGCGCGCGGCGCGGTGCGGGTAAGTATCGGCGTGGAGAACACTGAAGAAGACGTAAACGAATTTCTGGCGGCGCTGTCTAGCCTGGTGAACAGGTTGCGGCGGCTCGTCGCAATGGCGGTCTGAAGGAGACAACGTGGCGATCATCGTTACCGAAAACGCAGCCAGGCACATCAAGAGCGCGCTCTCGAAACAGGGCGGACTCGGTCTGCGCCTGGGCATCAAGAAAGTCGGGTGCTCCGGACTGGCGTATACGTTCGACTATGCGAAAGAGCTGGGCACCGAGGACACGTTGTTCGAGTCGAACGACGTGAAGGTCGTGGTGGACAAGTCCTGCCTGCCTTATGTCGACGGCTCGGTACTCGATTTCGAGCGCAAGGGCCTGAACGAGACGTTCAGGATCGAGAATCCGAATGCAAAGGCAACCTGCGGTTGCGGCGAGAGCTTTACTGTCAACTGAATTGAAGCGGGCCGAGGCCCGAGAATACGGGATCAATTAATGAGCGCAGTTATCCAGAACCTGGTCAACCGGCCGTACAAGCACGGTTTCCGCTCAGAGATCGAGTCGGATGTCGTTCCGAGAGGGCTGGACGAGGACGTCATCCGCGGAATCTCGGCAAAGAAGAACGAACCGGAATGGCTGCTCGAATTCCGCCTGAAGGCGTTCCGCCACTGGATGACGATGCAGGAGCCGGCGTGGCCGAACGTGAAGTATCCGAAGATCGACTTCCAGGACATCAGCTATTACTCGGCGCCGAAGCCGAAGAAGAAGCTCAACTCGATGGATGAGGTCGATCCCGAGTTGCTGCGCACCTTCGAGAAGCTCGGAGTGCCGATGCATGAACAGGCGGCGCTGGCCGGCGTCGCGGTGGACGTGATCTTCGACAGCGTATCGGTGACCACCACCTACAAGAAGAAGCTCGCCGAGGCCGGCGTGATCTTCTGTTCGTTTTCCGAGGCGGTGCGCGATCATCCGGAACTGGTGAGAAAGTACCTGGGCAGCGTGGTACCGCACACGGACAATTTCTACGCGTCGCTCAATTCCGCGGTGTTTACCGACGGCTCGTTCTGTTTCATTCCGAAGGGCGTGCGCTGCCCGATGGAGCTGTCGACCTATTTCCGCATCAATACGCAGGAATCCGGGCAGTTCGAGCGCACCCTGATCGTGGCCGAGGAAGGTGCGCACGTTTCCTACCTGGAAGGCTGTACGGCGCCGCAGTTCGACACCAACCAGTTGCACGCCGCGGTGGTGGAGCTGGTGGCGCTGGACGACGCGGAGATCAAGTATTCGACCGTGCAGAACTGGTACGCCGGCGACGAGAACGGCAAGGGCGGCATCTACAACTTCGTCACCAAGCGCGGCTTGTGCAAGGGCGTAAATTCCAAGATTTCCTGGACCCAGGTCGAGACCGGGTCCGCCATCACCTGGAAGTATCCGTCCTGTGTGCTGCTCGGCGACAATTCCTCGGGCGAGTTCTACTCGGTTGCGCTGACCAATCATCATCAGCAGGCCGATACCGGCACCAAGATGATTCATATCGGCAGGAATACCCGCAGCAAGATCGTGAGCAAGGGTATCTCCGCCGGGTTCTCGAACAACAGCTATCGCGGCCTGGTGAAGATCGGCGCGAAAGCCGAAAACGCGCGCAACTATTCGCAATGCGATTCGATGTTGATCGGGGAGCAGTGCGGCGCGCATACCTTTCCGTACATCCAGGTCGGCAACAGCAGTGCCAAGGTCGAGCACGAAGCGTCCACCTCCAAGATCGGCGAGGAGCAGCTGTTTTACTTCGCCAGCCGAGGTATCGAGACTGAAGAGGCAGTGTCGATGATCATCAACGGATTCGTGCGAGACGTGTTTATTCATCTGCCCATGGAGTTTGCCGTGGAGGCAACCAAGCTTCTCGGCCTGAAGCTGGAAGGGAGTGTCGGATGATCAGGGAAAACGCCCCTGTGCTGCTCGAAGTGCGCGGCCTCACCGCCAAGGTGGACGGAACGACGATTCTGAAAGGAATCGATCTCACGGTTCGGGCGGGCGAGGTGCATGCCATCATGGGGCCGAACGGTTCGGGCAAGAGCACGCTCGCCAAGCTGGTGGCCGGACATCCGTCCTACGAAGTCACTGGTGGAGAGGTCTTGTACCAGGGCCGGAATCTGCTCGAACTGCCGCCGGAGGAACGCGCGCGCGCGGGCCTGTTCCTGGGCTTCCAGTATCCGGTTGAAGTGCCGGGCGTGACCAACAGCGCGTTTCTGCGGCTGGCGTACAACACGATCCAGTCGGGCCGCGGCAGGGACGAGCTGGATCCGCTCGAGTTCGACGACTTCGTGCGCGAGAAAATGAAGCTGCTCGAGATGGATCCGGACTTCCTCGACCGCAGCCTGAACGCCGGTTTCTCCGGCGGGGAGAAGAAGCGCAACGAGATCCTGCAGATGGCGATTCTCGAACCTGTGCTGGCGGTGCTGGACGAGACGGATTCCGGTCTGGACATCGATGCCCTCCGCATCGTTGCGAACGGCGTGAACAAGCTGCTGACCGCGGACAATGGCATCGTGCTGGTCACGCACTATCAGCGCCTGTTGAACTACATCGTGCCGGACTACGTGCACGTCATGGACGGTGGCCGGATCATCAAGACCGGCGACAAAAGTCTCGCCGTGGAGCTGGAGAGCCGCGGCTACGACTGGGTCGCCGCGGAATTCAAGGCCAGGGCGGCAGCATGAACCAGCTGGCAGCGCCCGATTTTCTCAAGTCCCTGCTCGAGCCCGGTTCCGCGCCGCCAGCGGCGCCGAACGCATGGCTCAAGGCGCGGCGTGCGGAAGCGCTGGAGCGGGCAGGAACGTTGTCGCTGCCCACGACGCGGGACGAGGAATGGCGATTTACCGATCTGTCCGCGCTGTATAAGCTCAGGGTGCAGCCGTCCGCACGCGGAAAGGTGGATCCGGCCGCGCTGGGTTCAGTGGCCGTACCTGAATCCGCCGCCCGCCTCGTATTCGTCGACGGTCACTTCGCACCGGATCTGTCCGCGGGACTGCAGGAAACCGGGGTGTTCGCCGGTGCGCTCGCAGATGCTCCGGAGCAACCCGAATCGGCGCTGGCGAATATCGCGCGCTGCGAGTCCGAGGTTTTCACCGCGATCAACACCGCGTTCCTGCAGGATGCGGCGGTGGTGCACGTGCGGGCAGGCCACGCCGTGGCCGCGCCCATCCACGTGGTGTACGTGGCGACCGGAGAGGAAACCGCGGCGCACCCGCGAGTGCTGGTGATGGCGGAGCGCGGCGCCGACTGCACGCTGATCGAGGATTACGTGTCGTTCGACGGCAAGGCCTACTTCACCAACGCAGTGACGGAAATTGCGGTAGCCGCGAATGCGCGGGTACGTCATATCAAATTGCAGCGCGAAGCGGACACGGCATTTCATATCGCCAATACCAGCGTCAGACTGGAGCGCGACGCACGCTACCGAAACTGGTCGGTAGCCCTGGGGGCAAGGGTATCGCGGCACAATCTGAACATTTCGCAGGCGGCGGAGGCGATGGACTGCGAAATCGACGGACTTGCGCTGATCGCGGGCCGGCAACTGGCGGATACGCACTCGGCGATCGACCACGCACATGCGCACGGCCGCAGCCGGCAGCTGCACAAGACCGTAGTGGGCGGGGCGGCGCACGCGGTATTCAACGGCAAGATCCTGGTTCGCCCGGGCGCGCAACAGACCAATTCCGCGCAGGAAAGCCGCAACCTGCTGCTGACCCCGCGGGCGCATGTCGACACCAAGCCGCAGCTCGAGATCTTTGCGGACGACGTGAAATGCGCGCACGGCGCCACGGTCGGGCAGATCGAATCGGAAGAACTGTTCTATCTCAAGAGCCGTGGCCTTGCGGACGATGCAGCCAGAGGGCTGCTTACGTACGCCTTTGCCGCCGAGATCGTCGAGCGCATTCCGGTCGCCTCGATCGGCGAAGCGCTGAAACGGGTGATACTCGCGCAGACCCTGAGCAGGGACACGCTATGAGTGCAAGTACGGGGCTGCAGCCGGTGCGGCCGGCGCAGGTGTTTGACGTGCAGCGCATCCGCGCCGACTTTCCGATTCTCGACATACAGGTGAACGGCAAACCGCTCGCGTACCTCGACAACGCGGCGAGCAGCCAGATGCCGAGGCAGGTGATCGACCGGCTGGTGCATTACCAGACCGCGGAGCACTCGAATATCCATCGCGCCGTGCATTACCTTTCGGAGAAGGCAACCGAGGAGTACGAAGGCGCCAGGCGCAAGGTGCAGCGCTTCATCAACGCGCGCGAGGAACGCGAGGTGATTTTCACGCGCGGCACCACGACCGCGATCAATCTGGTGGCACAGGGTTTCGGGCGCGCCTTCATCGGCGAGGACGACGAAATCGTCATATCCCACCTCGAGCACCATTCCAATATCGTGCCCTGGCAGATGCTCTGCGAGGAGAAGGGCGCGAAACTCCGGGTGATCCCGATCAACGACGCCGGCGAGCTGTCGATGGACGCGTTCCGGCGCCTGATCACGAAGCGAACCCGGCTGGTAGCGGTCACGCATGTGTCGAACGCGCTGGGGACCGTGAATCCCGTCGAGGAGATGATCGCGCATGCGCACGCGCACGGCGTACCGGTGCTGGTCGATGGTGCGCAGGCCGTACCGCACATGCCGGTCGACGTCCAGGCGCTGGATTGTGACTTTTACGCGTTTTCCGGGCACAAGATGTGCGGGCCGACAGGTATCGGTGCGCTGTATGGCAAGGCCGAGCTGCTGGAGAAAATGCAACCCTTCGAAGGCGGCGGCGACATGATCCTTTCGGTCACGTTCGAGAAGACCACCTACAACACCATTCCGCACAAATTCGAGGCGGGCACTCCGCCGATTGCCGCGGCGATCGGCCTGGGGGCCGCGGTCGACTATCTGCAAAATGTCGGCATGGACGCGATCGCGGCGCATGAACACGAGTTGCTGGACTACGCGACGCGGAAGCTGTCTGCGATCGAAGGCGTACGCATCATCGGCACGGCTGCGCGAAAAGCGGCAGTGCTGTCGTTTGTCATCGAGGGCGTGCACCCGCACGACGTCGGCACCATCCTCAATGAAGACGGTGTCGCCGTACGTACCGGCCATCACTGCGCGCAGCCGGTCATGCAGCGCTTCGGTATCCCGGCGACCGCCAGGGCATCGTTTTATCTGTACAACACAATGGAAGAGGCGGATGCGCTGGCCGAAGGCATCCGCAGAGTCCAGAAGATTTTTTCCTGACGGAGGCTGGCAGTGGATTCAAAGCAGCTTTATCAGGAAGTGATCCTCGATCACAACAGGAAACCGCGAAACTGGGGCAGCCTGGCATCGCCGACCTGCAAGGCGGAGGGCGTGAATCCGCTTTGCGGGGACCATATCTGGCTGTCGGTGCGGGTCGATGGAGATCGCGTTTCGGAAATTGCCTTCGAAGGCGAGGGATGCGCGATTTGCAAGGCGTCGGCGTCCATGATGACGACCAATGTCAAGGGCAAGAGCGTGGAAGAGGCGGAACGGCTGGTTCAGGAGTTCCGCGACATGGCGACCGGCAAACTGGATCTCGCCGCAGGTGAAAATCACCTGGGACGGCTGACCGTGTTCGCCGGCGTCAAGGACCTGCCGTCGCGGGTGAAGTGCGCGATCCTGCCATGGCATACGCTGCATGCCGCGTTCAACTCGCAGGCGTCGGTATCGACCGAGGGCGACGCCGATCCTGTTGTGCAGGCCGATTGAGCGCATTTGACCAGGTTAGTTTGACCAATTTAAAAGCGATACACGAAGGCACGAAGACACAAAGGAAATGCAGAAGAGCACAGGAAAGTACAGCGATTGCAAGTGGCAGCGGTCAACGGAGGAGTCGACTCCTCCCGACGTGTCTGCTCCTTTGCGAACCTCTGCGTCTTTGCGCCTCTGCGGTGAGATTTGAATCGAAACCATGCCGAAGATTGCCGACCTTGAAGGAACACCGAACCCCAACGCACGCAAGTTCGTGCTGAAGGAGCCGCTCACCTATGGCGTCTCGCGTTCGTACGAGAATGCGGAACAGGCCAGTGAAGACCCGTTGGCGGCAAAGCTGTTTGAAGTTCCGCATGTGACCAACGTGTTCTACGTGGACAACTGGATTACCGTGACGCAGGACGGCGGGGCTGAATGGAAGGACCTGCTGCGCCAGGTTGCGGATCCGATCCGCGAAGCGCCGGCTGCCGAGGGCGAGTCGGAGAAGTACGCGCAGGCAGCCGCCTGGCTGACGCAGGAGGAGGGGCAGGCCGAACTGTCGGAAACCGACCGTGCGAAACTTGAGCAGATCAACGAACTGCTGAACCAGGAAGTCCGGCCCTATCTGCAGGGCGATGGCGGCGACCTGTACGTGGTGGGTCTGGAAGGCAGCACGCTGAAGGTGCATTACCAGGGCGCCTGCGGCAGCTGTCCGAGTTCAATCTCGGGCACGCTGGCCGGCATCGAAGGCCTGGTGCGACGCATCGATCCCGAGCTAGACGTCATCGCGGTATGAGCGACTGGGTTCTGGTCGCAGACGCCGACGCTATCAAACCGGGCCACTACGAAACAGTCGATCTGGACGGCACGCTGGCCGCCATGTTCAACGTCGGCGGCGAGTTCTTCGCAATCGAAGATGTCTGTACCCACGACGGCGCGGTGCTTACCGATGGCAAGCCCATAGAAGGCGACGAGATCGTCTGCCCTCGCCACGGCGCGCGATTCTGCGTGCGTACCGGCGAAGCACTGTCCCCGCCGGCCTTCGAGCCGACCGCAAGCTTCCCGGTCAGGATCGAGGACGGCAAAGTCTACGTGCGCGACGACCGCTGGGATTGAACAAGCCGGTCGGCCACCGGCCGTAGAAGCGTGAAATACGAAGGATCACGAAGGGAAAACAGGGAACCACACGAAGGAGAAACGAAAAGAGAAAATTCCTTCGACGTGCAAGCAGACCGGACAGATTGACAGACGAGCTCCACCGATCCAGTGCTTGGAGTCGTTACTTCTCTGATTGCCTTCGTACCCCTGGTAAACGCGGCTGACGCCGGCCGCAGGCCGGCGTCAATCGTCAGAACCAGTCGCGTTTCACTTTCAGGACCTTGCCGTCTCGGGCGTCGATCTTGAATTCCCACTCGATGCCGTCGTTGTCCACGATTTCGACTTCGTAGAGCCACTTCTTGCGTTTGATCTCGAGATCGAGATCGGTCATGACCCCGGGTTTCTCCGCCTTTGCGATCTCGATGGCGCGTTCCGGCATGATCAGGTTGGCCTGCTGGGCGATACTACGCGCTTCCTCGATATCGTCATCGGCCTATGCGACGGCGCCTGTGAAGGCGAGAGAAGCGCACAGTCCGGCACCGGCCAGTAATCTGCGCAGGGTAATCGTGTCGGTTTTCATGAAGAACCTCCATTTCACGTCGAGTTGAAAAATTACGTTATCTGTCGCCGGTGCCAACGGGATCGGACACCGGCAAACGGGCTTCCACCCGCAGGCCGCCAAGCGCGGCGGAGCGGCCAAACGTCAGGCTGCCGCCGTAGCTCTCCACGACATCCTTGACGATCGCCAGACCCAGGCCGCTGCCTGGCTTGCTTTCGTCCGCACGAAATCCGCGGCGAGTGAGTTCTTCCAGCTGCACGTCATCGCAGCCCGGTCCGTCGTCTTCCACTACGAAGGCGATGCCGTCGCCGTTGCCGATGGTGAGCGAAACCCTTCCGCTGCTCCACTTGCAGGCGTTGTCCAGGAGATTGCCCAGCAGTTCGAGCAGGTCCTCGCGGTCGCCATGGAACACCGCGTCCGGGGAAATCGCGGTCGCGATGCGCAGATTCTTTTCCGGATAAAGCTGCGACAGTGTTCCGGAGATCGACGCAATCTCCTTTTCAAGGGGAACCCTGCGGCCCGGCATCGCGCTGCCTGCCAGCCGCGCGCGGCGCAATTCCCGTTCGACGATGCGGCGGCTGGTTTCTATCGGTTCGGTAAGGGCCTTGCGCAGTTCGGCTGCACGGTGAAGTTCCGGCCGTGCCGCGACCTGCGTCAGGATCGCGAGCTGGGTCTTGAGCGCGTGCGCGAGATTGCCGAGCGCCACCCGGGAACGCCGGGTGCGATTCGACAGCGCCGCCAGCAGCCGGTTGAGTTCGCTTACCAGCGGCGCTATCTCTTCCGGTGCGGACATCGAAACGCGGTCGATCTCGCCCTGCTCGAGGCGGCTGACTTCGCTGCGCAGAGTGTCCAGCGGGCGCAGACCGCCGCGAACGATGTAACGTTGCACCAGCAGCAGTACGATCAGTACCAGTGCCGAAACGATTCCGTAACGCAGGCGAAAGACCGCGATTTCCCGGGACAGGCTGGTGAGGTCCTGCGCCACCGCGATGGTGAAGGCGCGGCCCTGCTTGACGTAGCCGTGCGCAACCGTAAACAGGACCTGCTGCTCCGGTCCGGGAAGCGTGAGCCGCAGTCCGGTGCCGGCCTGCACGGTCGGAATCTCGAGTTCCGAATCCCACAGCGAGCGCGAGACCTGCTCGTCGTCGCCCGCCCGGATGAAATAGTAGTGTCCGGAGAACGGCCGCTGATAGACCGGGTTCACGCGTCGCGGGTCGATCTGCATGGCGCCTTGCGCGTCGAGGCTCAGTCCGGCGAGCAGGCTCTCCGCGTCGCGCGTCAGTCTTTCCTCGAGTTGATTTTCCAGCAGGTCCTCGATCGAGGTGCTGACCAGGAACCATTGCAGGCCGAGCAGCAGGACGAGACTGCCGGCGAGCCCGATCGACAGCTGTGTCTTCAGGGATTTCATCGGTCTTTCGGTGCGAACACGTAACCCTGCCCGCGCCGTGTCACGATCAGGTCGCGGCCGATCTTCTGGCGCAGCCGATTTATGTAGACTTCGATCACGTTGCTGTCGCGCTCGGCGTCGAAGTCATAGACATGCTCGGCGAGCTGGACCTTGGACAGCACCTGCCCGGGATGCAGCATGAAGTAGCGCATGAGCCGGAACTCGATGCCGGTGAGCGCGAGCTGTGCACCCTCCGGCGATACCAGGCACTGGGAGGCCTCATCCAGGGTGATGCCCTCGACCTGCAGTGGACCGGTCGTATTGCCTTGCGCGCGTCTGAGCACGGCACCGACGCGGGCCAGCAACTCCTCGAACTGGAAGGGCTTGCCGACATAATCGTCGGCGCCCGCCTGAAAGCCCTCGACTTTCTCCTGCCAGCTGCCGCGCGCGGTGAGGATGACCACCGGCATGCGTTTGCCGCGCGAACGCCAGTTGCGAAGTACCTCTAGACCGTTGCGCCGCGGCAGACCCAGATCAAGGATCACCAGATCGTAGGGCTCGGTATCGCCCAGCGCCTCCGCGTGCACGCCATCGTCCACCAGGTCCGCCGCATAGCCTTCGCGCGCCAGCGCCTCTTTCAGCTCCGGCCCGAGGGCGGGATCGTCTTCGACCAGTAGAAGTCGCACGTCGTCGTCCTCAGTCGTCGCGCTTGAGCTCGATCAATTCGCCGGTCGTGGCGTTGAGCTCCAGCTCCCAGACCTGGCCGGACGAGTCGAGAATTTCGAACTCGTACTTGTAACCCCAATCCTCGCGTTCCAGTTCGATCTCGATGACATCGCCGTTCCTGTATCCGCGCGCCTTGTCCATGATGGTTTCGAGCGGGAGGATTTCGCCGATCTCTCGCAAGCGGCGCGCGGCTTCCTGATTCTCGCCGGCGAGTACCGGCGGCGTGCCGGTAAACAGCAGCGCCGAGAGGGCGAGCAGCGCGATGCCTGACGCGAGTTTCTCTTGCCTGGCCCGCGGCTTGGTCGACCGTGTCTGGTTGGGTTCAAGGCCGTGCATTGTCTGGATCCCGTCTGTTGTACTGACGGAGACAGTGTAGAACAGCAAGCTGAACTCGCCCTGAACACGGTATTCCATGCGGATGCTTCGACCGGGTTCTGTCGCCGGCCGGACCCGGAGCAATGCGCGGGACGTTGCCTTGGGACCGATCCGCAGGGCTAGCCGAGATCCTTCAGAAATTTCACCGCGCCCGCCACCCGGGTTGCAACGTCCGGCAGATCTGCGGCAATGCGCACCCGGTCCGGACCCGCGAAGCGGGCATCCTTGCGAGCGTGAACCAGCTCTATGATTTTCCCTGCGTCGATCGGCGGTTCAGGCACGAACTGCAGCACGATTGCGTCGGGCCCTGCGTCGATGCGGGCGATGCCGAGCGGCCGGCCGAGGATGCGCAGGTGATGGGTTTCCAGCAGGCATTTCACCGGTTCGGGCATCGACCCGAAGCGGTCGACGATTTCTTCCTGCATGGCTTCCAGCGCATCCAGGGTTTCGCAGTTGGCGAGGCGCTTGTAGATCACCAGGCGCTGGTGGACGTTGGCGCAGTAATCCTCCGGCAGCAGCGCCGGGGCGTGCAGGTTGATCTCGGTGCCGAGATTCAGCGTCCCGGTCAGTTCCGGTTCGCGGCCGGCCTTCAACGCGCGCACCGCGGCGTTCAGCATGTCGGCGTAGAGCGTGAAGCCGATCTCCTGCATCTCTCCGCTCTGCGATTCGCCCAGCACTTCGCCGGCGCCGCGGATCTCGAGATCGTGCATCGCGAGGTAGAAGCCGGAGCCGAGTTCTTCCATCATCTGGATCGCCTCAAGGCGTTTCTTCGCCTGGCCGCGCAGCGCCTCTTCGTCCGGCGTCAGCAGATAGGCATAGGCCTGGTGGTGCGAACGTCCGACACGCCCGCGCAGCTGGTGCAGCTGGGCAAGGCCGAACCGGTCGGCGCGGTTGATGACGATGGTGTTCGCGCTGGGGACGTCGATGCCGGTTTCGATGATGGTGGTACACAGAAGAATGTTGAAGCGCTGCTGATAGAAATCCCGCATGACCAGCTCCAGTTCGCGCTCCGGCATCTGGCCGTGCGCGACGCGAATGCGTGCTTCGGGCACGAGTTTGAGCAGCCTTTCCTCCATACGGCGGATGCTGTCGATCTCGTTGTGCAGGAAGTAGATCTGTCCGCCACGTTTCAGCTCGCGCAGCGCCGCTTCGCGGATCAGGCCTTCGCTGAACGGCGAGACGAAGGTCTTGATCGCCAGGCGCCGTTGCGGCGCGGTGGCGATGACGGAAAAGTCGCGCAGGCCTTCGAGCGCCATCGCCAGCGTGCGGGGAATCGGCGTGGCGGTCAGCGTCAGCACGTCCACTTCGGCGCGCAACGCCTTGAGTTGCTCCTTCTGACGCACGCCGAAGCGGTGCTCCTCGTCGATGATGACCAGACCGAGATCCCTGAACCTGACGCCGCGCTGAAGCAGCTTGTGCGTGCCGATGGCGATATCGATGGTGCCCTTCGCCAGGCCTTCGAGCGACACCGACTGTTCCCTGGCGGAGCGGAAGCGCGACAATTCGGCGATCTTCACCGGCCAGTCGGCGAAGCGGTCGGAGAACGTCTGGAAATGCTGTTCGGCGAGCAGCGTGGTCGGCACCAGAACCACGACCTGCTTGCCTGCAGACACAGCGACGAACGCGGCGCGCAGCGCCACCTCGGTCTTGCCGAATCCGACATCTCCGCAGACCAGCCGGTCCATCGGCTTGACCGAGCGCAGATCTTCCAGCGTGGCATCGATCGCCTGTGCCTGGTCGGGTGTTTCCTCGAAGGGAAACCCGGCGCGGAATGCCTCGTAATCGTGGGTCCGGAAGTCGAACGCGTGGCCGGTGCGAGCCGCGCGCTGCGCGTACAGGTTGAGCAGCTCGGCGGCGGCGTCTCGCACGCGCTGCGCGGCACGGCGCTTCGCCTTGTCCCATTGCCCGCTGCCCAGCTTGTGCAGCGGTGCGGCCTCCGCCGCGGCGCCACTGTAGCGGCTGATGACCTCGAGCTGGGAAACCGGCACGTAGAGCTTGTCGCCGCCGCCGTACTCGAGCGTGAGGAACTCGGTCGCGCCGTCGCCGAGGTCCATGGTGGCCAGCCCGAGATAGCGGCCGATGCCGTGCTGCGCGTGCACCACCGGGTCGCCCGGACGTACTTCGGCGAGGTCGCGCAGCATGTTGTCTGCCGATACCCGGCGCTCGCGCGTCGCGCGTACCCGTGCCTGCGCTGGGTAGAGCTCGCTTTCGGTGACGACCGCGACGCCGGAGGCGCGATCCACGAACCCGGCGTGCAGCGGACCGACGGTGATTGCCAGCGTGCTGCCGTCCCGCGCGAACGTTTCCCAGTCTTTCAGCGGCCGCGGGCGCAGTTCGTACTCGTGCAGCAGGCCAAGCAGCGTCTCGCGACGACCGGGTCCGTCGGCGACCAGCAGTATGCGCAGGCCGGCGTTGTCGACAAAGTCCTTCAATGCAGCCAGAGGATCGTCGGCGCGCCGGTCGACCGCGACGCCGGGAAGCGCGTCTCCAGCCGGTGCGGTTTCCTCGGACGCCAGTTCCAGCTCGATGCGCGGGAAGGTCTTCAGCGCACCGAAGAACTCATCCTCGCGCAGGAACAGTTCCGCCGGCGGCAGCAGTGGCCGGTCCGGGTCGCTGCCGAGCAGCCTGAAGCGCGATTGCGTGTCTTCCCAGAATTTTCGGACCGCGGGTGCCAGCTCTCCGTGCAGGCAGATTACCGCCGATGGCGGGAGGTAGTCCGCCAGATTCGCGGTCTGCTCGAAGAACAGCGGGAGGTAGTATTCGATGCCCGGCGGCATTGCCGATTGCGAGACGTCCTTGTAGATGCGGCTTCGCGTCGGGTCGCCTTCGATGCGCTCGCGGAAGCGGCTGCGGAAGGTGGCGCGGCCGGCATCGTCCGCGGGAAACTCCCGCGCCGGCAACAGACGGATCTCGTTGACCTTGTAGATGCTGCGCTGGGTGTCGGCGTCGAACGTGCGGATGCTGTCGATTTCATCGTCGAACAGATCGATCCTGTATGGCAGCGCGCTGCCCATCGGGAACAGATCGATCACGCCGCCGCGTACGCTGTATTCCCCCGGGGACACCACCTGGCTGACATGCGAATAACCTGCGAGCGTGAGCTGCGCGCGCAGCGAGTCCACCGGCAGCTTCTCGCCACGCTTGAGAAAGAAGGTGTAGGCAGCCAGATACGACGCAGGCGGCAGGCGGTACAGCATGGTGGTGACCGGCACCACCACCACGTCGCATTCATTGTGCGAGATGTGATAAAGCGTTTCCAGCCGTTCCGAGACCAGATCCTGGTGCGGGGAAAAAGCGTCGTAGGGCAGGGTTTCCCAGTCGGGAAACAGGTGCGTGCCCAGCGTGGGCGCGAAGAACCGGATTTCATCCACCAGCCGCTTTGCGTCTGCCGCGTTGTCGGTGACCACCAGCAGCGGCCGCGCCGACTGCGCCAGACGGGCGAGCGCCAGCGCATCCGCCGAACGCGGCTGCGGCGGCCAGTGCGATTTTTCCCCGCGTGCGGGGAGGGGGAAGGAATGGTCCATCGGGCGGGAAAAGGCAGGAATTATAGAGGAGGCAGCCGCCGTCCTTGCTGCCGGCCGGTGCCGGCAAGGATAATAGCGGCCGCTCAATTGAATCTGACGTCATGCCCGATTTCATCGCGCTGATCCCGGCCGCCGGTTCCGGTTCGCGCATGGGAGACAGCCGGCCCAAGCAATACCTGCAGCTGCTCGGGCGGCCGATGCTCTCGCACACGGCCGAACGGCTGTGCGCGCACACGCGCATCCGTGCCGTCTACGTTGCGCTGTCTCCGGGCGACCGGTTGTTTTCCAGCCTCGATCTGTCCCGGTTCCGGGGGAAACTGCATCCGCTGTACTGCGGAGGCGACAGCCGCGCGCAGACGGTGCTCAATGCGCTCGGGGAACTTCGGCAGCGGGCGCGAGACGAGGACTGGGTGCTGGTGCACGATGCGGCACGTCCCTGCCTGACCGCAGATCTGATCGACCGGCTGATTGCCGAGCTGGAGAAGGACGAGGTCGGCGGTCTGCTGGCGGTGCCGGTGGCGGATACGCTCAAACGCGCGGATCGCGAGCAGCGCGTCGTGGATACCGTCAGCAGAGACGCTTTCTGGCGGGCACAAACGCCGCAGATGTTCCGATACGCGTTGCTCAAGCACGCGCTGGAAACCGCCGATCCGGCCACGATCACCGACGAAGCGAGCGCGGTGGAAGCGCTTGGCCTGCTTCCCCGGCTGGTGAATGGCAGCAACGCCAATATCAAGGTCACGTTTCCGCAGGATGCCGCGTTGGCAGAAGCGATCCTGCGCATGCAGGGAGTTCAGGAATGAGAATCGGCCAGGGTTTCGACGTGCATGCACTGGTGCAGGACCGGCCGCTGATCGTCGGGGGTGTGCATATTCCGTTCGACAGGGGACTTGCCGGCCATTCCGACGCCGACGTCCTGTTGCACGCGCTCTGCGATGCCTTGCTCGGTGCGGCCGGCCTGGGAGACATCGGCCGTCATTTTCCGGATACCAACCCCGCCTACGCGGGTGCGGACAGCCGCGTGCTGCTGCGGCGTGTGGCGTCGCTCGTCGCGGATTCGGGCCTGCAGATCGCGAACGTGGATTCGACCATTATTGCGCAGGCGCCGAAGATGGCGCCGCATATCGCGCGAATGACCGCCAATATCGCCGCTGACCTCGGCATCGACGCCGCGCGTGTCAACGTGAAGGCGAAAACCACCGAGAAACTCGGTTCCATCGGGCGCGGTGAAGGCATCGCGGCCGAGGCGATCGTGCTGCTCGAGCGGGGGTAATGGGCGCGCCGGCGCGGCTGTTCTTTGCACTGTGGCCGGACGAGCGGGTTCGACGCGAGCTTGCTGCCTGGGCGCATGCGTTGCACCGGGAAACCGGCGGGCGAGTCACCAGAGCGGACAGCATTCACCTGACGCTGCTGTTCCTCGGCGAAGTGGAGGCTGAGGATTTCGACCGCGTCCGCGAATTGGGAACGGGGGTATCTGCCTCGGCATTCGATCTGAGCATCGACACCGCCGGTTGCTGGAAGCACAATCGCATCGCGTGGGCAGCGCCGGCCGCAATTCCGCAACCACTTGCGATGCTGGCAGAGCAGTTGTCCGCAGGCGGCGGAGCTGCGGGATTCGAACCGGAACTCCGCCCGTACAAACCTCACGTTACGCTACTGCGAAAGGCCCAGTGCCGCCCCCTGCAATGGACCCCTTCTGCGCCGATCGAATGGCGTGTCGAACGCTTCGTCCTGGTACGCTCGATTCTGCATCGTGAAGGTGCGATTTATGAGGAAATGGCGCACTGGCCGCTGAGGATGTGACAGGAATGACAAAGCGCCTGAAAGTCGTTCGCGGAGATATCACGCGCCAGCAGGTGGATGCGGTAGTGAACGCCGCGAATCAGAGTCTGCTCGGTGGAGGCGGAGTCGACGGCGCGATCCATCGGGCGGCGGGGCCGGAGCTGCTGGCCCATTGCCGCAGGCTGGGCGGTTGCCCGACTGGCGACGCCCGCATCACGCCGGGATTCCGGCTGCCGGCGAAATGGATCATTCATACCGTCGGACCGGTATGGCAGGGCGGCGATGCAGGCGAAGCCGGACTGCTTTCGGACTGCTACGCGAAGTCGCTGCAACTGGCAGTCCGGCACCACGCGCGCACGATCGCGTTTCCGCTGATCAGCACCGGCGTCTATGGCTATCCGCTCGATCGCGCATGCCGAATCGCGATCGCGACCATAGCCGATTTTCTCGGCAGTGACCGGACGCTTGAGGAGGTGCGGATCGTCGCCTTTGGCGACGCGACTTTCGAAGCGTTGCAGAGTGCGCTGCGAAACAGAGCGGAAGACGTTTGAGCGCCGTTCAGTCGAGCAGCCTGACGAAACTCGCGGCGTTTACCGGCCTGCCGCCGAGATAGCCCTGGTAAGATCCGCAGCCTATTCCGCGAAGAAACTCGAGCTGCGCCGGCGTTTCCACGCCCTCCGCAATCACTTCCAGCTGAAGGCTCCTTGCAAGATTCACGATCGCCTGAACGATCGCTGCATCGTTCAGATCGTCCGGCAGATCGGTGACGAAACTGCGGTCGATTTTCAGTTTGTGGATGGCAAACCGTTTCAGGTAGCTCAGGCTCGAATAGCCGGTGCCGAAATCGTCGATGCTGAGTGCAACGCCCATCGCGCTCAGGGTGTCTAGGATCTTTGCGGTTTCACGCGGGTCCTGCATGATCGCGTTCTCGGTCAGTTCGATTTCCAGCAGCCGCGGATCCATCGCGTGCCGCGTCAGTGCGCCGGCAACGGTTTCGATGAGATCGTTGCGCCGGAACTGGAATGCCGAAAAATTGATGGCGATCGGCACCGGCCTGTTGCCCGCGGCTTTCCAGGCGCCAGCCTGGCGGCAGGCCGCATTCAACACCCATTCGCCGACAAGGTGGATGACGTCGGATTCCTCCGCGATGGAAATGAACCGCTCCGGCATCATCAGGCCGCGTTCCGGGTGGTTCCAGCGCACCAGCGCTTCGGCGCCGATCAGGCGGTTGCTCGCGGTGTCGAACTTCGGCTGGAAGTGCAGTTCGAGTTCGTCGCGCTCAATGCCGCGGCGCAACTGGTTCGCGAGCATCAGGCGTTCGGTGGCCGGCGCAGTCAGTTCCGGGGTGAAAAACTCGAAGCGATTGCGGCCGTTTCGCTTCGAGTGATACATCGCGGCGTCGGCATTGCGCTGCAAGTCCTCGACGGTGTGGCCATCGTCCGGGTAGACGCTGATGCCGATACTCGCCGAGAGCGTCAGGTCGTTGCCCTCGACCATGAACGGTTTGCCAAAAGCCTGCAGGATCTTGTCCGCGACCAGCGCGCCCTCCGCCGGGTCGCGCAGGGCAGACAGCGCGACCAGGTACTCGTCGCCGCTGTGACGGCACACGGTATCGGTTTCGCGCACGCACCGGCGCAGGCGTGCCGCGACGCCCTGCAGCACCGTGTCGCCTGCCTTGTGACCGAATGAATCGTTGATTGCCTTGAACCGGTCGAGGTCGATGAACAGCAATGCCACCCGTGTCTGCATGCGCTTGGCGGCCGCGAGCGCCTGCTGCATGCGATCCTGGAACAGCGTCCGGTTCGGCAATCCGGTGAGCAGATCGTGGTGCGCGAGAAAGCGCACACGCGCGTCCATGTCTTTGCGCTGGGAGACATCCTCCGTGACCCAAAGCACCTTGATCGCATCGCCGTCCAGATTCAGCAGCGCATCGCCCTTGGTCCTGAGCCAGCGGTAAGACCCGTCCACCAGTGCGACACGGTATTCGATGTCCAGGCTGCCAGTGCCGTCGAGGCATTGCAGCAGCACCTGGTCGAAACGCGGCCGGTCTTCCGGGTGGATGCTGGTGAGATACCGGTCATAGGGAATGTCGGGCTCGCCGCTGCGGAACCCGAGCAGCCGCAGACTCATTTCGGAAACGCGGATCATGCGGGTGTGGACATCGAACTCGCAGGTTCCGATTTCCGCAAATGCCAGCGTCAGCTTTTCGCGGTCCAGGCTTGCCTGCAGCGCATCGCCGGTGTTGCGCGCGAGTGTCTCGCTTGCCTGCAGGCGCTCGCCAAGCGCGCGCAGCTCTGCGTTCTTCTGTTTCAGTTTCTCGCCGAGGGCGCGCAGACGTTGTTCAGGGTCGGCGCTGTTGCGCGGGGCGGCTTTCGACGCGGTTTTTCGCCTGTTGAGGGAAAGCGAAGCGCTGCCGCTGCCAATGCGGCTGGTACTGTGGGGCGATTTCTTTTTTGCAGGCAGAGGCGCGCTCGCTTGTGTCGTATCGGCTCTGCCGGACCTTTCCGGACAGGCGGAGCAGGAATGGACTCGATGCTGCGCGCATTCTGAGTGAATTGCGCAAGCGGAGCAAGCCTATGGATCGTTGGATGACCGTGACGTCGGGGCGCCCGGCATCGGTCATCTCGATGCCGATGCCGTCACCGGGAATGCCTGGCGGAATGGATACTCAGAAAGCCCTGGCAGGCGAGATTCATTAACACAAAGGATCACGAAGGAATAGCGAGAAAGGGACACGAAGGACAACAGGAACCATTGCGGAGCGGGAAAGCGCGAGTGCCGATTGCCCGAACAAGTATTCGATTTTTCGTTTTTCCCTCGTGTTCCCGGGTATTCCTTCGTGCTCCTTCGTGTTAAAAAAAGTTCCGTGGCTAGAAATTCACGTTGGTCTTGCCCTTCAGCTTCAGGATCTGGCGGGCGTCGTCCGGGGTCGCGATCTGCAGGCCGAGCTCTTCGAGAATGCGCCGGATCTTGGCCACCTGGTCGGCGTTCGATTTCGCGAACTGCTTCGGGCCGATCCACAGACTGTCTTCGAGGCCGACCCGCACGTTGCCGCCCATGACGGCCGACTGCGCGGCAATGAACATCTGGTTGCGCCCGGCACCGAGCACCGACCACTGGTACTGATCACCGAACAGGCGGTCGGCGGTGCGCTTCATGTGCAGGACGTCTTCCGGATGCGGGCCGATGCCGCCGCGCAGGCCGAACACGGACTGGATGAACAGCGGCGGTTTTACCAGGCCCCGGTCCAGGAAGTGCGCGGCGGTATACAGGTGACCGATGTCATAACACTCGATCTCGAAACGGGTGCCGTTGTTGCTGCAGGATTGCAGGATGTAGGCAATGTCCTTGAACGTATTCTTGAAGATGCGATCGTCGGAAGCTTCGAGATAGGGTCTCTCCCAGTCGTACTTGAACTCCTTGAAGCGCTCGAGCATCTCGTACAGACCGAAGTTCATCGACCCCATGTTCAGGGAGGCGACTTCGGGTTTGAGCTGAAGCGCGGGCTGCAGCCGCTCCTCGACGCCCATCGTCGGCGCGCCGCCGGTGGTGAGGTTGATCACCACGTCGCTGGCCGCCTTGATCTTCGGCAGGAACTCCATGAACATCTTCGGGTCCTGCGTCGGACGGCCGTCCTTCGGGTCGCGCGCATGCAGGTGCACGATTGCCGCGCCGGCCTTGGCCGCACCGATCGCCGCCTCGGCAATCTCCGCCGGCGTCACCGGCAGATGCGGCGACATCGAAGGCGTATGTATCGCGCCGGTCACGGCGCAGGTAATGATGACTTTGTTTGCCATGGTTATGTCTCCGTATATTCAGATAAAAGTTTCAACTACGGAGGACACGGAGGAAAACCGAAGACCGATCTCACCGCAAGGGCGCAGAGGGCGCAAAGAAAAGCAATCTAAGTATTCTTGTATTTCTTCGTGTCTTCGTGCCTTCGTGGTTCGCTCTTCTAGGTTTTCCTCCGTGTCCTCCGTGGTAGGTATTCAGCCCTTACGTTCCATTTCCCGTTTGTGGGCGACCAGCGCCATCAGACGGCGGTCGCGCCAGGCTTCGCGTTCGGCGTGTTTTTCCTGCGGCATGAGCTGGCGCCTTTCGGCGTTCACTTTTGCAATCAGCTTGTCGTCCCAAGGCTCGAGCCTGACGTCTTTCATCATGCCGTAGAGCACCGGACCGTAGCGTTGCGCGTAATCGGGCACGCCGCCGGGCGCGTTCAGGTCGATGGTTTCGAACGGACCCATGAACGCCCAGCGTAACCCCAGTCCGTCGCGGATGGTCTTGTCCAGGTCCTCGACCGAAACATAATCTTCCTTCACCAGACGCCACGCCTCATGCAGCAGTGCCGCCTGCAGGCGGTTGAGAATGAATCCCTCGACCTCGCGCTTGACGGTGATCGGCACCTGGCCGACTTTCGCGTGCAATGCGAGGGTCTTCTGCACCACCTCGGGCGCCGTCCACGGCGCGGGCGAGATCTCGACGATCGGCACGACATGCGGAGGGTTGACCGGATGCGCGACGATGCAGCGATGTCTGCCTTTCAGCCCCTCGCTGAAGCGGGAGGTTTGAATGGTCGAAGTGGAACTCGCCAGAATGCAGGATGCCGGTGCTGCTTCGTCCATCTCCCGGTAGACCTCGCGCTTGACGTCAAGAAGTTCGGAGGTGTTTTCCTGCACGTAGTCTGCGTCCCTGACTGCGTCCGCAAGCGTAGCCGCCGCAGTCACGCGTTTGGCGGCAACCGCAGGGTCTTCCGCGATCAGCCCGGCCAGCTTCAGTTCGCGCAGCCCTTCCTCGATCAGGGTGAGCGCCTTTTCAGCCGCGCCCGGCGCGTTGTCATACAGCCTGACCGGATGCCCGGCACGCGCAAACACCATCGCCCACGCCCGACCTATCAATCCCGATCCAATTACCGCAATTCTTTCCATTTCTCCTCCGTGTCCTCCGTGGTTCAGTTGTTTACTCCAAGAAATTCAACCCAACATCTCCACGCCCGCGCACACGGAGATGGCCTGGCCGGTGACGTGTTTGCCGGCGTCGCTGGCGAGGAACAGGGCCATGTTGGCGATATCGTACGGGCTGACCATTGCCTGCATCGAGACGTTCGCCAGCATGCGCTTGCGCTGTTCGTCGAAGCTGATGCCAAGCGCCTTCGATTTGGCGTCGATGACGCGATTGATGCGGTCGCCTTCGACCACGCCAGGCTGGATGGCGTTGACGCGGATGTTGTCCGTGCCGACTTCCATCGACAGGCTCTTGCTCAGGCCGACCACGCCCCATTTCGCTGCCGCGTATGGCGTGCGGTAGGGGAAACCCAGCCGCCCGGCGGCGGAGGACAGGTTGATGATCGAACCGCCGCCGGCGGTCTTCAGCATCGGCATCGCCAGTCGCGTGCAGTAGAACAGACTGTTCAGGTCGACCGCGATGCAGCGTTCCCATTCCTCGATCGGAATGTCCTCGATCTTGCCGGTGGGGCCGGCGATGCCGGCGTTGTTGATCAGGCAATCGAGCCCGCCAAGCTGCGCTTTCACGTCATCGAACAGCCGTTCCACATCCTTGAGATCCGATACGTCCGCCAGCGTGGCGGTGACGCCCGGAAACGCCTGTGTCGCCTCGTCCAGCGCATCCTGCACGATGTCGCAGATGTGCACACGCGCACCGGCATTGTGAAACACATCCGTCATCGCGCGGCCGATCCCCGCCGCACCGGCGGTAATCAACACCCGCAATCCCTTCACTGACAGTTCCATTCTTTTCCTCCGTTGCATCGAATCGTCGCCTTGGCCATGGTTAACCTGGATGGCTTACCACAAAGGCACAAAGAAAATCGAGATCTGTAGTCATTTCGTGTTTCTTGGTGCCTTTGTGCCTTCGTGGTGATCTGCGAAGTCAATCCTCGCGACGTGGATCATAGCCACAACACCTGCTTGCGGAACTCGAGATCGGTCAGCAGCGGTTCCGCCGGTCCTTCGTGCGAGACGTGACCGCGATCCAGCACGTAGGCACGATCCGCCAGCGACAACACCAGGTCGAGGTGATGCTCGATCACCAGCAGCGACACTTCGTTGCGCAGATTCTCGATGCTCTTGAATACTTCTTCCACCATGGCCGGGGACAGGCCTTCGAACGGCTCGTCCATCAGCAGCAATTTGACGTTGCCGGACAGCGCGCGCGCGATCGCCACCATCTGCTGTTCGCCGCCGGACAACAGGTCGGCCTTAGTATGCAGTTTCTCCCGCAGGCGCGGGAAGTAGCTGAAGACCTTGTCCCGATCCCAGATGACGCCGTCGCCACTGCGCCGCGCGAGTCCGCCGAGTTTCAGGTTTTCCTCCACGGTGAGGCCCGCGAACAGGCGTCTGCCCTGCGGTACGAGGCCGATGCCCAGCCTGGCAATCTTCTCGGGTGTGAGCCCGGAGATGGTCTTTCCGTCAAAGCGGATGGTGCCCGACGCCGACTGGACGATGCCGAGGATACTCTTGAACGTCGATGACTTGCCCGCACCATTGCGGCCGAGCAGCGCGGTCACTTCGTTCTCGCGCACCTCCAGACCGATGTCGTGCAGGATGTGGCTCTTGCCGTAGAAGGTGTTGACCCCTTCGAGCGTGAGCAGTAACCGGTCGGTGCCGCGCTCGCGCGGCTTGCGGTGCTTTGCCAGGTTCCCGTGTCCGCTGCCGATGTACACCCGCTGCACTTCCGGATGATTGCGCACGGTTTCGGCGTCGCCCTCGACCAGGACCTGGCCTTCGTTCATGACGGTGATGATGTCAGCCATGCCGAACACGCGGTCGATATCGTGCTCCACCAGCAGTACTGCCATATGTTGCGTGAGATCGCGTATCAGCCTGCCGACCCGCTCGCGTTCCGCGGCTGCCAGTCCGACCAGGGGTTCGTCGAGCAGCAGTACGCGCGGACGGGCGGCGAGCGCCGTGCCGATTTCGACCAGGCGCTGGCCGCCGTAGGAGAGGTCCGCGACCAACGCGTGCTCGACACCCTCGAGGCCGAGAAACCGCACCAGTTCCCGCGTCTCTGCATTCACCTGCGGCAGTTCGTCTGCGCGCTTCCAGGCATTGAGCCGACCGGCATCGCGTGCCTGGCAGGCAAGCCGGAGGTTCTCCCATACGGTGAGCTGCTGGAACAGGCTGGTGATCTGGAAGGAGCGCGTGAGCCCGAGCCTCGCGACCCGGTCTGCCGGTTCGCCCTGGATCAGCTGTCCGCCCAACCGTATGGTGCCGGCGTCTGGCGGGAACATGCCGGACACGGTGTTGAACAGGGTGGTCTTGCCTGCGCCGTTCGGCCCGATCAGCGCATGCAGGGTGCGATCCTTGAGGTCGAGGCTGGCTTCCGATACCGCGACAAATCCGTCGAAGCGCTTGGTCACGCCGGCGCAGCTCAGGATCGCGCCATCGACCGGCGCGTGAATGCGCATGAACTCCGGGATCGCCTGGCCGGTCTGCGGCGTAACGCGCGCCGCCATCGCGCCCTTTACGGTTTTCCTGCGCAACAGTGGCGCCAGCACCCGTTCGCCGATTCCGACCAGACCGGAAGGCGAGAACAGGATGAAGCCCATGAACAGGAGGCCGAACCAGAACTGCCAGGCCGACGTGTATCCGGAAAGGATCTCCCGGAACATGGTGTAGAAGAATGCGCCCAGGGTCGGGCCGAGAAAATTTCCGACGCCGCCGAGAATCGTCATTGCCAGAATCTCGCCGGAGAACATGACGTGGACAAGGTCGGCGGACACGAACAGCTTGAGGTAGGCCATCAGCGAGCCGCCGAGCCCGGTAATCGTGGTCGAGATCACGAAGGCCGCCAGCTTGTAGCGCTGCACCGGATAGCCGATGAACCGGGCGCGGGTCTCATTTTCGCGGATCGCCTTGAGGACGGTGCCCAGCGGCGAGTGCACCACCCGCCACGCTATCCATGCACCGATGAAGACGATCGCCGCGACGAAGTGGTAGAACACCGGCCGGGCGTCGAGGTCCAGCCAGAGCACGTCAAACCGCTCGATGCCAGACAGGCCATTTTCGCCGCCGGTAAAAGAGGTCCAGCGGTACACCATGTAGAAGGCGAGCGCGGTAAACGCGAGCGTCAGCAGCGAGAAGTACACACCGCGCCGGCGCAGCACCAGGAAGCCAACCGCCAGACCGAGCAGGGCGGAGAACGCGACTGCAAACCCGAGCGGCAGAAAAAAGCTGTCGTTGAACCAGTGGATCTGCGACAGCGTCGTGGCATAGGCCGCCAGGCCGAAGAACAGACCGTGCCCGAAGGACAGCAGCCCCGTATATCCGAGCAGCAGGTTGAAGCCGAGTCCGACCAGCGCGAAGATCGCGATCTCGGTCGCGATGGTGTAGGTAAATCCCAGCCCGATCACGACATGCGGCAACAGCAGCAGCGCGACTGCCGCGATGAACAGGGGATGCTTGAAGAATTGTGCCGCGCTCATTCGAACTTCTCGAATTTCTCGCCCAGCAGTCCGCGCGGGCGGAACAGCAGGACCAGGATCATCAGGATGTACATCGAGGCTTCCGCCGCCGGGGGGTAGTAGTACACGGTGATGCCGCGCACCGCACCGACCAGCAGTCCGGCGAGCACCACGCCCCAGAAACTCCCCAGGCCGCCGATCACCACCACCACGAAAGTGGCGGTCAGGATTTCGATGCCCATGGCCGGCTGCACGCCGGCAAGCGGTGCCGACAGCACGCCGCCCAGGCCGGCAAGCGCCACGCCGAGGGCGAATACCGCAGTCAGGGTCGGCCGCAGGTTGATGCCGAGCGCGCGCACCATTTCCGCGTCGCGTGTGCCCGCGCGCACCACCATGCCGAACGCGGTCTTGTTGAGCAGCACCCAGCAGCCCGCAACCGCGGCGGCCGCGATCGCCAGCATGAACATGCGGTAGTAGGAATAAATGAAGTCACCGGCAAGCAGTACGCCCTGCAGCGCCTCGGGAATCGAAAACGGCAAACCGGTCGATCCCCAGATCATGCGCAGGCTCTGTTCTCCGACCAGCGCCAGTCCGAAGGTGAACAGCAGTCCGAGCATCGGGTCTTTGCTGTAGAGACGGCGCAGGGCGAAGCGCTCGATGAACACGCCGATCAGCGCGACGGCGACCGGCGACAGCGCCATGGCGCCAAAGAAACCGACGCGCTTCTCCAGTTCCCAGGCGAGGTAGGCGCCGACCGCGTAGAAAGCGCCGTGCGCGAGGTTCACCACGCCGCCGAGGCTGAAAATCAGCGACAGCCCCAGAGACAGCAGGATGTAGTACGACCCGACCAGCAGGCCGTTGACGATCTGCTCGATCAGCAGCACGGATTGCGACTCGTGTGCTGCGTCAGAAGCCGGGCATGATGCAGGGGCTCTCCTGCTGCGTGGCCTGGATCAGTTCCAGCGGGTCACTTGGGCCGGGCGCCGGGTAAACGATGTCGAAGATGTCCCACTGGTCCTTCGAGCGTGCCTTGTCCTTGACCTTGACGACATACATTTCCTGCAGGAGTTGGTGATCCCATTTGCGGAAGTGGCACTTGCGCGCTTTCAGTAGGTCGAACTCGGCGCCCTTTTCCAGGTGCTCGACGATCCTGCGCGCATCGGTGCTCTTGGTCTCGGCAATGGACTGCAGCAAAACCTTGACGCCGGTGTAATCCTGCCAGGCCTGGTTCTCCGGCGGGTGGCCGTACTTCTTCATGAAGCGTTCGGTGAAAGACTTCGATCCTGGCGTATCGAGTCCGTGGTACCACAGGCTCTGCCAGTGTCCGGACAGGGAATCCAGGCCGACCGCCCAAAACTGCGCCGTATCCATGACACCGCCGGCCAGCGGATACGGCAGGCGGTATTCGCGATACTGCTTGAGGAATGTCGTCTGGTCCACGCCGGCCAGGTTGAGGTATACGAAATCCGGGCGCGCCTGGCGGATCTTCAGGATATAGGCGCTGTAATCGGCGGTGTTGGTCGGCACGAAGTCGTTGTTCAGGATCACGCCGCCATTCTCTTCGAGGAAGCGTGACGACACCTTGTACAGATCGTGGCCGAATGCGTAATCCGCCGTGAGGAAGTACCAGCGCGCGCCTTTCACCAGCTTCTGCTCGAGCTGCCATGTACCGATGGTCTTGGTGTACATGGTGTTGCTGCCTTCTATGTGGAACATGTAGCGCTTGCAGTTCTCGCCACGCAGGGCGTCGGAGTTCGCGCCGGTGTTGAAGAAGGGGATGCGGAAGCGTTGCGCCTGCTCGCTGATGGCAAGCGCTGATGCGGAGCTGATCTCGCCGACCAGCGCCACGACCTTGTCGCGTTCGACCAGCTTGTTTGCACGCGTGACCGCGGTGGCCGGGTTGACGCTGTCCTCGGAGATCAGTTCGACCTTGCGGCCCAGTACACCGCCGCCCGCGTTTGCTTCTTCCACGGCAAAGACAGCGCCCTTGTAGCCGTACTCGCCAACCTGCCCGAGAAATCCGGTGCGCGGCGTCAGGTGGCCGACACGAATTGCATCCGATTGCGCACGTACGATGGCCGGGAATCCGGCAGGCAGGGCCGCCGCAGTGGCCAGCGCGGCGGTTCTCTTGATGATTTCGCGCCGGCCCGTATGCGGACCGGTCGGGCGTTTCTCTTTCATGATCCTCCCCCCGGAGTGGACGCCCCCCGTTTCACGGAGTGGCATTTGTGATGGCGATTCAGCGCCAACCACCGCTTCGGACAGTATTTCCAAAGCATCACGGGTGGCGGAGTCGGACAGGAATCAAGTCGGCTCCGGCGCTGAGAAGTCGTCTGGATTATACCGCCTCCGTTGTCGCGACCGCTTCCGATAGAATAGATCGTTCGCCAGATCAACCTCCGCGAGCGCCTCCGCCGGAAATGAACGTCCTTTCGATCGAAACGTCCACCGAAGTCTGCTCGGTGGCGCTGCGTTGCGGTTCGAATCTGCATGTCCGCGAAGCCGCGGCCGGGCAGCCGCACTCCGAAATCATCCTGCCGATGATCGACGCGCTGCTTGCCGAGGCGGGCATCGACCGCGTGGATCTCAACGCTATCGCGTTCGGTGCGGGGCCGGGATCTTTCACCGGGTTGAGGATCGCCTGTGGCGTGGCGCAGGGCTTCGCGTTTGGCCTTCGCATCCCGACGGCGCCGGTGGGGACGCTGCTTGCGCTGGCCGCGGCTACCCGCGAAACGCGGGTGATCGCGAGTCTGGACGCGCGCATGGGGGAGATCTATCACGCGGCCTACGAGTTGTGCGATGGCGAGTGGCTGGAGAAAATTGTCCCCGGCCTGTGCCGTCCGGAAGACGCGCCCGCCGTCGAGGGGGGCGGCTGGACCGGTTGCGGCAGCGGCTTCGAGCTACACCGCGCCGCGCTGGAAAGCCGCTACGGATCGCAGCTGACGGGCGTCCGGGAGGGGCTGTTTCCGCATGCGCGAGAGGTGGCGGAGCAGGGCTGCCGGATGATCGCGGCAGGGCTCGGTGTCCCCGCAGAACGGGCGCTGCCGGTGTATTTACGCGACAAGGTGGCGTTGAAGATGAACGAAAGAAAATGAGCGCCGTTCTCGATACGCAGCCGCAATTCCGCCCGATGCGCAGCGACGATCTCGAGCGGGTGATGCAGATCGAACCGCACCTGTACTCGCATCCCTGGACGAGAGGCAACTTCGCAGACTCTCTGGACGCCGGATACAGCTGCTGGGTGATCGAGCGCGGGCATGAGCTCATCGGTTATGGCGTGCTGATGGTCGGCGTACGCGAGGCGCATTTGCTCAATATCAGCATTTCGGAGGAATGGCAGGCGAAGGGTTACGGGCGGGCGTTTCTTGAGCATTTCATCGCGGTCGCCCGCCATTACGACGCGGAACACCTGCTGCTCGAAGTGCGGCCATCCAACCTGGCGGCGCGCAGACTGTATGCACGCATGGGTTTTGGCGAGATGACCGTGCGGCGCGGCTACTATCCTGCCGGCGGAGCACGCGAGGATGCGATTCTCATGGGGTTGCCGCTATGAGCCGGCGCCTGCGCGCGCTGCAGGCGCTCGGGTTGACACCGCTTTGGGTGCGCCGCGAAGCGATCGACTCTCGGGATTTTGCGCTGGAGGAAGACGAGCCCGGACTTGCACCGGGGCAACCGCAATTGCAGGCGGTTGCGCGCGATCGAAGCGCAGACATTCGCGCGATGGACTGGGCGCAGCTCAAGGCCGCGGTTGCCGGGTGTCGCGCCTGCCCCCTGCATGAGCGGCGCCGGCAGGCGGTGTTCGGAGTGGGCGACGAGCAGGCCGACTGGTTGTTCGTGGGCGAAGGCCCCGGCGCCGAGGAAGACGCGCGCGGGGAACCCTTCGTCGGACAGGCCGGCAGTCTGCTCGACAACATGCTGGCGGCAATCGACCTGCGGCGCGGGCAGGACGTCTATATTGCCAACGTCGTGAAGTGCCGCCCGCCGGGAAACCGTACTCCGGAGCCGGCCGAAGTGCACGCCTGCGAACCCTACCTGCTGCGCCAGATCGAGCTGATCCAGCCAAAGCTGATCGTCGCGCTGGGCAAGGTTGCGGCGAATAAACTGCTGCAAACCGATGCAACGCTTGGCAGCCTGCGCGGACGCGTGCACGACTTCCGCGGCACGCCGCTGATCGTCACCTATCATCCGGCGTACCTGCTGCGTACCCTCGAGGACAAGGCAAAGGCCTGGGAAGACCTGTGCTTCGCGGTGGAAGAGATGCAGCGGTTACGGCAAGCCTGAGAAACAGAAGCGAAACAGCGAAACACGAAGACACGAAAGCACGAAGAGAACAGCACCGAGAACGGTTGAAGGATTGCTCATCGTTGCCGACGATTGCTCCACGGGCGCCACGGCATCCTTTCGCTTTTATGGCTTTTTGAAACTTCGTGTCTTCGTGCCTTTGGTTCCGACATTGCGTTAGCTTCGCCAACGCAAGTCTGCACCGCAACAAACCGCTCTGCGGTGTGTTGTGTGTTTCGCTTTTCTGACCTTAAATTGAGTATGGAGGCCTGAGATGAGCATGCGGCAATGGCGATTGGCCGTGGTGGGGCTGGCGGTGACGCTGCTTTCCGGCTGCGGCTATAACACGCTGCAGGCGCAGGATGAACAGATCAAGGCGGCATGGTCGGAGATTCTGAACCAGTATCAGCGGCGCGCGGATCTGGTGCCGAACCTGGTGAACACAGTGCAGGGGTTTGCCGAACAGGAACGCGACGTGATACTGGGGGCGACCGAGGCGCGTGCACGCGTCGGCAGCATCCAGGCAACCCCGGAGCTGATCAACGATGACGAGGCGCTGCAGCGTTTTCTGCAGGCGCAGGGCGAAATGAGCTCGGCGCTGTCGCGGCTGCTGCTGGTGGCGGAGAACTATCCGCAACTCAAATCCGACCAAAACTTCCGCGATCTGCAGGCACAGCTGGAAGGCACAGAGAACCGTATTACGGTGGCGCGTCAGCGCTACATTCGCGCGGTGCAGGCGTTCAACACCACGGTGCGCTCGTTTCCCACCAATCTCACCGCGAAATTCTTCGGCTACGATATCAAGCCGTCATTCACGGTCGACAATGAAGGCGCGATCTCTCGGCCGCCAACCGTGGACTTCACCCGTCCGGACCGCGAGCGCCCCCGCTGAGTACTTTCACTGCACAGCGTCGTCGCGGTGAACCCGGTAGACGATGAACATCACGCTGGAGATGAACAGACCGAACGCGACGATGATGGCGTGAACACTCATTTCGGCCCGGATCATCAGCGCGTACACGCCAAGCAGGGCCAGGATCGACAGATTCTCGTTGAAGTTCTGCACGGCAATCGAATGCCCGGCGCCCATCAGCAGGTGCCCGCGGTGCTGCAGCAACGCGTTCATGGGCACCACGAAGTAACCGCCCATCGCGCCTATAACCGTCAGAAACGCCACCGCCACGCGCCAGTCGGAGACGAAAGCCATTGCCATAACGGCAAAGCCCATGGCGATACCGACCGGCAGTACGCGGACGGCGCCTTTCAGCGGCACGAATCTGGCAGCAAATGCGGAACCGATCGCAATGCCTGCGGCGACCACCGCGGTGAGTTGTGTCGCGCGTTCCAGGTCGAAACTGAGCGTGAGCATCGCCCAGCTCAGAATGATCAGACGCAGTGTCGCCCCCGCGCCCCAGAACAGTGTGGTCACCGCCAGCGAGACCTGCCCGAGCGGATCGCGCCACAACAGCGTGAAACTGTGCCAGAAATCCTTGAGGATGAACAACGGATGTCTGGAAGGTGGTTTGTGGTCGATGGCGAGCCTGGGTATGTACAGATTGAACAGGGCTGCGAGCGTGTAGATGCAAAGGATGATGAGGATCGCGAGTTTCGGCGCGGTGTCTATGTTTGCCTGGAACAGCGCAGTACCCCCTTGCAGAAACCGGTTGGAGAAAGCCGGGGCCAGAAACAGGCCGCCGAGGATCGCCCCCAGGATGATGGCGGCCACCGTGAACCCTTCCATCCAGCCGTTGGCCAGCACCAGCTTATGGTGCGGCAGGCATTCGGTCAGTATTCCGTACTTGGCAGGTGAATACATCGCCGCGCCTATACCCACGAGTCCATATGCGTACAGCGGGTGCAAGCCCAGCAGCATGGCCGCACAGCCGCCGATCTTGACCGCATTGCTGATGAACATCACCCGCCCCTTGGGCAATGCGTCCGCAAACGTTCCCACGAATGGTGCCAGCGCGATATAGGCAAAAACGAAGAACTGCTGCAGAACCGGAATCTGCCAGTCCGGCGCGGCCAGCGTTGCAAGCAGCGCGATTGCGGCGAAAAGCAGCGCGTTGTCGGCGAGCGCGGAGAAAAACTGCGCTGCAAGGATGATGTAGAAACCGCGATTCATCGGAGCGAGGTTCTGGGGGAAGGTGGGGCCGGCCGGTGTCGCTTCCTGTGTTGAAGCGACCGGCTTATACCATATCGCATGAAGTCAAGGCTCCGGACATTTGCATCGGGTGGACCTTGTTGCCGGTGAGTTAATCGATTCGACCTTAGAATAGCGGGCACGCGATCTGTTCACACCCGATTTCCCCGTACCCGAGTCCCGAATGTCCCGTCCGATTGAGGCTCTGATCGACGAGGCCGCATTGCGCGGCAATTACGCGGTCGCCAGGCAACAGGCTGGCCGTGCGTCGGTGTTCGCGGTCGTCAAGGCCAATGCCTACGGCCATGAACTCGCCATTGTCGCCGGTGCGTTGGCCGATGCCGACGGTTTCGCGCTGCTCGAGCTGGACGCCGCCGTCGGCCTGCGCCAGCGCGGCCTGCGCCAGCCGATCCTCATGCTGGAAGGTTTTTTCGATCCGCAGGAGCTCCCGGTCTATGCCGAACAGGGGCTGACTGCGGTGATTCATTCGGACGAACAGGTGCAGATGTTGCACAGGGCGCGGCTGCGGGCGCCGATCGCAGTATTCGTCAAGGCCAACACCGGCATGAATCGCCTCGGCTTCGAACTGCGCCGGTTTCCGACGGCTCTGGACGAGCTTGCGCGCTGCGACAACGTCGCAAGCGTGGTCGCCATGACGCACTTCGCGGATGCCGACGGGCCGCGCGGGGTCGATTGGCAGCTTGAGCGATTTCGCACGGCGCTCGGCAATCGAAGTCTGCCCGTATCGACCGCGAATTCCGCGGCGCTGTTGCGGCATCCGCAAACCGCGGGCGACTGGGCGCGGCCCGGAATCATGCTCTACGGTGCGTCGCCGTTCACGGAAATCACCGCTGCACAACTCGGGTTGCGGCCGGCCATGACGCTGCGATCGAGGTTGATCGCGGTTCAGCAGCTTGCGGCCGGCGATCGGGTGGGCTACGCCGGGACGCATGTGGCAGACAAAAGCATGCGCATCGGCGTGGTTGCATGCGGGTACGCGGACGGTTACCCCCGTCATGCGCCGTCGGGCACGCCGGTGCTGGTCGACGGGAAGCGTACCGTGACCGTCGGGCTGGTGTCGATGGACATGCTGTGCGTCGATCTGAGTACACTCCCAGAGGCCGGCGTCGGATCCGGTACAGTTCTCTGGGGCGAGGGGTTGCCGGTCGAAGAAGTCGCCGGCGCCGCCGGCACGGTCAGTTACGAGCTGCTCTGCGCGCGGTCGCCGAGAGTGCCGGTCGCGCCTTCGGCGACGCGCCGCGCGGCGGAGCAGAATGCAGGGCTGAGGCTATGAAATGAAGGTCAAGAAACTGATCAGCCAGCTTGAGCCGGGCATGTTCGTATTCGAGCTCGATCGGCCATGGCTCGATACGCCGTACCCGATACAGGGCTTCCTGATTCAATCGCAGGAAGACATCGATAACCTGCAGGCGTATTGCGAATACGTCTACGTCGATCCGCTGCGCGAGCAGAATCGTCAGGTCGCCGCGACACTGCAGGCTGGACCGCTTCGCGACCTGGCGATGGCGAAGGGCGGGCCGGCGCCGATCGGCGCAGCCACTTATACGGACAAGCGCTCGGTCGAAGAGGAGCTGCCCCGCGCGAGAACCGTCTACCGCGATGCGCGCGAAGTGGTGGAACGCATACGAGTGGACGTGGGCAAGAACCGCTCGCTCGACGCCAAGCGCGCGACCGTGCTGGTCAACAGCCTGGTGGACAGCATCATTGCCAACCCCGAGGCATTGATGCTGCTGATGATGCTGAAGCAGGAAGCCGAAAGCGCTTTCGACCAGGCGATCATGGTTGCCGTGAACATTCTGGCCTTCGGGCGCCAGCTGGGACTGCCGCGCGACGAGCTGTCGGTGCTGGGGCTTGCGGGCCTGCTGCTCGATGTCGGCATGATGGAACTTCCCAAGGAACTGCTGCAGAAGAAAACGATGACGCCGACGGAGCATGCCATCATCAAGCGCCATGTCACGTTCAGCCAGGAACTGTTGCGCAAGTCGCAGGGCATCCCGGAGCGGGTCGTCGACATCGTCGGGGAGCATCACGAGCGCGAGGACGGCAGCGGTTACCCGCTCGGACTGGCCGCCAATGAAATCAGCGTGTACGGCAAAATGGCGGCGATCGCGGATTGCTATCGCGAACTCACCACCGGGTCGCACGGCCGGCTGCGCATGTCGGCTTACGAGGCACTCGAAATGATGCACAGCTGGTCCGGGCGATTCTTTCATCCCACCCTGGTGGAGCAGTTTACCCAGAGTATCGGGGTGTTTCCGGTCGGCAGCCTGATCGAACTCAATTCTGGAGAAGTGGCGATCGTCATGGAGCACAGCCGTACGCGCCGCATGCAACCACGCATCATGCTGATTCTCGATCCCAGAAAGCAGCGCTATGCGACGCCGAAAACCGTCGACCTCGCGCATGGGCCGCTGAGTGACGCCGGCGTGCCGTACGAAATCAAGCGCGGGCTCGAGTACGGCGCGCACGGCATCGATGCAAAGGATTACTACCTGTGAGCGCGGATGACCGCGCGACGGGTGCTTCCCCGCGTGCCGGCGTGCTGCAGTACGCGGATTTCGTCGAGCGTGTTGACGCGGCGGTGCGCCGGGGCGGCGATCAGACATGCGCGGCGCTGGTCGTCGACCTTGGCGAGATCTGGCGCATGGACGGGGCGTTGGGACTGCGCGCCACCGATGCCCTGGTAAGTGAGGTGGCGCTGCGCCTGGTGGGCGCCTTGCGCGAAGAGGATGTGGTCGGCCACCTCGGCAGGCTCCGGCTGGCCTGCCTGCTGACGGAACTGCCATCGCGGGAACATGCCGTACTCGCGGGCAGCAAGGCCTTTCGCGTGGTGTCGGAGGCAACCCGCACCGGCGAGCAGGTGATCTATCTCAACCCGCGCATCGGGATTGCGGGCGCGGATGCAACCTGCGACAGCGGCGACGAACTGCTGCGTCGCGCGACCAAGGCTGCCGCCGATGCGAGGGCGCGTCACGAACGCACGGCGACTTATGACGGCAGTGGGGATCCGCTGGCGCTGCTGCAGTTCGATATGCACGCGGACCTGAAGCAGGCGATCGAGAGCAATGATCTGCGGCTTTGCTATCAACCCAAGATCAACCTCGCCACCGGCCAGGTCGTCGGCGCCGAGGCGCTGCTGCGCTGGGATCATCCGAAGAAAGGACTGGTGCCGCCCGAGCGGCTGGTCGAAGTTGCCGAGCTGACCGGGCTGATTGCGGATCTGACGCAGTGGGTGATCAATACGGCACTGCGCGAATGTGCGGAGTTCCGCCGGCTCGGACTGGAATTCGGCGTCAGCATCAACCTGTCGCCCAGCAATCTGCGCGAGCCCGATATTGCGCAGGTCATGTCTCAGGCGCTGGAACTCTGGGGCGTGCCGCCGGACAAGGTGGTGGTGGAACTGACGGAGTCCGCGATCATGGATGATCAGCCGCAGACCCTGGATGCGATCGTCGAACTCAAGGAGCTTGGCGTCGAACTGTCGATGGACGATTTCGGTACGGGTTATTCCTCCATGGTCCGGCTGCGGGACCTGCCTCTGGATGAACTGAAGATCGACCGGGGTTTCGTGCGCAGTATGGGCAAGGCGCCGGTGCACGAGCACATCGTGCAATCGATCGTGGCGCTCGCACACGGTTTGAATCTGCGGGTGGTGGCGGAGGGCGTGGCGGATGACGAGGCCTTGTCCATTCTGAAGGCGATGGGCTGCGATTGCGCCCAGGGTTATCTGTTCGGCGAGCCCAGGCCATTGCTGGAGTTCGTCCCCGCCATGCAGGCATTCGACGCCACTTCCGGCGTCTGACCCGTTCCGGCGGCAGACACAAAGGGATCGGGCGTTGGCCAAGACGAAGACCATATTCTCCTGCACCGAATGCGGCGGGCAGACCCTCAAGTGGCAGGGGCAGTGCCCGCACTGTGCCGCATGGAACACCCTGGTCGAGACAGTCGCCGAGAAATCGCAGTCGCGCTACCAGCCGCTCGCCGAGTCGAGCCATATCACCACCCTGGACCAAGTCGAAGCGTCGGAGGCGCCGCGGCGCCCGACCGGCATCGGCGAACTGGATCGCGTGCTCGGCGGCGGCCTGGTGCGCGGTGCGGTGGTGCTGATCGGCGGCGATCCGGGGATCGGCAAGTCCACATTGCTGCTGCAGGCGCTGGCATCGCTCGCAAGCAGCTGCCGATCGATCTATGTCAGCGGAGAAGAGTCGGCGCAGCAGATCGCTCTGCGTGCAAAACGCCTCCAGCTCGACGCCGGAAGCCTGCAGTTGTTGGCGGAAATTCAGCTGGAGAAAATCCAGTCGGCCCTGCTCGCGGAAAAACCCGACGTGGCGGTGATCGACTCGATCCAGACGGTGTATTCCGAGGCGCTCACGTCCGCACCCGGCAGTGTCGCCCAGGTCCGGGAGTGCGCAGCACAGCTCACGCGGCTGGCCAAGGCCAGCGGCACCGTGATGCTGTTCGTCGGGCATGTGACCAAGGAAGGCGCCATCGCCGGGCCGCGCGTGCTGGAGCACATGGTTGACGCGGTGCTGTATTTCGAAGGCGATACGCACTCGAGCTTCCGGCTGGTGCGCGCGATCAAGAACCGCTTTGGCGCAGTGAACGAGCTAGGCGTGTTTGCCATGACCGATCGCGGGCTGCGCGGCGTCAGTAATCCGTCCGCGCTGTTTCTCTCGCAGCACGGCGCCGACGTGGCAGGCTCGTGCGTGATGGTTACCCAGGAGGGCACGCGCCCGTTGCTGGTCGAGATACAGGCCCTGGTCGATGAAGCGCATGCGCCGAACCCGCGGCGACTGACGGTCGGGCTGGAGCAGAACCGCCTCGCGATGCTGCTTGCGGTTCTGCACCGTCATGTCGGCGTGCCGGTGTTCGACCAGGATGTGTTCGTGAATGCGGTGGGCGGCGTGAAAATCGACGAGCCCGCTGCGGATCTGCCGGTGCTGCTCGCCATCGTTTCGTCGCTGAAGGCGAAACCGCTGCCGCCGAAGATGGTTGCCTTCGGTGAGATCGGGCTTGCCGGCGAGGTGCGTCCGGTACAGCGCGGCCAGGAGCGATTGCGGGAAGCCGCAAAACTCGGCTTCCGCATGGCGATCGTGCCGAAGGCGAATGCGCCGAAAACACCGATCGAAGGTCTGGAGATTGTTTCGGTCGAGCGGGTGGAGGAGGCGATGGCGCGCGTGCGCTAGCGCGTCTGCCGGACTGCAGTGCCCGCGGGCGCTGGTCCTAGCGCAACAGCAGCAACAGCCCGGCGGCGATCGCCAGCACGGCGCTGCCAATCCACACATAGCGCAAATGGTTGCCGCCGGCCCGCTCGTGGGTCCGCCGGCCCGCCGGTGCCGACGCGGCAGCCTGCTGCCATGTCGAGCTTGCGGACAGGGTCGGTGTCCTGCCGGCGCGCTTGGCTTCGGAAAGCGCTTTCAGGCGAGCGATCTTCTGCGTCTCTGAAAACTGGTCGAGCTCCTTCTCCATGCCGGTCAGGGCGGCAAGCCGCATGGTGGCGTCGAACGAATCGAATGCCTTCGACAGGGGCAGTGCCGGCGAGCTGGTGGTTTCGCCGGCCGCGAACTGCTCCTCGGGCTCGATCTCCTCCGCCGGCGCGGATTCGGTTATGCCGGTAATAGCCGCCCGCCGGTCTTCCTGTCTGGTCAACGCGACCGACGGCGTGACGAAAGGCGCAGCTTCGAGTGGATGGGAGGCAACCAGCGCGGGATTGTCGGCGACACCCAGCACGGCTGAACGGGCCTCGCGCAGGTCATTCGCGAGGTCGCTGGCCGTTTTGTAGCGGTCGTCCAGATTCTTGGCCAGGGCTTTCGCGACGATGAAGTTCAGTACCTCCGGCAGCTCGGGATTCAGTGTTTTCGGTGCAGGCGGATTGAAGTTCACGGTCTGGTACATCACCCCGTGAATGTTGTCGGCCACGAAGGGCGAGGTGCCGGTCAGCATCTCGTACAGCACGACACCGAGGGAAAAGATATCGGAACGCGTATCCGCCCGGCGCCCGGCGACCTGTTCCGGCGACATGTATTTCGGTGAACCGAGAATCATCCCGGTCTGCGTCTTCACCGCGTTGTTGCGCATGCGCGCAATGCCGAAATCGGTGATCTTCACCAGGCCGTCGTCGCAGACCATGATGTTGGCCGGCTTGATGTCGCGATGGACGACCTGGCGCTCGTGCGCGTACTGCAGTCCGTCGGCCACCTGCGCGGCGATATCCAGCGCCTTCTCGACCGGGATCGAGGTGTGCGAGCCGAGCATCGTGCGCAACTCATGGCCCTGCAGGAGTTCCATGGCCATGTAGGCGAGCCGTTCGCTCTTGCCCACGTCGTAGATGGTGACGATATTGCGATGGGACAACTGTCCCGCCGCCTTCGCCTCCTGGTAGAAGCGGGCTTCGTATTCGTCTACTTCGTCTTTCGGGAGGTTGAGGTTGACGGTCTTGATTGCCACCACGCGATCAAGCAGCGGGTCGCGCGCCTTGTACACGGTTCCCATCGCGCCCTGGCCAAGTTCCGCCAGGATTTCGTAGCGTCCGAGCATCGATATCATTGCGGCTGCGCTCAACGTTTTTGCCTGGCCTTGACGTTCTGGTACACCGGCCCCCAGATCGGATGGCCGATTTCAGCCGGCCCGAGTTCGAAGGTGGGATCGAGGTAGAGTGCGATCTCGAATTCTTCCCGGCAGGTGAGTTCCTGTCCCGAGATGCAGGCGATGAAAGCCAGATACTTGTGGGCCAGCACACGGTTGTCACGTGACAGGCCTTCTTCGAGCCCGAACTGCAGGCGTCTCGCGGCCACGCGGTAATTGCCTTCCTCGTATTGGCGGATGCCTTCCTCCAGGTACGGCGCTCCGGCGGTCGTGCCGAAACGGAATTCTGCAAACGGGCCGGTCGCGCATCCGCCGATCAGGATACTGCAGGCGATCATCAGGGAAAGTGAACGGATCGTGGTCATACCTAATTGAACTTGTGCCGGATTCTGATTCTATCTTCTGCCTGGAGATCGATCGTCTGAGTGTAAACGGGAAACTCGCCATTGCGTATTTCGATGCTGCGCCTGCCGGGTGCAACGCGGACTTCCTTCACCGGCGGGCTCACGCCGACACGCTGGCCGTCGACGTAGACCTCGCCCCATGGCGTGATGGCCAGTGCGATCACGGCATTGTTTGCCGACCGCTGCGCCGTGGGCGCAGTCTGGTTTTCCCGGGAGGTCGTGGAAGGTGACTGCGGCCCCGACTCGGATTCCCGTTCGGCGACGGCGGCGGTTTCGCCGGATCTTTTTTCCGGATCGCGTCGCGGGAAACCGAATATGCCGGTTTCCTCGCCAGGCACCTCGCGAACTTCGGGTTTCTGTTCTGCGCTCTGTTGCGTGTCGGACAACGGCTGCCGCTCTTCCACCGGCTGTTCCGGGCCGAGAAAGTTCAGCAGCAGGGCCAGCGCAAAGGCGCCGACCGAGAGCGTGGCCGTTCCGTACGCAATCGAGCGGTTGTTCAGCCAGGGCTCGATTTTCTTCCACAGGTTGCCGGCGGCGATGTTGGCGGTGGCCGCCTGTTGCGCACCTTCCCGCGTTGAAGCCTGCGCGCGCTCGGCAGGCGACCGGATCAGGCTGGCGCGCGCCTGGCTGTAGCCGACGCTGTAGATCTCATGCTCGCGCACGTGCTTGTCGGTGCGCGAGCCTTCGTACTGGAAAAGCTGCCCGTAACCTTCGGAAATGTGCGATACCACTTCGTAATAGGATCGCGATACCACGATCTGTCCGGGTCGGGCGAAGCCCATGACCCGCTGCGCGACATTGATGCCGTCGCCGATGATGTTGGGCTGCCCGTTCAGATCGCGAACCAGCCGAACCGGGCCGAGGTTGATGCCGATCCGCGCCGGCAGGGTGGGCGGCGCATCCGGTTCGGGCGCGAACGAGTCGCGCAGGCTCATCGCCACGAACAGCGCGTCCTCGGGGTCGCCGAGGAAATTGACGGCAACGCCGTCTCCGGTATCGAGGATGATGCGGTCGCTTGCGGGCACGTCGCGAATCGCTTCCGCGATCAGCGCATTGAACCGGTCCTTGAGCCGGATCTGTTCCGCGACCGGTTTCCGGGAGTATTCGACGATGTCCAGGAACAGCACACTGCAGATGAATGTGCGGTTCGCGCGCTCAGCCATCATCGCGATCTCCGTTCACATGCTGGTTCAATGGCTTAACCCCGGGACGGGACGCAATCAAGGGACGCTAATGTTAACACCATTCAATACCAGGCCCGCAAACCCAAAAGGGAAATTTATTCATTTGAGTCAATCGGTTTTGGCGCAAAGCTGCATGGAATTCTAAGTTGAGCGGCGGGGATGCTGCGGCGGGCGATTCGCGTTCCATCCGCTATCATCGAAGGCTTTCCTGCGACACCTGTTGTCGCGAACATCGATCCACGAACCGGACTTCGGAGCTGACTTGACCCGCATCAACCCCTACGATATCGGACTGGACAGGAATCCGGCCAACTACGTCCCCTTGTCCCCGCTCTCGCTGCTGGCGTGGGCGGCAGACGTCTACCCCGAGCGGCCGGCGGTGATCCACGGCGACGGGTTGCGCAACTGGCGCGAGGTCTACGGTCGCTGTCGCAGGCTCGCCTCGTCGCTCGAGTCGCTCGGTATCGGCAGGGGCGACACGGTCGCGGTGATGGCGTCGAACACGCCCGAGATGTTCGAGGCGCACTACGGCATTCCCATGACCGGCGGCGTGATCAATGCCCTGAATACCCGGCTGGACGCCGAGGCAATCGCCTTCATGCTGTCGCACGGCGAGGCCCGGGTCCTGATCACCGATACCGAGTTTGCACCGACCGTATCGCGTGCCTTGCGTATGCTGGAGAAACCGCCACAGGTGATCGACATCGCCGATGCGTTCGGTCCGGGCGGCGAACGGCTGGGCGAAACCGACTACGAGACGTTCCTGCAATCCGGCGATCCGGCGTTCGCCTGGAGCCTGCCGCCGGACGAATGGGATGCGATCGCGCTGTCGTACACTTCCGGAACCACCGGCAATCCGAAAGGCGTGGTGACGCATCATCGCGGCGCCTACCTGAATGCCATAGGCAACATCGTGACCTGGGCGATGCCGCACTTCCCGGTATACCTGTGGACGCTGCCGATGTTCCATTGCAACGGCTGGTGCTTTCCGTGGACCCTGCCGGCTGTAGCGGGTACCAGCGTATGCCTGCGCCGGGTCGAGGCCAAACAGATCTTCGAACTGATCCGCAAACACCGGGTGACGCATTTCTGCGGTGCGCCGGTAGTGCACAACATGCTGATCAATGCGCCCGAGGAACTGCGCGGCGGCATTTCCCATAAGGTGAAGGCCATGGTCGCCGGCGCGGCCCCGCCGCAATCGGTGATCGAGGGCGCGGAGCGCATCGGCGTCGAGTTGACGCATGTCTACGGGCTGACGGAAGTCTATGGCCCGGCCTCGGTATGCGCGAAGCACCCGGAGTGGGAAAGCCTGCCGGCGGAGAAACGCGCGGAGAAGAACGGCCGCCAGGGCGTGCGATACGTGCTGCAGGAGGCGATGGAAGTCCTCGACCCTGCTACGCTGAAGCCGGTGGCGCGCGATGGGCAGACCATGGGCGAGATCTTCTTCCGCGGCAACATCACCATGAAGGGCTACCTGAAGAACAACTCGGCGACGGCAGAGGCGTTCGCCGGCGGCTGGTTCCATACCGGCGACCTCGCGGTGACGCACGCCGACGGTTACGTCAAGATCAAGGACCGCTCGAAGGACATCATCATTTCCGGCGGCGAGAACATCTCCACCATAGAAGTCGAAGACGTGCTTTATCGGCATCCGTCCATACTCGAAGCGGCAGTGGTCGCGCGCCCGGATGAAAAGTGGGGCGAGATTCCCTGCGCCTTCGTGACGCTGAAGTCCGGCGCCGCGGCGATTTCGGAACAGGACATCATTGTTTTTTGCCGGGAGCGTCTCGCGCACTTCAAATGTCCGCGCAAGGTGATTTTCGGTCCGCTGCCCAAGACTTCCACCGGCAAGATCCAGAAGAACGTGCTGCGCGAACAGGCCAAGGCAGGGTGATGGCGGAAGCGAAGTGCAAAGCGGGTAACCTGAGTTGCCTGCCGCGGACATGCGGATACGGCTGGACGCAGCAATCGCACGTTCGTCGCGCAAACCGTGATGCATCTCGTGGCGGTTTCCGGTTCTCTGTGGCTCCGCATCCCGGTGGTTGATCTCAGAGCTGCTGCGCTGCGGTAAAATCGGACGCTTCCCCAATCAAACGTAAGGACTCGCGATGAAGGTTCTGGTCCCCGTCAAAAGGGTCGTGGATTACAACGTCAAGGTGCGCGTCAGGGCAGACGGTTCCGGCGTGGAAACCGCGAACGTCAAAATGTCGATGAATCCGTTCGACGAGATCGCCGTTGAAGAAGCCGTGCGGTTGAAGGAAGCCGGTGCGGTCACCGAGATCGTGGTGATCTCCGTGGGGCCGACGCAATGCCAGGAGACCCTGCGCACCGCACTGGCGATCGGCGCCGATCGCGCCATCCTGGTCGACGCGCCCGCGGACGTGCAGCCGCTTGGCGTGGCAAAGGTGCTGAAGGCGATCGTCGACAAGGAAACGCCCGGGCTGGTGATCATGGGCAAGCAGGCGATCGACGACGATTCCAACCAGACCGGGCAGATGCTTGCGGCCCTGCTCGGCTGGTCGCAGGCGACCTTCGCTTCGAAGGTGAAAGTGGAAGGCGACAAGGCCGAAGTGACGCGGGAGATCGACGGCGGCCTGGAAACCATCGCCGTCAAGATGCCAGCGATCGTGACCACCGACCTGCGTCTGAATGAACCGCGCTACGTGACGCTGCCGAACATCATGAAGGCGAAGAAAAAGCAGCTCGAGACGGTTACCCCCGACGCGCTCGGCGTGGACGTCGCGCCGAGGCTGAAGACACTCAAGGTGACCGAACCCCCGAAGCGCAGCGCGGGACAGGTGGTCAAGAGCGTGGACGAGCTGGTCGAGAAACTGAAGAATGAAGCGAAGGTGATCTGAATGGCGATCCTGGTAATTGCGGAACACGACAATGCCGCCATCAAGCCGGCGGTTCTGAATACCATCAAAGCGGCCGGCGACATCGGCGGAGACATTCACGTCCTGGTCGCAGGCCACGAGTGCTCGGGCGCCGCGAACGCCGCGGCCAAGGTCGCCGGCGTGACCAAGGTTCTGGTTGCGGATGCGGCGCACTATGCGCACCCGCTCGCCGAGAATCTCGCCGGGCTGATCGTGCCGCTGGCAAAGAATTATTCGCACGTGCTTGCTCCCGCCACCAGTTTCGGCAAGAACGTCATGCCGCGCGTGGCGGCGCTGCTGGATGTGGCGCAGGTATCCGACATCGTCAAGGTGGAGTCGCCGGACACATTCGTGCGGCCGATCTACGCCGGCAACGCGATGGCGACGGTGCAGTCTTCCGACAAGACCCGGGTGATCACGGTGCGCGCGACCGGATTCGACGCGGCGGCTGCCGAGGGCGGCAGCGGCGCAATCGAGAAGATTGACGCGGGCCCGGACGCGGCATTGTCCAGCCTGGTCAGCCAGGAGCTGACCAAATCGGCGCGCCCCGAACTCACCGCGGCACGGGCGATCGTCTCGGGCGGACGCGGCATGGGCAGCGGTGAGAACTTCAATATTCTGGAAGCGCTGGCGGACAAGCTCAGCGCCGCGGTCGGCGCGTCGCGCGCCGCGGTCGATTCCGGGTTCGTGCCGAACGATTACCAAGTCGGTCAGACCGGCAAGATCGTCGCGCCGGACCTGTATATCGCGGTCGGCATCTCCGGTGCGATCCAGCATCTTGCCGGCATGAAGGACAGCAAGGTGATCGTGGCGATCAACAAGGACGCCGAAGCACCGATCTTCCAGGTCGCCGACTACGGCCTGGTCGCCGACCTGTTCGAGGCGGTGCCCGAGCTGACCTCGAAGCTCTGAGCGGGGGGCATCGGGAACGGAAAGACTTTTCACCACGGAGGACACGGAGGCAAATCTGGAAGAGCGAAACACGAAGGCACGAAGACACGAAGAAATACAAGAATACTCAGATTGCTTTTCTTTGCGCCCTCTGCGCCTTTGCGGTGAGATCTGTCTTCGGTTTTCCTCCGTGTTCTCCGTGTCCTCCGTGGTAGATATGTTTCATTGGGAGTGAATGATGTCCACATATGCTGCACCGATTCGCGACATGCGGTTCGTGGTGAAGGAGCTGGTCGGGATCGACGATATCGCGGAGCTGCCCGGCTGCGAGGAGGTGACGCCGGATCTGGTCGACGCGGTGCTGGAAGAAGCCGGAAAGTTCGCGGCGGGGGTGCTCGACCCGCTGAACCGGCCCGGCGACCAGAGCGGCGCCAAGCTGGAGGGCGATGTCGTCACCGCCGCACCGGGATTCAAGGATGCGTTCCGGCAGTTTTGCGAAGGCGGCTGGGTATCGCTTGGCAACGATCCGCAGTGGGGCGGCCAGGGACTGCCGCATATCGTTTCGGTGCAGACGTCGGAAATGTGGAACGCGGCCTGCATGTCGTTCTGCCTCTGTCCGATGCTGACCGCGGGCGCGGTGCTGGCGTTGACGCGGCATGGAACGGACGAGCAGAAGGCCACCTATCTCCCGCACCTGGTTTCGGGAAAGTGGACAGGCACCATGAACCTGACCGAGCCACAGGCGGGTTCCGATCTGTCCGCGGTGCGCGCCAGGGCGGTGCCGGAGGGCGACCATTACCGGATCCAGGGCACCAAGATTTTCATCACCTGGGGCGAGCACGACATGGCCGAGAACATCGTGCACATGGTGCTTGCGCGCACGCCGGACGCGCCGGAAGGCGTGAAGGGTATTTCGCTGTTCATCGTGCCCAAGTTCCTGGTGAACGGGGACGGCAGCCTGGGCGCGCGCAACGACGTGAACTGCGTGTCGATCGAACACAAGCTCGGCATTCACGCCAGCCCGACCTGCGTGATGGCTTACGGCGACAAGGACGGCGCGATCGGTTACCTGATCGGCGAGGAGAATCGCGGGCTTGAATACATGTTCACGATGATGAACTTCGCGCGCCTGGAAGTCGGTATCGAAGGCGTGGCGATCGCCGAGCGCGCCTACCAGCATGCGCTGGATTACGCGCGCCAGCGCGTGCAGGGCCGCGAGGCGGGTGTAAAAAGCGGCGATCGGGTTACCATCATCCATCACCCGGACGTGCGGCGCATGCTGATGAGCATGAAGGCGCAGACTGAAGCGATGCGTGCGCTCGCCACGCTGACCGCGGCACACCTCGACAAGGCGCTGATACATGCAGACAAGGCAGAGCGCGCCAAGCACCAGGCGATGTTCGACCTGTTGACGCCGGTGGTCAAAGGCTGGTGCACGGAACAGAGCATCGAGATCGCGTCGACCGGCGTGCAGGTTCACGGCGGCATGGGATTCGTGGAAGAGACCGGCGCGGCGCAATACCTGCGAGATGCCCGGATCACCACGATCTATGAAGGCACCACCGCCATCCAGGCGAACGACCTGATCGGGCGCAAGATCGCGTTCGAGAAAGGCGCAACCGTGCGGGAACTGATCGAGGACATGCGGGCGCTGGACCGGGATCTGGCCGGATCCGCCGGGGATCCCGCGATCGGGGTGATCCGGCGGGCACTGGGCGACGGCGTGCAAGCGTTGTCGGAAGCGGTGGATTGGCTGCTCGAGACTTATCCGCACAACGTCAAAGCGGCATCAGCGGGTTCGGTGCCTTTTCTCAAGCTGTTCGGCACGGTGGCAGGCGGGTGGCTGATGGCGCGGGCCGCGTTGATCGCCAAGTCGCGGCTGGACGCAAACGACGAGGACTACGATTTCTACCGCGCCAAGCTCGGTACCGCGCGCTTCTACGCGGAACACGTCATGCCACTTGCGCAAGCCTACAAGCAGGAAGTGGTGAACGGCTCCGCCAGCATTCTGGCGCTGGATGAAGCCCAGTTCTGACGGGATCTGCAGCCGCTTGCATGGTTGGAAACGGGCGCTTCGGCGCCCGTTTTCTGTTTGGAGTTGTTGACAGTCCAGCCGGCTTCAACGCATGATTCAAACGTTCGTTTGAATCATGCGTTCGAAACCAAGTCGTGCGCAGTGGGGTCTTTCTGAGTATGTCCAACCGATCATCTACAACCCCGCCCGATACCCGGGATCGTATTCTTGCTGCCGCCGAGACCCTGTTCATGGAACGCGGCTATGCTGCGACGTCGCTGCGCATGATCACGGCTAAAGCCCGGGTGAATCTGGCGGCGGTGAACTACCACTTCGGTTCCAAGGAGTCGCTGATCCGCGAGGTTTTCGAGCGACGGCTCGGACCGCTGAACGCGGCGCGGCTTGCCTACCTCGACCGGCTCGAGGCGCACGCGCATGGACGCCCGCTGCCGGTAGAGCGGATCGTCGAGGCGATCGTGGTGCCGGCGCTGCAGGTAAGCCGCGATCCGCTCGGCGGCGGCGCGGTTTTCCTGCGCCTGCTGGGACGCGCGATCTCCGAACCGGCCAGTTACGTGCGCGAGACCCTGCCGGCGTATTACCGGGAAGTGATCGTGCGGTTCAAGCATGCTTTCTCGCATGCGCTGCCGCACGTTCCGGAGCAGGACCTTGCCTGGCGCATGCATTTCATGTTTGGAGCGATGTCGTACACCATGGCCGGAAACGATGCACTGCAATTGATCGGCAATTGCCGGCTGGACGGCGCGGACGACGCGGAATCGATCATCCGCCGCCTGGTACCTTTTCTGGCGGCGGGGCTGAAGGCGCCGCTGACCGATTCGCCGGCCCGGCGCACTGGCGCGGCCGCCCGAAAAACCGTCAATGCGGTGAGCAACCGCAAGGCGGCATAAGCCGCCGCCCCGGAACGCAAAGGAGAGTATCGATGAACGTCCTTACATGGTTGCTTGCCGCAGTGGCGGTGTTCTGGATTCTGGCCTACTGGCGTGCGGCTTCCACAGCATGGGTGGTCGGCGGTGTTGGCTATCTCAGCGCGCTGACGATCTGGTCCGGCGCAGGCGCCGGGACGCTGACATTTGCCTGGACCGCAGCGCTGGTGATCGGTGCCATCCTGATCGTCCCGGGGCTGCGCCGCGGACTGATCAGCGACCCGCTGCTCGGCTGGTTCCGCAAGGCGATGCCGCAGGTTTCGCAGACCGAGCAGGAGGCGCTGGATGCCGGCACCGTTTGGTGGGACGGCGAACTCTTCAGCGGCAATCCGAACTGGCAGCGGCTGCTCGCAGTTCCCAAACCTGTACTGACGCCCGACGAACAGGCATTCCTGGACGGGCCGGTGCAGGAACTCTGCCGCATGTGCGACGACTGGCAGATCTCCCACGAACTGAACGATCTTCCGCCGGAAGTCTGGCAGTTCATCAAGGACAAGGGTTTCCTGGGCATGATCATTCCGCGCGAGTACGGCGGTCTCGGATTCTCCGCGTACGCGCATTCGCAGGTGGTGCAGAAGCTGGCGACGCGCAACGCCACAGCCTGCGTCTCGGTCATGGTGCCGAACTCCCTCGGGCCGGCGGAACTGCTGCTGCATTACGGCACCGAGGCGCAGAAAGACTACTACCTGCCGCGACTGGCGAAGGGCCAGGAAATGCCCTGCTTCGCGCTGACCAGTCCCGAAGCCGGATCGGACGCCGGTTCCATTCCGGACTTCGGCATCGTGTGCAAGGGCATGCATGAAGGCAGGGAAGTGCTCGGCATACGTCTGACGTGGGAGAAGCGCTACATCACGCTCGGCCCGGTGGCGACTCTGCTCGGGCTGGCGTTCAAGCTGCATGATCCCGACCGCCTCATCGGCAACCAGCAGGACATCGGTATCACACTGGCGTTGATTCCCACCCGGCATCCGGGCGTCAACATCGGCCGCCGGCACTTTCCGTTGAACGCGTCGTTCCAGAATGGTCCGAACTGGGGCGAGGACGTGTTCATCCCGATGGAATGGGTGATCGGCGGGCAGGCTTTCGTCGGACAAGGCTGGCGCATGCTGATGGAGAGTCTCGCCGCGGGCCGTTCGATCTCGCTGCCGTCGTCCAGTGTGGGCGCTGCCAAGATCGCCACGCGCGCGACCGGCGCCTACGCGCGCATCCGCAGCCAGTTCAAGCTGCCGATCGGCAAGTTCGAAGGCGTCGAGGAAGCGATGGCGCGCATCGGCGGCAATACCTACCTGCTGGAAGCTGCCCGCACCATGACTGCGGGCGCCGTGGACCTCGGCGAGAAACCGTCGGTGATTTCCGCGATCGTCAAGTATCACTGCACCGAGCGCGCCCGCCAGGTCATCAACGACGCCATGGACGTGCATGGTGGCAAGGGCATTTGCCTCGGCCCCAACAATTATCTCGGGCGCGCCTACCAGCAGATCCCGATCGGCATCACGGTTGAAGGCGCCAACATCCTGACGCGCAGCATGATGATTTTCGGCCAGGGCGCGATCCGCTGCCATCCGTTCGTACTTGAGGAAATCGCCGCGACCCGCGAAACCGACCGCGCAAAAGCTTCCGAGGACTTCGACAAGGCATTCTGGGGTCACGTGCGCTTCGTGCTGTCGAATGGGGCGCGTTCGCTGTGGCTGGGTCTGACCGGTGCGCGATTCGTTCGGGTGCCGGGCGCACCGGAATTCAAACGCACCTATCAGCAGCTCACACGATTGTCCGCGGGCTTTGCGTTTTCCGCCGACCTAGCCATGCTGTTCCTCGGCGGCAGCCTGAAGCGCCGCGAGAAGCTCTCCGGCCGGCTGGGCGATGTGCTCAGCCAGATGTACCTGATCTCCGCGGTGCTGAAGCGCTACGAGGACGATGGACGGCAACGCGCGGATCTGCCGCTGGCGCAATGGGCGGTGGAAGACGCCCTGGTGCGGATCGAGGACGCGTTTTTCGGCGTGTTCGCGAATTTTCCGAACCGGCTCGCCGCCTGGAAGATGCGCTTCATGGTGTTTCCGTGGGGCCGCGTGTTCCGCGCGCCCGGTGACGCACTGGGGCACGGGATCGCGCAGCTGATGATGGAGCCGTCGCAGGCACGCGACCGACTGACCAACAACACCTTCGTGTGGAAACACGAGGACGATCCGGTCGGCAAGCTGGAACTGGCGCTGGAGGCGGCACCGGCCGGCGAAGCGGTGGAAGCCAAGCTGCGCGGTGCCGCGAAGGCTGGCGTGGTGGACGGGTTCACCGACGACGTACGCCTGGTTTCCGCGGTGGACAAGGGCATTCTTTCCAGGGATGAAGCGACTGCGCTTCGGCGATTCTGGACACTGCGCCATGCCTGCATCATGGTCGACGATTTCCCGCGGGACATCGGGCGCATGGCGCCGCCTCAGCGGGAACCGGCGACCGTAACCGCGCTGGACGGCACCTACTCGAGGTAACCGCGTGTCCGACAACCTGAAGCTCTCACGCGATGGCGCCGTAGCGGTCATCCTGCTCAACCGTCCGCAGGCGTTGAACGCCATCGACGGCGAAATGATGGCCGGATTGAAAGACGCGGCCGAGGCGTGCGCGCGCGATGAAAGCACCCGGGCGGTGGTGCTGCGAGGCGAAGGCCCGGCCTTCTGCGCGGGCGGTGACGTTCCGCTGTTCCACCGGCATCTCGATGAGCTGCCGGAACTGATCGTGCGCTGGGGGCGCGAACTGCACTTTGCCATCCTGGCGCTGCGGCGAATGGACAAGCCGGTGCTGGCTGCGGTGCATGGTGCGGTCGCCGGTGCCGGCGTGAGCCTGATGTGTGCCGCAGACCTCGCAATTGCGTCGGATGACGCGCGCTTCACGCTGGCCTACGCCAACATCGGTGCCAGCCCGGACGGCGGCAGCACACATTTCCTCGCGCGCCTGGTGGGACAACGCAAGGCGTTGGAACTGGCGATGCTGCCGGATCGCTTCGATGCGCAGACTGCGAAATCCATCGGCCTGGTGAACTGGGTGGTGCCGGCCGGCGAGTTCGGACAGCGCACGACAGAGATTGTGCAGCGGCTCGCGGCCGGCCCGACGCGCGCCTATGCAGAAGCGAAGCGGCTGCTGAACGGATCTCTCGAAACCACGATCGAAACCCAGATGGAACGCGAGCTCGCTGCATTCTCGCGTTGTGCGCGTACGGCGGACCTGCGCGAAGGCATCACCGCGTTCGTGGAAAAGCGCAAACCGGTTTTCAAGGGCGTCTGACGTAACGGCACTTGGCTGGCATGAGCTTGAAGCAAGCGCAATAAACGCGTTGACACGAAGGGCCACGAAGGAAGAGCGACGGCTCACGAAGGACTGCACAAACGGGTTCTCCCTCCTATTGACTCTGTGGTAGGGCTTTTTTGACATTTGAAGCTGAGGTGGGTGTTTGAGCAAGCTGAAGAACAAGACGGTATTCATCACCGGGGCCTCGCGCGGGATCGGGCGGGAGATCGCGGTGCGGTTCGCGAAGGACGGTGCGAATATCGTGGTGACGGCGAAGACCGCGGAACCGCACCCGAAGCTCAAGGGCACGATTCACGACGCGGCGGAAGAGGTCGAGTCCGCGGGCGGCCGTGCGCTGGCGATCCAGCTCGACATCCGCGACGAAACGGCGGTGCAGGCGGCGGTTGCGCGGGCAGTGGAGACCTTCGGCGGAATCGACATCCTGGTGAACAATGCCAGCGCGATCAGCCTGACCGGGACGCTGGCCACGCCCGCGAAGCGATTCGACCTGATGCATTCGATCAATGCCCGCGGTACCTACGTCTGCTCGCAGGCCTGCATTCCGCACCTGGCGAAGGCGAGCAACCCGCACATCCTGACGCTGTCGCCGCCGCTGAACATGGATCCGCGCTGGTTCAGGGACCACCTGGCGTACACCATGGCCAAGTACGGCATGAGCATGTGCACGCTGGGCATGGCGGCGGAACTCGAAACTCAGGGGATTGCGGTGAACTCCCTGTGGCCGCGCACGACCATACTGACGGCGGCGGTGGAAACTTTTTTTCCGCAAGCCGGCCCGGCAAGCCGCAAGCCGGCAATCATGGCGGACGCGGCCTACGCGATCGTCACCAGCGCCAGTCGCGAGACCTCCGGGAACTTCTTCATCGACGAGGAAGTGCTGCGGGCGCATGGTGTCACGAATTTCACGCGCTATGCGGTCAAGCCCGGCACGCCGCTCGCAGCGGACCTGTTCCTAGACTGACCGGACAACGCATGGACCAGGGACAGCAAACAAAGGAGGAGGCGACATGACAAGAAAAGTGGATCTGATCTCTCCAGAAGCCGGGAAGACACTGGACGGCATGTTTGCCGAACGCGCCAGACGGTCGCCGAACGCGCTTGCCTATCGTCAGTTCGACGAGCAGACCGGAGAGTGGAAGGACTACACCTGGAGCGACGTGAACAAGCTGGTCGCGCGATGGCAGGCTGCACTGCAGAAGGAGAACTATCAGCCGGGCGACCGGGTCGCGATCATGCTTCGTAACTCCGTGTGGTGGGTGGTGTTCGATCAGGCTGCAATGGGACTGGACCTGGTCACTGTTCCGCTCTACACCTCCGATCGCCCGGACAATGTCGCCTACATCATCCGGAACGCCGGCGCCAAGCTGTTCTTTTTCGAGGAGCCGGATACCTGGGACGGGTTCGCCGAAGTGAAAAGCCAGCTGGACGGCGTGACGCGAATGGTGTCGCTGAAGCCACTGAAAGGCACAGCCTCCGATCCGCGCCTGGTCGATGCCGATCACTGGGTGCCAAAGGAAGCCGGCGAGCCCCGTCACGTCAACGCCGACGGCAAGAAGCTGGCGAGCATCATTTACACCTCCGGCACCACCGGGCGGCCGAAAGGCGTGATGCTGTCGCACTACAACATGCTTCAGAACGCATACTCGACGCTGCAGCGTTTCGAAATGACGCCGGACGACCTGCTGCTGTCTTTCCTGCCGTTGTCGCATACGCTGGAACGCACCTGCGGTTACTACGGCACGGTGATGGCCGGCGCGCAAACCGCTTTTGCGCGATCGGTGCAGACGCTGGCCGAGGACCTGCTGACCATCCGCCCGACGCTGCTGATCTCGGTGCCGCGCATTTACGAGCGCGTGTTTGCGGGCATCAAGCAGAAGCTGGTGGACAGCCCCCCGGCGCGGCGCAAGCTGTTCGAATTTGCGGTCGCGGTGGGCTGGGGGCGCTTCCAGCATCAGCAGGGCCGCGGTTCCTGGAAACCCGGTTTCCTGCTGTGGCCGATCCTGAACAAGCTGGTTGCGTCCAAGGTCACCGCGCGACTCGGCGGGCGGCTGCGTGCCGCGACCTGCGGCGGCGCTGCGTTGTCGCCGGAGATCGCACAGCTTTTCATCGGCCTGGGCCTGCCGGTGCTGCAGGGCTACGGGCTCACGGAAACCAGCCCGGTGGTCAGCGCGAACACGATCGAGGACAACATTCCCCCGAGTATCGGCAAACCGATCCCCGGGGTGGAAGTGAAGATCGGCGACAAGGACGAACTGCTGGTGAAAGGGCCGAATGTCATGCTTGGCTACTGGAACAACGAGGATGCGACAAAAGCGATGTTCACGCCGGACGGCTGGCTCAAAACCGGGGACACCGCGCGCTTCGACGAGACCGGGCACCTTTACATCACCGGCCGGCTGAAGGAAATCATCGTCATGTCCAACGGCGAAAAAGTGCCGCCGGTGGACATGGAAGCCGCGATCATGCGCGACACGCTGTTCGAGCAGGTGATGATTCTCGGCGAAGGCAAGCCGTTCCTGACGGTGTTCGTGGTGTTGAACAGGGAGCAGTGGCAGAAAGTCGCCGCCGAGCACAAGCTCGACCCGGAATCGGATTCGGTGATGCGCGGCCCGCAGGCGGAGAAGATCGTGCTCGAACGCATCACGGCGCAGATCAAGGAATTCCCGGGTTATGCGCAGGTCTATCGCGCAGCCATCATGCCGCAGCCGTGGTCCATCGAGAACGGCCTGCTGACCCCGACCATGAAGCTGAAGCGCGCCAAAGTGGTCGAGGCGCACAAACAGGAATACGACACGTTGTACCAGGGACACTAGAACGATGAGTGAGCCGAACAAGCGGACCGAATCGCTGCCGGAGAGCAGGGACCCGGTACTGCGCGTGGTGCCGATGCCGTCGGATGCGAACTTCACCGGCGACATCTTCGGCGGCTGGATCATGTCGCAGGTGGACATCGCCGGCAGCATCCCCGCGGTGCAGCTGGCAAAGGGGCGGGTGACGACAGTGGCGGTGAACTCGTTCCTGTTCAAGCAGCCGGTGATGATTGGCGACCTGGTGAGTTTTTACGCGAAAGTGGTGCGGGTGGGGCGCACCTCGATCACGGTGGAAGTGGAAGTCTTCGCGCAGCGGCGTTCGCTGCACGAAACGGTGAAGGTGACGGATGCGACGCTGACCTATGTCGCAGTCGACGATAACCGCCGCCCGCGGCCGGTGAGTCCGCAGGCGGCGGCGTAAAGACCTATGGCGCTATGTGTTGTGAAACGACCTTTGATCAGGAGAAGACCATGAAGACGAAATTCAGGAAAGCGGCGCTTGCCGCTGCGGTTGCAGGGGTTTTTGCCGGCGCATCGGGTGGCGTTCAGGCCGCGGCGTTTGCGCTGATCGAGCAGAACGCGAGTGGAATGGGGAACGCCTATGCCGGCGCTGCGGCGGTGGCGGAAGACGCCAGTACGATTTTCTTCAATCCGGCGGGGCTGGCCCGGTTGACTGCGCCGCAGGTGGTGGTCGCGGGGCACGTGGTCGCGGTCAGTACGGAATTCAGCAACAGTGGCGCGTCGACGGCACCTACCCTAATTGGCACGCTGGGAGGAAATGGCGGGGATGCGGGCGATACCGTCTTTATTCCCAACGCCTATTTCTCGATGCCGATCGACGAGCGGCTGTCGATCGGTGTCGGACTGAACGCACCGTTCGGGCTTGCAACCGAGTACGACGCGGACTGGGTCGGTCGGTTCCAGGGCATCAAGTCGGAGCTGATGACGATTAATGTGAATCCGACCGTGGCGTACCGGGTGAACGATATGGTGTCGGTTGGGGCGGGCATCAGCTATCAGACCCTTGATGCCGAACTCACTAACAAGGTGAACGGTGCGGCATTTGGGGATTTCGGCGCGGAATACAACGCGGTTCTGGAGGCTGATGACGCGGCGTGGGGCTGGAATATCGGGGCGCTGTTCGATGTCAGCCCGACCACTACTATTGGCGTGAGCTACCGCTCGACGATGGACTATACGCTGGAGGGCAGCGTGACGGTAACGAGTCCAGGCGGGGCGGTGGTCGGTCCCGCCAGCGGCGCAGCAGAAGCCGACGTAACCTTGCCGGACATGTTCTCGGTCAGCCTGGTGCAGGCGATCAACGACCGGCTGGATCTTCTGGCAGACGTGACCTACACACGCTGGAGCGAGATCAAGGATATCCGCATCATCGATCCTGCGACCGGGGCGACCCGCGATACGCTGGTGCTGAACTTCGATGACAGCTATCGCTACTCGATCGGCGTGAACTACAAGTACACCGACCGCCTGATGCTGAAAGCCGGCGTGGCGTTCGACGAGTCACCGGTCAGCGATGCGGATCGCACGGTGCGATTGCCGGACGATGATCGCACATGGGTTGCGCTTGGCGGCAGCTACCGCCTGAACGACAGAAGCAAGCTGGATTTCGGCTACGCGCACCTGTTCGTGAGCGACGTGCCGATTGACCAGGACCGCGGCAACGCGGCCGCGTTCGGGCGCGTGGTCGGCAGCTACGATGCGTCCATCGATATTCTCAGCGTCCAGTACACCCACAACTTCTAAAGCAAGGCCGCATTTCCGCGGCGGCAGGTGTTGCCGCCGCGGTTTTTTCTTTGTCAGCACCAGAACAGGTTTCTCATGCCAGTCGATTCATCCCTCAAGGTTCGCAAGGTCGCCGTGCTCGGCGCCGGTGTCATGGGTGCGCAGATCGCGGCGCACCTGGTCAATGCCAATGTCGAGACGCTGTTGTTCGAGCTGGCGGCGAAGGAAGGGGATCCGAACGGCAATGTGCGCAAAGCGATCGATGGACTGAAGAAGCTCGATCCCGCGCCCTTGTCCACGCCGGCGCGCGCAGACCATATCCAGCCGGCGAATTACGACCACGACCTGCCGCTGCTGCACGACTGCGACCTGGTGATCGAGGCGATCTCGGAGCGCATGGACTGGAAGAAAGCCTTGTACGAAAAGGTGGTGCCGCACCTCGGTGCGCAGACGGTCTTCGCCACCAATACCTCCGGCCTTTCCATCGATTCGCTGGCCGAGGTGCTGCCGGAGGAACTGCGCGGGCGTTTCTGCGGCGTGCATTTCTTCAATCCACCGCGTTACATGCACCTGGTGGAACTGATCCCCGGCAAGTGGACGTCGCCGGGCATCCTGGACGGACTCGAGGCGTTCCTGGTGACCGCGCTCGGCAAGGGCGTGGTCCGCGCCAAGGACACGCCGAATTTCATTGCCAACCGGGTCGGGGTGTTCTCGATCATCGCCGCCTTCTATCACACCGAAGGCCTCAGGCTGGGGTTCGATGAAGTCGATGCATTGACCGGGCCGTTGATCGGGCGGGCGAAAAGCGCAACCTATCGCACCGCCGACATCGTCGGACTGGATACGCTGGCGCACGTGATCGGCACCATGAAGGACACGTTGCCGGATGATCCCTGGCACCGCTTCTACGATTTGCCCGACTGGTTGAAGCATCTGCTGGAAGAAGGTGCGCTCGGGCAGAAGAGCAAGCGCGGCGTATACCAGAAGGTCGGCAAGGAGATCCAGGTACTCGACATCGAGTCGAAGACCTATCGCGCCTCGGGACGGGAAGCCGATCCGGCGGTGGTCGAGATCCTCAAGAACCGCAATCCGGTCGAACGGTTTGCCCGGTTGCGCGCGAGCAGCCATCCGCAGGCGCAGTTCATGTGGGCGACGTTCCGCGACATGCTGCATTACTGCGCTTTTCATATGGAGCAGATCGCCGACAATGCGCGCGACGTCGATCTCGCGATCCGTTGGGGTTTCGGCTGGAACCAGGGGCCGTTCGAGATCTGGCAGTCGGCGGGCTGGTCGCAGATCGCCAGCTGGATCGAAGAAGACATCGCCGCAGGCAAAAGTATGGCGAACGCGCCGCTGCCGGACTGGGTGCGCGAACCGGACCGGGTGGGCGTGCATACAGCGCAGGGATCCTATCGGCCCGCTGACCGTAGCTATCGGCCGCGTTCGACGCTTCCGGTTTACCGTCGTCAGCCATTCCCGGACCGCCTGATCGCGGAATCCGCAGAGTACGGCCGCGCGGTGTTCGAGACCGACGCCGTGCGCCTGTGGACCACCGGTGACGACATCGCGGTGCTGAGCTTCAAGAGTAAGATGCACACGGTCGGCGAAGACGTGCTCGACGGCATGATGCAGGCGATCGAGGAGGCGGAACGCGGTTTCAAGGGGCTGGTGATCTGGCAAACCGAACCGCCGTTCTCCATCGGTGCCAACCTGCAGGGCGGCGGCAGCCGATCCGGCGCGAAGCCGTCGGCGTTGGCCTCGATGCTGAAGAAATTCAAGCGCAGCGCGGAGTCCGCGATCCTGAGCGTCGCACGCAAGCTGAACGTCGCCGATGCGCTGATGGCCGGGCGCCTGGAGATGGTAGAACAGGTGGTGGAGCAGTTCCAGACGGCAAACATGGCGCTGCGTTATTCATCGGTGCCGACCGTTGCCGCGGTGGACGGCATGGCGCTGGGCGGCGGTTGCGAAATCGTCATGCACTGCGACCACGCGGTGGCTGCACTGGAAAGCTATATTGGCCTGGTCGAAGTCGGGGTCGGCTTGATCCCCGGTGCCGGCGGCTGCAAGGAACTCGCTTTCCGTGCCGCGCAGGATGCCAAAGGCGGCGACCTGTTTCCGTTCATCCGCAGCACCTTCCAGAACGTGGCGACCGCCCAGGTCGGCCGGAGCGCAGAACAGTCGCGCGAGCTCGGCTATCTGCGCGCCGCGGACCGCGTGGTGATGAACCGCTTCGAACTGCTGCACGCGGCCAAGGCCGAACTGAACGCCTTGTCCGAATCCGGATACCGCCCGCCGCTCAGGGCGAGGAACATCCCGGTTGCCGGGCGCACCGTGATCGCCACGCTGAAGATGGGTATGGTGAACATGCTCGCCGGGCAGTACATCTCGGACCACGACTACCTGATCGGGTCGAAACTCGCGCACGTCATGTGCGGCGGCGACGTCGAACCGAACAGCCTGGTCGATGAGCAGTGGCTGCTCGACCTGGAGCGGCAGGCCTTCATGGAACTGCTGGCGACGGAGAAAACCCAGGCACGCGTCGAACACATGCTCAAGACCGGCAAGCCGTTGCGGAACTGATTTTCACCACGGAGCGGCGCACGGACACGTTACCGACGAAGTCGGCCGATAGCGGGGAGTGCGCCGGAGTGCCGCCTCCCGCCCCGGATGGCTTCGCCAACGCCGTGTCGGCGGCACCGGAGGAAAACCGGCAAAAGCGAAACACGAAGGCACGAAGACACGAAAAAATACAAGAATTCAAAGATCGATCTTCTTTGCGTTCTTTGCGCCTTTGCGGTGAGATCTGTCTTTGGTTTTACTCCGTGTCCTCCGTGGTTCATATTTGATGGAGAAATAGCATGAGCAAGCAAGTGCAGGATGCCTACATCGTCGCGGCGGCGCGCAGTCCGGTGGGCAAGGCGCCGCGGGGGGTGTTCAGGAACGTGCGGCCGGACGATCTGCTGGCGCATGCGTTGCGCAACGCAATGGCGCAGGCGCCGGGACTGGAATATGGCGCGGTGGACGACGTGATCGTCGGCTGCGCGATCCCGGAAGCGGAACAGGGCATGAACGTGGCGCGCATCGGCCTGCTGCTGGCGGGGTTTCCGAACACGGTGGCGGGGCTGACGGTGAACCGGTTCTGCTCGTCCGGGCTGAACGCGGTGGCGATCGCGGCCGACCGCATCCGGCTGGGTGAAGCGGACGTGATGATCGGCGCGGGTGCCGAAAGCATGAGCATGATCCCGATGGGTGGCAACAAGATCGCGGCGAACGAGAAGATTTTCCTGAAGGACGAGAACGTCGGCATCGCCTATGGCATGGGCATCACCGCAGAGAAAGTGGCCGAGCAGTGGAAAGTGTCGCGCGAGGCCCAGGATGCGTTCGCCACGGAGAGCCATCGCCGCGCGCTGGCCGGCATCGAGCAGGGCGAGTTCGCCGACGAGATCGCGCCGTATACGGTCGAAGAACGGGTTCCGGACCTCGACAGCCGTGAGATCAGGGTGCGTGCGAACATGGTCCGCGTGGACGAAGGCCCGCGTCCCGGTACCACGCCGGACGTCCTGGCGAAATTGCGGCCGGCGTTTGCGGCGAAAGGTTCGGTGACTGCCGGCAATTCTTCGCAGACTTCTGACGGCGCCGGCGCGGTGGTACTGGCGTCCGAGGCGGCGATCAAACGCTATGAACTGCAGCCGCTGGCGAAGTTTCTGGGCTTCGCTGTGGCCGGGGTGCCGCCCGAAATCATGGGCATCGGCCCGAAGTTTGCCATTCCAAAGGTGCTGAAACAGACGGGTATCAACCAGGACGATCTCGACTGGATCGAACTGAACGAGGCGTTTGCCGCACAGGCGCTGGCGGTCATTGGCGATCTCGGGCTGGATCGGAACAAGGTCAACCCGCTGGGCGGTGCGATCGCGCTCGGCCATCCGCTCGGCGCGACCGGTGCGATCCGCACCGCGACGCTGGTGCATGGCCTGCGGCGCCGCGGCCATAAGTACGGCATGGTGACCATGTGCATCGGGACCGGGATGGGTGCGGCCGGCGTTTTCGAGGCGATCCGGTGAGCGATGCCGCCGTGGGCGAACGGCCGCGGCAGCGGGAATCACTGCGCACCTGGGTGCGACGGCAGATTTTCAACTTCTATCCGGCATTCTGGGGTACCGGCGCCAAGGTCGATTACATCGCGGAGGATCTGCGGGCGATCCGCATCCGCCTGCCGCTGAACTTCAGGACCCGCAACATCCATGGCACGATCTTCGGCGGCGCCATGTACGCGGCGACCGACCCGCTGTATGCCCTGCTGATCAAGGCCGGGCTCGGCCGCGGCTACATCGTATGGGACAAGCACGCCAGCATCCGCTACCGGAAACCCGGCAAGACCACGCTGTTTGCCGAGTGCCGCGTGACCGACGCCGAACTGGACGACCTGCGTCAGCGGCTCGAGCGCGAGCCTTCCGTCGACGTGAGCCGCGAGATCGCGCTGGTTGACAGTCAGGGTGTGGTCCACGCGGTGATCGATAAGACGGTGTTCGTGGCAAAGAAAGAAGCGTATCTGCGCAAACTGGAACAGACTGGCCGCGACAAACCGGGCTAGAGTTCTCCCGCACGACAAACCAGCAATAAGGACCAAGCATGGCGAAGATCGTCAGGGTCGAGGTGTTTCAGGTCGACCTCAAACCGAAAGTCAAACGCGGCGACGCGATCCAGTCGTTTCCGGTGCAGGAAACGCCGATGGTCCAGATTTTTGCGGATGACGGCGTCGAAGGTACGGGTTACACCTACACCATCGGTACCGGCGGCTCGTCGATCGTCGCGCTGATCCGCGACCATCTGGCGCCGCAGCTGCTGGGTCGCGATCCACAGATGGTCGAGGAGATCTGGAAGGATCTCTTCTTTCACACCCACGCCACCGCGGTCGGTGCGATCACCAGCCTGGCTTTGTGTGCCATCGATACCGCACTCTGGGACATGCGCGGCCGCCGTGCCGGGCTGCCGCTGCACGTGATGGCGGGCGGGGCGCAGAAAAGAATTCCGATCTACGATACCGAGGGCGGTTGGCTGCATTTTCCGATAGAAGAGGTGATCGAGAATGCGCTCGAGACCAAGACGCGCGGATTCCGTGGGGTGAAAGTCAAGGTCGGCAAGCCCCATGTTTCCGAGGACGTGCAACGACTGGCCGCGGTCAGGCGCGCGATCGGCGATGCCATGGAACTGATGGTCGATGCCAACCAGGGTTTCACGGTGGCGGAGGCGATCCGTCGAGCGCGTCATTTCGAAGAGTTCGACCTGGCGTGGTTCGAAGAGCCGCTGCCGGCCGAAGACCTGAACGGGCATGTGCTGCTGCGCGAATCCACCAGCCTGCCGATCGCGGTCGGCGAATCGATTTACTCGATCAGTCATTTTCGCGAATACATGCAGCGCGGAGCGTGTACCGTGGTGCAGACCGATGTCGGGCGCATCGGCGGCATCACGCCGTGGCTGAAATGCGCGCATATTGCGGAGTCCTTCAACATGCCGATCTGCCCGCACTACCTGATGGAGCTTCATGTCGGTTTGTGCGCTGCGGTGCCGAATGCACCCTGGGTGGAGCATATTCCCCAGCTCGACGTCGTCATGAAAAACGCAATGAAGATCGACGAGGGTTACGCATATCCGTTCGAGCAGCCCGGACTCGGCATAGAATGGGACTGGAAGGCGATCGAGAAGCTGCGCCTTGCGGCACCTGCGGTGCTGGCGGCGAGGACGGTGGTGGGAAGCAATAAGAATCAATCCTAGGGGTCGGGAGGTCGACATGTCGTCAAGGAACTTGAGCCTGGTTTTCGCGGTCCTCTGTGCAGCCTTCGTTTCCGAAGCCATTGCCGACAGCCCGGTCGGCGTATGGCGCACCATCGACGACAAGACGGAAACGGAGCGCTCGATCGTGCGCATCGTCGAGGTCGACGGGGTGTTGCAGGGAACGGTTGAGCAGATCGTCACGCGGCCGGACGAAGACCCGAAACACCTTTGCGATGAATGCAAAGGGGAACGCAAAGATCAGCCGATTATCGGCATGACCATCTTCTGGGGTCTGAAGCAGGACAACAAGGTGTGGAGCGGCGGTCAGATCCTGGATCCCAAGAACGGGAAGATCTACCGCTGCAAGATGACGCTCGCAGACGATGGCCGGACGCTCGACGTTCGCGGCTATATAGGCATATCGCTGCTTGGCCGCACCCAGACCTGGCATCGCGTGGAGTGATGGGAACGGGCGCCGCCGGATCCATTCGATTATGAAGATACTCCGACTCGTTTTTCTGCTGTTGCTTGCGCCGGTGGCGCTGGCCGCCGAGCCTGCCGCCGGGCCTGCCCCGGTGGTGGTGCTCGATGTTGATGGCGCGATCGGTCCCGCCACCTCGGATTACCTTCTGAGGGGATTCGAGCGAGCGGAAGAAAAGAACGCAGCGCTGATCGTCATTCGCATGGACACCCCCGGCGGGCTGGACACGGCGATGCGGGACATCATCAAAGGCATTCTCGCCTCGCCCGTGCCGGTTGCCACCTACGTTCACCCGAGCGGTGCACGGGCCGCGAGCGCCGGCACCTATATCCTGTACGCGAGCCATGTCGCCGCAATGACGCCGGCGACCAATCTCGGGGCGGCGACGCCGGTCGCGATCGGCGGTCCGAGTCCGGGCGGCGGGGAGCCGAAACGTCCGCAGCAGGACAGGGGTAATGGAGACGGCGAGAAGAAAGACCAGGCGGCGCAGGATGCGGAACCACCAGCGGGCGACGCGTCCACGCGAAAACAAGTTTCCGACGCGGCCGCATATATTCGCGGACTGGCGCAGTTGCGCGGACGCAACGTGGAATGGGCGGAGAAGGCGGTGCGCGAAGCAGTCAGTCTCGCTGCCGAAGAGGCCGCCAGGATCAACGTGGTGGATTTCGTCGCCGATGATCTGGCGGACCTGCTGAAGCAAGCGGAAGGCCGGACCGTGAAAATGCAGGAGGGCACGCGAACGCTGGCGCTTGCCGATGCAGACATCATCGAAATCGAACCGGACTGGCGCAACCGGTTTCTTGCTACGATCACCAACCCGAGTGTTGCGTATATCCTGATGCTGATCGGGATCTACGGATTGCTGCTCGAATTCTACAATCCGGGTTTCTTCCTGCCCGGTGTCATGGGCGCAATCAGCCTGCTGCTGGCGATGTACGCGTTCCAGTTGCTGCCGGTGAACTATGTGGGCGTGGCGCTCATCCTGCTGGGTATTGGTTTCATCGTTGCAGAGATTTTTGTGCCGACCTTCGGCGTATTGGGGGCAGGCGGTGCGGTTGCGTTTATCGTGGGGTCCGTGATGCTGATCGAAACCGATGTGCCCCAGTTCGAAATTCCCTGGGAAGTGATCGCGGGCGTCACCGCGCTGACGGTATTGTTCGTGGTTTTGATCGTCGGCATGGCCATCAAGGCGAGGGGGCGGCCGGTCGTGTCCGGGTCGGAGGAGCTGATCGGTGCCACCGGCGAGGCGCTGGACGATTTCGACGGCGATGGCTGGGCACGCGTGCACAGCGAACTCTGGAAGGTCGTTAGCGACAAGCCGGTCAGGAAAGGTCAGAAAGTCCGTGTACATGGTGTAGACGGTTTGATACTGAAGGTCTCGGCGATTGCCGAAGAATCTGGAGGAGGTGCGTAATGGCTGGAGGATACTTCTGGATTACCGTGCTGGCAGGCGTTGTCCTGCTCGCGGTATATACGTTCCGCGTCCTGCGCGAGTACGAGCGCGGCGTGGTGTTCCAGCTCGGACGTTTCTGGGCAGTCAAAGGTCCCGGCCTGATCATCATCATTCCCGGGATCCAGCAGATGGTGCGGGTGGACCTGCGCACGTTGACCATGGATGTACCGAGCCAGGACGTGATCTCGAAAGACAACGTTTCGGTCAAAGTCAACGCGGTGGTTTACTTTCGTGTGGTCGATCCGGAAAGGGCGATCATCCAGGTCGAGAATTACATGATTGCAACCAGTCAGCTCGCGCAGACCACGCTGCGCGCGGTGCTCGGCAAGCACGATCTCGACGAAATGCTGTCCGAGCGCGAAAAACTCAATCTGGATATCCAGCAGGCACTGGACCAGCAGACCGATGCCTGGGGCATCAAGGTTTCAAACGTGGAGATCAAGCATGTCGACATCAATGAAACGATGATTCGCGCGATCGCCCGCCAGGCGGAAGCCGAACGCGAACGGCGCGCCAAGATTATCCACGCGGAAGGTGAGATGCAGGCATCGGAAAAATTGCTGGAAGCAGCGCGTGTTCTGGCTGGGCAACCCGAGGCGATGCAACTGCGCTATTTGCAGACGCTGACTCATATCGCCGGCGACAAGAGTTCGACCATCGTGTTCCCGGTGCCGACGGACGTCATCGGCCCCATCCTGAAGGCACTGCAGGCAAAAGCAGGCAGCTGAATTCCGGCCGGCGCGGGTTCACTGCGCCGGGCCGTTCTGTTGTGCCGGGGGCGCGATGGCGACGCCGGCCCGGCCCGCGCCCTTGATCGAATACATCGCTTCGTCTGCCGCACGTTGCAGCGTATCCGCGGTGTCGCCGTGATCGGGAAAGACGGCAACCCCGATACTTGGCGTGATCTGCAGGGAAACACCCTCGATTTCGTACGCACCGGAAACAGAGTTCAGTAGTTTACTTGCGACACTGAGGGCGGCCTCTCTGTTCGGCAAGTCGGTCAGCAGCACCACGAACTCGTCGCCTCCGTAACGTGCCGCCGTATCCGATTCGCGCAGGCAGGCGGAGAGCCGCTCGGCAATCGCGGTTAGCAGACGATCGCCGACGTGATGGCCGTGCACGTCATTGATCTGCTTGAAACGATCCAGATCGATGAACAGCACCAGGCTGGCGTCATTGCGCCTGGCCTTGGCGATCGCCTGGACCAGACGATCCTGGAACAGGGCGCGATTCGGAAGGCCAGTCAGGGGGTCGAGAAAGGCCTTTCTGACTATCTCGGCGCGCTGCTCCATCTCTTCCGTCACATCGCGTGCGGTCCCGAAATAGCCGGTCAGATTCCCGCGGGAGTCGAATACCGGATTGCCGGAAACGCTGGGCCAGATTGCGCCATTGGCCAAGCCGATCCTCAGGACAAGATCGCGATACGGCAGGCGGTTGGCGAGCACCCGCCGGTGATGCTCCCAGTCCGCATCGGTGAGATTGGTGACAGGAAGCTCCCACGGGGCCTTGCCCGCAAACAGCCCGGATGCTGAACCGAGCGTAGAACGGAAACGTTCACCGAGCCAGGTGAAACGATGCCGTTCGTCCTGTTCCCAGAATCCGTCTGTGGACAGTGTCGCCAATTCCTCGAAACGCACGCGACTCGCACGCAACGCCTCCTCGGCACGCTCGGCCCGCAGCAGCTGGCGGCGCACCAGCCAAGCAAGCAAGCTCAGCAGCAGAAGCATTGCTGCGGCGAAGGCGATCTTCCTTCCGGCATCGGCGCGCCAGCCCGCGAGCGCGACTCCGCGCGGGATCGAGAGCAGGACGACCACCGGCAGGCCTTCTACCGTGCGGTACGAGATGATGCGATTGAGGTTGTCGAAGGGGCTGCGTTCCGCGAACGTACCGACGGCCGATTGCGGCAGGTAGCGTGTGAACAGGGAGATATCTGAAAGGTCGTCGGTGCCGGCGCGGTATTGGCGTTCCGGATGCCGGAAAAGCAGGAACCCGTCGGCGCGCGTGATCAGGATCGAGCTGCCCGCGGGAAGCTGCAGACGATCGTAGAAGGTACGGAAGTAATTGGCGAGCACGCCTGCCACCAGTACGCCATGCAAGCTGCCGTCCGCGGCGTGGATCCGGCGGGCCAGCGAGAACAGGATGTTGCCGGTCACGCGGCTGTGAATGTGCTTGCCCAGATACAATCCGTCGGCATTCGGATCCAGGAAGTGCTGGAAGTAGTCACGGTCACGCAGACTAAGTGGCGGCAGATCGGGACTCAGGCCGCTCGCAACCACGTTGCCCTGCGCATCGATGGCGAACAGGCTTTCCAGTTGCGGTGCCCTCGGCCTGGAGCTTGAGCGATTCATGCAGCGCAGACGTCGTGAGGGCACCATAGCCGCCCGCCGATTCGACGTGTTCGACCAGCCCGCGCAGCACGCGATCGGTTTCCAGCGTGGTGCGCAGCACATGTTCCTCGACCGCCGTGGTCAGGGTCGCGGTGAGCGTCTCGGCCTGGCGGTAGGCGAACCGGTAATCCGCGTGTACCGCGGCCGCAACCAGTGCGACGATCAACGCGACCGTCAGCAGGAACAGCGCAGCGACGCCGCGCCGGACGCGAGCGAGCGAATGGGCACTGCTGCGCGAACTCGACGCGGCGAAAAAACGCAGGCTGCGCTGCAACCGGCCTCGGGATTTGTCTGCGACGCTATTCCGAATAACTGCCTTCTCGTTCATTGCTGCAACGGCGACGCCTGCCGTTTTCGGTTTTGCCGTGCCCACAAGCGCGCAGACGCGGCTCACATGTTCGGGTAATTCGGCCCGCCGCCGCCCTCGGGCACGACCCAGTCGATGTTCTGGGCCGGGTCCTTGATGTCGCAGGACTTGCAGTGCACGCAGTTCTGCGCATTGATCTGCAGACGTGGTCCGGATTCCTCGCGCACGATTTCGTAGACGCCGGCGGGGCAATAGCGTTGTTCCGGTGCGTCATAGCGTTCGAGGTTCACGCTTATCGCAACATCCGGGTCCTTCAGCTGCAGGTGCACCGGTTGATCTTCGCCGTGGTTGGTATTCGAAATGAACACGGAAGACAGTCGGTCGAAGGTCAGTTTGCCGTCCGGCTTGGGGTAGGCGATTGGCTTGGCCTGGTCTTTCCGCTTCAGTGTTTCGTGGTCGGCATGTGCGTGATGCAGCGTCCACGGCGCCTTGCCGCCGAACACGATCTGGTCGATGCCGACCATCAGCGTGCCGAGATACAGTCCCTTCGACATCCATGGTTTGAAGTTTCGCGCGCGGTGCAGTTCGTCGTGCAGCCACGAGCGCTGGAAGCTTTTCGGGTAGGCGGAGAGATCATCCCGCTCGCGCCCCGCAGAGATCGCGTCGAATGCAGCCTCGGCGGCGAGCATGCCGGACTTGATCGCGCAGTGACTGCCCTTGATGCGCGACGCGTTCAGAAATCCTGCGTTGTCGCCGAGCAGCGTGCCTCCGGGAAAAACGAGTTTCGGCAGCGATTGCAGCCCGCCGGCGGTGATGGCGCGTGCGCCATAGGCAATCCGCTTCCCGCCTTCGAACGTCGTGCGGATTACAGGGTGTGTTTTGTAGCGCTGGAATTCCTCATAAGGCGAGAGATGCGGATTGGTGTAACCGAGGCCGACCACGAAGCCGACGGCAACCTGGTTATTCTCCAGGTGATAGAGGAATGAGCCGCCGTAGGTCTCACGGTCGAGCGGCCATCCGGCGGTATGCACGACCAGTCCGGGCTGGTGTTTTTCGGGTGCGACTTCCCACAGTTCTTTCAGGCCGATTCCGTAAACCTGCGGGTCCCTGCCGTCGCGCAGCGCGAACCGGGATTCGAGCTGCTTGCCGAGATTGCCGCGACAGCCTTCGGCAAAGAAAGTGTACTTTGCGTGCAGTTCGATCCCCGGCTGATAGGCGTCTGTTTTTTCCCCGTTGCGATTCACGCCCATGTCGCCGGTGGCGACGCCTTTCACCGCGCCACTGTCGTCGTAAATCACTTCCGCCGCGGCGAAGCCTGGGAAGATTTCCACGCCAAGGCCTTCCGCCTGCTGCGCGAGCCAGCGACAGACGTTGCCGAGGCTGATCACGTAGTTGCCATGGTTCCTGAAACAGCCCGGCAGCATCCAGTTAGGCGTCCTGAAGGACGAGCGTTCGCCGAGAAACAGGAAGCGATCCTCGGAGACTGGCGTGTTCAGCGGCGCGTCGAGAGCCTGCCAGTCCGGCAGCAGTTCGCCCAATGCACGCGGGTCCATCACCGCGCCGGACAGGATGTGCGCACCGACTTCGGAGCCTTTCTCGATTACGCATACGGAGACATCCCTGTCGCGCTCCGCGCACAGCTGTTTCAGCCGGATCGCGCCTGCCAGGCCCGCTGGTCCGGCGCCGACGATCACCACGTCGTACTGCATCGATTCACGTTCCGCCAACTTCTCCTCCTCGTGACTGGTGCGGGCGTGCGTTAGAATCGCCCGCTCACATCGCGATGATAAAACTTTCCTGCGACTGCAGACGCCACAACTGAAAATGAAACCAGAAGGCAAGCTCCTCAGGACCGACCGCATGCCGATGCGCTGGGGCGAAATGGATGCGCTCGGTCACATGAACAACGTTTCGTATTTCCGCTATTTCGAACAGGCGCGCATTTCCTGGTTCGACAGTCTTGAAATCGATTATCGCCCCGGTCGGGAGGGGCCGATCCTCGGCACCATGACCTGCAAGTACCTGAAGCCTGCCGTCTATCCAGTGGACTTCGAGTTGACCACCTATGCCGGGCGACCCGGGCGCAGCAGCTTCCGAATGTGGCACGAACTGTTTCGTGCCGGAGAGCCAGAGGAGCGCTATGCCGAAGTCGAAGCGGTCATGGTGTGGATCGACATCAGCGACGGGCGTTCGCGTCCGTTGCCGGACTGGATGCGCGAACGGCTTCAGCCCTGAGCGTCGAAAACCCGGCCGCTGATCCCCGAGCTGTCCGGGCCCATCAGATACAGATACACCGGCGCCAGCACGTCGGCCTGCGGCAGTTCGGATTCTGCTTCCCCGGGGTGGGTCTTCTGGCGCAACGGCGAGGCAACCGGACCGGGCACCACGACGTTTGCACGCAAATGCGTGAGGCGCGACCATTCGTCCGCCTGGATGCGCATCAGCGTTTCCAGCGCCGCCTTCGATACGGCGTAGGCACCCCAGTACGCCGCCGGTTTGGCGGCGTGGGTTTCGGAGGTATAGATCACCGATGCGTCAGGCGCGGCGCGCAGCAGGCGCGAGCAGGCCTGGGTGAGCGCGAAAGGCGCCACCAGGTTCACGCGTAAAGTGCGCACCCATTCGTCGATGCTCTGGTGCTCGAGTGCCGAGAGTTTCTCCAGGTGCGAGGCATTGTGGACGATGCCGTCGAGCCGTCCGAGCTGGGACTCGATCGCGTAGGCCAGATGATCCAGTTCGCGGACGCCGGCTCGTTCCAGGTCGAGCGGGATCGCCGCGGGTTCCGGGTAACCACGTGACGTGATTTCGTCGTAGACGTTCTCGAGCGGCCCTGGATGGCGGCCGTGCAGCACCACGGTGGCACCGTGCGCGGCAAAGGCGAGTGCCGCGGCACGGCCGATGCCGCGGGTGGAGCCGGTGACCAGGACCACGCGTCCTGCGAGCAGGTCGGGCGGCGGTGTGTAGTTCTGCAGATCAGTCATTCCTGGCAATCAGTCTGGCGCAGTTGACGCCGCTGCGTACGGCGGCTTCCAGCGTCGCGGGGTACTCGGAGTCGGTGTAGTCGCCGGCGAGATAAAGATGCGGAACCGGGGTGCGGTTGGCGGGGCGCTCGAGTTGCGGGACGCAGGCGAAGGTCGCGCGCTTTTCCGCGATCACCTGGTGCCCCAGCGGGGCGGGCAGTCCCGGCAGCCATTTTGCGAGATCCGCGTGCACGGCCTGCGCCAGTTGCGGGTGCGGCAACTGCTGGTGCGCGCCGGATGCGCTGATCACTACCGCGATCAGGCCATGCTGTCCGCAAAGCTGCCCGCGGTCGAACGCCCATTGGGCAAAACCCTCGGTGAAGCCGACCATCGGGCGGAGCAGCCTCACGCTGTGCGGATACTGGAGATAGATGGAGTAGATCGGCCGGTAGTCGAATTTGCGTAACTGCGAGATCAGTACTGCAGTTTCGGGCAGTGGCGCGAGCAGTTCGCAGGCGCGGTGCGGATCGGTCGCCAGCACGATGTGGCTGAAAGTGCCGCCCCCGACCGCTTCGATTTCGAACTCGCCGCCTTGCAGGCGCAGCGCCTGGACCGGTGCTGAGGTATGCACACTGCCGCCGTGTTCTTCAACGAAGCGACCCGCAGGCTCAGGAAACAGCGCGGAATAGTCGCGTGTCGGCAGCAGCAGATCGCTTGCTGCCCGGGTGGAGGCGAGCGAATCGCGCAGCACGGCGAGGAACACCCGGGCCGAGGCCTCCTGCGGCAGGGTATTCAGGGCGGCGATGCAGAGCGGTCCCCAGAGGCATTCGACCAGACGCTGCGGCTGCGCATGGCGAGTGAGCAATTCCCGTACGGTAAGAGCGTCGTCGCAGCGGAATCCCCGCACGCGCTGGATCAGCATGAAGCGAAGTGCGGCAATGCGTTCGGACAGGGCAAGGCCGGAAGCCGTAGCCAGCGCGACGGCCAGATGCATTGGCGCCGGCAGGCGCGGCGCCGACAACTCGAAGCCGGGTTCGACCCGCAGCTGGATCGGCAACCTCAGCAAGCCATCCGTGGTACCGGACGGGCTGACCATCCGGATCAAGCGCAAGGTTTCTTTATATGCGCCGACCAGAATGTGCAGACCGTTGTCGAGCGTGACGCCGTCGATCTCTACACGCCGGGCCCGTCCGCCAAGTATTTTGCCCGCTTCGAACACAGTGACCGGCAGGCGGTGCGCAGCGAGTTCAGCCGCCGCGGCCATCCCGGCCCAGCCGCCCCCGATCACTGCGACGCGTCCGGCTCGACGGGCAGGACTGGCGGATGCAAGCGTGGGGCCCTGCGCCCGCCCCTTGTCCCGGTCGCCGGTAACCGCGTTCATCCCCGCATCCAGGTTGTCCACGCGATCCACAGCTTGCGGATCGGCGAAAGAGACACACGCCGCTCCAGCACGCGGCAACCGTCGCCTTCGATGCGGTCCAGCAGTTTCAGGTAGATGGCCGCCATCACCAGCCCGGGACGCTGGGCACGCCGGTCTTCCGCCGGCAGCGCATCGAAAGCCCGCGCGTAGTACTGCCGCGCACGGTCGATCTGAAATGCGATCAGCTCGCGCAGGTCGGTATTTGCGTCCGGATGCAGAACCTGTTCGGGCGACACACCGAAACGGGCGAGTTCATCCAGCGGCAGGTAGATCCGGTTGCGCAGGGCGTCTTCGCCTACGTCGCGAATGATGTTGGTCAGCTGGAATGCAGTGCCAAGATTTTTTGCATAACTTAGGGTTTGCCGGTCCCGGTAACCGAAAATTTCCGCTGCCATCAGCCCGACCACACCGGCGACACGGTAACAATAGGTTTCGAGCTCATCGAAATCGGCATAGCGGTTCCGCGTGAGATCCATTTCCATGCCATCGATGATGTCATTGAAACCGGATTCGGGAAGATGGAACTGCCGGGTGACCGCTACCAGCGCGCGGGCGACCGGATGCTGGGCGCCGCCGGAGAACACGCTCCCGATCTCGGTTCGCCACCACGCGAGCTTCATGCGTGCGACCTCGGGGTCCAGCCCTTCGTCGACGACATCGTCTACTTCGCGGCAGAAAGCGTAAAGCGCAGTAATTGCGCGGCGCTTGTCAGGCGGCAGAAACAGGAAGCTGTAGTAGAAGCTCGAGCCGCTTTTCGCGGCCCTGTCCTGGCAGTACTGGTCGGGACTCATCAGTAGACGAACACCGACCGGTAGAACATGTATAACCAGTCGGTGGTCTTTAGAACCGGCCGCTGCCGGAATACGTCGCCGGCGCCACGGTGCAGCTTGCGCAGGATCGTTTCGCCACCCATTACGATCATCCTCAGTTCGAGCCCCAGGCGCCCGGGCAGCACGCGACCGAGCGGAGCGCCGGACTGAAGCATCTTGCGAGCGCGTTCGATCTGATAGGCCATCAGTGCTTTCCAGTTCTCGTTTGCTTCGCGATCGGCGATGTGCTGCTCGCTGACGCCGAATCGACGCATCTCATCCAGCGGAAGATATATGCGGTTCTTGCGGAAGTCGATCTCGACGTCCTGCAGAAAATTGATCAATTGCAGGCTGGAGCAAATGCCGTCCGAGTACGCAAGGTTCCGCGGTTCCGTCTTCCGGTACAGATGCAGCAGCAGGCGTCCGACCGGATTCGCCGACCGCCGGCAGTAATTCATGACCTCGCCGAAATCCGCATATCGCGATTTGGTGACATCCTGCGAAAAGGCGGACAGCAGGTCGCGGAACAGCCCGGTTGGCAGCCGGTGCTCGCGGATGACTGGAGCGAGCTCGCGAAACAAGGGCATTCCGGGCGTGTTGCCGGCCTCGATGCGGTCGATTTCAGCCCGATACTCGTCGAGTCGTCGCAGCCGTTCTGCGGCCGGGAGGTCGCCTTCATCTGCAAAATCATCCGCATTGCGGGCGAACGCATAGATCAGTTCGACCGGCCTTCGGAACCGCTTCGGCAGCAGGATCGAGGCGACGGGAAAATTCTCGTAATGTTCGATACCCATCGCCAGGCGTGGTTGATTGCAGTTAAGGAACAGCGACTTAGACGGCCGCCCCGGGTGTACGGGCAAGGCCGCCCGGGTGGCGGTAAGAGACTGATTATATTAAAATGCGTCCGTCGCGAAAGTGGCGGAATTGGTAGACGCACCAGATTTAGGTTCTGGCGCCGCAAGGCGTGAGAGTTCGAGTCTCTCCTTTCGCACCAGGCCGCGACCCCCGCTTCAGGGTGGGAATAAAAACCCTGCTGACCGATTTGACAAGAGCAAGGACTAGATGCAAGCCAGTCTCGAAACCATCAGCTCACTCGAGCGAAAGCTGTCGGTAACGCTTCCGCTCGATGAAGTGAATACCCAAATTGAGAATCGACTCAAGCAACTCGCGCGTACCGCGAAGGTGCATGGCTTCCGGCCAGGGAAGGTTCCGATGCGGATTGTGGAGCAGCAGTACGGCGGCCAGGTGCGACAGGAAGTGCTCGGCGACGCAGTGCAGAAGAGCTTTGGCGAGGCCGTGCGCGAGAAGAATCTGCGCGTGGCAGGATATCCGCAAATCGAGCTGAAATCTGCGGGCGAGAAGTCGGATTCCCTCGAATACGACGCAACATTCGAGGTGTATCCGGAGGTCGCTGTAAGCGACATCTCCAATACGAAGATCGAACGTCCGAAAGTCGAAATTGGCGAGTCAGAGGTCGACAAGACCCTGGAAGTGTTGCGCAAACAGCGCACCGTATTCGAGCCGGCGGACCGCGCTGCCGGGGCGGACGACCAGATCCAGCTGGATTACGTCGGCAAGATCGACGGCGAGCCGTTCGAGGGCGGCAGCGGCGAAGGGGTCTACGTACGATTGGGCGAAGGCCGCCTGTTGCCGGAGTTCGAGAAACAGGTTGTCGGCATGAAGCCTGGCGACACGCGCTCGTTCGAGATCACCTTTCCGGACGACTATCACGGTAAGGAAGTTGCGGGCAAGACCGCGACTTTCGATGTCAAGGTGTCCGAAGTCCAGGCGCCGCGCCTTCCGGAAGTGGATGCCGAGTTTGCGAAGAACCTCGGGATTGCGGATGGCGATATCGGCAAGATGCGTTCGGAGGTCCGGGCCAACCTGGAGCGCGAGGTGCAGCGCCGCACAACCGCACGCGTCAAGGACCAGGTGATGAAGGCTCTGTTCGAGAGCGTCAAGGTGGATCTGCCCAACTCGCTGGTCGAGATGGAAACCGAGCGCCTGATGCAGGGCATGCGCGAGGACCTGGCTTCACGGGGCATGAAGTCCGACCAGATTCCGCTTCCCAAGGAAGCCTTCGAGGAGGACGCTAAGCGCCGGGTCAAGCTCGGGCTCATCGTGGCAGAGCTGGTGCAGGCCGAGAAACTGCAGGCCCGCCCGGAGCAGGTGAAGGGGGTGGTCGAGGAATTTGCACGCAGCTACGAAAAGCCGGAAGAGGTGGTGCGCTGGTATTACCAGAATCCGGAGCGGCTCCGTGAGGTGGAATCCATTGTTCTCGAGGATAATGTGGTGCAATGGGTGCTTGGAAAGGCAAAAGTGGAAGAGAAAGACATGCCGTTCGATGAGCTGATGGGTGACGCCAAATGAACTGGATGCAGAGTGGGGACTGGGATCCGCGCGGCCTTGGACTGGTGCCGATGGTCATCGAGCAGAGCGGGCGGGGCGAGCGCGCCTACGACATCTATTCCCGGCTGCTCAAGGAACGGGTGGTATTTCTCGTTGGTCCGGTAAACGAGGTAACTGCAAACCTGATCGTTGCCCAGCTCCTGTTTCTCGAGTCGGAGAACCCTGAAAAGGATGTTTCCTTCTATATCAACTCTCCGGGGGGGTCGGTATCGGCCGGGCTGGCGATCTACGACACCATGCAGTTCATCAAACCGGATGTCAGCACGCTGTGCGTAGGCCAGGCGGCCAGCATGGGGGCCTTTCTGTTGGCCGCGGGCGCAAAAGGTAAGCGCTTCATGCTGCCGAATTCGCGCGTGATGATTCATCAGCCGATGGGCGGATTCCAGGGTCAGGCCTCGGATATCGAGATCCATGCCCGCGAGATCCTGTACCTGCGCCAGCGGCTGAACGAACTGATGGCCAAGCATACGGGCAAGGACGTCGAGGTCATCGCGCGCGATACTGACCGCGACAACTTCCTGAGCGGCGACGACGCGGTAAAGTATGGTCTGGTAGACAAGGTCCTGGAAACCCGTGCAAGCAGCGGAATGCCGGCGTAACGTGGCGCGGCGTACGAGATGACCAGGGTAGCGCACGGCGGCATTTTTGCCAGGGCAGGAACTTATGGCTGCCGCGATGTCTGAAAGTGTGAGTTGCGAGGCGAAAGGTGTCTATGTCTGACAAACCTGGCGGAGAAAAGCTGCTTTACTGCTCATTCTGCGGTAAGAGCCAGCATGAGGTGCGCAAACTGATTGCGGGCCCGTCGGTGTTCATCTGCGATGAATGCATCGAGTTGTGCAATGACATCATCCGCGAAGAGAGTCACACCGAAACGCCGGGCAAGGGAACGAAATCGGACCTTCCCGTTCCACACGAGATCCGGGAGATCCTCGACTCGTACGTGATCGGCCAGAATACTGCGAAGAAGATCCTGTCCGTCGCGGTGTACAACCACTACAAGCGATTGAAGACGTCGCAGAAGAAGGACGAAGTCGAGCTGGCCAAGAGCAATATCCTGCTGATCGGTCCTACCGGTTCGGGCAAGACGCTGCTTGCGCAGACGCTGGCGCGCCTGTTGAACGTACCCTTCGTGATGGCGGATGCGACCACGCTTACCGAAGCCGGTTACGTCGGCGAAGACGTGGAGAATATTATCCAGAAGCTGCTGCAGAAGTGCGACTACGATGTTGACAAGGCGCAGCGCGGGATCGTTTACATAGATGAGATCGACAAGATATCGCGCAAGTCGGACAACCCTTCGATTACCAGGGATGTGTCCGGGGAGGGTGTGCAGCAGGCCCTGCTGAAACTGATCGAGGGGACGATCGCCTCGGTGCCGCCCCAGGGCGGGCGCAAGCATCCCAACCAGGAGTTCGTGCAGGTGGATACCACGAACATCCTGTTCATCTGCGGGGGCGCCTTCGACGGTCTCGACAAGGTGATCCGTGAGCGGTCGGACAAGAGCGGAATCGGTTTTGGTGCGGAGGTTCGCAACAGGGACAACCGCAAGGAAATCGGTGAGGTTCTGAGGGGTGTGGAACCGGAGGATCTGATCAAGTACGGCTTGATCCCGGAATTTGTGGGTCGTCTGCCGGTTGTGGCGACGCTCGACGAGCTCGACGAGGATGCGCTGATCCAGATCCTGACCGAACCGAAAAATGCTCTGCTGAAGCAGTATTACAAGATGTTCGCCATGGAAGGCGTGGAGCTCGAGATGCGGCCCGACGCCCTGCGCGCGGTTTCGCACAAGGCGCTTGCACGCCGGACCGGCGCGCGCGGGCTCAGGTCCATCCTGGAAGGCGTGCTGCTGGACATCATGTACGACCTGCCATCCATGAGCAATGTCGAGAAAGTGGTGGTGGATGAGGCAATGATCACCGGCGACGCCAAACCGATTCTCATATATTCGGATCAGCCGAAGGTGGCTGGTTCTGCCTGAGCGTATGCAGGACGTATCCTGCATACGCTGTTATCGCGGACCGGTGACTGAAACAGGTACAGGTCCCGCTTTTTCGAGTACCGAATGAACGAAACAATGGAAAACTCCTCTGCTGTCGTGAATTATCCCTTGCTGCCATTGCGGGATGTCGTTGTATTCCCGCATATGGTCATCCCGTTGTTCGTCGGGCGGCCGAAGTCGATCAAGGCGCTGGAAACGGCGATGGAGTCCGGCAAGCACATTCTGCTGGTGGCACAGAAATCTGCCGCCAAGGACGAACCATCTCCCGAAGATCTTTACCGCATCGGCAGTATTGCCAGCATCCTGCAGATGCTCAAGTTGCCGGACGGCACCGTAAAGGTCCTTGTCGAAGGCGTGCAGCGCGCTGAAGTCAGTAACGCCACCGACGAGAAAACCCATTACTGCGCCGACGCGGTGCCGGTGCCGGCCGACGCGGTCGAGTCGACCGAGATCGAGGCCATGCGGCGCGCGATGCTGTCGCAGTTCGACCAGTACGTGAAGCTGAACAAGAAGATTCCCCCGGAGATCCTCACTTCCTTGTCGGGCATCGACGAACCGGGGCGGCTTGCCGACACGGTTGCTGCGCACCTTCCGTTGAAGCTGGAGCAGAAGCAGGCCGTGCTGGAAATGTTCGAGGTCAAGCTCCGGTTGGAGCACCTGCTTTCACTGCTCGAAGCCGAGTTGGACATCCTGCAGGTCGAGCGCCGGATTCGCGGGCGCGTGAAGCGGCAGATGGAGAAAAGCCAGCGCGAGTATTACCTGAACGAACAGGTCAAGGCGATTCAGAAAGAACTGGGCGACATGGAAGAGGGTGCCGACCTGGATGAGATGGAGAAGCGCCTCAAGTCAGCGCATATGCCCAAGGAGGCGCGGGTCAAGGCCGAGGCCGAAATGCGCAAGCTGCGCATGATGTCTCCGATGTCTGCGGAAGCGACCGTGGTGCGGAATTTCATCGAGACACTGGTTGGTCTGCCCTGGCGGAAGAAGAGCAAGGTCAGCGGTGATCTGGCCCGTGCCCAGGATATTCTTGACGCCGATCACTACGGGCTAGAGAAAGTCAAGGAACGGATCGTCGAATATCTCGCTGTGCAACAGCGGGTCGACAAGCTGAAGGCGCCCATTCTTTGTCTGGTGGGGCCGCCCGGAGTCGGAAAGACCTCCCTTGGGCAATCCATTGCGCGTGCTACCAATCGCAAATTCGCGAGGATGTCCCTTGGCGGCGTGCGCGACGAGGCGGAAATCCGTGGCCACCGCCGTACCTATATCGGATCCATGCCGGGCAAGATCCTGCAGAACATGACCAAGGTCGGCGTGCGCAATCCGTTGTTCCTGCTGGACGAAGTGGACAAGATGGGCATGGATTTCCGTGGTGATCCGGCCTCTGCATTGCTCGAGGTGCTCGATCCGGAGCAGAACGACAAGTTCGTCGACCACTACGTCGAAGTGGAGTACGACCTGTCCGACGTAATGTTCGTGGCAACCGCGAACACCATGAACATCCCGGCGCCGCTTCTCGACAGGATGGAAGTGATCCGTCTGTCCGGCTACACGGAAGATGAGAAGGTAAACATCGCCGTGCGCTATCTGCTCCCAAAGCAGATGAAGAACAACGGCCTGAAGGACAGCGAGTTGGTGATTTCCGAGAGCGCGATCCGCGACATCGTCCGCTACTACACGCGAGAGGCGGGCGTACGGAACCTCGAGCGCGAGATCTCCAAGATCTGCCGCAAGGTGGTGAAGTCCCTGTTGCTGAAGAAGCGCGAGCGCAAAATCAGCATCACTGCCCGCAATCTGGACAAGTACCTAGGCGTGCGCCGTTACACCTACGGGCTGGCCGAGAAGAACAACCAGGTCGGGCAGGTCACCGGGTTGGCATGGACCGAGGTGGGCGGTGAGCTGCTGACCATAGAAGCCGCAGTCCTGTCAGGCAAAGGCAAGACGATTACAACCGGCAAGCTCGGCGAAGTGATGCAGGAATCCATCCAGGCAGCCTTGTCCGTGGTACGCAACCGTTCGCAGAAACTCGGAATTCCGGAGGATTTCTATCAGAAGAACGATCTGCACGTGCATTTGCCTGAAGGGGCAACGCCGAAAGACGGGCCGAGCGCAGGGATCGGGATCTGTACCGCAATCGTCTCTGTTCTTACCGGCGTTCCGGTTCGTGCGGATGTCGCCATGACCGGCGAGATCACGCTGCGCGGCGAAGTGTTGCCAATCGGTGGACTGAAGGAGAAATTGCTGGCAGCGCATCGAGGCGGCATCAAGACTGTGCTGATCCCGGAGGAAAACGTGAAAGATCTCACGGAAATCCCGGAAAACATCAAGAATCGGCTCGACATTCACCCGGTGAAGTGGATAGACCAGGTGTTCGAGATGGCGCTGGAACGTGCGCCGGAACCGTTGCCCGAGAAAAAGACCGACGCATTGGCAATTCCGCAGATCGAAGCGTCTCAGCCGTCCAACACCATCAAGCACTGACATCGAGTTGCGGCGGGAAAGGCAGAGCAGGTGCTCTGCCTTTTTTGCGCCTGCGGCAATTCGTTGCGTCTTCCCTTGACATGCAGAATTTCGCCTTGTTATAAAGCCCGTGCGGGATAATGTTGCCAAAACAAGATCACTCCACCCGCATCCGCACTCTCCCGCACTGTCCATTTACCAATAATGAAAGGGGACGCTAGTGAACAAATCCGAATTGATTGAGGCGATTGCGAAGTCGGCCGACATCTCCAAGGCGGCCGCCGAGCGAGCGCTGGATGGCACGGTTGCCGCCATCACGAATTCGCTCAAGAAAGACAGCATGGTCACACTCGTCGGCTTCGGCAGTTTCTATGTCGGCAAGCGTGCAGCGCGTAGCGGGCGGAACCCGCGAACCGGCGCAACGATCAAAATCAAAGCAGCCAAGGTCCCCAAGTTCCGCGCTGGAAAAGCGCTGAAGGATGCAGTAAACTAGCGCGCTTTGCAGCGCGGGTGTCGGTTTTGGCCGGACTGCTGCAGGGTCCGGGTGCCGAGAAAGGCGTCGGACTTCGCGGGGTGCTTAGCTCAGTTGGTAGAGCGTCGCCCTTACAAGGCGAATGTCGGGAGTTCGAGCCTCTCAGCACCCACCAAAATCCAGTGTTGCATGAGGAGTGGTAGTTCAGTCGGTTAGAATACCGGCCTGTCACGCCGGGGGTCGCGGGTTCGAGTCCCGTCCACT
>JBBDIL010000014.1:0-111696 GCA_040880425.1 Burkholderiales bacterium | reverse complement strand
AAGCCGAGCAACGCCGCAGCCGCCTGTTCTGGCCGCAACCCTCCGGGACGGGACGATTTTCGCCCCCGGCGTTGTTACTCGCTCCTTGTTTGGGCCAGCCAAACCGCGTCGCTCGCGCCTAGCCGGGAACGAAAATTGTCTCCGGCGCACACGTGAATGATTATGAGATAGGTTCTAAATTTCTCCGCGCAGGAAACGCAACAGATCGCTGGTCAGCGCGTCCGGTGCCTCCTCGGGAATGAAGTGGCCGCAGGGCAGCGGATGGCCGCGCACGTCGTCGGCTTTCTCCCGCCAGGTGGCGAGCACGTCGAACAGCGTGTGCATCTTGCCATACTCGCCCCAGATGGCGAGCACCGGACAGCCGATCTTCGACTTCAGATCCTTTTCGTCATGTTCCAAGTCCACCGTGGCGGCGGCGCGGTAATCCTCGAGACCGGCGCGGATCGTTCCCGGCAGTTTCAGGGCGCGCAGGTAATCTTGGAACATCGGTTCTTCGATCGCGCCCGCACGGTAGGCGAGCGCGCGGAACATCTGGCGCAAAAACGGTTCGGCGCTGTTGGCGATCATGATTTCCGGCAGATCCGGCACCTGGAAAAAGAACCAGTGCCAATAGGCGGCGGCGAGCTCCTTGCCGGCGTCGCGGAAAACCGTGTGCGTCGGCACGATGTCCAGCACTGCGAGCCTCTGCACCGCCTGCTTGTGATCGAGCGCCAGACGGTGCGCCACGCGCGCGCCCCGGTCGTGGCCGATCACGGCGAAGCGTTCATGGCCGAGCTCGCGCATCAGCTCCGCGATGTCCTTCGCCATCGAGCGCTTGTCGTAGCCGGACGCCGGTTTGTCGGAGTCGCCATAACCGCGCAGGTCCGGACACACCACCGTGTACTGGTTGGCCATCGCCGGCGCCACTTTGCGCCACATCTGCGCCGTCTGCGGATAGCCGTGCAGCAGCACCACCGGCTCGCCGCTGCCGCCGTGCCACACGTTCAGCCTGATGCCGTTCGCCCGCACCGTCTCCCGCCGCAGGCCATGCATGAAATCGCTCATCTCTCAGTCCAGGTCGATCAGGAAATTCAGGTTGACCACAGAGACACAGAGCCACGGAGAGAAACCAGGAACAGCACGAGTCACCAGGATTGCCTGGCCCTTCCGACCCAGCGCAACGGGCGCCCCGCGCGTCAGCTTTCCGGTCCCGTAACCGATAGCGGGTTTTCACTCCAGTTTCTTCTCTGTGCCTCTGTGTCTCTGTGGTTCATCTTTTGAGGTACTCGCGCAATCGCCGCACGCCTTCTTCCAGCACCGGGATCGGCTTGGGATAGGAGAAGCGCACATGCTCGTTCGGACGGTTGCTGCCGAAATCGAGACCCGGCGCAATCGCGACACCGGTTTTTTCCAGCACGTCGAGGCAGAAGCGGTAGCTGTCGGAAGTCAGCCTGCTGCAGTTCGCATAGATATAGAAGGCGCCCTGCGGTTCGACCGGCACCTCGAATCCGAGCTTGCGCAGTTCGGGCAGCAGGTAATCGCGCTGCGCCTGAAAGCGGGTGCGGTTGCCTTCGAGCTCGGCGACCGTTTCCGGAAGAAACGCCGCACTCGCGGCGTGCTGGGCGACGTCCGAGTTGGAGATGTACAGGTTCTGCGCCAGCTTTTCCACATCTCGCACGTAGGCTTCTGGCATCACCATCCAGCCCAACCGCCAGCCGGTCATGCAGAAGTACTTGGAGAAGCTGTTGATGACGAACACGTCGTCGGCAAACTCGAGCGTGCTGCGCGCGTCGAAGCCATAAGTCAGGCCATGGTAGATCTCGTCGACGATCAGCGTGCCGCCCTTGCGGGTCACGACTTCATGGATGCGCTGCAGTTCCTCATAGGGGATCAGCGTGCCTGTGGGATTGGAGGGTGTGGCCACCATCACGCCAGCGGTGCGCGGCGTCCAGTGCCGCTCCACCAGTTCGGCGGTGAGCTGGTAGGCGGTGTCCGCGCCGACCGCGATGCCGACCGGGCGGCCTTCCATCGCACGTACGAAATGCCGGTTGCAGGGATAACTCGGGTCGGCCATCAGCACTTCGTCTTCGGGCGACAGCAGCACGCCCATGGTCAGCAGCAGCGCGGCCGAAGATCCGCTGGTCACCGCGATGCGCGATGGGGGCACTTCGATGCCATAGCGCGTGCGATACCAGCCCGCCAGCGCATCGCGCAAAGACGCGGTGCCGAGCGAAGGCGTGTAGCGCAGCCGATTCTCCCGGATCGCGGCGATCCCGGCCTCCACGATCGGGCCCGGGGTCGGGAAGTCCGGCTCGCCGACCACCATGTTGACGATGCTGCGCCCCTGCGCCTCGAGTTCCTGCGCGCGGGTGATCAGCACCACGACATGGAAGGGTTCGATCTCGGCGACGCGCGCGGCAAGCCGCGCTTTTCGGGGTAAACGTTCGGGTCGGTTCATGCTGGCTCGACGTCGCGCTTCGCGCTTGCGGTGGCACGGGAAAACTGCATTCTACCTGCTGCCGGCGGCCGCTTCGCGCTGGCGGCAGCGTGCCAACACGTCAATGCAAGCATATACGCTACTTGCTTGCGTATACAACCGTGTTGCATTATAGTCAGGCCCGAGTGCCAAGCAACTTGCTGAATGTATTTCGAACCTGTCACTCTCTTCATATCTACCCGTAATTAACGGGGGCTTCGGCCCCCGTCTTTTTCCGTGCGGGATATGCTCAGAAATTGGGGAATAGACCCTGAGCCCTCGACGCGACAACGGCACGCCAATTGTTGAGGTGGGCCGAGACCAAAAGAGCACCGCCACCGATCGTCAGCACCGTTTCGTCGCCCGCAGCGGTCCCGTGGAGCGGAACGAAGGCGGCAAAGCACACCATCGAGACACCGACCGCGGCCGTGCCGGCGATGCGCAGCCGACGATGTACAAGGTATCCGGGCACTATCGACAGCAGCACCGGCACCGCAACCGCACAGGCCACCGCGCGATGCACCTCTGCGTCACCGTCAAGTACCAGCAACCCGATGAACGGAAATACCGCCAAGGCAAGCGGCGCCGCGAGGCAATGCAGGATGCAGATCGCGGATAACGCGACACCGATCAGGTCACCAGCGGACACCGATTTGGATATATACATCGAGGCAGGATGGCGTAACAATCCGCCGTGCGCAAAGGAACCGCATTCTATGCACAAGCGATCTCTTTATGCAACCGTGTTGCGCCATAGAATCCGTTCGCGAACAAGTTTGCTGCGCTTCAGTTGGCGTTGGCTATAATGCCCTCGTAGCGCTTGGGGGAGAAAAATGCCAGCGAGATCACAACAGGCGACCACGGACGTCGCCGAATCGCTGATTCGTGGGACCGGTGCGCGCCTGACCATGGCGCGAGTACAGATTCTGAAGATACTTCTTGACGCCGGCCGCGCACTTTCGCACAACGAAGTGGAAGACAAGCTCGGACGAAGCTATCCGATCGACCGTGTCACCGTCTATCGGGTGCTGGACTGGCTGACGGAAAGCGGGCTTGCCCACAGGATCACGGACTCCGACCGCGTATGGCGTTTTAATGCCGAGCGCGGCGGTCACAGCGGCGAGCACCCACATTTCACCTGTACGTGTTGCGCGAACACAATCTGTCTCGAAGAAACGCCTGCCGCAAAAACGCCGAAACTGCCGACAGGCTATCGCTCACAGCATGTTGACGTAACCGTGCGCGGACTTTGCGACGAGTGCGCGCGTGCGAACCACAACCCGTCAGCGCATCTTCGCGCGCGCAAGCACAAATCACGTTGATCCGCGCGGGAGGCGGCGGGTATCGCTCTGAAGCTTTTCCCGGTAATGGCTCGGCCGAATCCTGGTACTTCCGGCCGCCTCAGCCCCTCCGAGCAGCGTCATGGCCTCTTGCCGGCGGCAGGCAACCGGTCCGCGGCTGCCGGTAGAATTGCGGTCTCACAACGATAACGATAACGGGAGGTTTGCCATGAGGCTCGCCATTATCGGCAGCGGCGGCGTCGGCGGCTATTTCGGCGCGCGGCTCGCTGCGGCAGGAAACGACGTCACCTTCATCGCTCGCGGCGCGCATTTGCAGGCGATGAAAAAGCACGGTCTGAAAGTGCTCAGCCAGCTCGGCGACCTGCACCTGGAGAAAGTCCAGTGCGCCGAGGACACTACCGGCCTCGGTCCGGTGGACATCGTCATGATCGCGGTGAAACTCTGGTCCACCGAGGATGCGGCCACAGCGGCAAAACCACTGATTGGTGCGGACACCGGGGTCGTCTCGTTTCAGAACGGCGTAATTGCAGTCGACACGCTCGTCCCGGTGCTTGGCAAGGAACACGTGATGGGCGGCGTTGCCAACATCGCGGCGCTGATCGAGGAGCCGGGTGTCATCCGCCATAACGGCACCATGGCAAGCCTGTTCTTCGGGGAACTGGACGGCAAGCGTTCGCCGCGAACCGAGGCGCTGCTCACCGCGTGCAAAACCGCCAACATAAACTGCGACATCGTCGGCGACGTCACCTTCGCCATCTGGGAGAAGTTCGTGCGGCTGGTGACGATGTCGGCGATGACGACCCTGTGCCGCCTGCCGGTCGGCCCGCTGCGCGAGGACGAAGACACGCGGGCGCTGATGAAACAGGTGATGGAAGAAGTGATCGCGGTCGGTCGTGCGAAAGGCGTGAAGTTCAATCCGAACATCGTCGAAGACCAGTTGGCAAAAATCGATTCCTATCCGCCCGGCATGGTGGCGTCCATGTGCGGCGACCTGAAACGCGGCAACCGGCTGGAACTGCCATGGTTGTCCGGGGCCGTGGCGAAACTGGGGCGCGAGCTCGGCATCCCGACGCCTGCCAACCAGTTCGTGTATGTCGCGCTCAAGCACTTTGCCAACGGCCGGCATCCGATGGCGCAGGTGTGACGTTCCGGATCGCCTCAACTTCAAGAACGGTCAGAATCTCTTTCACCACCAAGACACCAAGGCACCAAGAAGTTCGTGACTCGATCTTTATGCCTTGGTGCGCTGCCGACACGGCGTTGGCGAAGCCATCCGGGGCGGGAGGCAGCGCAAAGTCGCGCTCCCCGCAATCGGCCGGCTTCGCCGGTAACGTGTCCGCGCGACTTGGTGGTTCAAGTATTCTGGTTTTGCTTTCTTCGCGGGCAATACGCCTCATACCGACTGTCCGAACCGCAATGACAACAATCTACGGCATCCGTAATTGCGACACGATGAAGAAAGCGTTCAAGTGGCTGGACAGCCATCGGGTCGCCTACTCTTTTCATGATTACAAGTCGGCGGGGATCGACCTCGCCAGGCTGAAAGCGTGGTCGCGGAAAGAGGGATGGCAAACGCTGCTGAATACGCGCGGCACGACCTGGCGCAAGCTATCTCCGGAGCAGCAGGCGGACCTCGATGAAAGCAAGGCGCTGGAACTGATGCGCGCACACCCGAGCCTGATCAAACGCCCGGTGCTGGAGAGCGGCGCGACGCTGCTGGTCGGCTTCGATGCGGAACGCTACGCAGAAGAGCTTGTACGCTAGTCTTCGCCCGCAACGGTCCGACGCCGTGTCGCGCACGCTGCGCGTCGTCCTGCTGCTCGCGCTGACCGCCTGTGCCGGCTGCAATGACACCCCGGGCTACCCTTCGAAACCGGTCACCCTGATCGTTGCCTTCCCCGCGGGCGGCCCGACCGACATCAATGCGCGGATTTTCGCGGATGCGTTGTCGCGGTCGCTCGACACGCCGGTTGCAGTCGTCAATCGCGCGGGGGCCGGCGGCAACATCGGTGCCGGCCTTGCCGCCAGCGCGCCGCCGGACGGCCATACGCTGCTCTACAACACCTCCGCCATCGTCATCGCGCCGACCTTCCATGCCGAGCCGGGTTTCGATCCGATCGCTGACTTTGTCCCGGTGGCATTGACGGCAACCGTACCGCTGGTGCTGGTGGTGAATGCCGCGTTGCCGGTGCGCAGTGCGCGGGAACTGATCGATCACGCAAAGGCGCGCCCGGGCGTGCTGAATTACGGATCCGCCGGCTATGGGACCATTACCCATCTCGCGCCGGCGTTGTTCATGGCGCGGGCCGGGATCGATGCGCAGCACGTACCCTACAGGGGCAGCGCGCCCGCGCTCGCCGGGCTGGCCGGCGGACAGGTGCAGTTGGGCATCGACACGCTCAACACGGTGCTGCCCTATGTGGAGGACCGGCGCCTGCGTGCGCTCGCCGTCGCCAGCGCCGTGCGCGATGCGAGACTTCCCGGCGTGCCGACGCTTTACGAAGCACTCGGCGAATCCGGATTCGAAATGAGCGCATGGCAAGGCATCGTCGCACCCGCCGGCACGCCAAAGGCCATCGTCTCGCGCCTGAACACCGAGATCAACAGTATCGCGAACGACCCGCTGGTGCGCGAGCGCCTGACGGTGACCGGGTCCGAACCGCTTGGCGGGAGCAGCGAAGACTACGCCGCGTTCCTGCGGGCGGAGGTGATACGCTGGGTCGAGGTGGCAAACACGGCCGGAACCGCGGTTGAATGAGTCGACGGCTTCTCAATACCCCCAGGAAAAGGAACGGGCATGGATTTTCGGCTGAGCGATGAACAGGAACAGTTGCGCGACGCCGCGCGCAAATTCGCGCAGGCGGAGCTGCCCGGGCTCGCGCGCGAGCTGGAAGAAAAGAACGAACCGGTGCCGGACGACATGCTGAAGCGCTATGCGGCGCTCGGCTATCTGGGGATCAACCTGCCGGAGCAGTACGGCGGCCACGGGCTGTCGCACCTGGACGCGGTGATCGTGCTGGAAGAGTTCGCAAAAGTCTCTCCCGCGGTCGCGTTCCCGGTGTTCGAGTCCTGCTTCGGCCCGATCCTGGCGATCGCGCATTTCGCCCCGGAGGCGCTGCGCAAGCGACTGGTGCCTGAAGTAGTTGCCGGCGAGCGCGTCATCGCGGTGTCGATGTCCGAACCGGACGCCGGCTCCGCGCTCACCGATCTGCGCACGCGCGCGGTGGCGGAAGGCGACACGGTGCGCCTCTCCGGCCAGAAGCGCTGGTGCTCCGGCGCGGGCCATGCGAACGGCTACCTGGTCTATTGCCGGATGTCCGACGAGCCGGGCGCGAAGGGCATCGGCGCGGTGTACGTGGAGAAAAGCACGAAGGGATTCACTTTCGGCAAGCGCGAACAACTGCTGGGATTCCGCGGCATTCCCTCGGCGGACATGTTCTTCGACGACGTGCGCATTCCCGCCACCGACGTCGTCGTCCAGCCCGGCGGCGGTTTCCGCAAGCTGATGGAGGCGTTCGATCTCGAGCGTTGCGGCAACTCGACCATGTGCCTCGGGATCGCACAGGGCGCGCTCGACTATGCGCTCGACTACGTGCAGGAGCGCAAGCAGTTCGGCAAGCCGATCGTGGATTTCCAGGCCGTGCAGCTGCGGCTCGCCGACATGGCGATGAAAGTCGAAGCCTCGCGCCTGCTGATCTGGCAGGCGGTGTGCAGCGCGTCCGAAGGCCTGCCATCGATCAGGCAGAGTTCGATCGCGAAATGCTTCGCCAACGAGATGGTGCGCGAAGTGACCGGCCACGCCGTGCAGATCATGGGTGCGTACGGCTACAGCAAGGAGTTCCCGATGGAGCAGCGGCTGCGCGACGGCTGGGGCTGGGGCATCGCCGGCGGCGCGATCGATATCCAGAAAACCAACATCGCCTCCGCGCTGATCGGCCGGCGGTTCGATCAGCGGCGATAAGCAACAGCAGCCGGCTTGCGCAGACACGCTTTCGCATCATCCCGGCCCGGGAGGCGCTCCGCAAAGTCGGTCATGTCTACCAAAAGAAGGCTTGACTCCGGGTCTATGCACTCAGCATAGTCTTCCCCGCGTGCCGGTACCGAAGTGCAGCACTTTCCCGGTGAAAGGGGCGACACATGGAACAGCTTGCCGAAGAGTTCGTACATGCGATCTATGGCGCGGTTCTGGACTCCGAGAAGTGGGATGTCGCCTTGTCCACAATGGCGGCATTGGCCGATGCAGAGCACGCGTTAGTCATGGATGCCGATTTCGCAGCCGGAGTCCTTTATCGCAGCGTGCTGTTCGGGATAGACGAAGCAGACAATCGACGATACATGATGGAGTACGCATCGTTCGATCCGCGTGTGCCGGTGGTGCTTGGGCACAACAAGCTGGCCTGGCAATCAGACTACGATTATTTCGACGACGCTTTCCGCAAGAAGGACCGGTTCTATCGGGAATTCATGACCCCGCGCCGCGGCGGAGAATCGCTGATGGCCATGATCGCCAAGGAAGGTTCCCGCATCGGAACTTCGGCGCTGATCCGGGACGTATCGAAAGGCAGGGCGGAAAAGGCCATCCGGCAACGGCTCGATGGTCTTGTGCCGCACCTTGACCGGGCCGTGAAAATCTCCAGACGCTTCGCCGCCCTCGCGTCCGAGGCGGTCCTGGCGCACAACGTCCTCGATGCGCTGAGTGAGCCGCTGGCGTGCCTGACAGGGGACGGGCACCTGTTGCGTGCGAACCGCGCGTTCGAAGGTGTTTTGAGAACGGGTGGCGCTTTGTCCCTCAGGAATGGCGTGGTTCAGGTCGATCTCTCCGAGACACAACCGCAGTTCCTGCGCGCCGTGCGCGAGTGCTGCCGGATTGCAGAAGGTGGCAGCAGCGGCGATCCGGAAGCGGCGTTGACATTCCGCATCGACCATCGCACTCGGGGAACATGCTTCGTCACCGTGGCGCCGCTGGCAACGGTGAACCTGCAGTCCTGGGCGGGCAGGCCGTGCGCCATGGTCCGGATAGACGAACTGAACAACGATCTGCCACCGGAAAAACTCATCGAGGCACTTGGCCTGAGCCCTGCGGAAGCGCGGCTGGTTTCCGCGCTGAATCGCGGCGGAACGCTGGCCGAGGCCGCAGAACGGGCCGGCGTGACGTCCAACACGGCTAAAACACAATTGGCTTCGGTTTTCTCCAAGACCGGTACAACCAGGCAATCGGAACTCATCGCCCTGGTCGCGACATTGCCGAAAATCCGCTGACCGATTCGACTGCCGGTCATCGACCGCGGGCGCGGCAATGCATGAAATTGTTGCGCCCGCGGTTGGCGTTCGATTCAGATTCCCGTCGCAGCAAGCCAGCCGCCGATCTTGCCCTGGTAGCGTTCACGCAGAACGATCATGGGAGCAACACAACCGTTCGGCAATGAAACCCTGGTCTTTACTTTCGCGTCGCCGCTTTGTGACAGCGTAACCGGCGCCGTCTGCGCGGCAACTGCCGGACCGGACGGACCGTTGCAAACCACGGCGGCAGCAACCGCATCGACGCCGTCCGGCGTTCCGTTGTACTCGCCAACCGTTACGTCGTTCAGTACCAGTCCCCTGACCTCGACGCTCAGGCTGCCGTCCGCCTTCAAGTGGGCTTTGCCCGATTTCAGTTTCCAGATCTTTCCGCAGGAACCCACATCGCCAATACTGGTGTTGTTCGAAAGACAGGCAACTAGATCGGCTTTCAGATCGCCGGCAACCGCAATGCCCGAAACGCAAAGCACGAAAGCGGCGAAAGCAGACATCGCGAAACCACGCATAGCGCAAGACATGACAGAGTCTCCCTGGTTGTTGGAATGACAGATCCAAGCCGTCATGCGGACGGCGCGCGGGTCATTGCGATGCAATGACCCGCGAGAAAATCTACGGCAAGGCGACTGTCGGTCGATCACCCGAACGGGTGAGACCCCGACCTTAGGAGAGAAAACAGCGGCACACAGGGATACGCGCCTGTTGGCGCTTCGCGGCGAGGCTATCGAAGTGCTGTGCCATCGTCAGCGAACAGCGGCAGGGAAAACCGGCACGCGGTTTGCGAAAGCGAACCAAGCAACGATTTGGACGGTCCGCTGCATCGCTCTTGTTGTACGGCACCTCGCCTCTATCAAATGGACTGCTTTCGGCCAGAAGCGGACGCCCAAAGTTTGAGTAAAGCGGCCTCTAAAAAAAGGGCTGCCGAGGCAGCCCTTCGAGTCACATACAAGCCCCGGGCTTCGACGAGATGTTCATTTGCTCTCTATTTGCTGCTAAACCGGCTAAGAGAAAGATCGCTGACCCATACGCGACACATCGCTCAGTTCACGCCCTTATCGGTCGCGTTAGAGGCTGCGACCACCGCAAGCATCGATCGCCGCGCCAAATCGCGGAATAAATCCGCGCCCTCGCCAGCCGGGGTCCTCACCGTTTCTAATCTTAGCTGAGACTTCGCGCTCCCAACCACCTTCAGGAAGCTTCGACCATACGCACGCGCACAGTTTCGCGAGTTCTGCGTCGGAAGGATTGGAGGCTGGCCCTAGAGTGAATTCAGGAAGCGGCTCCTTGCATTTGAACGACCGAGGCCCAGCGCTGGCGGCAAGCGCGAGAAGCAGTAGAGAAACCGAGAGAACTAGGCTACGCACAGGGGAAACCTCCGAAAGCAATGTTGCGGTACTAATCGCCCCCTCGCCGGATAAGGGTCGATTTCCGACCCATCTCTTTTCGCCCAACACCCGACACTCACCCTCAGATAGGGACAGCGGGAATCGGACAACCATCAACTTTGTCATCACTCTACGTCAACTTGCAGAGCTCGATTAACACGGAAATTGAATTCCGGTTGCAGCGGAAAAGGACGCCAACCTGAGCGACGTTCTGACTATGCGCTATGTCGCCCTCGTTAACTCATACAGAACTCGTCTGCCGTCTTCTCAGCGCTCATGAAAGGAGGAGGATTTTTAAGTCAGAAGACGCCTTCTGTACCTTATGAAAGTCGTTGTCCGCCGCAACAAGCGTCAAATCGTGCGTAATTGCGGTCGCCGCGATCCAAAGATCGTTCTCCGTGATTTGTAGTACCGAGGGCGGTAAGGCATCGTGCCAAAGTTCTACGTTGATGCCCTTTAGCCCATAACCGGCCGCCGCTTTTTTGGGCATCTGCACCGCCGCGTAGTCGGCCCTGAGGCGCCCCTGCGTCTCAGCGATGTGCCTCGTAACTGGTAGCACCATCCCGGTGGACGCAATGCCAGCAACTCTTCTCTCGACCTCAGCGATAAACTTTGGCGAAAAAGGCGGCTTTCGATATTTTAAGAGGTGTAGCCCGAACCGTGTCTCCGCAACGGTTATGACGCTGACAAATATGCGATCTTGGTTTTGTCCGCTGGAGTCAAGGAATGAGCGCGTCTTGGTGTGCAGCAGGTGTTTCGGATTGACGGCGGACGAGACGACCGATGTATCCAACAGATACATCGAGATCTCACACTGCGTCGAACACGTCCGCGATCTCAAGCGGAAGCGGCTTTAGCACTTCATTCCAATTCGCGCGCATTCCAGGCCGCTGAACAGTATTGAGGTGCATGAAAAGACTGATAGCCCCGGGTTCGCTTACACCGGGATACTGTCCGAACGCATGTCCGCAGGGACGAGATCCTTCCGACACGTGTTTCAACAGCGCTTTCTCGAGCTTCGGTGGCAGGTCATAGCGGGATAGCAACAACGCGTCAATGGAAAGCAAAATATCTCGGAGCGATTCGTTTTGTCGATTAGCGAAAAGAGTTTCCTCCCGCTCGACGAATGCATCGCGGTATTTTTTGACGAGAGTATGGAGATCTTCGCCAGACCCTAAATCAGGGATCGGAATCTCCTTCATGACGGAAACGCGAAGACCTTTCTCGGTGTCGTGCGCTTCGCTGAAGGCATTTGCGAGAGGCGAATTCAGAATCGCAGCAATTGCGACTAAGTCGCATGATTCGCGCTTAGGCCACATGCCAAAAAACTGCTGCGACGCAACCATTCCACTCAAGTCCTCAGTTGCTGAGATACGCCAGGGACCTCGCGACGTTCGAATGGCCGAACAGATAACTTTGGGCCTTGCCCACGGCAAATTTATGGCCCCACCGCGGGCATCTTGTGTACGGCAGTTTAGGTATACCGTGTTCAGGATTCTGAATTGTGCAAGTGATTCGGCAATGCGATGAAGGCCCTTTTTGTATTCGGCCCTTGCAGTACGGACGCTTGCCTGGCTTTGCGGGATATTCCATTCGAGACCTCGGTGTATTTCTACGAGGCTGCCCAGCTTCGGGTATTCCCGGAGGTACTCCCAAAGGTTGCGAAGCGGCCGCAATCCAACTAAACCTGGCGCACGTCGATAGTCGATATCAGTTTTCTCTTGGAGCGACGGCTCCAACGTCTGACTAAAGCGCTGAACATCGGCACGCTTAATCACGCTGCGGCAAAGGCGGGTTGTCGTGGACCCTTCCGGCAACCTAGGCTCTTGCGCAATAATTACCTTCGCACCAACGGTTGCATGAGGAAACATGCCTTCGGGGAGCTCGAGAAGCTCTACATCACGGTAGGACTCCACCAATCGCTCTACAGAGCTACGAAACTTTGCATGAGTGGCGAAACCGGCGGGCATCACAATCCCGAGGAAACGTGGGCGCTCTTGCAAGAAAACCTCAAGCGCCGCCAGCGGTTTGTGCACCGCGGATGCTTCATTGAGTGACCCAGCATCGGCACGGCTGAACGCCTCAAACGGTGGATTGCACACAACAACTTCGGCCTCACGTACGCGACGGGTGAGTGCGTTATCGTGGAAGAGATCCTCCTGTCGGATCCTCCATCCGTTCGGATTGGGGTAATCTGCCAAAATGAGCGCCAAGCGCGCAATCTCCGCAGCAAATCCATCTACTTCGCTCGCGGTGAAGTGTGCTACCAAGTGCCTATGCATTTGGGCTGGAGACCAACTTGCCGGCAATAACTCTTTGAATCGCCGCATTGCTGCTGTTAGAAAAACACATGAGCCAGCAAAGGGCTCAAATACGCGGAGCCTTTGTATCGCGTCGACTTCCATTGGAAAGTTAAAAGAACGCAAGACATACTCGGCTACAGGCGTTGGCGTGCTATGGGTACCCAATTTACGCCTAGTCTGCGGTGTAATAAGCGTATTCTCGTAGACGTAAGCTAAGTCATCCGCCGCGATATTCCGGACGAAGAGGCCGCTTCGAAGCGCGCTCCACGCTTGCGCGAGCTGTTTCCTAATTAATCTGCTCCAATCGAGCGGCAGATCTGCCAGAGAGTAAAGATTCGTAACATACTGAATGACGGCTTGCGGATCCTCGACGGGAGTATTGGCCTTGCCGAGATCGCCGCGGTCGTACAGGATCTTCCCGGTGAGCAATCGAAATATCAGGGGAAGTAAGAGCTGATAGTCCCGCTCTAGCGATAGCTGCGAGCGCGGTTTACTTTCAAAGAACGCGAGGAAGTCTCGAAGTAGTCGATCAAGTGCCTCATGAACTTGCGCTTGAATCGTGTACAGCGCGATAGGGTCAAAAAGGCTTAGCTGGGGGCCTGCTGCCCGCCGAATAGGCGGCGCCTTCAATCGGCGAATACTCTCCGGCCGCCACGCCGCTGCGTGCCTATCAAAGAAAGATTTTAAATCCGAAGCGGCCGCGGAATCTACCTTGGCAACCCCCCGCGATGTCACCGTCCAGGCGCTGACTTCATCATTTTTTCCAAGCGCGATTAAGAAGGGGGCACCGAGCGCTCGCCGGTCGTCGAGCTGACGCTCGAGTGGTCCTTCGTCACTCACCTCGACAACAGCAACTGCAGCGTTGCGATATGACGGCGGAACATCAAAAAATGTTGCGATTGCAGTATTGCGAATGGGTGCCGCTGGCTGATCCACGGCAGCGAATTCGTAGTCGCTGCACAGTTGCGCGCCTCTATAGCCAAGGGCTCCAAGCGCTTTCCGTAGATATGCCTTTGGGTCCACGGCGCTTCCTTTTGCTGACCTCAAGTGGAGTTAGCTATCGTCGCCGACGAGAACGGACCAATCCCGCCCCCAGTCGAAGGTTTTCTTGGGCCACCCTTGGCTGTACTGTTCCTAGGTACTGATCCACTCCGTCAAAGATCGGTTCTAGTGAAACGAGGATAGATTCCTTTAGCGTAGCCTTGCCGCTGATGTACTCAATCTGAAGCGGATCGAATGTAATGGCCACATAGGCGGATCTATCTACGGCGCGAGGACCAAAGAGCGCTTTTCTCAACTGTGGCAGCATGAGCGCTATGTTTTTTCGCCGTATGCCAATGCGGACGTCAAGCACATGAACGACCGCGAGCACAATCAGATCATGCGCTGAGTATTCCCTCGCAACCCGCTGGCTTGGCGCTGCTGGTAAAGCCTTCATCTCTTTAACCAAGGCCTTCAGTTGGTCACGACTGTACCCGGTCACCTCGCAGACATCGGAAGCGGTTAACTTTCTGGGACGCATCTGCGAATGCTGCGCCCAGATCTAGGTGAAGTCAACCCAGATCTGGGTTGGCATTACCCGCGCAGCGAGCATCGCTATGTGGAGAGGCCAGCTTCTCATGCGACTCTCAGCTTGTAGCTGCGATTGTCCGCTGCGGGTCGCAAGCGGTCGATCGAAGCCGTGCCGTCCAACGGTCGGCGTCAGCCGCGCGCGCCGCTCTTGCGTGCGTCGCCTGCACGCCGTGGTTATGGATTCTTTTCTTTTCGCGCGACTAGTTCAAATCGATCGAGCAGCTTGTCAAGCAGCAAAGCCGCGAGGTCTGAAGTGGGATGACCCGGGATAGGACTTTCGATTCTTTTGCTTCTGAACATTCCGGTCTGTTGAGGCAGGAACGCAAACGCTTGATCCGTAAGCGCAACACGCACGTCCGTTTGAAATCCCGCGCCACTGTTATTTGCCGCCACTCGAATCCGCATGAACCCCAGCTTGGGGTGTTCCGCTTTTGATGTTTCATTGAGATGGAATCGGTAGATCGACATCAGTACACCGAACATAACAAGAAAGATCGCGATCAACGCGAAAATGATCGAATTCGAAAAGAGCGTGGAAACATCCACCTGTTCGGAGAGTTCCATGGAAGGCGGAAGAAGGAGCAAGACAAAACCGATAGTAATAGCCACCAAAACAATACTGAACTGCGCGAACAACAAGAGCGTTCGGGTCGCTGCTCTGCGGTGCTCGGAAATATAGTCATCACAAGTAGCAATGGCTTGATCGATCGTCCCAAGTTCCTCGTTATCAATCATGGCGACTCTCCCATAAGATCCCCTGAGTAGTAGTGGACATCAATTGACACCGGAAAAAGCGTCACTTGACGGACAAAGCAGTCAATGCATATCCACAGTCCACGGCACGTCACGGGATTCCGCCTGAAAGAATTCGCTCCGGCGGGCGACGCCGGGGAGGAAAACCCTCAGCGCCCGGTCTGCCATGGACCGAAAGCTGCGTCCACCAGCTCCGGGTACAACCGTTCGCAGAGTCTTCGCCGCAGGTCCCGATCCGGGAGGTCCGGAGGGAATGACGCGATGACGATGGCGCGCGCGGTTTCGAACAGGCTCACACCGATCAGGAATCGTTCGGCCGGCTGCATGGCCGCGTAGCGATCGCGCACCAAGCGTGCGATCTCAGGGCTGGTGTCGTTCACGCAGACAATCCTCCAGCATCGTGCTTACGTTCAGTTGCGGCGCCCACTGCCGCAAATAGGCGGCATCCGCATCCGCGGACAGAAGATTTTTCACGTCCCGCAACTGCTGTTCCGATTCCGAGTCGCTGGCCCAGACGAGCTTCGACAGGATGAGGTCTTCCCTGGTAACGAGCCACGCGGTGAATCCCGGTAGCGCCACGCGTACGCGTCGCGCGAACTCGGTCAGGCGATAAGGTGTCCGCTTGCGCACGACCAGGTCCACCTTCACCACGCTGTCCAAATGCAGCAGATTGAACATGCCCTGTTCGCGGATGGCGCCGTGAACCGATTCCGCCTGAACGAAATAATCCGGTTCGAATGATGATACAAGCTTCGCGGCGCTCGACGCTTCCAGTTCAACCACGATGTCTATGTCTCGCGTCATGCGCGGCTGCGCATAGTAGTTCATTGCCATCGAGCCGGTCAGCATGTAGGGGATTTCCGCGTTCTCGAGCCGAGCGCAGACATCCTTGAGCACCTCGAGTTCGGAAAGCATTGCGGGCAGTTTACGCCGTCCCAAGTCAACCGGTCGGTCAGATCGATCCCAGGAAAAACAGCAGCGCCTCGCGATCGGCCTTCGGCATGTTGCCGAATGCTTCGCGCGAAGCTTCCGCTTCCCCGCCGTGCCAAAGGATCGCTTCCGTGATGCTGCGTGCGCGGCCGTCGTGCAGCAGCGCGACGCTGCCGCTGACCGTCTGGGTGAGCCCGATGCCCCACAGCGGCGGCGTGCGCCAGTCGCGCGGGCCGGCACGGTAATCGGGGCGGCCGTCGGCGAGTTCCTCGCCCATGTCGTGCAGCAGCAGGTCGGTGTAGGCACGGATGGTCTGGTTGGCGAGCTGCGGCAACGCGGGAAACTGCGCCGCGGTGCGCAGCTCGGGTACGTGGCAGACCGCGCACTGCGCTTCGGCGAACAGGCGCTCGCCGCGCCTGAACTGTGGTTCGTCGATGTTCCGGCGCGCGGGCACGCCGAGCGTGCGCAGCCAGAACTCGAGCATCTCGATCTCGTGCATCAGCAGTTCCGGTACGTTGCCCGGCAACTGGCGCACGCAGACTTCCTGGGCCGGCGGGCAGTTCTGGTCGGGAAACAGGCGCGACGACAGGCCCATGTCCTCAATCGCGGCGACTGCGACCTGCTGCCTCAGGTTCGGTTCGTTCGCTTTCCAGCCGAAACGCCCGAGGGTCACGCGCCGGTTCAACATGTCCCAGACGTAATTCGGCCGGCCATCGAAGCCGCTGGCTTTCTGTCGCGCGGCGATCGCGAGAACGTCGGCCTCGGACACCGCCTCGAGCAGTCCCAGCCCGAATATCGGTTGCGCATTGCGCAGCGAGAACATGGCCTCGGGTCCGAGCGGGCCGAAGTTCGCGTTCTCGATCCGCAGCCGTGGTTTTCTGAGCGAAACCGTCTCGCCGTCGGCGAAGGCGACGGTGCGCTCTTCCCAGTCGAGATACAGTTCCGCTTCCGCCGGTACCGGTTCGCCCGAATACGCGAGGTCGATATGGGTGCCGTCGAGAGACCGGTTCTGCAGCTGGGCGCCGTAATGCGGGTGCGGGTTGGGCCCGCCGTGCGCGCTGCTGCCGGGCAGGCTGATCCGCACCAGCAGCGACTGCGGTTGCGCATCGCCGGACGCAGGCGGTGCGCCACGCCCGGTGTTGACATGACAGGCGGAACAACGGTCGGCGATAAACGTCGGCCCCAGCCCCCAGTCGCCGTTCAGCGAAATGACTGCCGCCCACTGGCGATGAAAGATGTTGCGGCCAACGGCAAACGACTGGCGCTGTTTGCGGTCAAGCCAGGACGGATGTTCGGAGAACGCGCGCTCGTCGAACACTGCGACCGTAAGGTCTCCCGCGGAAAGCGCTGCTTCCGGCAGCCGATCCAGTGCGGCCGGAACCACAGCGGCCAGCGAAAGCATCGCCAGCCCGCCAATCCATCCTGCCGCCTTGCGCATGCTGCCTCTCCCGAACCCAGTGGATCGCGAGACGTTAGCCCAACCGGGCATTGCAGCGCAAACCGGGTCATTGCGGGTTCGAGAGGGTAGAATCATGGTTACACCATCCTGGAATGCTTTCATGTCTGTCGTTACCGCAAACGCTCAACCCGCCATCGATGAACTGATCGCTCTGCTCGGCGACCGTGTTTCCACCAGTACCGGGGTGCGGGATCATCACGGCAAGGACGAATCCTGGCACCACCCGCACCGGCCGGACGCGGTGGCGTTCCCGAACTCGACGGAAGAGGTCTCGCAGATCGTGCAGATCTGCGCGCGGCACGGCACGCCGGTCGTCGCCTACGGCACCGGTACCTCGCTCGAGGGCAACGTGATTCCGCACCAGGGCGGCGTGGTGGTCGACCTGATCAACATGGACCAAGTGCTGCAGGTCAATCCGGAAGACCTGGACGTCACCGTGCAGGCACGCGTCACACGCAAGCAGCTGAACGATTACATCCGCGACCAGGGCCTGTTCTTTCCGATCGATCCGGGCGCGGACGCTTCGCTCGGCGGTATGGCGGCAACCCGCGCGTCGGGTACCAATGCCGTGCGCTACGGCACCATGCGCGAGAACGTGCTCGCGCTGACGGTGGTGCTGGCCGATGGCCGCATCATCCGCACCTCGCGCCGCGCGCGCAAATCCGCTGCCGGCTACGACCTCACCCGGCTGTTCGTCGGATCGGAAGGCACACTCGGCATCATCACTGAGGTCACGCTGCGACTCTACGGCATCCCGGAAGCGATGGCAGCCGCGGTGTGCTCCTTCGACAGCATCGAGGGCGCCGTCGACACCGTCATCCAGACGATCCAGCTCGGCATCCCGGTGGCGCGCATCGAACTGCTGGACGACGTGCAGATGGATTCGGTGAACAAGTTCTCCAAGCTCGACTACCCGGTAAAGGACACGCTGTTCCTCGAGTTCCACGGCACCGAGGCCGGCGTGAAGGAACAGGCGGAACTGGTACAGGCGATCGCGGCGGAGAATGGCGGCGGCGAGTTCAAGTGGGCCACCCGCCCGGAGGACCGCAGCAAGCTGTGGACCGCGCGCCATGATGTGACCTATGCCAACAAGGCGCTGCGCCCTGGAAGCGAGATCTGGGCGACCGATGTCTGCGTGCCGATCTCGCGGCTCGCGGAATGCATCACCGAAACCAAGAAGGATCTCGCGGGCAGCTTCCTGACCGCGCCGCTGGTCGGCCACGTCGGCGACGGCAATTTCCATCTCGGCTTTCTGATCGACCGCGACGACCCGAAGGAACTCGAGGAAGCGGAACGGCTGAACGAACGGCTGGTGATGCGCGCGCTGGCAATGGACGGCACCTGCACCGGCGAGCACGGCATCGGCCTCGGCAAGATGAAATTCCTCACCGCGGAGCATGGTGAGGCGGTGGCGGTGATGCGCCAGGTCAAGAAGGCGCTCGATCCGCAGAACATCATGAACCCCGGCAAGATCTTCACGCTCTAGCAGCGTCGCGGCGCATCCCCGGAAGGATTCGTACACACCACCAGGGCACCAAGGCGCAAAGAAACCGGAATCTGCTTTCGGAAGTTCTTGCTGTCTTGGTGCCTCGGTGGTGAGATCGTTCTCTCAACAAGGCGCGGCTGACGAGCCGTACGGTCTCTTCGGCAATGCACGTCCAGAGCGGGCAGCGCCCGCTCTTTTCGTTTTCGGAGGACTCGATTTCATGTCGAAAATCGAAGGCGGCCGCAACATCGCGATGAAAATACCGCCGCACCAGTTCGAGGAAACGGTACGTTTCTATCGCGACCTCATCGGCCTGCAGGAAATTGCCGGGCTCGCTCCGTCGATCGCGATTGAATTCGGCGCGAACCGGTTGTGGCTGGATCGTGTCGAAACACTGAGCCAGGCTGAAATCTGGCTCGAACTGCGTGCCGACGAACCCGCGTCAGCGGCGAAGAATCTGGAAAAGCTGGGTGTCGTGCGTTGCGATGCGATCGAGAAACTGCGGAGGGTTTCGGCGGGTACTGGATCCTGAACCCGGCGGGCATTGTGCACCTGGTGTGCGCCGGCGAACAGACCGACTGAAGGAGGCTGCACTGAAGCGCAGAGAGCGATGATCCCTTTCCTGTCCACGGCGCGTCTACAGCTGAGGCCGTTCTCCGAAGCGGACGCCGAACCGCTGCATCGCCTGTGGATGCAGCCGGGCGTGCGGGATTTCCTGTGGGACGACCAGGTCATCACCCACGACCGCGCGCTTGCCACGGTGCGCGAAGCCGTGTCCGACAGCAAACGCTCCGGCATCGGCATGTGGACATTGTGGCTGGAGAGCGATCCAGAGCTAGCGGGTTTCTGCGGGTTCCGCTGGGTAGGCGGCATCGCGCCGGAAGTCGAACTGCTCTACGGGTTGCGCCCGGACCTGTGGGGCCGCGGACTGATCACCGAGGCAGTGAGCGCGGTGCTGACCTGGATATTCAATTCAAAAGAGCCGGCCCGCATACTGGCGGGAACCAACATGGACAACCGACGTTCGGTTACGGTGCTACAGCGGCTCGGCTTCGAACCGCTGGATGCGAAGTTTTCCCCGTCGCCGCAAAGCCGCTACTTCGCGTTGACGCGCGCAGCCTGGCGAATCCGCCGCATGGAGTTCGAGACGGTGACCTGAAATGCGGCACAGGGCGCGGTTTCCGGCCGCGCCCTTATTCAACCTCACCGCCGAATGCCCGTCAGCCGTTCTTCTGCATCGCCATCTGGCCGGCACCATGGGCCATCACATACAGCAGCCCGCCCATGATCGCGAGATTCTTCAGGAACATGATCATCTGCAACTGCTCCTGGTCGGCGGGCACTGCCCAGAACGCGTGGAAGATCGGCGTCACGACCAGCGTGAAGACAAACAGGGCCGTTGCCGCCCACCGCGTCTGCCAGCCGACGATCAGCAGGATACCGCCACCGACTTCGATCACGATCGTGACCACGGCCAGCAATTGCGCCATCGGTACGCCGTACGCTTCCATGTAGCCGACCGTGCCGGCAAAGCCGGTAATCTTGCCGATGCCCGCAATCAGGAACAACAGAGCCAGGAATATGCGCCCGACCAGCGGGCCGTACTGTTTCACCATCTCCATCTGCGTCTCCTCTCAGTTTGCGTGACGGTTGGTGCTGCACACTGCCTGCTGCATTTCGACGCGGGAAAACTCAATCCGCTTCGAATCCGGAATCCTTGTGGCTGCCGTCGCAGAACGGCTTGTTGCCCGAGTGGCCGCAGCGGCACAGTGCCGCCTGCGTGCCGCTCCACGCCTTGTCGCCGGCTACGTCGCACACCTGCATTGCTCCGAAGCAGCGCAGCGGGCCGTTGGCCTTGAGCGTGACCCGGAGAGTCTGTCCGGGTTCGCCGGGCTCGAGGGCCTTGGGCTTGTAGGCGGGCGAAACTGCACCGCGGTCGGAGAACCCGGCCTGCTTGTGGCTGCCGTCGCAGAATGGCTTATTGGAGGATCGACCGCAGCGGCAGAGCCAGGCTTGGGCCGCTTTCTTGAGAAGGCTGCCGTCCGCAGCGAGGATCTCGATCTCGCCTTCGACCTTGAGCGGTCCGTCAACCTGCGGCTGAACGACGTTCGGCATGTCGGCGAGTATGGTACTCCGATCGCACCGCAAGTGGGAACTCCCGGGAAAACCGCTGCCGCCGCAACCGGCCCGCGTGCGCTACCCTTACCCGTGGCGCCTCTACTGCGCTACCCAGCCGCCGTCGATCGGCATGGCCGCGCCGGTGATCGACGCCGCAGCATCACCGGCGAGAAACACGGCGAGTGCCGCGACTTCCTCTACCCGCACGAATTGCTTCGAAGGGTGGCGCTCGAGAATGATCTTGCGGATGACTTCTTCGTGCGGAAGACCATGCACCCTTGCCTGGTCCTCGATCTGCTTTTCCACGATCGGGGTGCGAACGTAACCCGGGCAGATCGCGTTGCAGGTGATGCCCTGGCCCGCAGTCTCCAGCGCGACGGTCTTCGTCAACCCGACCAGTCCGTGCTTGGCGGCGATGTACGCCGATTTATACGGCGACGCCACCAGGCCGTGCGCCGATGCGATGTTGATGATCCGGCCCCCGCCCGACGCTTTCATCAGCGGCAGTGCCGCGCGGATGGTGTGAAATGCCGACGACAGGTTCACCGCGAGGATGCGGTCCCATTGCTCCGGCGGAAACTCGTCCACCGGTGCGACATGCTGGATGCCGGCATTGTTTATCAGAATGTCCACGCTGCCGAGTTCCCGCACCGCCGCCTCGATCATCCCGGCGATCTCCGCGGGCCGCGTCATGTCTGCGGCGGAATACCGCGCCTTCACCTTGTATTTCGTCTCGATTCCGGCGCGGTCCTGTTCGATCGCCTGCGGGTCGCCGAAACCGTTCAGCATCACGTTCGCCCCTTCGGCGGCGAATGCGCGCGCGATCCCGAGTCCGATGCCGCTGGTCGAGCCGGTGACCACCGCAGTCCTGCCCTTCAACATGGATTGCTTCCCTCGATAGTGATCGATGTTGCTATGCGGCACGCAGTCTAGCAGACGGAGTCAGGATGAAAGTTCAGATGGGAGGCCGGTTGAAATAGCCGGTCAGTTCGAGATAGCCGCGGCCGACGATCCCGCCTTCGTGCCTGGCGGTCACCGCGCCCTCCCAGTACACGGTGCCGGTGCTCGCGCGCGCGTCGATCTCCTGGTCGTCGAACATCGGATCCAGTTCGACCGTCATTCCACCGGCTTGCACGCGCATCGCCACCGGGTACTCCGCGCCGGTGCGCGGCGAGCGCCAGCGGCGCAGCGCTTCGAACGAGATCTGCCGCGGACGGAATACGGTGACCTTTCCCGATGCATCGCGGTAGGTGCCGCCGGCCCAATGAACACTGCCGTCCTCCCGGCGGATACGAAACGCCATGAGCGCACCGCCGTCGTCCAGGTTCAATCCCAGCCAGTCCCAGCCCTGCGCATCCTCAGCCAGCACTTCGCTCGACCACTCATGATCCAGCCAGCCGCGCCCCGAAACTTCGAACAGTTCGCCGTCGAGCATGATGGTTCCGGACACGGCGAGATGCGGACGGCTGTAATAGAAGCTCGCCTGCGCCGAACCGGGGCCTTTGCGGCTGAACCCTTTCTCGCCCTGCAGCAGGATTGCCTGCTCAGGCTGCATGCGCAGCGACATTCCGACGCCGTTGCCGTCGATGCGTGCGACATAGCCGTGGCCGGCACGCCGCAGCGACCAGTCGCCCAGCCACACGTTCGTGTCTTCTTCATGCGCACCGGCGAGATCGAACACGGCACGCGCCGCACGCTGATCGTGGTGCAGCCGCGCGGAACGGGAATCCGATATGGCGACATGCGCAAAAACCAGCTGGCGCGGCGCGAACGCGCTCGGGTTGTCTTCCTGCACGCCGGGCCGGCTGCGGAAGAACGTAACCTGGAATCCGTAATCATTGCCGCCCGCATCCTTCAGCCAGCCGGTGACATACCACCACTCCGTGCGGTACTGCGGATGCGCGCCGTGGTCGCGCGGAAACGTCAACGCGTGTCCCGGCTTGACCGCGGGAAACGCAACCGGGGATTGCGCGTGCCCGAACAGGGGAAGCAGGCCGAGAAGCGCGAGGATCGTCCGCTTCCCGATCATCTTCACTTCCTCCTTCATCCTTCCGCCCTCATCCTTGCCTCTTCACCAGTCTTCCCTCACCGCGCGCACCGCGTCCTCCGACATCGCCTGCCGGCCGCTCACCAGCGCGGTCAGCGTGGACAGCGCAAACACCGCCGCGACGAACAGCCCGAGCGCGAGCCAGGGCACGTGCACTTCCATACTCCAGTGGAACGATTGCGGATTGACGACATGAATCAGGATCAGGCTCACGATCCAGCCGAGCGCGATGCCGGCCGCGAGGCCGATCGTGCTCAGGAGCGTGCCCTCCATCGCGAGCATGGTACCGATCTGTTTCCGGGTCATGCCCAGATGCCGCAGCACGCCGAACTCACGCCTGCGCGCCAGTACCAGCCCGCTGATGCTTGCCGAAAGGCCGAACAGCGCAATCAGCAGCGCAACCCCTTCCAGGGCGTAGGTAACAGCAAACGTACGGTCGAACACAGCGAGCGAACGACGGCGGATCTCCGAAGTCTCCGCGATTTCGATCCGTTCACCATCGGGCAGTGCGTCGCGCAGCGCGGCGGCAATCACGCCCGGGTCGGCACCGCTTTCGAGCCACAGGCCGGCGTCACCGGCGTTGTAGTCGCCGGTCAGTGCGGCATACAGGCGACGCTCGATCAGTAGCGCGCCGTTCTGCCGTGCATAGTCGCGCCAGATGCCGGCGACGGTGAAACGCTCGTTGCGGCCGGCGATCGGCACTTCGATCTCGGCGCCCGGTTCGAAGCCGTAGACCGCTGCGGCGATCTCGCTCACCCACATCGGCGGAGGCCGATCGGGTGCGGGTGTTATCGATTCCGATACCAGCGCAATGTCGCGTTGCGGCTGCTGCGGATCGAGATCGCGCGCGATCAGCGAAACATGCGGCCGTTGCGGATCGAGCAGCAGCTGCCGGCTGCGCAGAAACTCCACGTGGCGCACGCCCGGAAGCGCTTTGATCCGCGACTGTTCATCCGGCGACAGGCCGCGCGCGTCTGCCGACACGCCGGTACGCAGGTACAGCTCGGCGGGCAGCACGCGATCCAGCCAGGTTTCCAGCGAACTGCGGAACGAGGTCACCATGATTGCCATCGACACCATCAGGCTGACCGCGGCAACCACTGCGGCAAGACTTACGGTCGCCTGTCCCGGTGCGCCGCGCAGTTGCGCGAGCGCCAGTTGCAGCGGCGCCGGTGCCGGCACCGGCAGCCGGTCGAGCACGAAAGCGGCGAATCGCGGCAGCAGGATCAGTGTCCCGACCAGCAACAGCGCGATTGCGGCATATCCCGGCAGCGGCAGATCGGCGACCGGACCGAGTTGCGATAACACGACACCGGCCGCGATCAGCAGCAGGCCCGGCCACACCGGCCGCAGGCGTTCGAAAACGCGCTGTTCATCGCCCGGCTTGAGCGCATGTGCCGGCTGCATCCGCCCCGCTTCGAGCGCGGGGATCAGGCTGCCGAGCACGGCGGCGGCCATGCCTAGCGCGAAGTACGCGAGCATCGCCAGCGGCTCGGGTGCAAGCGATGCTTCGAGACCATGGAAATGCCCTGCGCCAAGATCGGCGCCGACGACGTGCAACAGCGCTTTGGCCAGCAGGTAACCTGCCGCCAGTCCGGCAAGCGCGCCTGCGGCGCCGATCACGGCACCCTCGGCCACGATCAGGCGCACGAGGCGCCTGCGCGTCAGGCCCAGCACGCGCGCAAGCGCGAGCTGGGATCGGCGCCGCATCACCGCGAGCGCCTGCGTCGAAAACACCAGCAGCCCGCCTGTGAATAACGCGAACAGCGCCAGCACGTTCAGATTCACCCGGTATGCGCGCGATGGATCCGCCGCTCCGCGGATCGCCGCATCGGGCCGTTCGGCATGAATGCCCGGCGGAAGCATGCGCAGCAGAGCATCGTGGAACCGGGTGATATCGGCACCGGATTTCAAGCGCAGGTCCAGGCGCGTGATCAGGGCCAGTCTGTCGAAATGCTGCTGGGCGGCGGCGATGTCGATCAGCGCAATGCGCTGGCCGATGTCACCGGCTTGCACGATTGCCGCGACCCGCAGACGGATGTCGCCCCGTCCCGCCTCGAGAACCAGGCTGTCGCCAACGCGCAGGCCGAGCCACTCCGCAGCGACGCGCGACAGGAATACGGTGTCGTCACGCAGCACGTCCATCGTGTCTCCGCTATCCGAAAACAGCAGCGGCTGGATCTGCGCGGCACGGAATACATCCAGTGCAAGCACGCGCAGCCGGTCCTGCTGGCCTGCAGGTCTGACTTCAAGCTCGAGCACCGGACTGGCCACCGCCACCTCCGGCATGCGCGCGATGCGGGGAAACAGCGACTCGTCCATGCCGCCGCGCGGCCCACGCACTACAAGGTCGGCCTCGCCGGCGAGGAAGCGAACAGCCCGGGCAAGCTCGTTCACCGCAGCGCGGTTGACGAGCTGCACTGCGTAACCCAGCGCAACCCCGGTCGCGATCGCGATCAGCGCAACCAGCAGACGGCCCTTCTGCGACTGCCATGGCGCAACCACCAACGCAAAGGCGGTCTGCAAGCCGGGGCCGAACTGTCTACCGCTTGCCGCTGGCATCAGGGTTTACCCCGGCGCGCTACGCAGGCCTGCCGCGGACAGCGTCAGCACGCGATCTGCGCTCGATGCCGCGGCCTGCGAATGGGTGACGAGAATACCGGCGGCGTTGCCCGAGACGATGCGCTCGCGCAACAGCCGCAGCACCTGGCCACCGGTGTCCGCATCCAGGTTGCCGGTGGGCTCGTCCGCCAGCACCAGGCCCGGGCGATGCACCAGCGCGCGGGCAATGGCGATGCGCTGCAGCTCGCCGCCGGACAGCTCGCGCGGCATGCTGTCGGCGCGATCGGCAAGTGCGACCGCTTCCAGCATTTCCATCGTCCGCCGCCTGGTCTCGCCGGCGGATGTACCGTTCAGCGCCAGCGGCAGCGCGACGTTGCGATACACCGAAAGATAGGGGAGAACATGAAACGCCTGGAACACGAAACCGATGCACTCGCGCCGAAGCCGGGTGAGCGCATCATCGTCCAGCGCGCAAAGATCGGTGCCGTCGAGCTCGACGCTGCCTTCGTCTGCGCGGTCGAGCCCTGCGATCAGGTTCAGCAGCGTGGACTTGCCGACGCCGGACTCGCCCATGACCGCAATGTATTCGCCGCGCGAGAGTTCGAGATTTACATTGGCGAGCACGCGGCGACCATGCGGGCCGCCGTAGGACTTGCAGAGCGATTTGAGTTTCAGCATTGCTGACTGCCTGGTTTCGATCGATGATAACCGGAGCGCGGCGGCGACGGCACCGCGCGTTCAACCCACCATCGATTGTGCAGCGGGCAGCGTGCGCACGAACGCGGTTATGGCTTCGAGTGTGGCTGCTGCCTGGTCGACGTGCGGAGAGTGCGCGCAGCCGGCGAGTATCACGGTGTCGACCGGCCCGGAAACCTGACGGGCGATCGCGTCGGTCTGGGCAATGGTTCCGTACTGGTCGTCCTCGCCCTGGATCAGCAGCACCGGGCAATGGATGTGTGGCAGACAAACCTCGATGTTCCAGCCCCGGAAATCCGGATGCAGCCAGATGTCATTCCAGCCGCGGAAGGCGGATTCCACGTCATCGTGGTAACGGCCAAGCCTGGCCGCCAGGTTCGTGGTTTCGAAAGCGATTTTCGCCTGCGCGATGCTCTCCACCGTGAGGTCCTCGACGAACACGTGCGGCGCCATCGCCACCAGCCCGCGCACCGGATGCCGCGCGGCGTGAATCAGCGCGATCGATGCGCCGTCGCTGTGTCCGACGAGCAGCGGTTCGACGATGCCGAGTTTCGACAGCACTTCCGGCAGCACCTCCAGCGCCTCCCGATGCATGTAGTCCACTGTGCGCGGCGCGGTCAATCGCGCCGACCTGCCGTAGCCGCAACGGGAATAGACCATGGCGGAACAGCCGGTCGCATTCACGAGCTGTCGCGGGAAATCCTTCCACAATGCCACCGAGCCTAGCCCTTCATGCAGAAACACCAGGGCGGGAGAGCCGCGAGGCGCTGGCATCGCCGGATCGAGCTTCTCGAACTCGAGCCTGTGTCCGCGGGCTTCGACGAACCCGGTCATGAGATTCCCAGGTAACGGGGACCGATGCCGGGATCCCGCCGCAGCGCCTCCGCGGCGCCTTCGAATACCACCCTGCCCTTGACCAGAATGAGACTGCGGTCGGCTATTGCGGAAATGGCGGAGAAATTCTTGTCGACGATGATCGCGGCCATGCCGGTATCGCAGATCTCGCGCAGGATGCGCCAGATTTCCTGCGCGATCAGCGGCGCAAGGCCTTCGGTCGCCTCGTCCAGGATCAGCAGATCGGGGTTGGTCAGCAGCGCGCGGCCGATGGTGAGCATCTGCTGCTCGCCGCCTGAGAGTTGCTGGCCGCCGTGCCCGAGCCGCTCTGAGAGCCGGGGAAACGTCGCCAGTACACGCTCCAGCGTCCAGTCGCGGCGGCCGCTGACCCCGGCACGCGCCGCCATCACCAGATTCTCGTGTACCGACAGGTTCGGAAAAATGCCGCGGCCTTCCGGCACGTAGGCGATTCCGGCGCGGGCGACGCGATGCGGCGCGACACCAGTCATGTCCACGCCACGCACGCTGACTTTGCCGTCGGTCGGTGGCACCAGCCCGAGCACGCACTTCAGCAGCGTCGTCTTGCCCATGCCGTTGCGCCCCATCAGTCCGACCGTCTCGCCAGAGCGCACCACCAGATCCACGCCATGCAGGATATGGCTGGTGCCGTAGTGCGCGTGGATCCCGCGCGCTTCGATCAGTGGTAGCTGTTCAACCATTGGATTATCTCGATCGCAATCACGGGGATTTCACCACGAAGGCACGTAGACACAAAGGAGACTATTCATTGATTACTGTTTTGCTGCACAGGTCGCGCGCGATGGTTTCCGCAAACGAAACCTGACTCCGATCAGAGTTGGATTTTCTTCGTGTCTCTTTGTGTCTTCGTGCCTTCGTGCCTTCGTGGTTCGCTCTTCATTCCTTGCCTCATGCGCCCCCTGGTTCATTCATGTTCCTGTCCCGCTTGCGTGCTCACCGAGGTAGGCGCGCTGCACGGCGGGGCTGGCGCGGACCTGGTCGGGCGGGCCGGATTCGAGCACCGCGCCGTTCACCATGACGGTGAGCGTATCGGCCAGGGTGAATACCGCATCCATGTCGTGTTCGACCAGAAGGATGGCGTGATCCGCGGCGAGCTGGCGAAGCAGTTGGACGATCTGCACCGATTCCTCCGCACCCATGCCGGCAAGCGGCTCGTCCAGCAGCAGTACTTCCGGAGCGGTGGCCAGGGTCATGGCGATCTCCACCTGGCGCTGCTCACCGTGCGACAACGCTGCAACCGGCATGCCGGCGCGGTGTTCGAGGCCGACTTGCGCGAGCGCGCGTTCGGCTGACTCTGCGAGCGACCGATAGTGATCTGCCGGCTTCAGGAAACGCATCGAGGTGGCAAGTCGCGATTGCGCCGCCAGCCGGCAGTTCTCGAATGCGGTGAACGGCAGGAACACGTTGGTCTTCTGGTAGCTTCGGCCGACGCCACGCCGCGAGATCTGATGCGCGCGCAGCCCGGTCACGTCTTCTCCGCGCAGATATACGCGCCCGCCGCTCGGGTGCAGATCACCGGAAAGCAGGTTGATGAGCGTGCTCTTTCCAGCGCCGTTCGGCCCGATCACGGCATGCACCTGCGCCATCCGGCATTCCAGCGACACGTCATTCACCGCGACCAGCCCGCCAAATCGGCGGGACAGGTTGCGCACGGCGAGCGACGCTTCAGTCATCAGTCTGCTCCCCTTGCGGCTTGCGCATCTCGGCCATCCCCACGAGTCCGCGCGGCAGCCGCAGCGCCACCAGCACGATCATCCCGCCCATCAGCAGCTGCCAGTGCTTGGTGATCGACTGGAAACCGAGCTCGAGCACCATCATCGCCGCGGCGCCAAGCGCCGGACCGGTGAGTGTGCCCATGCCGCCGAGAATCACCATCAGCAGCGCCGAACCGGACAGATGCCAGCCAAGCATGTCGGGATTGACGACCCCGAACTGCAGCGCGGACAGATAACCCGCCAGGCCGGCGAGCGCGCCGGCAATGACGAAGCAGACGAGCTTGTAGCGAAAAGTGGCGAAGCCGAGCGCCTGCATCCGGTGTTCGTTCACGCGGATGCCGGATATCACCTGGCCGAACGGCGAGCGCAGAATCGTGCGCAGCAGGATCATCACGCCGGCGAACAGCACCAGCACCAAGAAATACAGGTGCAGGACATTGTCCAGATCGAATGGCTGCCAGCCGGCAATTTCCGCCGCCGGGCGCACGTAAATATAGATGCCGTCGGAGCCGCCCGCGATGCCGGTATCGTGAAACAGGTAATAGAGCATCTGCGCGAATGCCAGCGTAGCCATGATGAAATAGATCCCGGCAGTACGCAGCACCAGTGCGCCGATGACAAGCGCGAGCAGCGCCGCGCCACACACCGAGAGCGGCAGGCTGAGCCAGAAATTCGCCGCTTCGTATTGCGGAGTACTCAGCGCAAGGATGTATCCCGCAATGCCAAAAAAGGCCGCGTGCCCGAGACTCACCAGCCCGGTGTAGCCGACCAGCAGGTTCAGGCTCATGGCGAAGATCGCCATGATCAGCACCTTGGTGGCGAATTGCACGTAGAACTTGTCCGCCAGGAATGGCAGCGACACCAGCAGCACCAGCGCAAGCAGCAGGATGACGGCTGTCCGTCGCGAGGCACTCATGCCTGCCTCTTTCCAAACAGACCCTCCGGCCGCAGCAGCAGGATTACAGCCATCAGCAGGTAGACGCTCATGCCCGACAGCTCGGGCAGCAGCCGGACGCCGCCGATCTCGAGATCGATCACCTTGCCGAAGGTATCGACCAGGCCGATCAGCATTGCGGCGACCATGGCGCCTTTGACCGAGCCGATGCCGCCGATCACCACCACGACGAAGCAGATGATCAGGACCTGGTTTCCCATGCCGGGAAACACCGAGGACACCGGCGCCGCGATCATGCCGGCGAAGGCCGCCAGCGCGACGCCGAGCGCGAACACCACGCGGTAGACCAGCCCGATGTTGACGCCGAGCGCCTGCGCCATCTCGCGGTTCGACGCGCCCGCGCGGATCATCATGCCAAGCCGGGTTTTCTGGATTACGAGATACAACAGTACCGCGATCGCGATGCACACCGCGGATATCCACAACCGGTACACGGGGTAAGAAAGCGTATCGGTCAGTTGAACGGAAGTGGAAAGAATCTCCGGTATGCGCACGCCGTACACGTCGTCACCCCACAGGATGCTGCGCAGTTCCTCGAAGATCAGGATCAGGCCGTACGTAAGCAGCACCTGGTACAGGTGGTCGCGCTGGTAGAGCCGCCTGAACAGCAGCCATTCCAGGAACATGCCGAAAACCACGGTCAGCGCGACACCCGAGGCGATCGCCAGCCACAGGCTGCCGAAGTGCTCCGACAGCGACCATGCCAGATACGCGCCCAGCATGTAAAAGCTGCCGTGCGCGAGATTGATCACGCCCATGATGCCGAAGATCAGCGTCAGTCCGCTCGCCACCAGAAACAGCAGCAGCCCGTACTGAACCGCGTTCAGCAGCTGGATGAGGAAGATATGCGGATCCATCAGCCCTTAACGGAGGGTCATGAGTGCGCGCCTGTCGGAGAGCATGAGCGTATCGAAGCCGGCGAGCCTCACCACGAAGGCACGAAGAACACAAACAAGCACAAAGAAATCGTCGAACCCTGATTCATGGGAAGGCCCGGATGGTACGGAAACTGGCGCAACCGGGCACGCAGACAATCCTTTTGGTGTTACTTCGTGCCTTTGTGCCTTTGTGGTGAATTCCGGATGCAAAACCTGCCGGGGAAAGTCGGACTACCCCATCCGGCAGCCGCGCGCCGGGTCGGCCAGCGCCTTCCACGCGACGTCGATTACCTTGTTGTCGCCGTTCTCGACGCGGCGCAGGTAGATGTCCTGGATCGGGTTATGCGCTTTCGACATGGTCCAGCGGCCGCGCGGGCTGTCGATGGTGGCGCCTTCCATCGCGGCAACCACTGCCTCGCGGTTGGCGAAGTCGCCCTTGACCCTGTCGGCCGCCTGCCGCAGCAATAGTCCGGCGTCGTAGCCCTGCACCGCATATACATCCGGATCGATGGCGTACGCCTTCGCATAGGCCGCGCGGAAGGCCTTGTTCCTCGGCAGATCGAGCGATTCCGCGTAGTGCAGCGTGGTCAGCAGTCCTTCCGCCGCTTCGCCCTGCGCGGGCAGCACGCCCTCGGTGAGAAAGCCGGAGCCGTACAACGGAATTTTTTCCTTCAGCCCCGCGGCGGCGTAGTCGCGCACAAACTTGACCGCGCCGCCACCGGCGAAAAAGCAGGCGACCGCATCCGGCCTGGTCGCGGCGATCTCGGTCAGCAACGCCTGGAACTCGACGTTCGGAAAGGGCACGAACAGTTCGCGCACGACCTTGCCGCCGGCCTTTTCGTAGCCCTGCTTGAACGAAGCGAGCGACTCCTCGCCGGCTGCATAGCGCCAGGTGATGAAGGCCGCGCGCTTGTGACCGCGGTCCACCATCACCTTGCCGAGCGGGTGCACCGGCTGCCAGTTGGAGAACGAAGTGCGGAACACGTTCGGCGCACAGAGCGGACCGGTTGCAGCATCGGCGCCGGCGTTCGGGATGACGAGCAGCGTACCGGTATCGCGCGCCACCTTGATCATGCCCATCGCAACGCCGGAATGCACGGTACCGATCAGCACGTCTACCTTGTCCCGCGTTACCAGCCGGTTGGCATTGTCGGTCGCCTTTGCCGGATCGGATTCGTCATCGACCTTGAAGAACTGTACCTCGCGGCCGCCGAGACCGCCGCCGTTCTCCGCGAGCGCGAGCCGGATGCCGTTCTCGATCGCGGTGCCGAGCTGCGCATAGGTGCCGGTGTAAGGCAGCATCAGCCCGAGGCGGATCGGCGGCTCCGCGCGCACGATCGCGGGGAACGCGGTCGCGCCGGCCAGCGCACCGAGCGCAGAGAGGAATGTGCGTCTTCCGCCATGATGCGGATTGCGGTCTTGTTTCATGCGTGCCGACTCCCGGTTTCTATGTTTGCGGATTGCGCAGTTTGAACCGCTGGATCTTCCCGGTCGCGGTCTTCGGCAGCTCCGGAATGAACTCGATCCAGCGAGGATACTTGAAAGGCGCAAGCCTATCCTTGACGTGCTGTTTCAGCGCCTCGGCCAACGCGCTCGACCCGGCGACGCCGGGTTTGATGACGACATAGGCCCGGGGTTTTACCAGGCGCTGTTCGTCCTCCGTACCGATCACTGCCGCCTCGAGCACGTCGGGATGCGTCAGCAGGGCAGCCTCCACTTCGAACGGCGAAACATACATGCCGCTGACTTTAAGCATGTCGTCGGACCGGCCGCCGTAAGTGTAGTAGCCGTCCCGGTCCATGGTGTACTTGTCACCGGCGCGGGTCCATGGACCGACAAAGGTTTCACGCGACTTCGCGCGGTTGTTCCAGTACGCAACCGCGCTGGTGGGACCGTCGATCTGCAATTCGCCGATCGCGTCCACGCCGGCTTCACGGCCCTCTTCATCGACCAGCCGGATGCGATAGCCAGGCACCGGTTTGCCGGTGGTGCCGTAACGCACATCTCCAGGCCGGTTGGAAAGGAAGATGTGCAACATCTCGGTCGAGCCGATGCCGTCGAGAATTTCGACGCCGAAATGCTGCGTCCAGCGCTTGCCGATTTCCGCCGGCAGCGCCTCTCCCGCAGACGTGCACAGCCGCAACGCCACTTCGTTCTTCGCCGGCAGCTCGGGGCTGGCGAGCAACGCACCGTACAGCGTGGGCACGCCGTAAAAAATCGTCGGCTGATGCTCCTTCAGCCGCTTGAATACGGCCTGCGGGGTCGGACGTTCGGCCATCAGCACCGCTGTGGCGCCGACCGCAAGCGGAAAGGTGAGTGCATTCCCGAGCCCGTAGGCAAAGAACAGTTTCGCCGCGGAGAACACCACATCGTTCTCGCGGATGCCGAGTATCGGCCGGGCATAAAGTTCGGCGGTCTGGATCAGGCTGGAATGCACATGCAGCGTGCCTTTCGGCGTACCGGTGGATCCGGAGGAGTAGAGCCAGAAGCACACATCGTCGCACGTGGTCGGGGCCGGTTCGAAATCTGCTGCCGCATTCGCTGTCAGCGTCTGCAGATGCAGGTGGCCGTGCGCATCCTTGCCCGACACGATGACGTGCTTGAGAAAGCGGAGCTGTTTCAGTATCGGCTCGAATACCGGCAGCAGTGATTCGGACACCACCAGCGCCCGCGCACGGCTGTCTTCCAGCATGAACCGGTAGTCCGCCGCGGTCAGCAGCGTGTTCGCTGCGACCGGCACGATGCCCGCCTTGATGCAGCCGAGGAACACAGCCGGAAAATCGATCGTGTCCAGATGCGCCAGCATCACCCGGCTTTCCATCTCGAGGCCGAGACCGGTGAACGCATTCGCTGCCCGGTTGACGCGCTCCGCCAGTTCGCGATAGCTGTGGCGGCCGGCATCGTCGATGTAGGCGATCTTGTCCGCGCGACCGGCGGCAAGATTGCGTTCGATCAGATCGTACGCGGCGTTGTAGTCGCGGGGTATCCGGATGTCCGGCGGACTGACGGACTGGTCCGCCTGGCTAATCGCTGGCACGCACTCTCCTCAGCCATGCTGTCGTTATGATTCTCGTCAGAACTTCCGCTGACGCCCGAGCGCCGTTAGTTTACCGGGTGTAAACAGGCTACGCGCCGGCGACGACGCCGAGTCGTTCCCGGCACAGCGCGATCCAGTCCTCGATCCAGTCCGCGGCATCATCCTCCGGCAGGGTGCCGGTGCTGGCGTCGTGCACCACGACCTCGCCCACACGGTTTGCGCCCAGTTCGCCAAGCAGCTGGTCGAAGCGCTTGCCGCCGAAACAGAAGGTATCCGCATAGGTGCGATCGCCGAGTCCGAACACGCCGTAGTGCACGTTCGACAGATCGGGGCGCGCGTCGCGCAACGATTCGAACAGCTGCTGCGCGTTATCTGGCACGTCGCCCTGGCCGAAAGTGGAGGTGCAGATCAGGAACAGGCCGCCTCCCTCGAACGCGGATGCATCGAGATCGTCCATCAGGCGCGTATGCACGCGGGTGTCGCTGTCGTCCAGGCGCAGTTCGAGTTCCTGCGCAACCAGTTCGGCAGTACCCGTCTGGGTCCCCACCAGGATCGTCAGTTCCAGTGCCACTGAATCGCCATGCCGCGCTTGAAATCGGAATGCCGTGAATTATAATGCAGTCAATCTTGGTGACAAGCACTATAGTGCATACTCCATCCACGGTGCATGACCGCATGGGCGCGACGGATCTCAGGCCGGCCTCGAAACCGGCCGCAAACACGGAAGCGGGCGACCAGGTTTTCCTCGCCATGCTCGGCGAGCGGGTGCGTGAAGCGCGCACGCGGCGCGGCATGACGCGCAAGGATCTGGCTCGCGATTCCGGGGTGTCGGAGCGCTACCTCGCACAGTTGGAAGCGGGCGAAGGCAACGCGTCGGTGCTGGTACTGCGCCAGATCGGCGCGGCGCTCGGCCTGCCGTTGACGGAACTGCTGCGGGACGACAGCGAGCCCGCGGAAATGGCGCTGATCCGCCAGTTCCTCGCGCGCCTGCCGCGGCAGCGTCTTGCCCGCGCGCGGGAGTTTCTGCTGCGGGAGTTCGGCGGACAGGACGCCGTACGACGCCGGCACATTGCCCTGATCGGCCTGCGCGGCGCGGGCAAGTCCACGCTCGGAGCGGCACTGGCGACAGAACTCAGACTGCCGTTCGTCGAGCTCGACCGCGAGATCGAACGCGAGGCCGGCACCGGGCTTTCCGAGATCTTTCTGCTGTACGGCCAGCAGGGTTACCGGCGCTACGAACGGCGCTGCCTGGAAAAGACCCTCGAAAGCCACAAGCGCTGCGTGATCGCGACCGGCGGCAGCATCGTCTCCGAACCGGCGACTTACGATCTGCTGCTGTCGACCTGTTACACGATATGGCTGAAGACACAGCCGGAGGAACATATGGCGCGCGTGGTCGCCCAGGGCGACACGCGGCCGATGGCCGGAAACCGGCAGGCGATGGAAGATCTGCGCCGCATCCTCGACAGTCGCTCGATGCTGTACGCGCAGGCGGATACGACAGTGGACACCGCCGGGCGCAGCGTCCGGCAAAGCCTGAAGGACCTGAAACGCACGATTCAAGCAGGAGTTTCGTCATGAGCGCAGTGCTCGAGCAGACATCCGGTCAGGACGCCGCGGTCGGTTACGACACGCACCCCGATCACTACCTTCACTGGCAACTTTCGATCGATGGCCCGATCGCCACGCTGTCTATGAACGTGGACGAAGACAAGGGACTGCGCCCGGGCTACAAGCTCAAGCTCAACTCCTACGATCTCGGCGTGGACATCGAGTTGTACGACGCGCTCAATCGCATCCGCTTCGAACACCCCGAGGTGAAATGCGTGGTGATCACTTCTGCGCGGGAGCGGATGTTCTGCTCCGGGGCCAATATTTACATGCTCGGCCTGTCGACACACGCGTGGAAGGTGAATTTCTGCAAGTTCACCAATGAAACGCGCAATGGCATGGAAGACTCCAGCCGGCACGACGGCCTGAAGTTCCTTGCGGCGGTGAACGGGACGGTGGCCGGCGGCGGCTACGAACTGGCGCTCGCCTGCGACGAAATCCTGATGATCGACGACCGCTCCTCGACGGTGAGCCTGCCGGAAGTGCCGTTACTGGGCGTGCTGCCCGGCACCGGCGGGCTAACCCGCCTCACCGACAAGCGGAAAGTGCGGCGCGATCTGGCTGACGTATTCTGCAGTACCGCCGAGGGCGTGCGCGCGGATCGCGCGAAGCAGTGGAAGCTGGTCGATCATCTCGCGAAGCCACAGCAGTTCGCCGTCGCGGTGCGGGAACGCGCGTCTGCGCTGGTCGCGCAAAGCACCCGCCCGCGAATCGGCACAGGCATCGCGCTGACGCCGCTCGTGCGCAACATCGACGAACACGGTTATCACTACCGCCATGTCGATGCCGCCATCGACCGCAAGACACGCACGGCGACGATCACCGTATCGGCACCGGTCGAAGCGCAGCCGGCCGATCCGGACGGCATACACGCCGCGGGCGCACAGTGGTGGCCGCTGGCGATGGCGCGCGAACTGGACGACCTGATCCTGCAGTTGCGCACCAACGAGCCCACGCTCGGTACCTGGATCCTGAAGACACGCGGCGATATCGACGCCGTGCTCGCCGTCGACGTGACGTTGCAGCAACACGCAGACAACTGGCTGGTGCGTGAGACCGTCGGCCTGCTGCGGCGGACGCTGGCACGCCTGGACGTATCGTCGCGCACGCTGTTCGCGATCATCGATCAGGGCTCGTGCTTTGCCGGCACGCTGGCGGAGCTCGCGCTCGCCGCGGACCGCAGCTACATGCTGATGCTGCCCGAGGGCGACACAGACGCGCCGGAACTGGCGCTTTCGGAAATGAACTTTGGCGCATATCCGATGGTGAACAGGCAGACGCGGCTGACCACGCGTTTCTGCGGCGACGCGGAGCCGGCGCAACGCCTGCGCGTGCACATCGGCACGCGCCTTCGCGCAGAAGCCGCCGAAGCGCTCGGGCTGGTAACTTTCGCACCAGACGACATCGACTGGGAAGAGGAAGTGCGCATCGCCATCGAGGAACGGGCCAGCCTGTCGCCGGATGCCTTGACCGGAATGGAAGCCAGCCTGCGTTTCGCCGGCCTGGAGACGATGGAAACACGCATCTTCGGCCGTCTGTCGGCCTGGCAGAACTGGATCTTCAACCGGCCGAACGCGGTTGGCGAGCAGGGCGCACTGAAGGTGTTCGGTTCAGGCTCGAAGCCGCGCTTCGACTGGGAACGGGTGTAGAGAAATCTTTCACCGCAAAGACGCAAAGAGCGCGAAGGAAAAACCATCTGAGTCAAACCCGACATAAGCCGTAAAGACGAGAATATGCTTTCCGTTCTCCTTCGCGTCCTTTGCGCCTTTGCGGTGAGTTGCCTTTGCGATGAGTTGTTCTACAAAGGATACACATGAGCATCAATTACAGCGAACGCATCCCGAACAACGTCAACCTCGCCAACGACCGCACCCTGCAGCGCGCGCTCGAACACTGGCAACCGAAATTTCTCGACTGGTGGCGGGATATGGGGCCAAGCGAATTTGCGTCGAACGATGTTTACCTGCGCACCGCGACCGGCGTTGACGCGCAAGGCTGGGCGAGCTACGGGTACGTGAAGATGCCAGACTACCGCTGGGGCATCTTCCTCGCGGACCCGATCGCGGAGCGCACCATCGGATTCGGCGACCACTATGGCGAGCCGGCATGGCAGCAGGTGCCGGGCGACCTGCGCTCGCAGTTCCGACGCATCATCGTCACCCAGGGCGACACTGAGCCGGCATCGGTGGAGCAGCAACATCTGCTCGGGCTGACTTGCCCTTCGCTTTACGATCTGCGCAATCTGTTTCAGGTGAACGTGGAGGAAGGTCGGCACCTGTGGGCAATGGTCTACCTGCTGCACGCCTACTTCGGGCGCGACGGGCGCGAGGAGGCGGAAGAACTTCTCGCGCGCCATTCCGGGGACGTCGACAAGCCGCGCATACTCGGCACCTTCAACGAGCCGATCAGCGACTGGCTGTCGTTCTTCATGTTTACCTATTTCACCGATCGCGACGGCAAGTTCCAGCTCAAGAGCCTGGCTGAATCCGGCTTCGATCCACTGGCGCGCACCTGTCGCTTCATGCTCACCGAGGAGGCGCACCACATGTTCGTCGGCGAGACTGGGGTGGGCCGGGTGGTACGCCGCACGCTGGAAGTGATGAAGGAGCTTGGCAGCGATGATCCGCAGGCTGTGCGCAATGCCGGTGCGGTCGACCTGCCGACCGTCCAGCGCTATCTCAATTTCTGGTTCACGTCGTCACTCGATCTGTTCGGTTCCGAAGTGTCATCCAACGCGGCCGGCTCGTTCGCCAACGGCATCAAGGGACGTCCGGACGAGACGCAGTACGAGGACCATGTCTGCGCCGATGCCGTGTACGAACTGGAAACGCCACAGGGTAAGGAAACCGTAGCGTTGCGCAACGCGATGAACGAAGTGCTGCGCACGGCCTATATCAAGGACTGCGAGATCGGCGTCAAGCGGTGGAACATGCAGATCAGGCGTGGGGGTATCGATTTCGAGTTGAAGTTGCCGAGTCCGCGCTTTCGCCGCTCGATCGGGGCGTGGGCAAACGTGCCGACAGACCCCGAAGGAAATCCGCTCAGCCGGGAGGCGTTCGAGCGGCGCAGGGACGAATGGATCCCCAATGAATCCGATCGGACTTTCGTGCACAGCCTGATGCAGCGTGTGGTCGAACCCGGAAAAATCGCCGGCTGGATTGCACCGCCCGATCGCGGCATCAACAGCCTGCCGGTCGATTACGAGTATGTGAAGCTCAGCTAGAAGGCGCGCGCGGATCCAGGGTGCCCATGCGACCGGCTGCGAAATCCTTTCGGGCCTGCACGATTTCCTCTGCGGTATTCATCACGAACGGCCCCCACGCAACCACTGGTTCATCGATCGGCTCACCGGCGAGCAGCAGCAGATCCGCGGGTTCCGTTGCGGAGAGCGCGATCGTGTCGCCGGCGTTTTCGAATTCGATCAGCGTCATCGCCCTGAACGGCCGTCCGCCTGCGGTACCGGATCCGCGGATTGCATAAATGCCTGCCGCCTGTTGCGTCGGCAGCGGCAGCCGGACGTGCGCGCCTTCAGTCATCGTCAGGTGAGCAAGCGTCACCGGCGTGTACGTCCTGGCCGGACCGTGCGCACCGAGCAGTTCACCCGAGATCACGCGTACGCGTGCGCCGCCGGTCACAACAATCGGTATGCGTTCAGCAGGCAGGTCCTGGTATTCTGGCGGCACCATCTTGAAACGCGCCGGCAGGTTCACCCAGAGCTGGATGCCGTGCAGTGTCCCGCCAATTCGCGCGAATTCGCGCTCATGGTATTCAGCGTGAACGATGCCGGAGGCTGCAGTCATCCACTGCACGCCACCCGGGCGGATCACGCCGTGACCTCCGCTGGAGTCGAGATGTTCCATCGCACCCTCAAGGATCAGCGTCACAGTCTCGAAGCCACGGTGTGGATGCGGATTCAAACCGCCGTAATCCCCTGGTGCAACCTGCTTCGGCCCGAAATGATCAAGCAGAAGAAAAGGCCCCAGCCGGTCAATGTCGGGGCCGGGCAGAGGGCGCATGACCGCGAGGCCGGGCGCTGGCTCAGCAGGAGAACTGCGCAGAACCCGTGCTGCGCGGCGATCTGTTGCGATGTCTGCCATGCCAATCCCTGTTTTCTTGCGGTGTCGCGAACGCGGTGCCAGAGCAGCAGAGTCGGTCAGGCGAGATCAAACAGCAGCACTTCGGCGTTTTCTCCATGCTCGAGCACGATGCGCTGCTTGCCGCTTGCCATGAGCGCGTCGCCTGCGGCGAGCTGCTCGCCCTTCGCCGTGACCTGCCCGCGTGCGACATGGACATACGCTTGCCGCCCCGGCGCAACCTCGTACTCGGCCTTTTCGTTGCCATCCAGCAATGCAGCGTACAGCAAGGCATCCTGGTGAATCAGCACCGAGCCTTCGCGTCCGTCGCGCGAAGCCAAGAGGTGCAGTCTGCCTCGCTTCCGATCGGAGGCGAAGTGTTTCTGCTCATAGCCCGGCTCGATGCCGCGCTCCGCCGGCTCGATCCAGATCTGCAGGAAATGCACCGGGTTGTCCGGAGAGGGGTTGTACTCGCTGTGGAATACGCCGGTGCCGGCGCTCATGCGCTGTACGTCTCCCGGACGGATGACCGAGCCGTTGCCCATGCTGTCGCGATGCTCCAGCGCGCCGTCTAGCACGTAGCTGATGATCTCCATGTCGCGGTGCGGATGGGTGCCGAATCCCTGCCCGGGCGCGACGCGGTCCTCATTGATGACCCGCAGCGGACCGAAGCCCATATGCCGCGGGTCGTGATAGCCCGCAAAGGAGAAGGTGTGAAAGCTCTTGAGCCAGCCGTGATCCGCGTAGCCCCGATCACTGCCCCTGCGAAGTTCAACCATGTCGGTTCCTCTCGTATCCGCATGGGTTCTGCGGAAGACAATCGACTATGGCGGAGATGATATGGGCCGGCACCCCGCCAAACAATCTGAAAGTATTGAAGAGCTCGTTCAGTTCCCATGAATGCCGCGAGCGCATCCGAACCGGCGATCGGTGCAATCATCGCGTCAAAAAAAACGGCAAGCGCGTGAGCACTTGCCGTTCTCTGGACCGCTTCGGGATGCGACCGGGGGTCAGCGCTCCCTGTCCTGCGGGTTGGTAACCACGCCCGCACCGCCTCCGGCTGCCTCGACCGCCTCCCGTTCTTCCGGGGTGAGATGGATCTTGCGGACGATCGCCGTGTAGAACACCGGAACCACGAACAGCGTGAGCAGCGTACCGAAGGACATGCCGCCCACGATCACCCAGCCGATCGCCTGGCGCGCCTCGGAACCGGCGCCGGTGGACAGCGCGAGCGGCAGGGCCCCGAGCACGGTGGCAAAAGTGGTCATCAGAATCGGACGCAGACGCAGCGTACCGGCCTCGACCACCGCCTCGTAGAGTTCCAGCCCCTGCCTGCGCAACTGGTTGGTGAACTCGACCAGCAGAATGCCGTTCTTGGTGATCAGGCCGACCAGCATCACCAACCCGATCTGACTGTATACGTTCAAGGTCCCGCCCGGCCCCAGTTTCGAAATTATCCACATGATCAGCAGCGCGCCGGTCATCGCCATCGGCACCGTGAGCATGATCACGAACGGTCCGACGAAGCTTTCGAACTGCGCGGACAGTACCAGGTAGATGAAGACCAGTGCCAGCAGGAAGGTGATATACAGCTCCAAGCCGGTTTCGCGGAACTCGCGCGACTGTCCGTCCAGATCCGTCAGGACGTTGGAGGGCAGCGCCTCGGCAACCACCGAATCGATGTGGTCCAGCGCCTGACCGAGGCTGTAGCCCTGGGCAACGTTGCCGTTGATCACCGCCGCGCGGAACTTGTTGAAGTGGTTCAGCTCCTTCGGCGCAACCGTTTCACGCAGACGCACCAGATTGGAGAGCTGCACCAGATTTTCGCCTGCTCCGCGAACATAGATGGACGTCAGATCCGTGGGTTCCCTTCGCTCGTCGTCTTCCAGCTGCACGACCACGTCGTACTGCTTGCCTTCACGCTTGTAGCGGGTGACGTCGCGTCCGCCCAGAAGCGTCGCCAGCGTGCTGCCGATCTCTTCCATGGAGACGCCGAGCGTGGACGCCTTGTCGCGATCGATATCGACCGCGAGCTGCGGTTTGTTCAGCTTGAGGTCGGTGTCCAGGCCGGTGATGCCGGGATACTGCGACAGCGGCGCCATGACCTTGTTGACCTGGTCCTGGAGTTCCTCGTAGCTGTTGCCGTAGATGACGTACTCGATCTGCTTGGACAGGAAGCTTCCGCCCAGAGACGGCGGGTTCACCGCGAAACTGATCACGCCGGGGAGTCCGCCGAATAACTTCGGCGTGAGCTCGGCCGTGATCTCCATCTGCTTGCGTTCGCGTTCGTCCCAGTGCCTGAGCACCGCGAAGCCGATGCCGAGGTTCACAGGGTTGGGACGCTCGAGGCCGGGCGCAACAACCTCGAACAGGGTTTCGATTTCCTCCACCGGCTCGAGTATCTGGCCGACCAGACGCATGTAGTTGTCGGTGTATTCCATGGTCGAGCCCTCCGGCGCGACCACGAACGCCATGAATACGCCGCGATCCTCGACCGGTGACAGTTCCGACTGCAACTGACTGAACAGCCAGCCCATGGCCACGACCACGAGCGCAAACACGAGAACGATCAGCCATCGGGTACGCAATGCGAAACGAAGCATGGCCTGATAGGTCGCGTTCATGCCCTCGAAGAAGCGTTCGCTCTTGTTGTAGAACCAGCCGTGACCGCTGTGCGCCTTGAGGAGCTTCGAGCACATCATCGGGGTAAGGGTCAGCGCGACGAATCCGGACACCACCACGGCCGCAGCGACCGTGAGCGCGAATTCGACGAAGAGCTGGCCAATGCGGCCGGTCATGAACACCAGCGGCGTGAACACGGCAACCAGTGTCACCGTCATCGCCACGATGGCGAAGCCGATCTCCTTCGCCCCCGTCAATGCACCTTCGTACGGTTTCTTGCCGTCTTCGATATGTCGATGGATGTTCTCCAGCATGACGATGGCGTCGTCCACCACCAGGCCCACGGCGAGCACGATGCCGAGCAGGGTCAGCACGTTGACCGAAAAGCCCATCAGATAGAGAAAGAAGAACGCGCCGATCAGCGAAACCGGAATCGAAACCGCCGGGATGATGGTCGCCCGGAAACTTCGCAGGAACAGGAAGATGACCAGCACCACCAGGGTCAGCGCCTCGGTCATTACCTTGAACACCGCGAAAATCGCAGCCGAAATGAACTCCGACGTGTCGACTGCAACCCGCATGTCCATTCCGTCAGGCAGGCTTGTGCGCAGCCGCGGCACCATATCGCGCACGCCTTTCGCGATCTCGAGGGTATTGCCGGTCGACTGCTTGACCACGCCGAGACCGATCGCCTCCCGGCCGCCGACACGCACGACCTTGCGGTTCTCGTAGGGTCCTGGCGCCGCATAACCGATATCGCGGATGCGCACCGGATAGCCGCCAATTTCGCGGATGATGACGTCGTTGAACGCCTCCGCGCTGGCAAGCGACGTGTCGGGGAGAACCGTCAGTTCGCGGGAGGTACTCTCGATGCGACCGCCCGGGGAATCCAGGTTCTGGCGGCGCAGGGCATTCTCGACGTCGCGAGCGGTCAATCCGTGTGCGGCCAGGCGTTCGCGGTCCAACCAGATCCGCATCGCGTAAACGCGTTCGCCGCCAATGATGACGGTGGCGACCCCGGGAATCGTCTTGAGCGGATCGGTGAGATAGCGGTCCGCGTAGTCGGTCAGCTCCATCGGCGTGTGACGGTCGCTGGTCACCGCGACCCACATCACCGGGAAGGCGTCCGCCTCCATCTTGTTCACCACCGGATCATCTGCCTGCTCCGGCAGCAGGGCACGCGCGCGTGAGACCCGGTCGCGCACGTCGTTGGCGGCAGCCTCGACGTCACGGTCGGTAACGAAAGTCACCGTGATCTGGCTGACTTCTTCTCGACTCTGCGACTTGATGGTCTTGATGCCCTCGATGCCGGAAAGCGCGTCTTCCAGCGGCGTGGTGATCACGCTTTCGATCACCTGCGCCGTCGCCCCCGTATAAACGGTACGTACCGAGACCACGGGCGGATCGATATTCGGATACTCGCGCACCGACAACCGGTCGAATGAGATGATGCCGAGCAACAGGATGAGCAGGCTCATCACCGTCGCCAGCACCGGTCGTTTGATCGAGATCTCGGAGAGAATCATGGTCGTCAGCCTTTCACTACTGGGAGCGCCGCGGACCTCAGCCCGCTTTTTTGTCGCCCTCTGCCTTGGCGGGCGCTGCCGCCGGCGGGGCACCCATCACCATCACCGGCGCGCCGTCACGCAGCTTGATCTGCCCTTCGGTTATCACCATGTCGGTCGGTGACAGGCCGTTTGCAATCTCGACCTTGCCGGGATTCCGGTTGCCGAGCTCCACCTTGGTCAGCACCGCCTTGCCATCCACGACGCGGAATACGAAGTTGTCCTTGCCCTGCGGCCAGATCGCCTGCTCGGGGACCACAATCGCGTTGGGACGGGTTTCCAGAGTGACGGCCACCCGCACGAACATGCCGGGCCTGAGTTGCGTACCTTTGTTGGGGACGCGTGCACGCATCAGGATCGTACGGCTGCGTTCATCCACCACCGGTTCGATCGCGTACACCTGTCCGCGGAATTCCTTTCCGGGATAGGCGTCGAGCCGCACCGCGACATCCTGGTTGCTTCCGACCCGCGCCATGAAGGTCTCCGGGATGCGGAAATCGACCTTGATCGAGCTGACATTTTCGAGGCGCACGATGTCTTCGCCCGCCCTCACGTAGGCACCGGGACTGACCATGCGCAACCCGGCCACGCCGCTAAATGGCGCCCGGATCACGGTCTTGGCGAGCTTGGCGCGCGCCTCGTCCGCGCGTGCCTTCAGCCGCTCGACCGTGCCGCGCTGCATATCCAGGGATTCCTTGCTGATGAAGTTCTGTTCGACCAGTTCCTGCGATCGCTGATAGCGCTGCTGCTCGGTGCGCAGATCGGCTTCAATCGCGGCAAGCTGCGCCTCGGACTCACTGCCATCGATCGTGACCAGCCGCTGACCGGCGGATACCGGCTGCCCTTCCTGGAAATGCAGGCCGACGATACGGCCGTCGATCTCCGGACGGATGATTACCGACTCCTCCGCCAGCAGCGATCCCACCGCTGTCACCTCATCGGTAACCTTGGTGATGGTGACTTTCTCCGCCTTGACCGGAAGCCCGGATGGCTTGGGCGCCTGTTGCTGGGCGGCCGGTTTGGCCTCGTCTGCGTTAGCATCCGTTTTCGATCCGCAACCTGCAACGAGCACTGCTGAAACAGCGAGCGCAGCAACAACAAAGTGTGACTTATACGAATTCTGCAAGGGGATACCTCTCTTTAACGGCCCCGGGCCAGGAAAAAACGGCCCGCAGAAAAATAATCGCCGGCTGTATGGGCAAGCCGGCTGATACGACTCCCGAGCCCTCGGGCATTTGCCGCCTCGCGACGGTTGCTGACCGGAGAGTCAGTTATTCTGCAAGATGATAAACGAACTTCAGGCAAGGGACCATGAAAATCTCGCTGGACGCGCTGCTGGCAATGGATGCCATATCCCGCAACGGCAGTTTTGCCGCGGCCGCCGAGGAGCTTCATCGGGTCCCGTCAGCGATTACTTACACCGTACAAAAGCTCGAGCAGGATCTCGAAGTCAAGCTGTTCGACCGCGGCGGCCACCGTGCGCGGCTGACACCGGCGGGCGAGACACTGCTGCGCGAAGGTCGACACCTGCTGCGCGCAGCGGACGACCTCGAGTGCCGGGTGCAGCGGGTCGCCACCGGCTGGGAGGGCGAACTGCGCGTCGCGGTGGACGACATCATCCCGGTCGAACGGCTGTTTCCACTGCTCCGATCGTTCTACCAGGAAGATTCGGCCACGCGCATGCGGCTGCTGTCGGAAATACTCGGCGGTTGCTGGGATGCGCTGCTCTCCGGGCGGGCCGATCTCGCAATCGCCACCGGCGAACCACCTAGGGAGGGCTCACTGGCGATCGAGTCGTTCGGGAGTTTCGACTTCGTGTTTGCCGTATCGCCGAATCACCCGCTGGCCGGAGCGCCCGAGCCCCTGACTGCCGATGATCTGATCCAGTACCGGGCCGTTCCGGCGGCGGACAGTTCGCGCAACCTGCCGGCACGCAGTTCCGGGCTTCTGGATGGGCAGGACACGCTGACAGTACCGACGATGCGGGCAAAGCTGGCGGCCCAGATCGCCGGTTTGGGAATCGGATACCTGCCGCTGCGCTGGGCGGAACCGCATATCAAGGCTGGCCGCCTGGTCGCGAAATCGGTAGAAGGCCAGAAGGCAGCGGCCGGCGTTCACCTCGCATGGCACCCGAGGCAGGCGGGCAACGCGGCACGCTGGTTCCTCGAACGTTTGCGCGAGCCACGCGTGCGCGCCTATCTTCTCGGCGAGGCAGGCCTTCCCGGCGCCGGGTCCTGATCGCTGCGGATCAGGACTGCGGCTGTCCGGAATTCTGCTCGGCGACCTGCCTGTGCACCGCCTGCATGTCGAGCGCGAGCGCCTTGTCGACAACCGATTCAAGCGCGGAGCCGGGCAGCGCGCCGGCTTGCGAGAACAACACGACCCGATCACGCACCACCATCAGGGTCGGAATCGAGCGGACTTCGAACGTTGCCGCCAGCTCCGGTTCATCCTCGGTGTTGATCTTGCCGAATACCACACCGGGATACTTCTCCGAGGTCGATTCGAACACCGGTGCGAACGACCGGCACGGCCCGCACCACGGCGCCCAGAAATCCAGGATTACCATATCGTTGCCGGTAACCACCTGCTCAAAATTCTCCTTGTTCAATGCGACTGTCGCCACGCTGTCTCCTTGCGTAAAAGTTGGCACCCGCTACGATCATCCTGCCCGCCGCGCCTCAGGTCGTGTGGCGCTGCCTGGGATTAAAGCGTCCGAAGTGCAGAAGTATCGTCGGCAGCACCAGCAGGTTGAGCAGGGTCGAAGTCACCAGTCCGCCGACGATGATGGTCGCCATCGGACCCTCGATTTCGCGTCCGGGTTCCCCGGTACCGAGCGCAAGCGGCATCAATGCGAGCGCGGTCACCAATGCCGTCATCAGGATCGACGGCAATCGCTCACCCGCTCCGCGCATGGCCGTCTCCAGCCCCCAGGTCTGTCCTTCATATTCGACCAGATGCTGGAAGTGCGAAACCAGCATGATCGAGTTGCGCAGGGTAATGCCGAACAGGGTGACGAATCCCACCAGGGAGCCAAGCGACATCCAGCCACCACTTCCGAGCACCGCGATAACGCCGCCGATCAGCGCGAAAGGCAGGTTGACGAAAGTGATGATCAGATTGTGCAGGTTGTTGAACGCGACATACAGCAGCAGAAAAATACCGACACCGGCCAGCAGGGAGTGCACGATCAGGTCGGTGAATGCCTGCCGCTGGGCTTCGGCGGTTCCGCTCACCGAGAGGTAGTTTCCGGGTGAGAGCCTGACCTGCGATGCCAGCTGGCGCTTGGCGTCGGACTCGAATGACTGCAGGTCCCGACCGCTGACGTTCGCCGTAACGGTCTGGATCCGGCGGCCGCCGGCATGCAGGATCTTGTAACGTCCGCCAGTGATGCTGATGTCGGCGACGTCCGACAACCGTACGAGCCGACCGTCCGGATTGCGCAGACGCAACTCGCCGATGCGTGTGACGTCGTTGCGATGTTCGGGGCTCAGCACCGCCACCAGATCGAGCACCTGTGTGCCCTGGTAAATCTGCCCGACGGTCGCGCCTTCGTACGCGGCATGTATTGCCTGCAGCACAGCCGCGGGAGTCAGCCCGAGACCGGCGACCCGCTCATGCCGGAGCCGCACCGAGATTTGCGGCGTGCCCGGAGGCGCCTGCACCTGAATATCCTGGGCCCCAGGCACCTCGCTCAGCGCCGCGGCAACGGCAAGCGCATCGCGGTCGAGTTCGTCGAGATCCGCGCCGTAGATGTTCACCACCAGCGGTGCCGCATAGCCGGTGATCGTCTCCTCGATGCGCTCGGTCAGAAAGGTGTTGACCGCGAACACCACGCCGGGGAACGTTACACCGCGCGAACCGGAAAGTGTTTCGCGGATCTCGCGCAGGATACGAATCTGCTCGCGACCCGCCAGCGGACCGATCTCCACCTCGAACTCGCTGTAATGCGTGCCGAAGGTATCGGCGCCGTCCTTGGCGCGTCCGACCCATTGCGCCACTGACTGCACGCCTTCGATCTCACCGATCGCCTTCGACACGCGCTGCCCGATGCGCAGGGATTCCGACTCGGAAGTTCCGGGCACCGTGGCCATGTGCAGGATGTAATGGCCCTCGCGCAGCGCCGGAATGAATTCCCCGGCAAACAGCGGCAGCGTGCCGATGCCGGCCGCAATCACCAGGCCTGTTACACCGATCACCCGACCGGGATAGCGCTCGATACGCCGCAGCATCGCCAGATAGCGCGGCCGCAGCCAGGCGACCGCGGGCGGGTCGGCGCTCGACAGTTCGCGCCGGGCAAGCAGCAGGTAACACAGCGCCGGCGTCAGCGTCACCGCCACCAGCAGTGAGGCAAGAATCGCGAATATGTACGCCAGGCCGAGCGGCGCGAACAGCTTGCCGGCAATTCCAGAGAGCGTCAGCAGCGGCACGAACACCAGCGCGACGATGAAAGTGGCGTACACCACCGAGCCGCGCACCTCCACCGAGGCGTCCAGCACCACGTCCTCGATCGGCCGGGGATTCTCCGCAACGCGGTTCAGGCGCAGCCGCCGGAAGATGTTTTCAGTGTCGATGATCGCGTCGTCCACCACCTCGCCGAGCGCGATCGCGAGGCCGCCCAATACCATTACGTTCAGCGCGATGCCGAAGTAATCGAGTACCAGTACCGAAGTCAGCAGCGATACCGGTATTGCCAGCGTGCAGATGAAAGCAGTGCGCTTGTTGTACAGGAAAAGAAAAAGCACCAGCACCACCAGTATCGTGCCGATGAGGATGTCGATCTGGACATTGCGTACGGCAGTCTCGATGAAATTGGCCGGACGGAACAGGTTGGGATGCAGCACCACCTGTTCTTTTTCCAGCAACGGTGCGAGCTCGTCCAGGGCGCGCTCCAGCTGTCGCGTCACCGCATGCGTGTTGGCGCCGAGCTGCCCCTGCACCATCAGGAAGATTCCTTCCTCGCCGTCGATGGCGGCGGCGCTGATCGAGGGCGCGGCGCCCTCGACGACGCTCGCCACGTCCGAGATGCGGATCGCGCGGCCGTCCTTGTAAACAATCACCAGGCGGCCGACGTCTTCGAGCATGCCGGGTTGCGCTTCTGCCTGAAGAATGAGGTGCTGGTTCGGGGTCTTGACGAACCCGGTACCGCGAATACCGGTCGCACTGCGCGCCGCCTCGGCCACGTCGTTGATGGCGAGGCCGTGACGAATCAACCGCTCGGGGTCGATCTGTATCTGCCACTGCCGGATATCGCCGCCGAACACGTTGACTTCGGCGACCCCCGGAACCGCAAGCAGGTGCGGACGTACGGTCCAGTCCACCAGCGTGCGCAACTCCATCAGCGAGCGTGTCTTCGAGGTCACGCCGACGCCGAGCACCGTGCTCGCCGAAGAAGTCAGCGGCGTCATGGTCGGAGGTTCGACGCCATCCGGCATTTGCCCGGCCAGCGCAGATAGACGTTCGCCCACCACCTGACGGCTGAGGTAGGTGTCGATACCATCCTCGAAAACCGCGGTGACAACCGACAGACCCGGGATCGATTGCGAGCGTATGCTCTCCAGCCCCGACACGCCGGCGAGCGCGCTTTCCACAGGTTGCGTCACCAGCTTCTCCACCAGCTCGGCGGAGAATCCCGGCGCCTCGATCTGCATCACCACCTGGCTCGGCGAAAACTCGGGGAACACGTCCAGGTTGGCACGCGAAAGCGTGTACAGGCCGTAGGCAACGATAGTAATTGCGAATGCGACGACTACGCCGGCATGACGGATGGAAAAGCGGACGATCGCGCCGATCAACGGTCAGCTCCCCTCTCGCATCGCGCTCGCAGCGCAAAGACACGAAGGTCAGAGGGAGCACAACGGGCATGGGGCAGTTCGTTTTCCTTTGCGTCAGCGTTACCGTGCGACGACCGACATAGCCCGCAGCTGTGGCGGTCAGTCTTCATTCTCGTTCCGGATCTGGTACTTGAATTCCTCGGAGAGCAGCAGCTGCGCGCCACTTACCACGACCTGGTCGCCTGGTTGAAATCTGCTCGCGTTGAACCAGCCGTGGCCGACGTCCTGCGCAGTCGACACTTCGTGGCGCGCAAAAGTGTCCTTATTTTTCTTCAGATACACCCACGACTTGCCTGCATGCCAGATCACCGCTTCGTTCGGCACCAGTACGCCGGTTCGCGCGCCGTCACCGGTACCCACGCGCGCGACGACGCGCGCACCGGCGCGCAGATCCTCACCATCGACCAGATAGAAATAAGTCTGGCCGGGCAGCGCGAGGTCCGTCTGCGGCGAGTCGGAAACGAAGCGGGCGTCGCGGATCCCGGTGCGCCCCGTTACCGGCGCGATGCGGATGGCGCTGCGTCCCATTTCCCGCGGCAATCCAAACGGAAACGCCAGCTGCACCAGGTGCGTCCTGCGCTCCAGCAGCGATTGCAGTTCGCGCGACTTTGCGTCCGTCACCCAGCCGGCGATCGTCTCGCCCCACGCGCTGCGCAACGCATCCGTGATCGCAACCACTGTCGCCTCGGCAACCTCCAGCTGCCCCTGTTCCGCGCGATAGCGCGCCTGCGCATTGCGCATGGTCTGCTCGGACACATTGCGATCGTCACGAAACAACACGTCCATCCTGCGGTACTCGGACTTGGCGGCGGTCACTGCAGCGCGGCGCGCGCGCACCTCGCCCATCGCCGCCAGATACCGCCCGCGCAGTTCGAGCAGTGGCTGCACGTGAACCACGCTGCCGTAGATCTCGACCGCAGACTGGCTTTCGGTTGACTCCAGGGGCCGCGTGACGATCCCGCTTGCATCCTGGCTCTGCGGCGTGACGCGGACCACGGCCCGGCCGTCCTCGAAACCGGCGGTATCCGCGGTTTCGATTTCTTCTTCGAATCCCTCGCCCACCAGGCTGAGTTCGTCGCGCGCGAAATAGACCAGCGACCAGGAAAGGAGCGCGATCAACACGCCCATCACCGCAATGATCGCGTGGCTGCCAGTAAATCTCACCTGTTCCATTCGGCACTCATCTCGGAGGATGCTGGCAGACCGGGAAACTCTCCGATCAGCGGATGCTGAAGCGCATCCTCCAGCGCGGTTACGGCGCGCAGCTTTGCGATGCCTGCAGTGTGCTGCTCGGCGCCAGCTGCAAGCAGCGCCATCCGCGCTGCCGTTACCTGCATTCGATCCGCAGCGCCGGCTTCGAACAGGCGCACGGTCCGCGCGAACTGCGCCTCGGCGGACTCGAGCCGCAGCGAAGCCGCGGCGATTCGTTCAACCGCCACCAATAAGGCGTCCAGCGCACTCTCGACATCGCTGATCGTATTCGTCTGCACTTCTTCGAATCGCTGTGCGGCCAACTCGCGCCGCGCCTGAGCCTCGCGGACGGCGGCCTTTCCGCTCAGGCCCGGCGGGAATCCCAGCGACGTCGCCAGCGACCAGACGTTGTCGCCCTGGTCCCATAGGTATCCTGGAGACAACGAGATCTCCGGATACTGGGCCGCGATCGCCAGCTTGAGTTCGGCGTCGGCAACGCCATACAAAAGCAGTCCGCGCTGCACGTCGAGCCGGTTGCGCAGCGCGAGCACCAGCGCGTCCTGACGGAGCAGCGGTTCGAAACCGTCCACCTCCGGCTGATCGCCTATCTGCATCGCGCCGACCGTCGACAAGGGCAACCCGAGGGCAGCGGCCAGCCCGGCCGTAGCTTCGCGCGCGAAAGCGCGCGAGGCCGCAACCTCCACCTCGAGTTCACCCAGTCGAGCCCGTTCCTGTGCCAGATCCCTTGCCGACATCAGGCCGGCCTCAACGCGCCGCGACACGAGGCCAAGCATGTCCTTGCGCGCGGACATGCGCTGCTCCAGAACCGATTCCCGCGCGCGCGCATCCCACAAGTCGACGAGCCGGTCACGCACTTGCGCGCGTACCTGCCACGCAGTCCGCGCCACCTCTAGTTCCGCTGAATCGGCGAGCAGGCTCGCGCGTTCGACTCGCGCCTCTCTCTTTCCCGCCGCGACCCAGGGAAGCTGCAAGGCAAGCCCAAGGCTCCATGGGCCATCTCCATCCTGCTGGCGGCTGTGATTCTCCGCAGCGACGCTGACCGCAAGCGGCGGGCCCTGCCCTGCGCTCACCAGCTCCGTCCTTGCCACGGCCGAGGCGGCCCGCGCCGTGCGCATGGAAGGATTAAAGTGAAGCGCCAGCAGCGTGAGATCCTGCAGGCGCCAGACCGCGGGCGGCCATGCATCCGCATACCCGCTGGACGCAACCAGCGCTGCAAGCGTTTCATCCGCGGGAGAACGCGCTTCGTGACGCCACACTTCCGCTTCGGGGTCAGCGTCCACCGCTTTTGGCGAATAGGCAATCGGTGCGCATGCCGCGGCCAGCAGGGCACAAACCGCGATCCATGCTGTTGATCTCGTCGCCTTCATCGCAGTTTCTGCCGATCAGTGCAGCTTGACATGCGGTTGGGTTCTGCGCGTGATCAACCGTGCCAGCGTGTCCAGTGCGACCTTGGCAAACCCGTGCAGTGCGTACTCATGCATCTTGTAGAGCGAGAGATACATGATGCCTGCGAAATATCCCTCTACCATCAGGCTGCCGCGGCTGATCGCACCCATCAGGCTGCCGACCGTGCTGTACTTGCCAAGCGATACCAGGGAACCGAAATCGCGGTAGATCCAGGGTCTCACCGGCTGGCCGGCGATATGCGCGGGCAGCCACCTGGCAAGATGCGATGCCTGCTGATGCGCCGCCTGCGCGCGCGGCGGGACCGGATGCGGATGCCCCGGCCATGGACAGCTCGCGCAATCGCCGAACGCGAAAATCGCGGGATCGCGCGTAGTCTGCAACGTCTGCTCCACCATCAGCTGGTTCAGACGGTTGGTCTCCAGATCGTCGATCTCTTTGAGAAAGTCCGGCGCCTTGATCCCCGCTGCCCAAACCACCAGTTCGGCCGGGATCAGGGTGTCTCCGGCGGTACGCACACCCTCGGCGCTGACTTCGGTGACACGATCTCCGGTGAGCACCTGCACCCGAAGTTTCTCCAGCAACTTCAGCGTCGCGACCGAAAGACGCTCGGGCAACGCGGGCAGGATGCGCGGCGCCGCTTCGACGATGGTCAGCTTGATGTCGCGCTCCGGATCGATACGGTCCAGCCCGAACGACACCAGTTCGCGGATCGTGTTATGCAATTCGGCGGCGAGCTCGACGCCGGTTGCCCCGGCACCGATGATGGCAACGTGCAGTTGCCCCGGCTTCAGCGGCCCGGGCTGCGTGTTGGCGCGCATGCAGGCATTCAGCAGGCGGGAATGGAATAATGCCGCCTGCTGGGGCGTGTCCAGCGAAATTGCGTGCTTCGCCGCTCCCGGCGTGCCGAAATCGTTGGTACGGCTGCCGACCGCCAGCACCAGCGTGTCGTAACGCAGCGTACGCGCCGATATGACTTCGTTCCCGCTGTCGTCGAGCGTGGGCGCGAGATGCACTTCCTTCTTCGCGCGGTCGAGCCCGTTCATCCGCCCAAGCTGGAAACGGAAGTGATGCCAGCGTGCCTGCGCGAGATAATCGAGTTCATGGTCGTTCAGATCCATGCTCCCGGCGGCGACCTGGTGCAGCAACGGCTTCCACAGATGGGTACGAGACCGGTCGATCAGCGTGATGACCGCCTGCTTCTTGCGTCCGAGCCTATCGCCCAGCCGCGTCGCCAGTTCCAGTCCACCGGCGCCGCCACCGACGATCACAATGTTGTGCAGCCTGTTTTCGCTTTTTTCTGGGTTCGTCATTCTGGCTGTCGGGAATTGGTCCCGGTCACGCCGGGGAAAAGCTCCCCTCAAGGCGGAAGTTTAGCGGGATGTTCGGTGAACTGCCTTAATCCAAGCTGAAAAACGCCCACCCGTTACCGGGTGGGCCTGGCCACGAAAGGTGATCTCAAACCTGCGGGTTGAGGCGCTCGAGTTTGGAGTGCAGCTTGTTGAGGGCGTTGAGATAGGCCTTCGCCGATGCCACCACGATATCCGTATCGGCGCCCTGTCCGTTCACGATGCGCCCGGACTTCGCCAGCCGCACGCTGACTTCACCCTGCGAGTCGGTGCCGCTGGTAATCGCGTTCACCGAAAACAGCGTCAGGTCGGCGCCGCTGGAGACGATCGATTCAATCGCCTTGAAAGTGGCGTCAACCGGCCCGCTGCCGCGCGCCTCTGATTTACGTTCGGCACCGCCTTCGGCGATCACGATCCTCGCAATCGGGACTTCTCCGGTCTCGGAGTGCGCAAGCAGCGACACCAGCTTGAAGTGCTCCTGTTCCTGGGTCACGGTCTCATCCGCCACCAGCATGACCAGGTCTTCGTCGAAGATCTCGTGCTTCTTGTCTGCCAGCTCCTTGAAGCGCATGAATGCCGCGTTCAACGATTCCTCCGATTCCAGCTCGACCCCCAGTTCCTTCAGGCGCTGCTTGAACGCGTTGCGGCCGGAATGCTTGCCGAGCACAAGCTTGTTGGTGGTCCAGCCCACGTCCTCCGCCCGCATGATCTCGTAGGTTTCGCGATGCTTGAGCACGCCGTCCTGGTGAATGCCGGCTTCGTGCGCAAAGGCGTTGGCGCCCACGATTGCCTTGTTCGGTTGTACCGGGAATCCGGTGATGGTGGATACCATCTTGGAAGCCGGAACGATCTGCGTGGCATCGATGCGGGTGTCGCAGGCAAAAAAGTCCTGGCGCGTACGAACGGCCATCACGATCTCTTCCAGAGACGCATTGCCCGCGCGTTCGCCGAGCCCGTTGACCGTGCACTCGATCTGCCGAGCACCCGCCATGACGGCGGCCAGCGAGTTGGCGACTGCCAGTCCGAGGTCGTTGTGACAGTGCACCGACCAGACCACCTTGTCCGAGTTCGGTACACGCTCGCGCAGCGTGCGAATCATGCCCGCGAACTGTTCGGGCATCGTATAGCCGACGGTATCGGGAATGTTGATCGTTCCCGCACCGGCCTTGATCACCGCTTCGAGTATCCGGCACAGGAAATCGATCTCCGAGCGGCCGGCATCCTCCGGGGAGAATTCGACATCCGCACACAGAGAGCGCGCGAGCTTTACCGATTTCACGGCCTGTTCGATCACCTGCTCGGGCTGCATGCGCAGCTTGCGTTCCATATGTATCGGCGAGGTGGCAATGAAGGTATGGATCCGGCTTGCATTGGCGGGCTTGACTGCTTCGCCCGCGCGTCGCACGTCGGTCTCCGAAGCGCGGGCCAGTCCGCAGACGATACTGTCCTTCACCGTTTGCGCAACCGCCTGCACCGATTCGAAGTCGCCATTGCTTGCGGCGGGAAATCCGGCTTCGATGACGTCGACTTTCATGCGCTCAAGCTGACGGCCGATGCGCAGCTTCTCCTCGCGCGTCATCGAGGCGCCGGGACTCTGCTCGCCGTCCCGCATGGTGGTGTCGAATATGACCAAATGCTCTTTCATTGCCTGCCTCCGGTTCTGATCTGGTACCTGCATCACGGATGGCAACGCCATCCGGACGCAATCAGGGTGTCCTGTGGGTCTCGGGTTTTCTCAGGGAACCCGACAAACTGTTGGGGTGTGATGGAGTAATTAGCGCCCGGGGCGCAGCAGCAGCCCAGCCAGCAGCAGGAGGCTGGCAAGCGGGAGGGAAATCAGGCTGTGCTGTTTGGTATACATGGCGGAAACTATAAAAGTTTTTCCGGGCGCTCGCAAGGCCCGAGCTAGCCGTTGTCATGGCCGGGCGGCGGTCCGGCAGGTTTGCGCCTGAACAACTGCGCGGCCCATGTCACGTAGCCGGAGGCTGCGTAGATGAAGAACCCGGCGAAAAGCACTTCCGGCAGGTTGTCGGCGATCTGCACCACCGCAACCACGGCGAACGCGATCAGCACCACGCCCCAGAAGGGCACCGCTCTGCGCAGGCTGAGCTCCTTGCCGCTGTAGTACTTCACGTTGGTCACCATGCTGAATCCGGCGAACACGGCAAGTCCCCAGGCTGCCCAGGGCAGCTCGCGCCGCGGGATGTCGTAGGCCTCCATCGCCCAGACAAAACCCGCGATCAGTCCAGCCGCGGCCGGGCTGGGCAGCCCCTGGAAGAAGCGCTTGTCGACCACGCCGAGGTTGGTATTGAAACGCGCGAGCCGGAGCGCAGCACAGGCGCAGTAGACGAAGGCGGCGAACCAGCCGAGCTGCCCCATACCCTTCAGCGCCCATTCGTACATCACCAGGGCGGGTGCGGCGCCGAACGCCACCATGTCGGACAGCGAGTCGTACTCGGCGCCGAACTCGGACTGCGTGCGCGTGAGACGGGCGACGCGTCCGTCCAGTCCGTCGAACACCAGCGCGATCAGGATGCCGATCGCCGCGAGCTCGAACCGCAGATTCATTGCCTGCACGATCGCATAGAAACCCGCAAACAGTGCGCAGGTTGTAATCGCGTTCGGCAGCCAGTAGATACCCGGCCGCGTCATGCCGCTTCGGCCAAGCCATCTCTTTCCGGGCTCAGGTTGCTTCATCCGTCTCCCAACTCACATCCTGGCGACAATCGATTGTCCGGCATGGACCTTGTCCCCCACCGACACGCCGGCTCGGGCCGATACCGGCAGATACAGGTCGACGCGCGAACCGAAGCGTATGAAGCCAAACCGCTGCCCGCGCACGACCCTGTCACCCGGCCCAACATAACAGAGTATGCGCCGTGCAATCAGTCCTGCAATCTGTACGCAGGTGACGTCGGCGCCTTCACCCGCTTTGATCAGCAACGCGTTGCGTTCGTTCTCGAGCGAGGCCTTGTCGAGCGCGGCATTCAGAAACGTGCCCGGGTGATACAGAACCTGTTCGATCCGCCCGTCGACCGGACTGCGGTTCGAATGCACGTTGAACACGTTCATGAACACGCTGATCTTCAGTGCGTCGCGCTGCAGATAGGGGTCTGTCGACCTCTCGACCGAGACCACGCGTCCGTCTGCCGGGGCAATGACCGCATCCGCATCCTGCGGCACTTCGCGTGCAGGATCGCGGAAGAACTGCAGGACGAACAGCGCCGCCGCCCAGAACGGCAGCGACCACCAGCCGCCGATCCAGGTCACGAGCAGTGCCAGCCCCAGGGCTGCCGCCAGAAACGGCCAGCCCTCCCTGGCGATGATCGGATGCGGATAAGGTGTCATTTCCCGTTCAGGCCCCAAAAAGCAAAAGGCCGAGCATCGCTCGGCCCAGGGTGGACGAGGCTCAGTTTTTGGCCTTGTCCACCAGCCGGTTCTGCTTGATCCACGGCATCATCTCGCGCAGGCGTTCGCCCACCACTTCGATCTGATGTTCGCGTCCGATCCGGCGCATGGCGTTCAGCTTGGTCGCGCCGGTCTTGTTCTCCAGCAGAAATTCCTGCGCGTAGGCGCCGGTCTGGATCTCCCTGAGTATCCTGCGCATCTCGTTCTTGCTGTCTTCGGTGATGATGCGCGGACCGCGGGTGAAGTCACCGTACTCGGCGTTGTTCGAGATCGAATAGCGCATGTTGGCGATGCCGCCCTCGTAGATCAGATCCACAATCAGCTTGAGCTCGTGCAGGCACTCGAAGTAGGCCATTTCCGGCGCGTAACCGGCTTCGACCAGCACTTCGAAACCGGCCTGGATCAGCGCGGTGGTACCCCCGCACAATACGACCTGTTCGCCGAACAGGTCGGTCTCGGTCTCTTCGCGGAAATTGGTTTCGATGATGCCGGCCTTGCCGCCGCCGATGGCCGCCGCATAGGAAAGCGCGAGGTCGCGCGCTTTCTTGGTCGGGTTCTGATGGATCGCAATCAGCATCGGCACACCGCCGCCTTGCGCGTACGTCGAACGCACGGTATGTCCCGGCGCCTTGGGGGCGACCATGACCACGTCCAGATCGTCGCGCGGCACGACCTGCCCGAAATGGATGTTGAACCCGTGTGCAAAGGCCACGGTGCCGCCTTTCTTGATGTTCGGTTCAACGTCCTCGCGGTATACCTCGGCGATGTGCTCGTCCGGAAGAAGGATCATCACGAAATCGGCACCCTTGACCGCGTCGCCCATTTCCTTGACTTCGAGACCGGCCTTTTTCGCTTTGTTCCAGGAGGAACCGCTCTTGCGCAAACCGACCACGACCTTGACGCCCGAGTCCTTCAGGTTGAGCGCATGCGCATGGCCCTGCGAACCGTAACCGAGCACCGCGATTTTCTTGCCTTTGATCAGACGCAGGTCTGCGTCCTTGTCGTAATAGACCTTCATGATCCCCTCATGTTTGAATTGCGCGGGAAGCAAAGCAGTCCGGGTGAGAGATCCTCAACTCATCCCGGGCGCCTCGCACCCCACTAGGCTTTCAGGATTCTGTCCCCGCGACCGATGCCCGAAGCGCCGGTGCGGACCGTCTCCAGGATGGCGCCCTGCTCGAGCGCCTCGATGAACGCGTCGAGCTTGGCACCGGTACCGGTCAGTTCCATGGTGTAGGTCTTGTCCGTCACATCGATGATGCGCCCGCGGAAGATGTCTGAGATGCGCTTCATCTCCTCGCGGTCTTTTCCCGTGGCGCGCACCTTGACCAGCATCAGCTCGCGCTCGATATGGTTGCCGTCAGACAGATCCACAACCTTGACCACGTCGACCAGCTTGTTGAGCTGTTTGTTGATCTGCTCGATCACGTCGTCGGACCCGGATGTGACTATGGTCATGCGCGACAGCGACGGATCCTCGGTCGGAGCCACGGTCAGCGACTCGATATTGTAGCCGCGGGCGGAAAACAGGCCGGACACCCGCGAGAGCGCGCCCGCCTCGTTTTCCAGAAGCAAAGAGATGATGTGACGCATTACGTTCCTGGCAGCAAGTGGAGCGGGACCCTCAGACGAGGATCATTTCGGACAGGCCCTTGCCGCCCGGCACCATCGGGAACACGTTCTCGGTCTGATCGGTGATGAAATCCATGAACACCAGATCTTTCTTGCGGCTGAACGCTTCCTTGAGTGCCGGTTCGATGTCGGCCGGCTTGTCGATGCGCATGCCCACATGTCCGTAGGACTCCGCCAGTTTCACGAAGTCGGGCAGCGCATCCATGTACGACTCGGCATAGCGGTTGCCGTGGAAGAACTCCTGCCACTGCCTCACCATGCCCATGTAACGGTTGTTCAGATTGACGATCTTGATCGGCAATCGGTACTGTTTGGCGGTGGACAGCTCCTGGATGCACATCTGGATGCTCGCTTCGCCGGTGATGCACGCCACGGTCGCATCCGGATGCGCGAACTGCACGCCCATCGCATACGGCAGACCCACCCCCATCGTGCCCAGCCCGCCGGAATTGATCCAGCGTCTCGGCTTTGCGAACTTGTAGAACTGTGCCGCCCACATCTGGTGCTGGCCGACGTCGGACGTCACGAACAGATCGACATCCCGGGTCAGCTCGTAGAGCTTCTCCACCACCATCTGCGGCTTGATGATCTCGCTGGCGCGGTCGAACTTGAGGCAGTCACGGCCTTTCCACAGGTCAATCTGGGTCCACCACTCTTTGACGGCTGCGGGATCCGGCCGCTCTTTCATGGCGGCCAGCTGACGGTTCATCTCCTGCAGCACGTCCTTGACATCGCCGACGATCGGGATGTCCACCCGCACGCGCTTGGAAATCGACGATGGATCCACGTCGACGTGGATGATCCGCCGCTCTTCCTGGTAGAAGTGCTTCGGGTTGCCGATCACGCGATCGTCGAAACGCGCGCCGACCGCGAGCAGCACATCGCAGTGCTGCATCGCCATGTTCGCCTCATAGGTCCCATGCATGCCGAGCATGCCGAGGAACTGGGGATCGGTGCCGGGAAATCCGCCGAGTCCCATGAGGGTGTTGGTACAGGGATAGCCGAGCGAATGCACCAGTTGGGTCAGTTCCGCGGAGGCGTTGCCCAGGACGATGCCCCCGCCGGTATAGATCATCGGCCGCTTGGCGTGCATCAACAGCTGGATCGCCTTCTTGATCTGCCCGCTGTGACCCTTGACCACCGGATTGTACGAGCGCATCGAGACCGACTCGGGGTAGAAATAGTTGGTCTTGGTAGTGGTCACGTCTTTCGGGATATCGACCAGCACCGGGCCCGGACGGCCGGTGGCCGCAAGATAAAAGGCCTTCTTGATGGTAGCGGCGAGCTCCTTGACGTCCTTGACCAGGAAGTTGTGCTTGACGCACGGTCGCGTAATGCCGACGGCATCGACCTCCTGAAACGCGTCCTGGCCGATTGCGTGGGTCGGCACCTGGCCGGTGATGATGACCACCGGGATGGAATCCATATAAGCGGTGGCGATCCCGGTCACCGCGTTGGTCACGCCGGGTCCGGAGGTGACGAGCGCAACACCCACTTTTTCCGTGGAGCGGGCGTAGGCGTCGGCGGCATGTACGGCAGCCTGCTCGTGCCGCACCAGGATGTGCTTGACCTTGTCCTGCTTGAACAATTCGTCGTAAATCGGCAGGACCGCGCCGCCCGGGTAGCCGAAAATGAACTCGACTCCTTCCTCGGCCAGACAGCGCGAAACGATTTCGGCACCGGTCAGTTCGGCCGTAAAGGCCCCGGTCATTTCCATGGGAGCACCTAGGTGAGCAGATTTGCTGCGAAAACGCGTCACCATACCGGCAACCCCTACCGTGGTCAAGGCATTGGTTTTAAAAAGCAATAATGGGGCGCCGAAACCCGCTGTGAAGAACGCGCAGCGCTACAGTCGGGCGCGAACCCAGCGCGTCCAGGCATCGAACAGTTTGTCGTCGCGTGCCGCGACGACCGAACGCTGCCAGAGATTGTCGCTCCAGAACGCGTCATGCGTGAGTGAGGCCATGTTGCCGCCCGCCTCTTCGAGTATCAGCGAACCGGCGGCGTAGTCCCAGAGTTTCTGTCCGCCGTGCAGGTAAACGTCGAAGCGGCCCGCGGCGACGTAACACCATTCCAGCGTGCTGGCGCCGAAATTGCGCTGCGAGGCATAGGGAGGCGAAGCCACCAGCGCCTGCGCCAGATGCGTGGGCAACCGCTTGAAGTCCACTTCCGCCATGGCATTGCGCAGGTGCGGTGCGCGCTCCTTGATCGGCAGCCGCTCGCCGTTCAGGTAGGCGCCCTCTCCGGATTGCGCATAAAACATCTCGTCCGACACCGGATCGTAAACCACCCCCAGTACCGTCCGCCCCTTGCGCATCAGCGCCACCGACACCGCGAAGTACGGCAAGCCATTCACGAAATTCGAGGTGCCGTCGATCGGATCGACGCACCACAGGCCTTCCTCGCCAGCCAGCCAGCGTTCGACCTGCTGCTCGCGCGTCATCTCCTCGCCCACGATCGGGCCGGGGTAAATACGCGGCAGCAGGCGCGAGAGCGCATCCTGCGCCGCCAGATCCGCCTCGGTAAACAGACTGCCGTCGGTTTTCCGCTGGTATGCAACTTTCAGATAGCGCGGCATGACTTCGGCCGCAGCCACCTCCCTGACAACCGCGGTCACCCTTTCGATTGCAGCGGTCGACTCCTTCAGCGTGGCTTCCATTTGATCGAGCAACCCATGCTGGCAATCTGCTCCTTCGGCCCCTTGCCGGTTTCGACGACCTGCGTCATCGCCTCGAAAAGCTCGCGGCGCGCGTCAGCGACGGGTGCAGTACGTGAGGCGTCCAGACGGCCGCGATATTGCAGCTCCAGATTCCTGTTGAAGCCGAAGAAATCCGGTGTACACACGGCATCGTAGGCGTGCGCAACATCCTGCGTTTCGTCGTAAAGGTAAGGAAAGGGAAACGCAAGGCGTTCTGCCAGCTGCTTCATGTTGGCAAACGAATCCTCGGGATAACTCCCGGCGTCGTTCGCGCTGATGGCGACGCAACCGACGCCCATAGCCTTCAGCTCTTTGGTATCGCGAATAATGCGATCCAGGACGGCTTTCACGTAGGGACAGTGATTGCAGATGAACATCACCAGCAGACCGTTGGCCCCGCGCACATCGGCAAGCGTGTAGCGCTTGCCATCGACGCCGGGCAGGTCGAAATCAGGCGGCTTCCAGCCAAAATCGCAGATCGGTGTCGTTGCGGCCATCGTCAGACAGCCTGCAGGGGGTAAGCGCGTGTCACGCGTCGCGCGGGGAAACGCGCGGTCGGAACATGACCCGGTCGATGTGACATGGCAAAATCTTAACATGAATAAAGAGTTGGCCAAGAAGGCAGGGAAGCCTGCGCCGCGTTTCTTCTACCCGGGAAAACTGGGCAACGGGTCGGAAATCCGCTTGACGCCGGACGCGGCACATCACGCGGCGCGCGTTCTGCGGCTCGCGGTCGGCGAACCTGTGGTCGTGTTCAACGGTCTGGGCGGCGAGTTCGAAGCACGTATCACGCGCATCGACAGGAGTGAGGTTGCAGTAAAAACCGGCGCCCATCTCGCAACCGAACGTGAAGCGCCGCTCGAACTGGTGCTCGCGCAAGGCCTTTCCAGCGGCGACCGGATGGACTTCACGCTGCAAAAGGCAGTCGAGCTTGGGGTTTCGAAGATACAGCCGCTTTCGACCGAGCGCAGCGTGGTCAAGCTGTCCGGAGAGCGCGCGGCAAGGCGAGCCGAACACTGGCAGAACCTCGCTGTTTCCGCATGCGAGCAATGCGGGCGCAATCAGGTGCCTGCAATCGCGCCGCTTTTGCCCCTGGCGAACTGGCTTGCCGATCTGAGCCCTGCCTGCGGGCCGGGCGAACTGCGGCTGCTGCTGTCGCCGCAAGCGGAGATCGCCTTCGGGTCGTTGTCTCCGGCCGCCACGCGCCTGATTCTGCTGGCGGGACCCGAGGGCGGTTTCTCGCGGTCGGAAGCCGAGATCGCGCAGATGCGCGGCTTCGCGCCAATCCGCCTCGGCCCACGCGTGCTGCGCACCGAGACGGCAGCGATCGCCGCACTCGCCGCAATCCAGGCGCGCTGGGGCGACTTCTGAGAGAGCCGCGGCTATACTCCGCCGTTCCACCGAACCGCAACTTTCGATTGGCATTGATAACGATATGGAACTGAAGAACAGCACCGTCCTCATTACCGGAGGCGCCTCGGGACTCGGCGCTGCAACCGCCGAAATGGTCGCCACCGCTGGCGGCAACGCCGTGGTTGCCGATCTCTCGCGCGAAGCCGGCGAGGCGCTCGCAGCAAAACTCGGCAAGGCCGCGCGCTTCGTCGAATGCGACGTCAGCAAGGAAGAGCATGCAAAGGCCGCCGTCGCCCTTGCCCTCAAGGAATTCGGCGGCCTGCACGGCCTGGTGAATTGCGCCGGCATCGCGCTCGGCGAGAAAACCGTAGGCAAAGAGGGCCCGCACCGCCTCGACGCCTTTGCCCGCGTCATCAATATCAACCTGGTCGGCACCTTCAACATGATCCGCATAGCCGCCGATGCGATGGCAAAGCAGCAGCCGAATGCGGCCGGCGAGCGCGGCGTGATCGTGAATACCGCATCGGTTGCCGCGTTCGACGGCCAGATCGGACAGGCCGCGTATTCTGCGTCGAAGGGCGGCATCGTCGGCATGACCCTGCCCATCGCGCGCGACCTTGCGCGCAGCGGCATCCGGGTCATGACCATCGCGCCAGGCATCTTCGAAACGGCAATGCTCAAGGGCATGCCTCAGGAAGTGCAGGATTCGCTGGGCAAACAGGTACCGTTCCCCTCCCGTCTCGGCAAACCCGCCGAGTACGCGCTGCTGGTGGCGAGCATCTTTGCAAACGAGATGCTGAACGGCGAAGTCATCCGGCTTGACGGCGCGATCCGGATGTCACCGAAGTAATCCTCGACGGCAATGCTCGCGTCCGCTCCCGAAATGTTCGTGCAGTGGTTTCGCGCTGCTGCGCCGTATATCCATGCGTTCCGCGGGCGCACGTTCGTCATTGGCTTCGGCGGAGAAGTGGTGGCGGACGGCAAGTTCGTCGGTCTCACGCATGACCTGAACCTGCTGGCCAGCCTGGGCGTGCGACTGGTGCTGGTACATGGCGCACGGCCGCAGATCGAGCGCGAGCTTTCGGCGCGCGGGATGGAAGTACGCTATGCCGACGGCACGCGCATCACCGACGAAGCCGCGCTGGCCTGTGCCAAGCAGGCGAGCGGCAGGCTGCGGGTGGAGATCGAAGCGCTGCTTTCGACCGGCCTGCCCAATTCGCCAATGGCCGGCAGCGATATCCGCGTCGCCTCCGGCAATTTCGTTGTCGCGCGTCCGCGCGGCGTTGTGAATGGTGTGGACATGCTCTACACCGGCGAAGTGCGCAAAATTGACGTGGAAGCGATACGCAACCGGCTGGAACACGACGAACTCGTGTTGATCTCGCCGCTCGGTTATTCGCCGACCGGCGAGATCTTCAATCTCACGGTGGAAGACGTCGCCTGCCAGGCTGCTATCGCGCTTGGCGCCGAAAAGCTGATGTTTCTGACGGATGAGACCGGGCTGCCAGGAAAAAGCGGCAAGCTGCTGCGCGAACTGACGGTATCGGATGCGGAATCGCTGCTCAAGAACAACAAGCGTTTGTCGGGCGATGCCAAAGACTGCCTGCCCTTCGCAATCAAGGCATGTCGCGGCGGTATCGCGCGCGTCCATCTCATCAGCCGGCACCTTGACGGCGCGATATTGCTTGAGCTGTTCACGCACGAAGGCGTGGGCAGCATGGTCACACACGACCCGCTGGAACAGCTGCGGCAGGCGAACATCGAGGATGCCGGCGGTATTCTTCAGCTCATCGAACCGCTCGAGGCGGACGGCGCGCTGGTGAAGCGTTCGAGAGAACTGCTCGAGATCGAGATCGACCGCTTCATGGTGCTGGAACACGACCGCGTGATCGTCGGCTGCGCCGCGCTGTATCCGTTTCCGGAAGAGAAGACCGGAGAAGTCGCCTGCCTGGCGGTACACCCCGAATATCGTAACAGCGGCGGCGGCGACCGGCTGCTGCAGGCGATCGAAACACGCGCCAAGAGAACCAGATTGAAGAAAATTTTCGTACTCACGACGCGAGCGCATCACTGGTTCATCGAGCACGGATTCGTCGAGGCGCCGTTGTCGGAACTGCCGGTGCGCAAGCAGGGACTCTACAATCTGCAGCGCCGCTCGAAGGTCCTGTCGAAGAAGATCTGAGGCGCGAGGTCCCGGCGAGGCCGCGGGTTTATAATCGAGACCTGTCACACAATCGTCACACAACAGCAACGCGGTGCGTCTAGGCTGTTGGGTTAAAACCGATGAGCAGAACGGTGCAGTGCATAAAGCTCGGTCGCGAGGCCGAGGGGCTGGATTTTCCGCCGCTTCCCGGCGAACTCGGAAAGCGCATTTTCGAGAACGTGTCGAAAGAGGCCTGGAAAGGCTGGCTCGAGCAGCAGAAGATGCTGGTCAACGAGAACCGTCTCAGCCTGGCGGATCCCAAAGCCCGCAAGTACCTGATGGAGCAGACGGAACGCTACTTCTTCGGCGCGGGCGCCGATACTGCCGCCGGATACGTGCCTCCCGAAAGCCGCTGATCGCGGCGCGCGCAGGACCGGCCGGGCACGTGCACCGGCCGATATTCGCCTAGCTGCCGCTGCCGGGAGATTGCCATTAACAGGATGCTGGAGAACAAGGCGGAGTCGCCCGAGCGGCCCGGATCATCCGCCGCCGATCGCACGACTCGCCGCAAGGCCGCGTTGGCGCGCTCGCGCTCAGCGCGCGGGCGCCTCGCCGACCCCCGTCTCTATCTGAACCGCGAACTCGCCCAGCTCGAGTTCAATCGCCGCGTCCTCGCGCAGGCAGAAGACAGCCGTGTGCCGCTTCTCGAACGCCTGCGCTTCCTGTGTATCGTCTCCAGCAACCTCGACGAGTTCTTCGAGATCCGGGTTGCCGGCCTGAAAGCCCAGATCGAGCTTGGCGCCGAAGCGGCGGGTCCCGACGGTGCGCTACCTTCACAGGTCTTTCGCGAAGTCGCCGCCCGCGCTCACGAAATGGTCGATTTCCAGTACCGCCTCTGGAACGAACAGATTCTGCCGGCGCTGGCCGCAGAGGGCATCCGCTTCCTTCCGCGCGCCGAGTGGAACGATCAGCAGAAGTCCTGGATCAAGACGTTTTTCCGCCGCGAGATCATGCCGGTCATGACGCCGATCGGGCTCGATCCTGCGCACCCCTTCCCGCGCATCCTGAACAAGAGTCTGAATGTTGCGGTTCAGCTCTCCGGCAAGGATGCTTTCGGCCGCAACTCGGGATTCGCGCTGGTGCAGGCACCGCGCGTGCTGCCGCGCGTGATTCAGCTGCCGGAGGAGATTGCCGGCTCAAGCTACGCGTCCGTGTTCCTGTCGTCCATCATCCACGCACATGTCGGCGAACTGTTCGCGGGCATGGAAGTGCAGGGCTGCTATCAGTTCCGGGTGACGCGCAACTCGGATCTGTTCGTCGACGAGGAGGAGGTCAAGAACCTGCGCATCGCGCTGCAGGGCGAGTTGCCGCAGCGGCATTTCGGCGATGCCGTGCGCCTGGAAGTGGCCGACCTGTGTCCGCCGGTCATATCGGACTTTCTGCTGCAGCAGTTCAATCTCATGCAAGACGACCTGTACCGGGTAAACGGCCCGGTAAACCTGGTGCGCCTGATGCAGATCCCGGATCTTGTCGATCGGCCGGACCTCAAGTTCAAGCCGTTCGTGCCCGGCGTGCCCGCGGCCTTCAGCCGCCACGCGAGCGTGTTCGAAACCATGCGCGCCGGCGACATTCTGCTGCACCATCCGTATCAGTCTTTCAAGCCGGTCATCAGTTTCATCCAGCAGGCGGCCGCCGATCCACAAGTCGTCGCGATCAAGCAGACCGTATACCGCACCGGCGCCAATTCCGAGCTGATGCAGATCCTGATCGACGCCGCGCGCTCCGGCAAGGAGGTCACCGTGATCGTCGAACTGCTTGCACGGTTCGACGAGGAGGCCAACCTCAACTGGGCGCAACAGCTGGAGGAAGTCGGCGCGCACGTGGTCTACGGCGTGGTCGGTCATAAAACGCACGCCAAGATGTCGATGGTAGTCAGGCGCGAAGAAAACGGCCCGCGCCGCTACGTTCATCTCGCCACCGGCAATTACCACGAGCGCACGGCGGCGCTCTACACCGATTTCGGACTTTTCACCTGCAACGAGGACATCTGCGGCGACGTCAACGACGTATTCATGCAACTCACCGGCCTCGGCAAGGCGAGCAAGCTCAAGCACCTGTGGCAGTCGCCGTTCACGCTGCACTCGCGCATCCTCGAATCGATCAGAAAGGAGGCCGACGCGGCACGCGCGGGCCGGGAAGCTGCGATCGTCGCCAAGATGAACGCACTGCTGGAACCCGAGATCGTTGCCGCGCTGTACGAGGCATCCAGGGCCGGCGTGCAGATCGATCTGATCGTGCGCGGCGTGTGTGCGCTGCGACCCGGCATCCCGGGACTTTCCGAGAACATTCGCGTGCGCTCGATCATCGGCCGCTTCCTGGAACATCACCGGGTTTTCTACTTCCGTAACGCGGACGCTGCCTATCTCGCCAGCGCCGACTGGATGGACCGCAATTTCTTCCGGCGCATCGAAGTGTGCTTCCCGGTGCTCGATCCGAAGCTCAAGAAACGCGTCATCGACGAATCCCTGACCATGTGTCTGGCGGACGACAGCCAGGCGTGGGAGATGCACGCCGACGGGCACTACGAACGCAAGAGCCCGGGCCGGGGAAAACCGCTGGTCGCGCAAACCGCGTTGCTCGAACTGCTCGCCGCAATCCCGGGCACGACCACCAGCTGAACCGGTCCGGGCAGGATCCTGTTCCTGAACCGCGCCTGCCGGAGTCTGTCGCACACAACGTGGCACAGGAAATCGAACTCAAGTTATCTGTCCCGCCGCAGGATGCGCCGCGGATCTGGCGATCACGCACCTTGTCGTCATTGCCGCGGTCGAAGCCGGTCAGCCGCCGCCTGTTCTCGGCGTACTACGACACGCCGGCGCGCGATCTGGCCAGGCGCGGCGTGGCGCTGCGCCTGCGTCGCGAGAACGGCCGCTGGATGCAGACCGTCAAAGGCAGCGGAACAGCCGTTTCCGGTCTGCATGCGCGCAGCGAATTCGAAACCGAGGTACCGGCGCAGTTCATCAGTTTTCCGGCTCTGACCGAGGCCGGACTCGCCGAACTGGTGGAGGATGCCGCGTTCCGCCAGTCGCTCGAAGTCGTATTCACCACGGATTTCATGCGCGCTACCTCGATCGCCGAACCGGCATCGGGGGATCGCATCGAGATCAGCCTCGACCGTGGGGACATCGTGGCCGGCGGGCGGCACGAAGCGCTGTGCGAAATCGAACTGGAACTCAAATCCGGGAGTGCCACGCGATTGTTCGATCTCGCCGCGGAGTTGGCGGGTGAGCTGCCGTTGCGGCTCGACAACGTTTCCAAGGCGGAACGCGGTTACCGCCTGGCCGGAGCTGCCAGCCTGCGGCCCGTCAAGGCCGCCGCCAGCGCACTGCTTGAGGACATGAACGTCGACGCCGCATTCCAGGCAGTCGTCTCCGCCTGCCTGCAGCACCTGCAGGCCAACGAACGAGGCGTGCTGGAATCGAACGACCCGGAATACATCCACCAGGCGCGGGTGGCGATCCGGCGACTGCGCTGCGCACTCGGACTGTTCGGGCACGCAGTGCCGAAACCGCATTTCGCCGGTTCGCTGACGTGGCTCAAGTCGCTCGCTGCAACACTGGGAGCGGCCAGAGACCGGGACGTATTCTGTTCCGGGCTGCTTGCAGAAGCGCTGTCGGGCGGCGTCGGCAGCCTCCACACCTCCGCAAGAACGATCAGACAGCGTGCGGCCGCGCAGCGTGGGCTCGCCCGCAAACGCGCGAAGGCAGCGCTCGCGGACCCGGGCTACACACAACGTTCGCTGGCGTTCTCGCGACTGCTCGCCGAGGGCGCGTGGGCACAGACGCGGGACGCCGCGCACAGCGGGATGGCCGCACTGCCGCTGACCGAATTTGCCGCGAAGCTGCTTTTGCACCGCGACCGCAAAGTGCGCAAACGCGGCAGCGAACTCAAGCGCGACGAACCCGCAACGCTGCACGCGTTACGCATCCAGATCAAGAAGCTGCGCTACGCCTGCGAGTTTTTCGCGCCATTGTTCGGCAGAAAAGCGGTGAAGCGTTATCTTTCCCGGCTTGAAGCGCTGCAGGATATTCTCGGCGAGCTGAACGATGCCGCGACGGCTGATCGTCTTCTGGATGAGCTGGCGTCCCGCACAGGCGATCCCGGCTACCAGCAGACGGTCGGATTCCTGCGCGGATACGCTGCCGCCTCGGCCGACGCGCGGCTCGACGAGCTGGGCGAAGCCTGGGAACGCTTCGAACGAACCGAATCATTCTGGTAGCTTTCATGCGCCTGCAAAGAACATGGACCTGATACTCTGGCGTCACGCAGAAGCCGAAGATGGCGTACCGGACCTCGCCCGGCGGCTCACGCCGAAGGGCCTCAAACAGGCGAAACAGATGGCAGACTGGCTGCGCCCGCGTCTGCGTAAGAACGCGCGCATTCTTTCTAGCCCGGCGGAACGCGCCAGGCAAACCGCCGGCGCACTGACCGGCGACTACGAGGTCTCGCGCGACATCGCGCCCGGAAGACCCTGCGAAACGATCCTCGACGCCGCCGGCTGGCCTGAACAGGGTGGCGAAGTGGTCCTGGTCGGCCACCAGCCTTCGCTCGGACAGACAGCCGCCTTTCTGCTCTGCGGCGAGTTGCAGGAATGGAGCATCAGGAAAGGCGCGATCTGGTGGCTGCATCGCAGAACCCGTGACGCCGGGGCGCAGGTGGTGCTCAAAGCCGTCATCTCGCCGGATCTGCTCTGATGTTCAAACCAGCCGAACAGGGCCACCGCGTATCGGATAGCGTGTTCCGTCGCAGCGAACCGGAGTTGCGTACCGCGCTGCTGGAAGAGCAATACACGATTCTGAAACAGTCCCGGTTCCCGGTGATCGTAGTCATCGGCGGCGTCGACGGCGCCGGCAAGGGCGATACCGTGAATCTGCTGACCAAGTGGATGGATCCGCGTCATATCCACACCCATGCATTTGGCCGCGCAACGCCCGAGGAACGCGAACATCCGCCGATGTGGCGGTTCTGGAGAACCCTGCCTGCCAAAGGCCGCATCGGCATCTATTTCGATTCCTGGTACACGGAACCGATACTCGAACATGCGCTGGGCGGCTCGGGCGACAAAAGTCTGCAACAGTCGATCGAACGGATATTCCGTTTCGAACAGATGATGGCGGACGAAGGTGCGCTGATTGTCAAGTTCTGGTTCCATCTCTCCAGAAAGTCGCAAAAGAAACGCTTCAAGGCATTGGAGCGGGACCCACTGACGTGCTGGCGCGTCTCCGGAAGCGACTGGAAGCACCACAAACACTACAAGCCGCTGCGCGACGCGTCTGCCAGAGTGCTGCGCGCCACCAGTACGCCTTTCGCGCCCTGGTTCGTGATCGAAGGCGTCGATTCGAACTATCGCCACCTCATGACAGCCCGGCTGCTGTTGCAGGCCATGCGCGACCGTCTGGCGGACGGCGCTGCATCCGGGACGCGACGGGCGATCCCGCCGAGAACACGCGCGGCCGTTCGCGACAGCCCGCTCGCCACCCTCGACCTGAACAAGGATCTCGCACGCGACAGCTATCGGGTGGAGCTGGCGAAACAACAGGGCGCGCTCAATCTGCTGTCGCGTGATCCGCGCTTTCGCGGGCGCGGCGCGGTCGCGGTGTTCGAAGGCGTGGACGCCGCCGGCAAGGGCGGCGCCATCCGGCGGATCACCGAGGCGCTCGATGCCCGCTTCTACCAGGTGGTGCCGATATCGGAGCCGGGCACGGAGGCGCTTGCGCACCCCTACCTGTGGCGGTTCTGGCGTCATATTCCGCGGCCCGGCCGGTTCACGATTTTCGACCGCTCCTGGTACGGCCGCGTGCTGGTGGAACGCGTCGAAGGCCATGCCAGCCCGTTCGACTGGTCGCGCGCCTACGGCGAGATCAACAACTTCGAGCAGGAGCTCGCGGAAGGCGGGCTCATCGTGATGAAATTCTGGCTCGCGATCGGCAAGCAGCAGCAACTCGCACGCTTCCGCGCGCGGCAGACCACGCCATATAAAAGGTACAAGATCACGCGCGACGACTGGCGCAACCGCGCGAAATGGGACGACTATCAGGCGGCGGCCGCAGACATGCTCGTGCGCACTTCGACCGCTGCCGCGCCGTGGACGGTGGTCGAGGCGAACGACAAGTATTTCGCGCGGATTAAGGTGCTGAAGAATCTGTGCGAGCGAATCGAGGCCGCGCTCTGAGCGCAGCGTTGTCCCTTCCGAAACAGGCCGGAACGGTCAGGGCTATACTACGTCCCATGCCTCGTTGGAAGATATTCATCGTGCTGGTGATGTCGCTATGGCTGCCCCTACAGGGCACGGCCGCGGTGACCATGCCGTTCTGCAAGCACAGCATGACTGCAGCGGCGGTAGACGCGCACGCCGTCGAGCATCCGGTTGCGCATGGCGGACCGACCGCCCACCATCATGACGCCCATCACGCGCAGATGGCGCATGGCATCGGGCAAGACGCAACCCAACCCCTTGCCTGCGACGACTGCGGCCAGTGCGCGCTCAGCGGCGCCTTTACGCTGCCTGCCGCAGGGTTTCAGGCCTCATCCGTTCTGACGACCGCCGCACCCCATTCCATTCCGTCTGCATTCGCAGACGTCGTTCCCCACCGGTTGAACCGTCCTCCGTTGCTCGCGTAATCCGTCCCGCGTGCCTGCGCACGCGGTCAGCATGGATTCAACTGTCGCGGGTGCTCCACCCGCACATGACGCGAGGAGCTTATGTTCAAGAGCACGACGATGGCGCTAGCCCTGACGGGCGCGCTGATTCTTTCCGGCTGCGCCACCACTACGTGGCAGATGCCGGCACATCATCCCGCCGACTCCGGCGCCGCGGCCGGTAGCACGCCGGCCATTACCGCGCTTGAACGCTACCGGGAAAGCGCGCAAGCCACCGGCACGAACTCGGAGCCGGCCGAGTCGGCAGACGACCCCGCGCACGAGCACCACGATCACGGGGGGACGCACCCATGAACGCACTGCGAACACTTTCTCACCTGACACTGGCAGCGCTGCTGCCTGCACTTGGCGCCTGCGCTACGGCCTCCGCCGGTCGCGTACAAAACGACGTGGCACAGACGGTTTCCGCGCGCACGGCACAGGCCGCCGACTGGCACGCCGTCAGTCCCGACGAGCAGCAGGTGCACGAAACGGTGCAGCGGATGCTCGGCGACCAACTGACGCTCGATGAAGCGGTCGCCATTGCGCTCGTCAACAATCGGGGCCTTCGCGCCGCCCTGGCACGCACGGGTATTGCGCGCGCCGACCTGGTGCAGGCCGGCCTGCTTGAGAATCCCTCGTTCGGTTTCTCGCTGCTGGACGGCGACGAAGGCACCGAGCGCGAGTTCAGCGTGTTCCAGGATTTCCTCGGCGTGTTCACGCTCGCCGCACGCCGCAACCTGGCCGCACATGAACTCGAGCGCACGCGCCTGGAAGTCGCGCAACAGGCGCTGGACCTGATCGGCGAAGTGAAACAGACCTATTACGCGCTGGTCGCGGACCGCCAGGCGATCGGGCTTTATGATCAGGTGCTGGATGCAACCGAAGCCGCGGCGGAACTCGCCGGGCGCCAGTACCGGGCGGGCACGCTCAGCCTGCGCGAACAGTCGCTGCACCAGTCTTTCCACGCGCAGGCCGCGCTCGACGCCGCGCGTGCGCAGGCACGCTTCGGCGTAGACCGCGAACGCCTCAACCGCCTGCTCGGACTGTGGGGCGAGAACACCGCCTGGACGCTGCCGGAACGGCTGCCTGACGTCCCGGCGGCGCTGCCGGAAAGCGCGGCGCTGGAAAGCCGCGCGGTTCGTCAGCGGCTCGATCTTGCCGCGCACCGCAAAGGCGTAGAAGCGGTGAACCTCGCCCTCGGTTACACGCGCCAGACGCGCTGGCTGTCGGCGCTCGGCATCGGCTTCACGGTAGAGCGCGGCGGCGACGGCAGCTACGCGCGCGGGCCCGAAATCGAACTGGGACTGCCGCTGTTCGACCGCGGGCAGGGGCGGCTCGCGCGGCTGCAGGCACAGCTGGAGGAGGCCGAAGCGCGCTACGCGCAGCACGCAATCGATGTGCGTGCGCAGGTGCGCGAAGCGTACACCCGCGTTGAAGCCGCGCATGGCGCAATGATGCATTACCGCGAAGCGGTGCTGCCCCTTGCCGAACGCGTCGCGGACGAAACGCTCAAGTTCTACAACGGCATGCTGGTCGGCGTGTACGAGCTGCTGGCGGCCAAGCAATCGCAGATTGGTGCGGCGCGCGAGTACATCTCGACCTGGCGCGACTACTGGGTCGCGTGGACGGAACTGGAACGCGCCATCGGCGGCGATCTCGCCCCCGCGCACGCCGCGACGGCAAGCCCGTCCGCCCCGCCACCGGCGGACGTAACCGAACATCAGCATGGAGAGCACTGAAATGATCACCCGACGCGATCTACTCAAGGGCGGCGGCGCACTGCTGGCAGGCAGTGCAGTGGGCGCCGTATTCCGCCAGGCCACCGCCGCGGAACGCGAGGCCGCCGCAACCCGTCCGCCGCTGCCTGCGCCGCCCGGCAATACCTACACGCCCGTCGTCACGCCCAACAGCTGGACGCTGCCGTGGAGGATGGACGACGGCGTGAAGGTGTTCCACCTGGTCGCCGAGCGAGTCCAGCGCGAGTTCGCGCCCGGCATGTTGGTGAACTGCTGGGGCTACAACGGCTCGTCGCCCGGGCCGACGATCGAAGCGGTCGAAGGCGATCGCGTGCGTCTGCTGGTCACCAACAATCTGCCCGAGCACACCTCCATCCATTGGCACGGCATCTTCCTGCCGAACGGCATGGACGGTGTCGGCGGCCTGACGCAGCCGCAGATCCAGCCAGGTGAGACCTACGTCTACGAGTTCACGCTCAGGCAGAACGGCACGTTCATGTATCACCCGCACGCCGACGAGATGGTACAGATGGCGCTCGGCATGATGGGCATGTTCATCGTGCATCCGCGCGAACCCGAGCCGGTGCGCATCGATCGCGACTACTGCATCATGCTGCACAGCTTTGCGGTGCACGCCGGCACCGCGACCCCGGATCCCTCGGTGATGACCGACTTCAACATGTGGACCTTCAACAGCCGCGTGTTTCCGGGCATCGATCCGCTGGTCGCCCGCACCAGCGAACGGGTGCGTATCCGCATCGCGAACCTGTCGATGCACGAGCATCCGATTCACATCCACGGCACCGCGTTCGAGGTGACCGGCACCGACTCCGGCTGGATTCCACCAACCGCGCGTTACCGCGAGACGACGATGCTGGTGCCGGTCGGCAACATCCGGGTCGGCGAATTCGTCGCCGATCTGCCAGGCGACTGGGCGCTGCATTGCCACAAGTCGCACCACACCATGAATGCGATGGGCCACGAAGTGCCGAACATGATCGGCGTGCCGCACGACGACATCGCCCGGCGCATCCGCAAACTGGTGCCCGGTTACATGGCGATGGGCGAGACTGGGATGGCCGAGCATGCCGCACACTCCGCCATGGGTCACATGAAGTTGCCGGAGAACACCTTGCCAATGATGACCGGCGAAGGGCCGTTCGGTCCGATCGAAATGGGCGGCATGTTCACCGTGTTCAAGATCCGCGACGACCTGGCAAGAGGCGACTACCACGATCCCGGCTGGTATTCGCACCCGCCGGGCACGGTGGCGTGGAAACTCGAAGGCGGCGCGCCGGCGCCGGTGCGTGAAACCGACGCGGCGTCCGACGGCATGCAGCATCACGATCACCGCGGTTGACTGCCTGCGGCACCGGAGGCGGTGTCGTATCGACGTGTCCATCAACGCAACGCCCAGACGAAAGGAAAAGACATGAAGACATCCACAATCGCACTGTTAGTCGCCGGATTGCTGGCACTTGCAAGTCCGGGGTTCGCGCACGCGGCCGACGGTGACCATGCCGTGCAGGCCGCCGGCGACACACATACCGGCAAAGGGCTGGTCAAGTGGGTCGACGCGGCCGCAGGCGAAATCGACCTTCGCCACGAGCCCATGCCGAGCCTGAAATGGCCCGCCATGACGATGACGTTCAAGGCGCACGATCCGGCGCTGCTCGAGGGATTGAAGCAAGGCGACCAAGTGGAATTTGACCTCGTGAAGATGGGCAATGAGTTTCACATCACGCGCATCGTACGCCGCAACTGATCATGAATTGAAAGGCGGGCGGCCGCATGAAGCGCTGCCGGCCTAACTGGAGAAAGTAACCGAACATGAACATCCGATTCATTCTGGCCCTGGCCTTCGCGCTGTCCGCCGGCGTATCAGGCGCGGCACTTGCCGGCGAGAGTACCCACGAGGACCACGGACATCATCATGCGCAGGCTCACCGGTCCGCCGCAGGTAAGCCCGGAACAGCCGCAGCTGTCAACCGCACGATTGCCGTGGCGATGTTCGATACCATGCGTTACGAACCCTCTTCGATCAACGTCAAGGCGGGTGAAACCATCCGCTTCACGGTCAAGAATCGTGGATCACTCACGCATGAATTCGGCATCGGCACTCTGAAGGAGCAGAAGGCGCATGCGGAGATGATGAAGAGCATGCCCGATATGAAACACGACGATCCCGGCGTCATCACCGTGGAACCGGGTCAGACGCGTGAACTTATCTGGACGTTCAGCAAATCGGGCGGTTTCCAGATTGCCTGCCATATCCCCGGGCACTACGAAGCGGGCATGAAGGCGACGGTCAAGGTGAGAAGATAGCCTTCTCGCGCGGGCGGCCGCAGCAGTTGACCCTGATCAATCTGACCGTGTCGCCGGTGCTTTACGTTAATGATTCCCGGACCAGGGGCGAAGTTGCTCCATGTCCTTATCGAAGAAAAGGAGATATCACGATGAAAACCGACTGGATGACACATTGCCTGAAAACGATTGCGCTGGCCGCCATGCTGGCGTTACCGCTTGCAGCGCCCGCACAGGACGAGCACGCGGCGCACCATCCGGAAAGCGAAGCCGCGGACAACGCGGAGGCCGGGCGCAGCATGATGATGATGGACCGGCAGATGCAGAAAATGCGCGACATGATGGACCGCATGCGCCAGACGACTGATGCCGATAAACGCCGTCGCCTTATGCAGGATCACATGCAGGCCATGCGCGAAGGCATGAAGATGATGCACGGCATGCGCGGCGAAATGGGCAGCATGACAAGCGACGGAAAATCCGGCGAGATGACGAATGGGATGTCTCACGCGCAGGGCGACGGCGCGGGCGAAAGCTCGGGCATGATGGGAGGCCAGATGATGATGGGCATGATGAAGCGCCATCGAATGATGCAGAAGCGCATGGAGATGATGGAATCGATGATGGAGCAGATGCTCGAGCATGAGGCTATGGAGCGAGAGCTCGAGACCCGTTAACGCCCGGGAACGGGCAAGGCTCGATTGCACGGAGACCGCGTGAAGACATCACTGCCTGGAACCGGACACCACTCACACCCAGCCGCGCACCAGGGCGCAGGTGGGAAAAACGCGCATGGCGGTCACGACCATGAAGCGATGATCGCCGACTTCAGGCAGCGGTTCTGGATCTCGCTTGCGCTGACGCTGCCGGTGCTGTGGCTGTCGCCGATGGTCCGCCATGCCATCGGGCTGGAAACAACAGCTTTTCCTGGCAGCGACTACTGGTTGCTGGCGTTGTCGAGCGTCGTCTACTTCTATGGCGGCTGGCCGTTCCTCGCCGGACTCTTTACCGAGCTGGCGAAACGCCAGCCGGGAATGATGACGCTGATCGCGGTAGCGATCAGCGCAGCTTACTTCTACTCGGCAGCGGTCGTCCTCGGCCTGGGTGGCACCCAGTTCTTCTGGGAACTCGCAACGCTGATCGACATCATGCTGGTCGGGCACTGGATCGAGATGCGCTCGGTGATGGGCGCCTCGCGCGCACTGAAGTCGCTGGCGGAGCTGCTGCCGGCCGTCGCGCACCGGTTGCGCAACGACGGCGGCAGCGAGGACGTGCCGGTGTCCGAGATCCAGGCAGGCGACCGCGTGCTGGTCAAACCCGGCGAAAAGGTTCCAACCGACGGCGTCATCGTCGACGGCCGCTCCAGCCTGAACGAATCGATGCTGACCGGGGAATCCAAACCGGTCACGCGCGGAAAGGGCGATAACGTCATCGGTGGGGCGATCAACGGCGAAGGTGCGCTTACGCTCGAAATACGAAAAACCGGCGCCGATACCTATCTCTCTCAGGTGATCAAGCTGGTGGAGGCGGCGCAGGCTTCGCGCTCGCGCAGCCAGGACATCGCGAATCGCGCCGCATTCTGGCTGACGGTGGTCGCGCTTGGGGTCGGCACGCTCACCCTGGTGGTATGGATCGCGCTCGGCGCAGGGCTGCCATTCGCGATGGAGCGCATGGTGACCGTGATGGTGATCGCCTGCCCGCATGCGCTCGGACTTGCGGTGCCATTGGTCGTTGCGGTCAGCACCAGCCTTGCCGCAAACAGCGGACTGCTGATTCGCGATCGCGCTGCATTCGAACGCGCCCGCAACCTGAACGCCGTGCTGTTCGACAAGACCGGGACGCTCACCGAAGGACGATTCGGCGTAACGGATGTCCTCGCATTCCCGGGCAGCACGGAGCGCGAGGTGCTCGAGTTGGCGGCCGCTCTCGAGAGCCACTCGGAGCACCCGATCGCACTCGGCATCGTGGCTCACGCGCGCGAGAAAGGCGTCGCAACCGGAAAGGTGACCGACTTCCGGAACATCACCGGGCAAGGGGCATTGGCCCGGGTGAATGGCGAGGAGATCGGCGTAGTCGGGCCGGGCTATCTGCGGGAACATGAACTTTCGGTCGAAGACAAAGCGGTCGAGGCGCTGTCTTCACAGGCAAAGACGCTTGTGTTCGTGTTGCGCGCAAACAGACCGCTCGGCGCGATCGCGCTCGCCGATGTGGTCCGCCCCGAGTCGCGCGAGGCGGTGGCGCGGCTCAAGACCATGGGCATCCAATGCATGATGATCACCGGCGACAATCGCGAGGTTGCCAAGGCGGTCAGCGCCGAACTCGGACTGGATGATTATTTCGCGCAAGTGCTGCCCCACGAGAAAGCGGAAAAAGTGAAAGAAGTCCAGTCGCGCGGGCTTTCCGTCGCCATGGTCGGCGACGGCGTCAACGACGCGCCGGCGCTGACGCAGTCTGATCTGGGCATTGCGATCGGTGCCGGCACCAATGTCGCGATCGAGTCGGCAGACATCGTGCTGGTGCGCAGCAATCCGCTGGACATACCCGCCATTCTTGGACTGTCGCGGGCGACCTACTCGAAAATGGTTCAGAACCTGATCTGGGCCACCGGTTACAACGCGGTCGCCATCCCGCTGGCGGCGGGCGTCGCCGCCGGCTTCGGGCTCATCCTGTCGCCGGCGGTAGGCGCGATTTTCATGTCGGCCAGTACCGTGATCGTGGCGATCAACGCTCGCCTGCTGGGACGCGGGCGGGACGCCGCATCCGCAGCTGCCGCCTGATGCCGGCGCGGCGCGCGCCGGCACCGGAACCGTTTGTCGCCCTGTTCGCGTTTTTGCTGAACTTCGTCTGGGAGATGTGGCAGGTGCCCTTCTACGATGGGATCGGCGAAGGCGGCCATTGGAACGGCGTCATGGTCTGCACCCGTGCAACGCTGGGCGATGTGGGCATCGTCCTGTGCGCCTTCTGGAGCGTCGCGGTATTCAGCCGATCCCGGCGCTGGCTGCTCGCGCCGACGCGCGCGCAGATCGCCGCCTTCCTCGTCGTCGGCGTGCTGATCACCGTCATATTCGAGGCAATCGCAACCGGGCTTCTCGACCGCTGGCAATACGGCACGACCATGCCGACGTTGCCCTTGCTGGGGACCGGGCTGCTGCCCTTGCTGCAATGGCTGGCGCTTCCACCCTTGCTCCTGTGGCTCGCCCGCAATCAGGTTCTGGGCATCGAGCGGCAAGCTGCTGGGACAACTGATCGAATGATCTGACTGGCGCTTACCGCCTCCCCGACAGGGTAGCCTCAGGCAACCCGGGGGCGTCACTGGCACCGTTCGGAACGCAGCGCATCCAGAATCGTGCAACCAGCGACTGGCCCCTTCGCGGGGCAAGCACGCGATAGCGCCGCGAGAACCTGTCTGATGCGTTGAAGCCGTGCAATGCGTTCATCGATCTCGACCATCTTGGCCTCCGCTCGACCCCGTATATCCGCGCAACTGGCATTCGGCGACTCGCTGAGTGACAGCAGGTCGGCGATCTCCCTCAAGGTGAAGCCGAGTTCCTTCGCCTGCTGAATAAAGCGAATGCGCTCGACGGCAGTCGGCTCGAACACCCTGAATCCGCCTTCGGTACGTGATCTTGCCGCAATCAAGCCTAACCGCTCGTAGAAGCGAACGGCATCGATCGACACCCCGGTCGCCTTGGCTACCAATCCAACGGTGAACTTGTGCATGTCCTGGCTCCTCTATTCGTTGCGCCCGGGCAAGCGAGGGCCGAAGCGTTTCACATGCCGGGGACCGCTTGACTCTGGAGTTGAGTCCAGAGTTTAGACTCCGGTCATGCTCAAAGAGGTTCCAGCCATCGATCCGGCATGAATGATGAGGCGGTCGACAGGGTGCTGCAGAGAGATCGGCGCCTCGGCGCGTTCGCGCTGCTATTTTCCGCCGGCACACTGATTTGCTGTGCCTTGCCGATTCTCCTCGTCACTGCCGGGCTGGGCGCGACCGTCGCCGCAATTACCAGTGCAATGCCCTTTCTCGTCGCGCTGGCCAGATACAAGACCTGGTTTTTTGCCTTCTCGGGCCTGCTGGTCGCTTCGGCGGGATGGATCTTGTACCGCAGCGGGAACCTCTGTCCCGCGGACCCGGATATGGCGGCCGTCTGCGTACGTCTGCGCAAGTGGAACAAATGGCTCTTGTGGGCCGCCGCCACAGTGTGGGGTATCGGGTTTTTCGCGGCCTATCTGCTGCTGCCGATCCGCATCTGGCTCGACAACTAGCAGAAGCATGACGACGATGATTTTTTCATGCCAACCATCCACGTCGGTAATACTTTTGGCGGCTCTACTCGCGCCGACCGTGCTTTCCAGTGCAGCGCACGCCGACGGGCACGGCCCGGTGTTCGGACTCGCAACCCCCACGCTCGGCAAGGGGCAATGGAGCAGCGATACCGCTCTGATGCAGGTCGAGACCGGACAGGGTTCCCGCTACATGGCGCGGCAGATGTTGGGCTACGGTATCTCGGAGGACCTGCAAGCGGGCTTGAGCATTCCCGTTGGACGCTGGGGGGACGAGATGACACAGGTTCCACGGACCCGGTTGGGCACGATGATGGGATCGTTCGGTGACCTCGAGGCATCGATACTCTGGCGGTTTCACCGCACAGCACCCGCGGTCGGCACGCGCTACGAAAGCACGATGCTCCTTGGGATCTCGCTGCCCACCGAGAAGCGGCGGTCCGGCGTCAACGTGGGACCAGCGGCCAATATCGGCCTCGTCACCGGCTATGCGTCGCGCACGTGGTACTGGTGGTTGGGCGGCGGTATGCAGCGCTACTTCGACGACAATGGCGGTCGTCTTGGCGATCTCGGCTATGTAAGTGCGGTGCTCGGCTATCGTCCGCGGTTGTTCCAGAGGGACTACCCGAACCCCGACTGGCGAATCTTCCTCGAAGCAATCGGAGAACACGCCCGGCGCGACAAGATTGCCGGCCGGCTAAACCCGGACAGCGGCGGAAACAAGATTCTGGTCGGCCCTTCGGTCCTCGGCCTCTACGGGAAATGGGGCATATCGGGCGGCGTGTTGTTTCCCGCACATGCGGACACGAACGGAATCCAGACCGACGAAAAGTATCGCGGGAAATTCATAGTGACGTACTGGTTCTGAATCGAAAGCCGACAGGAGGTCGGAATCATGAAACACGGTAAAACGTATCAAATCTTCCCGGCGATCTGCGCGGCGGGATTCTTGTCGATACTCGTGATCGCGGAACCCGCCAATGCGGATGGCCTGCTCGAGGTCGAACAAACGGTGTTCGGTATGGATTGTGCGCCCTGCGCGTACGGCGTCGAGAAAAGCCTGCTCGGGCTCCCCGGCGTGGAAAAAGTGAACGTGAGCCTGAACCTTGGCAAGGTCTCTCTCACTCTGGCACCGCAGAACCCGGTGACGATCCAGCAGATCCGTCGCCGTATCCGGAATAACGGATTCACACCCAGGGAGGCCCACGTTCGTGCGCTCGGCAAGCTGGTGCATCGCGACAACCAGGTCGAACTGGTGCTCGGACCGGGTTCCGTGCTGCGATTGATCCCGGGAACACAAGCCGACCTTGACTGGGATGAGATCAGGCGTTTGGAACCGGGGAACATCGTGGAAATCGCAGGGCAGATCGCAACGGAGTCTGGCGAACCACCGCAGGTTTCCGTAATCACTCTGATCCTCCGATCGAATCGCGACGCCTCCGGCTAGACCGCACATAGTACGGCACCGAGACGATGCGCTTGCGTCAGGAACAGCAGCTTTCCGCTGTTCCGCCCGATTTCATGGCCTCATAGGCTTTGAGCGCCCACATTTCGCCGACGCAGCCGCCCATCACCGACGCGACCGCCAGGTACTCGCCGACTTCTTCTTCGCTCGCTCCCAATTCCCTGGCCTTGTGGATGTAGAACTTCAGACATGGTTCGCAGCGCGCCAGCACGCTTTCCAGAGTCGCCGCCATTTGAAGTCGTTCGAAACCGGATTGGAACTTCCACGATAGCACTTGGGGCGCAAGCGCCCACATCGAGAATTGCAGGGCGTAAGGGAAAGGGACGGAGATGGCTATCGCGTCCGTGCAGTACAAGCGCACGTGGATGCGAACTTCTTCGCCGAGGGCCGTTCCAACCGTCAGTTGCCACGGGCACCAATAATGCCGACCATCCGAACCTTCCATTATCTCGTTCTGCTTGCTGCACTCCTCGCCCCGCTGCAGGCGTCGATCGCGTCGGCTGCCGCGTTGTGCGGGGCAGCAATGGACGACGATACGGCCATGCAGATGCAGGGTACGGGCTGCGAAGCGGCGGACCAACTGGCTGCGGCGGCCAGTGCCGACTGCGACAAGTGCACGACCTGTAGCGCTTGCCCCGCTACGCCGTTGGCGCCGCTGATGTTAGACGGGATCGACCCGTCCAGCGCGGAAGTAAACACTTCGCGATGGGCGCTGCATCTTCACTCCATCTCTCCGCCCGAACCACCTCCTTTCGCGTAATCCTGCGCCGACCGTCGGGCCGCTGAACAGCAAAGCCCGCAGGCGGCAGCGATTCGAATCGCGATCCCGCGCTGTGCGCGGAGGCATTTCAAATCCGATATACAAGGAGGTTGATCATGAGATCAATCAAGATGTTTGCCGTCGTCGCCACAGCCGGCCTCGGCGTCATGTCCATCGCAAACGCAGATGTAGATCGCCTCGGGCGAGGCGACGCGGCCATCAACTCGACCGGTTCTGCAACCGCCGAGCTCGCTTCGGGCGACGGCGCCGCGATCCGCTCCGGCCAGGTCGCACCGGTTTCCGAGGTGCTGGCTCGACGCCACCTGCCGGCTCCGAGCGGCGCTGCCGCGACCGGTATGCCTGTGGCCGGACACCATGGTGGAGCGGTAGCGGCAGGTCGTTTTGCATCGGTAGATGCATTCGGCCGCATCTGAGCCCGATACGAACATAGTTTGATTCCGATCAAGGAGAACAGTCATGAAAACCACTTTACTTGTCCTGGTTGCAGCAGTACTGGGAACCGCCGCGCTTGCTTCCAACGCCGGCCGGGATCCGCTGCAGATGCAACGGCAGAAACAGAGTTACGAACGCCTCCAGCACGATCGTGAGCAGATGCAGGCGATGATGGACCAATGCGCAAAGATCATGCGCACCGGTCACGGCATGATGCATGAGCACGATGAGGGCAAAGCGCCGCAGGCAGGAGGCGACGCGAGCTAAGCGGGATCACCCGCTGCCGACGGCCGGTGGATTTCGTCGCCGGTCGCTCGGCAGCGGCCATTTCGGGATTTGCCCGGTTAAAGGTTCGCCTCAAAATGACAAGCCGGTTAGAATTCGCCGGCGCACGAACAAATGTATGCCATGTTTCCGCATAGACGATCCAGGAACCTCGCCCGCGTATTGATCGCGGTCGCCGCTTTCGTCCAGTTCATGGGCGTGGCGCAGGCGTGCGCGGATCTGGAGTTCAAGGCGAGCATGGTGCTCCAGTCTCAGGACTGCCATAAACCATCCAATCCAAACCACTGCCTCCAGCAGTGCACGGCGGCTGACCAGTCCTCCGCAGTAGTGCAGATCGCCCTTCCGGGTGCGATGGAAGTCGCCGTTCTACAGCTTCCGAAGCTTCCCCCTGCCGGCGGTTCGAGGATATACGCCGAAAGCGACATACCCAAAGCGCACGACCCGCCACCCATCCTGCGCTTCTGCAGTCTGCTGTTATAGCCCCTGGAAAGGAATCGTGATTGCGGCATGCCGTCAGGCGTCGCGATAAACGTTTTTGTCCTTTCCGGAGGTTTGGCCCATGTACCAGGTAACGTCCCGCGCGAAGCACCCTTTCGCGCTCGCAGTATTCGGCATTCTTCTCGCGCTGCCCGTGCACGCCCAGGTGCTCGATTTCGTCGAAGCGCAACGCATGGCGCTCAGCGCGCAACCGGCCATCGAAGCGAAGCAGGCCACCATCGATGCGTCGCGCGAAGCCGCCGTCGCGGCGCGCCAGCTTCCCGATCCGAAGCTGATGGCCGGAGTCACGAACCTCCCGCTCGACGGACCGGAGGCTTTCTCGGTTTCGAGCGAGCCCATGACCATGCGCATGATCGGCATTGCGCAGAATTTTCCGCGCCGGGAAAAGCGCGAGCTGCGTGGCCAGTTGCTGGAGCTGAACGGCGTGCGCAGCGCCTCTGAGCTCGAATACCTGCGCCGGCAGATAGCGCGCGACACCGGACTCGCATGGCTGAACGTATGGCGCGAATCCCGCGTCGCGAAACTCTTGCGCGCGAAACAGCGCGAGACCGAGGAGCAGATCGGCACGCTCATCATCGCACTGCGCAACGCGCGCGCCACCACCGCCGATGTCGTATTGGCAAGAGTCGAGCTGGAAACCTTTGCCGACCGAGAACGCAAAGCCATGGGTCGTGAGGCCGCCGCGCGCGCCGCGCTCGGGCGATGGATCGGTGGCGAACATGCGCAGGCGCTGCTGCCCGAAACCCTGCCGGCGGTCACGGTGCCGTCGATGCTGGATCGGGACCTCCTGCATGCCGTCGAAACCCATCCGCGTCTGCAGGCATCGGCAACCACGGTCGAGATCGCGGAGCGCGAAGCAAGTCTTGCGCATCTCGCGACCAAACCGGACTGGAGCGTGCAGGTGCTGTACGGCCAGCGCGGGCCCGCCTATTCGAATATGTTGACCGTGCAGTTCGGTATCGACCTGCCGCTGTTTCAGACCAATCGCCAGGACCGCGTGATCCGGTCCCGTCTCGCTCTTGCGGACGAAGCGCGTGCGCTGCGCGAAGACATGCTGCGACAGATGCGCGCGGACCTGGCGGGTCTGTACGCACTTTGGGAATCCAACCGGGAGCGTGCCGCGGCGTTCCGGGCAAAAGTCCTTCCAGAGGCCCGTTTGCGACTTGACGCGGCTTCGGTGGTCTATCGCTCGGGAAAGGGTTCCCTGTACGAGGTTCTGCTCGCGCGCCGTGTGCTGCTCGATCTTGAAATCGGAGCGCTGGAGCGCGAGGTCGAGGCAGCCGGCGATGCGGTACGGATCGCCTTCTATACCGGACACCATGGAGACGCACGATGAACATCCGATCCATACACGTGGCAGGACTGACCCTGATCGTCCTGCTGACCGGTGTCGGTGGCGGTTACTGGCTCGCCCATCGCGGCATGCAGGACGCCGCACCGATGTCCACCATGGCTGCCAATGACGGCGCCCTCATGGATACGACTGGAGGCACGGACGCCGAACGCAAGATCCTTTACTGGCACGACCCGATGAATCCACAACACAAGTTTGACAAACCAGGGAAATCTCCTTTCATGGACATGGATCTGGTTCCGGTGTACGCAGACGACGAGCAGGGTTCGGGCGTCAAAATCAATCCGGCGCTCGTGCAAAGCCTGGGCGTTCGCACGGCGATAGTCGAAAAGGGTTCGCTTGTACAGCGTGTCGATACGGTCGGCACGGTGCAGGCCGACGAAAGGCGCATAGAGGTGGTGCAAAGCCGGGCTGCGGGCTGGGTGGAAAAACTGCACGTGCGCGCGCTCAACGACCCGATCAAACGCGGTCAGGCATTCGCCGACATCTATGCCCCCGAGCTGCTTGCCGCTCAGGAGGAATTTGTCCTCGTGCTTGGCCTTAATCCTCCCGACCCGCAGCTGGTGACCGCCACGCGTCAACGGCTTTCTCTGCTCGGTCTGAGCGATAGTCAGATTCGAAACCTGGAAAAAAACCGCGAACCACAACGTCGCGTGACGTTGCATGCACCGGTTTCAGGCATTCTCTCCGAGCTTATGGTACGTGAGGGCGCTGCAGTTTCTGCAGGCATGCCGCTGGCGTCCATAGTCGATCTGTCTCGAGTTTGGCTGATCGGACAGATTCCGGAACTGCAGCTCGAATCGGTTGCTACCGGCACGCCAATCGAGGTCAGGGTACGTGCGCTCGAAGACCGGCTATTCGAGGGTCACATCGATTACGTCTATCCGGAAGTCGATGTTGCCACGCGCACGATCCGAATACGTGCCAGCGTAGAGAATCCGGGAGGCATGCTCAAACCGGGCATGGTTGCCAGCGTCACGGTCCTGGGCGACAAGAAACGCGAATCGCTGCTCGCACCAACAGAGGCCATCATTCGCACAGGCAGACGTGCAGTGGCGATAGTCGACGAAGGCGATGGCCGGTTCCGCGCACAGGAAGTCCGCATCGGACTCGTTTCCGGCGACCGAATCGAAATTCTGGACGGATTGGATGCGAACACGCGGGTCGTGACATCCGGTCAGTTTCTGATCGATTCCGAAGCCAACCTGAAAGGCGCCATCTCACGGCTGGACTCGACCGCCTCTGCGGAAGACGAATCCGCACAGAAGCCGACGCGACATACGGCGAAAGGCGTCGTTCGGCGCATCGACCTGGAGAGTGGAAAAGTGGTGATTTCGCATGACCCGGTGCCGTCGCTTGACTGGCCGTCCATGACCATGGGGTTCGCCGTAAAGGACAAAGAGCTCATTACGGGGTTGACTCCGGAAGAATCGATCGAGTTTGAATTCGAAGAAGGCGAAGAAGATTTCGTCATCTCGGCCATCCATCGCAAAGGAGACGCGAAGTGATCGCGCGACTGATTCGATGGTCGATCGAAAACCGTTTTCTGGTGCTGTTGGCGTCGCTGCTGCTCGCGGCGTGGGGTGTGTACTCCGTAGCGCGCACGCCACTCGATGCCATTCCAGATCTTTCCGATGTACAGGTCATCATCAAGACGACCTATCCGGGACAGGCTCCGCGCGTGGTGGAGGACCAGGTCACCTATCCGCTGACGACCACGATGATGTCGGTCCCTGGCGCCAAGGTAGTGCGCGGTTACTCCATGTTCGGCGACTCGTTCGTGTACGTGCTGTTCGAGGATGGCACGGATCTCTACTGGGCCCGGTCGCGCGTACTCGAGTATCTGAACCAAGTGCAGGGACAACTCCCAAGTACCGCGAAAACCTCCATAGGACCGGACGCGACCGGCGTCGGCTGGGTCTACGAGTACGCGCTAGTCGACCGGTCCGGCCGGCACGATATCGCCCAGCTTCGCGCACTGCAGGACTGGTTTCTCAAGTTCGAACTCAAGACCGTTGCCAATGTCGCCGAAGTCGCCACTATCGGCGGCATGGTCCAGCAGTACCAGGTTGTCCTCGATCCGGATCGCATGCGCCTGTTCGGCATAACGCATGAAAAAGTAGTGGAAGCACTTCACGCCGCCAACAGCGAAGCCGGAGGTTCGGTCGTCGAGCTTGCAGAAGCGGAATACATGGTGCGCGTGACTGGATACCTGCAGTCACTGGATGATTTCCGGATGGTTCCCCTTGGCGTGGATCGCAATGCGACTCCGATTTTTTTGCGCGATGTTGCGCACGTTCAGGTTGGCCCCGCGATTCGCCGCGGCATCGCCGAGCTCGACGGCGAAGGCGAAGTCGTAGGTGGCGTTATCGTGATGCGTTATGGCAAGAACGCGCTTGAAACCATCGAGGCGGTAAAGAAAAAACTCGAAAGCCTGAAAGCGGGCCTGCCGGATGGCGTCGAGATAGTGCCGGTCTACGACCGATCAGACCTTATTCTGCGTGCGGTCGACACCCTCAAGATGCGGCTCATAGAAGAGTTTCTGGTCGTCGCGCTGATCTGCGCGATATTCCTCTGGCACTTCCGCTCCGCGTTCGTCGCAGTGGCTACACTGCCTCTAGGTGTACTGGCGGCGTTCGTCGTGATGCACTATCAAGGCATCAACGCCAACATCATGTCTCTTGGCGGCATCGCGATTGCGATTGGTGCGATGGTCGATGCGGCGATCGTGATGATCGAGAATGCGCACAAAAAACTCGAAGCATGGCGCCATAAATTTGGTCACGAACCTAACGGCGGCGAACGGATCAAGCTGCTGGGCGATGCGGCGGCCCAGGTGGGGCCCGCGCTATTTTTCAGTCTGCTGATCATTACGCTGTCGTTCGTGCCAGTGTTCACGCTGGAGGCACAGGAAGGCAGGCTTTTTGCGCCGTTGGCGTTTACCAAGACATATGCCATGGCGGCGGCGGCCGGCCTGTCTGTGACACTCGTCCCCGTGCTGATGGTTTATTTCATCCGCGGGCATATTACCGATGAGATGCGTAATCCGCTGAATCGTGGTTTGCTGGCTGTGTATCGTCCGGTCATCGCTTTCGCGCTTTCGCACCCCTGGCTGGTGTTGCTGACGGCGAGTGTAGTCGTTGGTCTAACAGTTTATCCGTGGCAAAAGCTTGGCAGCGAGTTCATGCCGCCGCTGGACGAAGGCGACATGCTGTATATGCCGACGACCTTGCCCGGTTTATCCGCCGGAAAGGCGAGCCAGTTGCTGCAACAAACGGACCGTATCATCAAACAGTTTCCGGAGGTTCACCGCGTGTTTGGCAAAATCGGCCGAGCGGATACCGCGACCGACCCGGCGCCGCTTACTATGATAGAGACCACCGTCCAGTTCAAGCCACAGGAGCAGTGGCGCCCCGGCATGACGAAGAAGAAATTAATTGAGGAAATGGACGGTGCCCTTCGTATACCGGGCCTTGCAAATATCTGGATCCCCCCGATACGCAACCGCGTGGACATGCTGGCCACCGGCATCAAGAGTCCGGTGGGAATCAAGGTTGCGGGCCCCGATCTGGACAAACTAAACGAGATTGGAATAGAGATCGAACGCGTGGTCAAGGATGTACCGGGGGCGACCTCCGTGCTATCCGAACGCCTGACCGGCGGTCGCTATGTGGAGATCGACATAGATCGCCTTCAAGCAGCGCGGTTTGGACTCTCGATTTCGGATATCCAGCTGTTCGTCAGACGCGCAATCGGAGGGGAAACCATCGGCGAAACAGTCGAAGGGCTGCAGCGGTTTCCGATCAACGTCCGTTATCCGCGAGAGGTCCGCGACACGCCGAGCAAACTCGCGGATATCCCCATGGTAACGGCGTCCGGGGCCACGATCACACTGAAAACCGTCGCCGACGTCAGAATCGTAGATGGCCCACCCATGATCAAGAGCGAGAACTCGCGCCTGTCCGGTTGGGTATTCGTCGATATTCGCGGACGCGATCTGGGCTCGTTCGTCGCAGACGCTAAGCAGGCCGTTTCAGAGCAGATCAAGCTACCGACCGGCTACTCGATTTCCTGGTCTGGTCAATTCGAGTATCTGGAGCGCGCAGCGAAGAAACTCAAGATCGTAGTGCCGTTCACGTTGGCGATCATTTTCGTGCTGCTTTTTCTGGCCTTCCGCAACCTGACGGAGCCTGCGCTGATTCTTGGCACCTTGCCCTTCGCCCTCGCGGGCGGAATCTGGTTGCTATATTTTCTCGACCATAATATTTCGGTCGCCAGTGCCGTGGGTTTTATAGCACTCGCCGGCCTCGCCGCCGAGCTCGGTGTCATCATGCTGATCTACCTGGATCAGGCAATTACCAGCCATATCGAAAGCGGAAAGCTCAACTCGGTGTCGGACCTGGCAAGCGCGATTTCGGAAGGAGCCGTGATGAGAGTTCGCCCGATTGCGATGACGGCAGCGGTAATCGTTGCGGGTCTGTTACCGATCATGCTGGGAGGCGGGACAGGATCAGAAGTCATGCAACGCATCGCCGCGCCCATGGTCGGAGGAATGATTACTGCACCGATATTGTCGATGGTTGTACTGCCAGCAACGTATTTCCTGATCCATCGTCGCAGAATGCGATGAATTTGTGCGTGGGACCGCAAGAAGACCGGGACGCGTTCCGGCGTTCGTCAGGATCCAGCGTGCCTCTTCACGATGTCCTGAATCTGCGCCGGCTGGAACGCGACATCCCAGGACCAGGTTCCGAATCCGCCTTTCGCATTGACGCCTGTAACCCATGCATTCAAGGCAGCGCGCTTCGCCCGATTCTGTTCGGAGTCTTCACCCTTGATTTCCAGGATCAGGGTCTTCCCGTTCGCCAGCCGGACAAGAAAGTCCGGCACGAACCTGCGGCGCGCGCCGTTCCACAAATAGTAGATCTGGAATCCGAGATGATCGTTCTTCGCGTAGGCAACCACCAGCTCTGAGGTCTCGAAAACATTCGCGGCGTACTGCTCCCAGGCGCTGTCCGCAATCATGTGGCTGATCTGCGATTTCTGCGTCGGATGGCACACCTTGGTGGTGTACCAGGTGCGCATGTTGCGGGTTGAGCCAATCGGGTATTCCTCGTCGAACACCGGCTCGATGCGCTCCTGATTCTGTTCTACCGCGAAGCGCAGCAGGTGCTGCACGATGATGTCCATGTTGAGCGACAGCAGGATGCGCTTGCGCAGCGGCTCCTGGTGAAACAGCGACGGAATCTGCAGCTTGTCGGAATCGAAGAACTGCTCCACCAGACGGATCAACTGGAACACCAGATACTCCCGGTTGCCCTTGAACCGCTGCGCCATCTGATCGTAAGCCTTGCGCGCGGCCTGGAAGATCAGCCGCTGCATCCGGAACTCCTCCGGCAACTTTTCCAGGTCGATCACCTGAATCTGTTCCCAGTTGGTGGCGCCACCCAGTGCGGGCGCGATCTCGGCGGAGATCGGCGTTTGCACCGGATCGATGGTCAGGGTTTCGACTTTGCTCCAGTCCACGGCCAGCACCGGCCTGACCACGGTATCGATGCGCAGCACGTTGGGCCAGCGCACTTCCAGTTCGTTGCGCTCCACCAGCGACTCGATCTGGGTGCTGGCCTTCGGCGGCGGCGGTGGTTCGCCGCCGTCCCCGACATCCTGAAAGATGGAGAGCGGAACCCCGAAGACGTTCACGTACTCCGGCAGGAACAGGCCGTTCTCATCGGTCTCGTACGAAACCCGCCGCAATCCCCGGCCGATCACCTGCTCGCACAGGAGTTGGCTGGTAAAAGCCCGAAGCCCCATGATGTGGGTCACGTTTTTCGCGTCCCAGCCTTCCGAGAGCATGGCAACCGAAATAACGTTCTGCAGATCCTGGCCTGCCGTGCCGCGCTTGCCGACGTTGTCCACGATCTCGCGCAGCAGTTCCTCTTTCTTCATTTCGAGCAGCGCGGCCTTACGATCCGCTGGGATGTCCGCCGCTTCGACAATGGCGCGCAGACGGGCCTCGTAGTCCTTGTCGGTGCCGGCGGTTTCACCGATCTCCGCCTTTTCCAGCACGCGGGAATCCACCCGCAGCGTCCGGTCCGGCGCATGCATCTCCGGCCAGTGGGCGTCGCCCTTGCTGAAATAGCTCTCGATGCGTGCCGCCGTCTCGGTGCGGTTGCACACGGTCAGCAACACCGGCGGCGAGACATGACCACCGGCGCGCCAGGTTTGAAGCGTTGCCCGCCAGTCCGCACCCAGCAGGGTGTAAGCCTTTTGAACCAGCGCCGGTAGCGGCTCGTGCGGTTGCGCGCCCCGGCGATTCAGATCCTCGGCCACTTCGTCGTCACGGTACAGGTGATAGAGCTTCGGCCGCAGCGTTCTGGCGTCGGGCAGTGCATCGTCACGCACCACCACGCGCGGCGTCTTCACCAGCCCGGCTTCGATCGCGTCGTTCAACCCGAAGTCGGAGACGATCCAGTCGAACAAGCCCTCCTCGGTGTTAGCCCGTCCGGTCGGTGCAAACGGCGTGGCGGAAAGATCGACGCAACGCTGAATCCGCCGCGTCCTGTGCAGCCGGTCCAGTCCTTCGATCCAGCGGGTGGCTTCCTCGGGGTCGAAATCGTCGGTTCGTTTGACCTTGATGTCCGCGGGAATCCGGTAGGCGTGGTGAGCCTCATCATTAATCACCACTAGGTCGCGGCAGGTCGCCAGCTTGCCGAGCACACGACGGGTGTAGGCCTCGTCGCTTTCTGCGCCCTTCTTCACCACCGAACGCTCGGGCTTCTTCTGCGGCATCAGCGCATGCCAGTTCTCGATCAGGATCTCGGCCTGGTTGAGTTTCTGCCGCAAGGCGTCGGACGGGCACAGGCCGAAGGCGTCGTAGTAGTTGTCCGACTCGCCCGGATACAGGACGCGCAGCCTTTCCTTGACCGTCAATCCCGGCGCGACGATGAAGATTGCGCGGGAGAAATCCTTGCTGCGTTTGGGATAGGTCAGCGCGTTCAGCACCTGCCAGGTGATGAGCATGGCCATCACCGTGGTCTTGCCGGTGCCGGTGGCCATTTTGTTGCACAGCCGTTCCCACTCGCCGCCGTCGCCCGGGACATGGATGCCTTGCCTGTAATCCGCCGGCGCTTCCAGCCACCAGATCAGGGTTTCGATGGCCTCGATCTGGCAGAAGTAGAACGGGTACTGGCGCACGCCGGGAGAGCGGTCGCGCCAGTGTTCAAGCAGGCCGCGGGTCACGCTGGTGATGCCGGGATACTCGGCCGCGCGCCATGCATCCACCCTTTCGCGGATCACGTTCACCAGCGCCAGCGATTCGGTGCGGCGGGTGTTGTTGCGGATGTCGAAGATCTCGTACCCCGCCGGACGGCGCGCTTCGATCTGCTTAAGCGTGCCGCGCTCGTCCTTCCAGTGTCGGGTCGGACACTCGTAAGGCGAGTTGATGATCAGGGATTTCACTTCTGCTCCGTCGGCATTGTTGGAAATCCATAAGCTTGGTGGGGGTGGTTTGGATCCCCGGGATACTTGTAAACTAGGCGGCCCTCGCCGATCAGCGGAGACAGATAGTCCTTCTGCAGGTACTCGGTGTTTCGGCCTGTAATACGGGCCAGTTCGTCGGCCCGATAAAAGCGGCGCTCGCAAAGTGCCAGCAAGAGACTCCGCAATCTATCTTTGTCTCGTGTTCGTTGCCCGAGCCGGCCCACCTGCGTTGCGAGTTCCTCGGGTAGTTCAGCCAGAAGGGATTCCCGGATGGGGTCCGGAGACAAGCCGAAAGACTCCGGGGATAAGGCCCCCAGGTCCGGAGATAAGCCCCCCGCCTTGGTAGACAAGGCCCCGGACTCCGCAGGTAAGCTTTCTCCCAGCAATATCTCGGTAGGCACGTAGTGGGTCGCCGAGCTTTTGCCCATCTGCCTCAACAACCCCGCATCCCGCAGTCGGCGAAGCTTCTGGCTGGCTGTGAGGGTATCGACCCGATTGAGTTCCCGGAAGCTGGCATTGTCGATTGCGCCTACTTCGCGAACCCAGACCAGCGCCCTTGCTTCGTCGTCTGTCAAGCCAAGTTCACGAAAACGGCTCAACCACGCAATGTCGTTCGGACCAAGAAAATGATGAAACAGGTAACGCGCGGTGAATCGGTCGTGAGGTCGGTCGGACTCGAAAGCCGGTGGCGTAAGTCCGGCCTGTTCCATCATGTCCCGCATGACTCGTATGCCACTGCCTTTCGTTTCGGCGAATCGAGTTTCATGCAGCACGGCTGCGATCTTCGGATTGCGCGCCAGAGAACCCGGCTCACCGAGATGATCAGGAGACTTGAGTGAAAAACCAGGATTGATAATCTCCAGCCGATTGCTGTATCGGATGATCTGGATCGGACTCTGAACACGGTAGTTCCGGTGCATGACCGCATTGACGATTGCCTCGCGAATGACGCGCTGGGGAATCGGATAGATGTCCTGCCGCTGTAGTTGCCCTTCCGGAAGCGAAAAGCCTTTCGGCAGATCATCCATGACCGCCGCAGTTGCGCGACGAATCAGTCTGATCAAAGGATCTCGCAGTTCTATGCTGTCAAAGCGCTTCTCCGGATCGGGAACCCACTCTCGACCCGGCACACGGATATAGTCCACTCGCATCATCGGGAACAGCCGCCGCAGGGCCATTGTCCGTCCGAACAACAGGAGGCCGGCGACCGTCGGGCTCCTGCTCCCGTCGCGGAGTCGGACGGCCCCGAGGCCCACCATCAGGTCAACATCATTCCAGCGCAATTCCTCGGCATCGGGTGTGGCCTGGGTCCGCGCCTTGCGGTAATCGGCAATGGCGTCGGGATCGAGATCCTCAAACGTGGAGTCTGCCAATACCGTGAAATCGTATGTTTCGTTCCCGCGCCCCTCATAAAACACCGCGAGATCGTCTTCCGTACATCGCTGATCAGTCGGCCCCACACGCCGAAAGGCGCCGCGCGGCAGTCCCTGGCTCTTGAAATAAACCGGCTTCTCTGCCGGCTGTGCTTCCGGCACGAAAACAACCAGCACAGTCTTGTCCTGCAGGCGCTCCTGCTGAACATCTACGCGTATCGGCACATTGAACTCGGAACGGCAGCGGGTAGCCAGATCGGCAGCAAGACGATCTGCGTTCTCAATACCAACGACCTGGTAGGACGGGAAAAGCGCCATATCGTCGCGCGCGATGCCCAGCAACAGATAGCCACCACCCAAGCCAGGTTCGTTGGTAAAGGCGCAAACAGTCTCCATGACCGCAGTTCCAATTTCGCTAGCGCGCTTGGCTTCGATGTGCTCGTTCTCGTCAAGGTTGACAAGACGATCGTAAAGCTCCCGCGCGGTCATGTAATCCGGCCCTCTCTCAGTCCAGCGGAATGACTTTCAGCGACTCGATTCCTCGATCATCGACGATCTTCACCGCGACCTTGCGGTTGGCACCGGCCTCGAACGGCAGGCTGACGGTGCCGTGGAATCTGGACAGCAAGTCTTCGTTGAGTTCGGCCTTGATGTCTTTCTTGAGCTTGAACCAGCCGTCGTTCTTGCCGGCCATCGGGAAGAACACCTGCCGCGGAAACAGCGAGCGCTCGTCGTAGTCGGTGTCGAGCAACCAGACGGCGATCTTGCCCTTGCCGCCGGACACCAGTTCGCCCTTCGCGGTGTCGAAGTAATCGAAGCCGTGCACTTCGATCTGGTACTTGCCGTCCTTCAGCTTCCTGGGTTCCACGTCCGGCTGGCCCATGAGCCAGAAGCTCTGGTTGCTGGCGCGCGCCTTCTTCAGGTCTTCGGTCAGCAGGTCGGTATTCATCTGCGCCTTGAGCGCGACGATGCCCTTGGTCTGGTCGATGTCCTTGGCGGCCTCCGGGTCGAAGGTGAAGGCGCAGAAGACGATCATCTTCGGCCGCGGGAACAGCTCGCCGGCCTCGCGCATCGCCATTTCCACCTGGCGCTGCTCCAACGCCGCGTGCTCCGGGCCGAAGCTCACCACCACCCGCTCGCCGGTGTCGGCAACGCTTCCGGTGCAATGAACGTAGCGAGTATCCGGCAGGGTTTCCAGCGCAGCGAATTTGAGCATCTGCCCGCCCTTGCCGCGAATGCCGGTCTTGAGCAACTCGTCACGCCAGGAATGCTGCCGCAACGATTCGCCGGAGCGCGCGATGGTAGCGTCCGCGTCCCTGGGCTGCTGCGCTTCGTCCATCGCCAGCACCGATGGGAACGGCACCGCCTCGACCGTGAACGGCCCGGTGATGCGCAGTTTGTCCTTGGAAACGGCCGGCTTGTCGTAAAGCGTTTCCTGATCCGCGTGCGCGGCAATGGAGGCGTCCATCTGCTTCTGCATCGCCTGCGCCGCGGTGTGAAACGCTTCGAACGGCTTGCGTGCTGAATTCGGCCAGTCGGCGGGGAAGTCGAAAGGCACTTCCCATTCGCGCAGAACCGCTCCCTCATCCCCTGCGCTTCTCCCGGAGGGAGAAGGGGGTTGCTTCCCTCGCCCTCCGGGAGAGGGACCGAGGGTGAGGGAAAGCACCGCATTCAGTTCCTTCAGCGCCTCCTCGACCGCCGGATGCATACGCGCGTAGATATCGTCGATTTCCGGATTGTTGGCGATCGACTTGAGCGTGACGTGCGAGACCGTCTGGTAAATGAAGCCCGCCTTCAGGCCTTCCTGCGGATACTTCAACTCGTAGTAGTCGTAGCTCGCGGTCATCAGCCGCTGCTTCGCCAGCGTCACCGACACGCGCGAAGTATCGCAGGTAACCCAGCGGCGGCCCCATTTCTCGGCCACAAAAGCCGTGGTGCCGGAACCGCAGGTCGGGTCCAGCACCAGGTCGCCAGGGTCGGTGGTCATGAGGAGACAACGTTTAACAATTTCTTCGTTGGTCTGGACAACATAAACCGGGCTGCTTGCACCACCTAAACCGTCCCACCAATTACTTATTGCAGTGAAGCCGAAGTCATCAAGATAGCTTCGAAAGCGAAGTTGCCCTCTCCCTGCAATTAATCTGTTCGCGAGTGCCAACCTAGTCATGCCCGGTGTAGAGCCGTCATCACTTTGAACCGTCGCTTTCCAGCAGTTTCCTGCGCCGGGTTCAAATATCTGCCCCCTAAACTGGAAGGGCAAACTCTGATTCCGTCGAACGCCGCCACTCGTCAATGGATTTGCACGGAACAGGCGCGCAGAAGGGAAATCAATGGCGAGACGTTTTGGGCTCAATCGGTAATCAAATTTTTCAGAATCCTTCGAACTGGCAGCCGCGACAGGTTGTTCCCTGCTTTCCGCATCGACGACATAGCGATATTCATCAAGCGTATCAGCGTCCATTTCCGTGGCCGCAAACTGAGGGTTGAATTTTAGTTTCCCGCTCTGCCGAGGTGTCCGTCCATACCACAGCAAATAATCATTAACGGGATCGATCATCGTGCTCTTCTGCGACCCTTTCTTCTTGACCAAGATATCGCAGACATAACAACTGGACCCCAAAACTTCGTCCAAAAGATTGCGAACAAGGTGAATGTTCTCATCCGAAATCTGCACAAACACGCTCCCCGACTCATGCAGCAGCTCCTTCGCCAGCAGCAGCCGGTCGCGCAGATAAGTCAGATAGGAGTGGATGCCCAGCTCCCAGGTGTCCCGAAACGCCTTGATCATTTCCGGTTCCTGGGTCAGGTCTTCGTCGCGCCGGTCTTTGACGTCGCGCTTGTTGGTGAAGGGCTGAAAATTGGAGCCGTACTTGATGCCGTAGGGCGGGTCGATGTAGATCATCTGCACCTGCCCGGCCATGCCTTCCTTCTGCAACAGCGAATTCATCACCAGAAGGGAATCGCCGGCGATCAGGCGGTTGGCCCAGCCGCGCTCGTGCTTGTAGAAGTCGATGGCGTCGCGCAGCGGCAGGTTCTCGAAGGGCGCGGCGAACAGGTCGGGCTGCTTCCAGCGGTCCTGCTCCTTGCCTTTCGCATCCTTCATGCGCTTGCGCACCGCGGCCAGAATGCTCGCGGGATCGATGCGCTCGTGGACGTGCAGCGAGACGGTATCCACCGCGAAGCTGGTGCGCTCCGCCTTGCCGGCCCAGTTGAGATAGGGTGCGCCCTGGCGTTTGAGCTGCTCCAGCGCGGCGCGCATGGTTGCGTCGTCGCCGCTGGCGAGCGCCTCGTCGATCAGCTTTTCGAGCTGCGCCCGGCCGCTATCGAACTGTAGCACCGGGTCGATGTGCGGATCGTAGGCCCAGGTGGTTTTCGGCGTCACGGGATCGGTGTCCGGCGTCACCATCCCGACTTCGGGATTGTTCTTGCGCTTGTGGGCGTGGCGATAGCTGAGCACCTGCGGATCGCCTTTCGCCGCGCGCGCCTTGCCCGCAGGCTTCGCCTTCTTCGAACGGGCGGCCCGGCCGCCGGCCGGCGCCTGCTGCTTTTCCAGCTCGAACCCGTTGCCGCCGTTGTTTTTTCTGGACGCCACCCGTCCCTCCCGTGTCGGCCGTTTGTACCTGAATCTGCAACGAAGGGTAACGGTTCTGAGGATATCGTGCCACGCGGGCGAACGGCGTCAACGGCGCGGGTCCATGCTGAAGGTGACGCGTGCGCTCCAGGTCGATTCAAGCTGGACGTTTCTGCCGGGCGCGGTCATGAAGGCGATCGTGCCTTTCGCACGCTACGATCGTTGCCGAACTGCTCCCCTTCAGGTTCGGTATCGGGTCGGAGGTCATGCAGCGCATTGCCGCACCCATGGTCGGCGGCATGATCACGGCGCCGTTGCTGTCGATGCTGGTGCTGCCGGCGGCATACCTTTGGTTGCACCGAAGAAAGCTCCGGCGCGAGCGCGACTGACCGTCGTGTAGACAGATGTGATAGAGTCCCCGGCGTGAAGACCCACCGACGTTTGGTTTCGATGGTACTCCTGATGCTCCAGCTCAGCGTGTCGAACTGGAGTGTCAGCGCGCCCGTGATCGCCGATTCCTTTCGAGACGACCTGCGCAGCGCGTTGGCGCACGGATACTTCGGTGCGGAAGAAGTTGAGCAACTAACTCCCGATTCACCGCCGACGCACGGCGGGTCGTCGATAACAGCAAGTCACTGTAACGAAGGTTGTCATGCCACATGCCATCTTATGGCGATCGTTGGCCATGAATTGAGCTTCGTAGCACCCGGCAGCCAGCCTACCAGACTTGTTCCGGCCGATCGCATTCCCTCCTCCTCCAGTTCTCCCCCGTTTCACCCGCCGAGAAGTTCCGCAGCCTGATTTGCTGAGCCGAGTTCCTGCCCGGGGTCGCGATGGCGCCGGGCGTGAATGCATCTGTCTCACCATCTTGCGGATACTTCATGAATATATTGCGTTGCTCGCTGTCCCGACGCCGGCTTGGCGTCGGCGCCGCCGTGGTCTTGTACCTGTTCCTCGCACCTGCGTTCGGCCGCGCCGAAACACTCACGCTAAACCTTGAGCAGGCCCGGGCGCTCGCCGAGCGCGGCAATCCTGTCCTCAGGCAGGCCATGGCCGAACGCGAAGCCATCGAAGGCAGGCGCCAGGACGCACAGGCGTTGCTGTACAACAACCCCACCGTGTTCACCGAACTGGCCCGGCGACGCGCGCCCGGAACACGCAACGGAGAATGGACACTGGGGATCGAACAACCCATCGAACTTGCCGGGCAGCCTCGCCTGCGCCGTGCTGCCGTGGACAACGACCTTGCCGCGCAGCGCGCTTCGGTCGAGTCGCTGCGACGTTCGCTCATGGCGGAAGTCGACAGGCGCTTTTTGAACATCCAGGCAGTGCTGGCCCGCCTGCGCACCGAGGAGGAGGCGTTGGAGCTGATCGAACGCTCGGCTGCGATCGTACGCAGCCGCGTCGCTGCGGGAGAAGACACCCGGCTCGAGGGCAATCTCGCGGAAGTCGAAGTGGGAAGAATGCGCAATCAACTCGATCGGCTGCGCGAGTCGCTGGTGCGCGCGCAGAGCGAGCTTGGCACGCTGCTGCAGCTGCCTTCCGGAACCGTCCCCATCACCACAGGCGAGCTGGCGGTCACCCGACGAAACTATGTCCTGGCAACACTGATCGAGACGGGGCAAAGTCGACCGGCGCTGACGGCCCTGGCGCATCGCGAGGATGCCGAACGCAGCCGGCTCGAACTGGAGCGCGCCCTGCGGTACCCGGACCTTACCATTGGCTTCATGACGGCACGGGAAGGAGCGTCCCCCGAACGGGAGACCATCGCGGGGCTGACTTTCTCGTTGCCGCTGCCGTTGTTTCGACGCAATGCAGAAGGTATCGGGCGCGCATATGCCGATCTGTCCACAACACGCATCGAACGCAGCGCCGCAAAACGCAATATCGTCGCCGATATCACCGCGCTCTGGGAGCAACTGTCACAGCTGGCCGCCCGGCGGGAACGCCTGAATGCTGCCGTCCTGCCACCGCTCAAAGAGAACATGCGGCTCGCACAGATCTCTTACCAGACCGGCGAGATATCCATATCCGAACTGTTGCTCGCCAATCGACAAGTCGTGGAGGCGCGACGGGACGTTATCGACGCAACGCTTGAACACGAACTGACGCGGGTCGCGTTGGAAGAGGCGGCCGGATGGCCGTACGAAATCCCTTCCGTCACGTCGCACGGGGAAATTCCCCGCCAACCTTCAGGAACAGAACAATGAACTTTCCGAACATGGCCCATGGCATAGCGATTCTGGCCTTCATGCTCGCACTCTCCGGGTGTGACGCGGGCAGCCAGCCCGGGCAGGGCGATCATCCCGAGGAAGACACGCACACTGCTCACGAAGATAGCCCGCAAGAAATGGGACATGCCGAACCCCGCGGCGTGGTTCTCCTTACCGTCGACGAGATCCGCAGCGCCGGAATTCAGGTTGAGCGGGTGCGGCAGAGAACGATCAGCGAACCGATCACCGTGACGGCAGAGATCGGCGCCAACCGCGACCGGCTTGCCCATGTCGCCCCGCGCGTGCCGGCGCGCATCATCGAGGTGACGGCAAATCTGGGCGACCGCGTCGCGACCGGGCAGAAACTCGCGCTGCTCGACAGCCCGGAAGTCGCCGAGACGCACGCGGCGTACCAACAGGCGCGCACGGATCTGAGTGTCGCACGCGCGGCATTCGAGCGCGCGGAGAAACTTGCCGTAGAGCAGATCATCGCGCAGAAGGAGTACTTGCGGATTCGCGGCGAATTCGAACGCGCGGAAGCGGCCTTCCGCGCCGCCGGGGACCGCTTGCGCATCCTGGGCGTATCCCCGCCCGACACCGACGCAGACAGCACGACCGTGTCGGTGTTTCCGCTGCGCTCGCCCTTCACCGGCATCATCATAGAGAAGCACGCAATTCTCGGCGAGCTGGCGGACCCGGAGAAATCACTGTTCACGGTCGCGGATCTTTCCGTGCTCTGGATCGAAGCCGACATTTACGAGAAGGACCTCGGACGGGTGAAGGTCGGCGGCAAAGCGGAAGTTTCCGTGGCAGCCTACCCGGAGACCGTTTTTCGCGGAGAGCTGACGTACGTCAGCGACGTCATGAATGCGCAGACCAGGACGGTGAAGGCCCGCATCGAAGTGCCGAACCCGGCTCGCAGACTCAAACCACACATGTTCGCCACCGCGCGCATCGGTACGACCAGCGAACAACAGGTCATCGCCCTGCCCTCGGATGCCGTCACTCTGATCGACGGCAAGCCGTCGGTATTCGTGCCGACGGATGACGGCTTCGAAGTCCGGAGCGTGCAAACTGGCGAACGGCTGGGCGAACTGACCGTCATTGCAGACGGACTGGTCGCGGGAGAACCGGTGGTAGTCGCCGGCGCCTTTGCCGTAAAGGCACGAATGCTGAAATCCGCGCTGGGCTCAGGCCACGCGCATTGAGGACGATCATGCTCGAACGAATTGTCGAAATCTCGCTGCGCTACAAGGTACTCGTGCTGGTCGGACTGGCCGGCATCGTGTTCGCAGGCGTGCGCGCCTTCATCCTGGTTCCGGTCGATGCATTTCCGGACGTCACCCCAAACCAGGTCAATATTTACACCGAATCTCCCGGCCTCGCGGCAGAAGACGTGGAGCAACTGCTGACCTTTCCGATCGAATCGGCGATGGCGGGCCTGCCCGACGTCCAGCTGATCCGTTCGGTGTCCCTGTTCGGACTGTCGTATGTAGCCGTCTATTTCGACGACGCCGTCGACATCTACTTCGCCCGCCAGCTTGTCGGCGAACGCCTGCAGGAGGCCAAGGGCCGGATACCGGAAGGTTACGGGGAACCGGAACTCGGCCCAAACAGTTCAGGGCTGGGTCAGGTGTTCTGGTACACGGTGGAGTCTGCCGATCGAAAGCTGTCGGACATGGAGCTTCGCACGCTGCACGACTGGAACATTCGGCTCATATTGCGCACCGCGCCCGGCGTGGACGATGTCCTCGGATGGGGCGGCCAGGAAAAACAGTACCAGGTACGGATCGACCCCACACGCCTGATCAAGTACGGGATCGGCTTCCGCGAGGTCATGGAAGCGATCGCCGCGAACAACCGTCAGGTCGGCGGCCAGTACATGAATCTCGGCCGTGAGCAGTATCTGGTGCGCGGTCTCGGACTGGTCGCAAACACGGCCGACATCGGCGGCATCGTCATTGCCGAGCGGATGGGAACCCCGGTCTACGTGCGCGACGTTGCGGATGTCGACGAAGTCCCTCAAGTACGCTTCGGCGCCGTTACGCGCGACGGGAAAGAAGTTGTGCTGGGCATGGCATTGTCCAGGATTCACGAAAATGCGAAGAGCGTGGTCGACGCAGTCAAGGAGAAGCTGGATCTGGCACGCTCCGCCCTGCCCGCGGGCGTGACGATCGATCCCGTGTACGACCGCACCGAGATTGTCGACAAGGCGCTGTCTACAGCCGTGAGGGCTTTGATCGAAGGCGGCATTCTCGTTGCGGTCGTGCTGTTTCTGTTCCTCGGCGAGCTGCGCTCTGCGCTGGTCGTCATTCTCACGTTGCCGCTGTCCATGCTGATCGCCTTTTTCTTCATGCAGCGTTTCGGCCTGTCCGCGAACCTGATGTCGCTTGCGGGACTGGCCATCGGTATTGGCATGATGGTGGATGGGGCGGTCGTCATGGTCGAGAACAGCTTCCGGCTGCTCTCGCATCATGCCGGCAAGGCGGTCGACCGGACGCGGGTGATTCTGGAGGCCGCCCGCGAGGTGATCAATCCGATCGCATTCGCGATTCTGATCATCATCGTCGTTTTTCTGCCGCTGTTCTCCCTGAGCGGGCTGGAAGGCAAGCTGTTCAAACCGATGGCCTTCGCAATTACTTTTGCCATGGTCGGCTCGCTGCTGCTGACGATTACCGTGGTACCGGTAACGTCTGCCTTGATTCTGCGCCCGAAGGAAGAGCGCGACACGCGCCTCGTTGCGGGCGCCAAACGAATCTATCGACCGGTTCTCGACTGGTCTCTGGACAACAAGGCCAGGGTGATTGGCGCCGCCTGCGCGCTGCTAATAGGCGCAATTGCGACATTTCCGTTTCTTGGCAAGGAATTCATGCCCGATCTAGAGGAGGGGGCCATCATGTTTCGTGTGACGGGCATACCGTCCGGCTCCCTCGAGGAATCGATTCGTGTATCGGAACGCGTGAACGAGGTGCTTCGCGAGACGTATCCGCAGACGACATCCGTGCTCGCCATGATCGGCCGCGCAGAGAAAGGAGAAACCGCGGACGTGAACTACATGGAGGTGCTGATCGACGTCGCGCCGGAGTCGCAATGGCCGCAGAAGATGTCGATGCCGGAACTTTCCGATCGCATGAAGGAGACGCTGGAAACGGCCATTCCTACCGTTGTCGTCAGCGCCACCCAACCCATCCAGATGCGTGTTGAGGAATTGATCTCCGGCGTGCGCGCGACGCTTGCACTGAAGATCTACGGGCCGGAGCTGGACGCGCTGGACGCGCTGGCGACGCAGATGAAACAGGTGCTGGAGCGCGTTCCCGGCGTGGCGGATCTTTCTGCCGAGGCGAACAAGGGCAAGCCGCAGGTCATCATCCGCGTCCGACGCGAGGACGCGGCCCGCTACGGAATCAATGCCGACGACGTACTGGAGGTCGTACAGTCAGGTATCGGCGGCACGGCCGTCAGCGCACTGATCGACGGCGTCAGGCGCTTCGACATCTCGGTACGGCTGCAGGAACCCTTCCGCACCGACCTGGCGACGATCGCCCGAATCCCGATCCGGACCACGGAAGGCGCGCTGATTCCGCTGTCCAAGGTTGCGGATATCGAAACCGGGGAAGGCTATACGTTTGTACGACGCGAGCAACTCCAGCGCTACGCGGTGCTGCAGATGGACGTAAAGGGGCGGGACGTGGATGGTTTCGTCCGGGAAGCTGAACAGCGACTCCGCAGCGAGACAAAGCTGCCGGAAGGCTACTGGATCGAGTGGGGCGGCGCATTCGAGAACCAGCAGCGCGCCATGGCGCGACTCTCCGTCATCGTGCCGCTCACCATTGGGCTGATCTTCCTGCTGCTTTACACCGCGTTCAACTCCATCACCTATGCAGCGCTGATCATTGCCAACGTTCCGTTTGCCATTATCGGCGGCGTGTTCGGTCTGGCGCTAACGGGGCAGTACGTGTCGGTTCCTTCGGCGATTGGTTTCATCGCGGTGTTCGGCGTGGCAATGCTGAACGGCATCGTTCTGGTGTCTTTTTTCAATGGTTTGCGGGCGCGCGGGGAAGCCGTGCGCACCGCCGTACAGGAGGGCGCCATGCTCAGGCTGCGGCCAGTACTGATGACTGCTTCGGTGGCCATTCTTGGATTGATTCCGATGCTTCTCTCACAAGGCGTGGGAGCGGAAACGCAGCGACCGCTGGCAACCGTGGTGGTCGGAGGACTTTTGACATCGACCCTTCTGACGCTTGTGCTGCTGCCGGTCGCGTACGAATGGGTTGAGGCACGCAGGGAGACCAGGCCATGAGAGAAATCAAGGCATTCATCCATCGGAACCGCGTGGCGGATGTAATACACGGATTGCGCGAGGCTGGGTTTCGGAACATTACCGTGATCGACGTGAAGGGAACGCTTCGCGCGCTCGACCCCAAGGAGCAGGATTACTCGATCGAACTCGCCGAGCTGGTAATCACCGAGGTAAAGCTGGAGCTCGTCGTGGAGAACGAAGCGGTGGACCGAGTCATCGATCTTATCTGCGAGCGCGCCCGGACAGGGCAGCAGGAATCAGGCTGGGTTTATGTGAGCGATGTATTGTCTGCCGTGAGAATCGGTCAACCCTCGCGAGACTCCGCGTGAGGAACAGCATATGGGGCGATACGAGGTGCGAGCCCATTCGCAAAGCCGTGCAAGCCGGTGGAACCGGACCGACACCGGCGCTTTCCAACTCACAGACCTCTTCACGCGCGCTTTTTTTAATCGTCTGCCTCCCGTGAAGGAGGTCTGAGGGACCGAATGCATGACTTCGTGTTGTGAAGACAAAAGTGACGTTATAGAACGACTGCATGGACGCCAGTCGAGAACGCTCAAGATTGTTTTGACGATAAACGTTGCGCTGTTCGCAGCGGAGCTTACTGCCGGGCTCATGTCCGGGTCGACGGCTCTGATGGGCGACTCGCTGGACAATCTCGGTGACGCACTCGCCTATGGGTTGAGCCTGTACGCCGTCGGCCGTGATGGCGGCGTGAAGGCGCGGGTAGCGATATTCAAAGCGGCAATGATATTCATCGCGGGCGTGTTTGTCCTGACACAGGTATTGATCAGAGCGGCAGCCCCGTCCATGCCCGTATTCGAGACCATGGGAATCATGAGCGCGATTGCGATGCTCGCGAACGGCACCTGCCTGCTCTTGTTGACCCGCTACCGCGATGACGACGTGAACATGCGTTCCGTGTGGGAGTGTTCGCGCAATGACATTGCGTCAAACGCGAGCGTTCTGGTTGCGGGGCTCGGCGTATGGCTGACGTCTTCCGCTTGGCCCGACCTGGCGGTCGGCTTGGCCCTGGCAGCGCTCTTTCTCTACTCTAGCGGGACGATTTTTCGGGATGCATTGCGCGCTCTGAAAATTGCCGAAGGTACGGGAAGCAATCTCAAGTGAATCCTCGGCGCTGTTGCGACGACATGCCTTGCGGTCGTGTTTCGGGAGCCAGCACCGCCCGGGCTCGCAGTCTTCGGCCAGCTCTTGAAGCTGCTCACCGGCACGACGATGGCCACCACGAGCACATCCACGACCCGATGCCGGACGGCACGCACACGTTACGATGCAGCTCTCCATAGGCGTCCACATGTGCCAGGTGCACATCACCTGCATCGTAATCTAGTCTCACGTACCGACCGGAACTGCTTGTAGCTTTCGGAGACTTATGGGGCGTTCCTCTCCGTCCGGTTCCTAGTCGATCGCCAACGCTTCGGCTGCCGCCTCCGCTTCGCTTAGCCCCGGCACCGTCAGCACTACGCCGAGTTTCGCCCAATCCTTGACCTCGCCGCGCAGCTCGGTAGTGGTCAGCGGGTTCGCCGTCAGCCACTTCGCGTCGACATCGATGGCAAAGGTCGACTTCCTGCGGGATGCACGGATCCTCGGCAGGCGGGCATCGCTGCGGCTGCGATTGAACAGCGACGCCAGCCGCAGCGCGATCAGTAACGTCCAGTCGGGATTCGTGCCGACCAGGCCGCGCAGCTTGTCCAGCGAACCGCGGTGGGCGAGCACGAGCAGCGAGAGATGCTGCTGTTCCATTCGCGAGAATCCCGGCATGTCGGCGTGCGCCAGGATGTAGGACGAGTGCTTGTGGTAACCGCCGTGGGCGACGTCCAGCCCGATCTCATGCAGCCGCGCCGCCCACGACAGCAGCTGCATCGGGTAGGCGCGTTCTTCGCGCGTGCCGCCCGCGAGCTGCTCGTACAAGCGCAACGCCAGCCGTTCGACCCGATGCGCCTGCAGCGCGTCGACATGGTAGCGCTTCATGAACTGGCGTACCGTCAGCTCGCGCATGTCGCGGTGATGCGCGCGCCCGATCATGTCCCACAGGATGCCCTGTCGCATGGCACCGGTCGCGAGCTTCATGTGCTCGACGCCGAGTTCGGAAAAGATCGCCGACATGATGGCAAAGCCACCCGCCAGCACCGGCACCCGGTCCGCGCGCAGCCCCGGCAAGTCGAGTTTTTCCGTGCCGCCGGCCTTGATCAGGGCGCTGCGCAGCCTGTCCAGACCTTCGCGCGTCACGCCGCCTTGGGTCCAGCCGTTCGCCTCGAGGATATCGCCCATCGCACGCGCGGTGCCGGAAGAGCCGACCGCTTCCTGCCAGTGTTTTGCGGAGAACTGCCTGCGGATGGTCTCGATCTCGACGCGTGCCGCCAGTTCGGCCTGCTTCATGGCGGATTTGGAAATGCGCCCGTCCGCAAAGAAGCGCATGGTCCAGCTGACGCAGCCCATGTACAGGCTCTCCAGCCGGTGCGGCTGGTGCCCGGCACCAATGATGAACTCGGTGGAACCGCCGCCAATATCGACCACCAGCCGTTTGTGCGGGCTGTGCGGCAGGCTGTGAGCGACACCCAGATAGATGAGCCGCGCTTCCTCTCGGCCCGCCACGATCTCGATCGGAAAACCCAACGCCTGCTCGAGCCGGGGCAACACATCCTTCGCATTGTGCGCAACCCTGAGCGTGTTGGTGCCGACCGCACGCACGGCACCAGGTGAGAAACCGCGCAAACGCTGCGAAAAGCGCTTGAGCGCCTCGATGGCGCGGGCCTGTGCCGCCTCGTCGATGCTCTTGTCGGCTTTCAGGCCGGCGGCGAGGCGGACGATCTCGCGCAACGAGTCCAGCGGGTAGATCTGGTCGTCGACGACGCGGCCGATCTGCAGCCGAAACGAGTTCGAGCCGAGGTCAACCGCTGCGATGGTGGAGTGTTCCTGCATTCCGGTCTCAGTGTATCTCGCGTGACCGCGAGCGACCGGCAGATGTTACCGCGGAAAAAGTATCCGGAGTGCTGCGCCTTCAGCCCATTACTTCGCGTTCGATTTCCTCGATCGAGACATGCCGCACGTCCTTGCCCTTGACCATATATATGACGTACTCGGAGATGTTCTTGGCATGGTCGCCGATGCGTTCGATCGCCTTGGCCACGAACAGCAGCTCGAGCGATGCCGAGATCGTGCGCGGATCCTCCATCATGAAGGTAATCAGCTGGCGGATGATGCCCTTGAATTCTTCATCGACATGCACGTCCTGCCGTACGACTTCGGCAGATGCCGCGAGGTCGAGGCGGGCAAATGCATCCAGCGACTTGCGCAGCATCTGCAGCGCCACCTGCGACATGCGCCGCACCTCGCCGGTGCGCGGCTTCTGCAGCCGGTCCGAGGAATGGATCAGCTTCGCCATGCGGGCGATCTTTGCCGCTTCGTCGCCGACCCGCTCGAGATCGGTGATGGTTTTCACCACCGTCATCAGCATGCGCAGGTCGCTCGCCGCCGGCTGCCGGCGCGCGATGATGGTGCTGACGTCCTCGTCGATCTCGACTTCCAGCGCGTTCACCTTGTGGTCGTTGGCCTCGACGCTGTCGCACAGATCGAGGTCGCCCGCCATCAGCGCGTCGAGCGCGAGTTTGATCTGCTCCTCGACCATGCCGCCCATCTGGAGAACGCGCGAGCGCACCGTCTCCAGTTCGGCGTCGAACTGCCTGGATGTGTGTTCGCTGGTGGTTACCACTGCGTCATCCTCCCTGGAACAGACTCTTCAATTAACGGCCTAGGGTATCGGTTAAACATTACAGAATGGTTTCAGCCGCGCCCTGCTGCCGGGTCAATTTCCGGACGCCGGATGCCGCACCGAGCAAAGCCACATCCGCACCCCGCCTGGCGAACAGGCCGCAGGTCACCACACCGACGATCTGGTTGACCTTCGCTTCCAAGTCGACCGGGTTCGTTATGGTCAGCCCCCGCACGTCCAGTATGAGGTTGCCGTTGTCCGTGACGAAGTCCTCCCGCAACACCGGTTGCCCGCCGAGCCTGACCAGTTCGCGGGCAACGTGGGAGCGCGCCATCGGAATGACCTCGATCGGCAGCGGAAAGGCCCCCAGCACGTCAACCAGCTTGGAGTCGTCGGCGATACAGATGAACTTGCCCGCCACCGCGGCAACGATCTTCTCCCGCGTGAGCGCGCCGCCGCCGCCCTTGATCATGTGCATGTGCGCGGTAATCTCGTCCGCGCCGTCCACGTAGACAGGCAGTTCGCTGACGCCATTCAGGTCGAGCACGCGGATGCCCGCAGCCTGCAGGCGCGCGGCTGTCGCCTCCGAACTGGCCACCGCACCTTCGATGCGCGTCCCGATTGCCGCCAGTTCGTCTATGAAAAAATTGGCGGTCGACCCGGTGCCGACGCCGACCACCGCTCCGTCCGGCACGAAGGCCACGGCGGCTTTTGCGGCGGCCTGTTTGAATGCTTCCCTGCTCATCCGACAATCCATTCCAAGTTCACGCTAGGATAGCGTCAACCCTGTTGCATGACCAGCAGCACGACGAGCCCGACCGGTTGTCCCCTGCATGAAACACGACTATCTGGAACGCATCCTTTCCGCCCGCGTATACGACGTCGCCATCGAGTCGCCGCTGGAGCCGGCACCTGCGCTGTCCGCGCGCATGGGCAACAACCTGCTGTTGAAACGGGAAGACCTGCAGCCGGTGTTCTCGTTCAAGCTGCGCGGCGCATACAACAAGATGGCGCAGCTTGGGCCGGAGCAGCTCAGGCGCGGCGTAGTGGCCGCGTCCGCCGGCAACCACGCCCAGGGTGTCGCGCTTGCGGCACAACGCCTCGGCTGCCGGGCAATCATCGTCATGCCGGTCACCACGCCACAGATCAAGGTCGCGGCAGTCGCCGCGCGCGGCGCGCGGGTGATCCTGCATGGCGACTCCTACGAGGAAGCCGGGCAGCACGCGATGGGCCTGGTGCGGAACAAGGCCATGACTTTCGTCCACCCCTATGATGATCCGGACGTGATCGCCGGACAGGGCACCATCGGCATGGAGATCCTGCGCCAGCACGGCGGCCCGCTGCACGCGATCTTCGTGGCAGTGGGCGGCGGCGGGCTGATCGCCGGAATCGGCAGCTTCGTCAAGCGGCTTCGGCCCGAGGTGCGCGTAATCGGCGTGGAGCCGCTGGACGCCGACGCGATGACGCGCTCCCTGCGCAGCGGGCGCCGCGTGCGGCTGAGGCAGGCCGGGCTGTTCGCGGACGGCGTCGCCGTGCGGCAGGTCGGCCGCGAAACTTTTCGCCTGGCCAGACAATGCGTGGACGACATGGTGCTGGTCGACAACGACGCGATCTGTGCCGCCATCAAGGACGTGTTCGAGGACACGCGCTCGATTCTGGAGCCGGCCGGTGCGCTCGCGATCGCCGGCGCGAAGGCTTACGCGGAACAGCACGGGCTGCGCAGGCAGACGCTGGCGGCAGTCGCCTGCGGGGCGAACATGAATTTCGAACGGCTGCGTTTCGTCGCCGAGCGCGCAGAACTCGGCGAGCATCGCGAGGCGCTGCTCGCAGTCACCATTCCCGAGCGACCGGGCAGTTTCAAGCGCTTCTGCGCGCTGCTGGGACCGCGCAGCGTCACCGAGTTCAACTATCGCTATGCCGATCCCGAGCGCGCGCATGTCTTCGTCGGCGTGCAGGTACGCGACGCCCGCGAAACGCGGCAGCTGGTACGGATGCTACGCGGCAAGGATCTGGCAACCGAGGATCTCTCCGACAACGAGATGGCGAAACTGCATGTGCGCCACCTGGTCGGAGGGCGCGCACCGCAGGTCGAGCACGAACGCCTGCTGCGCTTCGAGTTCCCGGAGCGCCCGGGCGCGCTGATGCAGTTTCTGAATGCGATGGCGCACGACTGGAACATCAGCCTGTTCCATTACCGCAATCACGGGGCCGATTTCGGGCGTGTGCTGGTCGGCATCCAGGTCCCGCCGCGCGACGCAGGCGCGTTCCGGCGCTTCCTCCGCCGGCTCGGCTATCCGCATCATGAGGAGACGCACAATCCCGCCTACGCTCTGTTTCTGGCCTGAAGCTTGCTGGCCATAAACCGCGCGCACTCTATATAATTCACCACGACCCGATGCGCAGACTCCACATCCTCGAATACACAAAGCGCACCCTGGCCAGCCTGCTGCTCACGGCAGGCATCGCTGCCGCCGCTCTAGGTGACGATGTTTTTCTCCAGGCGCAGGAAGCGTACCGCAACGGCGACGCCGAGCTGCTTGCGGAGCATCTGCGCGCGCTCGACGGCCATGTGCTCGCGCCGTACGTACAGTATTGGCACCTGCGCCTGCGGATCGATACTGCGGACGAGCCGGAGGTTCAGGCCTTCCTGGCCCGTAACGAGAACACCCTGATCGCGGACCGGCTGCGGGCCGACTGGCTGCGCGAACTAGCGCGACGCCAGGCGTGGAGCGAATTCCTGAATGAGTTTCCGCGCCTGACCACCGAAGACGTCGAACTGACCTGTTACTCGCTGCAGGCGAGGATCGCCCTCGACGACGATACCGCGCTGGCGGCGGCACGCTCGCAATGGTTTACCGGCCGGGTGCAGCCGGAGAGCTGCCTGCCGTTGTTCGCTGCGATGTTCGAGCACAAGCTGCTCGGCGTGGAGGACGTGTGGCAGCGTGTGCGTCTGGCACTCGAAGCCGGCAACCGCATCGTCGCCAAGGCCGCAATCGAGTACCTGCCGCAGGTACAGCGCCCCGACCCGGATCTGTTCGATTCGATCGCACGCCGTCCGCAAAACTATATAAAGCGCAATCCGCTGCCGGTCAAAAGCCGCGCGCAGCGCGAGCTCACCATCTATGCGCTGTATCGCGCCGCGCAGTCCTGGCCACAGCTCGCATCGCAGAAAATGCGCTCAATCGAGAAAAGTCTGCCCAAACCCGAACGCGATTATGCGTGGGGCCAGGTGGCGATGGTCAGCGCCTGGAAACACCATGCGAGTTCTCTTGCCTGGTACAAGCGCGCGGACGAGTCCGGCCTGAACGACACGCAACTCGCCTGGAAGGTACGCAGTGCGCTGCGCGCCGGCGACTGGGAATCGGTTGTTTCCGCGGTGGATGCAATGAGTCCGCGCAGCCGAATGGCTCCACAGTGGCGTTACTGGAAAGCGCGGGCGCTGGCTTCGCTCGGACGCAAGCCGGAGGCGAATCTCCTGCTTGCCCCGCTGTCCAACGAACTCAACTTCTACGGCCAACTCGCTGCGGAAGATCTCGGCGCGGTTCTCGGCCCGGTTGCGCAGACTTACACCGCGGGCGCCCGGGAAATCGAAGCCATCGCGGCGAATCCGGGTTTGCAGCGCGCGCTCGCCCTCTATCGCAACGGCATGCGCTACGAAGGCGCACTGGAGTGGCAATGGACTGTTGCCGGATTCGACGACCGGCAATTGAACGCGGCGGCGGCACTCGCATTCCGCAATGAATGGTACGAACGCGCGATCCATACCGCGGAACGCACGGTCGTGCTGCATGATTTCGGGCTGCGTTTTCCCGCACCCTATCGGGAAGTGATGCAGCAGTACGCGGCGCAGCTCGACCTGGACGAAGCCTGGATCTACGGCCTGATTCGCCAGGAAAGCCGTTTCGTGATTACCGCACGCTCCAGCGCCGGTGCGGCGGGCCTGATGCAGCTGATGCCGGCCACCGCAAAATGGGTGGCGCAAAGGCTCGGATTGACCGACCACCACGGTGATTTGGTCGACGGTATCGATACCAACCTCAGCCTGGGCACATACTATTTGCGGCATGTGCTGGATTCGCTGGACAACAGTCCGGTGATGGCGTCCGCCGGGTACAACGCCGGCCCGCGTCGGGCGAGTGATTGGCGCGCACCGGAGCCGCTGGAGGGCGCGGTCTACGCCGAGACCATCCCGTTTCCGGAGACGCGCGATTACGTACAGAAGGTGATGAGCAACACCATGTACTATGCGCGGCTGTTCCGCGACACTGCGCCCAGCCTGCGCGAATGGCTCGGTGTCATTCCCGCACGTCCGCCGCAGCGCAATTGAGTGCGTGTCGGGATCCTGCAACCGTTGTTGATAGTGCGAACGGGAAGATGAAAATTCAGACCGTGTGCATCATCGGCGGCTCCGGTTTTAGTTCCGGCCTAACCTGCCCGCAACGGCTGGGCAGGTTAGCCTGCA
>JBBDIL010000013.1:61255-123038 GCA_040880425.1 Burkholderiales bacterium | reverse complement strand
AAAGTGTCAACCATTTACCCGGTTTGCAGTGTCAAGGATTTGCCCGGCTCGACATACCGCGATGCGCATCATGCTTTGTCTCCCGGGAAAGCTGCAAACCTACGAGCGAAACACGAAGGCACGAAGACACGAAGAGAGTCAAGGAAGAATACGAAGGTTGTCTTTACGTTCTTTGCGACCTTTGCGTTTGGCTTTTGTTTTCCTTCTTTCTTCGTGTCTTCGTGCCTTTGGCGCCGGCGTCACGTTGGCTTCGCAAACGTGAGCCTGCTCCTCAACAAACCGCGATGCGGCGTGTTGTGTGTTTCGCTTCTGACTCTGGACTTCAGACCCGCACCGTAAGCGCCGGATCGAAACGTTCGTTCTCGTATTTGACCAATGCCGGCGTACGGCCGTCGCGCGCTTCGTGCCAGTTGGAGGTGCGGTAGCCCATCGGGTTGGCGAGTACGCGTGTGCCGTTCACCGTGTAATCGAAGCTGTCGTGGGTATGGCCGTGGATCCACAGGTCGGATTTTCCCAGCAGGTGGGTGAGGTCGGAGACGAAAGCTGCGCTGGTGAGATTGTCGGCCCAGCGCGGGTGAAGGCTGCCGCGGTGCGGCGCATGATGGGTGATGACCACCGTCGTGCCTGAAAAAGGCCGCGCGAGCCGTTCCTCGATAAATGCCCTGGCTTCGCGATGCAGCTGCATTGCGCGCTCCGGCGTGAGCAGTGCGCCCACGCCCCAGCTGATCGCGCGAAAATCCAGCACGTATTGCAGCGATTCTTCGACTGCCGGCCCTGCCTGCTGCCTGCCAAACAGCTCGAAATCGGTCCACAGTGTGGTGCCGATAAAGCGCACGTCGCCGAGCACCACTTCGTCGTTGTCGAGCAGGTGCAGGTCTGGGCTGGCGTCGGCACGCGTGCGTAACGCCATCGCTGTCTCGGCGAAGTCTTCCCCGTAGTACTCGTGATTGCCTGGCACATAGATGACGCTCTTGCCGGGAAAGGTCGCCTCCGCCCAGTCGATCGCGCGGGTGCCGGTGTCGATATCGCCGGCGAGCACGATGACCTCGGCGCCAGTCGTCGGCGGTTCGAACGGCGGATGCCGTTCGGAGAATTCGAGGTGCAGGTCGGAAAGAATCTGGATTTGCATCTGAATACAGCGCTGGAAACGGTTCGGCGGAGCAAACTGCCCCGCCGATTGTAATTCGACTCGCGTCGGACGGCAGCGTGGCCGCGCAGCAATGTTTACCGGATCAGGTCGCGGTAGGCGTGCCAGGTCGCGTGGCCGAGCAATGGCAGGATGATCACCAGCCCGACCAGAAAACTCGCAAATCCGATCGCGGTCAGCACCGCGATCAGGACTGCCCACACCAACATCGCCACGGGATTGGCCGCGGCCGCCCGGACGCTGGCGGCGATGGCGATGCCGGTGTTGGCCCCGCGATCGAAGATCATCGGCGCGGAGACCGCGGCCATCACGAAAGCAACGGCGGCGAACACTGCACCCGTACTCATGTAGACAGCGAGGAACCCGTAGTTGTCCCAGTCGATCACAGTCCGGTAGAAGTTATCGCTGACCGAAGGCAGCGCGCCGCCGAATGCCTGCACGAACAGCAGGTGCGACACCACGACCCACGCGACCGCGAGCGCTGCGAGCACCAGCCCCAGGCGCGCGAGCGGTTTGCCGTTCCGGGCGGCGCCTTCGACCGAAGCATCGAAAGTCGCGGGGTCACCGGCAGCCCGCAGCCGCGACAATTCGTAGAAGCCGGCGGCGACCACCGGTCCGACCAGCAGGAAACCGGACACGGCCGCTGCGAGCAGATCGATATGCGCACTGAACATCAACAGGATGAGCCAGCCCAGCGCGACCAGGATCAAACCGTGTGCGATGCTCGGCCAGGCATTGTCGGTGAAGTCCTGCCACCCGCGCGCCAGCCATTCGAACGGGCGCGTCGCCTCGATACGCGCTATCTGCGGCGCATCCGGGCTGCGGTCGAAGGTTTCCATCGTCTTTTCCATCGCGTTCCTCCTTCACTTGGGAGTCAGGCCCTCGGTGGAACCGGATTCAGCCCCCGTGTCCCGGCCGGACACCGCGCGTGTTCATGCAGGGCTCCAGCTGGCGGTCATACGGGGCGCCTGCAAAGTCTACTCCCGCGCCTGGCCGATGCGCCTGTGGCAGGCATACGGTGCCGGTTCGCGGAGCCTGTTACCCGGGGGCGCTTCTGTGAGTAGACTTCTTTTGTGTACAGCAGTTGCCATGAACTGCGAGCGGCCATGAAATACAACGAGATCCTGCTGATCTACGACCGTGAGTGCCCGCTGTGCGAGGCCTACTGCCGCAGGGTGCAGATCGGGGAAGCGGCCGGGTCACTGCGGCTGGTGAACGCGCGCGACGCCGGCGAGGCGATGGACGAAATCACCGCAAACGGCCTGGATATCGACCAGGGCATGGTGCTGAAGGTCGGGGACGTCCTGTATTACGGTGCTGACGCGATTCATATGCTGGCCCTGTTGAGTGGCCGTTCCGACGTGTTCAACTGGTTGAATTATTGGATTTTCCGTTCTGCTGGCCGCGCCCGGCTGGTGTATCCGGCGCTTCGTTTCTTCCGCAATCTGTTGCTGAAACTGCTGCGGAAACGCCGGGTCAACAACCTGGGGTTGCCTGGAAACCCGCGTTTCTGAACCTGTCCGGCTTCGCCGGATCGACAATGCGAGCCGTTCTTGTTCCGGGGTCCCTTCGCTTTTTCTGCTGAACCGGCAAAGGGGCGCGTAGAATAAAGCTCCCTACACGTAAATCAGGATGGTTAAGACATGCCTACAGGCACCGTTAAGTGGTTCAACCCGGCGAAGGGCTTCGGCTTCATTTCCCCCGACGACGGTTCAAAAGATGTATTCGTGCATATTTCGGCAGTGGAAGGCGCGGGACTGGGTACTCTGCAGGAGAACCAGAAAGTCTCGTACGAACTTGAGAAGGGGCGCGACGGCAAGACTTCCGCGGGTAACCTGAAGGCACTGTAACCTGGCTTGCGTTACTTTTCGGCCAGCCGAGGCATGCCGCTGGCCGGATCCGGTTGCGCACGCAGTATGCGGACCGGGGCACTATTCAGCTGGAAAAACGGCGGAGATTTTCTCCGCCGTTTTTTTTGCGGCAATGACCGGGCAGACCGGCTGTTCCGGAGCGGCTATTCGCGCAGGCGCACGCGCTTGCCGTCCGCGACCTCGCGATCCGGATGCACGATCACGCTCTGGCCCCGGGACAACCCGCCCGTGACTTCGGTATAAAGCGCGCCGCGCTGGCCGATCTGCACTGCGCGCTGACGGGCGCGTCCGTCCTCCATCACGAATGCCGCCCAGCCCGTGTCTATGCGGAACAGGCTGCTGGCGGGTATCTGCAGCACGTCGTCCGATTCCCACAACACGAAGCGTGCGTTGACCCGGTAGCCGTCGCCGAGTCGCGACCATTGTTCCTGCGGCGAGACGATGTCGACGATCACCCATACCCGCTGCTCTTCCACGCCGAGCGCCGAGATCTTGGTGAACCCGGTCGGTTCGATGCGCTTGACTCGGCCTTCCAGCGGGTCCGGGTTGCCCCAGCGCTCGAGCCATACGCGCATGCCCGGCACCAGCTTGACCGCGTCCGCGGACAGCACGTCGACTTCCGCCTCCAGGCGTGCCGGGTCGCCGATATCCAGAATCGGTTCACCCGGCTGCACCACGCGCGCGCTTTCGAAGTGCCGCTGCAGCACGCGGCCGTCTACCGGCGAGCGCAAATGCAGCACGCCGCTCGTACCGGGATCCTGACCGCCGGCGTAGGCGAGCGCGGTGCGTGCGCCGGCCAGTTCGTGCTCGGCGGTGCGCACGCGGAAGCGCGCCGAGGCAAGTGATGCATCTGCACGCTGCGCCTCGGCCTGTGCCTGCTCCACCCTGCTTCGGGGCGCCATGCCATCCTGGCCGAGCCGTTCGAGACGTTCGGATTCGCTGCGCGCGTACTTCGCGGCGGCTTCGGCCGCTTTGACTTCTTCGCGCGCCGAGGCAAGTATCGACTGCGCGGCATCTACCCTTGCGCGTGCCGCCTGTACGCTGCGCACGTCCAGCGCCGGCGCGGCAACCGCATCCAGCGTGGCCAGCACGTCGCCCGCCGCGACCGCATCGCCCACTTCCAGAGTGATGCGCCGTGACTGCGCCATGATGGGCGCCGTGATCTGATAGCGGTCGACCACCCGCGTGCGTCCTTCGTCCTCGATCGTTACCTCGAGGTGGCCGCGCGCGACTTGTTCCGCGTCTACCAGCAAAGGCGCCGGCCGGAACCCGAGCGCCAGCAGCGCGATCACTGCCGCACCCGCGAAGTAGGGCGCCAGGCGGCGCCAAAAACTGTTGCGTTTCTTGTTCATTCTTTCGTTTTCAGTACGGCCACCAGGTCGAGATGAAGCAGCCGCCGCGCCACGATCAGCCCCGACAGCAGTGCCGAGATGACCACCATGGTAGCGGCGAATGCATAGACGTTGCGCGAGACCTCGAGCGGAATACGATAGAGGTCTGACTCTACGCCGTGCACGATATAGGCGACCAGCGCCAGGCCAATCGCAAAGCCGACCGGAATTGCGGCGGCGGTGAGCAGGGCGAGCTCGCCGAGAAGAATGTAGGCGATCTCGCCGCGGGTGAAGCCGAGCACGCGCAGGCTGGCGAGTTCCCGCGAGCGCTCGGTGAGCGCAATGCGGGCGCTGTTGTAGACCACGCCGAAAGCGATGCTGCCGGCCAGAAGGGTGCTGATGAATGCAAACGTCAGCACGATGTCGGCCATCGAATCATAAAAATTCTGGATCGCGGTCAACCGGTCGGTGACGCCGGCGATCCGCGGCACGTTCTTCAGCGCGTCGACCACGTTCTCCCGAAATCCCGGTTCCACCGTGAGCAGTGCGCCCGACACCGCCGCGCCCTCGCGCAGCAGCCGGTTCAGTGCAGACATCTCCATGTATGCAGCCACACCCGTGAACTCGCGCACGATCCCGGTTACCGGCACCGAGAGCGTCTCCCGCCGGCCTTCCAGGAACTCGACCGTCACCCGGTCTCCAGGCCGCGCGCCGAGATAGTCGGCAAGGAAATCGTTCAGCACCAGCCCTTCGCGCGGCAGATCGAACACCCGCAGTTCATCGTCCAGCACGCGCCTGAGCCGGCTTTGCGGCTCCAGCCCCTGCACCCCCGTGCGGTAGCTGGCATTGCCCAGCCGCAGCGTCGCCGGTGCGATGCGTACCGCTTCGACGTGATCCACGCCGGGTACGGCTGCCAGTTCATGCACCACGCGGCGCGAAGTCGGCTCGATGAAGGTGACGGTGAGATCGTCGCGCTGCGCGAATCCGTACTGCACCTTGATCAGGTAATCGATCGCGCCTTCCTGGAAGCGGCCGACCATCAGGATGCCGCATGCCATGGCGATGCCGATCACCGACAGCGCGGCTTTCAGCGGACGGCGTTCGATGTTGCGCAGGATCATGCGCGTGGGCTGGGTGAAAAGACGTTGCAGCCCCAGCCGTTCGATCAGGGTGGCGCGGAACACCGGCGGCGGTTCCGGCCGCATCGCTTCGGCCGGCGGCAGCACGATCGCACGGCGCACTGCGGACAGCGTGCCGAACAGCCCGGCAGCCACTGTAACCAGCACGCTGATGCTGATGACCTGGTAACGCAGCCGGAACTCCAGAAAAGGAAAATGGAAGAAACTGCGGTATAGCTCGGCCATCATCTGGCCCAGCCACATGCCCGTGCCCATGCCGATCAGCAGCCCGAGCGCGATGATCATCAGCACCAGCTGGGTGTAGTGCAGGCCGACCTGGACACTGCTGTAACCGAAGGCCTTGAGAATCGCGATCTGGTCGCGCTGGGTGCCGATCAGGCGGGTGAGCACCACGCTCAACAGGAAAGCCGCCACGCCGAGAAAGATTGTCGGAAACACCGTGGCCATGGTGCGCAGCTGCTCCATTTCGATACTGAGGTAGCGGTGCGACAACTGATCGTCGCGCGCGATCGCGCCGAGGCCACCGTAGGGCGCGAGCAGCAAATCCAGGCGCTCGATCACATCGCCGGTGCGGGCGTCCCGGGTAAGCGACAGCACCACGTCGTTGAATGCGCCGTCCATGTCGTAGGCGTTGCCGAGCTGGGTGCGGTTCATCCACAGCACGCCGTAGCGGGCGTAGTCGGGAAACAGGTCGCCGGGCTTGAGCTGGTAGATGTATTCCGGCGACAGCGCGACGCCGACGATCTCCAGGTTCTGGAAACGGCCGTTGATGATCGCCGCCAGCCTGTCCCCCGGGTGAAAGCCGTGCGCGTCCGCGAACGCCGCGCTCACCGCCACTTCGCGGTCGCGCCCCGCTTCCGGCAGCCGGCCCTCGCGCACGTAGAGGCTGTTCAAGGCGGCGTTGCGACCGTCCGGCAGCGAAACGATCAGCCCGGTGGCCGGATCATCGAAGCCGGGAATGTCCAGATTCGCCGCCGCCACCACGCGGGTCTCCACCTGCTGTACGCCGGGGATCGACCCGATCGACTCGCGCAGCGATTCGGGTGCGCGCTTGAGCGAGGCGAACACATGCGCGAAGCGGAAGTCGCGGTAGTAGGCATCACGCGTGAGCGTGAGCGAATCGAGCGAGGACAGCGACATCACCAGCGTGGCCACGCCGCCGCCGATGACCACCGCGATCGCCAGCGCCTGGCCGCGCAGATGCCAGACCTCGCGCAGCAGCTTGCGGGTGAGGGCGCTCACCAGGAGAGTTCCTGCGGGGATTTTCTGCTGGTGTTGCTGTCGACCGAAAGGATGCGCCCGTCGCTGAAATGAATCACGCGGTCGGCCATGTCGGCGATGCCGGCGTTGTGCGTGATCACCGCGGTGGTCGTGCCGAGCTCGCGGTTGATGCGCTCGAGCACTTCAAGCACCACCACGCCGGTCTTCGAGTCGAGCGCGCCGGTCGGCTCGTCGCACAGCAGCACCTGCGGGCGCTTCGCCACCGCGCGCGCGATGGCCACACGCTGCTGTTCGCCGCCGGAAAGCTGCGCCGGGAAATGATCGAGGCGTTCGCCCAGTCCGACCAGGCCCAGCGCTTCCTCGGGCGCCATCGGGTCGTCCGCGATCTCGGTGACGATGGCGACGTTCTCGCGCGCGGTGAGACTGGGTATCAGGTTATAGAACTGGAACACGAAGCCGACGAAATGGCGGCGGAACTCGGTCAGTTCGCGGTCGCCGACCTGGGTGAGGTCGCGCCCGGCGCAGATCACGTGGCCGTCGGTGGGCGAATCAAGCCCGCCGAGGATGTTGAGCAGGGTGGACTTGCCGCTGCCCGACGGGCCGAGCAGCACCACGAATTCTCCGGGAAACAGATCGAGATCGACGCCGCGCAGCGCATGCACCTGCACCTCGCCCATCTGGTAGATCTTGGTGAGCCCGCGGGCTTCGAAGACCGGTTGCCTGTCCATGGATTGCAATCTAGCCGGGGTCCGGGTGTGCCGGCTTGCGTCAGATCAACAGCCCGCACAGCGGCCGGGCAGACGAGACGTGCTTCTTCAGACCGGAACGCGCATTTCTCCGCGTACCCTTCGCGCCCTTCGCACCTCTGCGGTGAAAGATTTTTTCGCCGCGTTACAGCGCGTCAGGTGCGATACGAAGGATCGATGCGGTCGAGCATGCGCAGCGCCGCCGGCCACTCCGGGTGACGCACATAGGCGCCGGCCTGCGCATCGCCACCCTCGAACTGCTCGCGGGTCTTCGCCATGATTCTGTCGGGAATGCGCCGAAGCGGCGCGCCGCTCGCCATCGCGCGCAGCTGCGCACCGGCGGCGACTTCGAACTGGTACAGGCGCACGAATGCCCAGCACACGCTCGGACCCATCGTCAGCAGGCCGTGATTCCACAGCAGCATCGTGTGATTGGTCGGCCCGAGATCCTCCACCAGACGGCGGCGCTCGTCGGTGTCGAGCGCGATGCCTTCATAGTCGTGATAGCCGACGCGCTCGAAAAACTGGCAGCCTTCCTGGCTGAGGGGCACGAACTCGGACTGCGTCGCCGACAACGCCACCGCATTCGGCGAATGCGTGTGCAGCACGCACTGAATGTCCTTGCGCGCGGCATGGATCGCGGAGTGGATCACGTAGCCCGCCTTGTTCACCGGAAACGGCGAGTTGTCGACCTTGTTGCCTTCGATGTCGATCTTCACCAGGTTCGACGCGCGGATCTCTTCGTACTGCAGGCCGAAGGCGTTGATCAGCAGGTGCTCGGTGCCGGGAATGCGCGCGGTGATGTGGTTATAGACCTGCGAGGTCCAGCCGTAGTGATGGATCAGGCGATAACAGGCGGCCAGTTCGACGCGCGTGCGCCACTCTTCCGCGCTGTAGTTGCCGCGCGGCTCGCCCAGGTCGACTTCCTGCAGGGATTTTTCGGTGACGATCATGTGGCTCTCCCGATCGGTTGGCTTCATATGATGCGTCGATTGTATCGCACGGCAGATCAACCCATCCGGGCGGCACCCGTCCGCAGCCTGCGGGCGCAGGCCTGGGCCGGGATATTGACTTGGCATACTGCGAAGCGCAGTCTGATCGCACAATTTCTGGATAACGGGATTCCGGCCGCCACCCCGGCATCCCGCGTCCCTGCGGAATCCCGGAACCGTGGAGGAGACGCATATGAAGTTCGCGAAGCTGCTTGTTTTGTTGCTGTTTTCCGGTTTTGTCGGCGCCGGCGCCTGGGCGCATGACGAGGACGATGCGCGGGAGGGCACGCCGCCCGAAAAGCTCGGCAGGGTCGAGTTTCCCGTGTCCTGCAACGACGCCGCGCAGACCGAGTTCAACCGCGCGATGGCGCTGTTCCATTCATTCTGGTTCGATCCGGCGAAGAAATCGTTTGCGAGGGCTCTGCAACACGATCGCGACTGCGTCATGGCGCACTGGGGCATTGCATTCATGTCGATGGGCAACCCCTTTGCGTGGCCGGCCAATCCGAACGCGATGAAGTCCGCCGCGGCCGCGCTGGCGGATGCGCAGCGCGCGGGTGCACGCACGCCGCGCGAACGCGATTACATCGCTGCGCTCGATGAGCTGTTCAAGGACTGGGAGACGGTCGATCACCGCACGCGTGCGGTCGCCTTCGAAAAGGCGATGGAGCGGGTTGCACTACGCCATCCGGACGACGTCGAGGCGCGAATCCTGCACGCACTGGTATTGAGTGCGACCGCGTTGCCGACAGACAAGACGTTTGCCAATCAGCTGAAGGCGGCAGGGATTCTCGAGCCGCTGATGACGAAGTATCCGGATCATCCCGGTGTCGCGCATTACCTGATCCACGCCTACGATTATGCCGAGCTGGCGCAAAAGGGGCTGCCGGCAGCGCGTGTCTATGCCAGCATCGCGCCCTCCGTGCCGCACGCGCTGCACATGCCCTCGCATATTTTTTCGCGGGTCGGCTTGTGGCAGGAATTGATTGAAGGCAACCGCGCTTCCTACCAGGCCGCCAAGGCCGAGCTGAAGGAGACCACGCTGGGCATCGGCGCATACGATGCGCTGCACGCGATGGACTACATGGTGTTCGGCCATCTGCAGCAGGCGCAGGACAAGGCCGCCAGGCGGCTGTTCGACGAGACGGTGGCGATTACCAAGGTCAACGTCGAGAACTTCGTCGCCGCCTATGCGTTTGCTTCCATTCCGTCGCGGTTTGCGCTGGAGCGCGGGGAGTGGGCGCAGGCTGCTGCCCTGCGGTTGACACCCGCGGATCTCACATGGGGAAAGTTTCCGCAGGCGGAGGCGATCCTGGTCTACGCGCGCGCGCTCGGTGCCGCACGCACCGGCGATGTCGCCGCCGCCAGGCTCGACGTGGCGCGCCTGCAGGCGCTCAGGGACCAGATGGTGGCGGCGAAGATCGGCTACTGGGCGGGGCAGACCGAATTCCAGATCAAGGCTGCCGAAGCCTGGATTGCGTATGCCGAGAGCCGCGGCGACGACGCGCTGCGACTGGTGCGTACAGCGGCCGAGCTGGAGGAGGCGAGCGACAAGCATCCGGTTACGCCCGGAAGCATCGTGCCTTCGCGCGAACTGCTCGGCGAGATGTTGATGTCGATGGGGCAACCGGCGCAGGCGCTTGCCGAGTTCGAGCGCTCGCTCAAACGCGATCCGAACCGTTACCGAGGACTCTACGGCGCCGCACGCGCGGCCGAACTGTCGGGCAACGCCAGGGCGGCGCGCGACTACTACGCGAAGCTGGCGGTGCTCACCGCCGATCGGGACAGCGAACGTCCCGAACTCTCCCACGCCAGGGCGTTCCTCGCGGGACGCTGACTGCGGCTACGAAACTGCCGTCGCGCGCTGCGCGGCGGCAGGCTCTTTCTCCCTCCCGGGGTCCGCGGCATGCTTCGCGGTATGCTTCGTCCATTGGCGCCGACGCCGACGCGCATCCGTTCCGAGGAGAGTCCCAATGTCGCATGCCCGCGCGGGCTTGCTCGCACTGCTCTGTCTGTCCCTGCCCATGCAGGCGGACGACCGCATGCCGCTGTTCGACGCGCACATCCACTACAGCGTCGGCGCCACCGGGGCGTATCCGCCCGACACGGTTATGGACATTCTCGACGAGGCAGGCGTCGGCCGCGTACTTCTCTCGAGTACGCCGAACGACGGCACCGTCACGCTGCATGGCCTGCATCCGCAGCGCTTCGTGCCCTTCCTGCGCCCGTACCGCAGGACCCATGACCTCGCGAGCTGGAGCGAGGAACGGCAGACCTGGTACCGCGACCCTGAAACACTGGCGTTCATCGAGAAGGAACTCGGCCGCGGCATTTATCGCGGCATTGGCGAGTTCCATGTCGACGGCCACGAAATCGCTACGCCGGTCATGCGCGGCATCGTCGAGCATGCGGTGGAGCGCGGGCTGTGGCTGATGGCGCACTCCGACGCGGCCGCCATCGAGGCGCTTTTTGCCTTCAACCCCAACGCACGCATCCTGTGGGCGCATACCGGCATGGGCGAGCCCGAGGAAGAGGTCGCACGCTTGCTGGAAACCTATCCGGCGCTGTATGGCGAGCTTTCCTACCGTGCCGGTATCGTCGATGGCGACGGTTTGTCGCCCGCATGGCGCGCTTTGTTCCTGCGCTTTCCCGACCGCTTCGTATACGGTTCCGATACCTGGATTCCCTCGCGCTGGCCGCAGGTGCGCGGGCTCACCGATTTCGCACGCCGCTGGCTCGCAGAACTGCCGCCGGACGTGGCGGAGCGCATCGCGTATCGCAACGGCGAGCGACTGTTCGGCGCGGCAACCGATGAGTGATTCGCCGACCGGGACGCGAGACGCGGTGAGGATGCAGCGCGTCGCAGTTGCGGGGCTGGGCGCGATTGGACGGACGGTCGCGGCGAAACTCGACGCAGGGTTGCCGGGCATGTCGCTCTCTGCCGTGGCGGTTCGCGATCCCGTGCACGCCGAAGCTTTCCTGGCAACCCTGTCGCGTCGGCCGCCGCTGGTCGCGCTGGACGAACTGGCGGGTCATGCCGACATCGTGGTCGAATGCGCACCCGCGAATCTGTTGCGCGAGATCGCCGCGCCGGTGCTGGCCTCGGGCAAGCGCCTGGTGGTGCTGTCGGTCGGTGCGCTGCTGGCGGATCCGGACCTGGAGCGCATCGCCGAGCGCAGCGGCGCGCAGATCCTGGTGCCGACCGGCGCGCTGATCGGGCTGGATGCCGTGCTGGCCGCCGCAGAGGGCACGATCCACTCGGTGCGCATGGTGACACGCAAGCCGCTGCAGGGATTGGCCGGCGCGCCGTTTCTGGTCGAGCGCGGCATCGACCTCGAGAACCTGCGCGAACCTTTGAAAGTATTCTCCGGTACCGCGCGCGAAGCCGCCGCGGGCTTTCCCGCCAATCTCAATGTCGCGGTCGCACTGTCGCTCGCCGGGATCGGCGCCGATCGCACGCTGCTGGAAGTGTGGGCGGATCCGACTGTCACGCGCAACACGCATCGTATCGAGGTCGACTCCGATGCGGCCCGTTTCAGCATGACGATCGAGAACATTCCCTCGGAGAACCCGCGTACCGGCCGCATCACCGCGCAAAGCGTCATCGCGCTGCTGCGCAAGCTGGCTGCGCCGGTGCGTATCGGTACCTGACGCGCGGGCTAGCGTGATCCGCTGAGCGCGGCAAAGGCGTCGTCGACGATCTCCAGCGTGCGGTCGACGTCGGCGTCGGTGTGCGCGATCGAGATGTAGAACTTCTCGTTCGGATTCACCAGCAGGCCGCGTTTCATCAGTTCGATCGCCCAGCGCCAGCCGAGATCCTTGTCCGCAGTGGTGAGGTCCATCCAGGTGCGAAGCGGTTTGCGGTCGGTGAAGCGGATGCCCCATACCGCGTCCTCGCCCGGTGCCTGCACTGCGAAGCCGTGGCGCTCACCGGACTCGACCATGCCCTTTCGCAGCCGCGAGCCGATGCGCGCGAGCCTGTCGTATATGCCCGGCTGCGCCAGCGTGTCCAGCGCCGCGAGGCCCGCGGCGGCACAGACCGGATTGCCGTTCAGGGTATTGGTCGCCCATACCACTTCCGCCTTCGGGCGGCTGCGCGCATCGAGTACCGACATGATTTCGCCGCTGCCGACGATCGCCGCCATCGGAAATCCGCCGCTGATCGCCTTGCCGTAGCAGGCGAGATCCGGCACCACGCCGTAACGCTCCTGCGCGCCGCCCCACGCGATGCGAAATCCGGTGACGATCTCGTCGAAGATCAGCACGATGCCGTGCTTCTTCGTCACCTCGCGGATCGCCTGCAGAAAGCCGGGTTCCGGCAGCAGCACCCGCTGCAGCGGCTCGACCATCACCGCCGCCAGCTCCTTTGCGTGCCGCTCGATCATTTCCACCGCGCGCGCAGTTTCATTGAAGGGCGTGACCAGCACCGTGTCGCCGGTTTCGCGCGGCACGCCGACCGAATCCGGCGTTGCGCGCGGATAGTCGGATGCCTGGCTCGGTACCGTGCCCCACAGCCCGTAATCATGCATGCCGTGCCAGGCGCCTTCGAATTTCAGCACCTTGTTACGTTTCGTATACGCGCGCGCGATGCGCAGCGCGTAGAACGTCGCCTCGGTGCCGGAGCCGGTGTAATGCACGACCTCGCCGCAGGGGATGGCCTCGACCAGGCGCTTGCCGAGCGCTATCTCGGGTTCGTTCAGGAAAAAATAAGTCGTGCCCTTTGGCAACTGCGCCTGCACCGCTTCGGTGATCGCGGGGTGCGCGTGTCCGAGCAGCGCAGGCCCGGAACTCAGGTGATAGTCGAGGTACTCGCGCCCGCTGACATCCCATACACGGCTGCCCTCGCCGCGCGCAACCACCAGATTCAACTCGGGAGGGAGGACGAAAAGCCCGGTGCCGCCGCCGGCGAGATACTTCCCCGCCTGCTCAAGGAGTTCGGTCTGGCGATGTGTTTCTGTCATTTTTCGGTCCGCGGATGGAGTATGGGAAAAAGCTTCTGCGCCAGCGCGCGATTCTGCCTTGCGCCGACGCGATTCGCCACCGGCAGGCTTTCCGTGACGGGATTCAGAATCTGCCGAGGTGCAGTCCGCTGTCCACCAGTATGGTCTCGCCGGTCACCAGGTCGGCGCCTTCCAGCAGCCACAGCGCCACCTCCGCCACGTCCTCGGGCTTTGCGGCGCGTCCGAGGGGCACCGTCTTTTCGTAGCTGGCCTTGAACTTCGCGTAGTCCTCGGGACTGTAGCGGTCGGCATGCCAGCGCGTTTCGATCAGCGCGGGACATACCGCGTTCACCCGGATGCCCGGCGCGAGCGCACGCGCGAGCGACAGTGTCATCGCGTTGAGCGCGCCTTTCGAGGCGATGTAGGCGGTCGACGAGCCGAAGCCGCGCACGCCCGAAATCGAGGAGATGTTGACGATCGCGCCGCCGCCCTGCTGCTTCATCGCCGGCACGCAGGCGCGGATCATCTGGTAGGGTCCGATGACGTTCACCGCGTAGATGCGCTGAAAGTCCTCCGCGTCCAGCGCGTCGAGATCGGCCGCAGCGGCGAACTTCGTGACGCCGGCGTTGTTGATCAAGGCGTCGATGCGGCCCCATTTTTCTGTCGCAGCGCGCGCGAGCGCGCGGCAGTCGGCGTCCTGTGCAACGTCGCCCTGCGCTGCGACGGCTTCGCCGCCCGCCGCAATGCATTGCGCGACCACTTCCCGCGCTTCGGATTCGCTGCGGCTGTAGTTCACCAGCACGCGGCAGCCTTTCTCGGCCAGTTGCAGCGCGCAGGCCGCCCCGGTGCCGGTGCCGGCGCCGGTGACGATGCAGACCGCTCCTTCGAGTTTCATTGTTTACCCCGACTATCAAGGCCATGCAGGGACACGATGATAAGATCACGCGCGTTCCCCCGGGATCGTAACCGCTTTTGCCAACCGGCGATCCGCTCCTGCGTTAAAGATCGAAAGAACCACAAGGATAAACATGAAAACCGATGACTGTTTCCAAATAGCCGGGCTCTTCCGCGCAAAGCGCGCCCTGGCGCTGGTGGTCTGCCTTGTTTTCTGGCTGCCGGTCGCAGCGCATACCGCGCAAACAGCGGCTGCTACGGCGGCCTGGGCGGACAATCTGTCCAATCTCGAAGCGGACGAGGCGCTGACGCTGTTCAAACTCTCACGCGACCTGTTTCCCGATCCGGGACTCGACGACGCGGCCTACATGGCCTGCATCGATCCGGTCGATGCCGCGGCGGCCGATGCGCAGGAGCGGGCGGCGATCGACAACGCCATGGGCCTGATCGACGGCGCGATGCGCCGCATGGGTCATGAGCGCTACAGCGATATCGCGGACGATTACGAGCGCACGCGCATGTCGAAGATGCTGACCGAGGGCCGCTGGCTGCGGCAGTTCAGGTTGCGCGTCGGCGAATGCCTGACCGCGCGCGCGGGCCAGCAATGAACCTGCAGCGGGCGATTCCCGGGCAGATCGCGCATCGGTGCGCGCGTCGGCTTCGCCGGGCATGCGCCTGATTTGCGTATCGGAGGCGACGGCGTCGTGGCGCGTTTGACCCAGACCCTATCCAGTTGATGCCACAGGACGGCGAACCGGGATCGTCGGGCGCGAGGCCCGGCCGTTTCGCAGATGGCAGCGCGGAATCCGCCTACGCGTGGATGCGCCTGGTATTCGCGCTGACCATGTCCACCATCGGCGGCGTCGGCATGTGGTCGGTGGTGGTGGCGTTGCCAGCAGTGCAGGCGGAGTTCGGCGTCGCGCGCGCGGACGCGTCGCTGCCGTACACCATGACCATGATCGGATTCGGTATCGGCGGCATCCTGATGGGCCGCCTGACGGACCGTGTCGGCATCATGCTGCCGGTTATCCTTGGCACCATCGCGTTATCGATCGGTTACGCCGCTGCCGGATCTGCCGCCAGTCTCTGGCAGTATGCGCTGGCGCAAGGGCTGTTGATCGGATTCGGCAGTTCGGCGACGTTCGCGCCGCTGCTGGCCGACACTTCGCACTGGTTCAACCGCCGGCGCGGAATAGCCGTGGCGGTCTTCGCCAGCGGCAACTATCTTGCCGGCACCCTGTGGCCGCCGGTGCTGCAGGCTTTCATCGAATCCGCCGGCTGGCGCCAGACGTTCACGGGCGTGGCCGTCTTCTGCGCCGCGACCATGCTGCCGCTGGCGCTGCTGCTGCGCCGGCGTGCGCCCTCTTTCGACGTGACGGCACCGCCCGGGCCGCGCGCGATGACGTATGCCGAGCGTCCGCTGGGGTTCTCGCGAAACACGCTGCAGACCTTCCTGATCATTGCCGGCGTGTGCTGTTGCGTGGCGATGTCGATGCCGCAGGTGCACGTCGTGGCGATGTGCGGCGACCTTGGCTACGGCGCCGCGCGTGGCGCCGAGATGCTGTCGTTGATGCTCGGGTGCGGAATCGTCAGCCGGTTGACCTTCGGCTGGATTTCGGACCGCATCGGCGGGTTGCGCACGCTGCTGCTGGGTTCCGGCATGCAGGCGTTCGCGCTGTTCCTGTTCCTGCCCTTCGACGGACTGGTGTCGCTTTACGTGATTTCCGCGCTGTTCGGCCTGTTCCAGGGCGGCATCGTGCCGGCCTACGCGATCATCGTGCGCGAGTACTTTCCGCCGCGCGAGGCCGGTTCCCGTGTGGCCATGGTGATCACCGCCACGCTGCTCGGCATGGCATTCGGCGGCTGGATGTCGGGAATGATTTTCGACCTCACCGGTTCCTACGACGCCGCCTTCGTCAACGGCATCCTGTGGAACCTGGTGAACATGTCGATCGCGTTTTTCCTGTTGCGGAGGCAGGTAACAAGGCCCGAGTTCCGGGGCCCGAGACCTGCGTAAGGGAAGCACTGACTACCGGGCGACTCGCGCCGAGTGACAATCCGGACCTGGTTGGCTGAACCAGGGTCCGACTGGTTTTTCCTTTTCACTCAGCACTCAGCATTCGCATTGCCTATCTCAACAATCTCCCCGGCAACGCTCCCGTATGTTCGTCGTCGCGCAGCGTTTCGGTACCGCCGGCGAGAACGTGGCGATAACCCTGCGCGCGCTGCAGCAGGCGCTTGCCACCTGCCGGCAGATCGTAGACCACCTCCGGTTTCAGCAATCTCAGGCGCTCGAAGTCGATGACATTGATATCCGCGCGCCAGCCTGCTGCCAGCACGCCGCGATCGGTGAGTCCGTACGCGGCCGCGCTGTCCCGCGTCTGTTTGCGTACCAGGTACTCCAGGGGAATCTTTTCGCCGCGCCTGCGGTCACGTGCCCAGTGGCTCAGCAGGAAGGTCGGCGAGCTCGAGTCACAGACGGTGCACACGTGCGCGCCACCGTCGCCGATGCCCATGATCGTGGCGTCGTCCACCAGCAGTTCGCGTACCACGTCCAGGCTGCCCTCGGTGTAATTCTCGAAGGTATGTGACAGCAGGCCCTTGCCACCCTGCGCCAGCATCGCCTGCAATGCCAGCGTCCACGGGTCCGATCCCGCGGCCTGCGCGCGCGCGGTGAGGCTGTGCGCGGCAGGATCGGGTTCGTAGTCGTAGGAATCGTCGACGATATACGTGCGCGGCAAGGCCTGCGCGACCCAGCGCGTGTGTTCGTCATCCGGACGCTGCTCGACCAGTGCGCGCCGCAGCGCAGCGTCGCTTTTCAGCCTGGCGTATCGTTCCGACGGCGACAGGCCGGCCATCGCCACCCAGGCCGGGTGGGTCGAGAACGGATGCATCGAGGTCTCCAGGCCCATCAGCAAGCCGATCGGACGGCAGCCGACCTGGCCGTTGACGTTGATACCCGCATTGCGCGCCGCATGAATCTGCTCGCGCGTTTCGCGCCACAAATCCGGTGCATTGTTTACCTGCAGCAGCAACACCGACAACGGCCGGCCGGCGACTTCCGCGGCAGCGCGCAGGATCTCGAACTCGCCCGGCCCGAAATCCGAATTCACTTCGATCACGCCCTTGCCCGCACGCTTCATCGCCTGCGCCAGACCGAGCAGTTCCGGTTCGCCCGCAGACAGGCTGGGCGTGAGGCGGCCGTCGGCCGCGCGATGCTTGGTGGTGCGCGAAGTGGTGAAGCCGAAAGCACCGGCATGCAACGCTTCTTCCAGTAGCTGGCCCATGCGCGCGATCTCGGCTTCGGTCGGCGCCTTTGCGTGATCCGCGCCGCGCTCGCCCATGACATAGAAACGCAGCGCGGTGTGCGGCACCTGCGCGGCGATGTCCATCACCTTCGGCGACGCGGCCAGCGCATCGAGGTACTGTGGAAAACTTTCCCAGTCGAAGCTCACGCCTTCTGCGAGCACGGTGCCGGGAATGTCTTCGACACCCTCCATCAGATTGATCAGAAAAGGCGAGGCACCCGGGCGCACCGGCGCGAAGCCGACGCCGCAGTTGCCGAAAACGGTGGTGGTGACACCGTGCCAGGACGAAGGCGTGAGATAGGGGTCCCAGGTGGCCTGGCCGTCATAGTGCGTGTGCACGTCGACGAAGCCGGGCGTTACCAGCAGACCGTCGGCGTCGATTTCGCGGCGCCCGCGCCCGATGTCCGCACCCACTGCGACGATGGTTTCGCCGTCGATTGCGAGGTCGGCGGTGCGGGCCGGCTGGCCGGTGCCATCGACCACCGTGCCGCCGCGAATAACGAGATCATGCATGTTGCCCCTTCCTTTCTTTCTCCTGCCGCGGCTGCAACGCATCGCGCGAATGATTATGGGACAGATTCCAGTCTACCGGTTGACGGCATTCCGTTCCCGGAACGCGCGCAAGCGATCAGTGCTCGCCTGCTTCGTCCGCCTGCGGTCGGGACTGACTGCTGTCTCCGGCCAGCACCACGCGATCGCGGCCGCCTTGCTTTGCGGCGTACAAGGCGTCGTCCGCCGCCTTGATCATGGCGTCGATGTTGTCGTCCGGATCGGCGAGGCAGGCGCCTATGCTCGCCGTCAGTACGATCTCGGTGCCGTTGCTGCGAACCGGGCTGGACTTGATTGCGTTTCTGAGCTTCTCGGCCGTCGCCAGCAGGTCGTCTGCGCCAATTACGTCGGTGACGATGACCAGGAACTCCTCTCCGCCCCAGCGCGCGCAGACGTCATAGGAACGCATGACGCCGCGGATCACGTTGGCGGCCTGCACCAGCGCGCGGTCGCCAAGATCATGCCCGTAACTGTCGTTGATCTGCTTGAAGTGATCGAGGTCCAGGATCAGCATGCCGAGCTTGCGGCCCTGGCGCGAGAGCCGGTTCTTCTCCACCTGTATGCGGTCGATGATGCCGCGCCGGTTCAGCAGGCCGGTGAGAAAATCGGCATAGGCGATGCGTTCCAGCACCTCCGTCCTCTGCGCAACCTCCCGCTCGAGATCGCCGGTGTGGTGCGCGACCCTTTCGCTCATCTCGCGGAAGGACTGTGCAAGGCGTCCCAGTTCGTCGTTGGCGCCGCGCGGCAGTTCGACGGCGTAGTCGCCCATGGCGATCTTGCGGGCTGCGGTGTCGAGCGCGGAAAGCCGCCGCAGAACGATGTAGTGAAAGGCGATCGCAGCCAGAAGCAGCGTCAGCGCAAGTGCCGCGACCACCGCGATCGCGATCGCGGTGGTGTAGCGCTTGCCGGCGGCGGATTCGGGATGCGTGAGCGTGGCGAGAAACCACTTGATCTCGGGAATGTAAGCCACCCCGGCGATGTGGTGCTTGCCCTGGATGGTGACCTCGAGCGTTTCGGTCTGCGCACTGCCCGCGGCCAGGCGTTCGAGTGACTGGCGGAACGCGCTGCGGTCCGCCGGGCTTTCCATCAGGTTGAACACCGTGCTCTGTGCCTCCAGCCGGCGTTCCTTTGCGATCGACGCGAAATCGATGACGGAGATGTCAGGATGGGCCTGGATCGCGCCGTTGGCGTCGAACAGAATGTTGGTGACGCCGGGCACGGCCGAATTGAGCACGCTCTCGATGAAATCGGACAGGTCGACGCCGGTGCCGATCACCGCCAGCGACTTGCCCTCATGCTTCAATACCGTATTCACCCACACCTTGGTCACCTGCAGCACGCGGTCGGTATCGACGTTCAGCTGGTAATCGTCGACCTGGCTGAGCGTTGCATAGAACCAGCCGTCCTTGGGAATGGTCGGACTCAGCGTGTAGCGCGGCCGGGAGACGTCGCCGCCGCTGCCGTCATCGAAGTAGTAGTTGCCGGATTCGGCAATCGCGAAGAAATAGCTCCGGCTGCGGAAGAAATCGCGGAAGTCAGCCAATTCCGCCATGGCGCGTGCGCGCGCGGCCGGGTCGTTTTCATTCCTGACCCAGGCCTTGAGCACGGGCGAACTGGCCATCTTCTGGCTGAGCACGACCTCGCGCAGCATCAGCTGCAGCACCTTGGACTTCTCGTACAGCACGCTCTTCTCCGCGAACCAGCTGCTGAGCGTGCGCACGATGTCCTGGTTGAACGAGGCGATCACGCCGTACGCGGTCGCTGCGCCACCGAGGAAGATCATCAGAAACACCACCAGAAAGCGGCTGCGAAGGGACATGATGTGGCTCATGTTGCGTTCATTACGGGGATATCGGCGGCGCGGATTCTGCCTGACGAGGGGATGCACTGTCGATCCGAAAGTTTATGCATGCGCGGGAAATCCTGGTATCGCCTAGCGAACCGTGATCGCAGAGCCCCGGGGCGGGGTGAATCCGCGGCTATCGCGAGCGATTGAAAGCACATGGCGGATGCGTACAAGTATAAAACTGTGATCTTCACGACAGAAGCATGACATGATCGAGATCAAGTCCTGTACTTCTGTGAACTGTTATCCATTCGGTGACGACCAGAACGGAGCGGGCAATGGCTGATCTGCTGAATCGATGGGACAAGGAACACCGCAATTTTTCACGGCTGCTGGATGTGTTCGAGGTGCAGTTGGCGCTGTTGCGCGAAGATGCGGAGCCGAACTACGAACTGATGCTGGATATCATGGACTACCTGACCGGTTACTCCGACCAGGTGCACCATCCGAGGGAGGACCTGATCTTCGCGAAGGTGGCGGAAAAGCTTCCGTCGGTCGGGCAGGCTGCGGAGGCCCTCTTGCAGCAGCATCGGGAGATGGCCGAGAGCGGCAGGGATCTGCATGCCAGGCTGCAGAGCATCCTGAATGGCGGGATCGAGTCGCGTGAGTCGATCGAGGCGGCCGGCCGGCAGTATGTCGCGGCATTTCGCAGCCACATGGACCGGGAATACCGGGAGTTGTTTCCAGCGGCGCGCAAGGCGCTCAGCCCGGCGGAATGGGGACAGATAGAGAATCAGTCGGGACAGGACGAGGCAGACCCGCTGGCAGCTGAGCGGCTCGACCAGCAGTACGCGGCATTGCGGCGGAAGATTGCGGGCGCTCGCGCGTAACCGGCGTCGCAGTCAGGGGGCATGCTCTTATCCCGCGTCGGCGCCGATCAGTTGGTTCTCAGCGGCGCCGTCTGCGGTTGCGGCGTGGCTGGCGGAGGTGGCGCGGATTGCGCAGGGGGATTGCGGTTCGGGAATTGTGCCGATGCCTGCCACATGAAGAAGGTCACGGCATCGGATTCGGCGACCACGCGGTCCCGATCGTCCAGCACTTGCGCTTTCAGTACGTGCTCTCCGCGATTGATTCCATCGAGCGCAATCGTACGGCTTCGGGTTTCGGGTGCGACCGGCGTGCCGTCCATCAGCAGGCGGATGCGCTGGTCGTAGTCCAGATCCGCACGCACCTCGACCTCGACATTGCCCTGATTGTCGTGGATGGTTTCCTCATGCTGCGGGCTGACAATCTCGATGCTTGCGGCGTGTGCGACGGCGCCAGCGAAGAACAACATTGCCGGCAGCGTGACGAAACGCAACAGCTGTGCGCCCGATTTCGAAAGCAGGTTCAATTGTTCACTCCCGTAGATCCGCGGAACTGCAGAATCGCATTTCCGCCCTCTCAATGGTTTGACGCCGATCAAGCCGGATTGTTCGCGGGCCGCCGACGCCGCGCCGCGTTAGTGGAGCTGCGGCTTCTTGAGGAAGTCGGTACGATCGGCGGAGCGCAGATTCGCCCGCACCAGAATGCCGTCCCGCGACAGCGTGAGCGGGATCTCGGTGCCTGCCGGGCCGAGCCGCCAGATCTTACGGAACAGGTCGGCAAGCCCTGATGCGCGCTCGCCCGCCACCTCGAGTACCAGGTCGCCGGCCTGTACGCCTGCCTGCTCCGCGGGACCGCCGCCCGCGAGTCCGGCCACCGCAAGATGTCCCTTTACTTCTGTGGTGTACATCCCCAGCCACGGGCGCGGCGGGCGATTCGGCGCGCCGCGCTTGAGCATGTCCTCCAGCACCGGTTCCAGCAAATCGATCGGCACGGCCATGTTGCCTTGAACCGTATCGTCGCCCGCCGTCTCCTCGACCAGCAGCGAGCCGATGCCGACCAGCTGGCCCTGCATGTCGAGAATCGCGGCGCCGCCCCATTGCGGGTGTGCGGGTGCGGTGAACATCGCTTCGTCCAGGACGTATTCCCAGTAGCCGGCGAACTCACGTCTCGCGATCACTTCCGCCTTGAGTGCATGTGCGCCGCCACCGTGGCCGATGACGATGACCTTGTCGCTCATGCGGCAGTCCGTGGCCGAGCCCCGGGCAAGGCAGGGTGCCGGAAGTTCGCCGAGCGGCTGCACCAGGCCGAAGCCGGTGGCCGGGTCGTAGGCAAGCGGATAGCCGGGCACCGCCACGCCGCGGTTGGTGGTGAGCCAGACGCCTTGCGCCTCGGTGATCAGGTAACCGATGGTGAGCACCAGCCCGTCTTCGCGGATCACCACGCCGTTGCCGACGCGCTCCGTGCCGAGTATCGACGCAGTGAACGCATCTTCCGGAATCTCAGCGCGCAGCATCACCACGGCATCGAGCGCCGATGCGAGATCGAAGGGGAGTTCCTCCGGGCCCGGTTGCAGTTCTTCAGGGAAAGACCAGTCGTTCGATTCCGCCATATCGGTTCGCGCCCGTATCAAGGGTGTGTGTTCATTGTGCAGGGTGGCCGTAAGCAGTGCGACCGGTAGAACCGGCAGCGGTTCCCGTACTCAGGTTACGGCCTGCATTCTTGGCGCAATCCGCGCTTCGCGGATCGGCAGGTTGACGATCGCAGCAATCGCTGCGAGCGCGGCATCGATGTACCACATCACAGTGTAGTCGCCGAGGCTGACGATGGCGATGCCGCCGAGCCATGCACCGAAGAAGGCGCCGGTCTGGTGCGACAGCAGCGTGAGCCCGAACAACGTCGCCAGATAGCGTCCGCCGAACAGCTTGCCGACGATCGCGGCGGTCGGCGGCACGGTCGCCAGCCAGGTCAGGCCCAGGCCGGCGGCGAAAAGGTAGAAGGTCATCGCGGTTTTCGGCGCGGCGAGATACGCCAGGATCAGCAGCGCGCGCGAGGCGTACATCCAGAAAAGAATCAGCTTGCTGCGATAGCTCTGCGTGCCCCAGCCTGCGAGCAGGCTGCCGGCGATGTTGGCGAGCCCGATGATGGCGAGAGACCAGCTGGCAACCTGCGGCGTCTGCCCGCACAACTCCACTTCTCCCGGCAGATGGGTGATCAGGAACGCTATATGGAATCCGCAGGTGAAGAATCCGGCGTGCAGCAGCAGGTAGCTCCGGTCTTTCAGCGCGTCGCCTAGCGCGGCGCGCAGGCCCCTGTCGGCCGGATCCGCGGCCGGTGCGCGGGTCTGGCCCGGCGATGATGACGTGGCGGCCGGGCGGGCACGCAGCACGCGTGCGAGCGGCAGCGTCGCCAGCGCAATGACAGCCAGCGACCACATCGCACCCATCCAGCCGACTGTCCCGATCAGCTTTTGCGAGATGGGCGCGAACACGAACTGCCCGAACGAGCCGCCGGCGTTGATGACGCCCGAGGCCATGCCGCGCCGTTCGGTCGGCAGATTCCGGGCGGCGGAGCCGATCAGCACCGAGAAACTGCCCGCGCCGGAGCCTGCTGCGACCAGGATGCCAATCGAGAAAATCAAACCCGCCGAGGAAGTCATCAGCGGCGTGATTGCAGATCCGAGCGCGAGTATCAGCACCCCGGCGGCCAGCACGCGCCCGGGGCCGTAGCGATCGGCGACCGCGCCGGCGATCGGCTGGATCGCACCCCACACGAACTGGCCGATCGCCATCGCCAGGCTGATGCTGGCGATACCCAGACCGGTGGACGTGTTGATCGGAGAGACGAACAAGCCCTGCGACTGTCGCAGGCCCATGGTCACCATCAGCAGCGCGGCCGCCAGCAGGGTGACGCCCCAGAAGTACCGGGCATCGTGTCGGGTCTGCATGAAGCCGTTTCTGCTCAGTTGTCGCGCGGCATCGCGGGCTTGAGGCGCGACAATGCCTGTTCGAGCTGCGCGTTCAGCGCGTCGACGAACACTCGATCGAGCCGGTCTTCCAGCGCCAGTTGCGCGCGACGCCAGTGCTTCTGCGCTTCGGCGCGAAATCGCCGGCCACTGACGGTCAGCGCAAGCAGGCGCTGGCGCGCATCGTCGCCTGCGGTGTCTTCCACCCAGCCCTGGGCGATCAGAGGCCGCACGCTGCGGGTGAGCGTGGTGCGGTCCATTTCCAGCAGGTCGGCCAGCCGCGTGAGCGGCTGCGGTTCGGTCGACAGGTTCATCAGCACCGAATACTGCGACAGCCTGAGTCCGCAGGCGCGCATGTGCTGTTCGTAGAACGCCGTTACCCTGCGCGTGAGCCGGCGCAGGCGCGCGCCGGTGCAGGGCAGCGGCGTTGCATCACGCGACGCGCGCGGGCGCGCAGCGGTGGCCGAACCCGAATTGGTTGATCTGGAGCGCGTGGACGCGGATGAGGTCTGCATGTCGGCGGGCGGGTCGGGATAAGACGTGTATATGCACGTACTTTAGCATGCTGCGATAAGATGCGGCACGCTGTTCGGGACTGCAGTGCGACGGACGCAGACACGTCGCGTGCAGGAGTGGTTTCAACGATTCGGTGAAGGCGACAATGATGAAACAGCTGGCATTCCGGCAGGTGGATGTGTTTACCCGGGTCCCGTTCAAGGGCAACCCGGTGGCGGTGGTGTTCGATGCCGACAGCCTCGGAACGCAGCAGATGCAGGCGATCGCGAACTGGACCAACCTGTCGGAAACGACGTTCATATGCGCGCCGCGCGACCGCGCCGCCGACTACCGGTTGCGGATTTTCACCCCGAAACGCGAGCTGGCCTTTGCCGGGCATCCCACCATCGGTTCCGCGCATGCCGTGCTGGAGCAGGGCATACGGCCGAAAACCGCAGGCCGGCTGGTGCAGGAATGCGGTGCCGGACTGGTCGCGTTGACCATCGAGAAGGAACGCCTGTTTCTCACGTTGCCGCAAGCGGCGTTGCGCGAGGTGGACGAGCCACTGGCAGGCGAGATAGCGGCCGCGCTCGGCATCGCCGCCGACGCCGTGCTGGCGAAAGCGGTGGTCGACGTCGGCGTGAGCTGGATTACGCTGCAGCTTGCCGGTGCGGACCGCGTGCGCAGCCTGCAGCCCGATCTTGCGCGCATTGCCGCGCTGACGCCGCGCAGCACCGCCGGCGTGACGGTGTTCGGTCTCGCGCCCGGGACCGTAGAAACGCAGATCGAAGTGCGCTCGTTTGCGCCCGCGGACGGCGTGCCGGAAGATCCGGTTTGCGGCAGCGGCAATGGCTGTGTCGCGGCCTTGATCAGGCAGGAAAATCTGCTGGGCACAAGCGGATATGTTGCGAGCCAGGGTGGCTGCCTCGGCCGCGATGGCCGGGTAGAAGTGCAATACCGGGACGACGGCACGATCCTGCTGGGCGGGCATGCAGTGACCTGTGTCGAGGGTTCGCTGGCCACGCCCTGATTCCGTATCCATCGAAGGACGGCGCGTATGTCGATGTCGTGGGACCGCGACATTCGGCCTGCGTATATCTTTGCGTTTCTACCGGTATTTTAAGTACATAAGCCCATCGGCGCGTAAATTGCTGAGCTGCCGCCATGGCTTTGCAAATGGCAAACCGGGAACTGACCCCGGGCGATGTTCCGTCCTTCCGGGAACCGTGGGCGCGTATCGAACCTTTTGCACTGACCTTCGACGGTTACCGGTACTGGGGATCGATCGAAGAATGTGCCAGGGTCGCCTGCAGAACGCCGGGTTCCCTGACCGAGTTGCGCACCTGCCTGTTTTTCGAAGCGCGCCGCTGGAAACATCTCGGTCGTGCGCCCGACGTGACCACCATGAAGCGCATTCGCGCCATCGTCTTCGCCATCCAGGAGAAGGTCAAAATCGGCGACCTGCGCTGAGCCGCGCAACGATCGGGGCCGCCTTTCCCTAGCGACTCAAACCTCCCAGCGGAACGCGTGGCGGGCCGCCACTCTGGCGCCGGCCTCGCGGCGCTCCGGCCTGCGGCTGTGCACCGGCACCGCGCGGGCGCAATGATCGTTCCTTCGTCAGCGGTGCGGAAGGCCCCGGTGCGGTTGCACGCGGTCTCGGCGCCACCCGTGGCGAAGACGCCGCCGGGGCGTTGGGTACAGCGCTTGGCTGCCGCAAGAGAGAGCGTGGCGTATCGGCGCGCTGCCGGCGTTGCGGCGCCACGCCCGCAGGCGGCCGCTGCACGCGGTTGCGTTCTGCGCGTGACGGCGTAGGCCTGGCCTGTAGCGGTGCCTGTTGCGGGCCCACCACTGCCGATGGCGGCGCCGGCCGCCGGTCCACGGTGTCGCGCCGCGGCCGCAATGGGACCGTTGCCGCGTCGCGCCGGTTGGTGCGTGCCTGCGGCGCAGCCGGAAGGGAGGACGGTGACGACAGGTGCGACGGCAAGTTCCTTCTCTGCTGCGCACGCGGTTCGGTCCGGTGCCGACGGTCGGCATCGCTTCTGCGCAGCGCGGGCGCCTGCTGGCTGCGCGGCCCGGGCGTGAAGGCCTCCGCGTTTGCGCGTGGCCGCGTGGTCTGGATCGGCGGCAGGCTCGGGCGTTCGCGTTCGCGGGCGCGACTGCCGGGGTTGCGGTGCCGCGCATCGCCGGATCCGGAGAATTGATGCACGCGGCCGTCGCTGAAGCGGATGCTTCCGCTGCCGGGCGTACGGCGGACGATCGGTGCGGCTGCGCGTTTCGGTCGATGCAGGTGGGGTCCTTTCCAGGCAACTGCCTTCGGGCTCCAGCGCTGATAGATGTTGGTTACGTTCACGGTGTTGATCACCGTGACGTTTCGCGGCGCGCCAACCACTACCTTGTGTGAGTGGGAGAAGGGGGCGTGCCATGGCCCCCACCACGGACGGTAGTGACGTACGCGACTGCGGTACACCGGGGTCCAGGACCACCATGGATTCCACCAGCTGTAGCTCACGGTGAATCCATGCCCCCAGGTAACCGGAGCCCCGTACCAGACGCTGCCGATCCACGGCCTGTAGTACCAGCCGGTTCCGTATACCACCACGCTGTCGGCAGCGACATACGAACCGACATAGCCCGGCGTGTAGCCGACGTAAACTGTGTCCGGCGTATTGCCATGGATACGCACGTAGGTGACGTAGTGCAACGGTGAACTGCGTGGAATGGCGTAGATCTCCGACGGCACATGGCTTGCCACTTCCCACGGGCCATAGGGCGACCCCGAAACGAACCAGACGCCGTTGTCCAGCGCGAAGAACGCGTTCTCGCTTGCGCGGATCACCGGCGTTGGAGAGTTGACCGCGTACTGCAGCGATGTGCCGTCTATGGATCTGAACGAGGCCGGTCCGTCGTAGGCGATCTCGAGTCTCGCGCCTGCGCGATCGATGCCGGCGATTTCCGGAATCGCGTTCGCAATCACCGCTTCGCGCGCCTCGACCGTGCCGGCTACTGCGGTGCGTACGTCCGATACCGGGTGATCGGGCGGAATCATTGCGAAATCGGCGGGCAGTTGGGCGGCAGGCACGTGGAACCAGTCCGGCAGATCCAGCCGCGGCGAACGGAACCAGCGGCCGGAGATGAGCGCGTAGTGCTGCTGGCTTTCGAGATCGAAAAAGATGCTCTGCGGCGAGTTGATGACATAGAGAAGGCGCGTGTCGCCGACCGGCGAGTATTCCGGCGCACCGTCGGTCTGCAGCAGTTCCGCCGGGACCGTGCTCACGAAAATTGCGGGCGCCCCGTCGCTGATGCGCAGGCCTTCGCCATCGCCGTCCAGCAGATCGACCTGGTTCTGCTGCGTCACCCGTTCTTTCGCGCGGTCCAGTTCGGATGAAACAATCGCCGAGGGCAGCCATGGTCCTTCCAGATTGCGCGAATTCATCCACGCGCCGTCGACATGCAGATAGTGCCGTTGCGCGTTTTTGTCGAACAGGATCAGCGCACGCGTGTTGATGACGCGCATCAGTGCGGTTTCCGGCACATCCCGCAGCACCGGAGCGCCGTCTACCGGGATCAGAATCGCGGGCTGCTGCGTGTGAATAATATGCGGTGCATCGTGCCTGAGCGGCTGCTCGCTGGCTTGCTGTGCGCTGTGCTCGATCGCTATGTCGGATTGCAATCGGTCCTGCGCGACCTGCCATGATTGTGCGCCGATCTGTCGTTGCAGCAGCGCAGTGAACTCCGCCATACGCGCGCCCGCCGCGGGAAAGTCGGCGTCATCGATGGTGAGGTTGTCGATGGTGACCATGCCGGTGCCGGGGTCGGTGATGGTGCGCGCGGACACGGTCAGCATGCCGAATTGCAGTTGTTCGGAGTCCTTCGCCCGTACCGACACCGCGGCCTTGCCCTGCAACCGGTCGTCCCGCCAGGACTGGAACCGCGGAGGATAGATGACGAAACTGTGGTCGCTGACCGATAGCTGCATCGGCCATGGCGGAGAGTGTGTGGCCGCTTCCGAACCGTTCGTTTGCTCGACGCTGCCAACGCCTGCAGGCAGCAGGCAGGCCGCGACTGCAACCAGGAATCTGGAAAGCTTGTCCATGTGTCGCCCTCCGCTCTGATGATCTGCGTCGCCGCGGCACATGCGCCTGCAGCAACCTTTTCCGCCGCCTGCGCGCAGCAAATCGATGTGCAGTCAACGCGTCCGCCCGCCGCGGGTTGACGCACGGCAGGCGGCCCGTCCGGTCTGCCGTCGATGAGAAGTCTCTCTTTCAGTCCCGTTTGCGGTTCCATGGCGCATGGGTTTCGCGTATCTTTTTCCCGGTCAGCGAGGGAGATGGGCAATGAGCAGATTGAAAGAGCTGGAGCGCTTCGGTCAGTCGGTTTGGCTGGATTTCATTCGCAGGGGCCTGTTGACGGGCGGCGGGCTCAGGAAGCTGGTGGAGGCAGATGGGCTCAAGGGCGTGACCTCCAATCCGGCGATATTCGAGAAGGCCATCGGTGCGGGCGATGAGTACCGCGCGCTGCTGGTGGCAGCGGTACGCGCCGGACAGGACGATCCGGAGCAGATCTACGAAAAGCTTGCGATAGAGGATATCCAGGCCGCTGCGGATCTGATGGCGGACGTTTTCGAGGCAACCAGCGGGCGCGACGGGTTCGTGAGCCTGGAAGTATCGCCGCGGCTCGCGCACGACACCGAACGCACGGTTGCCGAGGCGCAACGCCTGTGGGCCGCCGTATCGAGGCCGAACCTGATGGTCAAGGTACCGGCCACGCCGGCAGGGATTCCCGCAATCGAGCGCCTCATTGCAGACGGCGTCAACGTGAATGTCACGCTGCTGTTTTCCGTCGACGTTTACGCGCAGGCCGCAGACGCCTACATCAAAGGCCTCGAACACCGTCTTACGGCCGGCAAGCCGATCAGGACCGTGGCCAGCGTTGCAAGCTTCTTCGTCAGCCGCATCGACACTGAAATAGATGCGCGCCTCGAGACCATGGCGGCGGCGGCAAGCACTGAACTGGAGCGCGATCATCTGCTCACGCTGCGCGGCAAGGCCGCGATAGCGAATGCAAAGACGGCTTACCAGCGTTTCGGTCAGGTTACCGGCGGGGAACGATGGAGAAGTCTCGCGAGCCACGGTGCGCATGTGCAGCGACTGCTGTGGGGAAGTACCGGCACCAAGAATCCCGCGTATGCCGATACGCTCTACGTGGATACGCTGATCGGTCGCGATACCGTCAATACCATGCCGCCGGCGACGATGGATGCCTTTCGTGACCATGGCAATCCGGCCGCTACGCTGGAGCACGATCTCGAGGGCGCACGGGCCGCGATGAATCTGCTCGCAGACGCAGGTATCTCGCTCGACGCGGTGACTGCAAAACTGCTGGACGACGGCGTGAAATTGTTCGACGACGCTTATACGCGCCTGCTGGACGCAGTCGGCAAGGCAAAAAAAGCCGCCTGATCGCGCGGCCGGTGCCCGCGGCGCATCCGGTCTGCTCCTCATTCATCGTTCTTCACTTGCCCATATAGATGCCGGTGCATCCGGATCCACAGACGGTGACCGTGATTGCGGTGTTTGCCGTCGTCTATCTGGGGATGATCCTCGGCGCATTGCCATTTCTCCAACTCGATCGCACGGGTATCGCGTTGCTCGGCGGCATCGCGCTGGTCGGCACCGGTGCGCTGGAACTCGAGGAAGCCTGGGAGGCGATCCACGTCCCGACGCTGATCCTGCTGTTCGCGTTCATGGTGTTATCCGCGCAACTGCGAATGGGCGGTTTCTACACCTGGGTGACGCACAAGGTGGGCAGCCAGCCGATCTCGCCGGCGCTGCTGCTCGGCACGCTGATATTCGCGGTTGCCGGACTTTCGGCGGTATTCAGCAATGACATCATCTGCCTGGCGATGGCGCCGGTGCTGGTGGATATCTGCCTCGCGCGGCGTCTGAATCCTGTGCCTTTTCTGCTCGCTCTCGCGTGCAGCGCGAATATCGGATCGGCGATGACCCTGATCGGCAACCCGCAGAACATGCTGATCGGCGAGACACTGGACCTGTCGTTCGCCGGTTACATGCGTGACGCGGCGATTCCCGTGCTGCTGGGGCTGGTGGTTACGTGGGCGTTCATCGTCTGGCTGTCGCGCCACGCTTGGAACATGATGCCGGGCGAGGGCGCGGTTGCGGGCGGGCACCCGCCCGGCGAGGAAGCGCCGGCTCTCGATCGCTGGCAGACGGCGAAGGGACTGACGGTCGCGGCAGCAGTGTTTGCGCTGCTTGTGTCCGCACCTTTGCCACGCGAAGTGGTGGCGCTCACCGCGGCCGGACTGCTGATGCTGTCTCGCAAGCTGCACTCGCGCAAGATGCTCGGGCTCGTGGACTGGCAGCTGCTGGTGCTGTTCATCGGTCTGTTCGTGGTAAACCATGCACTGGAGAAGACCGGCCTACCGGCGCTTGCGGTCGCTCAGCTGCAAGAGCTCGGCGTGCACATCGATCAGCCGGGCCCGCTGTTCGCCGCGACTTTCCTGCTCTCGAACATCGTTTCCAACGTGCCCGCGGTAATGCTGCTGCTGCCGGTGGCCACGCACGAGATGGCCGGACTGGTGCTTGCGCTGTCCAGTACGCTTGCCGGGAATCTTCTGATCGTCGGCAGCATCGCCAACATTATCGTGGTGGATGCCGCGCAGCGCCGCAACATCCACATCGACTGGAAAGCGCACGCGCGGATCGGCGTGCCCGTGACGCTGATGACCATGGCGATCACCGTGGCTTGGCTGTGGGTCCGCATGATCTGATGGAGTGCGCCGTGGATCTCAGGGCGCGTTCACGGGCGGGAAATCACCACGAAGGCACAAAGAAGGACGAGTTCCCAGGTCTTCTTGTTGGCTTTGTGCCTTCGTGGTGAACAACCCCGTTCACCAGGCAACAATCACTTTCGACGGGAGGCGGTGCGGGGGCGGGTGGCGCTGCGATTCTGTTCGAGGATGAGATCTGCCAGCAGCTCGAAGTCGCGACGGAGCGGCGTCGAGCGGCGGGCAACCAGCGCGATGGTTCTTGCCGGCACGCGCGTCGAGAACGGCCGCGCGACCAGCCGCGTGCCCTTCAGCGCGCCGGCCTTTAGCATCATCTCGGGCAGCAGTGTCACCCCCATGCCGCCTTCGACCATCTGCAGCAAGGTGTAGAGACTGGTTGCCTCCAGGCCGGCCTGCTGGTTGCGCAGGCGGCTGCCGCAGGCAGCGATTGCATGGTCGCGCAGACAATGGCCTTCCTCCAGCAGCAGAACGCGGTCGGGGTCGATCTCGCGAACGGCGATCGCATTGTCGTTCGCGTGCGGATCGTCCTCGCGCGCGACGAACCAGAACTCATCGCGAAACAGATCTCTTACCGTCAACTCGCCGGTGTCATAAGGCAGCGCGATCAGGCCGAAATCGAGCTGGCCGGAATCGATCTGCTCCAGCACGCGGTCGGTGACGTCTTCGCGCAGATAAAGCTGCAGTTTCGGGTAGTGCTTGCGCAGGGCGGGCAGGATGGCGGGCAGCAGAAAAGGCGCGATCGTCGGAATCACGCCCAGCCTCAACAGGCTGCAAAAGGGTTCCTGCGCGCCTTTTGCGATGGCCACCAGATCCTGTGCCTGTGCCAGCAGGCCGCGCGCCCGTTCGATCACCTGTTCCCCGACAGGCGTGACCCGCACCGAGCGCTTGTCCCTCTCGAGTAGCTGCGCGCCGAGGATATTTTCCAGCTCCTTGATGCCCGCGGAGAGCGTGCTCTGGGTGACGAAAAGCTGTTCCGCGGCCTGACGGAAATTGAGGTACTCGGCCAGCACCACGAGGTACCGGAGCTGGCGAAGGGAGGGCAGGGCGCTGGTCATGGGAGTCGGCAATCTATGATCGATGTTATCGATCATTGTAATGCACAAAACTCGTTGGATCGATTGATGGCGCTACGGCAAAGTGTGCACCGTAGGATTTTGATCCACCAGTTCGAGAGGAGTGAAGCATATGCTGACAGTAGGCGACCGTATTCCCGATTTCAACGTGCAGGCCGTGGTCTCGACGGACCAGGAAAAGGCCTTTACCAACATTTCCAGCCAGTCCGACGCGGGCAAATGGAAGATCGTATTCTTCTGGCCCAAGGACTTCACCTTCGTGTGTCCGACCGAGATTGCGGCTTTCGGCAAGCTCAACACGGAGTTCAACGACCGCGATGCCGTGATCTACGGCGTTTCCACGGACAGCGAGTTCGTGCACCTGGCGTGGCGCCGTTCGCATCCGGACCTGAAGGATCTTCCGTTCCCGATGCTGGCTGATATCAAGCGCGAGATCTCGCAGGCCTTCGGCATCCTGGACAAGAACGAAGGCGTGGCGCTGCGGGCGACATTTGTCGTCGATCCAGAAGGCGTGATCCGCTTCGTTGCGGTGAATGATTTGAACGTTGGCCGTAACCCGCAGGAAGTGCTGCGCGTAGTGGATGCACTGCAGACCGATGAGCTCTGCCCGTGCAACTGGCAGAAGGGCGACGAATTCCTCAAAGCGGCATAACGTCCTCCTTCCGTTGCCGCTTTCCGGCGGCCTTCCCGAAGGGGACGGTCGCCGGTTTCCCGATTCTGATGCTTGACGCGTTTACCTGACGCGAAGGAAACACCATGACGATTCAATCCCTGAAAGACCGTTTGCCCGAATACGCGAAGGATCTGAAACTGAACCTGAGTTCGCTCGCTGCCGAAACGCTGCTGAGCGAACAGCAGAAAGCCGGAACCTTCATCGTCTCGGCAATTGCTTCGCGCAACCCCGAAGTGATCGCTGCAATCGACGCAGATTTCTCCCACAAGCTGGAACCCGCTGCGCTGAACGCAGCGAAGGCCGCGGCCGCGATCATGGGTATGAACAACATCTATTACCGCTTTCTGCACCTTGCGGAGAACGAGGACTATTCCAGACTGCCGGCTAAGCTGCGCATGAATGTGATCGCGAATCCGGGGACGTCGCGTACGGACTTCGAGTTGTGGAGCCTCGCAGTTTCGGCTGTGAACGGTTGCGGAAAATGTGTGACCGCCCACGAGAAGATCCTGCGTGACGGCGGCATGAGTGCGGAACAGGTTCAAGCGGCGGTACGCATTGCCGCAGTAGTGCACGCAGTCGCAGTGACACTGGAAACGGACGCAGCAACCGGGAGCGCGCGCCTCGCCGAGGCGGCTTGAACGGGCTGGAGTCGAGCGGAGTTTCGCTCCCTGAAAATGGTGAGACCCACGAAGCAACCGCTTCGTGGGTCTCCTCCCTGCCGCTCTAAGGCGGCTTTCTCCCCCTCCCCCTGAGGGCGATGAAACTCCGGGCTTCGCGAGTCCCGGAAGATTACGCCGTCTGAATGCGCGAGTCGAGTTCTTTTCCCTGGTCCCGGGCGAACTCCTTTTTTACATACCTGGTGCTGTAGCCGTTGAAAAGATGCCCCAGCAGGCTGCGGTCCAGGTCACTGGTTCCCATGTACCAGTCGGCCACCGGATAGGTGAGGTTCATGTTGCGTTCCATCATGATCGGCTGGCTATGGTGCGCTGCATGATGCCGGCGAATAGTGTTGACCAGGGGACAGTTGCGTACGAACCAGTTGTCATGCACGTGGCAGCAAAGGTGAAAGATCTCGTAGTTCAGATAGTAGAGCGGTGTCAGCAGCATCAGGATAAAACCGGCGTTCGACGACCAGATGAAGCCGACCGCGATTGCGGGGGGCAACGTCAGCAGCATGAATATCAGGAGCGCATAAGGCGGGAACAGCACGATTCGCCATTCTCGATTGGAATCGTAGGTCATGCGCAGCGCGGTGAAGTACTGGTGGTGCTGGTGGGTATGGCGGTGATATACCGGCATCAGTGCTCCGCCCAGGCCTTTTATCGGCCGATGCATGGCATTCTTGTGCAGCCACCATTCGTTGAAGTTGTAAAACACCAGTACCGGAATCGCAAACAGGAGTTCCCAGACCGTCGGGTTGTGAATCTGCGATACGCAGTACCAGATCACCGCAACTCCCGGAACGAAGATCGAGGCGAAATGTCCCCAGCCGTTGTACCAGGGAGCGATATTCGCCTTGTATTCGTCGCGAAAGGCCGCCTGTTTCGGTGTCATGGCGCCTTCTGTCATGATTCTCCTCGGCAGTTCAACTGATATATCAGCAGTACGGAGTATGCGCCGGGCGCGATCGGCGGGTCAACCATGCTTCGTGCCGGAGGTGTCAGGGGGCCTCCGTGGTTCGCGTAAAGGCCTCGATATAGTCGAGCAGGGCATCGGAGGCCTTTGCAGCGGCTTCCGGATTTCCTTGCGCGATCGCGCTTGCAACCGCGGCGTGCAGTTTTGCGGCGAGCGGCATGTCAGCGGCCTGCCTGTAATGTACGAACCAGAATCTGCGCGACAGCGCATGCATCAGGCTCATGGCGCCGGCGGCGAACTCATTGCGCGCTGCGACAAGACATAGTTCGTTGAATGCCCGGTCGGTGCGCATGAACGCCATTTCGTCGGCGGCTGCGGCTGCAAGCTGGAAAGCGGATGCGAGTTGGAAAAATTCCGCGCGTTCGTCGGCGCCGGAATGCTGCGCCGCCGATCGTGCGACCAGGCGCTCGAGTTCCCGACGGACCTCCAGTAACCGCAGCTGCGCGGGAACGTCGATCCTCGACACTACGATCCCGCGCCGGGGCAGAATCTGTACAAGTCGTTCGCGCGCGAGGCGCTGCAGGGCTTCACGGATCGGTGTGCGGCCGATACCGAGTCTCCGGGATAGCGTGGTTTCGGATACAGCGGTACCCGGAGGAATCTCCAGCGTCACGATCAGTTCCTCGAGATGGGCATAAGCGACATCGGACAGGCTGCTGGCGTCGCCGGCCGGCTGCCCGTCGCGGGACGCTGTCGGGTATCGTGTGCCGCCCTTTCGAGCGGAAGGCGTGGCTTGTTTTCTTCCCATGACGATGGATCCGGCGGGGACGTCGTGTGCATCGTTACACAACCGCAGTCGGCTTCACAATGAATCAGCACCGGTGCGTCATGACAGCGCACGATTCCATCCGGGATGTGGGGGTTGCTCATGGGTCTACTGGTGCTGGGACTGGCGGTATTTTTCGCGGTGCACCTGCTTGCGAGTTTCCGGGTGACGCGGGCGGCGCTGATTGCACGTTACGGTGAAGGCATCTACAAGGGCGTGTTCTCGCTGTTGTCCTTCGGTGGTCTCGGGCTGATCGTCTGGGGCATGAAGGTGGCCGACGTTGTGATCGTCTGGACTCCGCCGGCGTGGGGTCGCCACGTCGCATTGTGGGTCATGCCGATTGCATTCATTCTGCTGGCCGGCGCGTTCATTCCCGCCAACCTCAAACGCCTCACCGCACATCCCATGTTGTGGGGCATCACGCTTTGGGCCGCGTTGCACCTTCTGGCGAACGGCGACTTTGCATCGATGCTGCTGTTCGGGACGTTTCTGATCTACTCCCTCTACGCGATGTGGGCGCAGTCGCATCGCGGCGCATCGCCCTCCGCTGCGGTGCGCGCATTGGGCGGCGACGTGTCGGTGGTAATTGCGGGCCTGGTCGTCTACGCGCTGTTTCTCTACGCGCATACGTGGCTGTTCGGAGTGGCCGTGATCTGAACGCGGCGCGGTATCAGGCGCGCTGGATGGTGGGCTCGACACCCACCGTGAAGTTTACCGAGTTGGCGATATAGCATTTGCGATGCGCGGGCTGGTGCAGGCTTAACGCCGCCTCCAGATCGGAATCCCGGGTGATGGTGACGACAGGGCGCAGGGTGACTTTCTTGAATTTGCCACCGCCGTTTTCGTCCTCCTGCATGAAGCCGACCGATTCGTCATGGTAATCGACTACAACGACACCGCTGTCGGCGGCAAGGTGCAGGTACCAGAGCATGTGGCAGCCCGCGAGCGAGGCGACCAGGAGTTCTTCCGGATTGTAGCGATCCGTGTCGCCGCGGAATGCCAGGTCCGCGGAAGCGGGAATGGCAGGCTTGTTCCTGCTGGAAATTTCGTGTCTGCGACTGTAGGTCTTGTAACCGCTCGTGCCTTCGCCCTGGTTGCCGGTCCACGTGACGACAGTTTCATAGGTGTGAAATTTCGGCATGATCCGCAATCGCGAAAGGAAACACAGAATCGGCCTGTCGGTCCGAAGTGACAAGCATAGCGCAGTCGGCGACTGGGGCGGCGAGGAACGGTCACTGAGCGGCTGCGCTGTCTGCACTGCAGACTGCATAACTTGCGCCAGCCGTGAAAGAGTCAGGACTGGATGACGAGGACTGAATGCAAAGTGTGTGGAATTGCGACGCGTGAACGAAGAGGTTTGAAAAGGCGGGCAAAGCCGATCCGAAATGCGAATCAGTCTTTGAAATTCTTCAGTTTTCACAATCGGGTTTTTCGAATCACCTTCGATTCCATTGCGTGCCCGGCAGGCCGTAGTTCTCGCGGGTTGCGGTGGGGTGGAATCCGAAGCGCAGCATGTTCTGGAAAGAGGGATTGGGTTCATCAGCGTGTAACGGCGTACCGGTTTCGGTCGTGATCAGTGTGCACCCACGCGCGCAGGCGGTTTCGATGCGCTTTTGCATCAGCGCAGCCTGCGCGCCGCGACGACGGTAGGTGGGATCCGTGGCCGCAAATACCAGATAGGCCAGCGGCCTTTCGAGGTACAGGCCGCCGACCGCGACCAGCCGCTTGCCGTCGCGAACAACGTAGACGTGCCAGTTGGGCCGGCCGATGACCGCTGCCAGTATCCGTCCGCCTGCTGCCGGCATGTCGAATGCCGGTGCCAGGATTTCCGCGGTAGGCTCCATGTCCATGCGGCTCGCTGCTCTCAACGAGAGTTCGCAGTGCGCGGCGGGCGGCGCTTCCGGCCCGCGGGCGAATTTGGTCCAGGAACGGCGGTGGGCGTCCAGCCCATGCGTATGCAGGCGGGCCGCCAGCCCGGCGGACTGCGCGGCCGGAGACACGTGTACCCAGAAATTATCGATTCCGGCACCGCGAAACGCGGACAGCACCTTCAGGATCTGCGCGTCGTCGATTGTGCCCGCAAGACCGAGTCCGATGGCGCGATTGAAAAGCAGGTTGCCCAGTCTGGACGCGCGCAGCACCAGCGTATCGCCGATGTCGATCGCTTCGAATCGGGTGATGCGGCGCAGATCGGGTGGAACGGCCGCGGCAATGTCGCGCCAGGCAGATATTTCAATGGTCTCCGCCAGGCTGCAGAGTTCGTTTGCGAGTCCTGGGGGACAGCCTTGTCCGGAGAGCGCGCGCGAGAGTTTTCCATGTCGTGGACCCTCATCCAGTGTCGTGAATCGTAGAGCACTGTATGGGGCGGGCGTGAGATCTGCGTCCTTGTGCGCGTGAAAACAACGTGAAAATGCTACGGTCTTGACATCGAGGCGCCCGGAAGGCTTAGAGTGCGGCGGGACGAAGGCGTCTGCGCGGCTTTCGGACATGCCGGGAATTCGCGATCATTTGTAAACGGAGACTTGCCAATGGACAGAATGGCCCTGGGGGCTGCGTCACTGCTGTTTGCGTTCAGTTGCGCGGTTGCGGACGACCGCGTGGTGCCCGCCTACGAAGAGCCCCGTCACGTGGTGAAGTTCGAGAACGAGTGGATCCGCTTTATCGACGTCGAGATTCCCCAGGGTGAGCAGACCCTGTATCACGCGCATTCGCTCGACTACCCCTACCTGATGATCAGCGACGTGACGTTACGCAATCAGATCTACGGCCAGGAGCCGGTCGACGTAAAAGTGCAGCGGGGCACGGTCGGTTATTACCGTGCGTCCAGCCAGGGCACGTATACGCACCGGTTCATTAACCAGGGTCCCGGCACGTTTCGCGCAATCGGCATCGAGTTGCTCAGGCCGATGCAACCGTCGACCACGGTCAAGGCCCCGCTGCCTGCAGATTCCGGTTTCGTGACGGTGTTGGATAACGAGCGCGTGCGTGCCTATCGGGTGAAACTCGAGCCGGGAGAATCCGCCGGTCCGGTGGCGATCCACGGTCCGAGCGTTCGCGTGGCGATGACCGGCGGCCGCATCAGCGAAGAAACGGAAGGAAGTGACGGGGCGATCTTTGACCTGGCACCCGCGCGGTTTCTGTTCCGGGAGAACACGGTCATCACGACCATCACCAATACCGGGAATGAGACGATCGAACTCGTCCAGTTCCTGCTCAACTAAGTCACGAGGACATGCCATGGGAGCACTAGTCAGTATCACGATCGGCATCGTTGATCGCTTGCTTCCGCTTGCCAACAAGCTGGGCGAGTACGTGGGGCTGCTGGGGATCCGCCTGCTGCTCGCCTACGAGTACGGTGAGGCAGGGGTGACGAAACTCACGGGCAGCAACTGGTTCGCGCATGTCAGGGAAGATTTCCCTTTCCCGTTCAATGCAGTTCCCGCGCAGATCAGCTGGTTCCTCGCCACCTGGTTGGAACTGCTCGGTGCAGTGGCGCTGGTGGTGGGGTTGTTCACCCGGTTTTTCGCCGTGTCGTTGTCGATTCTGACGATCGTGGCCTGGGTGAGCGTGCACGCCGATCACGGCTACAACGTCTGCCAGAACGGCTTCAAGCTGCCGCTGATCTTCCTGGTGATGTTCGTTCCGCTGATCCTCGCCGGTCCGGGCAAGTTGGCCCTCGACCGCTACATCTGGGAGCGGCTGCGCCGGGCCTGATCGACCCGGCGTCTTTCAGAACAGCAGACGCTGCTCGGCGTTCGCGTCCACCACGCACAGTGCAGTCATGTTGACCAGCCTGCGCACCGTGGTGGTTGGTGTCAGGATATGCACCGGCCGCACCGCGCCGAGCAGGATCGGGCCGACGGTGATGCCTTCGCCGCCGATCATCTTGAGCAGGTTGAAGGCGATGTTCGCTGCGTCCAGGTTCGGCATGATCAGCAGGTTCGCTTCACCTCTGAGCCTGCTGTCCGGATTGACGTGATTGCGGATCGTCTCCGACATCGCCGCATCGCCGTGCATCTCGCCGTCGATCTCAAGGTCGGGTGCGGCGTTCTCGATCAACTCCAGCGCCCGAGTCATTTTTTGTGATGATGGAACGTCGTCGGTGCCAAAGTTGGAATGCGACAGCAGTGCGGCTTTCGGCACTACGCCGAACCGACGCACTTCATCAGCTGCCATCAGTGTGATCTCAGCGAGTTGCTCCGCACTCGGGTTCTCGTTCACGTAGGTATCGGCGACGAACAGGGTGCGCTTCGGCAGAAGCAGCACGTTCATGGCCGCGAATATGCTCGAGCCCGGCTTCAGGCCGGTCACATTGCCGATGTGGCGCAGATGGTCCTTGTGGCGACCGAAGGTTCCGCACAGCATCGCGTCGGCATCTCCGCGGCGCAGCAGCATCGCGCCGATCAGCGTGGTGGACTGGCGCACGTGCACCCTGGCGTCGTCGGGAGACACGCCCTTGCGGCGCATGACCTGGTAATACTCGGTCCACACTTCCTTGTAACGCGGATCGCTTTCCGGATTGACGATTTCGAAATGCTTGCCGGCAGTCAGGCGCAGGCCCGCTCGCTTGAGCCGCATTTCGATCACGTCCGGCCGCCCGATCAGGATCGGCTGCGCGAGCTTCTCGTCCACCACCGCCTGCACTGCGCGCAGCACACGCTCATCCTCGCCTTCGGCATAGATCACCCGTTTGGGAGAGGCTTTTGCCGCGGCGAACACCGGTTTCATGACGAAGCCGGAGTGGTAGACGAAGTTGGTCAACCGGTCGCGGTAGGCGTCGAAATCCTCGATCGGCCGCGTGGCCACGCCGCTTTCCATCGCCGCCTGCGCGACTGCCGGCGCCAGCCGCACGATCAGCCGCGGATCGAAAGGCTTGGGAATGATGTAGTCCGGTCCAAAGGTGAGTTCCTGCCCTTCGTAGGCCATCGCTACGATGTCCGATTGCTCTGCTTGCGCGAGCTCGGCGAGTGCGTGTACCGCCGCCAGCTTCATTTCTTCCGTGATCTTGGTCGCGCCGACATCGAGCGCGCCGCGGAAAATGAACGGGAAGCACAGCACGTTGTTCACCTGATTCGGATAATCCGAGCGGCCAGTGGCGATGATCGCGTCCGGCCTTACAGCCTTCACTTCCTCGGGCAGGATCTCTGGCGTCGGATTGGCGAGTGCCAGCACCAGCGGATCCTTGGCCATGTCCTTGATCATTTCCTGTTTGACGATGCCGGGGCCCGACAGGCCGAGAAAAATATCGGTGCCGGGCAGCGCATCGGCCAGCGTGCGCTTGTCGGTTTTGCGCGCGTAACGGGCCTTGTTTTCCTCCATGTTCGGATCGCGGCCCTGGTAGATGACGCCTTTGGAGTCGCAGACCAGGATGTTGCTGCGCTTCAGCCCGAGCTTCACCAGCAGGTCAAGACAGGCGATTGCAGAGGCGCCCGCGCCGGAGCAGGTCAGTTTCACGTCCGCGATGTCCTTGCCCACCACCTTGAGTCCGTTGATCACGGCGGCGCCGACGATGATCGCGGTGCCGTGCTGGTCATCGTGGAATACCGGAATCTTCATGCGGTCGCGCAGCTTCTTCTCGATGTAGAAGCACTCCGGCGCCTTGATGTCCTCGAGATTGATGCCGCCGAGCGTGGGTTCAAGCGCGGCGATGATGTCCACCAGCTTCTCCGGATCGGTTTCGGCCAGCTCGATGTCGAACACGTCGATACCGGCAAACTTCTTGAACAGGCAGCCTTTGCCTTCCATCACCGGCTTGCCCGCGAGCGGGCCGATGTTGCCGAGCCCCAGCACGGCAGTGCCGTTGGTGATGACCCCGACCAGGTTTGCGCGCGAGGTGAGTTGCGCGGCGCGTGCCGGGTCTGCCTCGATCGCCTTGCACGCGTAAGCGACGCCGGGCGAATAGGCGAGCGCGAGGTCGCGCTGGTTGGTCAGGCCCTTGGTCGGGACGACGGAGATCTTTCCGGGCGTGGGAAGCTCGTGATACTCGATTGCCGCGGTTTCCAGCGGGTTGGCCATTCGATCGCTCCTTTGCAGATGACCGCGTACGTGATGCGGCCTCAACCATCCGAATCATACCGTAGCGCCCTGGATTGTTACGATGCGGCGCGCTATTGCGGAATATGAAAACGCACCGTGCGCCGGCCGACGCCAGGCGGATGTTTTCGTCTTGCCGACCACCGGGGATCGACGATCTGCGGGCAGAATGAAGGTCCTTGGGGAATACACGGACCAGCAGCGTGCGGATTGCGGTCGTCGGAGCGGGCATAAACGGGATCATGAGCGCCCTGGCGTTGGCCGAGGCGGGCCACGCGGTGGTCCTGTTCGAGCGCGGGCGGGCGATGGATGCCACCAGCAGCGCGTCCAGCAAGCTGCTGCACGGCGGCTTGCGCTATCTGGAAACCGGCGATATCGCGCTGGTGTGCGAGGGACTGCGCGAGCGCGCATGGTGGCTGCAGACGGCGCCGCAGTTCGCGCGCCGGATCGAGATGGTGGTTCCGGTTCTCCGCGATTCGCCGCGCGGCCGCTGGATGCTCAAGCTCGGTCTGCTGACCTACGATCTGCTGGCCGGGCGCCGGCGTCTCGGCTGGCATCGCTGGATAAGGGCGAATGACCTGCGCGCCCGCAATCCCGGGCTGCGGGCGGACGACCTGCTGGGAGGTTACCTGTACTTCGATGGCGCGATGGATGACCGCGCGCTGGGAATGTGGGCACTGGAGCGCGCGCTGGCGTTGCGGGTCGAACTACGCGAAGGCACCGGTGTGGAAACAGTCGATGTCGAGGGCGGTATCGTCGCCGGGGGCAGGCGCGAAGATTTCGACTACGCCGTCAACGCGGCCGGCCCGTGGGCGCAACGTCTGCTCGAACGCAGCGGCGTGACCAGCAGGCACCGCCTGGATCTGGTGCGAGGCAGCCACCTGGTGGCGCGGCGCAGGATCGGACAGGGATTCCTGCTGCAGTCGCCCGATGACGCGCGCGTGTGTTTTGTTCTCCCGTACGGTGAACACTGCCTGATTGGAACCACCGAGGTGCCCCAGACGTTGGACGAGCCGATTTCCTGCAGCGACGACGAGCGCGCATATCTGATGCGCCTGTTCGATCGGCATTTCTCACCGGCATTGCGTGCCGACGACATCGTCGATACTTTCGCCGGACTGCGGCCGCTGGTTGCCGGCAGCGTCAACCACGTCAGCAGGATCAGTCGCGACTACGCGGTCGAACGCAACGGGCGCCTGGTTACGGTATTTGGGGGCAAGTGGACGACGGCACGTGCCCTGGGACTCAGGGTGGTGGCGGAACTGGCAGCCGGGCAGGGCGGCGGAAGGGATCCCGGAGCCGCCCGAAATCCTTTGACGATCTAGGGATATGCAGGTATAACGGCGCCAGCAAGATGTTCAAGCCGAGAAGTCGTTTACCCGTTCTGTCCGCGTTCGCGGTACTCCTCAGGTTGTCGTTGCTTCCCACTTGAAAGTTTTGTTATCCGGGCGAAAGCCCTTTTTATATTTTGTTCAGGAAAGTTCAGACAATGAGTACAGGTACTGTGAAGTGGTTCAATGAGTCCAAGGGCTTCGGTTTCATTACCCCCGACGGCGGCGGCAAGGACTTGTTCGCCCACTTCTCCGCAATCCAGGGTAGCGGCTTCAAGACCCTCCAGGAAAACCAGAAAGTGTCGTTCGACGTGACGACCGGTCCGAAGGGCGATCAGGCGACCAACATCAAGCCCGTCTGATCCCTCGCGACGGTTGCTGCGGCGCAAGTCGCCGCGACGAACGGCGCGTTATCGAAAAAGCCCGGGAGACCGGGCTTTTTTTTGTCCAGAAATCGGTGAGAGGCGGCAGATGAACGCGCCGCCACCGGTCGGCCGCCGGCCACGCGCTACCGAGCCGCATCAAACGTGCGGACGCTGTTGCCGGGCTTTTGTCAGCGCCGCGCTTCTTCCCGCCGGCGTTCCACTTTCGGCGCGACTCTGCGCTGCCTGCGGTCGCTCAGACCGGCGCGGCGGATCAGCTCGCTCCAGAAATCATCGCTACGATCGGACTTGAACCGCACGTACAGCGACACCTCTTCAGGATAGGCGTCGGTCGAGCCGAGCCGCTCCAGATGCCGGGTCCCGCGCTTGCCCGAGATTCCCGGCTGGTTGTCCGATTCCCATGCACGGGCGATGGTCTGCCATAGCGAACGCTCGAAGGGGTCGTCCTCGTCCTCAAATCCATACTGCCACTTGAGGAACGAAGATTCTGCGGCCGATAGTTCCTTGCTCTGGATCTTGATGCTCATGTTTGATTCGACTGCGCTGGTCGGGTTACTCGTCTCCGGAACCTGCTATGAGTCCGGATGCCGGAAAAGATTCGCAGATTGCGGCCATGAGGGCAAGCGCAATCCGGGTATCAGGGGGATTTCCGCCCCAGTGAGAACGCGCGCGGCAGCAGCCAGAACCACTGCACGTAACCGATGACCGCGCATCCGAGCCAGACCAGAAACGGCTCGGAGTACGACAGGCTCGCAACCGGGGCCGCTACCTGCGGTACCAGCGAGAGCAGCCAGGGTGTCGCCAGTACCCAGATCAATCCTGCAGGAAATGAAATCAACGCCATTGCCGCGTGGAAAAGGCGCTCGTCGCGGGCTGGCGGGCTGTGGCCGCTCAGCGCGTCCCAGCCTGTTGCATACAACCACCAGAGCAGGATTCCCAGGCTGATTCCCCACCAGAGCAGCCTCAGCGCCCGAATCGGGCGCCCGTGCCCGGCAGCGTATTTGCGTGAACCGCGTGTCGACATGGAGAAGAAGTCGTTTGTTGCCGGGCGTGCCCCCGGACTATAGCGATTCGACGAATTTCACCAATGCGTCGCGATCCCGCTTCGGCATCCTGCGGAACGTTTCGCGGGATGTCTCGGCCTGGCCACCATGCCAGAGGATCGCTTCGGTGATGTCGCGTGCCCGGCCATCGTGCAGCAGCCTGCTGTGGCCGTTCACCGTCGACAGTAGTCCGATTCCCCACAGCGGCGGCGTGCGCCATTCGCGCCCGGTTGCGGCAAACTCCGGGCGATTGTCTGCCAGCGCCTCGCCCATGTCGTGCAGCAGCAGATCGGTGTAGGGGCGTATCAGCAGGTTGGCGGCAGCCGCAATCGCAGGGTCCGGGCCGGTGCGCAGTTCCGGTACGTGGCAGACGGCGCACTCTGCCGCTTTGAACAACTGCTCCCCTCGCTGCACTTCCGGGCTGTCGACGTTCCGGCGTGCTGGCACTGTCAGCGCGCGCAGGTAGAGCGTGATGTTGTTCAGCCGACTTGGATTGACCTCCGGGCGGAAAGCATTGCCGGTGCATCCGCCCTGCCCGCCGCATTTGCTGGCGGACGGCAGATCGAGACAGGCGGTCTGCGATTCAGGGCAGTTCTCCTCCGGAAACATGAACGTGGTCGCGCCGATGTCGGCATGAAAGGCGACCGCCGTCTGCTGGCGCAGCGTGGGTTGGTTCGCCTTCCAGCCAAAACGTCCAAGCACCATCTGCTCTTGCTCGTGATCCCAAACGGTGTTCGGCTTGCCGCGCATGTCCGGGGCCTGCTGCGCGGCAATCGCCAGAATCTCGGCTTCGGGCACGGCCTCCAGCAATCCGAGCCCGATAATTTGCTGCGCGATGCGCGCCGAAACCATCGTTTCCGGTCCGAGTTCGCCGAACTCGAGGTTCTCGAAGCGAATGACCGGCTTGCGCAGCGTCACCGATTCGCCGTCATCAAACTCCACGTGTCGCGGCTCGTACTGAACGATCGCACGTCCCTCCGCGGGTACCCGGTCGGGGATGCCGCGATTTTGCAGCTGATCGCCATAACGCGGATGCGGATTCGGCGCACCGGTGTCGGTTGTCCCGGGCACGCTGAGGCGAACCAGCAGCCCGAGTTCCACCTGCTCGCCGTGATCGGAAGCCCGGCCGCGCCCGTTGTTCTGGTGGCAAAACTGACAGCGGTCTTCGTTGAACGTCGGTCCGAGGCCCCACACGCCGGACGGGTCGGGCGCGACTACCCAGGCTTCGATGAAGGCAGCCTGCCCCGCATCGAACTGCTCGGCGTGCTCCCTGCTGAGCCCGACGAAGGGAATGTTAAACGCGTTCCGGCTGGTGTCGAAGTTGGAGAAGGGTCCGGCCGGCAACGCACCCGGATGCATCGATTCGACCATCGCGCCCGCAAACAGCGCGGCTGTGCCGAGCGCGCAGGCGATCGCGCCGGTCAGGACTGCGCGCGTGCCTGTCGCGGCGCCCGCTGGCGCAAATTTCGCCTCCTGCGAGCTATGCTCAGTGATCTTCATCCCACGGGCTGTGTTTGACTTCCGGCGGAATCCAGATGGTCTGGTAGACCTTCTGCAAATCCTTTTCCCTGGCGACCTCGTCGCTTTCGGAGAGTTTCGCGTACTTTGCGGCTGTTGGGCTGCTGTGATTTCCGGTATTGAGACTTGGCGCAGAAATCACCTTGCGCAGCGCGCCGCGACACTTCGGGCAGTGTTCGGGCCGCGGATCATTCATGCCATGCCGGGTCTGGTAGATCGTTTCGCAGGGATCGCAGGCATATTCGTAGATCGGCACGTTGGTACTCCGGGTTCCGTGAGCAAAAAAGAGGCCGACCCGAAGTGAGTCGGCCCTTTACGATGGACTACCGTGTTATGCGTGCGCGGTTGCGATGATCTTGGCTTTTGCCTGCATCGCGCTCTGTCTGTCGATGTTCCACAGCCGCGCCGCATTCTCGCCGAATACCTTGCGACGAATCTCCGGCGTGATCTTCGGATAACCGTAGCCTTCCACCAGCTGATCCGGGATCTGGAACTTGCGGAATGCCTCGATCTGCCATTGCGGGTTCCCCCAGAGCAGCGAGTCCGTACCCCACAGCACATAGTCCGGACCCAGGTCGCGCAGCAGGGTGCCGAGCACATGCGCGCATTCCATCGGCCGGCTGGTGACTGTGGCTGCGAATGTCGAACCGACTTCGCAGTAAAGGTTCTTGCGCTGCGGTTTGAACCCTTTGAGTGCTGCCAGCTCATTGTGATACGGCCATGCCGAGTGATAGGCGATGAAGTTCAGGTCGAGAAAGTCGTCAGCCGCCGCGTCGAAATCTTCAGCATGTGCGTAGCGCGCATAGAACTGGCCGAATGGAATGCCTTTGTGGCAGCCGATGTTTTTGACGCCCAGTTTGCGGCACTCTTCCCAGATCGGGTATGCGAGCTTCTCGTCGTCGAACCACCAGCCTTTCTTGTCGGTAGCGTCGAAGGTGTAGAGCTTGAGGCCCGAGATCTTGTAGTCGCTGACGTACATGCGCAGACGGTCCAGCGTCTCACCGAGTCCCTGGTTGGGCGTCAGGCCGCCGGCCAGCATGATCGTTGACTCCGGCCAGTTGTTGCGTACGCCGACCTGGTACTCCATCGGAATCATGTCCTGGTTGCCGTAGTGCTCGCGGAATCCGAACGGGTTGAAGATGCCGACGGTGGTGTCGCTTTCCTGCAGGATCAGCTTGCCGTAGTTTTCGACGTTCATGTCGCGCGTGCCGTTCTTCAGACCGAACGCCTTGCCGAGATCGTCCAGCAGTTGCACGAACCACATGCCGCGCTCGGAGGTGTTGACGCCAAGCTGGTAATGCCCGGGCCGCGTACAGACATGCGTGTGGACATCGACGATGAAATCGCTGCTGGCGCGCGCGAGGTTGATCGCTTCGTTCTTCGCATCGAAGTCGGCTGCCTCGGCTTCGCCGATCTCGAAAAATTTCATTCCGGTGACTTCGTTCGCCGCCACCATCGCTGCGGAAAAACCGATCGAAGACTTGATGAAATTGCGGCGGGACATGCCGGCTTTTTTGGCTTTCTCGTCCATCTTTGCCGAGATTTGCGGGCCCATGCCGCCGGTCATGAACAACGAGGTGCCGATCTCATCGGCTTTCAGCGGGTCTGTAGGCATTTCTTCGAGACCCTTGAAGTGCTTCAGGATGTTGAACTCCATAGCTGCTCTCCTCCTCCCGTACCCGGATTATTGTTGTGCATTTGCACAATTTCACGCCTTCGGCAGCGTGTTCTGAACTTCAGTTACAGGTTCGACACAGCAGATTAACGCTACGCCCGGTGCTGGAAAGGTGTCAATTGGCCCGAGGTCAAGAAGGGTTCTGCCTGCGCGGCAATGTGCGCAAAAATGCCATTTGCACGCTGCTTGCCGTGTGCATTGGCACTCTCCGTGGCAGGGTGCCAAGTTGCAAGGGATCCGCAAGGCGGGTTCCGCGTTGCAGCGAAACCGGCCCGGTTCCCGTGTCTGAGCGGGATCGAAGCGGACGAGGCGAACCAACCCAACATCGGCTGCCGCTGTCCTGCGACTGAAGCCGGCCCGGGTTTCCGATCGCGGCGTGCCGCGCGATGTTGAATAGAATGCGCGGCTTGAACCGCTTCTCCAGGAGTAACAGTGCTTCCGCAGCTCGATTCGTACGACGCAATCTGCCGGCAGTTCCGCTGGCAGGTGTCGGAGTTCTACAACATGGGCGTCGATCTTTGCGACAAGTGGGCGACTGATCCGCGCCGCGTTGCCCTGATTCACGACAAGCCGGATGGTGGCGTCGTTCGTTACAGGTTCGCCGATATTCGACGGTTGTCCAACCAGGCGGCGAATCTGTTTGCCGCGCATGGCGTGCAGCGCGGAGAGCGCATTGGAATCCTGTTGCCGCAGGAACCTGAAACGGCCGTCGCGCATGTGGCCGCGTACAAGCTCGGCGCAATCGCGGTACCGCTGTTCACCCTGTTCGGTATCGACGCGCTGGAGTATCGCCTGCGGGACGCAGGCGTGAAGCTGCTGGTTACGGATTCGACGGGTGCCGGAAAAATCGCGCAGATCCGCACCGCGCTGCCGGCGCTGGAATGTGTCTTCTGCATCGACTCGCAACCTGCAGGCACCCTGCATTTCGGCGATGCGCTTGCCGGTATGCCGGAACGTTTTGAAACCGTTGCGACGCGCGCGGATGATCCCGCGCTCATCATCTACACGTCGGGCACCACCGGCCAGCCGAAGGGGGCCTTGCTTCCGCACCGCACCCTGCTCGGACACCTTCCTGGCGTCGAGATGTCGCACAATTTTCTCGGGTTTGACGGCGACCTCATGTGGACGCCGGCCGACTGGGCCTGGATCGGCGGGCTGATCGACGTCCTGTTTGCCGCCTGGCACCATGGCATCCCGGTGGTGGCACGCAGGTTCGGCAAGTTCGACCCGGAGCTCGCATGCGAACTCATGGCGAGGCACTGCGTGCGCAACGTGTTTCTGCCGCCTACCGCGCTCAAATTGCTCCGCGGTTTGCCTGACATCCGGAGCCGTTGGGGTCTTGAACTGCGTTCGCTGGCGAGCGGCGGCGAGTCGCTCGGCGCGGAGTTGCTGCAATGGGGGCGCGATGCCTTTGGCCTGACCATCAACGAATTCTATGGCCAGACCGAGTGCAACATGACGGTTTCGTCGTGCGCGCGGCTGTTCGAGGCCCGTCCCGGCGCAATCGGCCGGGCAGCGCCCGGGCATCGCGTGGAGATCGTCGATGAAGAGGGCGCAGTCATGCCGCGCGGCAGGGAAGGCAACATCGCGGTGCGCCAGCCGGACCCGGTGATGTTCCTCGGCTACTGGAATAACGAGCGCGCCACACGTGAGAAATACATCCGCGACTGGCTGATCACCGGCGACAGCGGCTGCATGGATGCAGACGGCTACATCAACTTTCTCGGCCGCAACGACGACGTCATCACCAGCGCGGGTTATCGCATCGGCCCTGCACCGATCGAGGATTGCCTGTTGTCGCACCCCGCCGTGCGCATGGTTGCGGTGGTCGGCACGCCGGACCCGGAGCGCACCGAGATCGTGAAGGCGTACGTCGTCCTCAACCAGGGCTTCGCGCCGGGCGATGCCTTGACCCGGGAACTGCAGGATCACGTCAGGACGCGGCTCGCAGCGCACGAGTATCCCAGGCAGGTGCGTTATGTCGACACGCTGCCGCTTACCACGACCGGCAAGATCATCCGGCGGGAACTGCGGAATCTTCGGGACTGAACCGAACCCTTTTCTCCCGACTTTCTCCGCAGGGGTGGAGGAAAAACGGCGAAGCCAGGGGCTTCGCCGTTGAGCGGGTGTCGGGTTGGTTACTTGTGCGGCAGGATCGCAGCCGCGCGGCCGGGACCGCCATGGCCGTTCTCGACCTTCGGATTGAGGAAGACGTAGAACGCACCGGTCGGCGGCAGTTGCCCGGCGCCAATCAGGTAGGAGCTGACGACCATGCCCTCATTCGCCGCAGCCCAGAAGGTCATCGCGGCGTCCTTTTCCACGACCGAACCGATCCGCGGTGCGTCGATCGCGACATGGCGCACGCCTTTCTTCGCCAGATACTGGATGACCTCCGGCGTCGCCGCCGGCCAGCCCTCGGTTTCGCCGTTGACCGGCCCTGCCATTGCCGCCTCGACGCGGCCGCGCTCCGGCATGCGGAAGTGCGCATCGGTGAAGCCGGTGTGAAAGATCACGATCTCGCCGGCGCGGATCGCGCCATGCGCTTTCTCGTGTGCCTGGACGTCCGCCACCGTGATCGGGGGCGAGGCCGGCCAGTTCTTGCGATCGGTGGTGCCGGCGAGCGCCTGCACGTTTACCACGCGCGCGGGGCCCACCAGCACGTGCGCCGGAATCTTGTCCGATGTCATGTCGGTGTTCTTGATTGCACCGTACTTGCGCTCGAACTCCTGCGCCCACTGGCGCACTTCGCCCTGGTAGTCGCTTACGCGGAACCCGCGCGGCAATCCGTAGTGGGCCGGCGGCGTGATGTGCGTGCCGGTACGCGAATCCATGACCTGAGAATTGACCCAGTACGGCGCGCTCGGTCCCGTGTAGGACATCATCTCCATCAGGCGAAAGAAGGGAAATGCTTCATTGCCGAGCCCCGGGCCCTTCCAGGTCACCGGCAGCTTCTCCCAGTTGAGCACCGACAGGTCGACTACCTTCTTCGACTTGATCGCGCGATTCAACTGCGCTGCCAACTGGCGATTGGTGACCGCGATCGCGCGGGCCTGCGCGGTGGGCGAGTCCTTGAGTTTCACCGGCAGCATGATGAAGGTGGAGCCGTTCGGCACCTTGTCGAGATTGACCAGCGACTCGACGTCGATGCCGCCGTACTTGAACAGGCCGAGATGGCTTTCCAGCCCCTTGAAGGTCTGCGAGCGATAGCTCTGCGTGCCTTCCCAGGTGTGATCGGGCGGACCCCATGCGCCGATGCTGGGCGAATCGAGTCCGACCAGCAGCGTGCCCTTGCTACCCACATAGTCCTGCGTGGCCCAGTCCGGCGCCGGCCATGCCGGCTTTTTGCCGGTGCCGACGTCGAAAATCAGGGCGTCTGCGGGCGTGCTGGCGGCGCCGTGCTTGTCGTTGTAACCACTCCAGTACAGCACCGCGTCGCCGGCTCCGATTGAACGGCCGATGGCACGCTCCGCGGCCTTGACCTGATCGACAGTGAAGACGGGGCTTTCAAACGCGCCGGTCTTGTCCAGGATGGACCGGCCGTCGACTTTCACGGTTTCGCCCATCATCTGCCATACCGGCGCCTTGTCGCAGGTCATGCTGCCCCAGTAACCGGCATTCGGCAGCCCGGAGTCCAGCGGCGGCATCATGTGCGGCGGGCAGTCGAGCTGCAGTGCCGTATCGTTGTCGATCAGCAGCAGGTCTGCGGTATACGCGTACTCGCCGTGCTTCTTGTAGTCGAACACTTGCGGCGCATGGTGTCCAAATGGCCACCACTGTTTCAGTTTCGTGGACAGGGTCGGCGTCAGGTCGACCACATCGTTCGCTGACGGCACGGCATAGCCTTGTGCAAAACATGCTGGTGAAGATGCGAAGGCGATTCCCGCCGCAATCGCGAGCGCGAATTTTCTGTGTCCTGAGTTCATACAGAGGCTCCTCTTTGATTTCTGATTGTTTCCCCGATTGAAGCATTCAGGTCCCGGCCAGTCGAGTGAAAGGTCGGGCTCACGACAAGGCACTTGTCGGCCTTTAAATTTCGTCATGGAATGCGGTTGTCGCACATGGTCCAAAAGTCATTGAGACGGTGGGCGACGCCACCAGCGTAACATCGCCCCCGATCGCGGAGAACCCGGACGAATCTTGCGCCGCAGCACCGAAGACCCGGAATGCCAGGCGCCCGCGCCCGGAATCTGCACGCGGGCCTGCAAACGAAACACCGGAGCCGTTCGGATCCTTATACTTTGATGACAACCTTGCCGAAGTGCTGGGCTGTCGCGAGGTACTGGTAGGCTTCGGTCGCCTGATCGAACCCGAAAATCTTGTCGATGACGGGTTTGATTCGGTGCTCTGTGACTGCCGTGGCGAATCTTTCGAGCATCGTGCGGCTGCCGACGAATATGCCCTGCATGCGCGCGGTTTTCACCAGTAGCGGTGACAGGTCCACATTGCCCTTCAGCCCGGTGAGCACGCCGATGATGTTGATCTGGCCGTGGATCGCCACCGACTGCAACGACTTCTGCAGCGTGCCCGCACCGGACGTTTCGAGGATGTGGTCGGCGCCGGCACCGCCGGTAAGTTCGAGCACGTCTTTTTCCCAGTCTGGCCTGCTCTTGTAATTGATCATGCCGTCCGCGCCGGGCACACGGGTGAGCTTTTCGTCGCTGGAGGAGGTGATGAATGCCTTGGCCCCGAACGCTTTGGCAATCTGCAAACCGAATATTGAAACGCCCCCGGTGCCCAGCAGCAGAACCGACTGCCCCTCTGTGATCCTGCCGCTCTCCACCAACGCGTGCCTTGCCGTCACGCCCGCGCAGGGAAGGGTAGCGGCCTCTTCGTACGAGAGATCCTCGGGAATCGTGACCACGCCTTCCTCGGACAGGACGACGTACTCCGCCAGCACACCGTCGATTGCTCCACCGAGAGAAGTGTTCATCGCCGGGTAGGTGAGAGGGCCGTCTATCCAGCCCTGGAAGAAACTGCCCATGACCCGGTCGCCTTTGCGAAAGCGCGTGACGCCTTCGCCGGCTTCGACGACTTCACCTGCACCGTCCGAGACGGGAACAAGGCTGTGCGAGCCGGTCGCCACGGGATACAGATGGTTGATGATCAGCAGATCGCGAAAATTCAGAGAAAACGCGTGCATGCGGATCAACACCTGGCCGGGCCCGGCCTGAGGTTGCGCGCGCTCCGTGATCTGGATCGCATCGAATCCCTTGTTGGAAAGATCGAGTTCGTAGGCCTTCACGCATTTCTCCTTGGGGTAACAATCAGCTATGGCATCGGATTCACTTCTTCAAGCCCGATGCGCGAATCCTGGAGTCTTCTTATTTCACTGCAGGTCGAGTGCGTGCCGTTTCAGATCGTCCAGCGAGACCACCTCCAGCGCCGCTTCGTGGGTAGCCGCTAGGATCACGCGCGGCGCCACTCCCGCGTCCAGAGCCTCGCGCCAGCGTGCCGCGCACAGGCACCATCGATCACCGGGTTTCAGTCCGGGAAAGTCATACTCGGGCACGGGAGTCATGAGGTCGTTACCGCGCTTGACCGAGAACTCGAGAAACTCGGCGTTCACCTGCGTGCAGATAACATGCAATCCGGGATCTTGGGATCCCGTATCGCAACAACCGTTGCGATAAAAACCGGTAAGCGGTTTTGCGCTGCATGTCTGCAGATTGCCGCCGAGTACGTTTCGTGATGATCTGCCGCCGGGCAGGGTGGGGTCGAATGGCATCGGGCCGCCTTTAACCTGTCAGACAGCTTTCATTCTAGCGCCATCAACGAAGCTTCGAATTGTTACCAAACGCGGCAGCGCAGTCGCCGTCAGGCGACAGGTGCCGGGATGCGTCATAAACACGCCGCGGATTGTCTGACGATTAGCCCCGCAATAACAGCAATGTATCGGCGCACCGTGTTGCGCCGCGCCGGGTCGCGGCGGAGTGTGCACTGCTGGCCTGACGGTTGCACCCTCCGTAGGATCCGAACGTATTGCGGATGTCCAGCAAAAGGTACAGACAATGACCCTCATGCAATCCCTGATGATATGGCCGGAGCGGCCGCTGCCATCGCTGCTGCTCTTGTTGCTCATATTGATGCCGTTTCTCTACGTGGCGCGCGAGTCGATGCAACTGCTGATCGCGCGTGTTGCGCGTTCCATCGAGAAACCGCTGCGCCTGGGCGCACGATGGATGGCCGATACCGCCCTCCGGCTACGCGAACGCAATCGCGAGGTGCTCTTCGCGCAGGGAGGGCGCGAAACGAAGCTCGCGATCGAGCGGGAGTTCGAGCGGGTTACCCTGTTGGTGCAACGCGACCTCGAAGGCTACCCGGCGCTGCAGCGCAGATTGATGGATGAAGTGGCGCGCATCGAAGACGACTACCGGAAAAGCGGCGAGGTGCCGCCGCCGCCGCCCGAATGGGTGAAGGCCATCGAGGCGATCGCAAAGATCAAGGCCAATGGGGACGGCGTGGTGGAGAGGATTCTGTTCGATATCCGCAAGTCGCTGGATGACATCTACCGCCGTGTGATCGGCGAGTACCGCAGGTCCTATGAACAGCGCCACAAGATCCTGAAAGGCTTTCTGCCGTTCTGGCGCTCTGTGCAGCAGACGCTCGGCCAAGTGGAACGCAACGTCACCAGTCTGCAGGACAGCGCGCAGAAAATCGATTCCAGCGTAGCCCGCCTCGACAGCATCGTTGCGCGCAGCAACGGTGCCGAGAACTCGTTAACCTCGTCGGCTTCCACGCAGTTCTTTGTCGCCGCGCTGGTGATCCTGATCGCGCTCGGAGGCGCCTACGTCAACTTCAAGCTGATTGCGCTGCCGATGTCGGCCATGGTGGGCGGCGGCGATTACGTCACCGATAACCTCATGGCTTCCGAGGTGGCAGCGCTGGTAATCATCCTGTTCGAAATCCTGATGGGCTTGTTCCTGATGGAGACACTGCGGTTCACCAATCTGCTGCCGCTCGGCAACATCTCGGAGAAGATGCGGCGCAGACTGATGTGGGTGTCGTTCACCATTCTGCTGGTGCTGGCAGGAGTCGAAGTCGCACTCGCGGTAATGCGCGACCTGATCATCGCGGGCGATGTGGCGCTCAAGCAGGCCCTCGGTGACGCAGGCGGTGCAACCGCAGCGGCCGACGGCGGCTGGGTCGTGCGCATTCCAACGTTCGGCCAGATGATCCTGGGCTTCACGCTTCCGTTTGCGCTGGCCTTCGTTGCCATTCCACTCGAGCATCTGATCAATTCGGGTCGTGTCGTCATCGGTGCGCTGCTTGTGCTGGTGATGCGCTCGATCGCATTCGTGTTGCGTGTTGCTGCGAGCCTCGCGAAGGAAGCCGGCAAGCTGCTGGGTGCGCTATACGACGTTTTCATATTTGTGCCGCTGGCGATCGAGCGCTGGGTGCGTCATGCGCGCGGGACGGCACCTCAGCGCGAGAAGCCACGCACGACAACCTCGTCTTATGGGAAGCGCGTGGGTACGGAGGAAGGGGTATGAGCATGAGAATCCTGTTGTCAGCGCTGGCGCTTGCCGTCGCGCTCGGCGGGTGTGGGGCCGAAGTGAACCGGAACCATGCGGTATATCTCCTGGTTGACTCATCCGGCAGCTATGCCAAAGAAGTGGGCAAAGTGCAGGCGGTGGTGAACTTTGTACTGGGTAGCCTGAACCCGGGAGACTCGATGGCGGTGGCGCGTGTAAAAAGCCGGAGTTTCACCGAGAAGGACATCGTGGCCAAAGTCAGCCTGGTCCAGGACCCGCTCCAGGTGACCAGCCAGAAAAGAGCCTTCAGCGAAAAGGTTGGGGAATTTACGCGCACCACCGAACAGGCAGGCGGCAGCCGTTATACCGACCTTACCGGCGGCATCATGCAGGCTGCCGAGTTCCTGAATGAAACCGGGGCAGGACGCAAAACCATTATCGTCTTTTCAGACATGGAAGAAGATCTCGACCCGAAAGCGGTGCGGGACTTTCCGATCCGCCTCGACGGCATGCGGATTGTCGCGATCAACGTGGTCAAGCTCGATGCCGACAATGTCGATCCGCGCCGGTATGTCGGCCGTCTGGAGTGGTGGGAAAAGCGCACCAGGGAAGCCGGTGCATCGGAATGGCGGGTTGTAAACGACATGCAGCACCTCGACCGCATCTTCGGCAAGCGCGGGTAATACGACTCTCAAACCAGAAGGCAGAGCAGGCGCAGAGAAAAGCCAACTGCCGATCGAGCCTCCAGGGGCACCGGGAGAGCCAGGAAAGAAATTACTTCCTCATGCTCTCGGTGCCCTTGCCATTCCAGGTGGTTTGCTTCAAGGCTCGTCCTTGAATATGGAAGATCCTGCCGCCCGTCTACGCCACGCACGACACGGCCTCCCGCGGGATACCGAAGGCGACTATCCAGTAAGCTTTGCCGGCGTGTTGGAACTCGCCAGCCAGCGACATCCCGAGGCCGTCCACATGCGCGCCCAGAGAGCGCACGTTGTCCTTGGCGATAAACGCCACCGCACAGTCGTAGCGGCCGGCAAGCTCTTTCTTCAATCGATCGATGAGTCCCCGGAACACGCCTCGGCCGCGGAACGCGCGGCCCACGCATACCGGGCCATAGACACAGGTGCGAGACGAATCCAGCGACCGGCCAAGGAACGTGAGCCCCGGTAATGCACCTAGCATCGCGGTGAGCAACGGAAAGTCGACATTGAATTCCCGCGCGGAACTGCACGCATATCCCGCGATGCGGTTGTTCTCTTCAGCGACCGTGACTGTCGCCCCGGTATTCATTTCGGCGAACTGATCGCGGGTGAAGTGCACCGAGAGGAAACCGTCGGCGCGCTGCATTTCCGTCAGGTTCTGGTGCAGGTTCGCCTCCTGCAGCGCCAGGATCGACTCGAAGTCGCTGTCCGTGGCGCGCCGGAATCTCATCTGGATACCTGGAGCACGCGATCGCCGACAAACGGGTTCGAACGGCGCTCCTCGCCGAAACTCGATACCGGACCGTGGCCCGGGATGAAGGTGACATCGTCACCGAGCGGCCAGAGCTGCGTAGTGATCGACGCGGTCAGAGTGTCGAAGTCGCCGCGCGGAAAATCGGCGCGCCCGATCGAGCCCTTGAAAAGCACGTCACCCACCAGGGCCAGACGCTGTCCGGAATGAAAGAAGATCACGTGGCCAGGCGTGTGTCCCGGGCAGAAGCGCACCTCGAGCGTCGCGTTGCCGAAGCGCACGATGTCGCCGCCGTCGAGATAACGGTCGGGCACGAACGGTTCCAGCCGCGGGAAGCCGAACATCTCGCCCTGCCGGGGTAGCTGGTCGATCCAGAACTGGTCTTCGCGATGCGGCCCTTCGACCGGCAATCCCAGCCGTCTCTTCAGCTCCGCGGTGGCGCCGCAATGATCGATATGACCGTGGGTGAGCAGGATCTTCTCCAGCGTCGCGCCGTTTTCCTCTATTGCGGCAAGGATGCGGTCCAGGTCACCGCCAGGGTCGACAATCGCGGCGCGGGTAGTTTCTTCGCAGACCAGCAGGGAGCAGTTCTGATGGAAGGGCGTGACCGGGATGACCACAACTTTCATCGCTGCAGACTTCTTTTCAGCCGCGCCACGCCTTCGGCCAGGCGGTCTTCGCTCGAGGCGAAGCACCAGCGTACGTAGCCTTCGCCTTCCTCTCCGAATGCAATGCCCGGCGCCAGCCCGAGTCCGACGTCCGCGATCAGCCGCTTGCAGAACGCCAGACTGTCATCGATCCCGGCAATTCTGAAGAACGCGTACATCGCACCCGCGGGGGCGGCTGCTTCGACGCCCGGGATCTCCTGCAGGCGCGTCAGCAGAAAATCGCGCGCATGGCGCAACCGCGCATTAAAGCGGTGCGTCACCGACTCGCCCTGTTCGATCGCTGCGATGCCCGCGCGCTGCACGAAAGCCGGCGCACACGAGGTGTTGTACTCGATCAGCGTGGCAAGGTGCGGAATCAGTTGCTTTGGTCCGAGGATCCAGCCCAGTCGCCAGCCCGTCATCAGCCACGCCTTGGAGAACGTGTTGGTGCTGACCAGCCGGTCCTCCGGGTGCGCGATGTCGAGAAAGGACGCTGCTACGCCGGAGTCGTCATCGAAGTAAAGTCGCTCATAGGCATCGTCGGCGATGATCCAGATGCCGTGTTTACGGCAGTGATTTAGGATCGCATGCAGGTCATCGGGCGTGATGGTCCAGCCGGTCGGGTTATTTGGCGAATTGATGCAGACCGCGCGTGTTTGCGGCGTGAGCGTATCGATCAGGCGCTGCAGGTCCAGTTTCCAGCCCTCCGGCGAGAAGCTGAGCGGAACGGTCACCGCTTCCGCGCCGAGGATCTTCGGGATTTCCACCAGGTTTGGCCAAACCGGGGTGACGATTACAGAGCGGTCGCCCGGCCCTACCAGGGCCTGGTTTGTCAGCATGAGCGCTGACATGCCGGAGTTGGTGACCGCGACATGATCTGCCGCTATCCGCCCTGTGCCGGGCGCCGGGTGCAGCCGGTCTACGTAGCCTGCAATCGTTTCGCGCAGTTCCGGCAGTCCCAGGTTCTGCGTGTAGAAGGTTTCGCCCCGGTTCAATGCTTCCACGCCAGCCTGGCGAATGAACTCCGGGGTCACCTCGTCCGGCTCGCCGAACCAGAAGGCGATGACGTCGGCTCGCCCCATCCCGGCATTGGCGACTTCGCGGATCTTGGAGGCGCGCAGCGCCTGCACGGCCGGGCGGGCGGAGAGGGTATACGGTGGCATGGCAAGCAGGTCTTCGAGAAGGGGCGCATTCTCTCATGCGCAGACTTGTCACCGGAACCCGGGCCTGTCGAGACAGCGCAAAAAAATGGCCGGCCAACTTGCGATGGCCGGCCAATGCGGCGGGTGCTGCGACGGCCCCCGGGAGCCGCTCCCCCGCATGGAGATCAGTCCTTGGCGCCTGAGTAATCCTTGTGCAGGCCGATGCGGCGGCTGATGATCTGGTCGAGCGGAGTGGCGCTTCTTTCGATTGCGGCGAGCAGAAGTTCGTCGCGGGTTGCGGGCACGGTGGCAGTGCGGTTCTCGGTACCGCGTGAGAGTGCGGCCTGAAATACGGAAGCAAGCGTCTGCGTTGTCATTCTTGACTCTCTCCCTGATCCGATTCCGCCGGTCCGGCGCGCCCCTGTGGCGTTTGCCTCTGGCGTGAACGCATCCTGAGTATTCGCGAACCGCCGGTAAATCGAATCGAAAGAGGTTGATACCGGCGCGCCCGACGGTATCCAATAGCGCGACTTTCCAACGTCATAACCGGAGGGGGTGATGTCGCAGACCGCAGCGCTGGTGGGGGAACTGAAGCGTGTCCTGAAGGCCCGCAGGGTCAACTACGCACAAGTGGCAAAGGGCCTGAAACTCAGCGAGGCGACAGTCAAGCGCATGTTTTCAAAGAACGATTTCTCGCTACAGCGATTCGAGCAGGTGTGCCAGCTGGCCGAGGTCAGCGTCTCCGAACTGGCGAAGGAGGTGGACAGCGAACGCCATTACGTGAGCCGGCTGACCCCGGAGCAGGAAAAGGAGATCGTCGGCAATCCGCGGCTGTTTCTGGTCGCGGTGTGCGCGCTGAACCACCTGACGCTGGAGCAGATCGTTTCGATCTACGAGCTGAACCGGACCGAATGCATCCAGTTGCTTTTGCGCCTGGACCGTATCCGCTTTCTGGAGCTGCTTCCGGGTAATCGCATCAAGCTGAAGGTGGCGCGAACCTTCTCCTGGCTGCCGAACGGCCCGATCCGGCGTTTCTTTCTCGAGCGCGCAGAGCGCGAGTATTTCCGCGCCGGCTTCGACCGCGAAGGCGAGTACATCGCGGTGGTCAACGGCATGCTGTCCGCTGCTTCGGCCGCGCAGATGATCGCGCGGCTGAAGCGGCTCGCGCGCGAGTTTTCGGAGCTGCACGAGGACGACAAGCGCCTGCCGCTTGGGGACCGCCGACCGGCCAGCATGGTGCTCGCAGTGCGGCCATGGGAGCTGGATGCGTTCTACCAGCTGCGCCGCAAGCGCAAACCCACTGCACGCTGATTTGACGCGGGCGATGCTGCTTGGCTAGCATCGACCCCTTACCCGAGGGAGATGACATGAGCACCGAGAAACTGCAGAATTACATCGCCGGCGAATGGGTTGCCGGTGCAACCACTTCAAAGGACATCAATCCATCCGACGTGAAGGACGTGGTCGCCGAGTATGCGCAGGCTGACCAGAAACAGACCGAGACCGCGATCGAGGCCGCGCGCGCGGCGTTCCCGGCGTGGGCTGCGTTCAACGTGCAGGCGCGGGCCGACTTGCTCGACAAGATCGGTTCGCAGATCCTTGCGCGCAAGGACGAACTCGGCAAGCTGCTGTCGCGCGAAGAAGGCAAGACCCTGCCCGAGGGCATCGGCGAAGTCGTGCGCGCAGGCAACATTTTCAAGTTCTTTGCCGGCGAGGTTTTGCGACGTACCGGAGAACTGGTGCCGTCGGTTCGCTCGGGCATCGACGTCGAGATCGTGCGCGAGCCGCTTGGCGTGGTCGGCATCATCTCGCCATGGAATTTCCCGGCAGCGATTCCGGCGTGGAAAGTCGCGCCGGCGCTTGCCTACGGCAACTCGGTGGTGTTCAAGCCAGCGGACCTGGTGCCGGGCATGGCGCACGCAATCGCGAAGATCATCGTCGACGCAGGCGTACCAAAAGGCGTTTTCAATTTCGTCATGGGACGCGGCAGCGTGGTGGGTGAAACCATCGTCAACGATCCGCGCGTGGACGCAATCACTTTCACCGGCTCGGTCGAGACCGGGCGCAAGCTGGCACAGAAAGCTGTGGCGCGCATGGCCAAGTTCCAGCTCGAGATGGGGGGCAAGAACCCGCTGGTGGTGCTGGACGACGCCGACCTCAAGACCGCGGTGGAAAGCGCGGTGAACGGAGCCTTTTTCTCCACAGGGCAGCGATGTACCGCGTCGTCGCGCCTGATCGTGACCCAAGGTATCCACGACAAGTTCGTCGCTGCCATGGTCGAGCGCATCAAGGGCCTGAAGGTGGACAACGCGCTCAAGCAGGGCACGGAGGTCGGGCCGGTCGTGGACAAGAATCAGCTGAACCAGGATCTCTTCTATATAGAAGAAGCCAGGAAAGAGGGCGGCAAGCTGGCTTATGGCGGAAATCTGCTGAAACGTGATACCGAGGGCTTCTACCTCGAACCGGCGCTGTTCACCGAAACCGAGAACAAGATGCGCATCAATCGCGAGGAAGTGTTCGGACCGGTTGCTTCGGTGGTAGCGGTAAAGGACTACGACGAGGCGCTCGCAGTCGCGAACGACACGCCGTTTGGCCTGTCTGCCGGTATCTGCACCGGGTCGCTCAAGCATGCGGCACATTTCCGCCGCAACAGCCAGGCTGGCATGGTCATGGTCAATCTGCCGACCGCGGGCGTGGATTACCACGTGCCGTTTGGAGGCCGAAAAGGCTCGAGCTATGGCCCGCGCGAACAGGGGCGTTACGCGCAGGAATTCTTTACGATCGTCAAGACAAGTTACGTGCTGGCGTGAATCGGTGCAACCAGTAAAGAGCGGTTCGTTTTTCTAAATCCTGCGCCTGCTGGATTGCATCGGACCGCTCGGTTGCGCTGCTCCCGGGCAAGGACATCAAAGGGCGTCTGCGGACGCCCTTTGATTTTGGTGTACTCGTATCAGTAAGACGTTTCAGCGGCGGACGAAGAAAATCGCGTACGTACTTCGCAACGCGCTGGATTCAATATGCGCTAATAAAAGTTTCTACGCCGTATTCAAGCGGAAGAGTTTTAGGGATGGCCTGAATCGTTCCGCGCGCAGCTTTGGATACGCGCCTTCTGCAGGTCAGTCATTTTGAATCCATTACCTCGGAACGCCCGTATCAGTACGCGTAGTTCCGATCAACTCCACACTTTTCGAGGAGACTCGTTATGCGATTCAAGAATCTGCTTCTTGCCGGTATCCTGGCGTTGACTACGTCCGCTGCGTTTGCGCAGGTCCATGGCGGACGGGGCGAACACGACGGCTTATGCGCTTATGCACTAACACAAGGCAAGAAAGTACAAACGGATTGCTCCATCCATCTCGTCAATCGCGGGCAGATGTACTGCTTCGAGAACACCCGCGGCCTGTCCACGTTTGCGACCAATCTCGAGGAAAATATCAAAAAAGCGAATGAAGTCTACGGGCGAAGCTGACCGGTTGCCGCCATCGCCCATGCCAGCATGGTCCTGCATGGGCGAGGAAACATCGCAACCAACTGGTGAATCCGCATTCTTGCCGTGGTAAACGGACAAGGGGCACCGATCGGTGCCCCTTGTCCTGAGCGCCGATGCGATCAGAAGCGCACGTGGAACGCCGCTTCGGGATATAGGTCCGAGCAGTCGCGATAAGTCCTTCTGTCACAGCTCGAGATCCGTTCGTAAACTATGCCCAGGCTGACGTTCGCGTTCGGCGAAACTGCGAAATAGCCGCCACCCTTCACGCCGTAGGTATTCCGATCCGGCAGTCCTGAATAGATCGTGCGTGAAAGGAAGGCGCCGATATAGGGTTTGACCGGCTCGGCCGCAAACCATACGTAGCGCGCTTCAGGCGTGAACTTGTAGATGTTCGGCT